>CAWCMX010000001.1:0-1812083 GCA_963796755.1 uncultured Acidimicrobiia bacterium
GACCGGGAACGACGATCACCTTGCGCACAGTCTTCCCGTCGAGCAGCGCCACCACCCGTTCGTCGGCCGCGCGGGGCTTCGGTCGCGGCGCGCGTCGAGATCGGCGGGGACGGTCAGGCGCGCCCGCACCTTGCCGTTGAGCTGGACCGGGATCTCGACCGTGTCGACCGGGAGCCGCCGGATCTGCCGTCGGGAAGTCTCATAGGCGAGCGAGCCCTCGTGGCCGAGGCGCTCCCAGAGCTCCTCGGCGATGTGCGGTGCCAGGGGCGCGAGCATCAGCACCAGCGGCACCACGACTCCTCGGGCGCGGCGCCGGTCTCGCCGACGACCTGCGTGAGCCGGTTGTTGAGCTCGAACAGCCGCGCGATCGCGGTGTTGAACGCGAGGTCGTCCATGTCGTCGCGCGACCGCGGCGATCGTGCGGTGCAGGATGCCGGCGGGTCTCGTCGTCGGCCGGCTCGCGTGTGACGCGGCACGTCGCCGGTCTGCTCGTCGATCACGTTGCGCCAGAGGCGCTGGAGGAACCGGTGGACGCCGACGATGTCCCCGGTGTTCCACGGCCGGCTCGCGTCGAGCGGGCCCATGAACATCTCGTAGAGGCGCAGCGTGTCGGCGCCGTAGTCGCGATAGATGTCGTCGGGCGTGACCGCGTTCTTCAGGCTCTTGCCCATCTTCCCGTGCTCGCGCTGCACCTCGACGTCACCGTCGAAGAAGCGCCCGTCGCGCTCGACGACATCCGGTGGCCTCGACGTAGAAGCCGCGGTCGTCGACGTACGCGCTGGCAGGATGTAGCCCTGGTTGAACAGGCGCTGGAACGGCTCGGGCGTCGACACGTGCCCGAGGTCGAAGAGCACCTTGTGCCAGAAGCGCGCGTAGAGCAGGTGCAGCACCGCGTGCTCGACCCCACCGACGTACAGGTCGACGCCGCCGGGGACCGGGGCGCCATCCAGTACTGCTCCGCCGCCGGTGACGACGAACTCGTTCTCGTTCGTCGGGTCGAGGTAGCGCAGGTAGTACCAGCAGGACCCCGCCCACTGCGGCATCGTGTTCAGCTCGCGCCGGTAGGTCTTCGGGCCCGGGGATCCACCCGCCCAGTCGGGTCGGCGATGTCGAGCTCGACGGTCGCCCAGTCGTCGGCGCGGGCCAGCGGCGGCTGCGGGGACGCTCTCGGCGTCGTCGGCGACGATCTCGGGCTCGAAGTCGATGATCTCGGGCAGCTCGACCGGCAGCATCGACTCGGGCACCGCGATCGGCAGGTCCTCCTCGTCGTAGACGATCGGGAACGGCTCGCCCCAGTAGCGCTGGCGGCTGAACAGCCAGTCGCGCAGCTTGTAGGTGACGGTCGCCGCACCGAGCTCCTGCGCCTCGAGCCACTCGGTGATCGTTCTGCTTCGCGTCGGCGACGCCGAGCCCGTCGAGCGAGACCTCGTCGTTTGCCGAGCTGACCGCGACGCCGTCACCGTTGAACGTCGGGCCAGTCCGCCGCGTCCGTGTCGGGAGTGATGCCCTCGGCCTCGAACCAGGCCGGCGGCGGCTGGATGACGGAGCGGATCGGCAGGTCGAACTCCTGCGCGAACTCGAAGTCGCGCTGGTCGTGCGCGGGGACGGCCATGATCGCCCCGGTGCCGTAGCCCATGAGCACGTAGTCGGCGACGAAGATCGGGATCGGCTGGTCGTTGACGGGGTTCGTCGCGAACGCGCCGGTGAACACGCCGGTCTTCTCCCGCCCTTCGGCCTGCCGCTCGAGCTCGCTCTTGCGATCGGTGAACTCGCGGTAGCGGCTGCACCGCCGCGGCCGGCCCGGCCTCGGAGCCGAAGATGCCCCGCCACGACGGCGGGATGTCGTTGATGTCCTCGCCGAGCGACGCGCCCGGCCATTCCGCGGGCGTGATGTCGTCGACCAGCGGGTGCTCGGGCGCGAGCACCATGTAGGTCGCGCCGAACAGCGTGTCGGGCCGGGTGGTGAACACCGTGATGGTGGTGTCCTCGTGACCCTCGACGCCGAAGTCGACCTCCGCGCCCTCGCTGCGACCGATCCAGTTGCGCTGCATCAGCTTGATGGAGTCGGTCCAGTCGAGCAGGTCGAGGTCGGCGAGGAGCCGCTCGGCGTAGGCGGTGATGCGCAGCATCCACTGCTTCAGCGGGCGCCGGTAGACGGGGTGGTTCCCCCGCTCGCTGCGTCCCTCCGGCGTGACCTCCTCGTTGGCGAGCACGGTCCCGAGCGCGGGGCACCAGTTGACCGCCGCTTCGTCGAGGTACGCGAGCCGGTTCGCGTCGACGAGCTCGCGCCGTTCGCGGGTCGAGAGATCGGCCCACCCGATCGTCCGGGTCGGCTTCGAGCCGCGGGATCAGCTCGGCGATCGGGCGGGCGCGGTCGGCGTCCTCGTCGTACCAGGAGTCGAAGAGCTGCAGGAAGATCCACTGCGTCCAGCGGTAGTACCCGGGATCGGTCGTCGCCACGCTGCGGCGCGGGTCGTGACCGAGGCCGAGCGCGCGGAGCTGCCGGCGCATGGTCGCGACGTTCTCCTCGGTCGTGACGCGCGGGTGCTGGCCGGTCTGCACCGCGTACTGCTCGGCCGGGAGACCGAACGCGTCGTAACCCATCGCGTGCAGCACGTTGTGCCCGGTCATCCGCTTGAAGCGCGCGTAGACGTCGGTGCCGATGTACCCGAGCGGATGACCGACGTGCAGGCCCGCCCCGCTCGGGTACGGGAACATGTCCAGCACGAAGAGCTTCTTGCGGTCCGCGACCGCGGCGAACCCCTCGCTCAGCGGGCCTTCCGGGTTCGGCGCCCAGAAGGTGTGCTCGGCCTCCCACCGGTCCTGCCACTTCGCCTCGATCTCGTTCGCGAGCCGGGCGTCGTACCGGTAGGTGGGGAGCTCTTCGTCTCGTCGCGCATCGGCTTCAGTCATCGTCGGCCGAGCGTACGCGCATCATGACTGTCCCAACCCCTGCTTAGGGTCCGGGCATGTGCTCCGTGTGCGAGACCGCAGCCGCCGGCGAGACGGCTGATAACTTGGAGGTCCCTCACGGGGCTGTAGCTCAGTTGGTAGAGCACGTGCATGGCATGCACGGGGTCAGGGGTTCGAATTCCCCTCAGCTCCACCGATGCAACCCAACCTTTTCATCGGGTCTGGAGATCGATCGGCTTCACGTTGGCAGGCTTCGTGGCCGGCGAGGGCTGGTTCGGAACCCGGCGGCAGAAAGCGCGGTTCGTTCAGGACGGATCCGACCGCCTGTGCTTCGGCTTCGCGGTCACGATCGCCCGCCGCGACCGTCCAGTGCTCGAGGCGCTCGCGATGTTCCTCGGCCACGGCACCATCCACGACAAGCCCCCCGGCCGGGTTCACCATCAGCCGCTGAGCGTGTTCTCGATCTCGTCACTGCGCGGCCACCGAGCCGCCACGATTCCCTTCGCTGACCGCTTCCTGCTTCCGTGCCAGAAGCGCCGACAGTTCGAGGCATGGCGGGACTCGATCGAGGTGTACGAAGCGCGACGACCCACCCAGCACGGCCGGGGACGATCGCAGTGCTCAGTCCCGGGCTGCAGCGGGTTGGTGCGAGGCCGCTCGCTCTGTCGATCCCACTACTACCGTGCCACCGGCTACTGAGCACATCGCCTCGTTTATCGGTGGCTTCGTCGCGGCAGAAGGAACGTTCAGCACCACCGATGGTGGACGTCGATACAGGTTCGCGGTTGGGCTCGGCGCATCCGACGCGGCGACGTGCTTTGGGCTGCAGGAGTACTTCCGCTGCGGTGGCATCTTCCGGTACGCACGACGGAAACCGCACTATGACGACGAGTGCGCCTTTGCGATTCAGAGCCTGTTGGATCACGTCGAGGTGACGATCCCGTTCATGGACGTGCATCTGCCGATCTCGCACAAGCGCGAGCAGTACCTGGAGTGGCGGGCGCAGCTCTTGAGTTACTGGGAGCACGGCGCCAGGCGCGTCCGCGCGTGCATCGTCGACGGTTGCGACCAGCCGCGCCGCCAGCACGGGCTCTGCCGGCACCACCTCTCTACGTCCCGCGCGTCTGACGCAACGGGGAGCACCCGGCGCGGAAATTCGGGCACGTCGGACCTAGAGTCCAGGCCCGGATGACCAATGTGACGGTGCAGAGGGGAACGCGGAGCCGGATTGGGTCCGCGCCACTTCGTCCTTCCGACGCTGTTCATCCTCGGCGTCACCCTGCTCCTGTACGGGTCACCCGTCCCCCGGCTGAGCGAGGAGCTGTACCTCCCCCTCGTCCGGCGCGTCGCCGACCCCAGCTACCTCCGCGGCGACTGGACCTTCGGCGGCTCCTTCGGCGAGCACTGGCTCTTCGACCACCTCTTCGCGCCGATCGCCGGCGTGCTCTCCGTCAATGCGTTCGGATGGCTCGGGCGCCTCGTGTTCTGGCCCGTCCTCGGCTTCCTGCTGATCCGCCTCGGCACCCGGTTCGGGCTGCCGGTGTGGCCCGCGACGTTCGCGATCGCGCTCTGGCTGCTCAGCAACCAGGCGTTGGTCGGCAACGAATGGGTCCTCGGCACCTTCGAGGCGAAGACGGTCGCGTACGTCTGCCTCCTCGGCGCGCTGCTTGCGATCACCCGCAACCGCATCCCGCTCGGGCTCGCGCTGCTCGGCCTCACCGTGAGCTTCCATCCCGCGGTCGGGCTGTGGTCCGCGTGGGCCGGCGGCCTCGCGTTGCTCGCCCTTCCGGAGACCCGCATCCGCGCGCTGAAGTGGGCTGGCTCGCGCTGCTCGTCGCGATCCCCGGCATCCTCGGCGGGCTCGCGGCCAGCGGCAACGCGTCCACGGCGATGCAGCGCTTCGTCATCCTCCAGGCGATCCCGTACCACACCGATCCGTTCTTCGGCGGAGAGACGTGGCCCGGGGCCCAGGTCGTCCTGCACGTCGCGTGTCGCTCGCCGCGATGCTCGCGTTCAACCTCTGGTCGTACTCGAAGTCGAACAAGGACCTCACCCAACGGTTCTTCGCCGCGTTCCAGATCGCGGCGGCGATCCCATTCGCGTTGGCGTACCCCGCCCGCGCCTTGGACCTCTGGGGCTACCTCCGGCTCATGCCGTTGCGGTCGTTCCCGATCATGATCCCGCTGATCTTCTTCTTCCAGGCGTTCTGCCTCGCGCGTCGCCTGGCCCGGCCGTCGGGCGAGGACCGGCGGAGACGCCGGCGCGCCCGGCGGAACGCGACCCTCGTGCTCGCGGCTACGCTCATCATCGCGATCTTCCCCACGTCGCCACTCCTCGCCGCGCCCCGGATGATCCGGCGCAACTACGCCGCGTGGACCACCGTGGATCACGTCGCCGAAGCCTTCGACTGGATCCGGGTCAACACGCCGAAGGACGTGCGTTGCATCGTCCCGGTCGACCGCCAGGACGCGTTCGACCGGAGCGAGCGGGCCACAGGTCGCGAACTGGCAGGCGATCCCCTACGACCGGCTCGCCGAGTGGAAGAAGCCGCATCGACGCGCTCGTCGGCGGAGTCCGAAGTACTTCGCCGGCTCGAACTACCACGGCGACCTGCCGAAGCTGCGCGCCGCGTACGACAAGCTCACGACCGGGCAGATCGACGCCATCGCGGCGAGGTACCACATGGACTGCCTCGTCAGTGAGACGCAGTACCCGTACCAGGTCATCCACCGGAGCGGCCCGGTGCGCGTCTACGCGCTCAAACCATTCTGAGCGCCGGAACTTCGCACTCCGTAGACTCGAGCGATCGTGCCCACCCCGTCAGGCCCTCGGAGCTCAGGATGATCGGCGTCATCGACTACCGCGCCGGCAACGCCCCGAGCGTGATGTACGCGCTCGAGCGATTGGGGCTCGACGCCCGACTCGTCGACGAAGCCGGCGGGCCTCGCCGCCGTCGACCGGGTGATCCTCCCCGGCGTCGGCGCCGCGCGCGCGACCATCGCCTCGCTCGGGGACTCCGACCTGATCGAGCCGCTACGGGCCCGGGTGCTGGACGACCGGCTCCCGTTCCTCGGGATCTGCATCGGGCTCCAGGTGCTGTTCGAGCGCAGCGAGGAAGGACCGGCCGACGGCCTCGGCTGGCTCGCGGGCCAGGTGCGGCGGTTCCCGGACACCGATCGGGTTCCCCAGATCGGCTGGAACGCGGTTCGCTTCACCCGCGCCCATCCCGTCACCGCCGGCCTGCCGGATTCCACCTACTGCTACTTCGTGAACTCGTACTACGCGGTACCCGGCGAACGACGAGGACGTGCTCGGCACCACCAGCTACGGAGTCGAGTTCTGCTCGGTGGTCGCGCGCGACAACATGATCGCGACCCAGTTCCACGCCGAGAAGAGCGGCGAGCTCGGCCTCCGACTGCTGCGTGGGTTCGCGGCCTGGGACGGCGCGCCGTGCTGACCAAGCGCCTCATCGCCTGCTTCGACGTCGTCGACGGACGGGTCACGAAGGCCCAGCAGTTCCAGGACAACATCGACGTCGCGCCCGCCGACGGACCTCGGTCGCCGGCTCTACGACGACCAGATCGACGAGATCGTCTTCTACGACATCATGGCGAGCGCCCAGAAGCGCAAGATCGACCTCGAGACCGTCCGCGGCGTCGCCGAGCACGTCTTCGTGCCGTTCACCGTCGGCGGCGGCATCCGCTCGATCGACGACATGTTCGAGGTGCTCAAGGCCGGGGCCGAGAAGATCAGCATCGACTCGATGGCGGTGCGCGAGCCCGACATCATCCGTCAGGGGGCCGAGGCGTTCGGCCGTCAGTGCATCGTGTTGAGCACGCAGGTGAAGCGGGTCGGCACCGAGTGCCGGAGATCCGGAGCGGCTACGAGGTCTTCATCGACGGCGCGCGCGTCGCGACCGGCATGGACGCGGTCGAGTGGGTGCAAGCGCGGCGAAGGACTCGGTGCGGGCGAGATCGTCGTGAACAGCATCGACAACGACGGGACCGCGTCGGGCTACGACCTCGAGATCACACGGGCGGTGGCGGACGCGGTCAACGTTCCGGTGATCGCGTCCGGCGGCGCCGGCAACGCCGACCACATCGCCGACGGCCTGACCAAGGGTGGTGCCTCCGCGGCCATCATCAGCTCGATCCTCTACTCGCCCCGGCTCGACCGGAACATCGGCGTCCGGGAGCTGAAGGACGCCCTCGGGGAGCGGGGTGTCCCGATGCGGCCCTGGGTCGAGACCCCCGAGGCCCCGACGACGTCGACCTCGACGCCCTCGAGCTAGACGGCCCTCGCCTCGCGCCCGGTCGGCTCCCACGCGATCCGGGGGGCGTCGGTCCACAGGCGTTCGAGGTCGTAGTACTCGCGCGTCTCGGCGAGGAAGACGTGCACGACGAGATCGCCGTAGTCGAGCAGGACCCACGATGCGTCGTCGAGCCCCTCGGTGTTGCGCGGGGCGACGCCACCTTCACGCTTGAGCGCCGCCTCGATCTCGTCGCAGATCGTGCGCACCTGGCGGGTGTTCGAGCCGCTGGTGATCACAAAGGCTTCGGTGATCCCGATGATGTCGCCGACATCGAGGACGATCGTGTCCTCGGCCTTCTTGTCGTCGGCTGCTCTCGCCGCGGTGACGGCCCGTCGATGGGAGTCCAGGTGGCTTCCTTCCCCACTCATGGGCCGGGGGGTGTCCCGGTCCGGAAGCAGTCTGCCCCGGCGAGGATCGTGACGTCGACCACCCCGATGGGCGTAACGGCCGATTTGAGGGCGCCGCAGCCCAGTGCGTGGAGCATCCGCTCGGCCGCGGCCCGATCCCGGCTCCGGTAGTACACGACCTGCGTATCGGTGAGGCCGAAGTTCGTCGACGTTGCCCGTGAGCGTGACCTGCCCGCCGGCCGGGACGATCCGGCCCGCGATGGTCTGCGCCAGACCGACCGCGCCGGTGCCGTTCAGCACCTCGACCCGGGGTCGCCGGGCACCCCCGTCGAGCAACGCATCCGGGAAGGCGCTCTGCACGTACCGGCGGACATCGCCGGCGCGCGCGCCGAACCGCTCGCTGCCGCCCGTGGCCACCGACTCGACCGGCAGCGTGTCCGTGCGACGATCCGACGGCTTCGCCGCCGCGACCAACCCCGCCAGCGCGGGCTGCAGGGTGGCGGTGCGCCGGGCTACGGCAGGGTTGCGGAGTCGTTGCAGCCATCCGTCCATGACGTCCTGGACCGTGACCAGGCGGTCGAGCTCGCTGCCGGGCTGTTGCGCCACCAGCAGCCGAGCCGCCTCCCCCGTCGCCAGCGTGTGGCCGCCGGCCGGGACCGCCGGGTCCGTGCTGCCCGCGAACTCGACCGAGCGGTGGAGCTGGACGGGGAGCGGCGCCGCGACGGCGAGCGCGGCGTTCAGCGTCGCGTCGTCGAACATCACCGTCTTTCCCACATCGACACCCAGCACGTTCTCGATGGTCGTCTGCAACAAGCCGTTGCCGCCCTCGTTCGCCAGGTCCGCGAGCACCTGCGGCCCGAGCGACGGCACCTCGACCTGCGTGGCCACGGGGAGCAGCAGCACGGAGGAGGCCTGGCGCGTCGCGCCCACCAGCATCAGCACGTCGATGCGCCCATCCGCGCCGCGGTGCCCGATCAGCAGCGTCGACCCGGTGTGCGTCGCCCCCGCCGCGCCCGCCCGCGTGGCCTTCGAGGTCCCGGTGTCGTCGTTCGTCCGGATCAGCGCACCGAGGCCCACGACCACGGCCAGCAGCAGCGCGACCGCCGGCATGAGCACCAGCCAGAATCGACGGCTCTCCTCCCGGACCCGACGGGCCTGGCGGGCGCCGGCCGCCCCGTCACGCCGCTCGGGATCGGGCGCGGCCTTCGCCCGGCGCGACCGGGTGTCCGGGACGCGACTTCTGGCGCCGCTCCCGCCGGGTCGGGTGGGCAGGCTCGTCGAGCACCGAGCCGCTCACACCTTGCGCCATCAGCCCAGAGTGTAGAGGCCCTCGTCCCGGATGAACTTCACCACGGATGCGGGCGTGAGCCCGTCGATCGGGAGGCCCAGCCCGACCCGGCGCCGGATCTCCGACGACGAGACGTCCAGGCGGGGGATCGTCACGTGCTCGAAGCGCCAACCGGGTCCCGGGGGCGCCGCGTGCTCCCCGGCCCGCTCCACCACGGCAATCGCCGCGAGCTCACGGGTCTCGTCGAGGCGCCGCCAGGTCGGCATGTTGGCGACCGCGTCCGCACCGAGCAGGAGCACGAGCTCGCGCCCGTCGGTCTGCAGCCGCTCGAGGGTGTCGGCGGTCACGGAAGGGCCGGCGGCGTCGATCTCCACCCGCGAGACCTCGATCCCCTCCAGCGGGGCGGCCGCCAGCTCGGCCATCTCGAAGCGTTGCTCCGGCGACGCCACGACCTGGCCCCGCTTCTGCCACGGGTCCCCCGCCGGCACCATCAGCACCCGATCCAGGCCCAGCTCGGCGCGGACGTCCACGGCCGCGACAACATGGCCGACGTGGACCGGGTCGAAGGTCCCGCCGAGGATCCCCCAACGTTCCGGCGGTCGTTGCACGCCTGGAGCATACGGGCCGACCCTGTTCACATCACCGTAATGCTGAGGATGCATCGCCTCCGTAAGGTGGTGTGCATGGGTGAGTCAGCAAACGTGCTGGTGCGCGTCTGGCTCCCGGATCGTCCGGGTGCTCTGGGACTCGTGGCCTCCCGCATCGGCGCGGTCCGCGGCGACATCGTCGGCATCGACGTGCTCGAGCGCGACCAGGGCGTGGTCATCGACGAGTTCGCCGTGCGCCTCGCGGACCTCGACCTCGTCGCCGTCCTCGTCAAGGAGGTCGAGGAGGTCGATGGCGCCTCGGTCGAGGAGGTCCGGATCGTCGGGCGCTTCCCCGACCCCCGCCTCGACGCGCTGCAGTCCGCCGCGACCCTCTGCGAGGCGCCGACCACGGCCGCCCTGGGCGAGCGGCTCGTCGCGCAGATCCGCAAGGAGTTCCTCGCGGAGTGGAGCGTGCTGCTGCGCGGCACCGAGCTCCTCGCGTCCGAGGGCGACGCTCCGAATCCCGACCAGCTGCACACGCTCGCGACCGGCACGATGGCATCACCGTCGGTCGCGGAGGGCGAGAGCGGCCCGGGAGACCTCGCGATCGCGACCCTCGAGCACCTCGGGGCGATGCTCCTCGTCGGTCGGGACGGCCAGACCTTCCGGCTCCGGGAGCGGGCCCAGCTCTTCGCGCTCGCCCGCGTCGCCGACCGGGCGTGGCAGCTCCTCGAGTCGGGCGCGGACCCCGGTTCCGCGTCGGCCGCGGGTGAGGGTGTCGTGGAGTCGCACCGGTAGGCTCCGCGCTCGGTGGACACCATCACGATCGAGCCGCTGGACCGTGCCCGGGTGGACGAGACCGCGCGGATGCTGGCCCGCTCCTTCGATGACTCCCCCATCTTCGAGTTCCTGTTCCCGAAGGGTCCGGCTCGGCTCAAGATCACTGCGGGGACGTTCCGCGGCACGCTGCTCGACGCGATCCCGTTCGGACAGATCCACGTCGCCGTCGACGGGAGCGACGTCATCGGTGCCGCGTGCTGGCTGCCCCCGGAGGGCTACCCGGTCACCCCGCGGCGTCAGGCCGTCCTCCTCGCTCGCCTGGCCCGGCTCTTTCCCTGGGCTCCGAGCCGCGTCCCCGATTCGATGCGCTACCTCAGCGCAACCGATCGGGTGCACCCCAAGGACCTGCACTGGTACCTGGCCATCCTGGGCGTGGACCCGCGCCGGCAGGGCGAGGGTCTCGGGAGTCGTCTGATCGCGCACACGCTCGAACCGCTCGACGCGCAGGGGATCCCCGCGTACCTCGAGACGGACAAGGAACGGAACCTCGCGTGGTACGCCCGCCACCGCTTCGAGCTCCGCGAGACGCTGCACCCCGTGCGCTCCGGCCCTCCGGTCTGGACCATGTGGCGCGACCCCGTCTGACCCGACCTTGTTTTGGCGTCGGAAGTACACCGCAGGGGTGAAGTAACGACGCCAAAAGGCGGGGGCGGGGTGGGTCAGGCTTCGACGACCGCGGCGACGAAGCGCTGGAGCTGACGGAGGTTGCGGCACTCGAAGACCGCGTCGCAGTACACGCCGTACTCCGACACGATGGAGTCGCCCGTGTCCCAGTAGCCGCGCGGCTCGGGGTTGAGCCAGTAGACGCGGCGGGCCCGCTGACGCAGATCCTTCAGCACGGTGGCCTGTGACGCGTGGTAGTTGTTCCGCGCGTCGCCGAGCAGGATGATCGAGGTCTTCGCGGTGATCTCGGTCAGGTGCCGATCGCGGAAGACCTCGAACGCGTGGCCGTAGTCCGAGTGCCCGTCGACCCACACGACGTCGGCTTCGGTGTTCACCCGCTGGATCGCTTCGGTGAGCTCGTCGGCCTCCTGGAAGAAACGGGTCACCTCGTCGATGCCGTCGATGAACACCCACGACCGCACCTTCGAGAACTGCCCGGCGATCGCGTAGACGAACTGCAACGTGAACCGGGCGAAGCTCGCGACCGAACCGGAGATGTCGGCAACGACCATGATCTCCGGCTTCGACGGACGGGGGCTCTTGAACTTCGGCTCCGCGGGCACACCGCCGTAGGACAGCGAATGGCGGACCGTCGAGCGGAAGTCCAGCTGCCCACGGTTCTTGCGCTTTCGCCGCTGCGCGAGCCGGGCCGCGAGCGCGCGGGTCAACGGCTCGATCGCGCGCTGGAGCTGCTGCATCTCCTCGCGCGACGCGTGCATGAAATCGATGTCTTCCGGCAGCGGCTTGCGCAACGTGCGCGCCATCGCCTCGACCCCGCGGTCGGCCACGAGCCGGCGCCGGATCTCCGCCTCGATCATGTCGCGCAGCTCCCGCAGGCGGCGCTCGTACTCCTCGCGGGCGAAGCGGGCCTGAAGGTCGTCCTCCGCGTCGGCCTCGGCGTCTCCGCCCTGGCCCTGCTGGGCCGCGCGCTCCATGAGCCGGCCGGCGAGCGCGTCGTAGTCGAGCTGCCGCAGGGTCCGGTACAGGTAGTAGGTGCCGCCGACCGGGCGCCCCGGCTCCATGCCCGCGAACCGGGTGACGGCCATCGCCGCGAGCTGGCGCAGCTGCTCCTGGTCCATGCTCATCGAGCGCGGCCATGAGCATCTCGGCCAGCTCCTCGTTGCTCATCCCCTCGCCCGAGCCACCGCTGCCCTGCTGGCCGGGCACGCCGCCGGCCTCGTCCGGGTCGCCGGCCTCCCCGCCCGACTCGCCGTCGCCGTCGACGCCGCCGGTGTACAAGCGAGAAGTAGACGTCGAACACGGTGTCGAACGCGCGCCGGTGCCGGAAGCTCTTCACCAGCGTCGCCGCGAGCACCTCACGGAACGCCTCCCGCTCGGTCGAGCGGGATCTGCTCGACCGCCGCGCATCGCGTCGAGGTTCTCGGTCATCGAGACCGGGAGCCCCGCGGCGCGCAGCTCATGGACGAAGCCCTGGAGCACGTCGAGCATCACCCCGTCGCCGACGCCCGAGGTGATCTCCATCTCGTTGCGGGTCATGGCGTGCTCCAGCTTCCCGAAGTGCACGGGATCACCCTCGTGACGCCGGGAGCCCCGTACCGATCTTCGGCGTGTTCACCAGCTCCTTGCGGGCCTTCGCGATGTCGGTCTGGTACTTCAGCAGGACGTGCAGCGTCTCGTCGATGACCTGGGCATCCACCGAGTCGTGCCCGAGGTAGAGCAGGGTGCGGGCCCAGTCGATCGTCTCGGAGATCGAGGGCGCCTTCTTGATGTCCAGCGCGCGGATCGAGCGCACCACCTGCGCGATCTGCTCGGCGAGCGCGTCGTCGATCTCGGGGACGCGGACCCGCACGATCTCCTTCTCACGCTCGAGCTCCGGGTAGTCGATGTGCAGGTACAGGCACCGCCGCTTCAACGCCTCGGACAGCTCACGGGTGTTGTTCGAGGTGAGCAGCACGATGGGCCGCTGCGTGCCCACGATCGTGCCGAGCTCCGGAATCGAGACCTGGAAGTCCGAGAGGACCTCGAGCAGGAGCGCTTCGGTCTCGACCTCGACCCGGTCGACCTCGTCGATGAGCAGGACGATCGGCTCCTTCGCCCGGATCGCTTCGAGCAGCGGCCGGGTGAGGAGGAACTGCTCACCGAAGATGTCCGCCTCGACGGTCTCCCAGTCGGACTCGTGCTCCCGGTCGGCCTGGATCCGCAGCAGCTGCTTCTTGTAGTTCCACTCGTAGAGCGCCTTGGACTCGTCGAGGCCCTCGTAGCACTGGAGCCGGATGAGCCGTGAGCCGGTGACCTCTGCCACCGCCTTCGCGAGCTCGGTCTTGCCGACGCCGGCCGGTCCCTCGACCAGCACCGGCTTCTCGAGCCGGTCGGCGAGGTACATGACCCCTGCGATGCCGGTGTCGGCGAGGTAGTCCGCGGTCCGAAGGCGCGTGACCACGTCGTCCACCGAGCTGAATCTCTCCGCCACTTAGCTCCTCACCTGTCCATCGCCCCATATCAGGTACTTGTAGGTCGTCAGCTCGCGCAGCCCCATGGGCCCGCGGGCGTGCAGCTTCTGGGTCGAGATCCCGATCTCCGCGCCGAAGCCGAACTGCTCGCCGTCGGTGAACCGGGTCGACGCGTTCACGACGACGGCCGCGGCGTCGACCTCGTGGGTGAAGCGGCGGGCGGAGTCCAGGCTCCGCGGTGACGATCGCCTCGGTGTGGCCGCTGCCGTACCGGTTCACGTGGTCGATCCCGGCGGCGAGCGTCGGCACCGTCGCGACGCTCAGCCGCAGCGCCAGGAACTCGCTCGCGAAGTCAGCTTCGGTTGCGGCGCCCATCGCGGGCACCCGTTGCCGGGAGGCCTCGTCGCCCACCAGCTCCACGCCTTCGGCGATGAGCGCATCGGCCACGCGCGGCAGGAAGTCGTCCGCGATCGCCTCGTGCACGACCAGCGACTCCGCGGCGTTGCACACGCTCGGACGGTGGGTCTTCGCGTTGAGCACGATGTCGAAGGCCATGTCGAGGTCCGCGGCGTCGTCCACGTAGACGTGGCAGTTCCCGTCGCCGTCGATGATCACCGGCACCGTCGCGTGCTCGCGGATGGACTGGATCAGCGACGCGCCGCCGCGCGGGATCAGGCAGTCCACGTACTCGGTCAGCTGCATGACCTCGATCGCGGTCTCGTGGGACGCGTCGTCCACCAGCACCAGCGAGTCCTCGGGCAGGCCGGCCTTGGCGAAGCCCTCCCGCAGCGCCGCTGCGACCGCCAGGTTCGTGCGCAGCGCCGTTCCCGATCCCCGCAGGAGCGCCGCGTTGCCCGATTTCAGGCAGAGGCCGGACCGCGTCCGAGGTGACGTTCGGGCGGTTCTCGTAGATGATCGCCACGACGCCCAGCGGCACTCGGACCTTCTCGATCTCGAGCCCGTTGGGGCGCCGCCACCCGTCCAGGACCTCGCCGACGGGATCCGGGAGCGCGGCGACGTCCCGCAGGCCGGCGGCCATGGCCCGGATGCGGTCCTCGGAGAGGCGCAGGCGGTCGCGCGGGCCCGCCTCCGTGCCGGCGGCCGTGGCCACGTCGAGGTCGGCGCGGTTGGCCGCGAGGACCTCGGGGGTCCGCTCCTCGAGGACGTCCGCCGCGGCCAGCAGGGCGGCATCCTTGGCCCCGGTCGAGGCGGTGGCCAGGATCTTCGCGGCGGCGCGGGCCCTCCGGCCCATCTCGGTCACAGCGGCGACGGGCATGGAGCCGAGCATAATCCTTGACCGCCCGGTCAAGTCTCTCGAAGAGGGCCCAGCACCGCAGCGAAAGACCGCTGGAGGGCGCCGGCAAGCACGCGGTCCGGAGGCCGCCCTCCAGAGACCTTCGGAAAGCCGCTGGAGGGCGCGCGCAAGCACGCGGTCCGGAGGCCGCCCTCCAGAGACCTTCGGAAAGCCGCTGGAGGGCGCCGGCAAGCACGCGGTCCGGAGGCCGCCCTCCGGAGACCTTCCGGAGTGCAGACGCGGGCGGAGCCGCAGCGACAATGCCGCCTGCGGCTCCGCGCTCCCCGTCCTACCGTGGGCCTGGTGAGCCCCGAATCCGCTCATCGAGCGGGGGTCTCACAAGGCCTCCCCCCGTTCCGGCGGACGAGAACCTCGCACAGTGTGACCGACGACACAGGACAAGGCAAGAATTTCCTCGTCTTTCGCGGATTTGAC
Source organism: uncultured Acidimicrobiia bacterium (assembly GCA_963796755.1). Taxonomy (GTDB): domain Bacteria; phylum Actinomycetota; class Acidimicrobiia; order IMCC26256; family JAENVU01; genus Chersky-806. Next base: position 15,091 of record CAWCMX010000001.1, read on the forward strand.
CACGATCCGTGAGCCCGGTGAGGAACCGGACCGGTCCGGGCCCGACCCCCTAATCGCCGAGGACGACGAGATCGTCGCGGTGGATGACCTCGGCCGGCGAGCCGTCGGGCAGGTCGACGGAGCGCCGGCCCGCGACCGATCGCAGCCCCTTTGCCGCGTACCGGCTGAGGCCCTTCGCGAACACGCGTCCGTCCTCGCCGACGATCTCGACCGCGGCGTCGGCATCGAACTCGCCGTCGACGTCGCGCACCCCCGCCGCGAGCAACGAACGCCCTTGTGACACCAGCGCGCGCGACGCGCGCCGTCGTCCACGATGACGCGACCCTCCGCGCCCACCGCGAACGCGATCCACAGCTTGCGGCTCGGCAGCCGTTCCGCGTGGGGCTGCACGACGGTGCCGACCGCGACCCCGGCGAGCGCATCGGTCAGCACGCCCGGCTGGTCCGCGGCGGCGATCACCGCACGCACGCCGGACCATGATGCGATCTTCGCCGCCGCGAGCTTGCTCGCCATGCCACCGCTCCCCCGCACGGAGCCGGACCCCCCGGCGACGAGCTCGAGCGCCTCGTCGACCGCGTGGACCTCCTCGATCAGCGACGCGTCGGCGTCGACCCGAGGGTCGGCCGTGAACAGCCCGGCGGTGTCGGTGAGCAGCACGAGCACCTCGGCCCGGACCATGTTCGCGACCAACGCCGCGATCCGGTCGTTGTCCCCGAACCGGATCTCGTCGTCGGCCACGGTGTCGTTCTCGTTGACGATCGGGATCACGCCGAGCTCGAGCAGCCGCCGCAGGGTGTCGCGCGCGTGCAGGTACTGGGCCCGGTGCCCGAAGTCGTACGGCGTGACGAGGACCTGCCCCGCCACCACCTGCTCCTCGCCGAGGATCGCGCCGAAGCGCTCCATCAACAGGGGCTGGCCGACCGCGGCCACCGCCTGCAGCGTCTCGATGTCCGTGGGCCGGCGGTCGAACCCGAGCGCGGGCATGCCGGCCGCGATCGCGCCGGAGCACACCAGCAGCACCTCGTGGCCGGCCCGCCGCGCGCCGCACCAGCTCGGTGCACAGCTTCCGGAGCGCGGCGTCGTCCAGCGCGCCCGAGTCCGCGGTGATCGACGAGGTGCCGACCTTCACCACCGCGAGCACGTCAGAGCCCCTCGACGTATTCGAGCTCGACCGGGCCGATGCGGACCAGATCGCCCTCCTGGGCGCCCGCCTTCGCCAGCGCCTTCTCGACGCCCATGCGCCGGAACCGCTCCTGGACGTAGCCGAGCGCCTCCTCGTTCGTCATGTCCGCGACGGCGACGACCCGCTCGGCCGAGCGCCCACTGACCCGCCAGGCGCCGTCGTCGTCCCGGTGCACGGAGAAGCCCTCCTCCTCCGGTCGGAACACGATGTACGGCGCGGGCTCGGGCTCGACGGTGCGCACCTCGTCGATGAGGGTGCCGAGCCGTCCCAGCAGCTCATCGAGGCCCTGGTGCGCGACCGCGGAGATGCAGAGGCCGTCGTACTCGTGGGTCGCGACGTCCGCCTTCGTGCCGATGACGACGCGCGGCCGGTCGAGCAGCTCGGGCCGGTAGCGGCGGAGCTCGTCGAGCAGCACCCGCTCCTGCTCCTCGGGCCCGCGCTCGTCGACGGGCGCGAGATCGAGGAGCACGACGAGCACGCGTGCCCGCTCGACGTGGCGGAGGAACTGGTGCCCGAGCCCACGGCCCTCGGCCGCGCCCTCGATCAGGCCGGGGATGTCCGCGAGCACGAACTCGTGGTCCCGGAACCGCACGACGCCGAGGTTCGGCTCGAGCGTCGTGAACGGGTAGTTGGCGATCTTGGGCTTCGCCGCGCTGACCGTGGAGATCAGGGTCGACTTCCCCGAGTTCGGGAAGCCCGACCGAGCGCGGCGTCGGCCATCAGCCGGATCTCGAGCTCGAGCCACTGCGTCTCGCCGTACTCGCCCTGCTCGGCGAAGCTCGGCGCCCGCCGCGCGTTCGAGAGGAACCGGGTGTTGCCACGGCCGCCCCGCCCGCCCCGGGCCGCGAGCCAGGAGTCACCGTGGTTGACGAGGTCGGCCACGATCTCGTGGGTCGTCGTGGTCGCGGACCGTCGTGCCTTCGGGCACCGTCGACGACGAGGTCCTCGCCCCGGTGACCGTGGCGTTGGTTCCCGAGCCGTGCGTGCCCGACTTCGCCTTGCGGTGCGGATGGTCCCGGAACGCGAGCAGCGACGCGACGTTGCGGTCGGCCTTCAGCCAGACGTCACCGCCCCTGCCACCGTCGCCGCCGTCGGGCCCGCCCTTGGGCACGTGCGCCTCACGGCGCATCGAGACTGCGCCCGGCACCGCCGTCGCCACCCTTGACGTTGAGCTGCGCCTCGTCGACGAAACCCCGGTGCCCGCGGTTACTCATGACCGATCAAGGCTATTGCGCCTCGGTGACGTTCAGGCAGAGGTTTCGGGCAACACGTCGACGAGCTTGCGCCCCTTGCGGTGCCCGAACTGCACCGTGCCGTCGGCGCGGGCGAACAGCGTGTCGTCCTTGCCGAGGCCGACGTTCTCGCCCGGGTGGAACCGGGTGCCGCGCTGGCGGACGATGATCGTCCCCGCGCTGACGATGGTGCCGCTCGAGACCTTCACGCCGAGGCGCTGGGCGTTCGAGTCGCGTCCGTTCCGGGAGGAGGCTGCGCCCTTCTTCTTCGACATGTCCTCAGCCCTTCGTGATCGCGGTGATCTCGATCGTCGTGTACTTCTGACGATGACCCCAGCGCTTCCGGTTGTTGGACTTCGGCTTGTAGACGAAGCCGTCGATCTTCGGTCCCCGGCCCTCACCCACGACCTTGGCGGTCACCGTCGCGCCACCGAGCTGGTCGGGCGTCGCGAGCACGGAGGCGCCGTCGACGAGGAGGACGGGCCGCAGCTCGACCTCGCCGTCCTCGGCACCGAGACGCTCGACGTCGAGCACCTGACCTGATTCGACCTTGTATTGCTTACCGCCGGTGGCGATCACTGCGTACATGGCGCGTGAAGTCCTCAGAACTCGCGGGGGAACCCGGGAAGATTACAGCATCGACTCGTCGACGAGGAATCCCCGACCGCCACAGACGGTGCAGGTCTCCGAAAACGCTTCGACCAGGCCCTCCGAGATCCGCTTCCGGGTCATCTCGACCAGGCCCAGCTCCGAGATGTCGAAGACCTGGGTGCGGGTCTTGTCCCGGCCCAGGGCCTCCCGGAACGCCCGGATCACCTCGTCGCGGTTCTTGCGGATCTCCATGTCGATGAAGTCGATGACGATGATGCCGCCGATGTCCCGCAGCCGCAGCTGCCGGGCCACCTCGTCGGCCGCCTCCAGGTTGTTGATGAAGACGGTCTCCTCGAGGTTCGACTTCCCCACGTTCTTGCCGGTGTTGACGTCGATGACGGTCAGCGCCTCGGTGCGCTCGATGATGAGCGACCCGCCGGACTGGAGCCACACCTTGCGGTCGAGCGCCTTGTGCAGCTGCTCGTGGACGTGGAACCGCTCGAAGATCGGCAGGTCGGGATCGTCGTACAGCTCGACCCGCTCGGCGAGCTCGGGCGCGATCGCCTCGACGTAGCCCTTCACGTCGGCGTACAGCGCCGGGTCGTCGATGACGATCGAGCGGTACTCCTTCGTGAACTCCTCCCGGATGACCCGGACGACGAGCGCCGGCTCCTGGTAGAGGAGCTTGGCCGGCTTGCCCCGGTCCACCAGGCTCGAGATCTGCTTCCACTGGTCCTGCAGGCGGGCGAGGTCGCGCTCGAGCTCCTCGGGCGTCGCACCTTCGGCCGCGGTGCGCACGATGAGCCCCGCGTTCTCGGGCCGGATCCCCTCGAGCACCTTCCGCAGGCGGCGGCGCTCGTCGTCGGGCAGGCGCTTCGAGATGCCGTACGTCGTGGGCTGGTTGGGCACCATCACGACGAAGCGGCCGGCGAGGCTCACCTCCTGCGTGAGCCGGGCCCCCTTGGCGCCGATGGGGTTCTTCGTGACCTGCACGAGCACGGGCTGCCCGTTCTTCAGCAGGCGCTCGATCTTCGGCTGGGCCTCCTCGACCTCGGACGTGTCGAAGGAGACGTCACCGCGGTACAGGACGCCGTTCTTCGGCGTGCCGATGTCGACGAACGCGGCCTCCATGCCCGGGAGCACGTTCTGCACCTTGCCCAGGTAGATGTTGCCGTCGATCGAGGTGGCGTCGTCCTGCGAGCGGCTCACGTAGTGCTCGGTGAGCACGCGGCCCTCGAGCACGGCCATCTGGATCACGCCGTTGTCGTCGACGTGCACGACCATCTGGTACCGCCCGGTCGGCCGGCCCTTGCGGGTCTTGCCGCGTCGCCGGGCCAGGGTCTCGTCGTCCAGGTCTTCGAGGTCCAGGCCGTCGTCGGCCGAGACCGCGGCGGTCACCACCTCGCTGCGGTTGCCGCCACCGGACTGGGGCCGGGACCCGCCCCCGGCTCCGCTCCCGCCCGTCCCGTTCCCGCCGCCGCCTGCGCTCCGGCTGCGGTTCTTGCCGCCGCGCCGCCGGCGCTTCCGCGGCGCACCGGTCCGCTCGCCCGAGCCGTTGCCGTCGGGCTCGCCCGGTTCGCCCGATCCCCGGCTCGGCCCACCGTTCGACCCGGCCGCGGGGGCCGTGGACGGACGGGAGTCCCCGATCCGGGGCGCGGCGGTGCGACCTTCGGCACCGGAAGTGGTTCCCCGGCTCGCGGGGTCTTGAGCCCGGCGTCCTCCATCGCACTCTCGGCGAGGTCGTCGGTGGTCAGCCCGCGGTCGGCGGCCGCGTTCTCGTTGTGGCCGCGGCGGTCGGCGCTGGTCGCGCCCGTGTCGTCGGCGTCGTCGCGATCGTCGTCACCGTCGTCCGCATCCGGGTCGCCGTCTGCCCGGCCCGCACCCGCTCCGGTCCCAGAACCCGACGGTCGCCGGTTCCGGCCACCGCGTGAGCCGCGCCGGCGCCGCTTGCGGGGCAGGCCGTCGGGACCCAGCACGGGCGGGCGCGGCCCGCCGCCGGTCCCAGCCTCACCATCGCGCTCTTCGTCGCGCTCGCCACCGTCACCGGTGGCCGCGGCGGGGTCGCCCGCGGGCTCGCGGGGCTCAGGGCTGTTCGGAGTGCTGCTCTCGCCGGTCGCCTCCGCCGCGGCGCGTGGTGCGCGGGCCGGCGTGGAGCTGTCGTCGGGCTCGGAGGCCGGTGCGGCCTCCGCCATCGTCTCGTCGGACATCGATTCCTTCTCTCATGACGCGCGCGCCTCGACGGCGCGGCGCGGGTCGGCAGCAAGCGGCTCCAGCCGCGCGCCACCGCGCTCGATCCATTGCCCGGTCCGCAGGACCCGACGTTCCGCGAGCTCGCCCCCGAGCGCGGCGAGTAGCTCGCCGGCCCGGACACTCACGGGTTGCGTCGACACCTCGACCTCGAGGAGCGCGCCGTGCTCGGTTTCTGGGAGCACGGCGATCCGCCGGAGGGCCGGTCGGATGTCCTCGTCTGCCTCGCGGCCCTTGCGCGTGCGGGTCACGCGCAACGACGGTGCTGCCATCGCGGCGGCCACGAGGCGTGCCACCGCGAGCGGTTCCGGTGCTCCGCCATCAGGCGTCGTCACCTCGAGCTGCCAATCCACCGCGGTCACTGCTTCTTGCAATGCGGGTGCACGGTCCGCGAGCGCGGCAACTCCGGTCACCACGATCCCTTCCGGCAAGGCGGCGGTGAGCGCCTCCGGAAGGCCTTCCAGATCGATCGGCTCGCTGAGCTCGACGTCGAGGAACTCGGCGTCGGACTCGTGGCCGACCGAGAGCGCCAGCCCGAAGCTGACCTTCGGCCGGGGTGAGAACCCCAGCGTGAACGAGAGCGGCAGACCGACGATCCGGAACGCCCGCTCGAAGCCCCGGGCGACGTCGCGGTGCCCGACGAAGCGGACCTTGCCCCGCTTCGAGTACCGCATGCGGACCGGGAACCCGTTGTCGCCCCTCATTGCACGACCGCCTGGGTCGCGCCGGCCGCGACCGTGGCCGCGTTGCCCTTGCCCACCAGCTCCACCGGGACCGTGTGACCCTGGCTCAGGTCCTGGCCCGTGCCCTGGCTGCCGCCCGCCGGAGGCACCGGCGACGCGACGATGTGCTCAATGGCGTAGTCGGTGCACACGCCGCAGTCGTAGCACGGCGTCCACCGGCAATCGGGGAGCCCGTGCTCGGCGAGCGCCTCCTGCCAGTCCTGCCAGAGGAAGTCCTTGTGCAGACCGGCGGCGATGTGGTCCCACGGCAGGATCTCGTCCTGCGTGCGGTGCCGGGTCACGTACCAGTCCGGGTCCAGGCCCTCGGCCGCCATCGCCTCGGTCCACCGGTCGAGGCGGAAGTGCTCGCTCCACTCCTGGAACGTCCCGCCCGCGCGCCAGACCCGCTCGATGACCCGACCGATCCGGCGGTCACCGCGCGACGCGAGGCCCTCGGCGAACGTGGCCTCGGGGTCGTGCCACTTCACCTGCGCGCCAGTGCGCTTCAAGTCGTCGCGGAGCAGCCAGATCTTGCGCTTGAGCTCCTGCGAGCCGTTCTGGCCGAACCACTGGAACGGCGTGTGCGGCTTCGGGACGAACCCGCCGACCGACACCGTCGCGCTCGCCTGCTTCGTGTGCTTGCGGCCGACCTTGACGACCTCGCGCGCCAGGTGCGCGATCCCGAGCGTGTCCTCGTCCATCTCGGTCGGCAGGCCGACGAGGAAGTAGAGCTTCACCCGGCGCCACCCCTGCGAGTAGGCGGCGTCGACCGCGGTGTAAAGGTCCTCCTCGGTGATCAGCTTGTTGATCACCTGGCGGATCCGCCACGAACCACCTTCCGGCGCGAACGTCAGGCCGGTCCGCCGCACCTTCTGGATCTGGCTCGCGACCCCGACCGTGAACGCGTCGACCCGCAGCGACGGCAAGGAGAGCCCGACGTTGCCGCAGCCGCTCTGCTGGTTGATGAGGTCGCCGACGAGCGTGTCGATCCCGGAGTAGTCCGCGCTCGACAGCGACGTGAGCGCGACCTCGTCGTAGCCGGTGCGCTGCAGGCCGTTCTCGACCATGGTGCGGACCTGGTCGGCGGGCCGCTCGCGCACCGGGCGGGTGATCATCCCGGCCTGGCAGAACCGGCAACCGCGCGTGCAGCCGCGGAAGATCTCGACGTTGAGCCGGTCGTGCACCACTTCGATGAGCGGGACGAGCTGCTGCTTCGGGTACGGCCAGTCCGCGAGGTCCGCGACCGTGCGCTTGTCCACGACGGCCGGCACGTCCGCGTAGCGCGGCGTGACCGCGGCGGATGAACGCGCCGTCGTACTCGACCTCGTACATCGACGGGACGTAGACGCCCGTGATCGTCGCGAGGTCGTGCAGCACGGCTTCGCGACCACCGACTCGGCCACCGCGCTTCCACGCGTTGACGACCTCGGTGATCTCACCGACCGGCTCCTCGCCGTCGCCGATCACGAACGCGTCGACGAAGTCCGAGAGGGGCTCCGGGTTGAACGCGCAGTGGCCGCCGGCGAGCACGAGCGGGTCCTCGTCCGTGCGGGCCTCGGCGCGCACCGGGATGCCGCCGAGGTCCAGGCAGTTCAGGAGGTTCGTGTAGACGAGCTCGGCGGAGAGGTTGAAGGCGACGATGTCGAACTCGGCGGCCGCGGTGTGGGTGTCGACCGAGAAGAAGGGCACCCGGGCGGTGCGCATCTCGCCCTCGAGGTCGAGCCAGGGCGCGTAGGAACGCTCGGCGACGGCGTCGCGGCGTTCGTTGAGGATCTCGTAGAGGATCTGGAGCCCCTGGTTGGGCAGCCCGATCTCGTAGGTATCGGGGTAGACGAGCAGCCAGGCGACCGCATCCGGACGGTGCACCGGATGCTGGCTGCCCCGCTCCATTCCGATGTAGCGAGCAGGCTTCTCGACCCTGGCCAGGAGCGGTTCGATCCGCGGCCACAGGCTTGACATCTCGACGGAGTCTACAGGGCAGGGTCAGGAGGCCGGTTCCGGCGGGTCTTTGCCGGAGCGCAGGAGCGAGTGGGCACGAAGTGCGAGCGCTCGGAGCGACCAGAGATCAGGTGAATCTGCGCATGTGGATGTTGGCGACGAGGCCGATGCAGGCGAACGAGACGATCACCGAGGATCCGCCGTAGCTCATGAACGGCAGCGGGATGCCGGTGATCGGCATGATGCCCATCGTCATCCCGACGTTCTCGAAGACCTGGAAGACGATCATCGCCAGGACGCCCATGCAGCAGAGGGTGCCGAAGAGGTCGTTGGCGAGCCGGGCAGCTCGCCAGGTGCGCCACACGATCAGCGCGAACAGCGCGAGCAGGGTCGCGCCCCCGACGAAGCCGAGCTCCTCCCCGACCACGGTGAAGATGAAGTCGGTGTGCTGCTCGGGGACGTAGGCGCCGTTCGTCTGGGTGCCCTGGAACAGGCCCTCGCCGGTGAGGCCGCCGTGCGCGACCGTGATCTTCGACTGCTCCTGGTTGTACCCGGAGCGCTCGGCGTCCTTGCCTTCGTTCGCGAACGAGGTCAGCCGCTCGATCTGGTAGTCCTTCAAGCACCCCGAGGTTCACCGCCGCGATCGCGACCGTCGCCGCGAGCAGCAGCAGGATCACGATGTGACGCCCACGCGCACCGGCGACCGTGAGCATCGTGAGCACGATGAACATCAGCACGAGGTCGGTGCCGAGGTCGGGCTGGAGCATGATCAGCCCCATCGGGATGCCGGCGATCAGGAGCGCGACGGCCAGGCGGCGCACGTCGAGGTCACCGCGGTGCATCGAGCAGTAGCCGGCGAGCACCAGGATCACGAAGAGCTTCGCGAGCTCACCCGGCTGGAGCTGGAACGGGCCGATGTCGAAGCGCGCCTGCGCCCCCTTCACCTGCACGCCGACGCCGAGCACCGCGATGAGCAGGAACACCGTGACGCCGTACCCGAAGAGCGCGAGCTCGCGGAGTCGCCGGTAGTCGATGACGGTCATGATCGCCATGCCGATGATGCCCAGGACGATCGCGATCGCCTGCTTCTTCACGAAGCTCAACGGGTCGTCCCCCGCCTGCTGGAGCTTGGTGTGGGTGGCGGAGTAGATCATCAGCAGGCCGAGGCCCGAGATGAGGATCGGCGCGGTCACCAACGCCAGGTCGAGGTGACGCAGCGGTGAGGTCTGGAGCCGCGCGCGGCGGTCGGTGAGGACAGCAGCCACTAGTTGCCGTCTGCCGGCGGGAGGGTCTGGACGTCGGTGAGCGGCAGGCCGTTGAGGCCCTGCATGATCCGCCGGACGATGGGGGCCGCGGTCTCCGCGCCGTACCCACCCTCTTCGACCAGCGCCAGCACGATGTACTTCGGGTTCGCCGCGGGCGTCATCCCGACGAACAGGGACGTGGCCTGCTTGCCCTGCACCTGCGCGGTTCCCGTCTTGCCTGCGACCATGCCGGGCGGGAACCCCTGGAACACGTTCGTCGCGGTGCCGCCCTTCGCGGAGGTCACACCGGCGAAGCCCGCCAACATGGCGTCCCGGCCGGGAAGCGGGACCGTGGGCTCGGTGATCGACGGCAGGTCCCGGATCTTCTTGCCGCTGGCGTCGAGCACCTCGGACGCGATCCGCGGCTCGTGCGGAGTCCCACCGTTGGCGAACGTCGCGTACGCGTTGGCCAGCTGGAGCGGGGTCACGATCATGTCCTTCTGACCGACGGCGGTCTGGATGTTGTCGCCCGGCAGCCAGTCGGTCGCCGGGAAGGCAACCGGGTTCTCGGCGTGGACCTTCTTGATCCAGTCGGCATCAGGCACCCGGCCGGTGGCTTCGTTGGGCAGCGCAACCCCGGTCGCCTTCCCGAACCCGAGCTGACGCGCGGTCGTCTGCAGCGCGTCGCCGCCGGGGAGCCCGTGGCGCTGCCGGTAGTAGAGATCCCCACCGATCGTGTAGAAGTAGACGTCGCTCGAGACCGTGAGCGCGCGAGGCAGGTCGACCCGGCCGTACACGGCGCCGTTGTCGTTGGTGAAGTAGCGGTGCGGGTCCGTTGGATACGCGTACCGACCCCGGTCGTCGATCACCTTCGTCGGGGTGATGTCGCCGCTCTGCAAGCCGGCCAGCGCCGTGACGAGCTTGAACGTCGAACCGGGTTGGTACTGGCCGGCAATCGCCCGATCGACCAACGGGTAGTGACTCGCCGGGTTGTTCAGGTAGCTCCACGTCGGCGTCGAGATCCCGTTGACGAAGTCGTTCGGGTTGTACGTCGGGTTCGAGGCCATCGCCACCACCGAGCCGTCCTGGGCATTCAGCACGACGACCGCGCCCGCGGGCGCGGCGAGCTTCTGGAATCCGGTCTTGATGCTCTTGTCCTGGGTCGCCTGGGCCGACGCAATGCCTTGGGCGAGCGAGTCCTCCGCCAGCTTCTGGGTGTCCAGGTCGATGGTGAGCTCGACGTCGTGTCCGGGCTTGGGCTTCGTGCTCGAGAGCGTGCGCAGCACTCGCCCGGTGCTGTCGACCTCCACCCGATCGGTCCCGGCCGTCCCGCGCAGGTCGGACTCGTAGGTGAGCTCGACTCCGCTCTTGCCGATGTCGTCGCCGAGCTCGTAGTGCGCGGACTTCGGCTGCGCCTTCAGCTCGCCCGCGTTGATCTCGCCGATGTAGCCGAGGACGTGCGCGGCCAGGGAGCCGTCCACGTAGTTGCGCACGGCGAGCGGCTCGGCGCGCACCCCGGGGAAGTCCTCGCGGTGCTCGCTGACGTACGCGAGGACCGAGTACGGAACGTCCGACGCGACGGGCACCGGGGTGTACGGCGAGACCCGGGGATCGTCGAGCTTCTTGCGGAGCTCGGCCGCCGGGACCTGCAGCAGCTCGGCCAACCGGTTCACCACCATCGTGCGGTTCGCGGGCGAGATGTTGCGATCGATCGTGATGACGTTCGCGATGCGGTTGTCGACGAGCGGACGACCCTTGTCGTCCAGGATCCGGCCCCGGATGGGCGGCTCGTTCACCAGCCGCACGGAATTGCTGGTCGCGGCCGCGGCGTAGTCCCCGCTGGCCGCGACCTGGAGGTACCAGAGCCGGGCAAAGAGCGCGCTGAACAAGGCCAGGACGATCACACCGACGATGCTCATCCGGACGCGACTGTCGTTCACAACAGTTCCGTCCCCAGGGGTTCCGACATCGAGGTCACCATCCTGGCCTGCTGACCTCGCCGGTGGTGCGCGGGCTGTCGCTTCGCACCACAAAACCAACAATCGGGAACATGATCGGCGCCACGACCGCGTCGTAGACCCCGGCCAGCATCACCACCCGCAGCGACCGGAGGGTGAACAGCTGCTCCTGACCGACGATCGCACCGATCCCCACGAACAGCAGCCCGCCGAGGATGCCGCCGATGCCCCCCAGCACCGGGGGCACCCACCACGCGTTGCGCAGGAGCCCGCCCTGGAGGATGCCGATGAGGTATCCGGTGAGGGCGTAGGCCAGCGCGGAGAGCCCGAGCGGCGTCTGCAGGAACAGGTCCATGCTCAGGCCGGCCGCAAACCCGAAGATCGCGCCGGTCTCCGGACCCTCCCGGTACGCGACCGCGACCGTCGCCACCAGACCGAGGTCGGCGACGACGTCGAAGACGCGCAGGTACGGGAGCACCGTCGTCTGCACCAGCACGATCGCGATCAACAGCAGGGCCAGACGGCCGAACCGGATCAACCGGCTCTGCCCTGGAACTTGAGGATGCGCACCACGGACGCGCGCGCCACGTCGGCGAGGGGCTGCACGAGGATCGTCTGCTCGATCGCGCCGGGTGACGACCTGACCGACACGACCCGCCCGACCGGGATGCCCGCGGGGTAGACGCTGCTGTCGGCAGTGAAGGTGAGCTCGTTCTTCTGCACCTTGAACTCCGGCGGCACGAAGTCGAGACGAAGGAGACTGCTCCCCGCGCGCCCATTCGCAACACCGGTCCCACCACTCTTCTCGAGCCGCACCGCGACGCCGGAGTTCGGGTCGGTGAGCAGCAACACGGTCGCGCGCTTGCGCGACGCCTGGACGATCCGACCGACGAGACCGTCACCGGTCACGACCGGCATCCCAGTTGCGATGCCCGAGTCGGTTCCTCGATCAACGGCGATCGTCGACTCGAAGTTCCCGGGCGAGCCCGCGATCACCTGCGCATCGACGCCCGCCAGGTTCCCGACGAACGGCAGCTGGGCCAGCTTGCGCAGCGCGGCGTTCTCGCGGAGCACGCCCCGCGACTGGGCCGCTTCGCCCCGCGCCTGGGAGAGCTCGCGCCGCAATGTCCGGTTCTCGTCCTTCAGGTTGCCGCTCTGGACCACGCCGTCGAACCAGTCCGCCACCGGGGACAGGACGTCGTCGACCGCCGACTGCACCGGTGCCATCGCGTCGCGCGCCGAGTCGCGCACCGTGCGCGTCACTCCGCCACCGTTGCCCCGAGCGTCGACGGTGATCAACGTGATCGAGGTGAGGACCAGGAGGATGAGCACGGAACGCCGGCGACTGGAGCGTCGGTATACCGCCACGATGAAGGACTCGCTCTCCGGGTTGGTCAGCCCCGCTGCGAGGACATGAGCACTTGCTTGAGTGCGTCGAACTCCTCGAGGCACTGGCCGGAGCCGATGACGACGGAGTAGAGCGGGTTCGGCGCGATGAGGATCGGCATGCCGGTCTCGGAGTGCAGCCGGTGGTCCAGGCCGTGGAGCAGCGCTCCACCCCCGGTGATGACGATGCCCTTCTCCATGATGTCCGCCGCGAGCTCGGGCGGCGTCTTGTCGAGCGTCACCTTGACCGCGTCCACGATGGCCGAGACCGGCTCCTCCACCGCTTCGCGAATCTCTTCGGTCGACACGACGATCGTCTTCGGCAAGCCGGTGACGAGGTCACGGCCGCGGATCTCGGCGTAGAGCTCTTCCTCGAGCGGGTACGCGCTCGCGAGCGCGCACTTGATCTCTTCCGCAGTGCGCTCGCCGAGCGCGAGCGAGTACTCCTTCTTCACGTACGTGATGATCGCCTCGTCGAGCTCGTCGCCCGCGATCCGGATCGACTCGCTCGACACGATGCCGCCGAGCGAGATGACCGCGACCTCGGTGGTGCCACCGCCGATGTCGACGACCATGTTGCCCGCGGGCTCGTGCACCGGCAGCCCGGCGCCGATCGCCGCGGCCATCGGCTCCTCGATGATGTAGGCCGGCTTGCGCGCGCCCGCGTACTCGGCCGCTTCCTGCACCGCCCGCTGCTCGACGCCGGTGATCCCCGACGGTACGCAGATGACCATGCGGGGCTTCGCCCAGCGGCGCGAGTGCACCTTCTGGATGAAGTAGCGGAGCATCTTCTCGCAGATGTCGAAGTCGGCGATCACGCCGTCCTTGAGCGGGCGGATCGCCTGGATGTGACCGGGCGTGCGGCCGATCATGCGCTTGGCCTCGGCGCCCACCGCGAGTGGGCGGCCGTCCTTCACGTTGATCGCGACGACAGAAGGCTCGTTGAGCACGATGCCGCGCCCGCGCACGTACACGAGGGTGTTGGCCGTGCCGAGGTCGACCGCCATGTCGCGGCCGACGATCGACGAATACCAGGGTTCGGACACGGGGTGAAGCCTCCCGGAGCGGGCCGGAGGGGACAAGCGTAGGGGTTGGGCGGACCGTGATCCAGCCCGGCGCCCGCCCGCGACGAGCGGTCACGCACTCAGGTCAGACCGGGAAAGAAGAGCGCGATCTCGCGAGCCGCCGATTCGGGCGAATCGGAACCGTGGATCAGGTTCTCGGTGAGCTCGATCGCGAGATCACCCCGGATCGTGCCGGGCGCGGCGTCACGCGGATTCGTCGCACCCATGAGCGTCCGGACCACCGGTTGGGCGTCAGGACCTTCGACGACCATCGCCACCAACGGGCTCCGGGTGATGAACTCGACGAGATCGGAGAAGAACGGCTTGCCGCCGTGCTCTTCGTAGTGGACCTCGGCGACGTCCACCTCGAGCTCACGGAGCTCCAGCGCCACGATCGTGAGGTTCTTGGCCTCGATTCGCCGAATGATCTCGCCGACGAGCTTGCGCTCGACCGCGTCGGGCTTGCAGAGAACGAGCGTCCGGTCAGTCATGAGTCGGGCACGATACCCGCGACTCGCCGGGCGCCGGGAACCGTGGGGCTCAGGCGTCCGGCACCAGGACCGACCGGGCGGCACCGACCGTGTACAGCGACCCGGTCACGACGACCTGGCCGTCGGCCGGCGTCACCTCGAGCGCGCGCGCCACCGCGTCCGGGACGGAGTCGATGATGTCGATCTGCTCGGTGTCGATGCCGAGATCCATCGCGGCGTTGGCCAGCTCCATCGGATCGAGCGCGCGCGGGCTCGGCGCGCGCGTGCACACGACGTTCTGCACCGACGCGATGCCGAGCGCCTCGAGCATCTCGTGCGGCTCCTTCTCGCGCAGCAGTCCGACGACGAGCGTGCGCGGCCCGGTCGCGAACTCCTCGTTGAGCGCCGCGAGCAACGCGTGCGCGCCGGCGACGTTGTGCGCGCCGTCGAGCAGCAACAGCGGTTGCCGACCGACGACCTCGAGCCGACCCGGCGATCGAATCCCGGCGAACGCCTCACTCACGACCTCTGGCGAGATGCGCTCACCGAGAAGGCTCTCCGCCGTCGTGAGCGCGATCACCGCGTTGTCCGCCTGGTGCGCGCCGTGCAGCGGCAGGAAGATGTCGTCGTACGGGCCGGTTGGTGTCACCAGGTCGAGCAGCCGGCCACCGTGGGCGAGTCGTTGCGAGCGCACGGAGAAGTCGCGGTCGCGCAGCAGGATCTCCGCGGGCTCGCGCGCCGCGAAGATCTCGAACAGCTCGGGATCGGTCTCGCCCAGCACCAGCCGGGCGCCCGGCTCGACGATGCCGCTCTTCTCGCCCGCGATCTCGGCCAGGGTCCCGCCCAGGTACTCCACGTGGTCCACGCTCACGTTCGTCACCACCGCCACCGGGGCCTCCACGATCGTCGTGGCGTCCCAGGTGCCGCCGACGCCCACCTCGACCACCGCGACGTCCACGGCTTCCTGCGCGAACCAGTCGAAGGCGGCCGCGGTCAGGATCTCGAAGTAGCTCGGCCGGTCCTGGATGAACTCCTCGACCAGGGCGACCCGGGTCAGTGCCGCCGCGAGCTCGATGTCGTCGATGGGCACGCCCCGCAGGGCCATCCGTTCGTTCACCCGGGTGAGGTCCGGGCTCGTGTAGCAGCCGGTCGAGAGGCCCACGGCGTCGAGCAGGGCCGCGACCATCCGGGTGGCCGAGGTCTTGCCGTTGGTCCCGGTGAGGTGCACGGCCGGGAACTCGAGCTGCGGGCTGCCGAGCAGCTCGGTGAGCGCGCGGATGCGCTCGAGGGTCGGCGCGACCTTCCGCCGGTCGACGCCCGCGGGAACCCCGATGCCGGTCTCGAGGTTCACGTGAGCCGTCAGCCACGCGAGCGCTTCGGTGATGTTCACGGGCAGCCGCCGTCGGTCGTCCCGCGGACGCGCTGGGGTGGTCGACCGACGGAGATCCTCAACATGGAGGCGTCATGCGGCCGGTTCGTCCGCGAGCACGACCTCGACCGAGAACGAGTCGCCGGCCGCGGTGTCGAGCGCGGCGATCGAGCCCGCGCCGCGGACATCAGCGTTGACGCGGTCCAGCGCGGCCAGCCGTTCCGGGGTGTCGGTCACGGTGACGTGCGTGACCTCCGCCCGCATCGACCGGCGCGCCTCGGACTTGACCTTGCGCACCGCGCCCAGCACCTCGGCCGCGACGACGTAGTCCAGAGCCTCGGCGTCGCGGCGAAGCGCGCGGTGCACCCTCGGACTGCGGCCACGACTGGCGGTGAACGCTCCCTTCCTGCCACCACGACCAGACCTCTTCGGTCACGTAGCAGAGGAACGGTGCGAACAGCCGTTGCAACGCGACCAGTGCGATCGCGAGTGCCGCCGTGCGGATCCCGCGCCGCTGTCCCCCACCGATCCATACGCGCGTTGCTTCACCAGCTCGAGGTAGTCGTCGCAGAAGCCCCAGAAGAACCGTTCGGTGCGTTCGAGCGCGCGGGCGTAGTCGTACTCCTCGAATGCCGTGGTGACATCAGCCACGAGGTCGGCCAGCGCGGCGAGCATCGACCGGTCGAGCGGCTCGGTGACCGGCTCGCCCGTTCCTGCATCACCGATGACCCCGAGCGCGAATTTCGACGCGTTCAGCAGCTTGATCGCGAGGCGCCGACCGACCTTCATCTGGCCTTCGTCGATCGCGGTGTCCGTGCCCGGGCGCCCGTTCGCGGCCCAGTACCGCACCGCGTCAGCGCCGTGCTGCTCGACCAACGGCATGGGCGTCACGACGTTGCCCTTGCTCTTGGACATCTTCTTGCGGTCGGGATCGAGGATCCAGCCGTTGACCTTCGCGTCGGTCCACGGCAAGGACCCGTGCTCGAAGTGCGCGCGCACCACGGTGTCGAACAGCCACGTTCGGATGATCTCGGGGCCCTGCGGGCGCAGGTCCATCGGGAACGTCCGCGCGAACAGGTCGTCGTCGTCACCCCAACCCGTCGCGATCTGGGGCGTGAGCGACGAGGTGGCCCATGTGTCCATGACGTCGGGGTCACCGATGAACCCACCGGGCTCACCCCGCTGGTCGGCGGTGAACCCGTCGGGCAGGTCGCTCGACGGGTCGACCGGCAGCTGCTCCTCGCTCGGGAGCAACGGGGCGTCGTAGTCGACCTCGCCGTCGGGGCGCAACCGGTACCACAGCGGGAACGGGACGCCGAAGAACCGCTGCCGGCTGATGAGCCAGTCCGTGTTCAGTCCCTCGACCCACGACTCGTAGCGCTGCCGCATGTGCCCGGGATGCCAGTGCAGCTCGCGGCCTCGCGCCAGGAACGTGTCGCGCAGCTCCGGCTCGCGCCCGCCGTTGCGGAAGTACCACTGACGCGAGGTCACGATCTCGAGCGGGCGGGAGCCGCGCTCGTAGAACTTCACCGGGTGCGTGATCGGCTTCGGGTCCCCCACCAGCTCGCCCGACTCGGTCAGCAGCTCGACGATGCGCGCCTGCGCCTGCTTCGCGTTCTTCCCCGCGAGCTCGGCGTAGTGCGCGTCGGCGTCGGGGCCCGCGGTCCCCCACTCGGGGTGGTCCGCGACGATGCGGCCGTCGCGACCCATCACGTTGCGGGTCGGGAGCTGCAGCTCGCGCCACCACAAGACGTCGGTGGTGTCGCCGAAGGTGCAGATCATCGCGATGCCGGAGCCCTTCTCGGGGTCGGCGAGCGGGTGCGCGAGCACCGGCACGGTGACCCCGAACAGGGGTGTGGTCACGTCGGTGCCGAACCGCGCCTGGTAGCGCTCGTCGTCAGGGTGGGCCACCAGCGCGACGCAGGCCGGGATCAGCTCGGGCCGGGTGGTCTCGATGAGGATGTTCGCGGCACCGTCGACGCCGTGGAACGTGATGCCGTGGTACGCGCCGGCCGTCTCACGGTCTTCGAGCTCCGCCTGCGCGACCGCGGTGCGGTCGTCCACGTCCCACAGCGTCGGGGCTTCGGCCTGGTACGCCTCACCGCGCGCGAGGTTGCGCAGGAACGCGCGCTGCGACGCTCGCCGGGAGCGCTCGCCGATGGTCGTGTACGTCATCGCCCAGTCCACCGAGAGCCCGAGGCAGCGCCAGAGCTCTTCGAACTTCTTCTCGTCCTCGACCACGAGCGTGTCGCACAGCTCGACGAAGCTCTGCCGGCTGATCGGGATCGCCCGCTTCTCGGGCTTCTCAGGCGGCACGAACTCCGGGTCGTACGGCAGCGACGGGTCGCAGCGCACGCCGTAGTAGTTCTGCACCCGGCGTTCGGTGGCGAGGCCGTTGTCGTCCCAGCCCATGGGGTAGAAGACCTCGTCGCCCCGCATCCGGCGGTACCGGGCGATGGTGTCGGTCTGCGCGTACCCGAACACCGAGCCCATGTGCAGCGAGCCGCTCACCGTCGGCGGCGGCGTGTCGATGGCGTAGACCTCGGCGCGCGACTTCGTCCGGTCGAACCGGAAGATGGCGTCCTGGTCCCAGCGCGCCGACCACTTCGCTTCGAGCCCGTCGAGGCTCGGCTTCTCGGGGATCTCCATCCGCGGGAGTCTACGGAATCGGACTCACCTGATCTGAGGCTCAGCCGTTTGCGTACGCGCCCACAAGCCCGAGCTCGGCGATGGCCGGAACCATGAACGGGTCCTGCACACCCGGCGCGAGCTGACTCACGTCCGGGGGAGCGGCCTCGAGTACCGTCACCGTCACGCTCGTGCTCTCGGACTGGGAGCTGATCGACAAGGTCTGCGGGGAGCTCACGTCGCTGACGTCGACGAACTGCCGAGCCTCTCCATTGTGGAGATCGACGGCGAGACGGGTCGGCCGCATGTACTGGAAGTAGCGGTACAGACCTGCGCACGGATCCGTCTTCGGATATCCGTTGGTGATGGTGAGCTCCTTGACCAGTGCGGGCTCGCTGAGCTCGAGTGTCACGCTCGCGCTTCCTGGCGTGAACGACTCGGGCATCCAGGCGGTCTGCGGGCTCCGGTCCTGGAGGTTGCTCGCGTCGAAGCTGGTGGGATTCGGCGGGCTGCAGCCGTCATGGTTCCCGGCTCGGGTCGAGCTCGCGTCGATCGAGCTCACCGAGAGTGCGAGGTCGGGTCCATCGAAGGTCCGCCGCCGTTTCGTCGTCGTAGTGGTCCGGGTGCTCGAGGTGGTGGTCGACTTTGCCACTGCGGTGGCATCGTCGCTGCTGCCACCTGACGCCAGCACGTAGCCGCCCACTCCGGCGGCGAGGACTGCGACAACGCCGACCGCGACCCACACCCATCGCTTTCGCGACCCCGACGATGCGACCGGCGCCACCGCGACCGGATCGATCGCCGATCCCGGCCGTTGCGCCGGCGGTCGCGTCGGCCGGGGCGGCACCGCCGTTGGCGGCACGGTGGGTTGCACGGGCTGCGTCGGCTCCGGGGCGCGAGGCTCGGGAGCCTCGGGTTCGAGAGCGCGGAAGGCGCTGCTCCACCCGTTGCCGTCCCAATACCGCGCACGCTGACTTCCATCCGGGTCGGGGTACCACCCGGGTTCCGGCCCTGCCACCGTCTGCCCTCACCTGGTTCACCTGCGTCGCAGGCCTGCCGTGTCGGCCGCACCCTAATCACTGCACACCAGAGCCGTCGAGCGTCTCCACGACGCGGAGTCTTCCGTGCCTTGCGCCGACTGGATAGAGTGCGGCCACTCGAGGGCCGGATCGGGGAGGGCAAGTGCGGCTCGAACGACAGGGCTGGGTATTCGTCGCGCTGGGCGCGCTGTTCATCGTCGGGTCCGCACTGCCATGGCTCGGGGACGACACGGCGTGGAGCTCACGGTTCGCGCCGTTGGTCTTCGTCGTCCACATCCCGGTGGTGATCGCCATCGCGCTGCTCACACTTCGCGAGACTGGCGCGGTCAAGTGGCAGCTTCCCGTCCTCTCGGATCGGAAGTGGCTCGAAGTCACGGCCATCTTCGCGGTGGTGGGTGCGCTCAGCAGTGTGCTCCTGCAGCGCCTTGTCCATCAGACGTACTCCGCGGGTCCGCTCGGTGTGAGCTCCCAGCCCGAGGCTGCCGGCGCGGGCGCGTTCGTGACGCTCGCCGCCGCGATCGTCCTCTTCGTCGTCGTCTTCTTCGGCCAGCGGTTCTCGCTCTTGCGACCCGCCGCCGCGAACGTCGACGCGGGCGCGTGGTGGATCAGCCTGGGCACGGCCTACGCATCGCCGGACGGCGCGGTCCTGCAGCCCGACGAGTGGTACCTGGCGTTCGACGACGCGGGCACCGTCGTGGTGCAGCTCGACAACGGAGCAGAGATCGCGTTGCCGCCGGGATTCCCGTTCGGCGAAGCACCGCAAGACTGATCGCACGGCAGAGCAGGAAGGGCAGGATCGATGTCAGATGGACAGTGGGTCAGCGTCGGCGGCGGAGCCAACGACGTCTACCTTGGCAACCGGCTCACGTACCGGGCCGACTTCTCCAAGGGCGACGAGGCATTCCAACCCGTCAGCGCCAAGGCCGCGGTGCTCACATCGACCGTGCTGTTCTTCGGCACGTTCTTCATCGCTCCGATCCCCGCCATCATCGTCGAGTACGTGTTCCGGTCGAATCCGCTCGCGACCATCGTCTGGCTCGCAGGCGTGGTCCTCTTGTGCCTGATCCCGTGGCGCGAGTGGGTATCGCAATGGGAGCTGACGCTCGACGGCAAGGGCACCGCCGCCGAGAGCGTGTACACGACGATCATCGACTCGCTCCAGCGCGATCACATCCCGGTGAGCGTCGGCCGGATGAGGATCCGTCCCAAGTTCAACGGGCCGATCCGCAACTACCTCGTGATGACCGAGAAGCCGTACTACGCGTACGTGGGCGTGTTCGCCTACGGCGACGGCCTGTTCATGACCTGGTCGATGTGGCGGACCCGTCGGATCATCGTGCTCCCGTGGCTCTTCCTCTGGGAGTCGCTCCGCCGGGCCGTCGGCCGAGGCAACGTCATTCACGACATCCTCCGGACCGACCAGGCGCGGGCGATGCGGGAGGCGATCCACAATGCGGTTCGCGAGGGCGTCGACGCCGCAGCCGTGGGACTCGACGCCGACAGCGCGCTGCTGCAGTCGATTCCCGTCGAGGACGAAGGGGCCGAGCGCTCCTCGTCGATCCCCCGGCCGCGCCCGCCGCGGCCGGCGTCGCCCGTTCGACCGAGCGCACCACCGCCGGCGCCGGCTCCGGTGGCGCCCACGGTCGCACCCGGTCGGCCCGTGCCGCCGGTCTTCGCTCCCACTCCCGCGCCGTCGGCTCCGGCCGCGGGCCCGACCGTGCCGGCCGCGCAACCTCCGCCGCCGGATCCGACCCAGCGAATCGAGTAACCGACCGCGCCGGTCAACGCGACCATGTCGAGCTACCTGATCTCCGAGGCCGACGACCACGCGTGGCTGTACGTCGGGGCCGAGCTCAGCTCGTCGCGCGACCTGACCGAGGATCGCGACTTCTCGGGGATCACCGACGAGACGCAGCGACTCGCCAAGGCCGTCGAACAGCAACGCAATTGGATGGACCTGCTGCTCGACCCCGGCGTCGTGGTGGATCTGCGATACGTCAACGACCCGGGATCGACCGCGCTCCGCTGCGGCGTGCTACTGCGCCGCATGGTCAACGACCGCAACGCCGCGGAAACCGAGGCCGACCGATTGACCCAGCGCGTGGCGAGCGCCCCGGGCCACCTTTCGCTCTCCGCGCTCGACGAAGACGGCCTGTACCGATTCCTCGACCCCTTGCAGTCACTCGCTCCGCACCCGCAAGGGCGAGCGGAGATCAGGAAGCGGACCGAGACGGCCCGTCCCAACCGTCCTGACGCCAGAGTCGACCTCTACTGGGCGGTCTCACCGTTCCGGCCCGGCACCCGGAGCTGGGCCCCGCTGTTCCAGGCACTCGGGACCCACGCTCACCCGCTGTGCATCTCCGTCCTGCTGGAACCGCAACCACGGCAGGTCGGTCTTGCCGAAGAGCTCAGGAAGCTGGCGACGTTCTACAAGCGTCTCGCGACCGAGGGCGAGGACAGCGGCACCGGCTTGTACCGCGGCAAGGGGAAGCTGACGGCCGACGCCTTCGCGGTCGACGCCGAAGCCCTCTTCTCGGACGCCGCTCGCCGCTACGAGGAGCGCAGCCACGTCGCCCGCATCGCGATCGCCAGCACCGCGGCCCTCGATGACGGTCTCCTCGCTCTGATCGGGACGACGCTGAGTCCCCCGGACCAGCCGCACGAGGGCATGTCCCTCACGACCCAGCTGGCGGGGGCGAGCCACACCGTCGTTCGTCCACCCGACGAGGCGGCGGAGGTCTCCTTCGACAACAACCTCGCCGCGCTCGATTCCGAGTGGTGGGCCCCCGAGCTCCCGCCACCCCCCTTCGAGGGCGCGGCGCGGATCGTCCGGCTGGTGGACACCCGCGAAGCGACCGCGGTCTTCCGAATGCCGATCGCCGAGAACGGTGTGCTCCCGTTCATCCCGGTGAGCCGACCCGACTTCGGCGTCGCGGTGACCCAATCGCTCGCCGAAGCCGAGTCGATCGTGCTCGGGACCCAGATCGTCTCGAGCCGGGACAGCGGCGAGCTGCGGATCGCCCGGGACGACCTGACGATGCACGCGTTCGTCGTCGGAACGACGGGCTCCGGCAAGACGACGACGGTGCTGGCGCTGCTCGATGCGCTCTGGAAGCAGGGCATCCCCTGGCTCGTCATCGAGCCGGTCAACGTGGAGGGCGACGACTACCGCTGGTTCCTGGACCGAGCCGGCTACGAGGACATGGTGGTGGTGACCGCGGGCGACGAGCGCGGACCGCTGCGGATCAACCCGTTCGAGGTTCCCTCGGGGACGACCGTCGGCGAGCACCTGACCGCGGTGCTCGCATGCTTCGACGCCGCGTTCGGACTCTGGGACCCACTGCCCGCGATCTACCGGCGCGCCCTCGAGCAGACCTACTTCGAAGCCGGCTACTCGCTCGACGACTTCGGCGGGCCGACCCTCCCCTGGCCCGTCGTCGCCGACCTGACCCGCGAGATGCACCGGGTCACGGAGAACCTCGACTACGCGGGTGAGGTGCGCTCGAACATCATGGCCGCAAGCCGGCTCCGGGTGGAGCAGCTCGCGGGCGGTCCGCTGCGCTCCGTCTTCGACTGCCAGGCGTCGACCCCGCTCGACTTCCTGCTCGAGCGGCCCTGTGTTGTCGAGCTCGCGAAGGTGGGGGCGTCGAACGAGCAGGAAGCCGCGTTCGTCATTGCCGTGCTGCTCACCGCGATCGCGGAGCATCGCCGCGGTGGGCGCCCGAGCCGCGAGCTCGTGCACGTGATGGTCGTCGAAGAGGCCCACAAGCTGCTGAAGGCACCGGCCGTAGGAGGCGGGGGCGAGAACCGCGGCGACCCCTCAGCCGCGGCGGCCCGCATGTTCGCCAACCTGCTCGCGGAGATCCGCAAGTACGGAGAGGCGATCGTCGTCGCCGATCAGGACCCGGCGAAGCTCGTGCCCGACGCGTACAAGAACACGAACCTGAAGATCATGCACCGCTTGCCGGCCGAGGCCGACCGCAAGCTCGTCGGGAGCACCATGCGCTTCGACGAGGACCACGAGAAGGAAGCCGCGGGTCTGCGTCGATTCCACGCCTTCGTACATGCCGAGGGCTACGACCGCCCGGGCTTGATCCGGGCGCCGAACATCCGAGAGGGCGCGTTCGGTGAGCTCCCCGACGGTGATGCGGTCTCGAGCGCGATTCCAGGCGCTGGCCGAAGCGAGCGCGCCTCTCGCGGCCTCGCTCGCGCCTTACGCCGAGTGCGACGGTTGCCGCGACGTGTGCCAGCACCGATCGTGGGCGTACGCCGAGTCCTCCCGACTCGCCACCCGACGCGAGTTCATGGACCTGGTCGGGGATCTCGGGAATGCGGATGACGATGCGAGCCGCGACAAGTGTTGGAACGGGCTCGTGGCGTTCGCGGACTCACGCGCCGGGGCCCCCGCGGCGCCGGACCGCGTGGCGTGCATGTTCCTGCACCTGACCCGGCTGCAGTTCCGCACCGGACAGCAGGCGTTCGTCGAGAAGTTCCGAGCGCGCCAAGGAACGCGCGATTGAGCGAGGGTGGCGAGTCGAGCGAACAACCGCCCGAAGCTCCACCACCGTCCGAAGACAGCGCGCCACCAACCGAACAGGCCCCACCCGCCGAAGCCGCGCCTGAGGGCGGCGACGGCTCGCAAGAATCTCCGTCCGGTGGTGAGGACAGTGCCCCGGCCGTCGAGGGCGCGCCGCCCGGCGACGGCGACTCGGCCCAAGCCCCGACGGATGATGCGTCGGACGCGGGCGCCGACGCTCCGCCGACGGAGAACGGACCACCAGTCGAGAGCGAACCGCCCGGCGGAGACGAGGCCCCTCAAGACGCCGAGACATCCGCTGAAGCCGCGGACGGCGAGCCGGGAGTCGAAGACTCGCCGCCGGAAGCTGACTCCGGGACGGAGAGCACGCCCGAAGCCGACGACACCGCGGCATCGGATCAGTCCACCGACAACGACACCTCGGAAGCGACGGACGGAGACTCCGAGCCGGCGTCGGGTGAGGACGACCTCGAGGAATCGGACTCGGACGACGACGAGGGTGCAGACGAAGGAGCCGACGGGTCAGACGAAGGCGTGGACGAGTCCGACGAGGGGACCGACGAAGGAACCGACGGAGCCATCGACGAGTCCGACGAAGGCGCGGACGAGACCGACGAAGGCGCGGACGAAGGCGCCAACGAGACCGACGAAGGCGGCGACGCACCGAGCGAAGGTGCCGACCGCGCAGCAACAGAAAGCGAACCCGCCGTCGAGGACGCGCCACCCGGCGACGTCGGCGAAGGCGAAGGCGAATCCTCCGCCGACCAACAGGCACCGCCGATCGAAGCAGCGCCGCCCACCGGCGAGAGCCGGACGGGTGAACCTGGCGACGAAGGCGCGGACGAAGGCGACGGCGCGGACGAAGCCCCAGACGCTGGAGTCGGCGAAGGCGCTGGCCAAGACGCAGCTGAATCCGACGAAGGCACCGGTGAGAGTCCGGACGACGGCACCGAGAACAGCGCGGACGAGGCCACCGACCCAACCGACGACCAAGCAGCCGACGAAACCGACACCGAGAGTCCACACAAGGCCACTGACGACGACGCGGGTGAGGCCGTCGACGAGAGCAACGACACAGCCGACGACGAAACCACCGACGACACCACCAACGAGGGTCCAGAAGAGCGCACCGAGGACAGCGCGGACGAGGTCATCGATGAGGCTGCGGATGCGCCAGCCGACGAAGCGACCGGCGAGAGTCCAGACGACGGCACCAAGGACGACGCGGGTGAGGCCGTCGATGAAAGCAGCGACATAGCCGACGACCAGACCCTCGACGACACCACCAACGAGGGTCCAGACGAGAGCGCCGGAGACGGCGCGGACGTAGCCGTCGGCGAAGACTCCAGCGCAGCCGAAGACGAGGCGACCAGCGAGAGTCCGGACCAGAGCACCGACTCAGCCGACGACCAAGCCGCCGACGAAACCAGCACCGAGGATCCGGACGAGAGCACCGAGGACAGCGCAGACGAACGCGCTCCCGACCCCGAGGATGAGACCCGGGGCGATCGTCCAGACGAGCGCACCGAGGACAGCGCGGACGAGGCCATCGGCTCAACCGGCGACGAGGCCGCCGGCGAGAGTCCAGGCGATGGCACTGAGGACGGCGCGGACCAGGCCGTCGACGAAGGCAGCGACGCTGTCGACGGCCAAGCAGCCGACGAAACCGCCAACGGCACTCGAGACGAAGGCATCGATGAAGCCCCAGACGCGCCGGGCGAAGGCTCCAGCGAGAGTCCAGACGAGAGCACCGACGAAGTCCGAGACGCGGCGGACGAACGCTCCATTGAAGCCGCAGACGAAGGGACCGACGAGAGCCCGGACGAAGCCACCGACGAAGCACCAGACGCGGCGGGCGACGGAGGCTCCAGCGACGCTGCCCCCGATGCCGCGGACGCCACCGACGAGAGTCCAAACCAAGACACGGACGACTCCGCAAACCCGGAAGCCGACGAAGGCGGTGACACAGCTACCGATCAGGCAGCGTACGAAGACTCTGTCGAGCGCTCAGACAAGACCGCGGACGACAACGAGGCGAGCAGCGAACACGCGGACGAGGGCTCCGGCGTTGGCGATCCCGCAGGCGAAGCTGCCGGCGACACGGCCGACCAGACCACGGACCACGACACCGACGGCAGCTACGTACCTGCCGACGGGAGCCCCGTTGAGCGAACGGACGAAGGTGCGGACGTTGCGGAAGGAGTCGCCGAAGGCGCCGAGGATGATGTGGACAAGGGTGCCGATGCCAGCAATTCCGAAGGCACTGACGTGGCGAACCAGGCGCCCGAGGCAGAGCACGGGAACGAATCGGACGCGGCACCCGACCAGGACTCCCTCGACGCGCGCGAAGGGATCGACCGGAGTGACAGCGGCATGGGCGAGTCGCCGGAGGGATTCGAGGGTGCCGATCCTGAGCCTCCTGCCGAACCACCTGCGGATCACGCACCGCAGGAACACGACGAACCCGGTGCACTAGACACGGAGCCGGGTCAGGACGCGGCCGAAGCGGACGGACGCGCAACCGAAACCGAGACGCCTGCCCGAGGTCCCGGCGACGCGGGCGACACCGGCGAGGGGCAGACGGGACCCAAGGACGCGCTCACTCGGGCCGAAGCGGACGCACAAGCCACCGACGCCGAGAGGGAGAGCGGGGGTGCCCAAGGCGCGGGCTCCTTGGAAGACCCAACCACCGAGGACGCGGGGGCTGCGGCGCCGCCGGGTCCGCCCGGCGGGCCCGGCGACGCGGCAGGTGGTCCGCCGCCGCCCAACGATCCGCCGGGAGCTGGTGACAGACCGACGCGATCCCTCGAACAGATCGACGGCGAACTCGCCGCGATCAATCAGGCGATGCTTGAGAAGGGATACGTCGCGAGCGACGGCTCCCTCGATGCCTCAGCCTGGGAAAGCGCGGAAGCGAAGGAGCTCGCGCAGCAGCGATGGGACCTCCTGAGGGAGGGCGTCGAGGTCGGGAGCTTCGACATCCCTCCGGAAACAGTTCCGGTCTTCTACTCGGGCGGGGCGGCTGCCTCCGACGCCGCGGACGACTTCATCGAGTCTGCGTCCTTTCCTGCGGCTCGAATCGAAGACACCGAGGGTGGGGACTGGCTGGACTCCAAGGAGAGCTTCGACCCGAACGATCCGATCCGTCTCCTGGAGCCGGACGGCGCATCGCCCGACGGCGACATGAATGCCGCAATGGAGCTTTGGCGTCCCGCATCGGCCAAGTTCGCGTCCGGAGTCGCCCAGCCCGGTCGCGATGTCTACGCATTCGTGAGTGGCGCAAGTGACTACGGTGTCTACAAGACCGTGGAGCGCCCGATACTCAAGGCGGGAAATGTCAATCTCATTGAGCGATGAGGGCCCGTACTCGTTCTACTTCGATCTCCACCACGGACGTGCAATCACGAACGACTCCCCGTTCTTCCAGGTCAGCCTGGGTCGAAGGTCGAAGGTCGTTTATCGCGACGGAGTGATCGAACTCACCGTCGGCGCCGGCTTCTCAGATGGCACAGTCCGAATCGACGGCTCGCGACTCGCCTCAAAGATCCACGACATCCCTGAGGGATCCACGATCGACGACTATGCGCTACTTGTCGCAAAGCGGATTCGTGCTGCCTGTGCCAAGGTCGATCGGCAGCTCGTGGTGAGCGGCCCCCTCGCCGACCGGCTGAACGCGTCGGCGAGGTCTGCAGGCGACTTCGTCGAAGAGCGCGAAGAGACCACCGGCACGTAGCACCCTCTCAGTCGAACGCTGCACCATCCCTCAGCACGTTTCGCGCGATTGCGGTAGGGACGTCGTGTCCAGCACCTTGACGTAGGGAGCTGGCCGGCCCCGCGAGCTCTGAGCGCACGCCTCCCTCAGGTTCGTGTACGGGCCGAAGTAGACGACGTCGCTCGGTGATCCGTCGTCGGCCGCCGCTCGCAGGCTGGGACACGTCTGATCCGTCCGCAGGTAGCTGCTGCCCGGATACCGCGTGATTGGCTGTTGACCTCGGCAAACGGTGACGGCGAGGTAGAAGCCGCCACCTCCGTGATGAACGAGCCGTTGCAGGTCGGTCGGCTCATCGCGACACCCTGGATGCCCACATCGCCGGGGACTCCGGTGGCGAGGGCCCCACCCTCCGTCGGTGCCGGAAGGATCGTCGTCGTCGTGCTCGTTGACGTCGTGGTGGACGACGTCGATGCCGCCCGCTTCGTCGGCGCGTCGCTCGAATTGTCCTCGGATCGGAGCACCAGGAGTGCGCCGAGCGCTACTGCCACCACGCCGAGCCCAAGCGCGAGATACATCCAAGGGCCGCGTTGGCGAAGGCAGAGCCGACGTTCGGATCGCGCGCACCGCTCGCGGATTCTCCGAGCGGGCGCTGAGCCCCGGTCCATCGCGATCCATCCCGATACCGCGCTCGCCCGGGTCGATCGGATCCGGGTACCAACCCGGCAGCGGACTGCTCACCCTGAGCCACCTGGGGGCTTCGTCTCGTCGAAGTACCTCGCAAATCCGGCCGCGAGTGCGTGGGCGATCTTCTGGCGCATGTCGGGCGACTCCAGGAGCGCCGCGTCGGTCGGGTTCTGCATGTTCCCGGTCTCGAAGAGGACCTTGGGAACGTCGGAGAGGTTCAGGCCACCGAAGTCACGGCGCTCGATGAGTCCGCCCGATCCGATGTAGTTCGCCGGCGGTATCCCCGTGTCAGCCGCGTACACGTCTCGGAACGCGACGCCCAGGGTGTGCGACGCGGCGTAGATGTCGTCGGTGTAGCCAGGGATGTTCGCCGGCATGTTCACGTGGAACCCGCGGCCGCTCACCGGGCCGCCGTCGGCGTGGATCGAGATGCCGGCCTCGGCGTGGGCCCGGTTGCCGATGTACGCGCGCTCGTCGATGCACGGACCCCAGTCGGTGTCGTTCGTCCGCACCATGACGACTGTGGCACCCGAGGCCGTCAGCAGCGCCTGAAGGCGCAGCGCGACGTCGAGTGTGTACGCGTGCTCCGTGTAACCGTCCGCGGTCTGCGTGCCGGTGGCGTCGCACGCGCGGTTCATGGTGCCGATGAAGACCGGGCGCGAGATCTCGGCCGTGTGCGAGCTGTTCCCGCCCGCATGGCCCGCGTCGACCACGATCACGTGACCCTTCACCCCGGCAAGCTCAGGTGGACCCGCCGGTAGCGTCGTCGTCGTCGACGGTGGGGGTGGCACGGTCGAGGTCGTCGTCGTCGGCTTCGAGGTGGTCGACGACGAGGCGGCGTGGGACGACGAGCCCGAGCTGCATCCGACGACCATCAGCGCAACCGCGCATGCGGGAACGACGACACGCCACTGGGATCCTGCCTGCATCTACCTGCCCCTTGCGTTGCGCGGAACCGGTTACGCGGTGCGGCGCTCCTCGTCGTCACCGGTGACGAGCGTCGGGTGGACTCGCTCGACCACGACCGACCGGTCCACCACGCACTGCGTGACGTCCGAGCGGCTCGGCAGGTCGTACATGACCTCGAGCAACACCTCCTCGAGGATCGCCCGGAGGCCCCGCGCACCGGTGCCGCGTGCGAGGGCCTGGTCGGCGACGGCCTCGAGCGCGTCGTCGGTGAAGTGGAGGTCCACGTCGTCGAACTGGAAGAACTTCTGGAACTGGCGCAGCAACGCGTTCTTCGGCACCGTGAGGATGCGCATGAGCGCATCGCGGTCCAGGTTGTGGACCGCGCCGATCACCGGGAGCCGGCCGACGAACTCGGGGATGAGCCCGAACTTCAGGAGGTCCTCGGGCATGACGCCGCTGAGGATCGCGCCGACGTTGCGCTCTTCCGAGGTGCGGACGTCGGCGCGGAAGCCGATGCCCTTGTTGCCCTGGCGCTGCTCGATGATCTTGTCCACGCCGGCGAACGCGCCACCGCAGATGAACAGGATGTTCGTGGTGTCGATCTGGATGAACTCCTGGTGCGGGTGCTTGCGCCCACCCTGGGGCGGCACCGACGCGGTCGTGCCCTCCAGGATCTTCAAGAGCGCCTGCTGCACGCCCTCGCCGGAGACGTCGCGGGTGATCGACGGGTTCTCGGCCTTGCGGGCGATCTTGTCGATCTCGTCGATGTAGATGATCCCGGTCTCGGCCTTCTTGACGTCGTAGTCGGCCGACTGGATCAGCTTCAGGAGGATGTTCTCGACGTCCTCACCGACGTACCCGGCCTCGGTGAGCGCGGTCGGCGTCCGCGATGGCGAACGGGACGCGCAGGAGGCGGGCCAGGGTCTGCGCGAGCAACGTCTTGCCGCAGCCGGTCGGCCCGATCAGGAGGATGTTCGACTTCTGGAGCTCGACGTCGGGGTCGCCGTACGCGCCGGCCTGCACCCGCTTGTAGTGGTTGTAGACCGCGACCGAGAGGATCTTCTTGGCCTGTTCCTGACCGATGACGTAGTCGTTCAGGTACTCGTAGATCTCGCGGGGCTTGGGGAGGTCGTCGAAGCGGACCTCCGTGCTCTGCGAGAGCTCTTCCTCGATGATCTCGTTGCAGAGATCGATGCACTCGTCGCAGATGTAGACACCGGGACCGGCGATGAGCTTCTTGACCTGCTTCTGGCTCTTCCCACAGAACGAGCACTTCAGCAGGTCCCCACCGTCACCGAACTTCGCCACGTCCCCTCCCCCGTAGAGCCGTTCAGTCCCTAGCTGACACCTGCGGGCACCGGCACTGCGGCCAGCTCGCGGTTGGTGATCACCTCGTCGACGATGCCGTACTCCTTGGCCTCGTTGGCACCCATGATGAAGTCGCGGTCGGTGTCCTTGGCGACCTTCTCCACGGTCTGGCCCGTGTGGTGGGCCAGGATCTCGTCCAGGGTCTCACGCATGCGCGTGATCTCCTTGGCCTGGATCTGGATGTCCACCGCCTGGCCCTGCGCACCGCCGTGCGGCTGGTGGATGAGCACCCGGGCGTGCGGGAGGATGAACCGCTTGCCGTGCTCACCGGCCGCCAGGATGACCGCGGCGGCCGAAGCGGCCTGGCCGATGCAGATGGTCTGCACCGACGGCTTGATGAACTTCATCGTGTCGTAGATCGCGAACAGACCGGTGATCTCGCCGCCCGGTGAGTTGATGTACAGCGAGATGTCCTTGTCCGGGTCCTCGCTCTCGAGGTGGAGCAGCTGCGCCATGATCAGGTTGGCGACGTGCTCGTCGATCGGGGTGCCGAGCAGGATGATGCGCTCCTTGAGGAGCTTGCCCAGCAGGCTGGTGGTGCGCTCGCCGCCGTAGGGGGTCTTCTCCCAGACCTCGGGGACGTAGAAGGAGTTGTAGATCACGCTTGGGGCTCCTCTTGGACTGAGTCCAGTGAATCGGGTGGGTCGGCTTCGTCGGTTGCGTCGGCCGGATCGGTGGCAACGTCGGGATCGGCGTCGGCATTCCGGTCGGGGAGCGTGAGATCGATCGGGTTTCCCTCTTGGTCGACCACGGTCGCGTGCTCGATCAGGAACTCCAGCGCCTTGCCTCGGGCGATGTCAGAGCGTACCGCCTCCAGCACCCCCTGCTTGCCGAGATCGCGCCGCACCCGGTCGGGCTTTTCGCCCATCCGCTCGGCCAGACGGTCGATCTCGGCGTCGAGCTCCTCGTCGGTCGCCTCGATCTCCTCCTGCGCGACGACGGCGCGGAGTCCGAGGTCGGCGAGCACGGCCTTGATCGAACCCTCGCGGATGCGATCGATGAACGTGGCCTGGTCCTGACCCGTCGCGGCGAGGTACCCGGGGATGTCGACCCCCTGCGCCTCGAGCCGGTGCACCAGGTCGTGCAGGTTGCGCTCCATGTCCTGTTGGATCAGCGCTTCGGGGGCCTCCACGGGCACGAGGGACGCCAGCTCGTCGAGCACGCGGTCGCGCAGGGTCATCTGCGCCTGCAGCTTGCCGATCATCGAGATGCGGTCGCGGCTGTCGTCGCGCAACGCCTCGAGCGTCTCGAACTCGGTGACCTCGGCGACCCACTCGTCGGTGAGCTCGGGGAGGACCTTGCGCTTCGCGTCCTTGACGAGGACCCGGAAGGCCACCTCCTGGCCGGCGAGGTCGCCGAACCGCTCGGGCAGCGTGTCGGTGAACTCGACGATGTCGCCCGGCTTCTTCCCGCGCAGTGACTCGTCGAGCGCGGGGGTCAGGCCGTCCGAGCCGACCTCGTAGAGGAAGTCGGTCGCCGTCATCGCGTCGACGGGCTCGCCGTCGACGGTCCCGCTGATGTCCATCTCCGCGTAGTTGCCGTCGACCAGGGGCTCGGCGGAGTCCTCGAGATCCCCGAAGCGCTCCCGCAGCCCCTCGATCTGCGCGTCGACCGCTTCGTCGTCCGGCGGGGTGTAGTCGAGCTCGACGGTCATCTCGTCGTAGCCGGTGAGGTTGACGACGGGCCGCACCTCGACCACGGCGTCGAACTCGACGTCGCCTGCTTCCTCACCCGCGGTGATGTCGATCTCGGGTGCGGCGATGGCGTCGAGGTCCTCGGCGATCACCGCGTCGGCGTAGAACCCTGGGATCCCGTCCTTCAGCGCCTGCTCGCGCGCCACCTCGGGACCGAAGCGGGCTTCGAGGATGCGACGGGGTGCCTTGCCGGGCCGGAAGCCCGGGATCCGGACCTCACCCGCGAGCTTGCGGAACGCCGCGTTGATCGCCGGCTCGAACTCGTCCGCCGGGACGGCGACGTGCAGCTTGACGCGGTTGTCTTCGAGGGGTTCGACCGTGGTCTGCATAGGGCCGTTCACATTACCCAGGCTGGCCCGTCGAACCCGGATCCCTTCACCCTCCGGTCACACGCCGTCGCGTCGCGTGCTGGGTAGCCTCGGTCGGTGCTGGCCGTGGCCATCCCGCAGCTGCGCGACCCGTCGATCTCGTTCAGCTCGATCCTCGTCGTCACCGTCGTCGCGTTCCTCGCGCCGATCCTGGTGAACCTGGCGCCGAAGGTCCGGATGCCCGCGGTGGCGTTGGAGATCGTCATCGGCGTCATCGTCGGGCCCTCGGGGCTCGGATGGCTCGAGATCGACACGCCGGTCGTCGTCCTCTCGCTGCTCGGGCTGGGGTTCCTGCTGTTCCTCGCCGGGCTGGAGATCGACACCGCCCGGCTGCGCGGCCGCATCGGGACGATCTCGGTCGCGTTCGTCGCGTCGCTCGGGCTGGCCGTGGTCGTGGCGTTCGGGCTCCAACCGATCGAGACCATCCGCAACCCACTGTTCATCGCGATCATGTTGGCGTCGACCTCGCTCGGGCTCGTCGTGCCCGTCATCCGCGACGCGGGTGAGAGCGAGACCGAGTTCGGTCAGACGGTGCTCGCGGCGTCGTCACTCGCCGAGTTCGGCACGATCCTCCTGGTCTCGCTCTTCTTCTCGACGAGCTCGTCGGGCACGCCGGGCCTGGGTTCGAACTTCTTCCTGTTGGGCGCCTTCGCCGTGCTCGTCGTGGTGATCGGGCTCGGCATGATGGAAGCGGGCCGGTCGCTGCCGCGTGTCGGCGACGCTGCAGGCACTCGAGGACACGTCGGCGCAGCTCGGTGTGCGCGCCGCGGTGCTCCTGCTCGTCGCGTTCGTCGCGCTGGCGAGCGGGCTCGGCATCGAGACGATCCTCGGCGCGTTCGTCGCCGGTGCGCTGTTGCGGTTCGTGGATCACGACGAGCACCTGGTTCACGCCGAGTTCCGACGCAAGGTGGAGGCCATCGGGTACGGCTTCCTCGTCCCCGTGTTCTTCGTCAGCAGCGGCACGCGGTTCGACATCGACGCGCTGGTCGACTCCCCCGGCCACCTCTTCCTGATCCCGTTGTTCCTCGTCTCGCTGCTCGTCGTCCGCGGCGTCCCCGCACTCCTGTACCGCAAGTACTTCTCGACCCGTCGCGTGATGGCCTCGGGACTCCTCCAGGCGACGTCGCTCACGTTCGTCGTGGTCGCGGCGCGGCTCGGGCTCGAGCTCGACGTGTTCGACGAGGCCGCGGGCGCGGCGCTCGTCGCCGCCGGACTGCTCTCGGTGATCGTCTTCCCGCCGATCGCGCTCTGGCTGCTCGGCGACGGCGACCTGGCCGGGGACGACGAGGACGACGACGCGGACGAGCCCCGGGCGGACGAGCCCGGCGGTGCGGGCCCGGGGTGACCCCGGATAGGGTTCAGGCCGGACGAAGATCACCGCGAACGGACCATGGGAGCCAGCACCGTGCAGACCTACGAGACCCTCTTCATCGGCGGGGAATTCATCAAGCCCGAGACCGGCGACCTGATCGACGTCATCTCTCCACACTCCGAAGAGGTCATCGGCCAGGTGCCGGACGCATCCCCGGCCGACATCGACAAGGCCGTCGCCGCGGCCCGCCAGGCCTTCGACGCGGGACCGCTCCCGGTCGCAGAGCGCGCCGCTGGTCTCTCCCGCCTCTCCGCCGCGCTGCAGGCGCGTGGTGAGGCCATCGCCGACCTCATCTCGAGCCAGATGGGCTCACCGAAGTCCTGGTCGATCATGGGCCAGGTCTTCTCCTCCACGATGGTGCTCGACACCTACGCCGCACTCGCCGCTGACTACACGTGGGTCGACGAGCGTCCCGGGGCCCTCGGCGGCCGGCTGCAGGTGCGGCGCGCGCCCGTTGGCGTCGCGGCCGGCATCATCCCGTGGAACGTCCCGCTCTTCATCATCGCCCTGAAGCTCGGCCCCGCGATGGCGGCGGGGGTGCCGATCGTGCTGAAGCCCGCACCCGAGACGCCGCTCGACTCCTACCTGTTCGCGGAGGCCGTCCTCGAGGCCGACCTTCCGCCGGGCATCATCAACATCGTTCCCGCCGGGCGTGAGAACGCGGACTACCTCGTGCGTCACCCGGGCATCGACAAGGTGAGCTTCACCGGCAGCACCGCGGTGGGCAAGCACATCGCGTCAGTGTGCGGCGAGCAGCTCAAGCGCGTCACGCTCGAGCTCGGCGGCAAGTCCGCGGCGATCGTGCTCGACGACGTCGTGCTCGACGACACGCTGCTCAACGAGATGGTCATGTCGGGCCTGATGAACAACGGCCAGGTGTGTGGCGCGCAGTCCCGCATCCTCGCGCCGCAGTCCCGGTACAACGAGGTGGTCGACGCGCTGGCCGACAAGGTCGGCGCGCTGGTCGTCGGCGACCCGCTCGACCCCGCGACGCAGATCGGCCCGCTGGTGGCGAAGCGCCAGCAGGAGCGCGTCGAGGGCTTCCTCGAGGCCGGCAAGGCGCCGGTGCCCGTGCGGTCACCGGCGGCGAGAAGACGGACCGGGACTCCGGTTGGTACATCACTCCGACCGTCTTCGCCGACGTGGACAACAACATGAAGATCGCCCGCGAGGAGATCTTCGGTCCGGTCCTCTCGGTGATCCCCTACTCGGACGAGGCGAACGCGATCTCGATCGCGAACGACACCGACTACGGGCTCTGCGGCTCGGTGTGGACCGCGGACGTCGACCACGGCGCCGAGGTCGCGGCGAAGGTGCGGACCGGCACGGTGGCGATCAACTCGTCGATGATCCTCGACTTCAACGGCCCGTTCGGCGGGTTCAAGCAGTCGGGTCTCGGCCGCGAGCTCGGCCCGGAGGGCATCGCGCCCTACACCGAGCTGCAGACGGTCATCCTTCCTGCGGGCTGACGCTCGGAGCACCGTCCATCGAGCACGGCAGCGGGTCGGGGGGCGGATTTCATCCGCCCCCTAACCTGTGCCCCACGGGAAGTGGCGCAGCCTGGTAGCGCACCTGCTTTGGGAGTAGGCGGTCGGGGGTTCAAATCCCCCCTTCCCGACGTGGACCCGCACGACCCGGAGGTGATCACGTTCCGGCGGCTCGCACGGGCCGACCTCCCGACGCTGACGCGCTGGCTCAACACCGCGCACGTCTACGCGTGGTGGGGCGCGGCGCACGGCGAAGGGAACCTCGGGGGCGCGGGCGCCGACGCGGCGTCTGTCGCCGACGTGCTCGCGGAGTACGGGCCCGAGATCGACGCGGGCGGGCCGGCCCAGCTCTTCGTCATCGAGGTCGACGGTGCGCCGACCGGGATGATCCAGTGGTATCGCCTCGCGGCCGGCGCCGAGAACGTCGAGTACACGGCGACGATCGGCGAGTTCGTCGACGGCACCGCCGGGGTGGACCTGCTCATCGGTGAGGTCGCGGCGATCGGTCGCGGGCTCGGCCCGAAGGTGATCGACGCGTTCGTCACGACGGTCGTCTTCGAGGCCGACGGCGTCACCCGGTGCGTCGCCGGCCCGGAGATCGCCAACACCCGTTCGATCCGCGCGTTCGAGCGGGCCGGCTTCCGGGCCGTGCGGGATGCGCCGGTGCCCGGCGAGCCCGAACCCGAACGGATCATGGTGCGGGACCGCGGGCGGTAGCGTCGCGGTCCTCGCGGGTGTAGCTCAATGGCAGAGTCCCAGCCTTCCAAGCTGGTAATGCGGGTTCGATTCCCGTCACCCGCTCCAAGCGCTTCCGGGCGAGCCGCGTCGCACTGCTACGAGGAGATCCTGCGGCGGTAGGTGACCGTCGCGAAGACGCACGCGACGATGAGGATGCCGACACACCAGGCCAGGGCGATCCAGATGTCGGTGCCGACCGGCTGCTGCGTGAACAGGTCGCGGATGGCGTTGACGATGGACGTCACCGGCTGGTGCTCGGCGAAGGCGCGCACCGGGCCGGGCATGGTCTTGGTGGGCACGAAGGCCGAGCTGATGAACGGCAGGAAGATGAGCGGGTAGGAGAACGCGCTCGCGCCGTCCGCGGACTTCGCGGAGAGACCGGGGATCACGGCGATCCACGTCAACGCCAGGGTGAACAGGATCAGGATGCCGGCGACCGCGAGCCACGCCAGCACTCCCGCCCCCGAGCGGAAGCCCATGAGGAGGGCGACGAGCACGACGACCACGAGCGAGATCAGATTGGCGACCAGCGAGGTCAGCACGTGCGCCCACAGCACGGACGACCGTGCGATCGGCATGGACTGGAATCGCTCGAAGATGCCGCTCTTCATATCCAGGAAGAGCCGGAACGCGGTGTAGGAGATGCCCGAAGCAATCGTGATGAGCAGGATGCCGGGCAGCAGGTAGTTCACGTACGAATCGGACCCTGAGTTGATCGCGCCGCCGAACACGTAGACGAACAGCAGCATCAAGGCGATCGGCATGATCGTGGTCGTGATGATGGTGTCCAGGCTGCGCGTGATGTGGCGCAGGGATCGTCCCAGCAGGACGGCGGTGTCGCCGAAGAAGTGCTTGG
The DNA here is from genome assembly GCA_963796755.1 of uncultured Acidimicrobiia bacterium. Taxonomy (GTDB): domain Bacteria; phylum Actinomycetota; class Acidimicrobiia; order IMCC26256; family JAENVU01; genus Chersky-806. The sequence continues at coordinate 51,888 of CAWCMX010000001.1, forward strand.
TCATCGTTGCTCCTCACTCGTCGGTGCCGACGCGCGGTCAGTGCGACGGCGTCGCCGTCGCGTCGGCGTCACCGACGATGGCGAGGAAGACGTCCTCGAGGGTCGGCTGCTTCTCGACGTATTCGACCTTGGCCGGCGGGAGCAGCTGCTTGAGCTCGGCGAGGGTGCCGTTCACGATGATCCGACCCTCGTGGAGGATCGCGATCCGGTCGGCGAGCTGTTCGGCCTCGTCCAGATACTGCGTCGTGAGCAGCACCGTCGTGCCGTGCGCGGCGAGTTCCTTGACGGCCTGCCACACCTCGAGTCGCGCCTGCGGGTCGAGCCCGGTCGTCGGCTCGTCGAGGAAGATGACCGGCGGATTCCCGATGAGGCTCATCGCGATGTCGAGGCGGCGGCGCATGCCCCCCGAATACGTCGACACCCTCCGCGCCGCCGCGTCGGTCAGCGAGAAGCGATCGAGCAGGTCATCCGCGATCGCGCCCGGGTCCTCGAGGTGCCGCAACCGGGCGACCAGCACGAGGTTCTCCCGCCCGCTGAGGATTTCGTCGACGGCCGCGAACTGCCCGGTGAGGCTGATGGACTCCCGCACGTCCGCAGCCTGCGTGGCGACATCGAAGCCGTTGACGCTGGCAGTCCCCGCGTCGGCCTTGAGCAGCGTGGACAGGATCTTCACGACCGTGGTCTTGCCCGCCCCGTTCGAGCCGAGCAGGGCGAAGATGCTGCCCCGCGCCACGTCGAAGTCCACGCCGCGCAGCACCTCCAGCTCCTTGTACGACTTCTCCAGGCCCTGCACGTGGATCGCAGGCTCCTGGACCTGATTGGCTGTCATCTGGATATCCGTTCTCTCGGTCGTCACGGTGCGTTCGTCCCGCGACGCGATCGATGGCGTTGGTCAGCCGTTCCCGCTCCCGGCTGATCCACTGACCCTCCGGGTAGTTCCGAAGAAACGCCTCGGCGAACTCCACAGGGTTCGCCCCGACGACCGCGCGGACCGGGGTTCCGTTCGCCGCGCTCCGCTCGAAGAGATCGGCGAGATCCTCCAGCATCGACAGCAGGCTGTCCGCCTTTCCCGGCCCGAAGAACTCCATGTACCGCTCCAGCGCATCGATCGCCGTGTGATAGTTCGCGGGAAGCTGTCTCGTGCGCGCCTTGTACTGCCGGTAGCGCCGCTTCTGCTCGGTCCATCTGGTGGCCATGGCATCTCCTCCTTGGAACTGTTCGTTGCGGGTCATTCCGACGCTTCCTTGACCCGCCTGACGAGGTCGTCGTGCGGGAACTCGCCGAGATGGTCGGATGCGAGGCCGTACCGCGCGCCGACTCGCCGGCGACCGCGAGGCACACCACCTCGACTTCCTGACGATCGCGACGGGGGCACGACACCGCGGCGCCCGATGCACGCGACGCCAACCTCGCCGCGTCGGCGACCTGGTTGCGCGTGTAGGCCTCCCACGCCAGGACGGCGAGCTCGTGGGCGGAGAGGGGGTCGTCGTCGGGCACGCTCAGAGCGTCGTCGGGAGACCTGTGGGGAGGCTTGCAGGTCGCTGACAGGCGTGGCCTACGGTGGAACAGCGTGGAGCTCCGAATACTGGGGCCGCTCGAAGTGCTCGACGACGACGGTGCTCCCGTCGACGTCGGCGGCCCGCGCCCGCGCACGCTGCTCATCGACCTCGCGTTGGCCCAGGGGCACACGGTGCCGGCCGACCAGCTCCTCGAAGACGTCTGGAGCGGCGAGCGCATCCCGGCGCGCAACAACTTGCAGGTCCACGTGTCGCGCCTGCGACGTGCGCTCGGCGAGGACCGCATCGCGACGCGCGGAGGTGGCTACGCGCTCGATCTGCCCCGAGACGCGCTCGACGCGGCCCGCTTCGACCGGCTCTCGGCGGAAGGCCGCGCGGCCCTCCACGAGGGCGACGCCGATGCGGCCGCGACGCTGCTGCGCGACGCGCTTGCCCTGTGGCGCGGCGCCGCACTCGTCGGACTTCGCGGACGAAGCCTTCGCGCGGCCGGTGATCACCAGGCTCGAGGAGTCGCGGTTCACGGCGATCGAAGACCGCGTCGACGCCGACCTGCTGCTCGGCCGGCACGCGGAGCTGATCGGTGAGCTCGAGGCGCTGGTGCAGGAGTATCCGCTGCGCGAGCGCCTCTGGGGCCAGCTCATGACCGCGCTGTACCGGGCGGGCCGTCAGGCCGACGCGTTGCGCGCGTACCAACGGGCGCGCACCGTCCTGGCCGAGCAGCTCGGCATCGACCCGGGGCCCGGGCTGAAGCAGGTCGAGGAGGCCGTGCTCGCGCAGGACGCCGCGCTCGCGTCACCACTGCACGCACCGCGCGGGCCTCCACGCCTCCGGCCTCGACCAACCTGCCCGCGGCGACGACGGTGCTCATCGGCCGGAAGACGGAGATCGACGCGACGGCCACACTCGTCCGCGAACATCGGGTCGCGACGATCGTCGGCACCGGCGGCGTCGGCAAGACCCGTCTGGCGATCGAGGTGGGCCGCCGCCTGCTCGCCGAGTTCGAACACGGCGTGTACATGGCCGACTTCGCGCCCGTTGCGGACGAGGCGGGCGTCTCCAACGCGATCGCGGCCGCGCTCGACGTCGAGGTGGAATTCGGAGAAGGTGCGTCGAGCAGCCTGCGCGAGCGCTTGAGCGAGTTCCTCGGCGGGCGTGACACGCTGCTGATCCTCGACAACTGTGAGCATGTCGTCGCCGAGGCGGCGCCAGCTCGTCGAGCACCTCGTCGGTCGCTGCCGCGGGTTGCGCGTCCTCACGACGAGCCGTGAGCCGTTGATGATCGCGGGCGAGGTGCTCTGGCCGCTCGCGCCCCTCGAGCTCGACGACGCCGCCGCGCTCTTCACGCGAGCGCGCACGCGCCATCGCGCCCTCGTTCGACACGACCGATGCGGCGCACACGACGGTCCGGGCCCTCTGTGAACGCCTCGATTGCCTTCCGCTCGCGATCGAGCTCGCCGCGGCCCGCATGCGCGCGTTCTCGCCGGACGACCTGCTGAGCAGGCTCGACGACCGGTTCCGGCTCCTGACCGTCGGAGCACGTACCGCGTTCCCGCGCCAGCAGACGCTGCGCGCCGTCATCGATTGGAGCTACGACCTCCTGTTCGAGAATGAACGCCGGTTGTTCGAGCGTCTTTCCGTCTTTGCCGGACGCTTCGGAGTATCGGCGGCGGAAGCGGTCTGCGCCGACGAGACGATCAAGGCGGACGAAGTCGTCGAGCTGCTGGCCCGGCTGGTCGACAAGTCGCTCGTGACGGCATCCGAGAGCCGCGGGTGCCGTCGACTTCCGGTTGCTCCAGACCCTCGCGCAGTACGGCCGCGAACGGCTCGAGCGATCGGGCGACGCGGCGGCGGCCCGCGCTCGGCACGCCTCGTACGTCGCGAGCCTGGTCGAGGTCCCGGACGCGAGGCACGGGGCGGCAGAGGGCAACTGGTACGGCACGCGTGGGTGAGCTGCTCGACGACATCCGGCGTGGCGATGGAGTGGGCCGTCGAGTCGGGCGACGCCGACATCGCGTGCGCCATCGCGGGCGGGCTCGGTTGGTTCTGGAACATGGGCGGCCGCATCGACGACACCTGGCGATGGATCACGGCGGCGCTCTCACTCGGAGAGCCGACGCGGCCGAGCCGGCGAATCCGCGCGCTCGGATGGGGTGGGCTCGTCGGCATCGTGCACGACAGCGAGCGTGCGATGGAGTACGGCGCCGAGGCCGTCGCTCGGGCACGGGCGCTGGGCGACGACTCGGTCCTTGCCCTGGCGACGATGCTGCACGCCTCGGCCACCTCCGACTTCTTTCATCGCACCGCGGCCGCGACGGAGCTGGCCGAGGAGTCGCGGCGCGCGTTCGCCTCGGTTGGTGACGGCTGGAGTCGCGCCATGGCGACGCTGCATGGGCGGCGCCATCTTCTTGGCGAACACGACTACGACGCCGCGCTCCCGGAGCTGCGAGAAGCCGCGGCTCAGTTCGGCGACATCGGCAACGTGTGGGGCCGAGCTCTCGCGCTGCGTCACGTCGCCGACATCGCGATGACGCGCGGCAACTACGACGAAGCCGAGCGTGCGCTGCAGCAGGCGATCCTGGGCTGGCACGCGGTGGGAGCCGTCGCCGTGTCGAGCGCGCTGACCCTGCGGCTCGCGAACGTGTACGCGCTCGAGGGCCGGGCTCAGGAAGCCGATGCTTGGTTCGATGAGGCGATCGCGGACGCGGAACGCCAGCGCTACGTACCGACGCTGGCATTGGCGTACAACCTGCGCGGCATCACGCTGCGCCGCCGCGGCCGGCTCGACGAGGCGGAGCGATGCCATCGTGATGCACTCGCGCTGTGCGTCGATCGCGGGGCGCCCGCCGGGCTGAGCTTGAGCCTCGCCTCGCTCGGCTACATCTCCGAGCTGCGCGGTGATGCGGCAGAGCGCGGCGCAGCACCATGTCGCCAGCCTCGACGCGGCGTGCGACGCCGACGACCGTCGGGCCCAGGCGCTCGCGCTCGAGGGGCTCGCGGGCGTTGCGTCGCTGCTGGGCGACGACGAGGGCGTCGGCCGCTACCTCGGTGCGGCGACGCGTCCTGCGGGAAGCGACGGGTGGAGCGCTGGTCGCAGGCCGAGCGCGGCGACGTCGAGCGGGCCCTCGCTCGCGTCGGCGACCGCGCGGTCATGGGCGCGGCGTTCGCCACCGGCCGCGCCGACCCGGAGGCCGTGATCGCCGGCGCCCGGGGCATGAGCCGCACGTCGTAGCTACCCCGGACGTCAGCCGACTGTCAAGCGTCTCGTCAGGGCGTCGACGAGCGTGTCCTCAATCCCATCCGGCAGTCGCCGTCCGGCCCCGAGCCGCGCACGGGCGACCCCACTCCGAGGAAACCTCATGTTGCATCGCATCGCCCGAAGCTCGTTCCGTCATCGGCGGCTGGTCGTCGCGTTCTGGGTCCTTGCGCTCATCGGCGGCGATCGTCGTCGGGCCCGCGCTCGCCGGCAGCTACGCGAACAGCGGCCGGCTGTCGCACACCGACTCCCAGGCCGCCTACGACTCGCTGGCCCACGACTTCCCGCAACAGCACGGCGACGAAGCTCGGATCGTCTTCGCCGACATCCAACGCGACCGGCCCGCGATCGACGCCTACCTGCACCAGGTCGCGAACACCGAGGGTGTGATCTCGGTGGAGTCGTCCGGTGGTGTCGACGGGTGGGAACGTCGCGATCGTCCCGATCACGACCGCCAACGGAGACTCTGATCATCCCACCAGGACCGCGGACCGGATCCAGGCGCTCGCGCAACCGCTGCGCGATCAGCGGTGTCGACGTGCAGTTCTCGGGCGGCTGGTTCACGAACGTCTCGATGCCGGCCAGTGAGGTCGTCGGGATCATCGCCGCGATCGTCGTCCTGCTCGTCGCGTTCGGATCGCTCATCGCGATGGGCCTCCCGATCCTGACCGCCCTCATCGGGATCGCGGTGTCGCTCGCCGGCGTCGGTGTCCTGGCCAACGTCCTCACGACGCCGAGCTTCGTGCCGCAGGTCGCGGCGATGATCGGCATCGGCGTCGGCATCGACTACGCGCTCTTCATCGTCACCCGATACCGGACCGCGCTCCACCGGACGGGATCGCCGGAAGCCGCGGTGCTGGAAGCGATGGCCACGTCGGGCCGGGCCGTCGTCTTCGCCGGGTTCACGGTCATGATCTCCGTGCTCGGGATGCTCCTGATCGGCTTGAGCTTCCTGCAGGGTCTCGCCGTCGGCACATCGCTTGCGGCTGCGATCGCGGTGTTGGCCGCCATCACGTTGCTTCCCGCGCTCCTCGGGTTCGTCGGGTTCACGATCGACCGGCTGCACGTCGGGCGGCGTACGCCGAGTGGCAAGGAGAGCGCGTGGCACCGCTGGGCGCGCTTCGTCTCGCGCCGACCGGCCACCGTTGCACTCGCCGGTCTCGCCGTTCTGGTGGTGGCCGCGGTGCCGGCGTTCCGGCTGCGGCTCGGGAGCGCCGACGCCAGCAACGATCCCGACGTCGAGCACCACCCACCGCGCGTACGACCTGATCTCCAAGGGGTTCGGGCCCGGAGCGAACGGACCGATCCTCGTCGTGACCGACACGACGGCACCAGGAAGCGCGGCCGCGCTGCCCGCATCTCGTTGCGGCACTGCGCGCCGCTCCCGACGTGCAGGCGGTGAGCACGGTGCAGCGCAACACATCGGGCACAGCTGCGCTCGCGACGCTGACACCACGCCGGGCGCCGCAGGACCAGGCGACGAAGGCACTCGTTCTCGACCTCCGCCACCACGTCGTGCCGAACGCGGTTGCCGGCACCGGATTGAAGGTGCACATCGGAGGGAGCACCGCGAGCAGCGTCGACTTCACCGATGTGCTCGGGAGCCGGCTTCCGATCTTCATCGGCGGCGTGCTCGGCCTGAGCTTCCTGCTCCTGCTCCTCGTGTTCCGATCCATCCTCGTGCCGCTCAAGGCGGTGCTGATGAACCTGTTGTCGATCGGTGCTGCGTACGGAGTCGTCGTCGCAATCTTCCAGTGGGGCTGGGGCGCCGGGTTCTTCGGGGTCAGCAAGGCCCCGATCGAGGCATGGGTCCCGATGATGCTGTTCGCCATCGTGTTCGGGCTCTCCATGGACTACGAGGTGTTCCTGTTGAGCGCGGTGCGCGAGCACTACGACCGCACCCACGACAACGCCAACGCCGTCGCTGAAGGACTCGCGAGCACGGCACGCGTCATCACCGCGGCCGCGCTGATCATGGTGTTCGTGTTCGGCAGCTTCGTGGTGTCCGACCTCCGCGCCTTGAAGCTCGTCGGGCTCGGGCTCGCCGTCGCGGTCGCCGTCGACGCGTCGATCGTTCGGATCGTCCTCGTGCCCGCGACGATGGAGCTGCTCGGTGACGCCAATTGGTGGTTCCCGCGCTGGCTCTCCCGGGTCGTGCCCGAGATCCACGTCGAGGACGCGGAGATCGGCGAGGCCGAATCCGCTCGCGAGGGCGAGCTCGTCGGCGCGGACCGTTGAACCCGCAGCCTTCCTCTGGCTCCGAAGGCGCTCAGAGCGCCCGAATAGGCTCGGGCTCTCGTCGTCACCGTCGCTCGGGGGAGAACGCAACGTGAATGCCGATCAGGTCGCCCAGTTCCAGTTCGAGGGCCAGGACCTGCCGTGGTTGCTGGCGCACTGGGCCGAGGTCAAGCCCGACCACCCGCTCCTGATCTGGGAGCCCCGCGACGGCAACGGGCGCACGTGGACCTACGCGCGAGTTCAACGACGACGTCCGCCGCCTTGCCGCCGGTTTGCACGCTCGCGGGATCGTCAAGGGCGACAAGGTGCTGATCCACTCGGACAACGCGCCGGAGATGGTGCTCGGCTGGTACGCGTGCGCGACCCTCGGCGCGGTCGGCGTCACCACCAACACCCGCAGCGTCGCGGCCGAGCTCGAGTACTCCATCGACAAGGCGGGGTGCGTCGCCGCGATCACCCAGCCGCAGTACGCGGCGCTCGTCGCCGAGGCCGGACCCAAGCTGTCATGGATCGCGGTGACCGCCGACAACAGCGGCGCACCGGCCTCAGCCGACGAGCTCGACCACGGCCAGCTCGCGTTCGACGACCTCCCCGCCGACGCCACCACGCTTCCCGAGCGCCCGCGCGAGCCGATGCTGCCCGCCGGCATCCAGTTCACGTCGGGCACGACGTCGCGCCCGAAGGCCGTCGTCCACACGCACGCCAACGCGCTGTGGGCCGGCCGGGTCGGGCCGGACAACATCGGCATGACCGGTGACGACGTCTACCTGATCTACCTCCCCTTCTTCCACGTCAACGCGCAGAGCTGGTCGCTGTGGACCACGCTCGGCGTCGGCGGCACGGTCGTGCTGCAGCCGAAGTTCTCCTCCAGCCGCTTCTGGGAGGTCGTCGCGGCCCACGGCGTCACCCACATCTCGCTGATCCCGTTCATCTTCAAGGCGCTGGCGGGTCAGCCGATCCCGGATCACACCATCAAGGTGGGCGTGTTCGGGCTGATCATGCCGGAGCTCGACGCGTGGCTGCAGTGCCAGGTCGTCCCGGCGTGGGGCATGACCGAGACCGTCATCCACGCCACGTCCATCAACCCGTCGGGCACCTACCCGTTGCGGTCGATGGGCAAGCCGACACCGGGCTACGAGTTCATGATCATCGACAAGGAGACGGGCGAGCTCTGCACCGACGGCAAGGTCGGTGAGCTGTGGGTGCGCGGCACGCGTGGCATCCAGCTCTTCCTCGAGTACTACGACAACCCCGAGGCGATGGCCAAGAGCTTCACCGACGACGGCTGGTTCAAGACCGGCGACATGGTGAGCATCGGTGAGGGCGGCAACTTCTTCTACTCGGAGCGCGACGGCGACGTGCTGAAGGTCGGGGGCGAGAACGTATCGGCCCGTGAGGTCGAGGACGTCTGCCGGCAGGTCCCGGGCATCGCCGACATCGCGGTCGTGGGTCGCGATCACGAGATGCTCGACAACGTCCCGGTCGCGTTCATCATCACGAGCCCGGGCGCCGACGACGAGGCCACGCTCGAGCAGGCGATCATCGAGCTGTGCCAGGCCAACCTGGCCGACTTCAAGGTGCCCCGGGCCGTCTACTTCGTCGAGGACTTCCCCCGCGCCACCCTGGACAAGGTCGCCAAGAACCAGCTCCGCGACATCGCGAACTCGATGACCCCGCCGGCCTGACCGCCGGCGGGTTCACCGCTTCACCGAAGGGCCAGGGCCCGAACCGCGCGCTGAGCGCGATTCTCGCGCCGCGCGCGCAGGACGCGCCCGACCGGCTTCCACCGCGGATAGGTTCAGCGGCGCGGGGCGGGTCCGGGCAGGGACGTGGACATGAGCGGCTTGAGGTTTCGACGGCGGATGGTCTGGTGCGTGCTTGCCGTCGCCATGACGGTCGTTCTCGCCGCGTGCGACTGGACGGTGTTCGGCTACGACGGTGCCCACACCCGGAACAACCAGTTCGACACCAGCACCTCGGCGACCAACGTGCGCCAGCTCGTGACCGCGTGGCGTGGATCGACGGGCGGGGCCGTGTCGTCGTCGCCCGCAGTCGCCAACGGCGTCGTGTACGTCGGTTCGCACGACGGCAAGCTCTACGCCTTCGACGCGAAGAGCAGGCAAGGTTGCACGCTCTACGTGTGCGCGCCGTTGTGGACCGCGACGACCGGCGGCGCGGTGTCGTCGTCGCCCGCAGTCGCCAACGGCGTCGTGTACGTCGGATCGGACGACGGCAGGCTCTACGCCTTCGACGCCAACGGGGTCACCGGCTGCAGTGGGACCCCGAAGACGTGCTCGCCGCTCTGGACCGCGGCCACGCAGGGACCCGTCGCGTCGTCCCCGCTGGTGGCCAACGGCGCGGTGTACGTCGGGTCCGATGACGGTCACCTCGACGCGTTCGACGCCACGGGGGTCAACGGCTGCTCCGGGATGCCGATCACGTGCAGCCCGCTCTGGACCGCGCCCACCGGTGGACCGGTCCGGTCCTCCCCGGCGCTCGCGTCCGGCTCGGTGTACGTCGGGTCCGACGACGGCAAGCTCTACGCGTTCGACGCCAACGGCGTGAGGGGGTGCACCGGAGCGCCCCGCACCTGCACGCCGGAATGGACCGCGACGACCTACGGCGCAATCGAGTCGTCGCCCACGGTGGCAGGCGGCGCGGTCTACGTCGGATCGGGTGACGGCTCGCTCTACGCCTTCGACGCGGCGGGGGTGAAGGGCTGCGCCGGCACTCCCCTGACCTGCGCCCCGACGTGGACCGCCCGGACCGGTGGCGCGATCGAATCGTCGCCGGCCGTCGCCAACGGGGTCGTCTTCGTCGGCTCCGACGACGGGCACCTCGACGCGTTCGACCCAACGGTTCCGGGCGCGTGCAGCGCCGCGCCGGTCACGTGCTCACCCACGTGGACCGCCGACACCGGCGGGCCGGTGCGGTCGTCTCCCGCGCTCGCCGGCGGCCTCGTCTACGTCGGCAGCGACGCCGGCCGGCTCTCAGGCTTCCCCGCCGACGGCAGCTCGGGCTGCACCACCGCGCCTCGCGTGCGCGTTCCCGCGCGGACCATCGAGGTGGGCGGTGCCGTCGAGTCGTCGCCGGCGATCAGCGCGGGCGTCATGTACGTAGGCTCGGACTCGGGGGTGCTGACGAGCGCACGGCCGGTCATCACACCTCTCGACCCGGCGCTCACCGCCGAGCTCCTGACCCCGGATGGCAACGACACCACCGGGCTCGCGGTCTCTGCCGACGCCACCACCGCGAGTGCGCCCGCGTCGAACCTCTCGGGGAACACCCGCATCGCGTTCCAGCGGGGTGCGGATCCGGTGGCCGAGAACGAGCAGTCCTGCGCGACGTGGTCGAGCGAGTCCTCGAACATCAATCAGGAAGGCGCGGCCCTGCGGATCTCCGAAGCCGCCGACGGCGCGCGCCGAGCCATCACGGTGACCAAGAACGTCTACTTCCATGCGGGTTGGATCTTCAACGTCCACGTGTGGGACACGGCCACCACCGGCGTCGGGACCCAGATCGGGTCCTTCGACCTGAGCTCCGTGTTCCGGCCCGGCGGCCAGACGCTGACACTCCCGTGGAAGCTCTGCGCGTGGGTCGTCGGCCCGACGGTCAGCTTCATCGCGTGGCCCGCGACGGAGCAACCACCGGCATGGAACGACGCCACCCACGGCGGCAGCGTCACGCTCCCCGACGGCTGGGACTCGGTGGGAGCTGCGGGTTGGTACATCGGCCACCTGCAACCCGGCGACACCACGGCGTTCACCGCGCTGACTTCGGGCGCGATCCCCGACGCGCCACCGCCGGGAAGCGCCTCCGTCGCGACGGGAACCAGCCGCGGGCCCAGTGCGACCACCCCTCCGCGCCGCCCGACGGCGATCCATCAGCTGCCGTAGCGGCTCAGAGGATGAACGACCATCGGGCGTCGTGGTCCTCAGGTTGGAACCCGGTGCTCGCCCAGAACCCGATCGCGGTCTCGTTCGCATTGTCCACCATCGCGTCGAGGCGGACGGCTCCCAGCTGACGGGCGCGGTCCTCGGCCTCCGCCACCAGTGCCCGGGCGACGCCGTGCCGGCGGGCCGACGGCTCCACTGCCAGCCGGTACAGGTGACAGCGCCATCCGTCCCAACCCACGATCAGCGTCCCGACCACCCGGCCGTCACGCTCGGCCACGAGCAGGGCATCCGGATCGCGTTCGAGCAGCCGGTTCGCTTCGGCGTGACGTCCCGCGAGCCGGGTCGGTCCGCCGGCACGATCCCAGAGGTCGACGACGTCCGGGAGATCGACGGGCACGGCGGTGCGGATCACACTCATTCCGAGAGTCTCGATCATGCGCCGGCGGGCCCGTCGGCGATTTCAGACTCGTTGCCCGCGGTGACAGGATGCGGGCATGACGAGTGAGCGCATCGAAGTCCAGCGGTCCATCGCGACCGACCCGGCCACGATCTTCAAGATCTTGAGCGACCCCAAGGGCCACGTCGCGATCGACGCCAGCGGCATGCTGCTCGCCGCGACCGGGGACCCGGTCACCGCGGTGGGCGACACGTTCGTCGTGCACATGGATCGCGAGTCCCTGAACGACTTCCCGATGGGCCGCTACGACGTCACCATCAACATCACGAAGCTCGTGCCCGACCGCGAGATCGCGTGGACGATCGAGGGTCAGATCAAGCCGCAGATCGGTCACGTCTACGGCTACACGCTCGAGCCGACTGAGGGCGGCACGCTCGTCACCTCCTACTACGACTGGTCGGACATCGACCCGACGTGGAAGGAAGCGGACATCTTCCCGATCATCCCGGAGAGCGCGCTGCGCGCGACCCTCGGCATCCTCTCCCGTACCGCGGCACCCGAGGACTTCGAGCGGCCGCCGGACTGAGGTGTCCACCGCCGGCGCCCCGCATCTCACCGTTGGGGTGGGTCAGCCCGGAGGGACCGACCAGTGGACGAGATCGCGGCTGCGCGCGATCGCCACGACCGCGTGGCCCTCGCGGTTGAACGCCGTCTTGTCGGGTGCGTCCGAGTAGGACAGGTAGTACCAGCCGCCGATGCGCCGCCCGTCGACGAGGTACGCGCAGTTGGCGTGCTCGTAGCTCGTCCCGGTCAGGCCCGACCCCGCGTTCCACGCCTCCTGTGGGATCTCGAGGATGCGGCCGGCACTCCAGTCGAGCCAACCGGAAGGCGCGGCGGGATCACCGGCGAGGTCGAACACCGCGGGTTGGTTGCCGTTGTTCGTCGTCGCGAGCAGCTGCCGGCGGCTGCCGAGGTGCAGGAACTGGTAGTTCTCGATCGTGTCGCCGCGGATCGTGATGTCGGGCGCGCCCACCAACTTCCATGGGCCGGCCAGCGCACCGCTGACGGACCGGGCGAGCTCGAACTGCTGCTGGTCGACGCCGAGCTTGAACCCGAGCAGCAGGCCGGCGGGTGACCACACCACGGCCGGATCGATCAGTCGCTCCCCCACCTCCGCGTCGAGGTTGGCCGCGAGGCGCCGGGGTGCCGAGAACCGGATGAAGTCCCGCGTCGTGCGGAAGTAGAGCTTGGGTCGCGCGTCGCCGCGGTCGGTGGGGAACGACTGGTACGCGATGACGAACCGTCCGTCGGGCGCGCGTTCGACGTCCGGCGACGCTTCGCCCGCCACCGCCGGGTCATGGGGCATGGTCGTCGTCTTCGACCAGTGCGCGAGGTTGGCACTCGTGCGCAGTCCGATCCGCCAGTGCCCCGCCCGGTCCTCGAAGCTGAACACGGCCTGCCAGTGACCCGCGACCGCGACGACCGCCTGGTCCTTCACCACGTGGTCGGGGTCGGAGAGGATCGGATTGCGCAGCGCGGTCCACGCGACCGACGGCGCGGCCGCCGTCGCGGATCGGAGCGTCGGGCTGCTCCCGCTGCAGCCGACCACCCCCAGCCCGAGCACTGCGGTCACCACCACGAGGAGAGGCCATCGCTTCGGCACGGGCGCACGCTAGGCGAGCGCGACACGGACCTGGTCGGTAGGATCCCACGGCCGTGTCCGGGGGGCTGCGGCGGACGAGGTGGAGTCACATGCGGCGCCAGACGCGAGTGCACACGCTCCGGAGATCGGCGGTCGCGCTGAGCCTGGGCGTGCTCGTCAGCCGCGACGATCGGAACCGCCGCCATCCGACCGGCCGCCGCCACGACCGGACCGGGCGCGCCGACCGCGCTGACGGTGAACGGCATGAGCCCGGCGACCGGTGTCGATCCGGATGCCCTCGCGTTCGCGTGGCACGTGCACGACGCCCGTCCGGGCGCGCAGGAGGTCGCGTACCGCGTCATCGTGACCCGCCGCGCGACGACGAACCCGCAGGCCGCCGTCTGGGACAGCGGTTGGGTGACGTCGGGGCAGCAGGCGTTCGTCCCCTACGCCGGGCCGAAGCTGAGCGGCGACGCGCAGTACTGGTGGACCGTGTCCACCCGCGATGCCGGTGCTTCCACCAGCCCCTTCGCCCGGCCGTCGACGTTCGTCACGATCCCCCGCACCAACGGGTGGCGGGCCCAGTGGGTCACACCCGGCGCATCACCACCGACCCACGACCAGTTCACGTACGTCCGCACGACGAAGACGCTCGGCGCGAGCCCCATCGTCCGCGCGACCGCGTTCGTCGCCGCGTCCCACCAGTACCAGCTGTGGATCAACGGGCGCCGGGCGGACGCGGGGCCGTCGTTCTCGTATCCCGACGAGCAGTACGTCGAGGCAACGGATGTCACGCGCCTGATGCGGGCCGGCCGCGCGAACGGAGTCGGCGTGCTCCACCACTGGTACGGCGCGGGGCAGGGACGGCCGGAGGGTCAACCGGGCCTGCTCGCCGAGATCTCCGTCGTCCACCGCGACGGCACCCACGAGGTCATCGGCACCGACGGCACCTGGCGCGAGCAGCCGGCCGAGTGGACCCCGGGGACCCCGCGCAACGACGAGGGCGACTTCACCGAGGTCATCGACGCCCGCAACCATCCCGACGGCTGGTCCACCGCCGGCTTCGACGCCACCTCCTGGAAGCCCATCCCGGTGCTCGGGCCGCCCGGCGTCGCGCCGTTCACCGGTCTGGTCGCGCAACGGACCCGCATCGCGAGCCAGGCGATCCGACCGGTGTCGGTCCGGCGGCTCCCGTCCGGCGCCGTCGTCGCGAACTACGGCGCGATCTTCGCCGCCACGCCGGTCGTGCGCTTCCGGCACGGCACCGCCGGCGCGCCCGTCACGATCCGCGCCGGGTTCGCCCTGAACCCCGACGGCACGGTGTCGGCGACCCACGAGAACCAGGGCACCGACATGAGCTACCAGTACACCCAGCGTGCAGGGACCTCGACGTTCGAGCCGTTCGGGTACCTCGCCTTCCAGTACCTCGAGGTCGACAGCTCCCACGAGCCGCTGACTGCGGACCAGATGGTCATCGAAGCGCGCCATTCCGCGATGCCGGGCGACGGTGCCGCGAGCTTCAGCTCCTCGGATCCGAAGCTCGACGCGGTGTGGTCGCTCACCCGCCGTTCCGCGTTGTACGTGAGCCAGGAGCAGTTCGTCGACACCCCCACGCGGGAGAAGGGCCAGTTCCTGCTCGACTCCTACGACGACTCGCAGGCGACGACGCGCGCGTTCGGCGAGCAGAACCTCACGTGGCAGGCGTTGCGCGACTTCGCCCGGTCCCAGACCCGGTACTGGCCCGACGGCCGGCTCAACGTCGTGTACCCGAACGGCGACGGCGCGCGCGACATCCCGGACAACACCGAGCGCTATCCCGACTGGGTCTGGCAGTACTTCGTCGCGACCGGGGACCGCACGACGCTCAACGCGCTCGCGCCGGTGGCGACACGGGTCGCCGACTACATCGCGGCCGCGACCGATCCGGCAACGGGACTGGTGACGAGGCTGCCCGGCGGTGGGGAGGACTATCTGTACGGCGCCGTCGACTGGCCGCCGCCGATGCGGTACGGATACGACATGAGCACCGTGGCCCGCACCACGGTGAACGCGCTCGCGGTGAACGCCTACGACCGCGTGGCCGAGATGGCGGCGATCCGGGGCGACACCGCCGCGGCCGCGACGTGGCGCAATCGCCGGGACGCGCTCGTTGCCGCGATGAACTCGCGGCTGCGGCGCGCGGACGGTGTGTACATCGACGGTCTGGAAGCCGACGGCTCGATGAGCACGCACGCATCGCAGCAGGCCAACGCGTTCGCACTCGCGTACGGCATCGTCCCCACAGCACAGCGCGCCGCGGTCGGCGCCTCGGTGGCCCAGCTGCGGGTGGCCATGGGCCCCGACAACGGGCTCGTGCTCGTCCGCGCCCTGGCCGCGGCCGGCCGGGACGCCGACGTGCAGCGGGTTCTCACCGACGCGTCCGGTCCCGGTTGGGGCCAGATCGTCGCGCAGGGGGGCTCGTTCACGTGGGAGACGTGGGCCCCGAGCGACGCCGACGGCGACAGCACGTCCCACGGCTGGGGCTCCGCCGCGCTGGTCGCCTACCCGGAGACCTTCCTGGGCGCGACGACGATTGCTCCCACCGCGAAGCCGTCCGGGGCCCGGGTCGCCATCACCCAACCCGGCGCGGGTCCGGCTCGCGTGTCCGGCACGGTGCCGACCGTCAGCGGTCCCGTCCGAGTCGGGTGGCACCGGACGGGATCCGTCACGAGCCTGGCGTTGCAGGTCCCGCCGAACGCGTCGATCACCCTGCAGCTCCGCGCGCGTGACGCCGGGAAGGTCACGGAGGCCGGCCACGGGCTGGGCGGCATCACCGGGATCCGGGTCAACGGCGCGAAGGCGGGCACCGTGCAGCTCACGGTCGGCGCCGGGAGCTACTCGTTCCGGATCCGCTGACCGAGCCGGCCCGCGCGATCAGGTGGCGGCCGCGGCCTCGAGCCACGGCGTGAGGTCCAGCTTGGGGTAGCGCAATGCGGTCTCGCGCAGCATCGCCGCGTCCCAGATCGGATGGCCCGGCTCCGGGAACCCGAACAGGGCCAGCTCCTTCGGCGTCGAGGCCTCCGCGAACCGATCCCAGTCCGGCGAGTTCGCACGCGACTGGATCGAGTCGTATCCCACCCAGTCGTGGCCTGCGTGCTTGAAGCTGACGTTCAGCAGGAAGCGCGCGCCCCCGGATCGGTCAGGTCCACCCCGCGGTGGAAGACATCGGGCCGATACGCGAGCAGCGAGCCGCGCACGCCGGTCGCGGGCCGCTCGGCAGCGTAGATCTCGGGATCGCCGTTGGGCATGATCAGCGGCTCGGTCGGCGAGTGCCCCACGGAGTCGCGCAAGGGCACCAGGTGGGTCGGCGCGGTGCCGGCGTGCACATCCGAGAGGTACAGGAACGACTCGACGTGCAGCCAGGGCGTCTCGGTGAGTGGCGGCAGGAACGAGTGGTTCCGGTCGGTGTGCATCGGCTGCTCGTAGTTGGTCAGGCCGGTGTACTTGGCGTTCGCTCGCGCCTGGTAGAGCCGGAGGTCCGTCGTCTGGAGCGCGCGCTGCATGAAGTCCACGATGGCCGGGTGCACGCACATCCGGTTCAACGCGCCCGAGCCGGGGAACGGGAACTGGCTGAGCCACGTGTGCTGCTCGGGGCGGAATCCGGGTCCCGTCGGCGGCCACACCCATTCGTCGCGACTCGGCGGCGGGCGGCCGAGCCACTTCTCGGTCTCGCCCTGAGGGTCCGCGTGATACTGCGCGGGGGTCGGGAACATCCCCGGGAGGTCGACGGTCGCGGCGTCAATCTCCTCGGTGCTGACCAGGCCCTCGATGAGCACCCAACCGTTCTCGCGCCATGTGGTCACGGCCTCGTCGGGTGCGAAGGCTCCGCTCATCCCTCGTCCGTCCTTCCTTCCGATGCGCTCAGGACCGCGCCCGCGTTGCTGCGCTGGGTCGCGCGGTCGTCGGTGCCGAGGTACGACGCGATGACGAGCGGGTCGCTCCGAATCGTCGCGGAGGGACCCTCGGCGATGACCGCGACCGGCTTCCATGCAGTACACGCGGTCGGAGATCGCCATGATCAGCGGGAGATCGTGCTCGACGACGATCAACGTCGCGTCCAGCTCCAGTTGCACCCGCTTGATCAACGGACCGAACGCCTCGGCTTCGCGCTGAGCCACGCCGGCGGTCGGCTCGTCGAGGCAGATCACCCGGGGCGCGACCGCGAGCACCGCCGCGAGCTCGACGATGCGCCGGGTGCCGGTCGAGAGCTCGGCGATGAACCGGTCCGCGTACCGCCCGAGCCCGAGGAAGTCGATCAGCTCGGCCGCTTCGGTCCGCTTCGACCGCTCGGCGCGGGTCGCGTTCGGCAGGTACAGCAGCGATCCCCAGAACGACGTCCGTTTCCGGGCCTCGAGCGCGAGCTGCACCGTCTCGCGCACGGTCAGCTCGGGAAACAGCGTGGCGGCCTGGAACGTCCGGCCCAGGCCCGCGTGCGAACGGCGGTGGGCCGGGAGGCTCGAGACGTCCTGGCCGAGGAGCTCGACCCGGCCTTCGCTCGGCGACGTAGCCGCCGATCGCGTTGAGCAGCGTCGACTTGCCGGCGCCGTTCGTCCCGATGAGCCCGATGACCTCGCCGGCTTCGCGCGCGGAAGTCGACGGAGTCGACCGCGACGAGCCCGCCGAACAGCACGGTGAGCCCGGAGGTCGAGATCACACTGCCATCCGCGTTCTCGACGATCGGGCGGCCGATGGCTTTGTGCAGCGACACCGGCGGCGCGGTGCGCGTCTTCGTGGCGACTTCGGGCAGGCGCTGCTCCAACCAGTTCAGGATCGAGCCGCGGAACCAGTAGCCGATCTGGGTGAAGCCACCCGGGATGTAGAGCAGGATGATGAGCAGCCCGATGCTCGAGGTGAACAGCGGCACCGTCTGGTTGTCGGGCCAGAACGCCGGGAGCCCGATCACCCAGAACGCGCCGACGACGGCTCCGGCGAGGCTCCCGAGCCCGCCGATCACCGCGAGCGCCACGAGGATCAGCGAGTCCTCGACGCGGAAGAACCGTTCTTGGAACCCGATGGTCACGACGAGCCCACCGAGGATCGAGCCGCCGAGCCCGGCGACGAACCCCGCGACCGCGAACGCCGTGAGCTTCGAACGGCGCGGCGAGACGGTGAGCGCGGACGCCGCGGGTTCGTTCTCGCGCACCCCGATGATCGTACGGCCGATGCCACTCCGGCGGAGGTGGCCGACGACGAGCAGCACGATGACCAGCGCGGCCAGCGTGAAGTAGTAGTAGCTGCGGTTCAGGTGGGAGAGGTCGATCGGCCCGAGGCTCCCGCGCGGGAACTCGACGGTCGTCGCGTCGACGGATCCGGTGAAGATCGGTCGCGAGAAGATGTAGGCCTGCGCGGCGATCGCGAACGCCAACGTGCTGATCCCGAGCAGTAGGCCCTTCACCCGTAGTGCCCCGAAGCCGACCGCGACCGCGACGAGGCACGCGATGACCGAGCCGAAGAGCATCGCGAGCACGAACGGGACCTTGGGCACACTGCCCTGCAGGAGCCGGGTCGCCTTCCACCCGATGTCGAACGTCACGCCGCGCACGAAGGCCGCCGCGCTCAGGGCTCCGATGCCCGCGAACGCCATCTGCCCCAACGACAGCTGTCCGGCCCACCCGGTGAGCACCGTCACGGAGACGGCACAGATCGCGAACGCCAAGCACCATGGCGTACGTCTGCTGGTGGAACGACTGGGTGACGATCAGCGGCAGCACGATCGCGAAGAGCAGCGCGAGGCCGGCCACCAGCTGCGGCATCCGCCGGACCCACCAGATCTCGCGCAGTCGCTCCGGCACCGCCGGGACGCGCGGCGCGAACGAGAAGCTCTCGGCGCCGGTGTCGTCGCGCCGGCTCATCCGGGCCACGAGGAACAGCACCAGGATCAGGACCACGAACTGCACGAGCCCGACCGTGTTCGGGAAGTTGAACACGAGCACCTGGTACAGGATCCCGATGCCGATCGCCCCCGACCACCGTCGTGGGAACGACTTCATCCCACCGATGAGGGCGGCGGACAGGCCGAGCAACAGGGTCTCGGGACCGATCGTGACGAGGTCGGAGGATCCCTGTTCGGTCGCGTAGAGGATGATCGAGACCGCGGAGAGGAACCCGGCGATGGTCCAGATCGCGGTGGAGACGAGCTTGGGACTGATGCCGGTGAGGCGGGCGAGGTCGGAGTTCGACGCGGACGCGCGCACGGAGATGCCGAAGCGGGTGTGACCGAGCAACCACCAGAGGCCGGCCGCGATGATCGGGACGACGATGAGCACGAGCAGCTGCGCGCCCTCGATGGTGATGCTCCCGACGTGCCACTCCCCCGTGATCGGAGTCGGGTACGCGGTCTGCAGCGACCCGGTCCGGTAGTCGGGCAGCGTCATCGTGATCGCCGCGCGAGCTCGGCGACGCCGATCGTCGCGACGAGCACGATCACCCGCGGGGCCTTGAACAGCCGGCGGATCACCGCGAGCTCGACGACCGTCCCGGCCAGCGTCCCCGCCAGCACGGCCAGGATGAGCGACGGCCAGTACGGCCAGTGCGCCTTGCCCGCCATCACCGCGAGCAGCGCCGCCGCGGGGACCCCGAGGTCGGCCACCGCGAAGTTGATGACCCGGCTCGACCGGTAGATCAGCACGATGCCCATCGCGATCAGCGCGACGATCAGCCCCCGCACGATCCCGATGAAGATCAGGTTCGCGGTCCAGATGTGGGGTACCAGGAGCGAGGCCAGCATCGGCGCGCTATCCGCCTTCCGTCCCGAAGAAGACCGCGCGGGCGAGGTCATCCCGGGCGAGCAGGTCCGCGGTAGCGCCCTCGAACTTGACCTCACCCTTCTCGAGGAAGATGGCGCGGTCCGAGATCGCGAGCGCGATGTTCAGCGACTGCTCCACGATGATCATCGTCTGGCCCCGGGCGCGCAGCTGGTCCACGAGCTCGAGCATCCGTTGCACGACGATCGGCGCGAGACCGAGGGACAGCTCGTCGATGATGAGGACCTCGGGCTTGTGGAGCAGGACCCGCGCGAGCGCGAGCATCTGCTGCTGGCCGCCGGAGAGGCTGCTCGCGAGCTGGTTCTGGCGCTCCTCCAGCTCGGGGAACAGCTCGAGCACCTCGGCGATGCTGGCGTCGACGGCGTCCTTGCCGCCCTCGTTCAGCCAGGCGCTGACCGAGAGGTTCTGGTCGACGGTGAGGCTCGGGAACGTCCCGTTGCCGCCGGGGAGCGACACGATGCCGAGCTTCACCCGGGCCTCGGGCGCGACGTAGGTGATGTTGCGGCCGTCGAGTCGCACGACACCGCGTTCGGGCACCTCGAGGCCACTGATCACGCGCAGGATCGTCGACTTGCCTGCGCCGTTGGTGCCGAGCAGCGCGACGCACTCGCCGTGCGCGATCTCGAAGTTCACGTCGAACAGGACCTGCACGGTGCCGTACGAGAAGTCGATGTTCGCGACCTGCAGCGCCGGCGTCGCCTCGCCCAGCTCGCTGCGCTTCCGGTGCTCGTCCTGCTCCTCGAGCAGCTCCTCCACGACCAGCGAGAGGTCGCCGCGGATGAACCGGGCGCCGTTCATCAGCATGAGGCCGCCGATGATGCTGGTCGGGACGCCGATCGCGATGACCGTGCCCCGGATGCCGATCGCGTTCGTGAAGAAGCCGGAGAGCACGCCACCGAGGAAGCCACCGATGAAGAAGATGTACATCGTGGCCATGGCGGTGCCCATGCCGCGCAGCCGGTACGGCACCACCGCCTGGAGCACCGGCGCCGTCATCGCGAACGCCGAGGTCGTGAGCACCGCCTGGGGGACGCCGAGCACCCAGAAGGCGGTCGAGTTGTGCACCGAGTACTGCAGCGGCGTGAACAGCGCGGACGGCAGGATCAGCGCACCGACCATCGCGAGGGCCTTGGCGGGGTTGATCCGGTAGACCCGGTCGAAGTACTTCCCGACGAACGGGAGCAGCGGCAGCGCCGCGACTCCTGAGAGGCTGAGGATGAGCCCGCGGGTCAGCACATCGTGGATGTGGAGGTTGTCGTTCAGGTAGAGCGATGCGAGCTCACCCTGGCTGAAGAGACCGAAACCGAGGGCGCAGAACGCGACGAGCACCGTCTTGATGGTCGCGATCTTCTTGATGCGCGGCGAACGCCGATTCCATCGAGATCGGGGCCGGATCCTCGTCCTCGATCACCTCGCCGAGGACGTCGTCCTTCTCGAACTGGCCGCGGGGCGGCTCCTTCATCTTGAAGGCGACGATCGCGACGAGCGCGACCGGGATCCCGAGCAGGTACCACGCCCACCGCCAGCCCTCCGGCCCTCCGGCCCACGTGGCGATCGCGGCCGCGAGCACCGGGCTGCAGAGTCCGATGCCGTGCGCGCCCATGTTCATCACCGCGGACATGCGGGCGCGGATGCCGATCGGGTAGTTGTCCGCGATCAGCGACTGGTGCACCGGGATGCTGTTCGACTTCGCGATGCCGGTCGCGAACCGGGTCCAGAACAGCATGAACGCGTTGACCGCGAAGCCAGACAGGAGGACGAAGAAGGAGAAGAACAGGCTGGCGATGCCGACGATGGGAACCCGGCGCACCCGGTCCGCCAACCAGCCCATCGGGACTGCGCCGAGGACGAAGAACGCGGAGGACGCGGTGCCGATGAAGACGATCGCACCGCTGCTGATGTGGAACGTGTTTCGGATGTTCGGTCCGAGGACCTGGATCGCGGCGCCCTCGAGCTCGTCGAACGCGAGCAGCAGCCCGAGCACGATGAACATCAGCCGGCCACCCTTCGCGAAGGCCTCGCGGAAGGTGACGGGCTCGGAGTTGACGCCCGGCAGCAGGTCGTCGGGGAAGATCACCTGCTCGGAGGACCGCGCCTGCGCTTCCTGGCGCGCCGCCTCCTCGTCCAGGACCGCGGACGCGAGCGCAGCCGCATCGCCCCGGGGCTGCTGCGTATCCGCCAACGTGACCGCCTTCAACCCAGTCCGGCGCTCGAACCCTTGTTGCCGGGATCGTATTCGATGCCTGACACGTGTGTCAGGTTCGCTCCGACCCCGGCGCCCCGCCTACAGACCCGTGATGTTCTCCACCGGGGTGAGCGACTTCCAGTCGCCGTCGGGCTTGATCGACGAGTCGAAGCTCTGGAGGTGGAAGCTGTCGTCGACGTCGTACTTGCCGGTGTGCAACGACGAGAACTGCCCCGAGCCCCGATTGACGATCTCGCCGTAGTGGTTCACCGCGTTCACCCAGGTGGCGTTGTTGAGGTTCTTGCCCGCCTTGGCCGCGATGTCGTGGAACATCGACATCGCCTGGCAGGCGTCGCTGATCGTGCCGTAGACGTCGTTCGTCTTGCCGCCCGAGGCCTTGATCACCGTCGATGACTTCGGCGCGTTCTTCTTCAGGTACTTCTTGTAGATCGCGGCGCAGTACTTGTAGTTGGGGCCCTTGTCGTACGTGGTCGGGGTCGGCCCGGCCGCGGTGATGAGTCCCTCGTACGGGTTCGGACTGATGTGGGCGTGGGTCTCCTGCTTGGCGAAGTCCCGGGTGTCGGCCGTGTCGCTGATCAGGGTGACCTTCGGCATCTCGCCGCGCAGCTTGGTGACGAAAGCCTTCGACGACACCTCGTCGCCCGAGAGGAAGACCGTGTTGACGTGCTGGCCCTTCCACTTCTCGATGAAGCTGTCGAGCTGAGCCTGCGCGGCGGTCGTGTCCGCCGTGCCGTTGATGGACAGGAGCGCGGTCGAGCCCATCGGCACCTTCAGCTTCTTCAGGCCGGGCACGATCGTCTTGTTCACCTGGCTCGCTTCCTGCGAACCACCGAGGACCGCCACCTTCTTGCCCTTGAGCATCTTCTCCTTGTTCAAGAGCTGCAACAGGACGGCGACGGTGCGTTCAGCCGTCGCGCCGGGGAAGATGATCATTCCCGGTGGCGACTGGTTGATCATCTCCTGCGTGAGGTTGAACGTGATCAGGACGCGCTTGTGCTGGTTCGCGACGCACGTCTGCGCGTCACCGGAGAAGTCGACGAACGTGCCGATGACGGCGAAGACCTTGTCGTCGTCCGTGAGCTTGGTGCACACCGCGAGCGGTCCGGCGCTGCCGAGCGGGCAGTAGGTCTCGTAGACCGGCTTGATCTGCCGTCCGAGGACCCCACCCTTCGCGTTGATGTTGTCGATGTACGCCTGGTAGATCTGCTGCTGACCGAGCCGGATCGAGTCGACGAACTGCTTCACGCAGTCGAAGTTGACGAGTGCGATGCCGACCTTGATCGACTTCGCGGTCACCCCGACGCCGGACTTGGTCGACGCCGCGGCCGGCGCGGAGCTCCGCATCGACGCGCCGCTCTTCGGGGAGCTGCCGCCGAAGGCGCCGAGCGCGATCACCAGCGTGAGGCACACGACCACCGTGACGAAGAACCCCAGCCGCGTGCGCAGTACCCGATGCGCCGTCATATCAACCCCCGGATCAGACGATTCCGGGGACGCTAGATGAATGTGACACGCGCGTCACGTCAGTCGCGATCGGTGCCTCCGGCCGCCTCGGTGACGGCCCCCTCCCAACCGCGCAGGAGCAGCGACCCGTCGACGGACTCCCCGTCGCGCGAGCGGTCGGTGCCGATCCGGACGCGGCCGTCGAACCCCTCCAGGACCGCGTCCCGCTCCGAGCAGTTCACCGCGACCCGGTGCCCGTCACCGCGCCGCCAGGCCCAGACGCCCTCGGGCGCCGGGAGGGCCGAGTACGCGCCGAGGGAGAGATCCGGGGTCCGGGCGCGCAGCGCGAGGAGGTCGCGAGCCAGGGTCAAGGTCGATCCGGGGTCCCCGCGCTGGTCCTCGACGTTGCACGCCGTGTCGCCCAATGGCAGCCAGGGTCGCACGGCCGCGTCGGTGAATCCCCCACCGGCACCAGCGCGCCAGTGCATCGGCGTGCGCATCGCGTCGCGCCCCGCGTAGGCCGGCCAGTACCGCACGCCGAGCGGGTCGCGCAGGTCCTCGCGCTGGAGGGTCGTGTCCCCGAGGCCGATCTCGTCGCCCTGGTACAGCACCGGGGTGCCGCGGAGGCCCAGCAGCATCAGCAGCGCGGCCCGGACCTGGCGCGGGTCGTCATGCGCCCATCGCGTGGCGAAGCGGGACATGTCGTGGTTCGAGCCGGTCCAGGCCGGCCACGCGCCCGGCGGGAGCGCGGCTTCGATGCCCGCCACGATCTCCGGCATCGTGATGCCGTCGAACGGCGCGTTGATGAACGGGAAGTTGAACGCGAGCTGGAGCTCGTCGAGATCCGCGCCGTAGTAGCGACCGAGGTCGGCAAGGTCGTCGACCGGGGTCTCGCCGAGAAAGACGCGCGGTGGGTCGTACGAGTCGCCGAGCGTGCGCCACCGGCGCAGGACGTCGTGCACCTCCGGCCGGTTCGCGTTGTAGACGGGCCGCTGCCCGAAGAGCTGCACGTCGAGGGGGTCGTCCTCGGTCGACGGCGGGTTGTCGCGCAGCTCGGCGTCCTTGACGATCACGTTGCACACGTCGATGCGGAACCCGTCGACCCCGCGGTCGAACCAGAACCGCAGGATGGCGTCGAACTCGTCGCGCAGCTCCTCGTTCCACCAGTTGAGATCGGGCTGCTCGCGCAGGTGGTTGTGCAGGTAGTACTGGCCGGTCGCGGCATCGAGGGTCCAGGCGGGCCCACCGAAGCTGCTCACCCAGTTGTTCGGGGGCGAGCCGTCGGGCTTGGGATCGGCCCAGACGTACCAGTCCCGGTGCCGTGCGGTCTTCACCGACCGGGCATCGACGAACCACGGATGCTGATCGCTGGTGTGGTTGGGGATGAAGTCCAGCAGGACGCGGATCGCCCGCTCGTGCGCCACCACGATGAGCTCGTCGAACTCCGCCATCGTCCCGAGCTCGGGCTCCACGGCGCGGAAGTCGGCCACGTCATAGCCCCAGTCGGCGTTGGGCGAGACCGTGATCGGGCTCATCCAGATGGCGTCGACACCGAGCCACTCGAGGTAGGCGATCCGCTCGATGATGCCGCGCAGATCACCGACGCCGTCGGCGTTCGAATCGGCGAACGAGCGAGGGTAGATCTGGTACAGCACGCCCGACTTCCACCACGACGGGTCCTCGTACTGCGAGCTGCTCGGCATCGGAAGAGATTAGGTTTCGCCGCGGGAACGATGCCGGGGGATGTTGGTGTGAGCAGGTTCACGCGTGGTCCGATCAGCGTCACCGCGCTGACCGCGTTGGTGATCGGACTGGGTGCGTGGACCAGCTCGGCCGGGGCGGCGTCCACGACGACGACCGCACCCGTCGCGATCGCGCCGACCGCCGTCGCCCCGAGCGCGGACGCGTACGTCTTCACGCTGAAGTCCGGTGGATTGACCCGCAGCTACCGCTTGCACGTCCCACCGGCCGCCGCGGCCGGCCATGCGCAGCCGTTGGTGCTGAACCTCCACGGCGCGACGCAGAACGGCCAGCTCCAGGAGATCCAATCCGGGATGGACAAGTCCTCGGACCGCGACGGGTACCTGGTGGCGTATCCCGACGGCACGCGGATCGCCACGAAGCTCGACCCGGACCCGGTCGCGAAGGACGCGCAGTACGGCTTCAACGCGGGTGCGTGCTGTGGGCTGCCGGTGACGAAGCACATCAACGACGTCGCGTTCCTGAAGGCGGTGATCGCCGACGTCGGGAAGCACACCCCCGTCGACCGGCGCCGGGTCTACGTCACCGGCATGTCGAACGGCGGGATGATGGCGTACACGATGGCCGCCAAGGCATCGAATTCCGTGGCCGCGATCTCGTCGGTCTCCGGGCAGGTCCAGCTCCCGACCATTCACCCGTCACGACCGGTCCCGACCCTCGAGTTCCACAGCATCGACGACCCGATCGCGAAGTGGAATGGCGTGAAGAACAAGAACCCGAAGCTGCGGTTCTCCGTTCCGTCAGGGGTCGCGCAATGGGTGAAGGCGGACGGGTGCTCGACGAAGGCGCACCGCGGGAGCCCGATCACCGGTGCCGCAGGCACGGACAACGCAGGCCTCACCGCGACGCTCGTCGCGTACCGGCACTGCCGGGCCGGCACCGAGGTCGCGCTCTGGAAGCTCACCGGTTCGGGGCACGTCTGGCCGGGCTCCCCCTTCAACATGGGCGCGCCCGACACGTGGATCCTCGACGGCGTCGGTCACGGCACCACGCTCGTGGATGCCAACGAGCAGATGTGGCAGTTCTTCCGGCGCTACTCGCTCCCCTCGCACTGACAAGGGAGCAAAGCGGACCATTCGGATTTGGTCAAAAGAACGTCCACCGCAAGGGTAAAATCGCGGGAACAGTTTTTCGACTGTCCGTCCGGACCATGCGCGGGCCTCCTCATCAATGGGTGGGTGGTGTTCGTGGTCCGAGAAGATCAGCTCTCCGCAGTGCTGAGCGAGTTCGCGCGCACGATGGCCACGGAGTTCCCGATCCAGGGGATCCTGGAACACCTCGTCCGGCGCATCGTCGAGGTCCTGCCGATCACAGCCGCGGGCGTGACGTTGATCTCCACCGGTGAGGCGCCGCGCTACGTCGCCGCGTCCGACGAGAGCGCCCTGCGCTTCGAGCGGCTGCAGACCGACCTGGGCGAGGGCCCGTGCCTGACGGCGTACGACTCCGGGAAGGCGGTCACGGTGCCGGACCTCGCGCGCGATCGCCGCTACCCGCGATTTGGTCCGGCCGCGCTCGATGCGGGCCTCGCCGCGGTGTTCACGTTCCCCATGCGGCACGTGCACGGAAGGCTCGGCGCGTTGGATCTCTACCGCAACACCACGGGGGCGTTGGACCACCGTGCGATGGGCGTCGCCCAGACCCTCGCGGACGTCGCCGCCGCGTATCTGCTGAATGCCCGAGCCCGCGACGATGCCCAGGCGACCGCCGACCGCTTTCACCACATCGCCCTGCACGATCCGCTCACGGAGCTGCCGAACCGGTTGCTGCTCCAACAGCGGCTCGCCCACGCGGCACTCCGCGCGAAGCGCTCGAACTCGAATGCCGCGATCCTCTTCGCCGACCTCGACCACTTCAAGCACGTCAACGACACCTACGGGCATCTCGTCGGCGATGAGCTCCTCGTGGCGGTGGCGCAGCGCCTGACGAGCCTGGTCCGGCCCGGTGACACGTTGGCCCGGGTGTCCGGGGACGAGTTCGTGTTCCTCTGCGAGGACCTCCGAAGTCCGGATGACGTCGAGCGCCTGGCCCGGCGGATCGACCGGGCGTTCGCCGCGCCGTTCGTGCTGAGCGAGAGCGAGATCACCGTGACGGCGAGCGTCGGCATGGCGTACGCCGGTCCCGGCGAGGAGGTCTCCGATCAGCTCATCGAGCGGGCCGACACCGCGATGTACCAGGCCAAGCGCAAGGGGGGCGCGAGCCACCAGATCATCGACCTGCGCGAAGCCCGTCAGACCGACGACCGCAACTCGCTCGAGCGGGACCTGCACTGCGCGTTCACCGACGGGCAGCTCGCCGTTGCGTACCAACCCATCGTGCGCAGCCGTGACGGGCTCATCACCGGCGTCGAGGCCCTGCTGCGCTGGACCCATCCCAAGCACGGACCGGTCCCCCCGGGCGTGATGGTGGAGATCGCCGAACAGACGAGCCTCATCTGTGACATCGGCGAGTGGGTGCTGGAGCGCAGCTGTCGCGACCGCAACCGCTGGCTCGAGGCCCATCCCCACGCACCGTTGGATCTCGCGGTGAACCTCTCCACCCGGCAGCTCATGAGCACGGACATCTGCTCGGTCGTGACCCGGGTGCTCACGGAGACCGGGATGGATCCGGCCCACCTGGTGCTGGAGATGACCGAGAACGTCTTCATCGAGGACAGCGAGCGCGCCCGGGGCATCCTGATCGCGACCTGGACGGGTCCGGCGTCCGGCATCGCGCTCGACGACTTCGGCACCGGCTACTCCTCACTGAGCTACCTGCGCGACCTGCCGGTCGACATCGTCAAGATCGACCAGGGGTTCATCGCGGACATCGGCACCGCGCCCAGGGCGGGGGCGATCGTCGCCGCGGTCACGAACCTCGCCCACGTCCTCGGACTCGCGGTCACGGCGGAGGGCGTCGAGACCGAGATCCAGCGCGACGAGGTGCGGGCCATCGGGTGTGAGTCCTCGCAGGGCTACTTCTTCGCACGGCCGATGCCGGCCGCGGCGATCAGCGAGCACCTCGGTGCGTCGATCACCAACGCGCCGCACCTGCCGGCCCCCGCGGTCGCGACCGTCTGATCGACGGCCGCGACGCGGTGCGCACCGGCTACGCGTTGCGGGGCACGACCTGCTGCACCGACCAGGCGTTCCCGTCCGGGTCGCTGAAGTAGACGAACGAACCCCACGCGAGGTCCTGCACCTCACCCACCGCGACGCCCGCGTCGAGGAGCTGGGCGCGGGCCGTGTCGACGTCCTCGACCACGACCTGCAGACCCTTCACCGATCCGGGCGAGGCGTCGGTGAGCCCGAGGCCCAAGGCGATCGAGCAGGCCGAGCCGGGCGGGGTGAGCTGGACGAAGCGCAGCTCGGGGTTGACGGTCTGGTCGTGGTCCGGGTTGAAGCCGACCTTCGTGTAGAAGTCCTTGGCCCGGTCCACATCCGTGACCGGGATGACCACCAGCTCGAGCTTCCAGTCCATGAGGTTCCTTCCGTTGGTTCGTCTGCGGGGCTGGAGCCATCATGCGCCGGTGAACCGGTCATCAAGTGACCGCTTTTCTCGGGGAAGTGCCCGGGGAAATGCCCGGTGGACTTCGGGCCGCGCGACGCGCTACCGTCGTGCCGATGAGCGGCATCCACACCCAGTGGTCCGTGCGCGACGACCACCGCGTCGAGCCGGGCGACCTCGACGCCGACGGGCGGGTCGGCCACCGCGCCGCCGACCGGTGGGCCACGCAGGCGCTCGCCACCTACCTGGAGCAGTGCGAGACCCTCGACCGGGCGCGCACGGGCGCGGGGCTCGACCTCACGCGCCGACAGGCGTCGGGCCCGGAGGTCATGGGGCTCGCGCCCGCACCCGTCGTCCTGGTCACGGCGACGGCCACCGAGGTCTTCCCGACGTCGTTCGTCGTCGCGGTGCGGGTCCGTCCCGTCGGGGGTGACGACGACCACCCACTCGACGTGAGCTACTCGATCCAGCTCGAGGATCCGACCACGGGTCGAGCCCAACCGCTCGCCACCGAGATACGCGACGAGCTGATCGCGCTCGCCCTCTCGGCCCGTCACTACAACTGAGCTAGATCCTGGTCGCCTGCGCGTGCCACGCGGCGAAATCGGGGGCGAGGGCTGCGGGTGGTTCGATCCCACCGGGATGCGCGAGCGCCGACTCCAGGTCGGCGATCGCCGCGTCGTCATAGCCGAGGGACCGCATCAGCACGCGGTTCGCGCCCGAGATGCGGGCGGGGTTGCCCTTGACGAGCGCGAACGGCGGCACGTCCCGCACCACGGTGGCGTGCATCCCGACCATCGCGCCGGCGCCAACCGCCCGGCGCTGGTGGATTGCGCTCGACATGCCGATGTTCGCGTCGTGACCGATCCAGACGTGCCCACCGAGCATCGCGCCGGGCGCGAGCCGGGCGTCGTCCCCGATCACGACGTCGTGCGCGATGTAGCACTTGCTCTGCATGAAGATCCGGGATCCCACGACCGTCGGTGCCTCGGTCCCCTGCTGGATGCTGCAGTGCTCCCGGACGGTCGTCCCGTCGCCGATCTCCACACCGGCACCGTGGCCTTCGAACCACACCTGTTCGTCGAGCCGGCGGCGGGCGGAGTCGTCGACCGCCGCGGCCGCGTCGCTCGGCACGGTTGCGACCGTCATCGCCTCGAGGTGCTCGCCCGTCGTCCCGATGACGGCATGGGGACCGATCCAGCTGCCGCGGCCCACGCGGCACGGCGCGAGCAGCACGGCGAAGGGACCGACGATCGTGTCGTCGCCGATCTCGACGTCCGGCGCCACCACAGCGGTCCGGTGGATCGCGACGCGACGGCCCATCCCAACTCCAGTTTCGGCGCCCGAGCGCCGCTGATCGTAGTGGTCCGGCCCGATCTTCCTCGGCTGCTCCGGCTCGGCGCGCCCGCGGCCACGCCGGAAAAATAGTCCGGAGGACCCACTAGGCGAGCAGCAGTTCCGGCACTACGCTCACGGCCTTATGTTCGTTCCGCTGCGAATTGCGCTGATTGGCGCAGGTGCGATGGGAGCGCTGCACGCGCGGGTCATCACCGAGCACCAGGACACCGTCCTCGCGCTCGTCGTCGATCCTGACCGCGCGGTCGGCGAGCCCATCGCCGAGCGGTTCCGCACCGAGTGGGTGCCGGAGCTGGACGATCCGGCGGCGTACGACGCGTTCATCATCGCCACCCCCACCCCGTTCCACACCGAGTGGGCCCATCGGATCCTCGAGAGCGGGAAGCCACTGCTCGTCGAGAAGCCGATCAGCACGGAGCTGGCCCGGACCGAGCACCTGGTCGCAGAAGCCCGACGGCTCGGCGTCCCGATGACCTGCGGACTGCTGGAGCGGTTCAACGCCGCGGTCGTCACCGCCCTCAGCATCGTCGAGAACCCGGTGCACGTCACTGCGCAGCGCCACTCCCCGTACGCGCCGCGCATCCCGACCGGCGTGATGTTCGATCTCCTGATCCACGACGTCGACCTCGTCACCCGTCTGACCGGACGCCACCCCGACCAGCTCACGGCCCACCTCGCCTACGTGCACCCGTTGTCGCTGCCCGGTGCCGAGGACATCGCCGAGATCACGATGCAGTACGACACGGGCGAGCTCGCGGTGCTCTCGGCCAGCCGGATCTCCCAGCGCAAGCAGCGGATGATCCACATCAACGAGCTCGACCGGCTGGTGGAGATCGACCTCGTGCGCCAGGACGTCACCGTGTACCACCACGTCGGGAACACCTCGCTCGACGGTGGGCCGGGCTATCGGCAGCAGACGATCATCGACATCCCGACCATCCAGAACCCGCGGGAGCCACTGGTGGCCCAGCTCGACCACTTCGTCGCGCTGTGCTGGGGCTCGATCGACGCGGAGGCGGAGCTCGACACGATCATCCTGCCGCACCAGGTCGTCGACGAGGCGTTCCAGCTCGCCGCCGGTCGCCTCGACCCTGCGCCCTCGTTCTGACCGGCCCTCGACGACCTAGGATTGGCACTTCCGGCGCGGGGACGGGGACGGTCAGTGGCGGGCTCGACATCGCGCCGGGCCGGTGGGGAGCACGTCCTCCCGGGACTGCACGGCTGAGGAGCACGACCCGACATGCCCGATCCCATCGCACTCGGCCGCCCGACGTTTGGTGAAGAGGAGGTCGACGCGGTCCGCGCCGTCCTCGAGTCGGGCTGGGTCGCCGGCCAGGGCCCGAAGTGCGGCGAGCTCGAGGTGGCGTTCGCCGACCACTGCGGCACGAAGCACGCCCTCGCGGTCAGCAACTGCACCGCCGCGCTCCATCTGGCGCTCCTGGCGCTCGGTGTCGGAGCCGGCGACGAAGTCGTCGTGGCCGACTACACGTTCCCTGCCACCGGGCATGCCGTCCTGTACGCCGGCGCGCGCCCGCTCTTCGCCGACGTCCACCGCGACACCTGGTGCGTGCGCCCGGACGCGGTCGAAGCCGCGATCGGTCCGGCGACTCGCGGCGTGATCGCGGTCGACGTCCTGGGTCAGTGTGCGGACTACGAGGAGCTGCGCGCGATCACCCACGAGCGCGGTCTGTTCCTGATCGAGGACGCGGCGTGCGCCGCGGGGGCGACGTACCGGAACCGTCCCGCCGGTCACCCCGAGCTCGCGGACATCGCCTGCTTCAGTCTCCACGGTCGCAAGGGGATCACGAGCGGCGAGGGCGGGCTCATCACCACGGACGACGACGCCATCGCGGCCAAGGTCCGGAAGCTCTCTGCGTTCGGCATCGAGAGCGCGTGGTCGCGCCATGAGGCCGACGATCTGCCGATCCCCGTGTTCGACGACCTCGGGTACAACTACAAGCTCTCCGACATCGCGGCTGCGATCACGCTCGTGCAGCTCGGTCGTCTCCCCGACCTGTTGAAGGCCCGCCTACGCGTGGCCGAGCGGTACCACGAGCGCTTCGCCGAGCTCGACGAGGTGGAGGTCCCGTTCGCCGCGGCCGATCGCGATCACGCGTGGCAGTCGTACGTCCTCACGCTCGCGCCGGAGGTGTCCCGGAACCGGGTGGCGATGGACCTTCGTGCGCAGGGCATCGGCGCCAACATCGGCACGTATGCCTCCCACGTCCAGCCCGTCTACGGCGAGACCGCCGCGTGCCCGGTCTCCGCCGACATCTTCGCTCGACACCTCGCGATTCCCATGCACGCGGAGCTCACGGACGAGGAGATCGAGCGCGTCGGGGACGCCGTGCAGGATGCGGTGCCGCGCGCCATCGAACCGAATGGCTTGACCAGGATCCGAAGGGAACTCACATGAGCAACGATCGCACGGTCTTCTTCACCGGCGGCGCCGGGTTCATCGGCATGCACGTCATGCCGATGCTGCTCGAGCAGGGCTACAAGATCCGGCTCTTCGACTCGATGACCTACCGCGCGAACACCGACAAGGTCGCCGATCTCGTTGCGACCGGCGACGTCGAGCTGATCGACCAGGACGTCCGCTACGGCGGCGCGGTGCAACGGGCGATCAAGGGTTGCGAGAGCGTCATCCACTTCGCCACCGTCTCGATCAACAAGAGCGTCGCCGACCCCGACGAGTCCATCGACGTGAACATGGTGGGCAACCACAACGTCTTCGCCGCGGCCGCCGAGGAGGGCGTCCGTCGCATCGTGTACGCGTCGAGCGCGTCGGTCTACGGCGACCCCGAGCGCCTGCCGATGCACGAGGACGACCGCAAGACCCCGCTCACCCCGTACTGCATCTCGAAGCTGGCCGGTGAGCAGCTGCTCGGCTTCTACGAACGGCAGAAGGGCCTCGACTGGATCGCGCTCCGCTTCTTCAACGTCTACGGGCCGGGTCAGAAGACCACCGCGTACTACACGTCAGTCATCAACCACTTCGTCAACCGCATCGCCAACGGCGAGCCGCCGGTCATCGACGGCCGCGGCGACCAGTCCATGGACTTCATCCACGTCTCGGATATCGCCCGCGCCGTGGTCATGGCGCTCGACTGCGAGCGGTCCAACATGCCGATCAACGTCGGGACGGGCGTCGACACGAGCGTCGCCCAGCTGGCGGAGATCCTGATCGCCGCGATCGGCGCGGACGTCGAACCCATCTTCAACCCGCGTGACGTGCTCGCGTCGCGGCGGGCCGCCGACATCACCCGCCCGCGAGGTGCTCGGCTGGGAGCCGCTCATCCCGGTCGGTGACGGGATCTCGGAGCTGGCCAAGCTCGCCCTGTCGTGACGGATCCGGCGACGCCACCCGCCCTCCCGTCGAACCCGTACAACCCGCTCGCCTGGATCGTGGGCGATCCCGAGATCGGCGAGGGCTGCTGGATCGGGGCGTTCACAGTGATCGACGGCTCGGGCGGGCTGACGATCGGTCGCGGGGTCGATGTCTCCTGCGGCGCGCAGATCTACACCCACTCGACCGCCCGGCGGTGCGTCTCCGCCCGTGAGCACCCGGTCGTCGACCGGGCGCCGACCGCGATCGGCGATCACGTGTTCATCGGCGCCAACGCGGTGATCCTCATGGGGGTGACGGTCGGCGCGCACGCAGTCGTGGGTGCGGGGGCCGTGGTGACGAGCGACGTCGAGCCCTACGCCATCGTCGCCGGCGTGCCGGCTCGAGCCATCGGCCGGGTGGACCTCTCCGCCGACGCGCCCCGATTCGTCCACGAGCACGACCCGGCGGGCTGATGCGGATCGCGGTCACGAACAACTTCTTCCCGCCGCGGGTCGGTGGGTCGTCGCACCTCACCGACTCGCTGGCCCGGGGGTACCGCGCCGCGGGACACGAGGTGCTCGTCATCACCGCGGAGTACGAGGACGCGCCCGCGGAGGAGACCCGCGACGGCATCCGGATCGTCCGACTCCCGGCTCGCCATCTCCCGAAGCTCGGAACGTCGGTCGACTTCGACATCACGTTCACCTTCGGCGTGCGCAACCTGCGGCGCGTCTTCACGCTCCTCGACGAATTCCGCCCCGACGTGATCCACCAGAACGGTCAGTTCCTCGACCTGACGTGGCTCACGGCGGTGTACGCGCGCGGCGACGCAAGGTTCCCTGCCTCCTGAGCGTGCACACCCGCCTCGAGAGCCCGACCTGGGGGTACAACTTCGTCTTCCGGCTCCTCGACGCGGTCGTCGTGCGCCCGTGGCTGCTCCTCGCCCGACCGACGTTCGTCGTCATGGACCAGCCGATGCAGGAGTACATCCGCGCCGCTACCGACCCCGGATGTCCGAGACCACGGCAATCCCCGTGGGCGTCTACGTCGCCGATGTCGACCCCTCCGCGGACGGCGCGGCAGATCCGGGCCGAGCTCGACATCGGTGAGCGACCCATGATCCTCTCGGTCGGTCACGTCATCCAGATGCGCGATCGCGTCGACCTGATCGAGGCGCTCCCGGCGGCATTGCGGCAGCAACCGGATCTCGCCGTCGTGGTGGTCGGTGCGGTCCACTACCCGCGGTTCTTGGAGCTCGCCGACGAGCTCGGCGTGCGGGACCACGTCTTCTCGACCGGCGCGCAGCCCCGCGACAAGATGCCCGCGTACCTCGACGCGGCAGACCTGGAGATCCATGAGCTCCAGGGGTACGGCATGGGCACGGCCACGCTCGAGGCGATGGCCGCCGAGGTCCCCGTCATCGTCGCCGTCCGGGCGGACAACTTCCCCGGGATCGCGCTCGCGCGACGGCGAGAACGTCACCCTGATCCCCCTCCACGATCCGGACGCGCTCGCCGCGGCGATCGACAAGCTGCTCAGTGACCCGGCGAACGCCCGGCGCATCGCCCGGGCCCAGCGGGAGCTGATCGTCACGAGCTTCGCGATGGACCGCGTGGCCGCCCGCTACCTCGAGGAGCTCGAGCGCCTCGCTCAGCGCTCCTCGGTGTAGAGCCAGTCACCACCGATCAGATCGAGCGAGTAGGCGTGGTCCGTCCCGGTCCACGCGAGCAGCGACCACTCGTACGGGAAGAAGTGCAGGTGGGCGTTGAACGTGACCCGGTACGGGCGTTGGCACGGCACCACGACGACGAGCCGGCGGGTGCAGACCCGGCGCAGCTCGGCCAGCGCGAGCTCGAAGTGCTGCACGTGCTCCAACGTGTGCGTCGAGACGGCGGTGTCGAACGCCCCGGTGGCGAAGGGCAGGCGCTCGATCGAGCCCTGCACGGTGTGGTAGCGCGGCGAGCTCGACAACACGGCGATGTCACAACCGACGACGCGGTGGCTGCCGGCCAGCCGCTCCGCGAGGTACCCCCGACCCGAGGCGACATCGAGCACTCGCGGCCCGCGCACCGCGTCGATGACGGCGTCCGCGGAGCTCGGCGTGAGGTCGGTCGCCGCCCTGCTCGAGGTTGTGCGACTGACCGCGGTAGAAGTCCCCGAACTCGTGCTCGGAGAGCGAGAAGGCGCGATCCTTGAACTCGTCGATCGGGATCGTCCCCTCCCCCGTGAGCTGACGCGCGAGCTTGGTGAAGAGGCGGCCGTCGCGCAGCTTCGGGGGGACCCAGTCGTCGAGGACGGCATTGAGCCGGGTGGAGGCGGTCCGGGAGAGCTTCATCGTCTGGCTTCCTCGGTGGCCGGGCCCGGCGGGCCTCATCGGGTGGGTCGGGACGGATCGCATCATCGCGCCTGGGGCCGCGCGCCAAGTTCACCGACAGGCCGCCACCGCGCGATTGCCTAGGGTGACGCTCCGTGAAGTCGCTGCTCGAGACCGGGCCGGGGATCCTCCTGGTGCTCATCCTGCCCGGCGTTCTCGTGTTGGCGATCGCGCGCGTCCGCCTCACGGTGATCGAGGCGCTGGCCCTCGTGCCGATCTGCTCGATCGGCGCGCTCTGGCTGCTCGCCGAGGTCTGCCTGGTGCTCGGAGCGCCATACGCGCCGCCGTGCGTTCGCGGCGCTGATGGCGGCGATGGTCATCGCGGTGGTCGTGCTCGTGCTGGCGCGGCTCCCTGCGGACGACGATGCTCGTGTTCGACTTCGGATCCGACGGCCGCGCCGAGACCGCGTACACGGGTCCCGACGCGGAGCGGACCCGCGACGCCGGCGCGCGGCTCAAGCTGTGGGTCTCGGTCGGGCTCCTCGCGGTGTCCGTCCTCCTCGGCGCGTCGATCTGGCTGCGGGGCGGGATGCTGGGCCCCGCACAGACCCCTCCGGGCCTCGATGCTCCGCAGCACTCCTTCTTCGTCGCGCGGATCGCGGCGGTGGAGAGCATCGCGCCCGACGACGTCCTCGTCTCCGACCCGCGGGGCGGGTCACCGGCCGCCGTGTACTACCCGCTGGCGATGCACGCTGCCACTCGCGATCGTGAACCGCATCACGGGATCCGACGTCTCGTGGCTGATGGACGACATGGTCCTCGGCTTCGCCGCGTTCGTGCTGCCACTCGGGCTCTTCGCGCTCGTCCGCGACCTCGCGCCCGATCTCCCGCTGGCCGCAGGGCTCGCGGCGTTCCTCGCCATGCTCCTCGGGCTGTTCCCCTACGAGCCGCTCTTCTGGGGCAGTGTGAACACGATCGTCGGGGTCGCGATGATCCCGGTCATCCTCGTCGTGGTGCTCCGGACCGTGGTCGCGCGCTTGGCGTGGACGAGCGTCGCGCTGAGCGCGCTCCTGGTGACGACGCTCCTCGCGACCCACAACAGCGAGCTCGTGCCGCTCGTCCTGTTGGTGTTCCTGCTCCTCGCCGAACGCGTGGTCCGCGACCGGTCGGTCGAAGCGTTCGCCCGACCGGTCGGGCGCCTGAGCGTGGTGGGGATCGTTGCCGCCGTCCTCGCGATCCCGGGGGCCGCCACCATCTTCGGCGGGGTCTCGGAACGGACGACCGTGGTGCTGGCCCCCACGGTCTCCTTCGGCACCGCGCTCAGGGACATCGCCAAGATGGCGCCGCCGGGTGGTCCGGGCGTGTCGCCACCGGCCGTCGCGCTCGCGGTCCTCGCGGCGATCGGGCTCGTCTGGATGCTCATGCGCGGGCGCCTCGTGGCCTGGGCCGTCGGCGCCGGGATCGTGCTGGCGCTCTGCGTGCTCGCCGCGATCTCACACGGCTCGCTGAGCAAGCTCGTGACGTTCCCCTGGTACCGCCAGAGCATGCGGATCGCGTTCTACTTCACCCTCTTCGTGCCGGTGTTCGCCGCCTGTGCACTCGCACTCGCGGCCGACCTCCTCGGCTCGCTCTCTCGCGCCCACGCCCGCTGGGCGGAGATCGGCGGGATCACCGTGGTGCTCGCCTTCATGCTGATCTTCGTCGCGCGACCTTCGACGAACGACAACCACCGCTTCGTCAAGCTGATCTACACCTCCGGCCTGATCGAACGCCCCGAAGTCGCGGCGTTCCACGTCCTTGCCAAGGACGTGCCGTCGACCGGTCTCATCGTGAACGACGGCACCAAGGACGCCAACGTCTGGATGTACGCCCTGGCCGGGGCCAACCCGATGCTGGCGCTGCACCCGGCGGGCGCGAAGTACACCCAGCTCCGCTCCTACCGCGAGCGCTCGTACATCCAGACGCATCTCCTGGCGCTCGGTCACGACGCGAAGCTGGAACGACTGCTGCGGAAGTACCACGTGCACTACGTCTACTTCGGAGATCGCACGTTCTACGTCCAGCCCACCTGGACGCTCGCCCAGCTGCGGGGCGTGCCTCGACTGCACGAGACCTTCGATCGCGGCGGCGCGCACATCTTCCGCATCGCGGCGCCCTGAGCCGATCAGGCGCCCGCCGCACCGCTCGGCGGGAGGATCTCGAACACGTGGGTGGTCGAGCGGTTGAAGACCTCGCGCAGGCGGGGGTTCTTGCGCAGTGCCGCGAGGCTCCACGTGTGCCGGAACCCGCCGTAGGTCTGCTGGGCGGTGTACACGTACCGGACGCCGTACTTGCGCAGGAGGGGTTCGAGCGCCGGGTCCTTGCCCACCGCGGCGACATGCGTCTGGATGTACTCGCGCTCGGTGAACGCCGCGCCGTGATAGGTGTCCAGGCCACCAACGGGGTACATGCCCCACATCGGGTACACCCCGGAGTACGCGTACATCCACTGCGCCTCGTCGATGAAGCCGTCGACCACGACCAGCCCGCGCTTCGGTGCGTGCCGGGCCAGGTAGTCGAACGCAGCGATCTGCTGGTGGCCGACCTTCGCGTCGCCGGCGTAGCCCGCCTGGAGGAACCGCCGGTCGTCGCGCTCCGAAGCACCGGCGAACACGACCCACACGAGCACCAGCGTGACCACAACCCCGCCGGCCAACGCCCAGGCCTCGTCCGCGCGGAACCGGCGAGCGACCGCGTCGACGCCGAGTGCGAGTGCGATGGCCGCGAACACCGGCACGAAGAACACGAAGTTGAAGATGATGCGTTCCGCCTGGTGGTACCAGGGCAGCGTCAGCACCTGGCTGATGGTCCCGTGGGACGTGCCCGCGAGCACGACGAGCGCGAAGAGGACCACGAACCCGAGGATCCACCCGAGGAGCTGTCGCCGCCAGAGGAGGATGACGATGCCGAGCCCGGCAATCCCGGCGAGCCATCCCGACGGTGGGCCGAAGTAGTGGATGGTCACCGCCTGGCGCAGCGCGGTCTTGAGTGCGAGCACCCCCGTCGGCGTCGTCGACGAGCGTTCGGAGACGCCCTGCGTGAGATCCAGCACCACGGGCACCGCGAGCACCAGGGCCGATGCGCAGACGATGGCCAGCCGCTGCACCGGCGCCCACAGTGAGCGGGCGTCGCGCGCGATCCACGCGGCGCTCGAGCACGAGGAGCCCGACGAGGAAGAGCAGCAGGACGAACACGCTGATGTACTGCGCGAACAACGCCATCACCAGCAGCGTGCTGAGCGCCATCGCGCGCCAGGACCAGCTCGTGGTCACCGTCCGGACGAGGATGACGAGGACGATCGGGAGTGCCGCCAGGCCGACGACGGTGGTGAGCCCACCCCACGTGTAGGGCTCGTAGGGAAACACGCCGAGCAGCTGGCTGAAGAGCGCCGCGAATCCGGCCGCGACCGGAAGGTCGGGCACGAGGAAGCGCGTCAGCGCGTACAGCCCGAACGGCAGGACCATCGCACCGAACACCACGCTGATGCCGACCAGCAGCGAGGCGACGCTGGCGCCGGTGATGTCCGCGGCGAGCGCGAGTGGAGCGTGCATGGCGAGCGGGTAGTACTGCGCGGCGCCGGTGCCGAACCGCAGATCCGAGACGAGCACGTCGTCGGGCGAGAGGCTCTCCGTGCGCATGATGCGAGCCACCGCGAAGCCGTGGTTGCCGGCGTCGGGATCCGGCGGGGTCAGCGACGAGCCCGCGATGCCGCCCCGCAGCCAGATGGAACTTCCGAGCAGCACCGACGCAACGAGCAGCCCCAGTGCGATCCAGACCCGGAGGCGTCCGGTGGCCTCTTCTCGCGCGAGTGGCTCGTCGTCGAGGACGAGCTCCGGCGCCCGGTACCCCGCCCGGGCGAACATGACGAACGCGAGGACGGCCAGCGCCGCGACGAGCACCCAGAAGGCGACCGGCGCGAACGCGAGCCCGGTGATCAGGCTCACCTCGCCCAGGAGCCAGATGATCCCGATCGAGCACACGGGGATCGCCGCCAGGGCCTGGACCCACGAGAGCCGGACCCGCACGATGAGCAGCACGAGGACGCCCGGCAGGCCGAGCACCAGCAGGAGACCCGGCGCCGCGTCGAGCAGCGCGCTCACGACCGGATCACCGCAAGCTTCCGTCTGCCAGCATCTCGCCGTGCCCCCCCGCTCCCGCCCGGTCGGCGGACGGGCGATGGTAGCGGAGGCACCTCCCACGAGAAGGTCGGGCGGATTTCGGACGCAATCTCCGGTAATTGTCCGTTTCTGGCGAGACCACTCCCGGTGAGGGCTATGATCGCGGTCCCGTGGTTCTCGAATCCCGGTGCCGGGCGGCGCCGGAACTGATCCTCGGGCTGGGGACGGAAATGGGGGGCGACGGATGGATCTCTTTGGCGCTGGTCGCGGCGTGCCGCTCGCGCAGCCGCCGGGTCAGTCGGTGAGTCTGATCATCCCGGCGTACAACGAGGCGCGGCGCTTGCGCAACACCATCCCGCGGCTCCGCGTGGAGTTCGAGGGGGCGCGCGACGTCGAGGTCGTGTTCGTCGACGACGGAAGTCGCGACGGCACGCCCGAGGTCATCGAGTCCCACATCCGTGGTTGGTCCAATGCCCGGCTCATCCGCATCCCGTGGAACCAGGGCAAGGGCGGAGCCGTCAAGGCCGGCGTCGGCATGGCCCGCGGCGACCGGCTCGTGTTCATGGACGCGGACCTCTCCGCCGACCTCGCCGACCTTCCGCGTCTCGTCGTTGCGCTCGATGATGCCGACGTCGTGCTCGGCTCGCGGTCGATCGCCGGCGCGCGCGTGACGTACGCGCAGGACCGCACGATCCGCAAGGCCCAGAGCAAGATCTTCAACGGTGTCGCGTGCGCCATGGCCGGCGTGCTGGCATCCGACACCCAGTGCGGGTTCAAGGCGTTCCGGGCCGACTCGGCGAAGCTCCTGTTCCACCTCGTGGAAGGGAAGGGGTTCGCCTTCGACGTCGAGGTGCTCGCACTCGCGCAGCTGCTCGAGCTGCGCATCATCGAGATCCCGGTGCGATGGGTCGAGGCCGAGGGCACGACCGTCCGACCGGTGCGAGACCCGCTGATCATGTTGCGGGACCTGCTCCGCACGCGTCGCCGCTGCCGCCACCTCGAGCGCGTATCGGGCCGCTTCGTCTGGGAAGGCGCCGAGGCTCGTGCGCAGATGGAGTGGCAACCGACCGACGTGAACACCGACCTTCCCGTCGACCTGCGCGCCACCGATGGGGCTCCCGAACGCTTGTTGGACCTGTCGACCGTCGCGCCGGAAACCCCGAACGTCGCCAACTAGCCGACATGAAGATCCTGTTCGTCGCGTGGCGGGATCTCGCCCATCCGAAGGCCGGGGGGTCCGAGGTCGCGGTCGACAAGCTGGCGACCGGACTGCGCGCTCGCGGTCACGACGTGAGCCTGCTCTGCTCGGGACCCGTTGCACCGCGCTCGTACCCGGTGGTTGCGAACGGTGGCACCTACAGCCAGTACGCGTTGGCGCCGGTCCAGTACGCGCGGCGGTTCCGGGACGTCGACCTCGTCGTCGACGTGGTGAACGGCCTGCCGTTCTTCAGCCCGCTCTGGCGGCGCGGGCCGCGCCTCTGTCTGCTCCATCACGTGCACAGCGACCAGTGGGGGCAGTACTTCCCGACGCCGGTCGCGGCGGCGGCACGACTGATCGAAGGACGCGGCCTTCCCGCCGTCTATCGGGGGACGCGCTTCCTCACGATCTCGCCGTCGACCGCTCGGGAGCTCGTGGACCTCGGCATCGACGACGAGCGCGTCCACCTCGTGTACCTCGGCGTCGACGACAGCCTCTCGACCGCCGGGCGGACGCCGCGCTCGAGCGAGCCCCTCTTCGTCGCGCTCGGGCGGCTGGCCCCGAACAAGCGTCTGGATCTGCTGCTCGACCTCTGGGCCCGGGTCGGACCGCAGGTCGGCGGGAAGCTCCTGATCGCGGGCGACGGGCCGGACCGGGCCCGGATAGCAGAGCGCGTGCGCCGCGAGCCCGCCCTGCGCAACGTCGTCCTCGAAGGTCGGGTGACCGAGGAACGCAAGGCGGAGCTGTTGAGCGAGGCGTGGCTCATGGTGCACACCGCCGAGCGCGAAGGGTGGGGGCTCGTGCTCCTCGAGGCCGGGCTGTGCGGCACGCCCACCCTTGCCTATCGGGTTCCGGGCGTCGTCGATGCAGTGGTCGACCGTGAGACAGGGATCCTGGTCGACGACGACGACGCCTTCGTGAAGCAGTGGGAGGCCATGGCGAACGACTCGGAATGGCGCGAGCAGCTGGGCGTCGCCGCGCGCACGTGCGCGGCCGAGTTCACATGGGAGCGATCGGTCGACGCCTTTCTCGACGCCGCGTACGCCGCCATCGCCGACCATGACGGAGCCAGAAGGAGACAGAGCCATGTCCATTGACCTGGCGCAGTCGAGCGCGGCGGAGAAGGTCGAACCGACGGAGGGGTTCGCCCGCAGCGTGTACCTGTTCGGCCTGTTCCGCAAGGAAGCCTCGGACCCGGACACCTTCTACCACTACCTCGCGGCGGACACCGTCCGGCACGTGCGCCGGTACGTGGACCCGGCGGGCTGCATCGCGATCGACGTGGGTGGCGGTCCGGGATACACGGCAGAGGCACTCAAGGGTGCCGGCGCCAGCTGTCACGTGGTCGAGTACTCGGCCGCGGAGCTCGAGCTGCACGATCGCAGCCCGGACTCCGCGGCCCAAGGTGACGGGCAGGCGCTCCCGATGCGCGACGGTGCCGCGGCGCTCGTGCACAGCTCGAACGTCCTCGAGCACGTCCCCGACTGGGAGGCGATGTTGTCCGAGATGGTCCGGGTGCTCGAGCCGGGTGGGATCGGGTACCTGACCTTCACGAACTGGTATTCGCCGTGGGGTGGCCACGAGACGTCGCCCTGGCACTTCCTGGGCGGCCGGCGGGCCGTCGACCGGTACCGGCGCAAGTACGGGACCGACCCCAAGAACGAGTACGGGGTGAGCCTCTTCCGCCTGCACATCTCGGACGTGCTCGGATGGTTCGAGCACCGCACCGACGTCGAGGTGCTGTGGGTCGGGCCGCGGTACCTCCCTGACTGGATGCGTTGGATCGTCCGGGTCCCGGTGCTGCGCGAGGTCGTCACCTGGAACCTCGCCGTCGTCTTCCGACGGCGGTGAGCGGTCCCGTCTCGCGGCGTCACCCAGCGTGGCGGGGCGACTGTTTTCCGCCTGTTTGGTCGCCTACTCTTCCCGGCGTGATTCCTGCGCCCACCACCGTGACGTGACCAGAACGAACTGATGACTGTGGTCGCAGGGGGGGCGACGGAGGCTTCGGGGCTTCAGCCGGGCTCGTCATCCGACGGGCTGCCCGGGTCT
Organism: uncultured Acidimicrobiia bacterium; assembly: GCA_963796755.1. GTDB lineage: Bacteria > Actinomycetota > Acidimicrobiia > IMCC26256 > JAENVU01 > Chersky-806. The sequence goes on from CAWCMX010000001.1 coordinate 94,932, forward strand.
CCACGCGCGCGCCGCGGGATCGGGCTCGCGCTCTTCGCAGCACTGGTGTACGTGCCGATCCTGCTCATGCAGCCGGGCAAGGTCGACGCCGACACGAAGACGTACCTGTACCTCGACCCCGCCCGGTTCCTCGCCCGCGCGGCATCGATCTGGGATCCGAAGATCGGGCTCGGGACGCTCAGCCACCAGACGGTGGGCTACCTGTTCCCGATGGGTCCCTTCTTCTGGATCCTCGAAGACGTCCTGGGCCTCCCGGCGTGGGTCGCCCAGCGGCTCTGGCTCGGCACCCTGATCTTCCTCGCCGGGCTCGGGGTGCGGTACCTGCTGCGCACGATGGACGTCCGCGGCGCGGGCGTGCCGATCGCGATGCTCGCCTACGCGTTCAGCCCGTACGTCCTCGGTTACTCCGCGATCTACAGCGTGATCCTCAGCCCGTGGACCGCGCTCCCGTGGTGGATCGCGTTCGTCGTGCTCGCGATGCGCAAGGGCGGGTGGAAGTACCCGGCGCTCTTCGCGCTGACCGTCCAGCTGGCAGGCGCGCTCAACGGCAGCGCCCTGCTCTTCTCGCTCATCGGACCCGCCCTCTACATCCCGTACGCCGTGCTGGTCGCGCGGGAAGCATCGTGGCGGCACGCGTGGACCGTCGTCTGGCGGGTCGGCCTCCTCTCGTTCCTGACGTCGCTGTGGTGGTTCATCCCCCTGGCGATCGAAGGCAAGTACGGGATGAACATCCTGCGGTTCACGGAGTCGATCGAGACCGTCTCGAAGACCGCGCTGCCGTTCGAGGTGCTGCGCGGCCTCGGGAACTGGTTCTTCTATGGCAGGGATCGCGTCGGGCTGTGGGCCGACGCGCGCGTCGACTTCACTCAGCGATCGCTGTTCATCTTCGTGAGCCTGCTGATCCCGGCGCTGGCCGTGCTCGCCGCGGGGCTGCTGCGCTGGCGCCACCGGGCGTACTTCGTGCTCCTCGCGCTCGTCGGCATCGCGATCGCCGTCGGCGCCGAGCCGTACAACGACCCGTCGATCGCGGGCGGCGTCTACAAGACGTGGGCGCTCAACTCGAACTTCGGCTTCGCCCTCCGCAACACCGGCCGGGCCGCGCCGCTCCTGGTGCTGTCGTTCGCGGTGCTCCTCGGAGTGGGCGTCACCGCGTTGGTCAACCTGTTGCGGGCGCGGCACCTGGGCGGATGGGCACTGGCCGTCGCGTTCGGCGTCGGGCTCCTCTGCCTCGTGAACGCGGCGCCCGGCCTGTCCGGGAAGTACTACAGCCAGGCGCTCGAACGCAACGAGCAGATCCCCACCTACTGGAAGCACGCGATCTCCGACCTCGACAAGGGCTCGCACGACACGCGGGTCCTCGATCTGCCCGGCGCCGACTTCGCGTCGTACCGATGGGGGGACACGCGCGATCCGATCGAGCCCGGGCTGATGGACCGCCCGTTCGTGGCCCGCGAGCTCGTGCCCTGGGGCTCGGAGCCGTCGGCGAACCTGCTGCAGGCCCTCGACCGCCGCGTCCAGGAGGACGAGGGCGAGCCCGCGGCGCTCGCGCCCGTCGCGAAGCTGATGGGCGTCGGCGACGTCGTGCTCCGCATGGACCTCGCGACCGACCGCTGGGGGCTGCTCCCGGCGAACAAGCTCTGGAGCACCTACGCCGAGAACGGCACACCCGGTCTCGATGCGCCCAAGCGGTACGGGACGAAGATCCCGGGCCGGTTGACCTTCCCCGACCTCGGCGATCTCAGCAAGCCCGCGGCCGCCGCCCCGCATCCACCGCCGGTCGCGGTCATGCACGTGAAGGACCCCCTGCCCATCGTGCGGGCGAAGTCGGCGGCGGCACCGATGGTCGTCGACGGTGACGGCGAGGGCGTGATGGACGTCGCGGGGGCGGGCCTGCTCGACGCGCGCCGGCTCCTGCTCTACGCCGCTCCGTACCAGCACGACCCGGCCCAGCTGCGATCACTCCCGACGGACTCGCCCCTCGTGATCACCGACTCGAACCGGCGTCGCGGCATGCGGTGGTCGGGCCTGTCCAACGACTACGGCTACACCGAGCAAGCCGGCGAGAAGCCATTGCTCGCCGATCCTTCGGACCAACGGCTCGAGGTCTTCCCCGGCTCCACCGACGCGGCCAAGACGGTGAGCATCCTCAACGGCGTCAAGTCCGTTCGGGCGGATCGTTACGGCACCGCGTTCAACTTCGCCCCCGTCGATCGAGCCACCGGCGCGCTCGACGGGGATCTCACCACGTCGTGGCTCGTCGACCAGGGCGTCAAGGTCGGCGCCCACCGGCTCCAGGTCCAGCTCACGCATCCGATCACCACGGATCACATGGATCTCGTGCAGTTCTTCCACGACCCGTCGACCGAGCGGCCGCTGCGACGGTTCATCTCGCGCATCGGCCTGAGCTTCGACGGCGGTCAGCCGATCCCGCGCGTGCTCGACGGAGCGTCGCGCACCGCCGCGGGCCAGGTCGTCCACTTTCCCCGCCGGACGTTCTCCACCTTCGAGATCTCGTTCAACGGAGTCCCCGAGGGCGGGGCCCGCACCGCGCGGGCGCAGAACTCCGTAGGTTTCACCGAGATCCGCGTCGCCAATGACACGCCGAACGCGCCCCGGTGCGCGTCACCGAGACGATGCGCATGCCCGAGACGCTGCTCGGAGCGCTGGGGACGCGCTCGTTGCAGCACCCGCTCGCCATCGTGATGACTCGTGAGACGACGATGGATCAGGCGACGCTCAGCCGCCAGTTCGACCTTCCCACGGCCCGCACGTTCAGCCTCTCGGGAACCGCAGTGCTCAGCAAGGACGCCGGCGACGACGCCGTCGACCGTGCGTTCGGGCTTCCCGATGCCACCGCGGGCGCGGTCACGGCAACGTCGACCAGCCGACTCGACCAACCGGCGTCGCGCGCGTCGTCGGCCCTCGACGGCGATCTCACGACTGCGTGGGACACCAACGTCGACGTTCCGCTCTCGCAGATGCACGTCCAGCTCCCACACTCGGAGACGATCGACCACCTCGACCTGCAGGTTGTCGCCGACGGCCGGCACTCCATTCCTCAGAGCCTCCAGATCCGGTCGGACGACGGCGAGGTGCGCATCGTGGCGCTCCCGGCGATGCCCGTGCACTCCCCCACCGGGACCGCCTCGGCGCCCGTGAGCTTCCAACCCCTGACGGGTCAGGGCTTCACCGTCGTGATCAATCGCGTGACCCCGGTCCAGCGCAGCGCGCGCCTCATGCCGGTCGGCATCGCCGAGCTCGGGATGCCCGGGGCGCGTCGCGCCCCGATGCCGACCCAGCTCGCGGCCACCTGCCTCCCGGATCTGATCACGATCGACGGCAAGCCGTTCCCCGTCCGGGTCACCGGATCCACCGAAGCCGCGCTCGCGCAGCAGCTGCTCACGATGACCCCGTGCGATGCCGGACAGACCGTTGCGCTCTCTGCCGGCCCCCACACCTTGCGGGTGAGCCTCTCCCCGCACAACCCCACCGGCTTCGACCCGAAGCGGATCGTCCTGGCGTCCGGACCGGGTGGCGGCGCGATCCCCGCGGCTGCCCTCGCCGACTCGGGCCCGACGACCAGCTCCGGCACGCAGCCGCGCATCCACATCGTGAGCCAAGGCCGGACGTCGATGAAGGTGAAGGTCGACGCGACCCGGAAGCCGTTCTGGCTCGTGCTCGGCGAGAGCCACAACGCAGGCTGGGCCGCCACTGCCGACGGCCGCGGGCTCGGGCCGTCGCAGCTGGTCGACGGCTACGCGAACGGATGGCGCGTCACGCCGAGCGCCGGTGGCGGGCCGATGACGATCACCGTCACGTGGACCCCGCAACGCACCGCGACCATCTCGCTGTGGATCTCCGTGCTCGCGGGGCTCGCGTGCATCGGAATCGTGATTGCCGCATCGTTGCGCCGGCGCCGGCGCAAGCGCGCCGCACCCGTTGCGGAGGCTGAGGTCGTCGCCCCCTCAACGGTGCCGGCGCTCATCGACGTCTTCGCCCGCGTCGGCTCCCACTTCTCGACGGCAGAGACGGCGTTCACGGTCGGCGCGACGGCTCTGGTCACCGCCGTGCTCGTACGACCGTGGGTGGGGGTGCTCGTCGGCGCCCTCACGCTCCTGGCGATCCGGCGCCCGCGCTGGCGCCTGCTCCTTCGGGTCGGACCCGCGCTCATCGTCGCCGGGATCACCGTGTACATGACGCTCGGTCAGTACCTCGAGCGCAAGCCGGCGCGCTTCGACTGGCCCACCTTCTACACCTCCGCCCGAACCCCGGCCTGGATCGCGGTCATGCTCCTCGCCGCTGACGCCCTGATCGAGATCGTCAGCCGGGTCCGGGACCGCAGGATTGCCGACCCCACCGAGGTGGGCGCCCCCGAGGAGCCGCACTCCGAAGGGACGCCCGATCCCGTGGGGTCCGAGCTGTGACGGCCGAGGATCAGCCGGCCCGGTTCGGACCACCGGCGCGAGAAGTCCGGGCGTACCTCGAGCTCTTCGCGCTCACCGGGGTCGCGTTCGTGCAACCGCTCCTCGACTCGCTCCGCCGCAACTCGAACGACATCTTCGTCGCCGGCGCGAACACCCGGCTGCAGACCCTCGCGCTCCTGGCGATCGTGTTGTTCGTCCCGTCCGCGGTCCTCTGGGCCGTCGAGGTCGCGGTGGGCGTCGTGCTGCCGAGGGTCCGCCGCTTCGTCCATGCCGGCTTGGCGGGTGCGATCTTCGGCGTGCTCGTGGTGGAGATCCTGGCGCACAACAGCGGGCTGGGCGGCGGGGCCCGGACCCTCGTCGCGATCGTCGCGGGCGCGGCCGCGGCAGTCCTGCTCCTGCGCTTCGACGTCGCCCGGCTGTACCTGCGGTACCTCGCGCTCGCGCCCGTCATCTTCGCGATCCTGTTCGTCCTGAGCGCGCAGGTGAGCCCGCTCGTCACGTCGTCGGGCGTCGCCAAGGCCAGCATCAAGGTCAGGCGACCCGATCGCGTCGTGATGGTCGTCCTGGACGAGCTTCCCCTCCAGTCGCTCCTGGACGGCACGGGCCACGTCGATGCCGGCCTGTTCCCCAACATCGCGAAGCTCGCCGCGGGATCGACGTGGTATCGCAACAACACGTCGGTCGCGCCGTACACGACGGTCGCAGTCCCGGCCATCCTCACCGGGGACTATCCGACCAAGCCCGCGGCGATCGCCACCGCGGCGGTGTACCCGCACAACCTGTTCACCCTGCTCGGCGGCACGTATCACATCAACTCGCACGAGAACCTCGAGGCGCTCAACCCGTCGGGTGACGCCGAAGGGCCGACGAGCCTGCGGACGCTGATGGACCAGTCGATCGACCTCTGGAAGCGGTTCGTCACCGACTCCCCGCTCCCCACCAAGATCAGCGCGGACCAGTACGACCTCGAAGCGCCGGCCGTCAACCGCTTCGTCGCGTCGCTCGGCAGTGCGAAGGACAAGCAGCTCGACTACCTCCACGTGCTCCTCCCGCACTTCCCCTGGCACCTCCTTCCCGACGGCCGCAGCTACACCGACGAGAAGACCACGCCCGGGCTGCTCGGAACGTGGGGTGCCGCGGAGCTCGCGGCGGTCGGCCGGCAGCGTGAGGTCATGCAGCTCCAAGCCGCCGATCACCTGGTCGGCGCCATCATCGACAAGCTGCAACGGCTCGGGGTCTACAAGCGGTCGCTGGTGGTGTTGACCGCTGACCATGGAGAAGGGTTCACGGCACAGAACCCGATCCGCGAAGCGACTCCGGCCAACTTCACCCAGGTCATGTGGGTCCCGCTGTTCGTCAAGGCGCCCGGCCAGACCGCGGGCCGGATCGACGACCGGCTGTCGCATTCCATCGACGTCCTCCCCACGATCGCCGACGAGCTCGGCGCGAAGATCCCTTGGAAGATCGATGGACGGTCGCTCCTGAAGCCGGCGCTTCCGAACGGGCCGCGCCGCTTCCTCGAGATCTCGAGCCCGGATGCACAGAAGCCGCCCGCCGAGGCCAAGTACAAGAGCTGGGACGGGATCCGAGGCTTCGCCCAGGTGTTGGCCAGCCGCGCCGCCCTCCCCGGCACCGACCAGTCACTGCGCGTCTACAAGGGCTTCTCGAAGTTCGGGGACCTGGTAGGGCAGGCCGCCGCACCGATCGTGGAGTCCGGCGCATCCGCGATCACGGGCTCCCTCTCCCAGCCGGGCCAGTTCGCCGACGTCCGTCCCTCCGCGTCCTACACGCGCCCTGGACCTACGTGCAGGGTCACATCGCCGCTCCCGCCGGACGGGACCTGGCGATCAGCATCAACGGCACCATCGCGTCGATCGCCACGCCGCTCGCCGACCCGTTCATCGGGGGCGCGACGTTCTTCGCCGTCCTCCCTCCGTCGTTGTTCCGGGCCGGACACAACGACGTCCGCGCGTACTTCATCGACGGTCAGCCGTCCGCGCCCCACCTGGCGCCGGTGACCCTCGGGGCCTGAACCTCAGCGCGGCGGATCGGGATCGAACGGGCCGCGCCCCATCTGGTCGCGGATCGTCTCGACGGCCGGGTTCGTCATCGACCGTCGTTGCCAGTTCGCGCCGTCGACCACGAGCGTGTGCCCGGAGATGAAGCGGGCGTACGGCGACGCGAGGAACGTGGCGGCCCAGCCCAGCTCCTGGCGCTGGCCGACCCGCAGCGCGGGCTGGGTCCGGTCCTTGTCGTGGGTGCGATCGATGTTGCTGCGGATGTCGCTCGTCATGTCCTCGTGCGGGAAGAGCCCGGGCACGAGCCCGTTGACCTGGATCCCGTAGGGACCCCACTCCACCGCCAAGGACTCCGTGAGGTTCTTCACCCCGGCCTTCGCCGCTGCCGAGTGCACGAACCCGGGACCGCCGGTCCACGCGTAGGACGCGCCGATGTTGATGATCGACCCGGGCGTCCCGGCGACGAGATGGCGACGGCCGAACTCACGCGAGCAGATGAACGTGCCGTTCAGCGTGATGTCCACGACCGTGCGCCATGCGTTCGGCGACATGTCCTCGGCCGGGACGGGGAAGTTCGCGGCCGCGTTGTTCACCAGGACGTCGGGGAGTCCGAACTCGGCTTCGGCGGCGTCGAACGCGGCGGCGACGCTGTCGGGCTCACGGATGTCGCACGTGACCGCGAGCGCACCGTGCGCCGAGGGCCTCGATCGCCTCGCGACCGGCTTGCAGGTGCTCGTCCTTGCGGCTCCCGATCACCACGGCGGCACCGAGCCGGCGCGAACTCCGAGGCGATCGCCTTGCCGAGCCCGGTGCCGGCACCGGTCACGAAGACGCAGGCGTCGGCGTAGGTGCCCGCCGGGCAGCGCGGACGCGCCGACCGCCGGGCGGCGCGGGAAGACCGATCAGCTCAGCCATCGTGCCCCTCAGCTTCCGGTGTACTTCGGGGGACGTTCCTCGGCCCGGGCGGCGCGCATCTCCGCCATGTCGTCGCTGCGGCTCACGAACGTCTGGTAGATCATCTCGTCGGTCATCGAAGACCGGATCTGCGGGAGCGCGAGGTGGCGGATGACCTCGCGCGGCCATCTTCACCGTCACCGCCGGCGCCGCGGCGATCTGCTCCGCCATCTCGCGCACCGTGGCGTCGAGCTCCTCGGGTGGCGACGACCCGGCTGACGACCCCGTGGGCCAGCGCTTCCTCCGCCGAGAGGATGCGGCCGGTCAGCACCATGTCGCTCACGACGCCGTGGCCACACATCTCGTAGAGCACCGCGACGCCGCCGGTGTCAGGGATCACGCCGTAGCGTGAGCTCGGGCAGCCGGAAGCGCGTGCCCTCGGCCGGCGACGCGGATGTCGCAGAGCAGCGCCCGCTGGAACGAGCCGCCCATGACCCACCCCTTGCAGGCGACGATCACCGGCGCGTCGAGCTCCCACAGCTGCTGGATCCCACGGTGGCCCCGGCGCATCAGCTCGTGATGCGACAGCGGGACCTTCAGGTTGCCGATCGACGCCGCATCCCGGCCGGACGAGAACGACTTGCCCTCGCCGCGCCAGATCACGCAGCGCACCTCGGGCGCGGGCCTTCAGCTCCGCGAGGATCTCGAAGAGCGCCACGTCCATCTCGTCGTCGAACGCGTTGTGCTTCTCCGGCTGATCGTTGGTGATGATCGCGATCGGACCCTCGACCGCCAGTCGCAACCTGTCCGTCACGGTCTCTCGCTCCCCCTCGCACGACCGGGCGGCGGTGCGTGGCGTGGATCGTAACCAGCCCACCGGACCGGACGGGTGGCGAGGCTCACCCGGTCGGCGCGAGCCGGTCGCGGAGCAGCGCGATCGGTGGCCAGCGCGAGCGCCGGCACCAGGATCGCGAGGTTGCCCCACGACTCGATCAGCACACCCCCGGCGATCGCACCCGCGAGGAAGGCGGCGTTCGTAATCGCCAGGATGCGCGTGACCGGGAGCTCATGGGCCCGAGCCGCCGGGTGCAGGAGCTCCCCGAGCGACTGGCCGAGCCGCACGAGCATCCCGGAGGAGAACGTCGACGAGACGTTGACGCCGTCCACGGACGCGGACCGCCGGCGTCTGCATCGCCATCGCGAGCGTGGCCACGATGATCCCGAGGTACCGCAGCCATCCGGTCGGGGTCTCGGATCCGGGGCCGAAGCCGATCAGCACGATCGCCGCGTCGACCGCGAGCAGGGCCGTCGCCCAGAACAAGAGGCGACGGCCCGCGCCGGCGCGCGCCGGAGCCGGACCGGATGACGAACGGCGTCAGCGAGCTCCCGACGACGTAGGTGAGCACCGCCACGAGGGGCGGCCACACCCGAGCGAGGTGCCCCTGACCGATCTCGAGCCCAGCGAGCACCGCGTTGCCCGATTGGAACGCGACGAACGTCCCGGTGAGCCGGTCGAGGCTCAGCGCGTCGAGGCACCCCGCGACGGCCGGCGAGGCCGGAGACCAGCGCCAACGAGCCCGCGATCGGAGTGAGGGGCCGGAGCTCAGTGGGCTCCACCGACGCCCCGAACCGTCAGCTGACGACCTTGGCCTTGAGCTTCTGGAACTCGGCGTCGTCGATGACGCCCTTGTCCTTCAGGTCCGCGAGCCGGTGCAGCTCGTCGGCCGGGCTCTTCGCGGTGCCCGCGGCCTCCTGGATGTACGCGCGCTGCGCGGCGTCCTGGGCCTTGGCCGCCTCCTGGGCGTGCTCGCTCATCTTGTGACCGCGAGCGATCAGGTAGACGAACACGCCGAGATAGGGCACGAAGATCACGAAGATCACCCAGATGGCCTTCGCCCAACCCGACAGGTCGTGGCTACGGAAGATGTCCGCGAAGACCGTGATGAGGATCCAGATCCAGATGAAGAACATCACGAACCACAACAGCGACCACAGAACCTGACCCGAACCGAATTCCTCGCCCAACATCAGAACCCTCCACGATCGATCACCTGCCCCTGTGGCAGCGCCCGGAACGATACGCCGCCACGGACCAGGCGCGACGTGACCCTTCGGATCAGGAGGGGAACGGGCGTCGGGCCGGGTGCACCGGCCCGGTGGTCACTGCTCCAGGAGCGTGATCAGCAGGCGCAGCGCATCGTGCACCGCCGCTTCGCGCAGATCGCCGGGCTCGTCACCGGTCAGGGTCTTGCGCAGGGCCAGTGCCGGCTGCCGGCGGCTGCATCCGCCGAGCCACAGCGTCCCGACGGACTGACCCTCCTCGCGGGCGGGGCCGATGACGCCTGTGGTCGCGACGGCCACGTCGGCGTCGAAGCGCTCGAGCGCGCCACGGGCCATCTGCCGCGCGGCCTCGTGGCTGATGACCGGGCCGGGCTGCACCCCCAGCATCGAGTACTTGGCCGCCGGCGAGAAGGCGACCACGCCGCCCTGGAAGCACGCGCCGGCGCCGTCGGCCATCGCCGAGCGCGGCGGCCACCGCGCCCGCGGTGCACGACTCGGCGACCGCGAGGCGGGCATCGCGGGACCACGCGAGATCGACCGCCCGTTGCGCCAGCTCGCCGACGGTCTCGAGGGTGACCTCCATCTGGAGCTCAGCAGTCGGGGGCATCTCGATCTCCACTCTGGCCGGAGGAATGACTCTACGGTCGAGGTCGTGCCGCCGTCCCAACGCTCTCCCTCGAACTCCCGATCGACATACCCCGGGGCCGGAGCTCCGAAACCGGGTCGGGCCCACGCGACGTCACCCGGCGCACGTTTCGGCGACGCGGGCCGCCGGGTAGCACCGGGCGTGAACGACGCTTCACTGTCTGGTCCGGGAGGGTCCCATGGTCGTGCGGATGATGCGCAAGACGTTCGTGCTGATGCTCGCGGCGCTCGGGATCCAGTATCTCCGAGTGATCGGACGCGTGATCGTCCAGGAGCTGCACCCGCAGCCCAGCCCCGAGCTCGAGCTGGCCGCCGCCCGGTTGCACGCCGAGCGCCAGCTCGCCGCGACCGGCACCCGGCGCGCCCCGCAGGGGCTCTTCGTCTCGACCCTCGAACCCCATGGAGCCATGTGATGACCGACCACACCAAGCCGACCCCGGAGACCCGTGCCGCCGAGCGCGAAGAGGCGAACGCGCCGCACCAGCCCGATCGCGAGCCCACCGAGGACGAAGCCGCGGCGGCCGAGGTGCTCGAGCTGGATCCCGAGGGTCGCGAAGCACGAGCAGGAGATGGCCGAGCGGGGCGCGAAGCAGAAGGGCGAAGGCCGGATCTAGGTCTGCTCGAGCCCCTGACGCAGCTGGTCGAGCGACCGCGACAGGAGCCGGGAGACGTGCATCTGGCTGATGCCGACCTGGGCCGCGATCTCGGTCTGGGTGAGACCGTCGAAGAACCGAAGCCGCAGGATCGTCTGCTCGCGCTCGGGCAGGGTCGCGAGGAGGTCGTTCACGACGATCTCGTGCTCGATCTGGTCCATGCCCGGCTCGTCGCCGCCGAGCGTGTCGCCCAGCGTGCGGTCGTCCCCCGGCAGCTGCGCGTCGAGCGACTGGGTCGCGAACGCGCGGTTCGCTTCCATCGCTTCGAGGACCGCTTCCGGATCCACCTCGAGTCGCTCGGCGATCTCGGCCACGGTCGGCGAGCGACCGAGCTCGTTGCGTGAGCTCCCCGACCGTCGCGGTGAGCCGCAACCCCAGCTCCTGGAGCGCGCGCGGCACCCGCACGGACCACGACTTGTCGCGGAAGTGGCGCTTGATCTCACCCGAGATCGTCGGCGTCGCGAACGTCGAGAAGGCCAAGCCCCGCTCGGGCTCGAACCGCTCCACCGCCTTCAGCAGTCCCAGCGTCGCGATCTGCTCGAGGTCGTCGACCGCCTCACCACGACCGGCGAAGCGACGCGCCAGAGCGATCGCGAGCCCCAGGTGCTCGGAGATGAGCTCGTCCCGTATCCCGACGATCCTTCGTCCGGCGGTACTCGAAGAACCGCGCCAACGGCTCCTCGGCGGCGGCTCTCATCCTTCCGGCACACGCTTGGTCAGCCGGAAGCGGCGCTGCCCGGCGACCGCTTCGAGCTGGTACTCGTCCACCACGGCAGCCACGATCGTGCGGGCCAGCTCGGTGGGAGCGAACGAGCCGCCTTCGTCGGCGCTCGTTCCCTCGACGTCGATCGCGGCGTCACGCAGCGTGAACACCAGGTGGAGCGTCGCCTCGGGACGGCCTCCGGTGATCGCGTAGCTGAGCTCGTCCACCGCGATTCGCAGGTCGTCCAGGTCCTCGAACGTCATGCCGATGCGGCTCCCGGCGTCCGCCGCGGCCAGCCGGGCCAGGCGGAGGAAATCCGGGGAACCCGGAATTGCGAGCTTGATCTCGGTGGCCGACACGGCCGTCATGTTTGCAGACCGGACAGGGAGGAAACACAAAGAGCGCCATGTTCACCACTGAAATCGCCGAAACGATCTTTCCTGCGGTCCCGGAGAGCGTCGCCGCGGCCCGCCGGTTCACCCGGGCCGCGCTGGCGCGGCATGCGATCGATCCGGAGGTCATCGACACGGCGATGCTCCTGGTCAGCGAGCTGGCAACCAACGCGGTCATTCATGGGACGAGCACCATCCGGCTTCGAGTAGGGGTCGGTGACGACATCCGGGTAGAGGTTCGCGACGGCAACGACGACGTGCCGGTCATCGAAGTCGGCAGCGACGGATCGCGAATCCGGCCGGGGGCTCGCGATCGTGGCGACGCTCGCCGACAGCTGGGACTGGTCCCCCCGGGCGTCCGGCAAGGTCGTGTGGTTCGCCCTCGCACGCAGCTGAGCGATCACCGGCCCCCCACTGCGGCGATGGCCTGATCGACGGTCACGTCGAGCGGGACCCGTTGATCGAGCTGCGTGAGCATGATGACCCGCTGGACCAACGTCTCGTCGTCGACGACCAGCCGGAGCTCCTGCCGGCGGCCCTGCAGCCGCTCGGCGAGCTCGAACAGCAGGCGCACACCGGTGCTGTCGAGGTACTCGGTCGCCGTGAGATCGAGGATCAGGTACTCCATGTCGTGCGAGACCGCGTCGACGAGCGCGACACGGATGTCCTCGACGTTCGACAAGTCGACCTCGCCGGCGAGGTGCGCGACCAGCACGGGGCCCCGCGGGTCGAGCGTCACTTGGGCCAACGGCTTCACCGGGTCTCGCCCTCCGGGCCGGCGAGGCGGCGCTCGAGCCGCACGACGGTCCCGTCCGAACCGGGTTCCACGTTCACCGAGTCCATCAGCCCGCGCGGCGAGGTCGAGCCCGCGACCGCGGTCCCCGGACGTGCGCCGGGTCCGCCACTGCCCGAAGTCCCGGACCACGAGCTCGACCCGGTCCCCGTGTTGGTCGGCCTCGACGACGAACTCCTCGTCGGAGAGCCCGTACGCGTGCTCGATCGCGTTCGCCGCAGCCTCGTTGACCGCAAGCCGCGATCTCGTGGGTCTCCAGCTCCGACGCACCGATCCGCGTGCAGCCATTCCGTCACCTCGCGCCGCATGCGCGAGAGCTGGCGCGCGCGCGGCGGGGACCCGGAGCCGCAGCGACGCCTCCGGTCCGCGGACCCCGACGCACAGCAGCGCGACGTCGTCGGCCGGCGCGTCGTCGGCGAGGAAGTCGCGGAGCAAGCGGTCCGCCACGTCCTCGACCGCGTCGGGCGCGGTGCGCAGCACCTCGGCCAGGCGGTCGAGCCCGACGTCGAGCGACTCACCCCGCCGTTCGATGAGCCCGTCCGTGTAGAGCACCAGCATCGACCCGGGGGGAAGGTCGTGCTCGGCTTCGTGGTACTGCGCCTGATCCGTGGCGCACAGCGGCATGGACCGCCCGCCCTCGAGCGCTTCGACGGTCCCGTCGGGCATCCGGAGCATGGCGGGCAGGTGGCCGGCGCTCGAATACCGGATGCGGTCGGTGCTCGGAGTCGTACTCGGCGATGAGCAGCGTCGCCATGTCCGAGTCGACCAGCGCGCAGAAGTAGGCGTTGAGCCGGGCGAGCACCGCCGCGGGCGCGAGGCCGTCGAGCGCGCTGTACTGCAGGACGTTGCGCAGCTTGCCCATCGACGCCGCGGCCCGCACGCCGTGCCCGACGACGTCACCGATCACGAGCATCACGCGCCCGTCGCGCAGCGGCACCGCGTCGTACCAGTCGCCCCCGACCTTGAGCCCGACGCCGCCCGGGACGTAGCGCGTCGCGAGGTCGGCGTCCTGGAGCTCGGGCAGCTGATCGGGGAGCAGGCTACGTTGCAACGCCTCGGCGGTCGCGAGCTCGCGCTCGAACCGCATGGCGTCCTCGACGGCCGGCGCCACCCGCCCCGCGATCTCACGGGCCAGGCCGATGTCGTCGCGCCCGTACCGCCGCCCCGAGCCCGAGTAGCCGAAGACCAGCACCCCGATGGGCTCGTCGGCCGCGAGCAACGGCACCACGAGGACCGAGTGCAGTCCGAGCAGCTGGGCGGGCTCGCCGAGCCCGGGGGGCACGTCGGTGACGAGCACCGACTCCCGGGTCCGGAACGCGGTGGCGACCGGACCGGCCCCACCGACGTCGGCGGCAGGGATGTCCGCGCAGGCGCGCACGGTGTTGAGCGGCCCCTCCGCGACCCGGCACACGGTCGGTCGCAGTCCCTGCTCGCCCGCGAGGTACGCGACGCAGGCATCACCGAACGTCGGGAGGACCACGTCGGCGACGGCCTCCAACCGGGCCCGCGTGTCGAGACCGACCGTGAGCAGCTCGCTCACCTCGGCCAGCAGGTCGAGGCGGGCACGCGCCCGCGTCGCCGTCGCCGGTGAGGTACGCGCGCTCGAGCACGAGCACGAGTCGATCGCCGAGCGACTCGACCAACGCGATGTCGTCAGGCTGGAAGACCCGCCCCGAGAGCCCGCTGAAGTCGAGGCAGAGCACCCCGACCACGTCGTCGCCGACGTGCAGCGGCGCGACGATCGACGACTGGGCGCCCACCCGCTCGACCACCCCGCGGTGCTCGGGATCGTGGATGTACGCGGACCGCATCTCGTCCGTGATGCGGGTGACCATCGCCGGTCGACCCTCGCGGAGCTCGGGGATCAGCTCCAGCATCTTCGGGACGTCGAGCGGCCAGCGCCGGTCCGCGTCGGTGAGCAGCTGCGCCATCTCGGGGTCCGCGTGCGGCGACCGCGTGGCGACGGGCGACGTCGGTGCGCGGCAGCAGGTAGATGCCGCAGGAGTCCGCCAGCTCGGGGACCATGATCGCCGCGGCCTGATCGAGCAGCTCGGTGACGTCCGGGCTCGCCGCCAGCAGCTCGCTGAACGCGCCGGTCAGGCGCGCGGCTCGTTCCTCGCGCTTGCGCTCGGTGATCTCCACCACGATGGCCCCGAACTCGACCGGGACCTCTTCGGTGCCACGGACCGGGTAGTAGCTGGCCAGCCAGTGGCGCTCGACCCCCGGTTGCGCCGGCGTCTGGCCCGTGATCTCGACGTCCGGGATCGGCGCGCCCTTTTCGAGGACCGCCCGCAACATGCTCTCGATCTGGGGTCCGACGTCGGGCAGCACCTCGGAGACCCGGCGGCCGAGGTGGTCCTCGATCGGGATGCCGTTGATCTCGGCGAGGGGCTGGTTCAGGCGGACGTAGCGCAGGTCGCGGTCGTAGAACGCGAACCCGAGGGGTGCGTTCGCGAGCAGGGTGTCGAGCCGGCCGACGGTCTCACCCAGCCGGCTGTTCGACTCCCGCAGCGCCTCTTCGGTGTGACGGTGCTCGGTGACGTCGATGCTGACGCCGATCCAGTCGCCGCTGTCGCCGATCTCGCGGCCCCGCGTCTCGATCCACCGGATGACGCCGTCCGGCCGGCGGATCCGGTACCAGACGGTGAACTCGTCGTGGTGCAGCGCGGCGGTGGTGATGGCCTCGCGCATGTGCGGGCCGTCCTCGGCGAGGATCGGCTGCGATGAAGGACTCCCACGTGCCGTCGTAGCTGCCCCGCTCGATGCCGACCAGGTCTTCGAGCTCCGGGGACCACTTCCCGCGACTCGTCCTCGAGTTCCAGCGCCACGAACCCATGCGCCCGGCGCCGAAGGCCAGCCGCGCCTCGAGCTCGTAGTCGCGAAGCTCCTGCTCGACGATCTTGCTCTCGGTGATGTCGATGCCGACGCCGACCCAGCTCGTGATCTGCCCGTCGGCGCCGCGCACCGGCGGCACCGCGCCCCTGGAACCACCGCATCGTCGCCGTCCGGCATGAGGACGCGATGCTCCATGAGGAAGTCGCGGCCGGCGGCGGTCGCCGCGGTGCAGCTCCGCCACGATCCGTTCCCGGTCGTCAGGATGGACGTTCTCGACGAAGGCCTCGTACGTCCCGGCGAACGTTCCGGGCTCGAGGCCGTACGCCGCCTCCATCTCGGGCGACCACGACACCCGGCCGCGAGCGATGTCCCAGCGCCAGGAGCCCATGCGCCCCGCCGCGAACGCCAGGCGGGCCTCGAGCTCACGCCCGCGCAGCTCCTCTTCGACCTCGCGTCGGGCGAACGACGCGCCGAGCAGGTTGGCCATGCTGCGGGCGAACGAGACGTCGTCCTCGTCGAACGGTCGCGGTTCCGTGGAGTACGCACCGAGGATGCCGAAGGGGCGTCCGGGCAAGTGGATGATCGTGCTCATCGAGCTGACGACCCCGTGCGACCGCAAGCCCGGGCCGCCTAGGAAGCGCGTCTCGGAGCGCAGGTCGGCGCTGACCACCGGGCCGTCGGTCTCGAGCGTGAAGCCCGCGAGCGTGGAGCGATCGGTGCTGATCCGCGCGTCGCCGAGCAGCACGGCATCCCACCCGGTGCCGGCTTGGATGTCGAGCCAGGCGCCGTCGTCGCTCAACCGCATCGCGGCGGTCAGCGGGACGCCGAGACCGTGGGCCAGCAGCTTGACCGCGATGTCGAGCAGCTCCTGCTCGTCGTCGACCTCGAGCGCGAAGCGACCCAGGTCCGCGACGATCCCCTGCTGCCACTCGCGGAGGCGGAACTCTTCGAGCGCGATGCGGGTCTCGTGGACCTCCACGCACAGGCCCGCGTAGCCCAGGAAGGTGCCGTCACGAGAGTGCCAGGGGACGCCGTGGTCCAGCATCCAGCGGAACTCACCGTCCGCCCTGCGCAACCGGTACTCCACCGAGAAGGGCTCCTGGCGCTCGAACGCCTCTGCCGAGACCTCGAGGCAGCGCTCGACGTCGTCCGGGTGCACCGCGGCGACCCAGCCGTGACCCATCTCCTCGGCCATGGATCGGCCCGTGAAGCCCAGCCACTGGTCGTTGCACCACGTGTAGCGACGGTCCGGACCGGAGGCCCAGAGCAGGAGCGGGACGCGGTTGGCGACGGCCTCGAAGCCCGGGTCCGGGAACGCGGCGGACCCGGCGCCACCGGTCCGCCCCCCTGCCGATCCCCGATCTGGCCCACGATCGAGCCTCCCTACCCAGACCCCGCCCGGCCTAAACGGTCTCGGACGGATTTCTCACGAGTCGGCCGCAATCGTCGCGGAGGTGCTCGAGCGAGTGCCGGATCAGCCGGGACACCTGCATCTGGCTCAACCCGACCTCGTCCGCGATCTCACTCTGGGTCATCTCGTCGAAGAACCGCAACCGGATGATGAGCTGCTCGCGGGGCCCGAGGTGGTCGAGCAACGACTCCACCAGCAGGCCCCGCTCGACCCCCGCAGCTGCGCGTCGTCGCGGCCGAGGACTCCGCCCGCCCCGTCACCGCTGCCGTCCTGGTCGGGCGGATCCAACGCCACCGCGGAGTACGCGAGCCGGGCCTCCATCGCTTCGAGCAGGAGCTCCTCGGACTCGCCCATCCCCCGGGCCAGCTCGGCCAACGTGGGGGACCGGCCGTTGAGGTTCGTCATCTCGTCGATCGCGCGACCGAGGTTCAGCACCCGCTCCTGGAGCGATCGTGGCACCCGCACGATCCACTGGCCGCGGAAGTGGCGCTTGAGCTCGCCCACGATCGTCGGGATCGCGAAGTTCGGGAAGGCGATGCCGAGGTCCGGATCGAATCGTTCGACGGCCTTCATCAAGCCGACCAGCGCGACCTGCTCCAGGTCTTCGGTCGGCTCGCCGCGGCCGCGATACCGGCGGGCGAGCGCCCGGGCCAGGTCCCGGTGCTCCATGACCAGCGCGTCTCGGATCCGACGGTCACCTGTGCGCGCGTAGGCCGCGAAGCGATTCGCCGAGCGCTCGGCGCCCGGACCCCCATCCATCCAAGAAGGGTTTGCCAATTCGGGCGCTCGGGAAACCTGCTTCGCATGGATTTCATCTTGTGGCTCGTCGCCGTGGTGCTCGTCATCTCGGGAATCGTCACGCTGGTGCGGGGTGGCGTGGCGTACGGAGCGGTCCTCATCGTCCTCGGCTTGCTCGTCGGGCCCGGGGGCGTCAGTCTCTTCACATGACCCGGGCTCTCGTCCGGCCCGATCGTCGAGGAGAGGGAACGTTGAAGCCACTCGAGCTCGAGCATCGCCAGGATTCGCAGGGTCGTGAGGTCGTCGCGGTGCGGGGCGAGATCGATGTCGCCACGTCGCCCGCGCTGCGCGAAGAGCTGTACGCGATCATCGACGGCGGGGCCAAGGTGCTCGTCGTCGACCTCTCGGAGCTGGGGTTCATCGACTCGTCGGGTCTCGGCGTGCTCGTCGCGGCGCTCAAGCACATGCGGGAGCAGGACGGGCAGCTCGTCCTCTCCGGGCTCGCGCAGCCGGCGCTGCGGGTGTTCGAGATCACGGACCTGACCGCGCTCTTCACCATCGAGCCCGCCGCTCCGTAGCGCTCCACCGGCGCGGCGGCCCCGACGCCGCGGATCGAGCAGGATGGCGGCCGTGGAAGCGTGGGTGACGATCGACGACCGGCCGCCGGCGATCGCGGACTACGCGCTCCTCGGGAACTGCCAGGGCAGCGCGCTCGGTGAGCCGGGCCGGCTCGGTGGATTGGGCCTGCCTCCCCCGCTTCGACTCGCCCGCGTTCTTCGCCCGCATCCTGGGTGAACCGGGTGGCTACTGGTCGATCCGACCCCGTGGTCCCGCCGAGGTCACGCGCGAGTACGTCGACGACACGATGGTGCTGCGCACGCGGTTCCGCACCCCGACCGGCACCGTCGTGCTCACGGACTTCATGCCGCTGCACCCCGACGACCGTCACAACGACATCGGGCTGCACTCGCCGTCCGCGCTCTCGCGGATCGTCGAGTGCACGGACGGAGCGGTCGAGCTGCACGTCGAGGTCGCGACCCGCCCCGAGTACGGGCTCACGACCCCGCTCATGTTCGCGACCGACGACGGGTGCTGGCGCACGCGTGGTGGTCCGCTCACCGTCGTGATCTCCACGGAGGCAGCACTCCAGGTCGACGGCGCGGTGCTGCACGCCGATCTCACGATCGGGTCCGGTGACGTCGTGGCGTTCGCGCTCCGGACCGGGGATCCGTGGGGCCCGCCGCCGCCTCCGATCGATGCCGATGCGATCCGAGCGTCACTGGCGACCACCGTCTCCGGATGGCAGTCCTGGGCCGAGAAGCTCGTCGGGTACGAGGGCGACCACCGGGGCCTGCTCCGGCGCAGCGCCGTGGTGCTCCGCGCACTCAACTACGCGCCCACCGGTGCGATCGTCGCCGCGCCCACCACATCGCTGCCCGAGGAGATCGGTGGGGTCCGCAACTGGGACTACCGCTACACGTGGGTGCGCGACGCGAGCTTCACCATCGGCGGCGCTCGCCGCGAGCGGATGCGGGTTCGAGGCGAGCCGCTTCTTCGAGTTCTTCGGCAACGCCACCGCCGGCAGCCTCGCCAGCGGCCAGGGGCTCCAGATCATGTACGGGATCCGCGGCGAGCGCTTCATCCCGGAGCACGAGCTCCACCAGCTGTCGGGTCATCAGGACAGCCGGCCGGTGCGCATCGGCAACGGCGCGTGGGACCAGACCCAGCTCGACGTCTACGGCGAGCTGCTGGACGCGGCGTGGAAGATCTCCGAGCTCGGCATCGAGATCGCCGCGGAGCTCGGCGAGTTCCTGGCGAACGTCGCGGACCGCGCGGTGCTCCGATGGCAGGACGTCGACGAAGGCATCTGGGAGGTCCGCGGGGGCGCCGGTCACTTCCTGTACTCGAAGGTCATGAACTGGGTCGCGCTCGACCGCGCCGTTCGCCTCGCCGCACCATTCGGCGCCGACGCGACGCGGGCGTCGCGGTGGGCCACGGAACGCGACCGCATCCGCGACGCGATCCTCACCGAAGGGTGGAGCGACAAGGTCGGTGCGTTCACCCAGGCGTTCGGGCGCGACGAGCTCGATGCTTCGGTGCTGATGATGCCGCATCGTCGGATTCCTCCCGGCCGACGACCCCCGCATGCGCGCGACGATCGAGGCGATCGCGACCCACCTCACCGACGACCACGGGTTCGTCTACCGCTACCTCAACGAGGACGGGCTTCCCGGCGGCGAGGGGACCTTCGGCATCTGCACGTTCTGGCTCGCCGAGTGCCTGGCCCGGGCCGGGGAGCCCGACCGGGCGGCGCAGCTGTTCGACCTCATGGCGGGGTGCGCGAACGACGTGGGCCTGCTCGCCGAGGAAGTGGACCCCACGACCCGCCAGCTGCTCGGCAACTTCCCGCAGGCGTTCACGCACATCGGGCTCATCCACGCGGCGCTCGCCATCGAGGCGGCGACGACCGGCGGGTGATCTGCCCGGCGAATGATCCGCCCGGCGAATGAGCCGAACGACCCATGACGGACGCGCCCCATCGGGGCCTATCGTTGGCCATGGCGCAGGTTGGCGTGGCCGGTGTGGTGCTCCCGCCGCGGTTCCGCGGGCGGCTGCACCAGATCGCCTTCGTCCTCGCGGTCCCCGCCGGGGTCCTGCTCGTCGCGCTCAGCCGGGGCCTCACCGCCCACATCGCATCGGCGCTCTTCGTCCTCTCGCTGCTCGCCCTGTTCGGCGCCAGCGGGACGTACCACATGGCCCACTGGCCGCCCGCGATCAAGGCGCGCCTGCAACGGCTCGATCACGCGATGATCTTCGTGCTGATCGCGGGCTCGTACACGCCGATCACCCTGCTCGCGCTCGACCCCGCGTGGGGCATCACCTTCCTCGTCCTGGCGTGGGGCATCGCCGCCGGCGGCGCGATCCTCGCGCTATGGCACATGCGGATCATCCACAAGTACGCGGCGGTCTTCTACATCGGCTTCGGTTGGCTGCTCGTCCTCGCGCTGCCCGCAGTGCTGCGCGCGCTCAACACGCCGGAGCTCATCCTGCTGGCAACCGGCGGTGTCCTGTACACGCTCGGCGCGATCGGCTTGTGGCTGCGCTTCCCGAACCCGAGCCCCCGGTTCTTCGGATACCACGAGGTCTGGCACGCGATGACGCTGATGGCCGCGGGTTGCCACTACGTGCTCGTCCTGATGCTCGTACGCGGCTAGACCTGGGCGGGTGACCGCAACCGACGTCACGCGGATCCCCGTCCGCCAGATCCTGAACGACGTCGGCGCGTCGTACCGGCACCGGTTCGGTCGCGTCGTGATCGCCGCCGCGCTCGTGTTCGGTGTCACCGCCGTCATCGGCGCGGCGATCGAGGACCTGACCCACCGAGCCGAGCCGAACTTCCTCGTCTGGAGCTTCGCACTCGCCGGCACGGCCATGTCGCAGGTCGGCATCACGTTCTACGCGGGGCTGCTCGACAAGGTCGTGGGCGAGTTCGAGCTCGGCGAAGAGCCCGAGCCGGTGCTGCAGGTGCTCCGCACCCTCCCGTACGGGTCGCTGATCGTCGCCGACATCCTGATCAACCTGCTCGCGGCAATCGGGCTGCTGCTGCTCGTCGTCCCCGGGCTGATCCTCTTCACCCTCCTCGCGATCACCGGTCCCGTGATCAACATCGAGCACGTCGGCGCGATCAGGGGGATGCGTCGCTCCGCGCATCTCGTCCGCCCGCACTTCTGGCTCGTGTTCCTGCTCGTGACCCTGCCGATCGGGCTCGAGCACCAGGCGCTCGAGTGGGTCAACGAGCTCGTGCTCCACCACGCGCTCATCGAGGTCTTCGTCGTCCAGGGCATCACCGGCATGATCGTGGGATCGTTCGTGGGACTCGTCGAGGTCAACGTCGCCTACTCCCTCGAGCTCGGCGACCCCGCCCCCGACGCCTGAGGCGCACCGCCCGGGCCCCTCGGCAAATTCTCAGACTGGAACGTCAGACTGGGGGGATGCGGATCCTGGTCGTCGACGACGAGCGCGCCGTGCGGGAAGCGATCGAGCGGGCGCTCGGGTTCGAGGGCTACCGGGTCGACCACGCCGGTGACGGCATCGAAGCGCTCGAAGCGCTCGCTCGCAACCCGGTGGACGCGGTGGTGCTCGATGTCCTGATGCCCCAGATGGACGGGATCGAGCTGTGCCGGCGCATCCGCGCCTCGGGCGACACCACCCCGATCCTGATGCTGACCGCGCGTGAGACGGTCTCGGACCGGGTCGCCGGGCTCGACGCCGGCGCGGACGACTACCTCGTCAAGCCCTTCGCGCTCCGCGAGCTGCTCGCTCGGCTCCGGGCGCTGCTGCGGCGCACCGCCGACACGACGAACGGGCTGCTCACCCACGCCGACCTGTCACTGGACCCGGAGACCCGCGAGGTCTTCCGCGGGAAGCGCCGCATCGACCTCACCCGGACCGAGTTCCTGCTCCTCGAGCTGCTGCTGCGCAACGCGCGCCGGGTGTTGACCGCGCGAGGTGATCTTCGAGCAGGTCTGGGGTTACGACATGGACTGGAACTCGAACTCGCTCGAGGTCTACATCGGCTACCTGCGGCGCAAGACCGAGGCGGACGGCGAACCTCGCCTGATCCGCACCGTGCGAGGGGTGGGATACGTGCTGCGCGAGGTGCGCGTGAGCCTGCGCATGCGGCTCACCCTCGCCGCGGCAACCGCGGTGGCGGTCGCGGTGCTGCTCGCCGCGGGCTACTCGTACGTCAGCGTGCGCGACCAGCTCCGGCGTCAGGTCGACGAGCGCCTGCAGGACCAGGCCGAGCGGGTCACCGACTCGCGGTTCTTCGGCCGGGTGCTCGGCCCGATCCCGAACTCCCCGCTCGCGAGCGAGCAATCCGTCGTGCAGCTCGTCGGTGCGGACGGATCGACGACGCGCCCCGCCAACCAGCGAGGCAAGATCCCCGTCGACAAGACGGATCGCGAAGTGGCGTCCGGCAAGGTGCCGAAGCACCTGCGCGACGCGACCGTGCGCGGCGAGCACGTGCGGGTGATCACGCTGCCCGCGGCTCCCGGGGTCGCGGTCCAGCTGACCCGCTCGCTCGCCGAGGTGGACCGCAACCTCGCGAACCTGCGCTTGCGGCTCATCCTCGCCGGGCTCGGAGGCGTCGCCCTGGCCGCCGCGCTCGGGCTCCTCGTCGCCCGATCCGCGCTGCGCCCGGTGCGCCGGCTGACGGAAGCGGCGGAGCACGTCGCCGAGACCCAGGACCTGTCGGCCTCCATCGAGGTGACCGGCCGCGACGAGGTGGCCCGCCTCGCCACGAGCTTCAACGAGATGCTCGACGCGCTCAACCTGTCCCGGGTGCAGCAACGCCAGCTCGTCGCCGACGCGGGCCACGAGCTGCGCACGCCGCTCACCAGCCTGCGCACCAACATCGAGGTGCTCGCCCGGCAGGACCTGATGCCCGCTGCCGACCGTGAGTGCCTGCTGGCCGACGCGGTGGCGCAGCTGGAGGAGCTGACGGTGCTCGTGGGCGACCTGGTGGAGCTCGCGCGGGAGGATCACGCGCAAGGCGAGGACCAGATGAGCGATGTGCGACTCGACGACGTCGTGGAGCGCGCGGTGGACCGGGCCCGGCTGCACGCGCCGGAGCTGCAGATCCGGATCCGGGAGAACATCCCGGCTGTCACCCACGGGAACCGCGCGCTGCTCGAGCGCGCCGTGGCCAACATCCTCGACAACGCGTGCAAGTGGAGCCCGCCCGACGGCGAGGTGGACGTGTCGCTCGCGAACGGGCAGCTGAGCGTCCGCGACCACGGGCCTGGGATCGAGGCCGCGGATCTCCCCCACGTCTTCGACCGCTTCTACCGCGCCTCCGCCGCGCGGGCGATGCCGGGATCGGGCCTCGGGCTCGCGATCGTCCGCAACGCGGCGCTGGCCCACGGGGGCACGGTCACGGCCGATGCCGCCCCGGGCGGCGGCACGATCATGCGGCTGCGCCTCCCCGTGCTGCCCACGCCCGTCGACGAGCTCGACGACGAGCTCCCCGTCGTCGACATGGTCCCGGCGCCGCCTGCGAGCTGATCGGGCCTGGCCGGATCGAACTGGTGTTCGATATCCTGGTGGGGTGGAGCCGCTCCAGACCTCCCTGCTCGGCATCGGCCCCCCGGGGGTCGATCCCCGGGCCGCCGTCGAGCGCACCTGGCTCGACGAGCACTCGTGGGTCGACCTGGCCCGAAGCTGGCTGCGCGGCGGCGACAGCCTCCTCGTCGAGCTCGTCGAGTCCGTCACCTGGCAGCAGGGTCGGCGCTGGATGTACGACCGCATGGTCGACGACCCGCGACTGACGTCGTTCGGCCGGCGGTCGAAGCGCACGCAGCACCCAGCCCTGACCGAGGCCCGGACCACGCTCGAAGCTCGGTACGGCGTCCGGCTCAGCGGACCGGGGCTCAACTACTACCGCGACGGGCAGGACAGCGTCGCGCCGCACAGTGACCGCGAGCTGCGACAGCTCGACGACACGCTCGTGGCGATCCTGACGCTGGGCACACGCCGGCCGTTCCTCGTGCGGCCGAAGGCGGGCGGCCCGTCGCGCGACCTCGCGCCCGCGTCGGGTGATCTGCTGGTCATGGGTGGCCGGATGCAGCTCGACTGGGAGCATGCGGTCCCGAAGGTCGCCCGGTCCGGTCCCCGCGTCTCGGTCTCGTGGCGGTGGGCGACACCCATCGACCCCGGGGACGCGCCACCTGGCACGCTGGAGCCATGACCGATCCCTACGACGCCTTTCCCAGTCTCCGCTTCGAGCGCCCGGCCGCGGGCGTGCTGCACGTGGTGCTCGACGGCCCCGGCCTCAACGCGGTGAACCCGGACATGCACCGCGAGCTCGCCGACGTGTGGCTCACGATCGACCGCGATCCCGACGTGCGGGTTGCGATGATCTCGGGGGCCGGGCGTGCCTTCTCCGCGGGTGGGAGCTTCGACCTGATCGAAGGCATCACGCACGACTACGCGGTCCGGACCCGCGTCCTGCGCGAGGCCCGCGACCTCGTGTTCAACGTCATCGAGTGCTCGAAGCCGATCGTCTCCGCGATCCACGGCCCCGCCGTCGGCGCAGGCCTGGTCGTCGGGCTGCTGGCGGACGTCTCGATCGTGGCGCGCTCGGCCCGCATCATCGACGGGCACACCCGGCTCGGTGTCGCCGCGGGCGATCACGCAGCGATCTGCTGGCCGATGCTCTGCGGCATGGCGAAGGCGAAGTACTACCTGCTCACGTGCCGCACCCTCACGGGCGAGGAGGCCGAACGCATCGGGCTCGTCTCGTTGTGCGTCGACGACGACGCGCTGCTCACCGAGGCGCAGGAGATCGCGACCGAGCTCGCCACCGGCGCCCAGAGCGCGATCCGGTGGACGAAGCACACGCTCAACCACTGGTACCGCAGCCTCGGGCCGGTCTTCGACGCGTCGCTGGCCTACGAGTTCTACGGGTT
The DNA here is from genome assembly GCA_963796755.1 of uncultured Acidimicrobiia bacterium. GTDB lineage: Bacteria > Actinomycetota > Acidimicrobiia > IMCC26256 > JAENVU01 > Chersky-806. The sequence continues at coordinate 119,968 of CAWCMX010000001.1, forward strand.
CGGCGGACCCGACGCGGCCGAGGGCCTCGCGGCGCACCGCGAGAAGCGGGCGCCGCGCTTCACTGGCCCGACGAGCGAGTGACCGGGACCTCGACGGCGGATGCCGCCGGGCCGGTCGGATCCGGTTCGCCGGGCGGGGCGAGCGCGAGGTGCACCCGGAACGTCGCGCCGGCGCCCGGCGCGCTCAACACCTCGACCCGGCCGTGGTGGGCCGCCACGAGCGCGGAGACGACGGCGAGCCCGAGCCCGCTCCCACCCCGCAGCCGGGAGCGCGAAGCGTCGGCCCGGTAGAACCGCTCGAAGACCCGCTCGAGGTGCTCGGCGTCGAGGCCGGGACCCTCGTCGGCCACCTCGAGCACGACGGTGCCGGGCGGGCTGCTGCGGTCGACCTGGAGCCGCACCGTGGCGCGGGTCCCGGACGGCGTGTGCGTGCGGACGTTGCCGAGCAGGTTGTCGATGATCTGGCGGAGGGCCATCGAATCACCGATGACCTCGACCGGTGCCGGCGGCTCGAACGTGATCGGCCAGTCGGGTCCGACCGCACGCGCCGCTGTCGACCGAGTCCTCGAGCACCGCGACGAGGTTCACGCGCTCGTGCGCGAGCGGGCGACCCTCGTCGAGCCGGGCCAGGAGCAGCAGATCGTCGATCAGCGTCTGCATCCGGGCGGTCTCCACCCGGATGCCCCGCATGACCCGCGCGAGGTCCGCCGGCCGCTCGTTCGCACCCCGCTCGAAGAGCTCGGCGTACGCGGAGACCGCGCTCACCGGGGTGCGCAGCTCGTGCGACGCGTCGGCCACGAACTGGCGGAGCTGCTCTTCGGACTCGGCGCGCCGGGCGAAGGCGTCCTCGATGTGGCGCAGCATGATGTTGAGCGAGGAGCCGAGCCGCCCGACCTCGGTGCGGTCGTCCTCCGCCACGCGCAGGCTCAGGTCGCCGCCCGCGATGCTGGAAGCAGTCGTCTCGATGTCGCGCAGGGGGCGGAGCCCGATCCGCACGAGCCAGAGCCCGAGACCGATCGCCGCGAGCAACGCAGCGCCGGTGACCACCAGCTCGATGACGATCAGCTGGTGCAGGGTCCGGTTGACCTCGTCGAGCGGGAGCGCGACGAGCAGGTAGCCACCGCTCGGCAGCTCCTCGAACCGGAGTCGGAACGGTGGTCCGCTGTGCTTCGCGTTCACCGTCAGGTACTGCACGTCGTTCGGGCTGCTCACGCCGGACACGTGGTCCGGCAGGCTCGGAATCGCGGTCGCGTAGTCCCCCCGGGTCGAACCACTCACCACGGCACGGTTGCTCGCATCGCGCAGCTCGACGTAGGCGCCCGGCGCGGCCGCCGCGAGCGCGGCCTGGTCGGCTTCGCTCCCGAACCCGCCCCGCGAGCCCTGGGTCTGCTCGATCAGCAGGTTCGTCAGCGGCCGGTTGGCGGAGGACAGGCTGCTGTCGATCCGGTCGGTGAGAAACGACTTCAGCGCCGCGTAGGTGGCGAGGTCGGCCACGACCAGGCCGACGAGCGCGACGACCGCGATCGCGGCCAGGAGCCGGGTGCGCAGCGAGAAGCGGGGCGGGGCCGCGCGCACCCCGGGCGTCGCAGGGTCCACCGGCACGGCCTCGAGCGCTGACGGGTCGGGCGTCACGCGATCAGACCTCGGCGTCGCGCAAGGTGTAGCCGACGAGCCGGATCGTGTGGATCAAGGGCGGGCCCAGCCGGTCCAGCTTCTTGCGCAGGTAGCTGACGTAGGTCTCGACGACGTTCGGGTCCCCGTCGAAGTCGTAGCTCCACACGTGATCGAGGATCTGGGTCTTGGAGAGGACGAGGCGCGGGTTCTCCATGAAGTACCGCAGGAGGTTGAACTCGGTCGCGGTGAGCCGCAACGGCTCGCCCGCGCGCCACGCCTCATGGGTGTCGACGACCATCTCGAGGTCGCTGAACTGCAGCCGGCCGTTCTCCTCCGCGGCGAGACCCACGGTGCGCCGCAGGATGGCGTGCACCCGGGCGATGACCTCGGCCAGCGTGAACGGCTTCGTGACGTAGTCGTCGCCGCCCACCGTCAGGCCCTCGACCTTGTCGGCGGCGTCGTCGCGGGCGGTCAGGAACAGCACCGGGACGTCGATGCCGTCGCGCCGCAACCGCTTCGTGATCGCGATCCCGTCGAGGTCCGGGAGCATGATGTCCAGCACCACGAGATCGGGGCGGAAGTCCTCGACGCGGGCCAGCGCATCCCGTCCGTTCGGCGCGGTCGCGACCTCGAAGCCCTCGTAGCCCAGCGCCGTGGCCACGGCGTCCGTGATCGACGGCTCGTCGTCCACCACCAGCACCCGAGCCGCCCGCTGGCCGCCAGTCATCTCGGCACGCTCCTCGTTCCCCGAATCACTCGGCGCCCACGGATCGACTCGTTCCCACACCATCGTCCCACGGTGGCCCAGCCACCTGAGGCCCGCCTGAGAGACCGCTCCGAGGGACCTCGGAATCCCGCGACCGGTCGGCCCCACAGACTTCGAACGCCGTGGCCGCGGCCGTTAGACTCCTCGGGCCCGGTGGGCGAGCGTCCGTAGCTCAGGTGGATAGAGCGGCTGCCTTCTAAGCAGCGGGTCGGGGGTTCGAGTCCTCCCGGGCGCGCCGGCAACGACGGCCAGCCGTCGGGCGCTTCATGGTGGCCGTAGCTCAGTTGGCTAGAGCGCCGGGTTGTGGTCCCGGAGGTCGGGGGTTCGAAACCCCTCGGTCACCCCAATGCGTGCGAGAGCACGCGCCCTGTCCCGCCGCTCACCCGTCGACGAGCAGCTTGCCGATTCAGCTGCCCTCGGCGAGCAGGGCCGCGTACCGGTTCAGGTACAGCGGCCATCCCGCGTCGCCGGCGACGCCGTCGCCGACTGCTTCCCAGCCCGGACCGTGGCGGTCGATGTTGCGGTGCTCCAGCTCGAGCCGGGTGCGTTGGCCGGTCTCGGCGATGAACCGGACCTCGACCTCGCTCGTGTTGTCCGGGTCGTTCTCGATCTGCCACTGCGGGCTGATGTCCCAGCTGAACACGACGCGCTCAGGTGGTTGGTAGACGAGGACCCGAGCCCAGTGACACTCGCTGCCGTCGACCGCGCGGTCGTAGATGTGGCCCCCGACGCGCGGCTCGAACACCGTCTCTGCGATCGGTGCCCCGAGCAGATTGTGCTCCGCGGGCTTGAAATCGCCGAACCGCTCCGTGAACACGGCAAAGGCGCGCTCGATCGGTGCCTCGACGACGATCTGCTTCCGCACGACAGCTGCCGCTTCCCGGGTCATGACCTCTCCTCCGGAGCTTGTTCCACGATGTCCTTGTAGCCGGCCAACGCGCGGTTCCAGAACGCGTCGAGCTGGTCGCGCAACGCTGCGACGCCGACCGGGTTGAGGCGATAGATGCGGCGAGTGCCCGCGGCGCGCTCAGTGACCAGCCCCGCGGTCTTCAGCACCTTCAGGTGTTGCGATACCGCGGGCTGGCTCACCGGCAGACGGCCGGCAAGCTCACCCACCGCGAGCGGGCGTTCGGCCAAGCACTCGACGATGGCGCGTCGCGTGCCGTCCCCCATCGCTTCCCAGACATCGTCCGCTCGGTTCACCCGCACGATCAATAAGTCTTGACTTATGGATACCTCAGTGTCAAGTTCGACCACCGCGACGCACGCGGTGGGACGCGAAGCACGGCGGTTCATCCGGTCTGCGAGGATTGCGGCCGTGACTGGGTGGGGGGGCCGCATTCGTCACGTCGCCGCACTCGACGGCCTCCGGGGCGCCGCGGTGGCCGGTGTGCTGCTGTTCCACGGCGGGCACCTCACCGGTGGCTACCTCGGCGTCGACCTCTTCTTCGTCCTCTCGGGGTTCCTGATCACCTCGCTGCTCCTCGCGGAAGGGGGCGAGACCGGCGGGATCCGGTTGGGTGGGTTCTGGGCCCGCCGGGCCCGGCGCCTGCTCCCCGCGCTGTTCGGCATGCTGCTCGGGGTCGGCCTCTACTGCCTCTTCATCGCGCGGCCCGAGGAGCTGGCCCAGATCCGGGGCGACGCCATCGCGACCGTCGCGTACGTCGCCAACTGGCGCGGCGTCTTCGCGTCGCAGGACTACTTCGCGCTGCTCCGCTCCCCCAGCCCGCTCGAGCACACCTGGAGCCTCGCGATCGAGGAGCAGTTCTACCTGGTGTGGCCTCTGGTGTTCGCCGGGCTCCTCGCGTGGAAGCGCAACGCGATCGCCCGGTCGGTGCTCGTGACCGCGCTCGTCGGGGCGGCCGGCTCCGCGGTGCTCATGCAGCTCCTCTACAGCTCGACGAACGTCTCGCGCGACTACTTCGGCACCGACACCCGCGCATCGGGGATCCTCATCGGTGCGTCGCTCGCCGCCGCGCTGGCGATCTGGGGGCCGGTGAAGAGCTCACGGGCCCGCTGGACGCTCGAAGCCCTCGGCCTCGCCGGCGTCGGTGTCCTCGCGGTGACCTGGACGCAGCTCGGCGGGAATTCGTCGCGGCTCTATCACGGCGGCTTCCTGGTGAGTCAGCTCGCGGCGGTCGCCGTCATCGCAGCGGCGGTCCACACGCGACCGGGAGTCCTCAGCCGGGCGCTCTCGTGGAAGCCGCTGTGCGGACTGGGCCTGATCAGCTACGGGGTCTACCTCTGGCACTGGCCGGTGGACATCGTGGTCGACCCCGCGCGCGCCGGGATCACGGGTTGGCCACTCTTCTTCGTCCAGTGCGCGGTCACGCTGGCGATCGCGCTGGTCTCGTACCACTTCCTCGAGATGCCGATCCGCCGCGGTGCCGGGAGCCGGCGCGAATGGGTGATTGCCGTTCCCGCCGTCCTCGTCACGCTCGTCGCGGTCTTCGCGGTCCTCCAGCCCCGCATCGACAACGCGAGCGCGATTGCCGCGGCCGTCGGGGAGCCGCCGCCCATCTCGCGGGCTGCGCTCGAGAAGACGCGAGCCGAGCTCGCGATCACGCACGGCCCGAACGTGCCGAGGGTGCTGCTCGTCGGTGACTCCACCGCGTACCACCTCGGAGCCAGCGAGCCGTCGACGCCCGATGCGCCGATCGCCGTGACGAACGTGCCGATCTTCGGGTGCGGCATCATCGGCGGCATCCCGCAGGACACCCCCCGGTTCGAGCCCCCGAGCCAGTGCGCGATCTGGCCGTCGACCTGGCGCATCGCCGCGTCCGTGTTCCAGCCGCGCCTGATCGTCCTGCTGCCGGGCCCGTGGGACCTCATGGACCGCACGGTCGGCAACCAGAGCCTCCGGGTGCCCTCGGCCGCGTTCCGGTCGACGCTCGACGCCCGCCTCGAGCAGGCCACCGCGATCGCGACCCAGGCCGGCGCTCGGCTCGTGCTCCTCTCACCGCTGTGCCTCGACGTGTCCAACACCGGCTGGAACCAGCACGTGGGCGACCCGGCCCGCCTGACGTGGGCGAGCGACATCTACAAGACGTTCGCCGACCGGCATCCCGGATCGGTGAGTTACGTCGACCTTCACACGTACGTCTGTGCCGGTGGTGCACCGAGCCCGCGCCTCGACGGCACGAACCTCACGTCGGACGGGATCCACCTCGATCCGGCCGGGAGCCGCAAGGTGTGGACCTGGTTGACCCCTCGTCTCGCCGCGCTCGCGTCCGCCCCGCCGTCCCCGCCCTCGGGGTAGCGGCGGTCCACCGAGGCGCGACGCCTAGCGCCCGAGCGCGGTCCGGAGCGTGCGCTCGAGGTCCGGCTGCGCGAACTCGAAGCCGGTGGCTTCCAGGCGATCGGGCACGACCCGTTGACCTCCCAGGAGCAGCGCGTCGACCAGCTCGCCGCCGTAGAGCAGCTTCAGCGCGGGAACCGGCGTGGGCAACAGGGTCGGGCGCTTCAGCACGTGACCCAGCGCCGCGGTCAGCTCGGCGTTGGTCGCCGGCGTGGGCGCGGTCGCGTTGAGCGGGCCCGAGATGTCGGCGTTGGTGACGGCGTGGAGGATCGCGGCGAGCTCGTCCTCGAGCGCGATCCAGCTCATGTACTGCCGGCCCGAGCCGATGCGGCCGCCGAGCCCGAGCTTGAACGGCGTCGCCATCCGCGGGAGCACCCCACCTTCGCCGGCCAGGACGATCCCGGTCCGCAGGTGCACGGTCCGGATCCCGGCCGCCTCGGCCGGCGCGGTCGCGGCCTCCCACTGGCGGCAGACGTCGGCCCCGAAATCCGGGTGCTCAGGGGGCGGGCTCGACTCGCTGAGCACCTCCGGGCCCCGGTTGCCGTACCAGCCGATCGCGGAGCCGGAGACGAGCACGGCCGGCGGCTGGGAGAGGCCGGCCAACGTCTCGGCCAGCAACGTGGTCGGCTTCGTGCGGCTCTCCACGATCGAGCGCTTCTGGTCCGGGGTCCAGCGCTTGTCCCCGATCCCGGTGCCCGCGAGGTGCACGACGGCGTCGATGCCCTCGAATCCCGCCGCGTCGATCGTGCCGGCGGGGGGATCCCAGCGCAGGCTCGCCCCCGCCTCCCGGCTCCCGGGGCGCAGCACCGGGATCGCCCGGTGCCCGCGGCGGCCCAGCTCGGCGATCAGCGCGGTGCCGATGAGCCCGCTCGAGCCCGTGACGGCGATCTGCATGGTCACTCCCTCTGCGTGCGCCCCGTGATCCCAGGAACGCGCCGACTACTGTGCTGCTCCGCGCCGCTAGCTCAACTGGCTAGAGCAACAGACTCTTAATCTGTAGGTTCTGGGTTCGAGTCCCAGGCGGCGTACCAGTTGCTCTCCCTGCAACCGACATCTTCATCTGTAGGTTCTGGGTTCGAGTCCCAGGCGGCGTACCAGTTGCTCTCCCTGCAACCGACATCTTCATCTGTAGGTTCTGGGTTCGAGTCCCAGGCGGCGTACCAGTTGCCCTCCCTGCAACCGACATCTTCATCTGTAGGTTCTGGGTTCGAGTCCCAGGCGGCGTACCAAGCGTCGCACGAAGCTCCCCACTTCCGTGAGCCGGAGTGGGTCGAGCGCGTGGAAGCCGATCGACCGAAGTCGGTCGGAACCGGACGGCGCGCCGCGACGAACGCGACACCTCGGGCGGCTTCGACCGCGCTCCGTGCACAACGGGGAAAAACTCAGCACGTTTCGTTCAGATCGATCTTCAGGAGCTCACCCTCCGTGACGACAACCCGGTCAATCACTGACTGGGAGCAACAAAAGTGCCAACTCGCCGCAAGAGCCTCACCATCGGCATCGCCGCCTTCTTCGGCGCCGCCCTGATGGCCGGATGTTCGGTGTCCTCGCCGATCCCGTTCACCAGCGCCGCCCCCTCCCCCGCGACCGAGTCCGCGCAGACCCCGTCGGTCAGCGCCTCCGGCCCCAGCACCCCCCTCGCCGAGCGGGTCGGCATCAGCGCGGGCAGCACGATCCTCTGGGACCCCACCGACGTCGAGCAGAAGAAGCTGCAGGCCGTCGCCGACAGCGGGGCGAAGTGGTTCGAGATGGACATCGACTGGAACTCGATCCAGGACGGCGGCCCGAACAGCTACATGTGGAGCGCCACCGACCGGGTCGTGACGGACGCCCGGGCCCGCGGCCTGAAGATCCTCGGCATGATCGGCTACACGCCCGGCTGGGCCCGCCCGTCGAACTGCCCGGCCGGCTCGGACAAGTGCCTGCCCGCCAGCCCCGAGACCTACGCCGCGTTCGCGCACGCAGTTGCGCAGCGCTACGGCTCGGCCAGCACGATCCCGAGCTTCCGCAGCAGCATCTCGGCGGTCCAGATCTGGAACGAGCCCAACCACTACCCGTTCGTCCAGCCGACCGTCAACGTCCAGGCGTACACGGACATGCTGAAGCGGGCCTACGAGGAGATCAAGACGGCCGACCCGCTCATGACCGTGATCGCGGGGGGAACCTCACCGGCGGGCAACACCGCGGGCGGCCGCGACGTGGCGCCGATCCGCTTCCTGCGGGAGATCTACGCGGACGGCGGCAAGGGCTTCTTCGACGCCTTCGCCCACCACCCCTACTCCTTCCCCTGCAGCCCGCTCGCCCGGGCCAGCTGGAACTCGTTCTCCCAGACCCGCGACCTCCACACGGTGATGGTGCAGAACGGCGACGGCGGGAAGAAGATCTGGGGCACCGAGGCGGGCGCACCGACCGGCGCGGACGTCGGCACCTGCACCGCGGGCAACGTCGGGATGTCGGTCAGCGAAGCGACGCAGTCCCAGTACCTCGCCGACTACTTCAAGGGTTGGTACGGCGACTACGCCAGCTTCACCGGGCCGCTGTTCTGGTTCCAGATCCGCGACAACGGGACCGACCCGAACAACTACGACGACCACTACGGTCTCCTGCGCTGGGACTTCAGCGCCAAGCCCGCCTACCGCACCCTCCAACGCCTCGTCCGCGGCTAGACGGTCGCCTTCTCGGCACGATCGAGCACCTCTGCCGTGCTTGAACGTGCCGAGAACGGGACGCGGAGCTAGACGGTCGCCTTCTCGAGGACGTGCACCGCGCACGCGGAGCCGAGCCCGATGACGTGGGTCAGCCCGACGGACGCCCCCTCGATCTGGCGGTCGCCGGCCTCGCCCCGGAGGTGGGTCGCCACCTCGTAGAGGTTCGCCACGCCGGTCGCCCCGAGCGGGTGGCCCTTGGAGATGAGCCCGCCACTGACGTTGACGGGGATCTTCCCGTCCCGCCACGGGCCCCGCTCGTCGATGAACTTCCCCGCCTCGCCCGGCTCGCAGAGCCCGAGGTTGTCGTAGTGCAGGAGCTCGGCGGTCGCGAAGCAGTCGTGCAGCTCCACGAGGTCGAGGTCCTGGGGATCGACGCCGGAGATCTCATAGGCCTTCGCCGCCGCGTCACGGGTGAGCGTGTTGACGTCCGGCTGGACCTGGTCCGAGTCGGTCCACGGATCCGATGTCATCACCGATGCGCTGATCTTGACCGCCCGGGCGCGCTGCTCGTCCGAGAGCGTGCGCAGCTTCTCCTCGCTCACGAGCACCAGCGCCGCCGCGCCGTCTCCGGTCGGGCAGCACATCAACAGCGTGTTCGGGTACGCCATCATCTCGGCGTCCATCACCTCGTCGAGCGAGAACGCCTTCTGGTACTGGGCCAGCGGGTTCAGCGTCGAGTGGGCGTGGTTCTTCTCCGCCACCTTCGCGAACTGCTCGAAGCCCACGCCGTCGTTCGTCCCGGCGTACTCCATGCCTGCCTGGGCGAAGACGCCGGGCATCAGCGTGGTGCCGACCCGGCCTTCGACGCTCATCACCGCGCCGTACCGGCCCGCCGGCTCGAACACCTTCCGGTCCGAGCGGGCGGACGAGCCGAGGAGCCCGGCCTTGCCCATCTTCTCGAGGCCCACCGCGAGGCCCATCTCCGCTTCGCCGGCGCGGATCGCAAGGTAGGCGCAGCGCACCGCGGTCGCACCCGTCGCGCAGGCGTTCGCGACGTTGAAGACCGGGATGCCGGTCTGGCCGATCTGCTTCTGGACCCGCTGCCCGATGCCGCTCGCAGCCTCCGCGAGGTTCCCGGCGCCCATCACGTCCATGTCCTGGATCGTGACGCCGCCGTCGGCGAGAGCCCCGAGCGCGGCCTGAGCGCCCAGGTCGACGAGGTCCTTGTCCTTGTACCGCATGAACTTCGTCATCGACGCGCCGAGGATCCAGACGTCACGGTCCATTGGTCAAGCCTCCTGGTCGGCCGGCTCGTAGGCGAACGCGATCGCCTCCGTGCCATCGTCGTCGACTCCCACCGTGTAGGTGGTCATCCGCACCTTCATCCCGACCCTGACGTGCTCCGGGCTCGGCTCGACGTTCAGCAGGTTCGCCTTCACCACGCCGCCACCGTCCAGGTTCACGACGACCGAGACGTACGGGGTCGGCACGCCCGGGGCCGCCCGGTGCACGATCGTGAACGTCCGCACCACCCCGGTGTCGGCCATCCGCCGGCGCCGGAACCCCGTCGATCCGGAGCGGGCATCGGCGTTGCGCCGATCGAAGTAGAGCGCTCCGGAGTCCACCGACTCGTTCGCCACCAGGTACGGAGCGCCGTCATCGAGCACGAGGTAGTCAACAATCGGGATCGTCTTCCCCATGACCGGGAAACTACCCGAACCGGGTCGCACCCACCCCTCAAGCGCACCTCCTCGCGGTCCGAAGACTGATTTGTGGCAGCACGCAAGGCGACCCGCGCGGGACAACCCGAACGACCCCTCGTACTCGGCGCTCCTGCTCGCCCATGCCCATGACGGCATGGCTGTCATCGACCCCGAAGGGACGATCGTCGCCTCGACGCCGAGCCTGGACCGGATGCTCGGATGCGGCCCCGGCGAGCTCGTCGGGGTCAACGGCCTCGGACTGATCCACCCCCACGACGTCGAGCACGTCGCGCTGCGGCTGGCCGAGTACGTCGGCGGCGGCAACGACGGGCCCGACGTCCGCACCCGCCTCCGCCGGGCCGACGACACGTACGCCCACGTGGAGCTCGTGGCCCCGGACTCGACGCCGATCAACGACGAGCTGGGCGGCATCGTCCTGACGGTCCGCGACATCACCCAGAAGCGCGAAGCGGAAGAGGCGCTGCGCGATGTCCGGATCCTCCACGAGGCGGTGGCCTCCGTCGCGGCGCGCTTCGTCGACGCGGACGCCACGTCCGTCGATCACACCATCAACCAAGCGCTCGAGCTCATGGGCCAGGCCGCGGCCGTTGATCGCGCGTACGTCTTCTCCGTCACCGACGACCTGCAGATGATGACGAACACGCACGAGTGGTGCGCGCCCGGCATCAACCCGGAGATCGCCACGCAACAGGCGGTTCCACTGGGTGGGCTCCCCCGCTGGCGCGACACGCTCGAGCGCGGCCACTCGATCCACATCCGTCGCGTCTCCGAGCTCGAGGACGACTGGCGCAACGAACGGGTCGAGCTCCAACGCCAAGGCATCCGATCGGTCGTCGCGGTGCCGTTGATGAACGCGGGCCGGCTGCGCGGGTTCATCGGCTTCGACAGCGTCGTGCGCGACCGCACCTGGGACGACGACACGATCCGCATGCTCCGCACCGTCGTGGGGATCCTCGCGTCGCTGCTGGCGCGCTGCGAGGCGCAGCGCGACGCACACGTCCACGAAGCCCGGTACCGCGCGCTCGTGAAGCACTCGTCCGACACGATCGTCCTGCTCGACCGCAACGGGCAGCTGATGTTCTCCGCGGGCCGCAGCGCGCCGCTCGGGTACGAGCCCGAGACCATCACCGGGATGGCCGCGATGGACTTCATCCATCCCGACGACCACCCGCTCGCCGGGCAGGCCATCGGCAAGCTCCTCAACGGCGCGGCGCATGCCGGCCCGTTCGAGATGCGACTGCGCGACAGCGACGGCGAATGGGTGCCGGTGGAGGTCGAGGCGAGCAACCTCCTCGACAACCCGGCCGTCGGCGGCATCGTGGTCGGGTTCCGCGACATCCGGGAACGGCTGCGCGCCGAGCACGAGCTGCGTGAGAGCGAGGCCAGGCTGCGCACACTCGTCAAGAACATCCCCGGCGCGGTCTACCGGTGCGAGGCCACGCCGCCGTACATCGACGAGTTCGTGAGCGAGGCCGTCTTCGAGCTCACCGGGTACACCGCCGACCAATTCATCGCCGACGACGTCCTCTTCGACAGCCTGATCCTTCCGGGCCACCGGGAGCGGAGCGACCGCGAGCTCGACGACGCGCTGAGCACCCGCCGCCCGTTCGTCATCGAGTACCCGATCCGGCACCGCGACGGGAGCGTGCGCTGGATCGTGGAGCAGGGCCAGCCGGCGTACGACGCGGACGGCAACCCCGAGTGGCTCGACGGCGTGATGTTCGACGTCACCGAGCGCAAGCACCTCGAGGAGCGGCTGGCCCACGACGCCGCCCACGACCCGTTGACCGGGCTGCCCAACCGCACCCTGCTGCTCGAGACGCTCAACCTGTCGCTGAAGCGTGCCTCCCGTACCCACATGCACGTCGCGGTGCTGTTCCTCGACCTCGACCGCTTCAAGCTGGTCAACGACGCGCTCGGTCACGCCGCCGGTGACGATCTGCTCATCGCGTTCGCGGCCCGGTTGCAGGGCGTCCTGCGCTCCTCCGACCTCGCGGCCCGCACCGGTGGCGACGAGTTCGTGGTCGTGTGCACCGACATGGAGTCGCCCATCGACGCGGAGCACCTGGCCCACCGCATCGCGATGACGCTCGGCACTCCGTTCGAGCTGCACGGGCGAGAGGTGTTCGTCACCGCGAGCATCGGCATCGCCGTGGCCGAGGATCACTCCACCGGCGGCGAGCTCGTGCGGTACGCCGACGCGGCCGCCTACCGAGCCAAGGAGCGGGGCCGGAACTGCTACGAGGTCTTCGACGAGGAGCTGCGGGCGGCGACCGCCACCGCGCTCGAGACCGAGACCGCGCTGCACCGCGCGCTCGCGGAGGACCAGCTCCGGTTGCACTTCCAACCGATCGTCAACCTCGAGACCGCGGTCGACCCTGGGCTTCGAGGGGCTCCTGCGCTGGGAACACCCGCAGCGGGGGCTCGTCGGCCCGGATCAGTTCCTGGCCGCGGCCGAGGCCTCGGCGCTCATCGTGCCGATCGGGTGTCGGGTCGTGGAGCTCGCGTGCGAGGCGCTGGCCACGCTCGACGCCCCGCTGACGCTCGCGGTGAACCTCTCACCGCGCGAGCTCGCGCAACCGGACCTCGTCGAGCGGATCTGCTCGACGTTGCGCGACGCGGGCGCGGATCCGACCCGCCTGTGCCTCGAGATCACCGAGAGCGCGCTGCTCGAGGACGCGGACCGGGCGTTGACCACGCTCGGCCAGCTCAAGGATGCCGGCGTCCTGCTCGCGATCGACGACTTCGGCACCGGGTACTCGTCGCTCAACTACCTGCGGCGGCTCCCGGTCGACATCGTGAAGATCGACCGTTCGTTCGTCGCCGAGCTCGGCCGCGGTGGCGCGGGCGACACGATCATCGCCGGCATCATCGGGCTGACGCTCGGTCTCGGCCTGGAAGTCGTCGCCGAGGGCATCGAGCTCCCCGAGCAGGCAGCCGCGCTCCTGGAGCTCGGCTGCACCCGGGGTCAGGGCTACCTGTACTCGCCCGCGGTCCCGCTCGCCCAGGCGATGGCCGAGCCGTCGGGCCCGGCTCCGGCCTGACTACCCTGACCGCACGATCCACCGCACCCACGCGAGCGTGGCGGAACTGGCAGACGCGCCAGGTTTAGGTCCTGGTGCCCTTCGGGGCTTGAGGGTTCGAGTCCCTCCGCTCGCACCGACGGCCGGAGGCGCCTACTGGGCGCGCCGCGTGGCGAGGTACTCCGCGATCTCGTCCATGCTCGGGATCGTCGGGTGCGTGCCACCGGCGAGGGCCACGACGCGGGCGTGGAGCTCCCGTGGCTGCTCGAGGCCGCTGATGTTGCCGAGCGCCTCGAGATCCGCGACGAACGCGGTGACCCACTCCACCGGCAGGCGCACCGGTGTCGTGGTGTCGACGAACCAGTGCCGGGCATCCTCGTTGTACCCGACGATCACCGCGTTGCCCTGCTCGTCGCTGAGCACGAAGCGATGGTTCGCCCACGCGAAGCCCTCCCACGTGCGGGTCTTGATGGTGGCCGTGCGGACCTCGTCGATCTCGGGCCGGTCGTCGCCGACCACCCACGCGGAGCGCCATCCGTCGATCACGTCACGGACCGGCTCGTAGGGCCGACCGTCGGCATCCGGCCGCTGGTGCGGGTGGCGGTGCTCGTATTCGGTGAGCGCCTCCACCTTCTCCCGAGCCCGCGCCTGGAGCGCCGCGTCCTGATTGATCGTGCTCACGTCAGCGCTTCCGCTTGCCCTTCCCCTTGCCCTTGGCCTGGCCCTTGCGCCGGAACACGCCCTTGTTCCGCTTCTTGTCGAACTCGGCGAGGATGTCCGGCGCGGCCGAGTTCACGATGTCCTCGGCCGAATCGAGCAGCGCGGCGACATCGGCGCCCTCCGGCTCCGGCTCCGGTGGCGTGGCCGACCTCGCCAGGCTCCCGTACTGCCAGCCGACGTCGAACCGGCGCTGGGCGTAGCTCGGACAGTCCTCCGGGCACCGCCACGGGGCCTCCGGGGCGAGATCGAGCCGACATTTCCGCACAATCTCCCCATTGGGGTACGTCCGGCTCTCATAGTGACGGCAGTCGATCCGCATCGGCATTCCGACATTCTCGCAGAGTCCCCCGGGTGAGCCCGGTCACTCCCCGGCCCGGGAACCCCTCAAACCGGGCCCCGCGGCGACCGATAGGAAGGGTCAGGGAACGTCCGGCGACGGGGAGGCATGGTGGGGACGACGGAGAGCGAGCGGTATCGCGCTCTCGTGGAGCGGTGCGCGGACGCGATCTTCCTGCTCGACGAGCAGGGGCTCGTCACCTACGCCAACCAGACCGCCGCGGACCGGGTGGGCACGCCCGTGGCGGCGATGGTCGGTCGGAGCGCGATGGAGCTGATCCATCCGGACGACCGGAGCCGCGCCATCGAGTCGCTGCACCGCGCGGTCAGGAGCGGGCCGGGACCCAAGGACGTCTTCTTCGCCCGGGTCCGCCACCACGACGGCCACTGGCTGCCCGTGGAGCTCGTCGGGAACAACCTCAGCGACGACGACGAGCATCGGTGGCGTCGTCATCATGATGCGCGACATCTCCGACCGCGACCGCGTCGACCGGCTCCTCGCTGAGACCGAGGCGAGCTACCGGCGCATCGTCGAGACCGCCGAAGAGGGCGTGTGGACCTTCAACATGCGGATCGAGACGACCTTCGTCAACCGGCGCATGGCCGAGATGCTCGGGACCACTCCGGAGGACATGGTCGGCCGCTCCGTCTTCGACTTCATGGATGCCGAGGCCCGGGTCACGGCGAACGAGCTGTTGGTCAAGGGTGCCGACAACCCCGTCGCGCAGCGCAACGAGCTCCGGTTCACGCACCGCGACGGTCACGACGTCTGGACGCGATGCAGCGCCGCGCCGATCCCGGGCGTCGACGGTCGGATCGAGGGCGTGGTCAACCTGGTCACGGACATCACCGAGCAGCGCGCGGTCGCGGAGCAGCTCCGGTACAACGAGGCGCGGCTCACCACGCTGTTCGAGGTCTCCTCGGACATCATGGCGATCCTCGAGCCCGACGGCACCTGGCACGCGAGTCCCGCCGGGACGCGCATCCTCGGCTACCCGATCGGCTGGGATCCCGAAGGCGGGATCCTCTCGCTGGTCCATCCCGACGACATCGAGCTCGCCGGGCTGGCCCTCGAAGAGGTGCTGGCGGGCACGCGCGGCAAGCACGAGCCCGCGCGCCTCCGCCTGCGCCACATCGACGGCCACTACCTCTGGTTCGACTGCACCGCCGAGAACCAGATCGACAACCCGACGGTGCGCGGCCTCATCATCATCGCCCGCGACGTCACCGAGCAGAAGACCGCCGAGGACGCGCAGAACGAAGCCGAGTCCCGGTTCCGGGCCGCCTTCGAACGCTCGCCGCTGGGCATCGCGCTCATCACCCTCGAGGGCCACGTCATCGACTCCAACGCCGCGTTCACCGCGATGACTGGCCGTCCGGAGGAGGAGCTCATCGGGGTCAACCTCGAGCTGTTGATCCACCCCGACGACCGTGAGCGGCTGGTCGAGGAGGCCGCGCGGCGGGTGATCGGCGAGTCCGACGTCCCCCCCGGGCTCGCCCGCCTGCTGCACCCCGACGGTCGCGTCGTCTGGGCGATGGTCGACGTCTCGTTCGTCACCAGCCCCGACGGGACGCCCGAGTACACGATCGTGCTGACCGCGGACGTGACCGAGCGCAAGAAGCTCGAGGAACGGCTCGAGTACCAGGCCTTCCATGATCCCCTGACCCATCTCGCCAACCGGGCCCGGTTGCGCAACCTCATGGAGACCGCGTGGGACCGGCGGGGCCCGACCGGTCGGCTGGCGCTGCTCTTCGTGGACCTCGACCGGTTCAAGCAGGTGAACGACACGCGCGGGCACGAGGCCGGCGACGAGCTGTTGCTGCTCGTGGCGCGGCGGCTCGAGCGGAGCGTGCGCGCCGGCGACGCCGTCGCGCGCTTCGGTGGCGACGAGTTCGTCGTGATCTGCGAAGAGGTCGCGGGCCGCGACGAAGCCATGCAGATCGCGGGCCGCATCCGCGAGAGCCTCGCCCGCACGTACCGCCTCAGCTCCGGCGAAGCGAGCGTCGCGGCGTCCGTCGGCATCGCGCTCGACGACGGCCAGGAGACGGTCGACGACCTCCTGCGCGACGCGGACATGGCCGCCTACCGGGCCAAGGAGCTCGGCCGGAACCGCATCGAGCTCGCCCACCGCGAGGTGGTCGGGCTGGGGAGCTACCCGAGCCAGTCCACCGCGCGCTCGAGCAGGTAGCGACTCACCACCAGGCAACGGTCGAGCGTCTCGCACGGGATCTCTTCGCCGTCCCGGATGCGCAACAGGGACACCCGCTGGTGCGCGATGACGCGCAGGCTCGTCTCCGGCGCGTCGGTGGCCGACGGATAGGAGTCGATCGCCGACACCTCGAGCGGGAGGTCCGGACCGCCGATCGCCGCGAGCTCGGTGGCCAGCACCAGGAGGTCCGGCGCCTTCGGAAGGGGTGGGAGCGCCCAGGTGAAGCTCAACGGGAGGAAGAACTCGTCCGGCGGGTCTTCGAGCCCGTCGCGGGAGATGACCGCGTCCTCGAAGCCGAGGAGCACGCGGGGGTCGACTTCGAGCGAGAGGTACAGGTCGAGCGGACCCTCGCACCCCTCCTCGGGATGGAGGTCCACCTCCCAGTTCTGGCGCAGCGAGTAGCTCTCGACGAAGTGACGCTCGTCGTGGACGTGAAAGCCGTGCTCGACCGCGTGGTCCTTCAGATCGGCGACGAAGCCGGCCAGATCGATGACTGCCACGAGCTCGCTACGCCTCCTCGAACGCGTCGCGCAACGCTGCGACCGCGTCGTCGAACGCGACCTTCCCGGCGTCGATGTACGCGACCATGCTGAAGAAGCCGTGGAACATCCCCGCGTAGGTCTTCGCGGCGACCACGGTGCCCGCGTCGCGCATCGCCTCCGCGTAGGCGATCCCTTGATCCCGCAGCGGGTCGAACTCCGCGGTGATCACGTACGCAGGAGGGAGGCCGGCGAGATCCGACGCGCGGATCGGCGAGACGCGTGGATCGGCGCCCTCGTCCGGATCGTTCAGGTAGTGGCTGTAGAACCACCGCATCGCGTCCCGGGTGAGGAAGTACCCCTCGGCGTTGTCGTCCATCGAGGCGCTGTCGAACTCGTGGTCGGTGACCGGGTAGATGAGCAGCTGGAAGCACAGGTCCGGCCCGCCGGCGTCGCGAGCGAGCTGCGCGACGACTGCCGCCAGGTTCCCGCCCGCGCTGTCGCCCGCGACGGCGATCCGGGTCGGGTCCCCGCCGAAGTCCGCCGCGTGGTCGTGGACCCACGTGAGCGCGGCGAACGCGTCGTCGACCGGGGCCGGAAACGGGTGCTCGGGGGCCAGCCGGTAGTCGACCGAGACCACCACCGAGTCAACCGCGTTCGGCCAGGGCGCGACAACCCTCGTCGTGGGTCTCGAGCGTGCCGATCACCCAACCACCGCCGTGGTAGTAGACGATCACCGGCTTCGGCGCCTCGCCCTCGGGTCGGTAGATGCGGACGGGCATCTCGCCCGCCGGACCGGGGATCGTCCGGTCCTCGACCCGGTCCACCGCGATCGTGACCGGGACCGACAGCGCGGCATAGAGGTCGCGCAGCTGCTGCGGCTCGGTCTCGGGGCTCAGCGTGAAGGCCCCGGTGCCGTCGATGAGCTCGATCAGACGCTTTGGCTTGCGGGTCGAGCGGCATTGCAGTTCCCCCCTACGGTCGTGGTCCAGCCTCGCGCAGACGCAGCGCGAGCGCCCGCAGGGCCCGCCCCCGGTGCGAGATCGCGTGCTTGTGATCGGGTGTGAGCTCGGCGAACGTCCGGCCGCCCGCGCCCGCCGGCGCGAAGACCGAGTCGTACCCGAAGCCACCGGCACCCCGCGCCTCGTCGGCGATCACGCCTTCGACGACCCCTTCGGCGACGAGCTCGGTGCCGTCCGGCCGGGCGAGCACGACCGCGGTGCGAAACCGTGCGGTGCGCGACGCCCGCCGTACCGCACCGACCTCGCGCAGGAGCTTGGCCACGTTGTCCGCGTACGTCGCGTGCTCACCTGCATACCGGGCGCTGAAGACTCCCGGCGCGCCGCCGAGGGCGTCGACCTCCAGGCCGGTGTCCTCGCCGAGCGCGGCGATGCCGGTGGCGTCTCGGAGGGCCTCGGCCTTGAGCCGCGCGTTCTCCACGAGCGTGGTCCCCGTCTCCTCGACCTCGGGGACGTCCTGCGGGCGCGGGACGAGCTCGACGTCGGCGCCCGCGCGGTCGAGGACGGCGCGGATCTCTCGGGCCTTGTCGGCATTCGCCGTCGCGACGACGAGCCGGAGCCTCACCGCTTTCGCGGCTCGGGTGGAACCGCGATCATCTCGCGCTGCAGCTCGAAGATCCGATCGATCCCCTGGTCCGCGAGCTCGAGCATGGAGTCGAGCTCGATCCGGCTGAACGCGGCGCCCTCGGCGGTGCCCTGCACCTCGATGTACTTGCCGGCCCCGGTGCGGACGACGTTCATGTCGACTTCCGCGGTGGAGTCCTCCGAGTAGTCGAGGTCCAGGCTCGGCAGCCCGTTGACGACGCCGACCGAGATCGCGGCGCACAGGTCCGTGAGCGGGTGCGCCGCCATCTGCTTGGCGCCCACGAGCCGCGCGCACGCGTCGTGCAGCGCGAGGTACCCGCCGCAGATGGACGCCGTGCGGGTGCCCCCGTCCGCCTGCAGCGCGTCGCAGTCGACCGTGATCTGCACCTCGCCGAGCACCACGAGGTCGGTCACCGCGCGCAACGATCGCCCGATCAGCCGCTGGATCTCCTGGGTGCGACCGCTCTGCTTGCCCTTCGCCGCTTCCCGGTTGACCCGCTCCGGCGTCGAGCCCGGCAGCATCGAGTACTCGGCGGTGACCCAGCCCCGGCCCTTGCCCCGAAGCCACGGCGGGACCCGGTCCTCGACGGATGCCGTGCACAGGACGCGGGTCCGGCCGAACTCGACGAGGACGGAGCCCATCGCGAGCTCGGTGTAGTCGCGCGTGAAGCTGAGCGGTCGCAGCTCCTCGGGCTCACGCCCGTCATTGCGGATCCCCATGGTCTCTCTTCCGGGTCGGTCAGATCTCGGTGACGAGATGCGGGACGGCGAGCATGACCGGCTCGCCGAATGCCTCGGATCCTTCCGCGACCGAGGCCTCCGGGTCGACCTGGGGCCAGATGTGGGTGAGCAGGAGTCGACGGGCCTTGGCTTCGCGTGCCGCGACGCCGGCCTGGTGCGCCGAGAGATGGATGGCGATCGGGATGTCGTCGTGCAGGTACGACGCCTCCGACAGCACGAGATCGGCGCCGGCGCCGAACGCGTCGACGCTCCACGCCGGCCCGGTGTCCGCGGTGTAGATCAACCGTCGACCCCCAGCCGTCGCCTCGATCGCGTACGTCGGTGGCGGGTGGTCGGTCCGGGAGAAGCGCAGGTCCACGGAACCGACCCGGGCCTTGTCGCCGTCGTCGATCGCGTTCCACTCGAACGTCTCGCCCCAGCTCGCGACGAGCCCACCGAGGCGCGCCTCGGCCCCGTCCGGCGCGAACACCGGCAGCCCCTCCTGCTCGAGGCCGTACCGGAGCAGCACGTGCAGCCCGTAGATGTCGGCGCAGTGGTCGGGGTGCTCGTGGGTGATGACGACGGCGGTGAGGTCGGCGGGATCGATGTGGTCCTGCAGCAACGGGAAGGTTCCGTTGCCACAGTCCATCCAGATCGCGGTGTCGCCGTCGCGCAGGAGGTAGCCGCTGCACGCGCCGCCGAAGCGGGCACCGTACGAGCCCGAAGCACCCAGGACGGTCAGCTCCATCGCCACGCCTCGACGTATTCGACCTCCGGCCCGAGGAACCGGGCGCCGAGATGACGGAAGGTGTCGACATCGCCGGACGTGACGAAGTCGCGGGCTACCGCACAGGACCGGGGTGTCGTCACGTTGCCGAGCATGCCGCGCATCTCGAACGCGGTTTCGTCCGCGCTGGAGACCAGGACGACGTCGCGGCCCATCACGTCCGCGATCGTACGGGCGAGCAAGGGGTAGTGCGTGCAACCCAGCACGAGCGTGTCGATCGCCGCGGCGCGCAGCGGCGCGAGCAGTCGCTCGGCGAGCACCCGGATCTGGTCCGAGTCGACGTCGCCGGCTTCGACGAACTCGACGAAGCCCGGGCACGCCGCGCAGGTCAGCTCGATGCCGGCTGCGGCCGCCGCCTGCTGGTACGCGCCCGACGCGATCGTCCCGACGGTCCCGATCGCGCCGACCCGGCCGGTCCGCGTCGTCGACGCCGCGGCGCGGATCCCCGGCTCCACCACGCCGATGACCGGCACCTCGTAGCGATCCTGGAGCGCTTCGAGCGCGACCGAGGTCGCACTGTTGCAGGCGACCACGAGCGCCTTGATCCCGCGGTCGGCCAGAAGGTCCGCGATCTCGAGCGCGAACTTCAACACCTCGTCGGCGGGCTTGGGTCCGTACGGGAACCGCCCGGTGTCGCCGAAGTACAAGGTTGATTCGTGCGGGAGGAGGTCGACCAGCGCGCGCAGCACCGTCAACCCGCCGAGGCCGGAGTCGAAGACGCCGATGGGCCGCTCGTCTCGCGCGGCTGGCCGCTGCACCGCTGCTTCCCGCACCGCCACGCTCGTCACGCTAGTGGGGCCACGCGGCGCGACGGAGCCGATCCGCCACCGCGCGCCCGATGCCAGTCGGTGGCGGCGGCACTGCGACCACGACGTCGAGACCGAGAACATCGGCCTGGCGGAGCGCCGCGTAGAGGACCTGGGCGTACTCATCCTCGTCGGCGGGTGTGGCCAACGTCACGGTCGCCGGAGGCCGGGCCCAGGCCGGATCGCGCCGGCGCGAGCACGCCGACCCGTTCCCCGGCACCGATGAGCTCCGTGACCCGGTCGGCCGCCGCTTCGGCCGCGACGACCTCGACCCGCGCCCGGGGCGCGTAGTGCGACGCGAGGGTTCCCGGCGCGCGTGTGGCTCCACCGACCGGCAGCTCCGTCCCCAACGCGGCGCGGAGCTCGCTCACCCGTCACCCCGCCCAGCCGCAGCACGCGGGGCGGATCGGTCGTGCAGTCGACGATCGTCGATTCGACGCCGACCGCGCTCGCGCCACCGTCGAGGACGAGCGGCACGGCGTCGCCGAGCTCCGCCGCGGACCGCGTCGGCGGTCGTCGGGCTCACGCGGCCGAAGCGGTTCGCGGAAGGCGCCGCGAGGCCGCCGGCGAACGCGGTGAGCAGCTCACGCGCGAGCGGATGGCCTGGAACCCGGAGGCCGACGGTGTCCAGCCCTCCGGTCACCTCGTCGGGCACGCGCGCGGCGCGACGGACGACGAGCGTGAGCGGACCGGGCCAGAACGCCCCGGCGAGCACCCGCGTCTCCGGTGTGACGTCGACCCCCCATTCATCGAGCTGGTCCGCGCTCGGCGAGGTGCACGATGACCGGATGCTCGGTCGGCCGCCCCTTCACCGCGTAGAGCAGGTGCAGCGCGTCGCGGTTCGTCGCGTCGGCCCCGAGCCCGTAGACCGTCTCGGTCGGAAACGCGACGAGACCACCGTCCCGCAGGATCGCGACGGCACGCGCGATCTCGGGCGAGCTCACCAGTAGTTGATGCGCTGCGCGCGTTCCTCGACGACGTCGAGGTCGTCGGTCCACGCGCCGGACGAGAGGTACTTCCAACCGCCGTCGGGCAGCAGGGTCACGATGGTGCCTTCGTCCATCGTCGCGGCCACCTTCGCCGCGCCCGCCATCGCCGCACCCGAAGAGATCCCCGCGAAGACACCGCACTCGTTCAGCAGCCGGCGGGTCCACTCGATCGACTCGCGGGGCCGCACGATCAGCTTCCGGTCGAGCACGTCCGGCGTGAAGATCGGCGGCACGAAGCCGTCATCGAGGTTGCGCAACCCGGAGACGAGCTCGCCGGCCGGGGGCTCGACTGCGACGACCCGCACCCCGGGCTTCTGCTCCTTGAGGTACCGCCCGACGCCCATGAGCGTGCCACTGGTGCCGAGCCCGGCGACGAACGCGTCGACCTCGGGGCAGTCGCGCCAGATCTCGGGCCCCGTGCCTTCGTAGTGCGCGAGCGGGTTCGCGGGGTTGCCGTACTGGTAGAGGAACACGTAGCCGGGCTCGTCCGCGACGATCTGCTGCGCGCGCCGGATCGCGCCGTTGCTGCCCTCGCTCGCCGGGCTCAGCGTGATCTCCGCACCGAAGATCTCGAGCAGCTGGCGGCGCTCGACGCTCACGTTCTCCGGCATGACCACCCGCAGCCGGTAGCCGCGCAGCTTCGCGACGAGCGCGAGGCCGATCCCGGTGTTCCCCGAGGACGGCTCGAGGATGCTGGCGCCGGCTTGGAGCACGCCGTCGCGCTCGGCGAGGTCGACCATCTTCAGCGCGATCCGGTCCTTGGAGGACCCGCCCGGGTTCTGGCCTTCGAGCTTGGCGTAGATGCGCACCTTGGGGTTCGGGCTCAGCGCGTGCACCCCGACCAACGGCGTGTTGCCGATGAGCTCGAGGACGGATTCCATCTTCACGGCCGTGCTCGCGAGTTCGTTCGCAACGAGCCCTAGCCGCCGGCGACCGCGGGGAGGATCGAGACGACGTCGCCGTCCGCGAGCTTCGTGTCGAGCTGGTCCAGGTACCGGATGTCGTCGTCGTTCACGTAGACGTTCACGAACTTGTGCAGCGCGCCCGAGTCGTCGATGAGCTGGCCCTTCAATCCCGGGTGCTCGGTCACGACCTCGGTGAACACCTCGGCGACCGTCGCCCCCGTTGCCGGCAGCGTCGCCGCCCCGCCCGTGTGGGCGCGCAGGAGGGTGGGCAGATGAACTTCGACGGTCATGCCGGTCAGCCTATCCGGGCCGCGAACGGGCCCGGCAGGTTGAACCCGCCGGGCCCGCGCACGATTCCCGAAGTCGACCCGGAGGTCGATCGGTCAGTTCTTGTTGGCCTTGATCTTCGCCTGGTCCATGGCCGGGGCGCTGCCGCCGGTCACCTGCAGGTAGAAGGCTTCGACCGGCTCCCTGAGCCCGTCCGTCTTGATGCTGACGGTGACGGTCTTCGCGCTCACGTCCTGGGCGAGGAACGTGACCGTCGTGTTCACGGCGGTGTAGTCCCCCGGGGACGCCGCCGTGTTGCCCACCGTCGCGGCGTTCAGGTTCAACGTCGTGTAGTACGGCTGCTTCAACGTGATGCTGAACGAGGCGGTGGACGGCTCACCCGACGCGCCGGCCGGACCCTTGACGACGACTTGGGGCAGCTCGTCGTTGCGGATCGTGACCACGCTCGACTGCGCCATCGACAGCGTGGCGTTCGTCGGCGCCGACAGGTTGACCAGGAACGCCTCGTTCTGCTCGAGTGCGGTGTCGCCCTTCACGGACACCGGGATCGTGGCGACCGTGGTGTTCGCCGGGATGGTCAACGTTCCTGAGCTCGCGGTGTAGTCCGAGCCCGCAGTCGCCTTCGTGGCTGCAGTGGTTCCCCCACCGACGGCGGTCGCGTAGTGAACCGTGACCGGGACCGGGGAGTTGTGGTTCAAGGTCACGGGGACGTGCGCCGTCGTCGTGCCCGAGTTGCCCTCGACGACAAAGGTGTTCCCCACGCTGATGACCGGCGGGGTACCCCCGTCGCACGGGCCGTTGAGGTTGCTCGTCGTCAACCACGGAGCCGAGCCTGCGTATCCCGGATTGGCGTCCGAGCCCCACCAGTTGCACGTCAGACTGATCGCTGCACCGCTTCCCGCAGTGCGGAAGCCCACCGAGTTCCCGACGATCCCGTTGCGGCTCACGGTCGCGGAACCGTTGGTCGAGCTGTCGCGGTCGAAGAACGGGGTGTTCTGGACGTCGGGGGTGTTCCCGCCCTGGATCTGGACGCCGACGTCGTTGTTCGACACGGAGTTGCCAGTGATGGAGTGGCTGGTGCCGCCGACCACGATGCCGAACCCGTCACCTGTGGACCCGACCGGCTTGCGGTGATATCCGGTGACCGTGTTGTTCTGGATCACGACTCCCGCGGGCTGGTCCGGCGCGCCGAATGCCGGCGAACGCCGCATCGCCAGGATGCCCGCGTAGTCACGGGCATCCGTTGCCGCGATCGTGCGGGACACGGAGTTGCCCTGCACGAGGACGTGCCCCGCGCCGGTCGCGGAACCGTTGCCCACGGTGTTCTTGATCTCGATGCCGAAACGACCGTTGTTGGTCACGGTGTTGTTCGAGACCGACGCGTTCTGAGCCCCGATGAACCCGATCCCCGAATCTCCGTTGCCGGTGACCGTGTTGCCCGTGATCGTGAGCCCATCGACCGTGCCGTCGCTGATGTCCAGGCCAACCAGCCCGTTGTTGTTGAAGGTGCTGTTGGTCACCGAGAGGTTCGTCTTCGGCCCGTTGATCACCCAGAGCCCACGCCCGGAGAGGCCACCGGCCTGGTTGTTGCGCGATGCGTCGACGTTGTCGACGACGAGATCGTTGATCCCGCTGCCGACGTTCGCCTGGATCCAGATCCCGTGCACCGTGTTGTCGTCTGCATTGAGGTCCTGGATGTGGAGGTGGTCCAGCAGGTTTCCGTTCGTGAAGATCCCGTAGTCGAAGTGCTGGATCGTCATCGTCTGGATGTTGACGTTCGAGATGTTGTTGATGACCTGAAGCCCGGCGATCGAGCCCGCCGGGCCCGCCGGGCCGTTCAGGATGGTTCCGGCGCGGCTCTCGCCCACCACCGTGACCGACACGGGGATCGTCGTGGTCGACGCGATGTTGTAGGTACCGTTCGCCACGTGGACCGTCCCGCCGGAGCTCACCTGGTTGAGCGCGGCCTGGACCGTCAGGAGCGGATCACCGAGGACACCCGAGGCCGAGTCGCTTCCACCTGGTGCGACGTAGCAATCGGTGGTGCACGTCGGTGCGGCTCCGACCAGTGTTGATCCGATTCCGACGACGGATGCCATCGCGACGACCAGTGCCGTGGCCAGTGTCGTGGCGAGTACGCGCTTCCGCCGCGTGCCCGAACGCGCCGAGCGGCGCGCGCGTCGAGAAAGTTCTCCTGCCATGGACCTGCCCTCTCATCCGTGTCCGCCCCGAGGGCGGTCATCGCAATGAGTATGGGCAAGCCACCGGATGGTCGCATCGGTGGAACTACCCAACTTCGCGACCACTCCGAGCGCGTGGTCCGGCGAACGTCACCGGGTGTGAGATCCCGGTGACCAGACGCGACTCAGGTGTCGCCGATCGCGGCGTCGATCTGGATGCTGAAGTCGGGGTCGGACAGGACGCGGCGGGTCAGCTCCGTGCGCGAACGGATCCCGAGCTTGCGGTATACGGCCGCCAAGTGGTGTTCGACGGTGCGCGGGCTGAGGAACAGGACCGCGGCGGCCTCGCGGTTGGTGGCGCCACCGGCGACGGTGCGCGCGACGCGGAACTCCTGTGGCGTCAGCGTGCGCTCGACCTCCGCGCGGCGCGGCCGGGCTCCGCCGACCGCGCGCATCGAGCTCCGCGTTCGCGCGGGCAAGCCACACCACCGCGCCCAGGCGGTCGAATGCGACCGCCGCCTCCTCGAGCTTGGAGATCGCCTCGGTGGCTCGACGCTCGCGCCGCAGCCACTCGCCGTAGACGAGCAGGGTTCGCGCGCGCTCGAAGGGCGACAGGACCGCGGCGTGGGCACCAATGGCTGCCTCGAAGTGCCGGTCGGCATCAACCGCCGCGACGAGACCCCGCGAACGGGCGAGGAGTGCCTGCGCCAACGCACCCTGGCTCCCCACGTCCTCGGCAGCGAGCACCTGGACCAGCCGGACGGCTTCGTTGGTTTGTCCGGTCCGCACGTACGCCTCGACCAGGTCGGGGGCCCACGGGACGACCATCATGAGCCCGATGCCCTCCCGCTCGGCGAACGCGCGGGCCGGCTCCAGACGCGAGACGGCCTCCGGCCCGTTGCCCTCGCCCAGCGCCAGGAAGCCCAGGGCGCCCTGGGCCCAGAACGCATTCACCGCGAGATCGGACCGCTCGGCGATCGCGAGCGCCTCGAGCCCGTGCCGACGGGCCTCGGCCACCCGCCCCACGCCGGCCTCGAGCCGGGCCATCACGGCCAGTGCGAACGCGGTCAAGGCCCCCGCGCCGAGGTCGATCGCGAACTCCGCGGATTCATTCGCGTCCGCCAGCGCGGCGTCCCAGTACCCGGTGCGCAGATAGAGGTCCGCCCGCACGACGAGGGCACGCGCCAGGAGCGCCACCGCGTTGTTCTCGCGACTCCGCTCGACGAGCGACGCGACGAGTCGGGATGCCGCCGAGACCTCCCCGACCCACGTCAGTGCCGCGGCGACGAGGTCCTCGAAGATGAGGGTGGACTGGCCCCGCCAGACGTCTGCGGGGGGCTCCCGGAACTCCAACAGCTCGGTCGCCGCGGTGTCGCGGTCTCCGGCGAGGGCCGACAACAGGCCCTGCAGCGCGACCGCCATCCGCGCCGAGCGCCCGGTCAGGGTGGGGAACCCGTCGATCGCCAGCCGGCACAGCGCGCGGGCCCGATACAGCTCCCCGGCCGAGAGCGCCATGAGCGCCGCCAACGTGTTGAGCGACGCGGCGCGTCCGGCGTCGACTCCTCGGACCTTGTTGGAGAGCAGCGCCAGCTCGCGGTAGCCCCGCGGTGACCCCGACGCGGCGAGGCGCGGGCCGGCCAGCGCGATCTGGATCTCCGCCAGGTCACGAGGGTCCTCAGCCAGCTCCAGTGCGCGCTCCAGCACGACGATGGCCTCCTCGTTGAGGTCGCCGAGCGCGTACACGTTGCCCGCGGCCGTGAGCCGACGGAGCCGTTCGCCCGGCTCAGCCGTGAGCGCGGCCGCACGACGCAGTGCGCGCCCGGCGGCCCGCCGCGTCACCGCGAGCGCCGGCCCGCACGGCCGACGCCTCGAGCGCCCGAGCCGCTTCCGGGTCCGGTCCGTCAGCCGCGGCCGAAAGGTGCCACGCCCGCCGGTCCACGTCGGCGGCGCCGGTGGTGACGGCCGCGAACGCGCGGTGCGCGCGCCGGCGATCGTCAGGATCTGCGTTGTGGTACACCGCGTCCCGGAGGAGCGGGCGTGCGAACCGGAGCTGTCCGTCGGTGTCGCGCTCCAACACCCCCGACGCCACGACCGCCTCGACCAGCTCCGGGTCGATGCCGGCCTCGGCCGTCGCCGCCCGGAGTCGCCCGGCATCGAGGTCCGGCTCCGCGGCCGCGAGCACGAGGACGCGACGCTGCTCGTCCGACAGCCCGGCGGTCCGGCGCTCGAAGGTCCTCAGCAGCACCTCGCTCAACGGCAGGACCGACCCCAGGTCGGCCGCACCCGAGCGCTGCGCCGGCGACAGCCCACGCGCGATCTCGAGCATCGCCAAGGGGTTGCCCTCCGTCACCCGCGCGAGCTCCTCCGCGACCTTCGTCGCCACCTGACCCTCGAGGAGCGTGACCGCATCGATGGGCGAGAGCCCGCGCACCACGAGCACGGGAAAGGACTCGGCGGTGACGTCATCCGTCTCATCGACCGTTTCGCCCATGAGCAGCACGACGGGGTCATAGTCGATGCGCCGGGCTGCGAACCGGAGCGCGGATCGCGATGCCTCATCGAGCCACTGCGCGTCGTCGATGAGGACGAGCAGGGGTCGAACGCTCGCGGCGATCGACAGCAGGGCTACGAGTGTTGCGCCGACCGCGAGCGGATCCGCGGCGGCGCCGTTCAGAGCCGCGGCCAGCGTGTCGCGCTGCCACGGGATCAACCCGTCGAGCCCGACGTCGAGGAGCTCGACGAGCTCGCGCAGCGCCGACCACCGCAGGTGCTGCTGGCCCTCGGTGCAGCGGAGCCAGAGTGCCTGCACCGACGATGACGCGGCAGCCCACTCGAGGAGCGCCGACTTGCCGACGCCGGCCGGTCCCCGCACCAGCAGGACAGCGGCCGCAGGCGCGACCGACCGCAGCACCCGGTCGATTGCGCCGCATTCTCTTCCCCTGCCGAGGAGCATTGCGTCTACCCCCGCTCGTAGGTCCTGTCGCTGCCCGAGCGCCCGCAGACTAGTGGTAATGCACAATGTGCATCGACCCCCCGTCAGACCCCCGACAGGCCCCATCTGCGTGCCGCGTGCAATTAGGTAGTCCTACGGATGCAAGCGCCGGGGGCATCCTGAGATGCTGCACGTGAACAGCCGGGAGGGCGAGCGCCGACGTCCCGCCCACCCGGAGTGAAGGGCAGGCGCGGGTGCCCGAGGCCCCCCAGTCCGGGCACCCGCCCTTCCTGCATCGCGCGCCCTCAGGCCGACTCCGAGTGCTCCTCGAGCACCACCGGGCACTCCGCGATCGTGCCGTCCCGGAGGCGGTAGGCGCGCAGCATCGGGACCTCGTCGCGCAGCGACACGATGACGTACACCCACATGGGATCGACCGCCTGGCGCACGTCGGTCGGCGACGGGTAGGCGTCCGTGTGGGTGTGCGAGTGCCACACGCCGATGATGTCGTCGCCCCGCGCCTCCGCGTCACGGGAGGCGCGCAGGAAGTCACGCCCGGCCACGGTGTACGTGCGCGACGACGCGTCGGCGTTCACCGCCGGGTAGACCTCGCTGACGTACCCCGTCGCCTCACCTCCGACGACCGGTCCCGCGAGCAGACCGCAGGCCTCGTCGGGAAAGCCGAAGTAGCAGTGCGCCACGATGCGGCGGTGCTGCTCGACGGTGAGTCGCAGCAGGGGCGGTGCGTGCTCCATCAGGCCGACGTCGACGCGCCGGCGTCCTGGATGGCCTGCCAGACCCGCTGCGACCCGAGCGGCATGTCGAGGTGCCGGACCCCGAGGTGCGACAGCCCGTCGATGACCGCATTCTGCACCGCGGGGGTCGAGCCGATCGTGCCCGACTCACCGATGCCCTTGGCGCCGAGCGGGTTCAGCGGCGTCGGGGTCTCGGTGTTCGAGGCCTCGAAGCTCGGCAGCTCGGCCGCGCTCGGCATCGCGTAGTCCATGAGGTTCGCGGTGAGCGGGTTGCCGTCCTCGTCGTAGGCCACGCCTTCCCACAGTGCCTGCGCGACCCCTTGCGCGATCCCGCCGTGCTGCTGTCCGGCGACGAGCATCGGGTTCAGGATCCGGCCACAGTCGTCGACCGCGACGTGGCGGAGCAGATCGACCCGACCGGTCTCCATGTCGATCTCGACCACCGCGACGTGCGCGCCGAACGGGAACGTCGCCTCACCCTGGTTGAAGTCCAACGCGTACGCGAGTGCCGGCTCCATGCCCGGCGGCAACGACTCGCCGATCTCGGCCGGCAGGCCCTCCCCCGTCTTCGCGGCCACCGCGAGCTCGCCCCACGAGATGGCGCTCGCGGGCACTCCCGCGACGCCGAGCCGGCCGTCGTCGGTGAGCACGACGTCGTCGACGTTCGCTTCGAGCAGGTGCGCCGCGAGCTGGCGGGCTTTCGCGAGCACTCCCTCGCTCGCCTTCCAGAGCGCGCTCCCCCGATCTGCAGCGAGCGCGAGCCCATCGTGCCGGTGCCGCGCGGCACGAGCGCCGTGTCGGACTGCACCACCGTCACCCGCTCCATGGGGATGCCGAGGAGCTCCTGGACGATCATCGCGAACGACGTCTCGTGACCCTGACCGTGCGCCGAGGTGCCGACGGTCGCGGTGACCGTGCCGTCCTCGTGCACCTCGATCGCGCCGTACTCCTCGAACAGGCCACCGGCCGTGACCTCGACGTAGGCCGAGACCCCGATGCCCAGCTGGCGGACGTCGCCGCGCGCCCGTCGGGCCGCCTGCTCGGCCCGGAGGTCGTCGTACCCGGAGACCCGGCACGCCTCGTCGATCGCCTTGGCGTAGTCACCGACGTCGTAGTTCGCGCCGGTCACCGTGCTCAGCGGGAACCGCTCCGGCGCGATGAAGTTCTGCTTGCGGATCTGGACCGGGTCGATGCCCAGCTCGTCCGCGGCGATGTCGAGGATCCGCTCGAGGAACGCAGTCGCCTCGGGGCGCCCGGCGCCGCGATACGCCGCGGTCGGCGTGGTGTTCGTCGCCGCGCTCCACGACGTGAACTCGACCTTCGGGATCTCGTACACACCCTGCGACA
Source organism: uncultured Acidimicrobiia bacterium (assembly GCA_963796755.1). Taxonomy (GTDB): domain Bacteria; phylum Actinomycetota; class Acidimicrobiia; order IMCC26256; family JAENVU01; genus Chersky-806. The sequence continues at coordinate 150,099 of CAWCMX010000001.1, forward strand.
TCGTGCGGGTCAGGAACGGGAGGAACGAGCCGATGGTCGGGTACGCGCCACCGTCGGCGTAGATCTTCACCCGCACCCCGACGATGGTGCCGTCGCGCTTCAGGCCCATCTCGACGTGCTGGATCTGCGCCGCGACCCTGCGTCATCGCCACCATGTTCTCCGAGCGCGTCTCGGTCCACTTCACGGGGCGGCCGAGCGTCATCGCCGCCTTCGCCGCGATCGCGAACTCGACGTACATGCCGGCCTTCGCGCCGAACCCGCCGCCGACGGCCGGGGCGATCACGTGGATCTGGTCTTCGCGGAGACCGGTGGCCTCCGCGAGCGGCTGCATCAGACCGTGCGGGTTCTGGGTCGGGACGTAGCAGAGCAGGCCGCCGTCGCCGTCGCTCTGCACGACGATGCCATTGCCCTCCATCGGCACCGCGGCGACCCGCTGGTTGACGAAGGTCTCCTTGACCACGATCTCCGCGTCGTCGAAGACGGTCGGCTCCTCGCCGAACGCGAACTCGATCGCGAGGTTCGAGCCGTGCTCGGGGTACAGCAGCGGCGCGCCGTCGGCGAGTGCCGCCTCCGCGTCGACGACGGTCGGAAGGGGCTCGTAGTCCACGATCACCTGCTCCGCCGCGTCGACGGCCTGTGCCCGCGTCTCCGCCACGACGGCCGCGACGATGTCACCGACGAAGCGCACCCGCTCCTTGGCGAACGGCGGCCGGGAGAACACCGGCGGCAGCATGGCGAAGCCCTGGATCGGCGCGAGATCGAGATCGTCGCCCGAGTACACGCCGAGGACACCGGGGAGGCCCACCGCCTCCGACGCGTCGACCGCGGTGATCTCGGCGTGGGCGATCGTCGAGCGCACGAACACGACGTGGAGCATCCCGTCGATCGCGAGGTCGTCGAAGTACTTCGCCGCGCCCTCGAGGATCTTCGGGTCCTCGCGGCGGAGCACGGCATGGCCGAGGATCGATCCGGATGGCGGCATGCGAGCTCCTGCGTGGACGACGACCGCGGCAATCTACCTGCGACCCCCGTTTCGGGGTCAGTTCGGTGGGTGCAGGAGGGTGGTGTCGGGGCCGGGGCCGGCCATGAAGCGGCGGACGTCCTCGGCGATCGCCCGCCGGCCGTCGTCGGAGTCGTAGAACTCGGTCTCGAGCTCCTCCCGGGTCCGGAACCCGAGCTCCGCCACCCCGTCGATCTCGTCGGCGTCCGGAGTCAGCGTCTCCAGGACCAGGTTCTGCGTGTAGTCGTGGAGCCCGGCGTGGTGCCGGAGCGCAAGGGCCGCGTGGTTCGTCGTCCAGTGCCGGCGGAACTGCTCGGCGCTGAGCCCGGGCTTGCGCCGCATCAGCGCCACCATCGTCACGTCGCACTGCGCCGGCCCGACCCGCGGCTTGCGCTCGTCGACGACCCATGCCCAGACCCGTTCGCCGAGTCCCGCCAGAGTGAGGCCCCCCGGACCTTCGACGTCCGCGGTCAGGAGCAGGTCGAAGGGCTCCCCGGCGCCGTACCGGCCCTGATCCTTCGAGCGCGCTCCGCACGACGACGTCGTCGCCGACGAGCCGGTGCAGCTCGGGAACCGGCTGCCAGATCGCGACCATGACCTTGTGCACGGGGCGCAGCGTACGCTCGACGCATATGGCGAACGCTCCGGTGATCATCGAATCGGCGTTGAACGGTGTGACCAGCCGGCGCCACAATCCCCACGTCCCGGTGGCGGCGGACGAGCTCACCATCGAGGCGATCGCGTGCGTGGACGCGGGTGCGACCGTCGTGCACACCCACACGTCCGATCCCACGGCGCACCCGGATGCCGCGCACCGAGGAGTACGCCCTCTGCTACCGCGCGGTGCTCGCCGAGCGCCCGGGCACGATCCTCTATCCCACCACGGGTCTCGGGAGGACCGTCGCCGAGCGCTACGCGCACGTCGGCATGCTCGCGTCGGAAGGATTGATCCGCGCGGCGTTCGTCGATCCCGGCTCGGTGAACCTCGGCGGCGTCGGCTCCGACGGCCTGCCGCCCCCGATCGAGTACGTGTACACGAACACCTTCGCCGACATCCGGTACACGTTCGACCTCGCGGTGCAACACCAGCTCGGCCCGAGCATCGCCGTGTTCGAGCCCGGCTTCCTCCAGGTCGTGCTCGCGTACCACGAGGCCGGTGCGCTACCCGCCGGCACGCTGGTGAAGCTCTACTTCGCCGCCGGCGGATACCTGACCCCGGGCCGCCCGCTCTGGGGGGTCCCGCCGATCCCCGAAGGGCTCGACCTCTACCTCGCCATGCTGGCTGACACCGGGATCCCGTGGGCTGTCGCGGTCGTCGGCGGCGACGCGCTCGCCGCGCCCGGTCACCCGCCTCGCGCTCGAGCGCGGCGGGCACCTGCGCGTTGGCCTCGAAGACGACGCCGACGCCTCCAGCAACGCGGAGCTCGTCGACCGCGCGGCTGCGCTGTGCGCGGAGATCGGCCGACCGGTGGCGACGCTCGCGCGACACCGAAGCGATCCTCGGCCTCGCCTGAGCTCGGTCAGGCGACCGCGAGCTCGATCCCGTCGCGGGCCAGGAGGTTGACCACCCGATCGAGGCGGAGCCCGGCCGCTCGCGGCCAACGTCCGGTACTCCTCGACCGTGCGCTCGCGACCCGCGACCGGTCAGCACGAGCATGAGCAGGTCCGCGTACTTGGACGGATGGGCCACCGGGCTCGTCGGCACCGCGCTCTCGAGCAGCAGGACCCGCGCGCCCGGCGTCATCGCCTCGCGGACCCGGCTGAGGATCCGGACCGCCGACTCGTCGTCCCAGTCGTGGACGATCGACTGGAGCACGTAGAGGTCGCACCCGGCGGGCACCCGGGCGAAGAAGTCGCCCCCGACGACCTCACACCGATCGGCGACGCCGCGCGCCGCGAGCTCCTTCGGCGGCGCCCGCCGACGACCTCGGGGAGATCGAAGACGACGCCGAGCAGAGCGGGAAACGCGGCGAGGATCTCAGCCAGGAGCGTGCCGGTGCCACCACCGACGTCACACACCCGCGTGGAGGCGCCGAAGTCGTACCCGGCGCACACGAACGGCGCGGTGAACCGCGACGCCGCGGCCATCGCGGCGTCGAACGAGGCCCCGGTCTCGGGTCGTTGCGTCATCAGGTCGAAGTAGTCCAGGCCGAACGCGGCCTCCGTGCCCGATCCGCCGCTCCGGACCGACGTCGGCAGCTCGTTCCAGATCTCACCCACCCAGTCGCTGCCGAAGAACAGCACCCACGCGCGCATCGAGTCCGGATGGTCGGCGCGGCAGGAGCTCGGACGTCGCGTTGTTCCGCCACCGGCCACCACCGTCGGCGGCGAAGTAGCCGAGCGACACGAGCAGGCGCCGGAGCCGCGCCGAGTGCATCGGCATCGGCGTCGATCCGGGCCGCCAACGCGTCCGTGGTCAGCGGGCCGGCGGCCGAGTGCGTCGGCGATCTCGAGCTCGGCCGCGGTCCAGAGCGCTTTCGTCTCGATGAGGCCGAACGATCCTTCGAGGACCCGCGCGGTCGCGGGCACCGACCCGCGGTACGTGCGGTTGAGGGCGTGTCGGGCCCGGAGGAACGACCCGACGACCCATGCGGGAGGTGCCGGTCGCTTCACGCCGGGGCCCACGATGCGGTTCTCGATCGCGCCGATGCGGTCGATCTCGACCCGCACGAGATCGCCGGGCCGGAGATAGGTCGGCGGGGTCCGACCGTGGCCGACGCCCGGTGGCGTGCCGGTGTAGATGACGTCACCGGGCTCCAAGCGTGATCGCCGCCGTGACGAACTCGATGATCCGCGCCACGGAGAACACCATGTTCGCGGTCGTGTCGTCCTGCCGGGTCTCGCCGTTGACGATGCACCGGATGCCCAGCACCTGCGGGTCGGGGATCTCGTCGGCGGTGACGATCCACGGGCCCATCGGCGCGAACGTGTCGAGTGCCTTGCCCCGCGTCCACTGCGTATCACCGAACTGGAGATCCCGGGCCGAGATGTCGTCGCCGCACGTGTAGCCGAACACGTAGTCCAAGGCGTGCGTCCTCCGGCACCTGATGCGCGGTGCGCCCGATCACCGCGACGAGCTCGGCCTCGTAGTCGAGCGCGTGGGTGATCGACGGCCGGATCACATCGACGCCCGGGCCGACGACCGCGTTCGCCCACTTCGAGAACAGCTGGGGCTCGGTCGGCACCGAGGAGCCGGTCTCGGCCGCGTGCTCCGCGTAGTTCCGACCCACGCAGACGACCTTCGCCGGCGCGGGCACCGGCGCGACGAACGCGACCGAGTCGAGCGTCCCGACCACTTCGCCCGACGCGGGTGACCACGGCGTGCTGCCGGCGTCGCTCACGTCGTTGCCGTCGATCACTCCGGCGCGGATGGCACCGTCGGCGCGGCGGTACGAGCAGACCTTCACGAGCTCTCCCAGACAAGGGTGTCGATCCGGCAGTCATCGGCGGTGTTGTCGCGCAGCTCGGTGTCGGCCGCGCCCTGCTCCACGAGCACCGAGGAGTCGCAGCGGTGGGCCCGGTTGCCGGCGACCGTGTTCTGCGAGCCGCCTTCGACGCACTGGGCGCGCATCGTCCGCTCCACCTGGTTGTCCGTGCTCTCGCAGTCGGTGCAGCCGCGCAGGTGGACGCCCCACCATCTCGTCTGCAGACGGTTCGCCGCGACCCGCGAGCTGGACGCGCCGGTGAGCCGGATCCCGCAGAGGTCGTCGCTCACGTCGTTGTCCTCGATGACGTGACCCGAACCGCCGATCAGGTCGAGTCCCACACCCCAGCGCAGCCCCTGCTGCCGGTTCGCACGGATCGTGATCTCGTTGCACCCGAACGCCCAGAGGTTGCCGCCCTCGATCTCGTTGCCGACGATCTGGTGGCCGCGGCCCCCGCCGAGCTGGAGTGACTCCAACGTGCAGTCGCGGATCTCGATCCATCGCTACTCGTCGTCACGCAGGTCGGCGGGATCATCATGTAGCCGGCCGCGCCACGCCGGTGACCGTCAGGCCGAGGAGCCGGGCGCCTCCGGTCAGCTCCAGCACCGCGCGGCCGCCGCCGTCGAGCACCGCGCCCGGCGCGCCCCGCACGGTGACGCCTTCGGGCACGCGGATGCCCGCGACCTCGTGGATCGCCGGTCGGTACACGACGACGTCGCCCGGCAGTGCACCCGTGATCGCCGCGGCCACTTCGAGCCCGCAGCGACCGGCGGGCGCACGAACGCACCGCGGACCGAGTCGCCGCGAGGCCGGATCCGGAACACCCGAGCCGAGCGGCCGGCGGCGCCGGGCGCCGACCGAACGTGCAGGCCGTCGTCGCGCTCGGCCCATTCGAGCGCGTCGTCGACGGACTCCGACCCCGCTCAGCCCGGGGAAGACCCGCTCCGTGGTCGTTGGTGAGGTCGATGGCGAAGACGGTTCCGTCCGCAGCCGACGGTGTATCGCGTCTCCGCGTCACCCCAGATCTCGAACGGGCGGCGAACCGTGGATCGCGTCCGGAGTTCGCATTGACCCACGCGCCGGCCTCGCGCAGGACGCGGGCCTGGATGTCGGGGATCGAGCCGTCGGCCTTCGGGCCGACGTTGAGCAGCAGGTTGCCGCCCTTCGCCACGACTTCGGTGAGCATCGCGACCAGCTGCGGCGCGCTCAGGTGGTCGTCGTCGCGCTCGGCCCGGTTGAAGCAGAACGAATAGGAGAGGCCCGCGGCACAGCTCCCACGCACCTGCGGGCGGTGACTCGGGTACGTCGTACTCGTAGACCGCGTAGTCGGCGTGGCTCGCGTTGAACCGGTCGTTCACACAGCCATCGAGGCCGACTGCGTCCATCGCCGCGTAGTAGTCCTCGACGATCCGGTCCGCGCGCCACCAGTCCCCGTTGTGTCCCCAGTGGCCGTCGCCCCACAGGAGCTGCGGTCGGAAGCGTTCGAAGAGCTCCGCGAGCTGGGGCCGCAGGTAGGCGTCGACGTAGCGCTGCCGGTCGGGGTGATCCGGGTGCCCCCAGTCGAGGAGCGAGTGGTACAGCCCGAACACGAGGTCGTGGGCGCCGGGCCGAGTCGGCGAGCTCCGCGATCACGTCGCGGTGCGGGCCCTGGCGCACGCTGGACCGGGACGTGAGCCGCGGAGTCCCACCAACAGAAGCCGTCGTGGTGCTTCGTGACCGGGACGAGGTAGCGCATCCCGGCATCGACCGCGAGCTGCGCGACCCGTCCGCGTCCCAACGGTCGAACGTGAGGTCCGGGGATGAAGTCGTCGAACTCGCGCACGTCCGGGAAGTGCTCACGATGGAACGCGACGACTTCGGGCAGCGGGACCGGCGGGTGCAGGATGATGTCGGGAGTCCCGGCTCCCAGAACGCCCGGTACCAGTCCGCGTACTCGTGCACCGGCGCGAACGCGGGCACGGTCGCGATGTTCATGTGCACGAACATCCCGTAACGGCGTTGCGTGAACCACTCCGGGACGGCGTGGGCGGAGAGCGTCACGATGCGGAACGGTAGGTCAGTCGCGAAGTGACGGCAGTACCCTTGGCGTCCTATGTCCCGTCGTGGCGACAACCTCCTCATCACGAACCGCAAGGCGCGTCACAACTACTTCATCCTCGAATCGTGGGAGGCCGGGCTCGTCCTCGAGGGGTCCGAGGTGAAGTCGTTGCGGGAGGGCCACGCCAACCTCCAGGACTCCTACGCGCGCATCGAGGACGGCGAGGCATGGCTCTACGGGATGCACGTCCTGCCCTACGCCTTCAGCAGCGGCGAGCTCGACCCCGTGCGGCGGCGCAAGCTTCTGCTGCACCAGAAGGAGATCTCCGAGCTCTGGCACAAGACCCAGGAGAAGGGGCTGACGATCGTCCCGCTCCGCGTCTACTTCAAGGACGGCCGGGCCAAGGTCGAGATCGGACTCGCCAAGGGCAAGCGGAACTACGACAAGCGCCAGGTCCTCGCCGAACGTGACGCGAAGCGCGAGACCGAGCGCGCGATGAAGGGCCGCACCGACTGACCCGAACCCGTGTGTGGCGGCTAGCGGCCGTCGGCGTCGAGCGGGCGGTCGAGCGGGAGCGGGGAACGTCAGGCGGCCGCAGCGCCGAGATCGACATCGCCCGCTGCAGGTCCGTCGCGGTGACGACGCCGACGAGCTCGCCGGCCGAGAACACGAGCACGTAGGGCAACCGCCCGCTCGACGGCCGCGAGAAGAGATCGACGAGCCGCTCGTCGGGAGCCGCGATCGACACGAGCGGGAGCGGCACCGCGACATCCACCACGCGTGTCGTGAGCCGCGCTTCGGGCGGCACCGAGCGGATTGCGTCGAGGGTCACGATCCCACTGATGCCACCTTCCCACTGCTCGACCGGAAAGACGTGGTGGCGGGGCGGGTCGATGCGCGCCGCGTCGCCGAACGCGTCGACCGTGACCCAGCCCCGGGTGGTCTCGGGCTTGGCGGTCATGACGTCGCGCACCCGCAGCTCGCCCAGGGTCTGGCTCAGCTTGGCGTGACGCTGCTCCGCGCTCGGCCGCGGAGACGATGAACCAGCCGAGCAGCGCGGTCCACAGGGAGACGAACGGGACGTCGAGGAACGTGCCCGCGAGACCCGCGGCGATCATCCCGAAGCCGACGACCTTGCCGGCCCGGGTCGCGGTGATCTCGGCGCGGTGACGGTCACCGTGGATGGCCCAGAGCACGCCGGCCAGGATGCGGCCGCCGTCGAGCGGCGCGGCCGGGATCAGGTTGAAGACGGCCAGCACGACGTTGACGAAGGCGAGCCAGCCGATCGCCGAGACGACGAGGGACGACACGACGCCGCTCGCGGCGCCCGCGACGGCCAGGAGGAAGAAGACGGCCCCGAGGGCGAGGCTCGTGGCGGGCCCGGCCGCGGCGACCCGCAGCTCGGCGCCGGCCGACGGCATCGGGCCGCCGAGCTGCGCGACGCCACCGAGCAGCCACAGCGTGATGCCCGTGACCTGCATGCCGTTGCGTCGGGCGATGATCGAGTGTGCGAGCTCGTGGGCGAGGAGCGACCCGAGGAAGAGCACGACGCAGAGCAGCGCGACGACCCAGAGCTGGACGTCGGCCACGCCGCCGGTGAGCCCGTACGCGAGCAGGGCGGCGATGACGAGGACCGACCAGTGGACCCCGACCTTGATGCCGAAGATCCGACCGAGGCTCACGGTGGGCTTCATCACGATTCCCGACCTCCGGTTCCAGGCGTCTACTCCTTCCCACAACGCTACGACCCCGGCCCGGCGTTCCCAACCTGCACGAGAAAGCCCGGGGAATGAATGCGGAGAGTGCGGCGTAGACTCTTGGTGGTCGCTCCCGCACGCATCGGGGCGGCCGTTGACAAGGGGGTGCGTGGCTTCGATTTCGACGTTTGAATCGGGTGAAGCGAGCCGACGTTGCAGAAGCGTCGTTAAAGAGTCTGCACAATGAACATTTGCCGAGGACAACCTCGCACTCGCTGCTTAGAGATAAGTAGCGCGTTCCTCCCGGCCCAGCCGCTCGGTCGGAACCGGAACGTCATCTAGAGCGGCTCACCGCCGGGACGGGCATCGTGGCCCGGCGGGACATCACAGCGGTGCTGGGGTCGACGCAAGCTGCCGGTGGGTGGCGACGACCCGAGACCTTTCCACTGGCTGCGCTCGGAGAAGACCCGATGACGGCTCGGAAGACGGGGGTTCGACTCCCCCCACCTCCACTGCGACCTGACCACCACAACCCTTCCCTAGTCGCGGGCGGTTTTGAGCACGCAGAGCTCAGGTAGGTGAACGCGCTTATTCGAACCGAGCTGGCGAGCGCGGCGATGTTCAGTTTCCGGCATCTCGAGCGCGGACCGGAGTGCTGTCGGGGCGGTAGAGCGCGAGACATCGGGCGTATCCCGGAGGTGGGGTCGCACATGCTGGTACGTAGTCGGACAGAGGCTCGTTGTTGGCGAGTGATCGGTTGATGTTCCCGGACGCAGCCGTAGCCGATCCTGCGCAGTTGAACGTTGACTTGATTGCTCCTCCAAATGCGCCGACTCCGCAAGGGGTGCCGAGTCCAGTAGGCCCGTCGTAACCTGTGCCGGCCGTGCACAGGTAGGAACCAAGACACGTACCGTTGTTGCCGCTGGTGATGTCGAAGAGCGAACTCGCGTGCGCGTAGATGTCTTTTGCGCCGGCAGTGCTGCCGCCGAGTGCGTAGACGCCGGCGATAATGGGTGCCGCCGCGCTCGTACCTCCCTCGGTGGCCCATCCGTTGAACGAGTAGGAGTCATAAATAGCCAGGTTGCCCGCGACCGTGGCAACGTCAGCGACCGTGCGGTGTGAGCAGCCGCTGTCATGCTGCCACGGTGGTTTCGCGGGCTCTCGAATGAGGAGCAGCCGCTACCGGGCGCTTCGAGGCTGCTTCCGGTGAGCGACGCGGAATGGTTCGTGTCGAACTGGTTCCACACGACTTCCCAGTAGGCCCGATCGGACGCCGAGAGGGTGGCGACGTTGATGGTTCTAAAGAGTGAGGTGCCACCGACGGCAGTCACGGTTGGGATCACCGTGGGCCACAGGGGGGTTTCAGCGAAACCGCAGTCACCTGAAGCCACAACGATGGGAATTCCCGGCTTGTTGAAGTGGCTGTCGAGGCTCATTGGCGCGCTGGCTTCAGGCGATCCGTAGCTGTACGAGATGACGTTGGCGCCAAGGGAGGCGGCCGTGTCGACCGCTGTGGCAAGGTCTCCAAAGGAGTTGGAGTTGGCCTCAACCAGCAGAATGTTGCAGTTCGGACAGCTCGCCGACACCATGTCCAGGTCGAGCGAGGTTTCGGGGGAAAACCCGAGTTTGTCTGCCGGGTAGCTGGTTCCGCCGGATTGGTTGACCTTCCTGAAGCACCCATTCGCGGTTGTACAAGTCTTCAGGCCCATCGTTGAGCGGTAGACGGCGAGGTCACTATCCGCGTTGGGATCGTTGTAGGCGTCGATGACAGCCACGGTCTTCCCGGTCCCGCCCGTCGCTGATGGCAACCAGTAGGCATTTTGGATGTCGCACGCCGCCAGGCCAAAACCGGCTTCTGGATCTGTGCACGATGAGTACGCGTACAGTTTGCCGTCGTTGGAGCCGACGTACACGCTCCCATCGGCGACTGTCGGCGATGACTCGGAATACTGGTAAGTCTTGTCTTGCCCGAGTTTCGTCAGGTCTCCAGTCGCTGCATCGAACGCCCAAAGGTTGTTGGTGTAGACGACCCCGTTTGCCACCACGGGCGAGGAATCGGTGCCTGCGTCTGTGTCGACTGACCAGACCTTGGTGCCAGTCGCTGCATTGAATGCGAAGAACGCTCCTTCGGTGGTGCCTACGTAGACGATCCCATTGGCGATAGCTGGCGATGATGCGTCCGACGTGTTTGGTGTATCGATCTTTTGCTGCCAAACGGGCGAGCCGGTCGCCGCATTCAAGGCATGGATCGCGCCATCGTCGGCAACGACGTAGATGAGCCCGCCCGCGAAGGCAGCCGACTTGCCGAACGTGCCCACACTCTTCGTCCACACGGTTGCACCTGTCGCCGCATTGAACGCATAGAGCGTGCCGTCGTTGGATCCGACGTACACGTTCCCATTCGCGATGGTGGGTGACGCCTCGACGATTCCCGTCGTGAAGGCGGTCCAGACCGTGGCGCCTGTCGCTGCATTGAGTGCAACGAGCCTGTCCCCAACCAAACCGACGTATACGATCCCATTTGTAACGACGGGCGACGACCAGACCTGCCCGAGGTGGGCGGTCCACACCGTCGCACCTGTCGCCGCATTGAAGGCGTACACACCGCCGCCAGGCGAGACGGCATCCGAACCGATGTAAACGATCCCGTTCGCCACCGCTGCCGACGACTCCTCGATGGGGGCACCTGTGGCAACGGTCCAAACTTTCGCCCCCGTCGCCGCACTGATGGCATACATGTTGCCGTCGAGCGTTCCGATGTAGACGATCCCGTTGGTGATGGTTGGCGAAGCGGTGATGTTGCGTCCTGAGAGGTTCACGACCCACTTCGTCACGAGCGCGGCGAGGCGACTTGCTGATCGATGTGTCGGGACTTGCCCGCGTCTGAGCAAGGTCGTGTCCGAACATGGGCCAATCACATGCAGACAACACTGCGATGAGAACAACCAACACCGCGACGATCCGCGCCCTGCCGAGCATGCCCAGCCCCTTCGTTCATCGCCTAAGGATCCCTACCATGACCCTGCGGGGCATGTGCACGCAACCCACCACGAATCGACTCTGACACCTTCCCCAATCATCCTGCTTGGCAGGTGACAGCAGGTCGGCCTCAAGGCGTGCACTGGCCCAGGCCAACGGTGATTTCGCTTGTCGTCCTGGCGCTACGCAGGGAGCTCCGCTCCATAGGTCCGGAGAGCACGCCAGATGGTTGTGGCGTCTACGTTAAAGTGCTCCCCTAGAGCGGCGATCGGATAACCCTCGGCACGAAGTGAGGCGGCTTCGCGCACCTGCCGGACGTTCAGCCCTCGTTGTCGGCGTTCAACCCCATGACGGCGAAGGATGTCCCGCACCGAGTTGCGGTGAAGCCCGAACTTCACCGCCAGGTCGAGGACCCCGCTCCCAGCCTGGTAGGCGCCAACGAGTTCGGCCGTCTCGTGTCTCCCAAGTCGGCGCTGAGCCTGACGACGTCGGCGAGCGCCTGGAGCCCCGACACTCGCCGACCCGCGGTCTTGATCGGCGTCTCGAAGGAGCTCTCTCCATTCGTCCTGTTTCGCGGGGTTGGAAAGAAGCGCGATTACCTCCACTGCGACCTGACCACCACAACGCTTCCCTGGTCGCGGACGGTTTCGGACACGAAGTGCTCAGGTAGGTGAACGGGCTTATTCGAACCGAGCAGGCGAACGCGGCGATGAAACGGAACGAGCATGCTCGTCAGGCGTACGGCGCGAGCTAAGGAAACCGCGACGGCCTCCGTTCCGTCTGCCCGAAGGCGGAGAACGCGCCACCGACCCGGCGTTCGGTGGCATCGCCTTGGTCCACCGGATGGCTACGACTTCAACGGCCAGATCTCCTGGAGCGCGATCGCGACGGGTTCTGGGACGAGGTGAGCGACATCGTGGCCGAGGGCTGCGACCTCGCGAATACGGGCTGCGCGGACAAACACGAACTTCAGATCGCTCATCAGATACACCTGCTCGATCTCTGGAGCCATGTCCTTGTACATGAGCGCCTGATCGAACTCGACGGAGAAGTCGGTCACGGCGCGTAGGCCTCGAACGATGGCGTCCGCGCCAACGGTCCGGACCAAGTCGGTGAGTAGCCCGTCGAAGGGTTCGACCGAGACCGACGGCATGTCTTGGACGCACGCCTGAATCATCGAGACCCGCCGGCTCGTCGAGAAGAGGGTCTTGTCAGACGGTGCGTCGAAGACCCCCACGACGACTTGCTCAAAGATGCGTGCAGCCCGCCTCAGGATGTCGAGGTGTCCGTTGGTGACGGGATCGAACCTGCCGGCGTAGACGGTGATCATTCACACAGTGTGTCGCGTTGCCACGCGGGCATCCGAGAACCTCATGCGGGCGCCCCCAAGTGCCTGCTTGAGACTTCGGGGTGACGCGGCGGCTCTGTTCGTAGCGTTGTGAGGTCGCTGTCGGGTCGCTCACGAAGTGCCTGCCGGCCCGTTCGCGGGTTTGGCTTGCGAACGAAGTGCTGCCCGGTGGTGATCTCGCCGTGGTGTGGCTCGAGAGAGGATCGAGCACGAACCGTCTGCAAGTAGGAGTGCCCGCCACGGTCCACCAATGCGATCGGGACCCGAGGAGGGCTGATGAATGTGATCATTGGTGTCGACCCGCACAAGGCGTCGCACATGCGTTCGCGATCGACGACCACGAGGTCGAGGTCGCGCGAGATCTCGATCCGTGCGTCGCGCACCCAAACCGAGCGGTTGCTCGCATGGGCCTCGCCGTTTGAGGAGCGCACGTGGGCGGTCGAAGGCGCCGACGGCATCGGTTACCTGTTGTCGCAGCAACTGGTCGCGGCCGGTGAACGCGGTGGTCGACGTGCCGGCGACGTTGGCGGCCCGCACCCGAGTGCTGGGCATCGGGACGGTCGAACAAGACCGATCCCAACGATGCTCGTTCCGTCGCGCTCACCGCGTTGCGACACGACCGGTTCACGAGGTCGCGCCGGTCGGTCACACCGAGGTGCTCCGGCTGTTGGCGAAGCGCAACACCGACATCGGCGACCGCCGCACCCAGGTCGTGGCTCGGATGCATTCGCTGCTCGTCGAGCTCGCCCCGGGCGGGATCGCCAAGGAAATCAACGCTTCGGACGTCGATGCGTTCCTCGCCGGCATGTCACCGACGAACCCGGTGGAACAGATCCGTTACGACCTGGCGGTCGAGTTGCTCGACGAGATCCGTCACCTCGACGCGCAGCTCAAAGCCTCGCACAAGCGGATCCGGACCGCAGTCGCAGCGGCGAACACGACCGTGACCGACCTGTTCGGGATCGGACCGGTCATCGCCGCCGAGCTCATCGGCTACACCGGCGACATCAACCGGTTCGCCAACCGAGACCACTACGCCGCCTACAACGGCACCGCACCCGTCGAGTCCTCCTCCGGCGGCCGCCAGGTCCATCGCGTGTCGCAACGCGGCAACCGTCGCCTCAACCACGCCCTGCACATGGCCGCGATCTGCCAGCTCCGTCACCCACACTCCGACGGGCGGGCCTACGTCGACCGCAAGGTCGCCGAAGGCAAGACCAAACGAGAAGCGATACGCGCACTGAAGCGACAGATCAGCAACGCCGTCTACCGACAACTCGTCATCGACGCTCGCCGCCGCGCCAGCTGAGAAGCAGGTCCGGGAGGACACCGAGAAGCGACTCGAAGCCAGCGCGGCCGGCTCACATTCCTACATGCCGGCTCTTCGGCGAAGTCACTCCCGGACCCACCAAGAACGCTACGACCACCGACACCGTCGGTCGACCGCACGCGCCCGAACACCCGGCGAAGACGCCCCTTGACACAGAGAGGATTCGTCTGGGGACAGTTCCGCGCCCAGGTCGCGCTCGACGTGGCTGATCGTGATCAGTCGGCGACGTCTCCCACCCCGCCCGACTTCAAAGCGCGCCAGGCGGTCGAAGGGTGAACGTTGAAACGGTCCGCCAGTTCGGCGATCGACCGGCCGCTGGCGTAGAGCTCGGACGTCTCGCGGACCTGCCGAGGGTTCAGACTCCGTTGGCGGGGTGACACACCCTGACGTCGGAGAGTGTCCCGCACCGAGTTGCGATGAAGGCCGTACCGGGCCGCGAGCTCCTGCACCCCGGCCCCCGACCGGTAGGCCTCAACCAGTGCTGCGACTTCTGCTCGCTCGAGCCGGCGCTGGGGCTGGCGTGAGCGGCGCGTCCGGGAACGCTCACCCGTCGCCAGTTCCTCGCCCATGTCGGTCTCTTGGAGCAGTTCTCTCCATTCCTGTTGATTCGCGGGGTTGGAAAGAAGCGCGATCACCTCCACTGCAACAGAGAGCACAACCCAGTGCCGCCTTTCGGCCGGTCGTACCGTCGAAATGCCGTATATATGCACTGTACAGAGTTGAACTGTCCGACTTAGTGTCACCGCGTTCACATTGCGAGGGCGGGGGCAGAACATGGGCAGGCACTCACGGCAACGCGGCATCTCGACGCACTCTGGGCGGCGATCGTCTCGCTCACGAGGTCCGGCTGGGAAGCCCTGGCTCCGATCTGTTGTCGCCATCGCGTCGATGTTGGCGCTGGTTGCCTCAGGCATGGCCCTTGCATCGACGGGCACCCGTTCGTCGGCGCAGGGTCAACCCGCCGGGGAGTGCTGAAGCAAAACGAGGGCCAGCACTCCCTGTCCTTGCTATCACCAGGGCTGCCTCGGCACCTACCGAAACGACGCATCCTGCCGCGCGCGACTTTCGGCGACTGCGACGTTCGGGGCCGTGGACTCAGCTGCGCCGGCTGCCTCCCTCCGAGCTGCAGCCATTGCGACACCCTCAACCCCGTTTACCGAGTGTCCAGCCATCGGGGAGGACTCCAGTTGCGGGATCTTGATACAGGTCACCGACTCTGCAACGAATGTGCTGCAGGATCCGAGTCAAGGGCCGTACGACGGTAGCGACGATACCCTCATCGGCGTCGTCAACAGTTCCACGAAGCCTCTGACCCATATCACTCTGTCGTCGGACACCGACCTCTTTGGCTTCGACCTCGACGGCATCTGCAGCGGGGGCTACGTCGGAACCCCCGCCGGCTGCCCGTTCGGACCGACGGGTTATGAAGGCCCGAATACGAGCTTCTCCGACATCAGTGCGGACGCGGCTCGGCGGAATCGTCAACTTCACCAGCCCACTCGCACCCGGCGCCACGGCCTACTTCTCACTCGAGGAACCGCTCTCCGCGGCAACCGTCATCAGCGGAGGGCCCGGCTCCGGTGAGCAGGGTGGACCTCCCTCGCGGGTCGAGAATTTCACCGTTTGTAGCTCCGGGTCAGCCGGTGAACTGTGCAACTGGCGATTTCTGGCACGAGTTCACCGATTTCCAGATCCCCGGTCGAGGCGTGGCGCTCGACTTCAAGCGAACCTATAGCTCGAGCGCAGCCTCGACGGACGGGCCGCTGGGCTTTGGCTGGACGGACAGCTACAACCTGTCCCTCGTGGTGGACTCGACGACAGGCGACGCGACCGTCCACGAGGACAACGGCTCGACGGTGCCGTTCCGGTCGAACGGCGGCGGCGGCTTCACCGCCGCGCCGCGGGTTCTCGCGGTCCTGCAACAGAACGGCGACGGCACCTACACCTACACGCGCAGGACGCGACCTGATCTCATTCGTCTTCTCTTCGCAGGGACAGCTCCTGACCGAGACTGATCGCAATGGATACGTGACGGCCCTCGGATACGCCGGGACACAGCTCACCACTGTCACCGATCCCGCCGGCCGCAAGCTCAGCCTGACCTCCACCGGCTCGCACGTCACCAAGGTCACCGATCCGCTGGGCAGAAGCATCGCGTTCACCTATGACGCAAGCGGGAATCTCGCGACCACAACCGACGTGGCCGGCGGTACGTGGAGATTCGCCTACGACGGCAGCCACCAGCTGACCTCGATGACAGACCCTCGCGGCGGCACCACGGTCAACACTTACGACAGCTCATCCGCGTCACGCAACAGGTCGACGCCCTCGGGCGGAAGACGACATGGTCGTACGTCGGCGATCCGACCTCGACCGTCGGTGCGACGACGACAATGACCGACCCACGCGGCAACCAGACCGTCTACATCTGGTCTGAACTCGAACTGACGAGTGTCACCCACGGCGCAGGAACACCTTCAGCCGCAACGACAAGCTTCACCTACGACCCGGCGACCCTCGGCCAGACAACC
The DNA here is from genome assembly GCA_963796755.1 of uncultured Acidimicrobiia bacterium. Taxonomy (GTDB): domain Bacteria; phylum Actinomycetota; class Acidimicrobiia; order IMCC26256; family JAENVU01; genus Chersky-806. The sequence goes on from CAWCMX010000001.1 coordinate 166,448, forward strand.
GTCACCGATCCGAACGGTCACGTCACCTCGAACACGTTTGACAGTCTGGGCAACCTGATCACGAGCACTGACCCGCTCGGGCATGTGAGGACGACGAGCTACAACGCACTGAGCGAACCGCTGGACACCACCGATGCGCTCGGCATCACTACGAGTCATACCTATGATGCCAATGGCAACGTGTTGAGCGTTTCCACGCCGCTTTCGGGTACGAGCGACAGCCGGACCACCAACTACGTCTACGGTGACGGAACGCACCCGGGTGACGTCAGCAGCTTGATGGACCCCAACGGCAAGGCGTGGCAATTCAGCTACGACGCCGATGGTGACCTCGCTGCGAGTACCGACCCCGTCGGCGACAAGACGACGTACAGCTACGACGCGATCGGCCGTCGTACGTCGGCTGTCTCGCCTCGTGGAAATGTGACAGGCGCCGACGCAGCCGCCTTCACCACGTCGTACGTCTACAGCGCCTTCGGTGATCCGACCAAGGTGACGGACCCATTGGGTCACGTCACCAGCTACGTCTACGACGCCGACCGGAATCGGACGAGCGTGACCGATCCCGAGAATCGCACCACCACCTCGATCTTCGACGCAGGAAACGAGCTCACCAAGACGGTTCGAGCAGACGGCACGTCGCTCAACTACCAGTACGACAGCGACGGCAACCAGACTGCCCAGACTGACGGAGCGGGCCACACGAATGTCTACAGCTACGACGCCCTCAATCGAAAGATCAGCTCGACCGACCCGCTAGGGCGTGCGACCACGTACACCTACGACGGTGATGGCAACCAGCTGACACTTGTCGATCCGGCGGGTCGCGTCTCGACCTCCACCTATGACGCCGACAGTGAGCGGACGGGCATCAGCTACTCCGACGGCACCACACCGGCGGTCACCTACAGCTACGACGCAGATGGCCAACGCACCCAGATGACTGACGGAACTGGCACCACCAGCTACACCTACGACTCGCTCAACCGAATCACTGGAACTACCAACGGGGCCGGCGCCGTCGTTGACTACACCTACGACCTTGTCGGTCGAGTGACCGGTCTCACGTATCCCAACGCGCAGACCGTGACCCGGGCCTACGACGACGCTGGCCACCTTACCGGCGTGACTGACTGGCTCGGACACACGACGAACTTCAGCTACGACCCCGATGCCAACCTCAGCGGCGAGACCGTCGCCAACGGTGTCAACACGACCACGACCTTCAACAACGCAGACCAATCGACCTCGATCACCGACACAAAGTCGGCAACCACGTTGGCGAGCTTCACCTACACGCGAGATAACGCCGGACAGCTCGCGACCAGCAACTCCACCGGGGTCTCGGCCCCGGCCGAGAGCTACGGCTACACCGCGCTCGATCAGCTGGGCTCGGTCAACAACTCCGCGTACGGATACGACGCGGCCGACAACCTGACCAAACTCTCCAGCGGGACAGCCCAATCGTTCGACGCCGCCAATGAGCTGCTGACGTCAACGCCACCGGCCCAGGCCCACGTGCCAAGCCTCGATCAGCTGGTCTCGGCTGGCCAACCGCACCCGCCGTCCTGTCACGAGCCGGACCATGAGCACGGCGACGAGCACCACTGCTTCGGTATCCCCGGTCATCAGTTGCCCGGCAGCTCCTTCGGATTCAAGGCGACCACTCGCTCCATCAGCTTGAAGGCAAACGAGCTCATCGTTGCCTTCGTCACGAGCGACGGCCCCAATCCAAGGCTGCACCTGAGCGGCGGCGGGCTCCACTGGACGCGGGTTGCTCAGGCTGGTCGGCGCCTACGCGGCGACAGCCAGGTCTGGGAAGCCGAAACCACCGCAGCGGTTCGTACGTCGATTTCCGCCTCGCTCGAGTCAGCGGGACTCGTGCGGTCGCTGACCGTGGCGTCGTTCGAGGGCGCGGCATCGCACGTGGGCGCGGTTGCATCCGGCAACGGCGGCAGCGGCAAACCGACAGCGCCCCTCACGACATCCAACTCCAGCTCGTTGGTCTGGGCCGTCGGCCACAACTGGACGCTGCGACCAATGTCCGGCCCCGTACCCAATGCAGGACAACACCTCGTTTCCACGAAGCGTGATCTCTTCGATAGCTCGTGGGTTCAGAGAACCGACCCGATCGCGACCAAGGGCACGCCGGTCGACGTCGGCGATCAGGCGCCTACAAACGCGGCCTGGGCACTCGCGGCGGTCGAGATCCCGGGCGCGGCTTCAGGTACAGGTGGCGGAACGGCTGACTCGTACACCTATGACATGCAGGGGAACCGCGTCAGCTCAACGCCAGCAGGTGGGACGCCAACTGTCCTGAAGTACGACCAAGCGAATCGCCTGATCGGCTACGGAACCGGGGCGACCTACCGATACGACGGTAACGGCCTTCGTCAATCGAAGACCGTAGGCACTGTCAGTACGGCGTTCGCCTGGGACCAGTCGCAAGGACCGCCGCTACTTCTCGCCGATGGTTCTGACTACTACGTCTACGGCCCGGCCGGATCTCCAATCGAGAAGATCACAGGCAGCACCGTGCAGTACATGCACCAAGATCAGCAAGGGAGCACGCGCCTGCTGACAGACTCCACAGGCTCAGTCGTCGGAACTTACTCGTATGATGCGTACGGCAACACGACCAGCCATACGGGTTCGGCATCAACGACACTGCAGTACGACGGACAATACACCGACGCTGAATCGGGATTCCAATATCTCAACGCCCGGTACTACGACCCAAGTACGACCCAGTTCCTTAGCCGAGATCCTCTTCAGCTTATCACCCAAAGCGCCTACGGATTCGCAGCCGAAAATCCTCTCAACAATGTCGATCCCCTTGGCCTTTTCGGGTGGAGCCGCCTCTTCCACGACACGGCCACGATTGCGGCGGTCGGAGGGCTTCTCGTCGCAGGTTGTGCATTGACAGGATGCGTCGCTGACGTCGCAGGCTTGGCCACAGTTGGCGGAATCCTTACGGGCATAGGCACCGTGTCCGATGTCGCAAGCGCCGCGATCGACTGCACCGGGCATAACTCACAATGTACGTCCGATCTTTTGTACTCAGCGCTCGACGTGGTGACGCTAGGCGGAGGCAAGGCCTTTACTGAAGTGGGACGGAACATCATCAGCTTGACCACAAACGCCGTCACCATCGGCCTAGGTGCAGTTGATCGCTGGTGGGTGGGCAGCTCGTCGATCACGGACAGTTCAAGTCCAACCTCACGTCTCTGCTGAACGGCGCACGCTTTCATTTCGATCGGCTATACAACGTACAGCCGGGACCTCTTTGACGCTCTATGTCAAATTTGCTAAAATTTGTTTAAATGAACTATCCCAACGTGTACCGACCAAAAGTCTGGCTCAGTTCGCTGCCAGTCGTCGTCGTCGTTTCGGCAGCGGCGATGATCTTGATTCAGTCGGTGGCGATCGTAATTGTGGGTGTATTCATTGTTGCGGTTTGGACGATAAGAAGCCTCGTAGCTTGGTACATGACGTTCAGTATTGACGGCGAATTTCTGACTCAGAAGACGTTGCCAGTCGCAACCACTATCGACTTTCGCAAGCACGTATCTTGTCGTTATTTCCCTTTGCGAGGGGACGGTAAGACTCTTGACGTCGCCGTATTCCAGGTTGAGGGTACGGGTATCGAGAACGGAAAGACATCGCGCATATTTCTCCCGAGATATGGGTGGACGCGGGAAGATCGACGAAATCTCTATACTCGTATCAATAAGCTACTCGAAGGCAACGATGCGCAGATTGACGACTCCACCCTCGCTCGCCTCCACGCTGCCGCTACGAAGTAGTGCGGTGCGTCCTTTCGCCAAGGGCGGGGTTCTGAAATACTCCTCGCTACACAATGCCAGCCGTTGTGCCGACAGGAAGCCGAGCTACCTCCTTTCACGTTCCGCGACGGCCCGCCACGGTGTTCAGCGCGTGGTCTGAGGCAAGCGGTCGGCATAGAGCGAGCCGCGCCAGGCAGCTTCCAGGCCCTCACATAGAGCCGCCCGGTGCCTCAGTCGACTCCAGCCATCTTCAATCCGCGCCAGACGGTCGTCGGGTGCACGTTGAACCGCTCGCCCAACTCGGCTATGGACCGCCCACGGGCGCAGAGCGAGATGGCCTCGTGGGCTTGCTCTTCAGTCAACCCACGTTGCCTAGGCGCGACGCCGTGCCGGCGGAGTACATCCCGGACCGAGTTGCGATGAATACCAAACTGAGCCGCAAGCTCCTGCACCCTGGAACCCGCCTTGTAGGCCTCGACGAGTCGCGTGACTTCGGCTTTCTCGAGCCGACACTGTGACTGACGTAATCGGCGGCCCACGGAACCCTCAACAATCGTTGGTTCCTCGACCCTGTCGGTCTCTTGGAGTAGTTCTCTCCATTCCTGCTGATTCGCGGGGTTGGAAAGAAGCGCGATTAGCTCCACTGCGAGAACGCACGGATCCAGTGTTTGCCCGAGCGACTACTTGTCGAGCTCGGCGAGCACCTCACCGATGATCTTCGTCGCCTCGTGCGCGGGGAGCGGCTCGCCGCCTTCGGCTTCCGCGGTCTCCTTGGCGAAGTCCTCGACCGCGTGCACTCCCCCGACGAGCACGTGGCGCAGCGCTTCGCCACCGGCCTCCGGATCGCCGGCGGCCTTGATGGCCGGCGCCACCTCGTGGTCGGGTGACTCGGCGACCGCGTGCACGAGAGCCATCGCTTCCTCCCGCCCGCTCGCGGTCGACACCGCGGGTTCCCGGTCGGGGTTCTGCTGGAGGTCCCACTCGGCGAGCGCCTCGTCGTAGCCGCCCTCACCGGGATGCAGCACGCGGGTCGCCTCCCCCGCAGGCGCCGGCGTCGACGCGCCGTCGTCCTCTTCGACGTCGTGCTGACGCTCGGCCGCGACGGGGACGACCAGGGTGCCATCGGCGTTGCGAACGATGTCCATGTGCTGTGCTCCTCGATCGGTAGACGCCGACCCGGCGCCATCCACCGTTCATACCCCGATCGGCGGGCGACGACGCCCCGTCGGCCCGTACGGTCACGAACCGCCTGGTCAAGCGCATCCAATTCGCTCAGGACCGCACCGAATCCGGCGCCGCCCGCCGTACGATGCGGCGTGCCTTCGACGGATCCTGCTGACGCGGCAACCACGCTGACGGTCGCGGAGTACCTGCAGAAGATCCTCGCCGCGCGGGTCTACGACGTCGCGGTCGAGACCCCGCTCGAGGTGGCGGTCGAGCTCTCGAAGCGGTGCGGCAACACGGTGCTCGCTCAAGCGCGAGGACTATCAGTCCATCTTCAGCTTCAAGGTGCGGGGCGCGTACAACAAGATGGTCGGGCTCACCTCGGCGCAACGCGAGCGCGGGGTCATCTGCGCGTCGGCGGGCAACCACGCGCAGGGCGTCGCCCTCGGTGCCCGGCGCCTCGGCTGCCGGGCGACGATCGTCATGCCCGTCACGACGCCTCAGGTGAAGATCGACGCCGTCGCGGCGCTCGGCGCGGAGATCGTGCTGCACGGTGACAGCTACTCGGACGCGGCGCAGCGCGCGTCGGAGCTGGAAGCGGAGCAGAGGTCCACCCTCGTCCACCCGTTCGACGATCCGGACGTGATTGCGGGGCAGGGCACGATCGCGATGGAGATCCTGCGCCGGCACGAGGGTGCCCTCGACGCGGTGTTCGTCCCGGTCGGGGGCGGCGGGCTCATCTCGGGGATGGCGGCCTACATCAAGGCGGTCCGCCCCGACGTCAAGGTGATCGGAGTGCAGGCCGCCGACTCCGACGCCATGGCCCGGTCCGTGCGCGCCGGTCGGCGGGTCGAGCTCAACGACGTCGGCCTGTTCTGCGACGGGACCGCGGTGAAGATGGTCGGCGTCGAGACGTTCCGGCTTGTCCGCGAGCTGGTCGACGACTTCGTGACCGTCGACACCGACGCGGTGTGCGCCGCGATGAAGGACGTCTTCGAGGACACGCGCACCCTCGTCGAGCCGGCCGGGGCCCTCGGTCTGGCGGGACTCAAGCACTACGTCGAGCGTCACGGCCTCGCCGGCCAGACGTTGGTGGCCGTCGCAAGCGGCGCGAACATGAGCTTCGACGTCCTGCGGTTCGTCGCGGAACGCGCCGAGGAGCGCGAGGCCCTGTTCGCGGTGACGATCCCCGAGGAGCGCGGCAGCTTCCGGCGCTTCTCCGAGCTCGTCGGCGCCCGGTCGGTCACCGAGTTCAACTACCGGATCTCCGACACCGACGATGCCCACGTCTTCGTCGGCCTCACCACCGCCGACCGCCGCGACTCGGGCGCCATCGCCCGGACGTTCATCGGGTGCCGGCTTCGCCACGATCGACCTGACCCACGACGAGCTGGCGAAGGAGCACGTGCGGCACATGGTCGGCGGGCGCAGCCAGCTCGCCCACGACGAGCGGCTCTACCGGTTCCTCTTCCCGGAACGGCCCGGGCGCGCTGATGCGCTTCCTCTCGAGCATGCACACGGACTGGAACATCAGCCTCTTCCACTACCGCAACCAGGGAGCGGACTACGGCCGCATGCTCGTCGGGCTCCAGGTACCGCATCGCGACGACGCCGCCTTCACCACGTTCCTGGAGACGCTGGCGTACCCGTACGACGACGAGACCGACAACCCCGTCTACCAGCTGTTCCTCCGCTGACCGCGCCCGTCAGCGGGTCGGCAGTGCGCCGCGCGGCGCCACCGGCGCGAACAGCGCGCCGTTGACCATGTCGATGAGGTTCTCGACGAACAGATCGGTCGGAGCGTGCGCGCGGCTCTCGGCCGGCGAGTCCTCGAGGCGGGCCCGGTCCGCACACAGGTGCACGGCGAACTGCGCGAGGACGACCATGCGCTCGAGCGCGACGTCCGGCGGCACGGCCTCCGCGAGGCGGTCGTAGAGCCGGCGCGACACGAGCAGCGCCGGCTCGGGCGCGATGTGCGCCATGTCGCCGGCTTCGAGCTCCGGCGCCGCGCCGAGATCACCCATGATCTTCACCCACGCCCGTTCGCTGTCGCCCAGCCGCAGGTAGTCCGCGATCGGCCGGACCAGCACCTCCACCAGGCTGCGGGCGTCCTCGTCCCGGCCCTCCCGAACCATCGCGTCGTAGAGGTCCTGCTGCAGCTCGGCGATGCGCGGCATGTGGCGGGCGGTCAGCGCGTGGACCAGGCCCTCGCGATCGCCGAAGTGGAACTGGATCGCGGCCGTGTTGCGCGCGCCGGACGCGAGCCGGATCTCCCGCAGCGACACCCCGTTGACGCCCCGTTCGCCGAACATCTGTTCAGCGACGTCGAGCAGGTGGTTCCGGGTCTGGTCACCGCGAGCGGTCATGGAGACACGAGCCTAAATGGTGCCGGAGGGAAATCATGGGAGCACCGCCGTTCTAGGCTCACCGGATGACGACTGAGCTCGACTTCTTCTCGGCCTCGGCCGCGCTCGACGCGTGCAAGGAGCTCGCCATCCCGGCGATGGAGCTGCTCTACCGCCTGGAGATCAGCGGCGACGACTTCTATCAGGCCCTCGCGGACCGCATCGGCAACGAGGAAGCGGGCGACCTCCTGCGCAAGAACGGTCGCGAGGAGACCGGGCACGCCCGGCGGGTGCAGCGGGCCATGAGCATCCGGCTCGGCACGGACTACGAACCGTCGGCCGAGGTCCGCACTCCCTTCGCCATCCCGCTGCCCGAGGTCGTCAGCCTCAAGATCTTCCCGGCCATCGTGCAGGCGGAGCTCGCGGGCGATGCCGGCTACCAGCGCTGGGCCGATCAGGAGGCCGACCCCGAAGTGGCCCGGCTGCTCCGGCTCAACGGGCGCGAGGAGACCATCCACGGCAACCGGGTCGCCGAGGCCCTGGCGATCCTCGAAGCCGCGGCGTCGAGCTGACGCACCGGCGAGGCTCGCGGCCGTGAGCGCGGACGCCCGGCGCGTCTGGACGCTCGCGGAGCCGCTCCACGCGCTGACCTACTTCGCGCCCGAGTCGCATCAGGCGTTCGAGGCTGCGGGCCTCCGGGGCTTCTGGCGGGGGTACTTCGCCGGGCGGGCCGCGCCCTTCGGTGCCGCGCCGGCCGAGCTCGTCACCGCGACGTTCTTCGGGTTCCATCCGGAGTTCGTGGCCCACGCGGTGCCGTCGATCTGGTCGCTCATCGACCCCGCGGACGCCATCGCCGCCCGTGTCGACGGGATCGCGGGCGCGCTCGAGCACCCGTTCGGGGCCGAGCTCGCCGACGCTTCGGCGCGCCGGGCCGCCGGCGCGATCCGTCATGCGGTGGAGCACACCCCGGTCACCGGACGACCGCTCTTCGGCGCGAACGTCGCGCTCCCCTGGCCCGAACCGCCCTCGGTTGCGCTCTGGCACGCGGTGACGTTGCTCCGGGAGCATCGAGGTGACGGGCACGTGAGCGTCCTCACCGCCGCCGGCATCGACCCCTGCGAGGCCCACGTGCTGCGCATCGCGGCCGACGGCCTCCCGCTCGACTCCATCCGCCCGTACCGGGGCTGGAGCGACGAGGACTGGTCGGATGCCGCGGCGCGGCTGCGCGATCGGGGCTGGCTCGACCGGAACGGCCGGACCACGCCCGCCGGTGCGCGCGTCCGGGCGAGCGTCGAGCGGGACACCGACCGGCTGAGCGGTGAGCTCGTCGACCGCATCCCCGACCTCGATCTCGTGGCCGGCGTCCTCGCGGCGATCGCCGCGCAGCTGCAGCGGTCCGAGACGATCCCCTACCCGAATCCCATCGGGGTGCCGCGACCTACGCTGCCCGGATGAAGACCGACGAGATCGACCTCTACGACCCGGACGGCTACGTCGCCGGTCCGCCGCACGAGATCTTCGAGCGCCTGCGGACCGAGGAGCCCGTCTACTGGCAGCCGATGCCCGACGGCACCGGCTACTGGGCCGTGTTGCGCCACGCGGATCTGGTCGCCGTCGCCCGGGAGCCGAAGACCTACTCGGCGTCGCGCGGTGGGGTGGTGCTCGAGGACCTCGCGCCCGAGACCCTGGCGATGATGCAGGACATGCTGCTGGCGATGGACCCGCCCCGTCACGTCGGGTACCGGCGCAACGTCGCCCCGCAGTTCGTGCCCCGCATCATCAACGACCTCGAACCCCGGATCCGCACGATCTGCCGCGAGATCATGCGCGACGCCGCGAGGCGCGGCGACGTCGACTTCGTCCATGACGTGTGCGCCAAGCTGCCCTCGCAGGTGGTCGGCGAGCTCGTCGGCATCCCCGAGTCGGACTGGCCCCAGATCCACGCGTGGTCGGAACGCAACTCCGGCGGTCAGGATCCCGAGTTCAGCTCCGGGTACAGCGAGGACGCGTCGAACGCCACGATCGAGATGGCGATGTACGCGATCGAGCTCGCCCAGCTGCGCCGGGCCGAGCCCCGGGACGACCTCACCACCCTGATGCTCGCGATGGAGCTCGACGGCGAGCCGATGACCGACCTCCAGTTCGGCAGCTTCTTCGTGCAGCTCGTGACCGCCGGCAACGACACGACCCGCACGATGCTGTCGTCCGGGCTGCTCGCGCTGCTCGACCATCCGGAGCAGCTCGCCGAGCTGCGCGCCGACCCCACGCTGATCCCCGGCGCGGTCGAGGAGATCCTGCGCTGGGCGAACCCGTTGCACTACTTCCGGCGCACCGCGACGAGAGACACCCGGCTCGCCGGGGTCGACATCGCCGAAGGCCAGAAGGTCGCGATGATCTACACGTCGGCGAACCGTGATGCCGCGGTGTTCCGCGACCCGCACCGCTTCGACATCCACCGCGACCCGAACCCGCACCTGTCGTTCGGCACCGGTGAGCACTTCTGCCTGGGCGTGCACCTGGCCCGGCTCGAAGGCCGCATCTTCTTCGAGGAGCTCTTCGACTCCTTCGGCACGATCGAGCGCACCGGCGAGCCGAGCCGCCAGCGGTCGAACCTCAACAACGCGCTGAAGTCACTCCCGGTCCGGCTCGGGGTCTGACCGGTCGATGAACGCGGCGAGGTCGAATGCGAGGTGGTCGTGCACGTCGCCCACCTGCTCGACGCTCATCTCCCGCTCCGCGAAGTGCCACTTGCCCGCGGCCCGTTCGAAGCGATCCCGGTAGCGGCCCGCGACGATCGGCTGCAGCGGCAGGTCCGTGGTGGCCTGGAGCACGAGGAACGAGGAGCGTGCGGTCGCGGTGCCGGCGGACTCGTCGATGTCCACGATCACGTTCGTGCAGAGGTGCCGGGTGCGCAGCGTGCCGTCCGGGTGGACCTTGTTCGTGTTCTTGTAGAGGTCCCGGACCGCCTCGCGACCGACGGTCGCGCCGCTCATGCCCTTCGTAGTGATCTGTCCGTGCTCGAACAGCTCACCGATGGCCTCGAAGTCCGCCGCGTCGATGTACTCCGTGTAGCGGTACAGGAGCGTGGTGATGTCGTGATGGCTCTCCCACGTCCCGACGCTCATCGCTAGGCGTCGCTCTTCATCGGCTCCGCGTAGAACTCGCGCGTACCACTTGCGGAACTTCAGGATCGGGCCGTCGCTGTCCGCGAGCGCCGGGACCGGCAGGAACACCTTGTGCTCCCAGATCGGCGTGTCCTCACGGATCTGCTTGTTGATCTCGGCCACGAACGCGTCGGCGACGGTCGACGTGAGCTTCTCGTCGTCGAACTTGCGGACCGTGAAGTTGAAGCGGACCTCGGTGGTGGCGTCGTCCACCGGTACCGTCGTCGCGACGTTGATCGCGTCGACGATGCCCGAGAACCACACCTTCGAGAAGCCCGGCCCGTAGGTGTAGACGTCGATGCGACCGTTCGTGACCCCACGCGGCGTCACGTAGCTCTGCTTCGAGAGCATCGTGGAGATGGGGCCCTCGGTGTCGTAGCTCTCCATCTCGGCCACATCGTCGGTGCCGTGCACGTAGCGGAAGTGCGCCGGGTCCACGCCGTTCTCGGCCATCTCCTGGGGCACGGTGTTGATCAGGTAGCTCGACCGGTAGCTGTCGCTCCACGCGGCGTCGCTCATCTCCGGGATCTCCGGGATCTCCCACTGCGGCTCGATCTCGTCCGGGTGGCGCCACGCCATCACCATGCCGTTGCGCACGATCACCGGGTAGGTGCGCAACCGGGCCTTGCGGTTGACCTTGTCCGAGTAGGGGATCTTCACGCAGCTGCCCTCGCCGTTGAAGGTCCAGCCGTGGAACGGGCACTCGAGCGTCTCGCCGATGACCCTGCCCCCGACGCCGAGGTGCGCGCCGAGGTGCGGGCAGTAGGCGTCCTGGAGGTGGAACTCACCGCCCTCGTCCCGCCAGAGCACGAGATCGGTGCTCCAGTACCGCAACGCGGTCGCGGTGCCGGGCTCGAGGTCCTCGGGGTAGGCGACCTGGAACCAGCCGAAGGGATGAGGAAACGGGAAGTGACGGTTCACGCCGCTGATTCTAGAACGTGTTCTCAGTCGGCCGTCGGGGGCGTGAACAGGTCCTTGCGGGGCTCGTCCGTGTAGACGGGCTTGCGCTTGCGGTCGAAGGCCCTGATCGCCTCGGGGAGGTTCTCGGTGAAGCCCAGCATGAGCTGGTTCCGGTCCTCGATCTCGATGGCCGCCTGGAGGCTCGGGTTCTCGAGGTTCACCCAGATGATCTCCTTCGTCATCTGGAGCCCGTAGGGGCTGAACTCGCACATCCGGGCCGCGAGCGCCAGCACCTCGGGCATGAGCTCGTCGTCAGGCAGCACCCGGGAGACCAGGCCCATGCGCAGCGCCTCCGCCGCGTCGATCTTGCGCCCGGTCAGCAACATGTCGTTCGAGTGCGCCGCGCCGACGAGGCGCGGCAGCAACCAGCTGGCGCCGAGCTCGGTGCTGGTCAGCCCGTTGACGATCCCGGTGGAGTTGAACTCCGCCGACTCCCCCGCGATGCGCAGCTCGGCGGCGAGCGAGAGGCACATCCCGCCGCCGTAGGCGACACCGTTGATCGCCGCCAGGATCGGTTGCGGCATCTGACGCATCGTCATGATCAGCCGGGAGTAGTAGCGCATCGACCGCTGCGCGATCCGGCCGACCTGGAGCCCGTCGATGTTCGGGATGATGCCGTAGTCCTTCAGGTCGAGTCCCGAGCAGAACCCGCGACCCGCGCCGGTGAGGACCACGACGGACGTGTCGTTGTCGTCCGCCACCTGCCGCAACGCCGCGTCGAGCTCGATGACGAGCTCGATCGACATCGCGTTGAGCCGGTCCGGCCGGTTGAGCGTGACGACGCTCGTACGGGCCTGCGGCTTCTCGACCGTCACCAATTCGCTCATGATCGACACGCTTTCGCACCCGGTTGCCCGACCGCCAATTCCCGGCCCGGGCCGGATGCCACGCCTGCTGGCCCGTTCGATGCAACGATCTCGGCATGTCCAAGCGTGCGGTGCCGATCGTCCTCGCCCTGGTGGTCTCCCTGGCGATCCTCGGTGCGCTGGCGTGGCTCGGCGCCGGCGGCTCCGACGACTCCGCCAAGGCGATCTCGACCGACGGCGACCCGGCTCCGACCTCGAGCACGTCGACCACGTCGACGTCGACCACCACGACCACCCTGCCCATCCCGTCGTCGGCCGGTGCGATGTCGCTGTCCCGGACCATCACCGGCGACATCTCACCGAAGTCCGTCGTCGCGTCGCAACGGGGGCTCGTGTTCGCGCAGAACATGATGTACCGCCACACCGTGACGGTGTACGACCGCAACGGCAACCTCGTGAAGACGATCCCCGACACCGTCGATCTCACCGCGTACGGGATCCCCGGGCACCCGGGCCTGTCGAAGGGGGCACCGGTCGAGGCCGCTTTCACCCCTGACGGCACGCACGTGTACGTCTCGAACTACTCGATGTACGGCCAGGGCTTCGGTCCGGAGGGCAGCGACGACTGCCCGGCAAGCAACAACACCGACCCGAGCTTCCTCTACCGCATCAGCACCAAGACGCTCGCGATCGACGGCGTGGTGCCCGTGGGCAAGGTCCCGAAGTACGTCGCCGTCACTCCCGACGGCCGCTACGTGCTTGCCACCAACTGGTGCAGCTACGACCTCAGCATCGTCGACACGACCACGGACCGCGAAGTGAAGCGCATCCCGCTCGGGCCGTACCCGCGCGGGATCGCGATCACGCCGGACTCCCACACCGCGTACATCGCGGTGATGGGCACGCACGACATCGCCCGCATCGACCTGACGAGCTTCGGGGTGAGCTGGATCCGCAACGTCGGCTCGGGGCCGCGGCACCTGGTGCTCTCACCCGACGGCTCCGCGCTCTACGCCACGTTGAACGGGGATGGGAAGGTCGCCAAGATCGACCCCGTCAGCGGGATCGTGCAGTACAAGGTCTCGACCGGGAACCAGCCGCGCAGCATGGCGATCTCGGCCGACGGCCAGTCGCTGTACGTCGTCAACTACGAGTCGAGCGACGTCACCAAGCTCGCCGCCAGCGACCTGCACACCATCCAGACCGTCCCCGTCGGCCATCACCCGATCGGCATCACCTACGACCGCACGACCGGCGCGGTCTGGGTCGCGATCTACGACGGCAGCATCCAGATCTTCTCCAGCTCCTAGCCCCCCATCCCGTTTTGGCGTCGCTCCAACACCGCAGAGGTGTCCTGGCGACGCCAAAATGCTGGCGGGGTGGGTCAGGGGCGGCTGACGGTGATCTCGGGGGTCTGCATGATCGTCTGCAGGACCACGCAGTAGCGCTCGGTCAGCCGGATCAGGGTGTCGAGCTGCTCGTCGGTCGCGTCCGACTCGAGCTCGAAGTCGAGACGGATGGCCCGGAAGCCGACGGGAGCGTCCCTGGCGACGGCGAGCGTGCCGCGGAAGTCGAGATCCCCCTCCGCCTTGACCCGCCCGGTGCGCACCGGGATGTCGAGCGAGGTGGCGACGGCCCGGAGCGTCACGCCCGCGCACGCAGCCAACGCCTCGAGGAGCATGTCGCCCGAGCACAGCGAGAGCCCGTCGCCGCCGGAGGCCGGGTGCAGGCCCGCTTCGGCCATCGCGCGCCCGGTGTTCACCGAACAGGTCACGCCCTCGCCGAGCGTGCCTTCCGCCTTCAAGGTGATCAGCGCCGCGTCGGGGTCTTCTCGGTACTGGTGCTTCAGCGGATCCTGCACCGCCCGCAGCTCGTCGCGCTCCATCGGTCAGCGTCCTCCAGGTGAGCTCTCGTCGAGACCGGAACAGAGTCTGCCCGGCCCGGACCGAGATTCCGAGGGGTCAGTTGGTCGACGGGTCCTCGGGCGCGGAGGCGAACATCGCGACCCGTCCACCCTGCCGGCGCAGCACCCGGGGCCACAGCCGGGACGGGTCGGTCGAGAACGGGTCGTCGGGCAGCAGATCGAGCACCAGCCAGCCGCCACCGTCGAGCTCCTGCTCCAGCTGCCGCGGCGACCAGCCGGCGTACCCGACGAACACCCGCAGCCCGGACATCGTCGGCGCGTAGTCCGCCGGGTCGAGCTCCAGGTCAAGCGTCCCCAGACCGTCGAAGAGGGGTTGGAAGACCGGCCCGTCACCTCGCCCGAGGCCGATCACCGCCGTGGGTGCGACCGGCCCACCCACGAAGAGGCAGGCGGGCGCGGTGCTCAGGTCCGCCCAATCCGGGAGCACCTCGGCCACCGGCAGCTCGAGCGGGCGGTTCAGGACGACGCCCAGGGCCCCGTCGTCACCGTGCTCGAGCATCAGGACGACGGTCCGCGAGAAGTTCGGGTCGCGCAGGTCGGGCGTCGCGACCAGCAGCCGACCGCGTACGGACTCGCTCATCGTCCGGATCCACCGGCACTAGGTTCTCCCCGACATGAGCACTCCACACAAGAAAGTCTACGAAGAGGAGCTGGCCCATCTGCAGGCCGAGCTGGTGAAGATGCAGTACTGGGTGAGGGCCGAGGGCGTCCGCATCGCCGTCGTCTTCGAGGGTCGGGACGCGGCAGGCAAGGGCGGCTCGATCCGGCGCATCCAGGAGTACCTCAACCCGCGCTTCTGCCGGGTTGCCGCGCTGCCGAAGCCGACCGAGCGCGAGAGCACCCAGTGGTACTTCCAGCGCTACATCTCCCATCTCCCCGCCGCGGGAGAGATCGTGCTGTTCGATCGCAGCTGGTACAACCGCGGCGGCGTCGAGACGGTGATGGGCTTCTGCACCCCGGAGGAGCACGCCCGCTTCCTCCGCCAGACCCCGATCTTCGAGCGGATGCTCGTCGAGGACGGGATCATCCTGCTCAAGTACTGGTTCTCGGTGAGCGACGAAGAGCAGGAGCGGCGCTTCCAGTCCCGGACCGACGACCCGATGCGCCGCTGGAAGCTCAGCGAGATGGACCTCCAGTCCCGCGAGCACTGGGTGGAGTTCTCGCGGGCGAAGGACGAGATGTTCGTCTACACCGACATCCCCGAAGCCCGGTGGTGGGTCGTCGAGGGCGACAACAAGCGCGCCGCCCGCCTCAACTGCATCCATCACCTCCTCTCGCGGATCCCGTACGAGGACCGCACGCCGCCGGTCCTCGAGCTGCCACCCCGCCAGACCGACCAGGGCTACGTGCGGCCGCCGCAGGACATCTACGCGCACGTGCCCGACTTCGCGGCGACGCTGCAGTGAGCAGTACCGTCTCGCCCCGTGACCACGGCGCCGATTGAGCACTACCCGCCCCCGCAGCACATCCTGCCGCGACCTGCGGCTCGCGGTCGAGCACCGACCGGACGGCACCAGCACCGGCTGGCTGCCCGTCAGCGCGCACATCTGCAACCCGTCCGGGTCCGCGCGCGCCGGGGTGCTGGCGATCCTCGTCGACGTCGTCGGCGGCGGTCTCGCCGCGGTCGCGGCCCGGCCCGACTGGATCGCGACCGCGGACCTCTCGCTGCACCTGATCCCCCAGCCCGCCGTCGGCGAGATCGAGGCGCACGGCCGGGTGCTGCGTCAGGGCCGGACCACCGTCGTCGTCGAGGTCGGGCTCTGCGACGGGTCGGGCGCCACGCTCGGCCTCGCCACGATGAGCTTCGCGGTGCTCCCCCGCCGGGCCGAGAACCTGTCGATCGACCAGGCGGACCGGGTCAGCCGCATGACGATGGCCACCGAAGGCTCCGGGCTCGTCGACGCCTTCCACGATCGCGTCCGGCTCACCGTCGTGGACCCGGTCGACGGGGCGATCGAGCTGCCGCTGAGCGACTACGTCGCGAACAGCATGGGGGCGATCCAGGGCGGCATGGTGGCCGCGACCGCGTCGGCCGGTGCCGAGGCCGCGCTGGCGCACGCCTGCGGCACGCCGGTCGAGACCGTCGACCTCCAGATCACGTACCTCGCGCTCGGCGAAGGTCGGACCGATCCGCACGAACACGACGGTCGTCGACGCCACCCCCGAGTTCGGGAGCGCGCACGTCGAGATCGTCGACACCGGCGCGGACGGACGACTCACGACCCTGACCCGCGTGGTCGCGCGCACGCGCGTGACGCACTTCGCGGATGCTGACACCGGTCGGGCCGTGAACCGCGTCACGCGGGTGGCGCTACACGAGGTGGACTACCCGGGCGGACCGGCCGACACGCACGTGGTCGGCGAGGTCGTCGATCTCGACCACCTCCGCGGTCCGATCGGCAGCGTTCGGCGGGCCGCTCCTGACGATGGCCGACACCGTCGGCGGGATGTCCGCGGGCCTCGCGGCCCTCCCGGGCTGGGTCGTCTCGACCAACCTGATGCTCCAGACCGTCCCCACCGTGCACCGGGGTCCGCTGCGCTCGACGCGCGGGTGCTGCGGGTGGGCCGGAACGCGGTCGTGACCCAGGTCCAGATCCGCGATCACGGCGACGGCGACGCGCTCATCGCGGACGGTGTCCTGACCTCCACGGTCCTCGAACCCGAGGGTGGCCCGCCCGACTTTCCCCGCCCCATGGTGCTCCGCCCTCCGGATGCGCCGGAGCCCTCCCTGCCGCTGCTCGAGTTCTTCGGCATCCGCGCCCGAGGCGCGGAGGCGGTCGCGCTCGAGATCAACGACCGCGTGCGCAACCCGTGGGGCATCCTCCACGGCGGCGCGACCGCGGTGCTGGTCGATGCGGCGGCGACGCACGCGGTCGGCGACGACGCGACCACCACGGACGTCGTCCTGCACTTCCTCCGTCCGGGTCGCGTCGGCCCTGCGGTCGCACCGCGACAGTGCTCGGCGAACGGGCCGACGGTCATCTCGTGCGCGTCGAGGTCGTCGACTCCGGCGCGGACGACCGCGTGATGGCGTTCGGCGTCGCCACCGTGCGCTCCCGCTGACCCACCCGCTCGTTCTCGGAACGCCGGACCGCGCCAGGCGCGGTTGAACGTTTCCGAGAACGGCTCAGACGGGTTGCGGCTGCTCCTGGGCGGCGAGGTCGCGGGCCAGGTACAGGTGGGCGACCGCGGAGGCCGCGGCCGCGAGACCGAGGAGCCGGGTGCGCTTGGGCAGGCCCGGGCTGGCGAGCATCACGAGCGCGTCGACGCCGTCGCAGACCGCCATCATCGAGAGCCAGTCGCCGCCACCCGAACGCTGCCCGATGGCGATGGATCCGCCCGCGCCGATGACCGCGTCGCGGATCCCGGCAAGACGGCCGACCGCCCGGGCGCCCGGGTTGTTCGCGCCCGATCCGAACATGACCGCCAGGCTCGGTCCCGGGGCGATCAGGATCGCGAGCCCGAGTCCGACGCGACTGCGCGGCGATGTAGGTGCCGATCTGTCGGTTGTCCATCACGTCCCCCGGACCGGCAGCCCGGCCGCTTCGTAGATCGCGTCAATGACGCGCATGTTGGCAATCGAGTCGGCGGGCGGCGTCAACACCGGACCACCGCGCAGCACCGCGTTCGTGAACGCCTCGAGCTGGTAGTTGTACGTCGGCTTCTTCGCACCTTCGACCTTGACCCGGCGCTTGGTGCCTCCGGTCCGCACCGTCATGCGGTACCCCATCTGGGGCCCGGTCGGGTTGAAGACCTTGAGGGTGCCGAGGTCACCGGTGACCCTGACTCCGATCTTGAGCAGCGTGCTCGAGAGCAGCGCGGACGTCATCGTGCCGCTCAGGCCGTTCGAGTACCGCAGCTCCCGCGCATCCACCGGTCGACGTTCGGCTTGATCGTCTTGGCCCTCGCGCTCACGACGCGCGGCTCGGTGCCGGCCACGAGGCGGTTCATGTGGATCGCGTAACAACCGACGTCCATGACCGCGCCGCCGCCGAGGTCGTGGCGGTACCGGATGTCCTTGGGCAGCGGCAGCGGGATGCACATCGACGTCTCGATCCGGCGCAGCTCACCGAGCTCACCAGACTGCGCGATCTCGCGCATGCGCGCCGCGACCGGGTGGTACCGGTAGTGGAAGGCCTCCATCACCACGAGAGGGGTCTGCGCCGCGACCTCGGCGACGTGCTCGGCCTCCGCCGCGTTGGCGCTGAACGGCTTCTCGCACAGCACGTGCTTGCCGGCGACGAGAGCCTTCTCGGTCCACTCGGCGTGCAGACCGTTCGGCAGCGGGTTGTAGATCGCGTCGATGTCGGGATCGGCGATGAGCGCGTCGTAGCTGTCGAGCACCCGCGGGATCCCGTGCTTCGCCGCGAACTCCTCGGCGCGGTTGCGATCACGCGCCGCGACCGCGACGAGCTCGACCTCGGGCACCGCGCGCGCCGGGCGGACGAGCGCGGCAGGCGTGATCCGCGCCGCGCCAAGGGTCCCGATCCGCAATTGGTCCATCACTCGGACCCTACCCGGGAGTGCGCCGAAATCGAGAGGTCAGGTGTAGCGCGTGATGTAGCCCCTGCGCCGGAAACGGGTGAGCATGCGCACGACGTACCAAAGCGACAATGCGGCGAGGATGACGGTCGTGCCGGCCGCGATCCCGAGCTGGCCCCAGGCCACGCCGTGCCCGTCGACGAGCTGGCGCAGGCGCGATGAACGCGTGCGTCGTCGGCAGCGCGAGTGCGACGGGTTGCAGCGCCGCCGGCAGCGCATCGACCGGGTAGAAGACGCCGGAGAGGGGCATCACGACGAACATGACGCCCCATGCGAGCGCTTCCGCGCCCGCGCCGTAGCGCAGCACGATGCCGATGACGAACATCGAGATGCACCAGCCGACCAGCAGGAGGACGGCCGCGATCGGGACGAGCCCGAAGCCGAGCGTCCACACGCTGAAGGAGTAGAAGACCAGCGCGCCGATCGCGAGCACGCTCACGCCGATGACGAGCTTGAGCATCCCAAACAGCGCGACGCCACCGACGTACTCGACCTCGCGGATCGGCGTGACCATCAGGTTCAGCAGGTTGCGCGACCACGTCTCTTCGAGGAACCCGGTGCTCACTGCGATCTGCGACTGGTACACGACGTGCCAGAGCACGATGCCGGAGAGCAGGTACGCGGCGGCGCGGTCTCCGGCGGACGTGTTCCCGGTGGAGACGTACGTCGCGAGCGCACCGAAGAGCAGCACGTCGACGAGCGGCCAGAGCGTGACGTCGAACAGCCGATGGGGACTGCGCGCCAACACGTACGCATGACGGCGCGCGACGCGCGCATGCGCAGCCAGGTGAGCGCGGTGCCGTGCGCGCGCTCCGGCATCGAAGCGGCGGCGGCCGTCGGCTGAGGCGCGGTCACAGCGCGTGGTCCGTCTGCTGGGTCGACGGCAGCTCGTGCTCGGGCAGCCGTTCCTCCGCGAGATGGAGGAACACGCCTTCGAGGTCGGACCGGCCGAAGCGTTCGATCACCTCGTCCGGCGTGCCGTCGGCCACGACGCGGCCCTGGGACAGGAACACCACCCGGTCGCACAGCCGCGAGACCTCGGCCATGTCGTGGCTGGTGACGAGCAGCGAGGTGCCGTCCTCGGTGCAGAGCTCACTGAGGCCGGTGCGGACGCGCAGCGCCACGTCGGGATCGAGCGACGCGGTCGGCTCGTCGAGCACCAACAGGCGCGGCCGGTGCAGCGTGGCCCGCACGATGCCGACCAGGGTGCGTTGACCGGACGAGAGCTCGGTGCCCATCGCGTCGCCCAGGTGCTCCACCCGGAACCGGGCGAGGCCCGCGTCGATCGCGGCCTCCGGATGCGGAAGGCCGTAGAGGTTGCCGTACAGCCGGAGGTACTCGCGCACCCGGAGTCGTTCCGCGAGCGGCAGGTAGCCGGCCGCGAACCCGACGTTCTCCGCGGCGTGGCTGCGCTCGCGGTCCAGCTCGGTGCCGCAGATCACGACCGTGCCCTCGTCGGGTGCGATGACCCCGAGGAGCATGAGCAGGGTGGTCGTCTTGCCCGCGCCGTTCGGGCCGAGGAGCCCGACCCGCTCGCCCTCACGGACGACCAGGTCGACCCCGTCCACCGCGCGGGCACGGCTGTAGTCCTTGACCAGCCCGCGGGCTTCGAGCACGGTCTCCATGGGCCGATGCTCGCAGCCCGGCGGCCCCCCGGCCAGCGAGTTTCCCGAGGACCCGCCTCCTCCATTTCCGCTCTCGGCCTCCGGCCGGGCCGCTCGGGCCACGGCTCGGTGCGCACACGGTGCTACCGACGGCGGGGCTCGCCTCTAGCCTGGTTGCCCGTGACGGACTTCGCCGGCGACACGACCACCGAGCTGCAGCGGAAGGCCAAGGCGCTGTCCGTGGTCTCGTTGATCGAGACCTGCAGCTACCTGTTGCTCTTCTACATGTGGCAGGTCGCGAAGACGGACGTCGGAACCGCGCTCGTCGGGTCGCTGCACGGGTTCATCTGGCTCGCGTTCTGCGCCATGGTGCTCATGCTCGCCCCGGCCCTGTCGTGGACCTGGGGCTACTGCGCGGTCGTGATCATCACCGGGCCGATCGGTGCGCTCATGGTCTGGGCCCGGCTCCGGCGCGAGGGCATAGCGAAGGGGAACCTCCCCGCCACGAAGCAGTCCGCCACCTGACCGAGGGCGACGCTCAGCTCGACGGCTCGTTGACCCGCACGATGAGCTTCCCGGAGTGGTCGCCGGTGAACAGCCGGTTGAGCGCAGCGGGTGCGTGCTCCAACCCGTCGACGACCTCTACCGCGTACTTGATGCGGCCGTCGGCCACCATCGGGAAGAGCTCCATGATCGCCTCGGGGAAGCGGTCGACGTAGTCCAGGATGATGAAGCCCTCCATGCGGCCGCGCTGCATGATGAGTGACTTGTAGTTCTTCAGCCCGGGGCTCTCGGCACGCGTGTACTCCGAGATCGCGCCGCACATCGCGATCCGCACGCGCCGATGTTGATCTGGTTCAGCACCGCGTCCAGGATCTCACCGCCGACGTTGTCGAAGTACACGTCGATGCCATCGGGACACGCCGCGCGCAAGCTCGCCTCGACATCCTCGGTCTTGTAGTTGATGCACGCGTCGAAGCCGAGGTCCTCGACCACCCAGCGGCACTTCTCGTCCGTCCCCGCGATGCCGACGACACGTCCCGCGCCCTTGATGCGCGCGAGCTGGCCCGCGACCGAGCCCACTCCCCCCGCCGCGCCCGACACGACGACGGTCTCCCCGGGTTGCGGCCGACCGATCTCGAGCAGACCGAAGTACGCGGTCACGCCCGTCGCGCCGTAGATGCTGAGCATGTCCTCGACGGGGATCCCGGGCGGGACGACCTGCGCCGCGTCCTCGCCCGTCAGCGTCCAGTAGTCCTGCCAGCCCGGCAGTCCCATGACCAGATCGCCCGGGTTGTAGCCGTCGCGGCGGCTCTCGACCACCTCACCCATCCCCGCGGCGCGCACGACGTCACCGATCCGGATCGCGGGGAGGTAGGAGTCCTCCTCCCGCATCCAGACCCGGTTCGTCGGGTCCACCGAGAGCGAGAGGACGCGCACGAGGACCTCGCCGTCGCCGATCGGCGCCAAGGGCTCCTCCACCCGCTCGAGGCAGTCCTCCGAGACGAGGCCGTCGGGACGGGCGGTGAGCAGGATGCGTCGGTTCACGGTCATGGCCACAATCTGTCACGCCCTCCTAGAGTGCGCACCCATGGATCAGCTCACGGGCAAGGTCGCGGTGGTCACGGGCGGGGCGAGCGGCATCGGGCTCGGGCTCGCCGAGGCCTTCGCCGCGGAGGGCATGAAGATCGTGCTCGCCGACATCGAGGCGGCTGCGCTCCGGGATGCTGCGGCCAAGCTGCGGGCGTCCGGCGCCGACGTGCTCGACGTCGTCACGGACGTGTCGGTCGAGGACGAGATGATCGATCTCGCGACCAACGCGTTCACCCACTTCGGGACCGCGCACATCGTGTGCAACAACGCGGGTGTCGGCGGCGGCGGTGGTCTCCTCTGGGAGATCCCCCAGTCGGGTTGGGACTGGACCTTCGGCGTGAACTTCTGGGGTGTGCTGAACGGCATCCACGCGTTCACGCCGCGGCTGATCGAACAGCAGGAGGGTCACATCATCAACACCGCGTCCGTGGCCGGGCTCAAGGCGCTGCCGTTCATGGGCCCGTACACCGCGACCAAGCACGCGGTCGTCGGGATCTCGGAGGCACTCGCCGTCGAGCTCACCATGACCGGGTCGCCGGTGAAGGTCTCGGTGCTCTGCCCGGGCTTCATCCGCACCCGCATCCACGAGTCCGAGCGGAATTGGCCGGCCGCGCTCGGCGAGCCGCCGCGGGTCGAGGAGTCACCGGTCCGGGACATGGTGCGAGGGCTGGTCGAGGGCGGCATGGACCCGGCGCAGCTCGCGCAGCGGGTCCTCGCCGCGGTGCGGGCCGAGGAGTTCTTCATCCTCAGCGACGACGCGCACGCGGGCGTCCCCGCCGCCCGCGCCGACGAGGCGAGGACCGGCGCCCAGCCCGGCCTCCCCGACGCGTCCACCCTCTGACCCTGGTTCCGGGGCGTCTTGTGGTCGCCAGGGCGACCACCGAACACCCCGAAACAGCTCTAGGGGAGACCGGCGCCGGGGACGGCGACGGGGAAGGTCTCGATCGCGCCGCGCCGGCCGCCGGTCTGCGCGGGGTCGCTGGCATCCGCGGCACAGATGAAGAGCGTCCGACGGTCGGCGCCGCCGAGCATGCACGCGTACGCACCGTTGCGATCGACGTGGACCTCGTCGGTCACCTCACCACCTTCGAGCACGCGCAGGACCCGGCCGGTCAACGGGCACGCGGACCAGATCGCGCCTTCGGCGTCGAGGCAGATGCCGTCCGGCACCGCGCCGACGAGCTGGGCCCAGAGCCGGCGGTTCGACAGCCCACCGGCCGCGTCGACGTCGAACGCGGTCAGGCAGCCGCCGTAGCTCTCCCCCACGATCAACGTCGCACCGTCGGGCGTGATGACGGTCCCGTTCGGGAACCGGATGTCATCGGCCGCGACGCGCATGGAGCCGTCGGGGTCGACCCGCACGATGGCCGCGGGCACGACGTCGGCATGACCGTCGAGGTCGAAGCCGAAGTTGCCGATGTAGGCGCGACCGACCGCGTCCACGACCATGTCGTTGCAGTGCCAGGTCGCGTGCTCCGACAGGTCCGCGACCTCGGTGAGCCCGTCCGGGTCGAGCCGCAGGAGCCGTCGGTCCTCCATCGACACGATGAGCAATCGCCCGTCGGGGAGCCAGCCGAGTCCCGACGGGCCCGCCGGCACCTCGACGATCGTCTCCACCGAGCCGTCGACCCCGATGGCCAGCACCCGCCGATCGTGCTGGTCCGAGCACCAGAGCCGGCCGTCGTGCCACCGGGGCCCCTCCGGAAACCGCAGACCTTCGACCAGGACCGTCGCGCGCTGCTCCCCCATGGGGGCCGACACTAGGCCCGCGCCGGCTACCGGGCGATGGCTCCGAACCGGCCGGACTGGAAGTCGTCGACCGCGGCGGCGATCTCCGCCTTCGTCGTCATCACGAACGGTCCGTACCGGGCCACCGGCTCGCGCAACGGCTCGCCCGCGAGCACGAGCAGCTCGCACGCGTCTCGGACTCGTTGTCGTTGCGAACTTCGACGACGTCGCCGTCGTGGGCGTACACGGTCAGCTCGCCTTCGCCGTCACCGCTGATGGCGTAGACCATCGCGTTCTGCGACTCCGGGATCGTCGCGTCGAACCGCGTCCCCGGCGGCAGCGAGACGTGCAGGTAGGTCACGGGCGTGCGGGTCTGGACCACGCCCTTCACCGACTCGACCTTCCCCGCGATGACCCGGACCGTCACCCCGTCGTCGTGGTGCACCTGAGGGATCTTGCGGCTCGGGTACTCCTGGTACCGCGGCTCGATCATCTTGTCCTTGGCCGGCAGGTTCACCCACACCTGGAACCCGTGGATGCGTCCACCGTCGCGGCGGATCTCCTCGACCGGCATCTCGGAGTGGATGACGCCGGCACCCGCGGTCATCCACTGCACGTCGCCCGGCCCGATCCGGCCCGCGTGTCCGGCCGAGTCCTCGTGCTCCATGGTGCCGTCGATCATGTAGGTCACGGTCTCGAAGCCGCGGTGCGGGTGGTCGGGCGCGCCCTTCGCCTCACCCGGGCCGAGCTCGACCGGGCCCATGTGGTCCAGGAGCAGGAACGGGTCGACCTGGGAGATCGCCGCGGTCGGGAACGGCCGCCGCACTTCGAACCCACCACCTTCGAGCTGTCGAATCGCAGGGATGACCGCCTCGACGCTTCGGTGCACCGGCTCACTCATGTCGTTCTCCCTTGGCTGTCAATGGCTGCAACTCCTCGCAACGAATTCGGATTCCCTCGCCTAGATTCCCAAGCGATGGACGCACTGGACTTCTACGGGCTGCAGCGGACCGAAGACCCGAACTTCTGGCGGCTCCCCGTGGTCCCGACCCTCTGCTCGGGGCTCGGCGCGCTCTTCGGCGGCTGCGGGCTGGGTGCGTGCGTCGAGGTGCTCGAGCGGGTCACCGGCCGGCCGCTCGTCTGGGCCACGGGCCAGTACCTCTCCTACGCGCGGCCGCCGTCGGTCATGGACATCCGCATCAACGAGGTCGTGCGGGGTCACCAGATCTCCCAGGCCCGGGCGGTCGCCTCGGTCGACGGCGACGAGATCCTGACCGTCAACGCCGCGCTGGGCGACCGGGACATCCCGTTCTCCGGTGAGTGGGCGGTCCAGCCCCAGGTGCCGCCGCCCGAGGACTGCCCGCCGCGCGAGATCCTCGACCGCCACGAGGGCACGATCATGGACCGCATCGAGATGCGGATCGCCAACGCCCGCGGCTTCGAGGCGCTGGACGGCACGCCGGGCGACGGCCGCAGCGCGCTCTGGGTCCGGCTCCCGGACGTGCTCGAGATGTCGGCGGCGTCGCTCGCGATCGTCGGCGACTACGTCCCGTTCGGGATCTCGCAGTCGCTCGGCCACCGCGCCGGTGGCAACAGCCTCGACAACACGCTGCGCATCGCGAGCCGCCTCCCGACCGACTGGATCCTCGCCGACATCCGCGTCCACGCGGTCGCGCACGGCTTCGGCCACGGTCTCGTGCACCTCTGGGCGCGCGACGGCACCCTGCTCGGCACCGCGAGCCAGTCCACGATCGTGCGGGCCTGGCGCGAAGAGCCCAATGCGTAGACCCACAAAGGAGACGAGATGACACAGCAGCGGTGGGGCATCACCGTCCCGTTCGCCGGCGTGCCGCTCCACGAGCACCAGGCCTGGTTCGAGGAGCTCGAGGATCTCGGCTTCACGGACATCTGGTCGAGCGAGGCGGGCGCGCACGACGCGTTCACGGTCCTCGCGCTCGCGGCGGCGTGGGCCCCGAACCTGCGCCTCGGCCAAGCGGTCGTGCCCGTCTACACGCGCGGCCCTGCGTTGCTCGCGCAGACGATCGCGAGCCTCGTCGAAGCCGCGCCCGGTCGGGTGGCGGTCGGCCTCGGCACCTCGTCGAACGTGATCGTCGAGCGTTGGAACGGCATCCCGTTCGAGCGGCCGTACCACCACGTCCGCGACACGCTGCGATTCCTCCGCGTCGCGCTCACCGGCGAGAAGGTGACGGAGACCTACGACTCGTTCGAGGTGAAGGGGTTCCGGCTCGGCGTGCGCGTCGAGCAGCAGCCGCCGATCCTCGTCGGCGCGCTCCAGGCCGGGATGCTGAAGCTCGCCGGTCGCGAGGGCGACGGGGCGATCATCAACTGGCTCGGCGCCGAGGACGTCGCGACCGTCGCGCCGATCGTGCACGACGCCGGCCCCGGCAAGGAGATCGTCGCTCGCATCTTCGTGCTGCCGAGCGAGGATCGCGATGCGGTCCGCCATCTCGGGCGCCGCATGATCGCGGAGTACCTGAACGTCCCGGTCTACGCCGCGTTCCACGAGTGGCTCGGGCGGGGCGAGCTCCTCACCCCGATGTGGACCGCCTGGAAGGCCGGCGACCGGGCCGGTGCGACCGAGGCGATCCCGGACGAGGTCCTCGATGCGCTCATCGTCTCCGGGTCCCCCGAGCAGTGCGCGGAGCACGTCCAGCGCTACGTCGAGGCCGGGGTGACCACCCCGATGCCAATGATCCTGGCCGCCCCGGATCGCACCAAAGAGGTCATGCGGGCCCTCGCCCCCGGATAACAAAGACGAGGCGGCCTCCGGATTGCACCTACGGTGGAGCTGTGCAGGCAACCACCAGCGGGACAGGGACCAAGGAGCTGATCGTCGTCGTCGCACGCCGGCGGTTCGCCGATCACGGCTTCTCGTCGACCAGCCTCACGGAGATCGCCGACGAGGTCGGCATCAAGCGGCCGAGCCTCCTGCACCACTTCTCGTCGAAGGAAGCGCTCTACCAGGAGGTCCTGCTCGCGGACCTCGCCGACTGGGGCACGCTCGTCCACGACGCGGTCGCGGACCCGACCGGCGGCTGGCCGCAGGTCGAGCGGGTCGTGCGCGCCGCATTCAAGTTCTTCGAGGACCACCCCGAGTTCGTGCGCCTGATCCGCCGCGAGGCGCTCGACGGCGGGCCGATGCTCTCCGAGCAGCTCCGGCTCGTGCTGCGCCCGATGTTCGACCGGGGCGTCGTGTTCCTCCAGTCGCAGATGGACGCGGGGCTCCTGAACCGGTACGACCCTCGGCAGCTGCTGCTCACCGGGTACGGCGCCGCGCTGTCCTACCTCTCGGATGCGCCGCTCATCGCGAGCCTGCTCGATGAGGACCCGCTCTCGCCCGAGGCGCTCCAGGCCCGCCGCGAGCACGTCCTCGACATCCTCCGCAACGCCCTGGAGCCCCGCCCCGACCAGTCCTAGAACTGCATCAGGGTCTGCCAGCGATCGAGGACGACGGGGTCGCCGAAGACCTCGACCGCCGCCGCCGGGATCCGGCCCACCAGCACCAGGTAGAGGTCCGACGCCGGGCCCTTGAGCGCGACATCGCCCTTCGCGTGCTCGCGGCTCACCTCGAGGCCGTCGGCACCGAGCGCCAGGAGCCACTCCCCCGCCCGATCGGTGCAGTGCAGGTGGAGCGACTCGCCGTTCCCCGCCAGCGCCGCCGGGGCCAGCGACGGCAGGTTGGCGAGCTGCTCGTCGATGCCTTCGACAGCGAGCGCGCCCTCGAGGGCATCGGGCGCACCGGTCACGCCCTGACCGTCCCACCGGTGCACCGCGGTCTCCAGGGCCATGCGCCGCGCCCAGAACCGCACGTGGTGATCGTCGGTCCAGGTCCAGCACTCGGCGTCGGGATCCGCGTCCGCCAGGGTGGCCACGAGGTCGGCCGCACCCTGCTCGAGCCAGTCGGGCAGGCCGGCGAGATCCTCGGGAATCGCGAGGTCGATCGCCTTGTGCGACAACGGCTCGCGCGTGCGCACGACGCCGTTCGACCAGCGTTGCGCGGTGCCGGTGTGCCGCACGAGCTTCGACACGTCCCACTCCGGGCACGAAGGCACGCGCGCGCCGAGCGACGTCGCGCGCGCCGTGTCCGCGAGTGCAGTCGCCTGCGCGGTGATGACAGGAAGGAACTCGGCGTACTCCATGAAGAAGGAGCCTAGGAGAACAACGTGTTCGGTGGTTCGGGCTCCGCCGGCTCCACCCGGTCGACGAGCTCGGGACCGTTGTTGCCGGCGTTGTTCACCGTCGTGCTGACGGGCCACAGCTCGATGGCGTCGTCCGGCGTCGGGACGAGCAACGGGTCCAACGCTGCGGACTCACCGATGCGCACGTCGAGCCAGGTGTCCCACGCGCTCTCGGGGAGCATCACAGGCATGCGATCGTGGATCGGCTCCATGATCGCGTTCGCGCGCGTCGTCACGATCGCGCACGAGAGCAACCACGGCGCGTCCTCCACGTCGCGGTCCTTCCAGACCTCCCAGAGGCCGGCGAACGCGATCGGCTCGCCGTCACGCTGATGGACGAAGACCGGCTGCTTGGGCTTGCCCTCGATCCGCTGCCACTCGTAGAAGCCGTCGGCCGGCATGATGCACCGGCGCTTGCGAAACGCCGTTTTGAATGCGGCTTTTTCGGCCAGGGACTCGGCCCGGGCGTTGATCAGCCGGTCCCCGATCTTCAGGTCCTTGGCCCACGACGGCACCAGGCCCCAGCGCATCTGCTCGAGCACCCGGATCCCCCCGGCCCGGTGGCCTCCGGGTCGTCGAGGCCCCGTTGCACGATCGTGAGGACGTCCTTGCGCGGCGCGACGTTGTAGTCCGCCTCCGGCGCTTCGGGGATCGCGATCTCGTCGACGTTGAAGTGCTCGGCCAACAACGTCGGTGACGACACCTGGATGTACCGACCGCACATGAGGGGTGGTTAGTGCTGACCGTTCGACGACGGCCGATCGCTGGTCCGGACGACGAACCGCAGCCCCGACCACGTGTCGTCGATCGCGCACACCTTGTTGTCGACGAGACCCGACTCGAGCCCGATCTCCTGCACCGGCTCGAACGTCAGGTCCGTCGCGACGCCGGACGCCTTCTTCGGCCACGCGACCCACAAGCCACCACTCGGGAGCAGCGCGCGCGCCATCACCGGAAAGCGGCGCTCCAGCTCCCGTCGTCGCGTCGCGAAGAAGAGGATCACATCGAGCTTGCCGCGCGCTTGCGTACGGATCTCCACTCCGGGAGGGAGTGGCGCAAGCTTGCGGGTGAATCCCTTCGGCGACGCGAGCAACGCGAGACGAGTGCCATCTTTGATGCCGAGCTTCTTCGGCAATGGTGTCCCCGAGTACCCCGCCATGCGGCGCTCATCCGAGCGCATCCGGAGCGCCCAGTCAACTTGTGGACTGCAATGCCGCGTCGCCGCGCTTGTCGCGCGCGAACTCCGGAACGAGTATGGCGAGAAGCCCGACACCCGCGACGCACAGCACGCCGCCGGACACGACCGAGACCGTCGGGGTGAACACCGCGGCGACGAGTCCCGCCTCCGCGTCGCCGATCCGCGGTCCACCCACGACGACGGTGATGTGGATGCCGGAGAGGCGGCCGCGCAGATCGTCGGGCACGGTGTCCTGCAGGATCGTCGACCGGAACACCGCCGACACGACATCCGCCCCGCCCGCCACAGCGAGACACGAAAGGGCCAGAACCAACAGGTCTCCGGAGAGCCCGAAAGCCGCAATCGAGACGCCCCAGATCGTGATGGCGACGATGATCGCGAGACCCTGCCGGCGCACCCGGTGCACCCAGCCGCTCGTCGAGCGCGCCGAGCAGGCCGCCGGCCGAGACCGCGGAGAAGAGCAGACCGACCGTCTCGGCCCCGGCGTGGAACTGGGTCGCGGCCAGGATCGGGAACAGCGATCGGGGCATCCCGAAGATCATCGCGATCAGATCGACGATGAACGTCGACTGGAGCACCTTGCGGCCCTTCAGGAACCGGAAGCCGTCCACGAGGCGCTGCCAGCCCCCCAGCTCGTCCTCACTCCCCTCGGGGGTCTCGAGGGGCGGATGCGGCCGCATGAGGGTCACTGCGGTGATCGTGGCGGCGAAGCTCAGGACATCGATCGCGTACGCCCACCCGAGCCCGGCACTCGGCGACGATGACCCCGCCGATCGCGGGGCCCGGCGATCTGGGCGGTCGTCCACATCGCCTGGTTGAGCGCGAGCGCCGACGGCAACCGGTCGGTCGGCACCAGGGCGGGGGTCATCGCCGAGCGGGTGGCGAGGGAGAACCCGCTCAGGCCCGCGATCAGCGCCGCACCGACGTACACGAGCGCCACCGGGGTGGGGTGCATGAGGGCGGCGCCGAGGAGGACCGCCGATCCGCCCGCCTGCACGATCTGTCCGATCAGCAACAGCATGCGCCGATCGTGGCGGTCGATGAGCGGACCGCCGAAGAGCGCACCGACCATCAGCGGGACGAGCTGCACGAGCCCGATCGCACCGACCGCGAGCGCCGAGCCCGTGAGCCGGTACACCTGGATGTAGACCGCGACGAGCGTGATGTTCGAGCCGATCTCCGAGAGCAGCTCGCCGGTCCACAGCAGCCGGAAGTCGCGGTGGCGCAGCGGGCGTGAGGTCGACGCGCGAACGACCTCAGCCGGCGGCCGAAACCCGGGCTCACGAACGGCCGCGCGCGGAACCGACGAGCGCCGTTCACATATTCCGACCATTTCACTCGACTTTACGGTCAGGCGCCCGGTACATTGCCGTTTTCGCAGCGTACGGTCGATCACACGCTCACCCGAACACAGCAGCGTACCCATCCACGCACGACGAGAGAGGTACGACATGACCATCCGACTGGGCGACGACGCCCCGAACTTCACCGCCGAGACCACCGAGGGAACGGTCGAGCTCTACGACTACCTCGGTGACAGCTGGGGGGTGCTCTTCTCGCACCCGGCGGACTTCACGCCGGTCTGCACCACCGAGCTGGGTGAGTTCGCCAAGCGCAAGGGCGACTTCGACAAGCGCAACGTGAAGCTCATCGGCCTCAGCGTCGACGATCTCGATTCCCACAAGAAGTGGGCACCGGACATCGCGGACGTCAAGGGCACCGAGCTCAACTACCCGCTCATCGCCGATCCCGACCGCAAGGTCGCGGAGCTCTACGACATGATCCACCCGGCGATGAACGAGAAGGTCACCGTCCGCTCGGTCTTCGTGATCGGCCCGGACAAGAAGGTCAAGCTCATCCTCACCTACCCGCAGACCACGGGGCGCAACATCGACGAGATCCTCCGGGTCGTCGACTCGCTCCAGCTCACCGCCGGCTACAGCGTGGCCACCCCGGCCAACTGGCAGCAGGGCGGCGACGTCATCATCGCGGGCTCGGTGAACGACGAGGCGGCCAAGGAGAAGTTCCCCGAAGGCTGGAAGGCCGAGAAGCCGTACCTGCGCTGGGTCGCGCAGCCCGGCAAGTAGCCCGGCAGGTCGCGCGACGGGTTCCTCGGGGTCCTAGACCTCGAGGAACCGGCGCAGCCCGACGATCGAGCCGATGACGCCGATCGCCGCGCCGAGGAGCAGCACGTACAGCCCGATGACGTAGGCGTCGCCGCTCGTGACGTAGAAGCCGCGCGAGAACTCCGAGTTGCGGGCGATGGCGTTCCCGACGACCTCCTTGAGGCCGTACACCGCGCCGAACGCGAACGCCGCGCCGATCACGCCCTGCACCAGCCCCTCGAGCATGAACGGGATGCGGACGAACCAGTTCGACGCGCCGACGAGCTTCATCACCTCGATCTCGCGTCTCCGGGCAAAGGTCGCCAATCTGATCGTGTTGACGATGAGGAACAGCGACGCGGCCAGCAGCAGGAAGAAGATGACGATGAACGCGGTGCGGATCAGGCTGGTGGCGGAGAGGAGCTTCTTGACCTCCTTCGAGGCCGTCTTGACCTCGTCCACCCCCGGTTGGGTCTGGTAGCGGTCCGCGACCGTCTGGGTCAGCTCCGCCTTGGCCGGCGCGACCCGGAACGAGGACGGCAGCGCGGCCGCATCCGTGGTCTGCACGAGGTCGGGCTGGTCCCGGAAGAGACGCTTGAACTCCTGGTAGGCGTCCTGCTTGGTCAGGTAGTGCGCCGACTTCACGTCCCGGTCCGCCGCGAGCGCCCGGTTCAGCGCGTCGATCTGGCCCTGGGTCGCGTGGATGTTCATGAAGATCTCGAGCTCGACGCCGTTCTTCCACTGCTGGGTCCCGTGGTCGACCAGCCGTGACAGCAGCAGCGCGCCGCCGAGCACGCAGAGCGACACCGCCACCGTGATGATCCCGGCGAGGGTCATGAGGAGGTTCCGGCGCAGCGACACCATCGTCTCGCGCGAGAAGTATCCGAGTCGGGTCAGCACCTCGGGCTCAGCTCCCGACGCCGTAGACGCCGCGGCGCCTGGTCGCGAACGAGTGAGCCGCGGTCCAGCTCGATGACCCGGCGACGCATCATGTCGACGATCCGCGAGTCGTGGGTGGCCATCACGACCGTCGTGCCGGTCCGGTTGATCCGGTCGAGCAGCCGCATGATGCCGGTCGTGGTCGCGGGGTCGAGGTTTCCGGTCGGCTCGTCGGCCAGGAGGATGAGCGGCCGGTTGACGAAGGCACGCGCGATGGAGACCCGCTGCTGCTCACCGCCGGAGAGCTCGTCGGGGAAGTTCTCGGCCTTCTTGCTGAGGCCGACGAGGTCGAGGATCTGCGGGCACCTGCGCCCTCGTCACGTGGCGTGGGCGGCCGATCACCTCGGACGCGAACGAGACGTTCTCGTAGATCGTCTTGTTCGGCAGCAGCTTGTAGTCCTGGAAGATGCAGCCGATGTTGCGGCGCAGCTGGGGGACCTTCCAGTTGCTGAGCTTGGTGATGTCGCGCCCGGCCACGATGATCCGGCCCGCGCTGGGCATGTCCTCGCGCAGCAGCAGGCGCAGGAAGGTGGACTTCCCGGAACCGGACGGACCGACGAGGAAGACGAACTCGCCCTTCTGCACGTCGATGTCGACGTCGCGGAGCGCGACGACCTCGCCCTTGTAGACCTTGGTGACCTTCTCGAAGCGGATCATGGGACCGATCCAGGCTACCCGCCACCCCACCGTGGGACTGGGCACCCGGGCCACGATCGGTGAACAGAAGTGCACGACCTGCGGTGACGCGGGGTCGCTGTGGCATCCGGCACAGGGCCCCCACTCGAAGGGCAGCTACTCGGAGCCGGATCGCCTCCACTGCAGGAAGGCCTCGATGAACGCGTCCAGATCACCGTCGAGCACGGCCTGCACGTTCCCCGTCTCGTAGCGGGTGCGCTCGTCCTTCACCAGCTGGTAGGGGTGCAACGTGTAGGTGCGGATCTGGCTGCCGAACGCGACGTCGCGCTTCTCGCCCGAGAGCCGTTCGAGCTCGGCGCGCTGCTCCTCACGGTGGAGCTGCGCGAGGCGGGCCGCGAGGATCTCCATCGCCTTCTGCCGGTTCTGGAGCTGGGAGCGCTGGTTCTGGCACGACACGACGACGCCCGTCGGCAGGTGGGTGATGCGCACCGCGGAGTCCGTGACGTTGACGTGCTGGCCGCCCGCACCCGACGATCGGTACGTGTCGATGCGCAGGTCGTTCGGGTCGATGTCGGGCAGCTCGGCGGCGTCGAGCGCCGGAACCGCATCAAACGCCGCGAACGCCGTCTGCCGGCGTGCGTTCCCGTCGAACGGCGAGATGCGGATGAGCCGGTGCACGCCCTTCTCGCCGGTGAGCAGGCCGTAGGCCCAGCGTCCCCGGATCGTGAAGGTCGCGGAGCTGAGCCCGGCCTCGGTCCCTTCGTTCACCTCGTCGATCTCGACCGTGAAGCCCCGGCGCTCCGCCCAGCGGGTGAACATGCGCAGGAGCATCTCGGTCCAGTCCTGCGCGTCGGTGCCTCCGGCGCCCGAGCTGACCTGGCAGATCGCGTCGCGCTCGTCGTACTCCCCGGTGAAGAGCGCGCGCAGCTCCAGCCGGTCGAGCTCGACCCGCAGAGCCTCGATGCCGGATTGGATCTCCGGCTCGACGGACTCGTCGGCCTCCTCGCGGCCGAGCTGGTAGAGGGTCTGCACGTCTTCGACGCGGGCCTCGAGGCCCTCGACGAGCTCGACGTCGTCGCGGACGGCCGAGAGCTCGGTCGTCACTCGACGCGCCGCGTCGGGGTCGTCCCAGAGATCCGGCTTGCTCGCTTCCAGCTCGAGCTCCACCAGCCGCTCGCGCGCCTCCTCGATGTGCAGGTACGCGCGCGCGTCCTGGACCCGCTTCGCGAGCTCCGAGAGATCCACACTGAAATCACGCATGGCCGCGCGAGCCCCTGCTCACTTGCCGTGGCAGAGCTTGTACTTCTTGCCACTCCCGCAGTAGCAGGGCTCGTTGCGGCCGGGCGTCTTCTCGACCCGGACCGGCTCCATCGTCTCGGGTTCGGCCGCGACCGGGGCCGGACCCTCGGCGCCGAGCTCCTCGATCGGACCCGCCAGCGCCGCGGCCGCAAAGCCACCCGTCCCCTGGACCGGGTCCTCGGCAGCCGAGTACCGCAGGTTGCGCACCGGGCGCGGCGCATCATCGTCGGCCACGACCTCGAGCCGGAAGATGTACCGGACGAAGTCGTCCTTGATGCCCTCCATCATCGCTTCGAACATGTCGAAGCCCTCGCGCTGCCACTCGGCGAGCGGATCCCGCTGGCCCATGGCCCGGAGGTTGATGCCCTCGCGCAGGTAGTCCATCTCGTAGAGGTGCTCGCGCCACTTCTGGTCGATGACCGAGAGCATCACGCGGCGCTCGATCTCGCGCAGGGTCTCCTCGCCGACCGTGGCTTCCTTCGCCTCGTACTGCTCGACCGCGTCGCCGTGCAGCAGCTCGAAGAGGGACTCCGAGCTGGTCAGCTCGCCGAGCTGCTCGCGGCTCACGCGCGCCGGGAAGATGTCCTGAGACTGGAGCAAGAGCTCGTCGAGGTCCCAGTCCTCCGAGAAGTCGCCGTCGCCACACGTCGCCTTCACGACGTGGTCGATGGCGCCCTCGATGGCGTCGAGTGACTCCTCGCGCAGGTCGCCACCGTCGATGATCTGCTGGCGGCGCTTGTAGATGACCTTGCGCTGCTCGTTCATCACCTCGTCGTACTTGAGGACGTCCTTGCGGATCTCGAAGTTGCGGTCCTCGACCGTGCGCTGCGCGCGCTCGATGGCACGGGTGACCATCTTCGCCTCGAGCGGCACGTCGTCGGGGAACGTCTTCCCCATCACCCAGTTCATCGCGCCGGTCGCGAAGAGCCGCATGAGCTCGTCCTCGAGCGAGAGGTAGAAGCGGCTCTCGCCCGGGTCGCCCTGGCGGCCGGACCGCCCACGCAGCTGGTCGTCGATGCGCCGGCTCTCGTGGCGCTCGGTGCCGAGCACGTAGAGACCGCCGTTCTCGCGGACCTTCGCGCCCTCCTCGGCGCACTGGAGCTTGAACTCGGCCAGCAGCTTCTCGTACTTCTCGGGGGACTCGTTCGGGTGCGTCCCCTCCGACATCAGCTCGTCGAGCGCGAGCCCCTCCGGGTTGCCGCCGAGCAGGATGTCCACGCCCCGGCCGGCCATGTTGGTGGCGACGGTGACCGCGCCGATGCGGCCGGCCTGGGTGACGATCACGGCTTCGCGCTCGTGCGCCTTGGCGTTGAGGACCGAGTGCGGGATCCCGCGCTTCTCGAGCAGGCGTGACAGCTTCTCGGACTTCTCGACCGAGATCGTGCCGACGAGCACCGGCTGCCCGTTCTTGTAGCGCTCCTGGATGTCGTCGGCCGCGGCCGTCGAACTTCGCGTCCTCAGACTTGTAGATGAGGTCCGGCTGGTCGGCGCGCACCATGGCGCGGTTCGTCGGCACGCTCACGACCTCGAGGCCGTAGGTGTGCGCGAACTCGCCGGCTTCGGTCGATGCCGTACCGGTCATGCCCGAGAGCTTCTCGTAGAGCTTGAAGTAGTTCTGGAGGGTGACGGTCGCGAGCGTCTGGTTCTCCTCCTTGATCCGCACGCCCTCCTTCGCCTCGACCGCCTGGTGCAGACCTTCGCTCCAGCGCCGGCCCTCGAGGATGCGGCCGGTGAACTCGTCGACGATCTTCACCTCGCCGTCCTGCACGACGAAGTCCACGTCGCGCTTGAACAGCTCCTTCGCCCGCAACGCGGCCTGGAGCTGGTGCACGAAGTTCTGGTTGACGTGCTCGTAGAGGTTGTTGACGTTGAGCGCCTGCTCGACCCGGTGGATGCCTTCCTCCGTCGGCACCACGGTGCGCTTCGCCTCGTCGACCTCGTAGTCGCGGTCGCGCTGCAGCCCCTTCACGATGCGGGCGAACTGGAAGTAGAGCTGCTGCGCGTCGTCGGCGCGACCGGAGATGATCAGTGGCGTCCGGGCCTCGTCGATGAGGATGGAGTCGACCTCGTCGACGATCGCGAAGAAGTGCCCGCGCGTGGCCTGCTCCTCCGCGGAGCCCGCCATGTTGTCGCGCAGGTAGTCGAAGCCGAACTCGTTGTTGGTGCCGTACGTGATGTCCGCCGCGTACGCCTGGCGCTTCAGCTCCGGCTCGTCGATCTCCGGCAGGACCACGCCGACCTTCAGACCGAGGAACTCGTGGATCTGACCCATCCACGCGGCGTCGCGCTTGGCCAGGTAGTCGTTGGTCGTGACGAGGTGCACGCCCTTGCCCGCCAGCGCGTTGAGGTATGCCGGGAGCGTCGAGACCAGCGTCTTGCCCTCACCGGTCTTCATCTCCGCGACCCAGCCGAAGTGCAGGCCGGCACCACCCATGATCTGCACGTCGAAGTGCCGCTGGCCGAGCACCCGCTTGGCCGCTTCGCGCACGGTCGCGAACGCCTCGGGCAGCAGCTCGTCGAGGTCTTCGCCGTCGGCGTAGCGCTGGCGGTACTCGTCGGTGAGGGCGCGCAGCTCGGCGTCGGAGCGCACCTCCATCTCCGGTTCGAGCCGCGCGACCTCGGGGACGATCGACTCGAGCAGCTTGACCTTGCGGCCCTCGCCGACGTTGAGGATCTTCTTCATGAGGCCCATGGGGCCGAGTCTACCGGCGGCTCTGTGCGATCCGGACCCGCTTGCGGCGCCCCTGCGGGCGTCGAGCCGGGTCTAGCCGACCGCCTCGATCAGCCCGAGATGGCCGTCGCGGCGCCGGTAGAGGACGGTCGCGTGTCCGGTCTGGGAGTCCTTGAAGAGATAGAAGTCGTGGCCGAGCAGATCCATCTGCAGCGAGGCCTCTTCGACGGTCATCGGCTTCGCGGTGAACTGCTTCGTCCGGATGATCTCGGCGACGTCCGCGGCGTCAGCCGTCCCGTTGGCCACGCCGGCCCCGTTGCCGGCCACGCCGGACCCGGGGAGTTGGCCCGCCTCCCAGTCGTCGA
Source organism: uncultured Acidimicrobiia bacterium (assembly GCA_963796755.1). Classification (GTDB taxonomy): domain Bacteria; phylum Actinomycetota; class Acidimicrobiia; order IMCC26256; family JAENVU01; genus Chersky-806. The sequence continues at coordinate 203,475 of CAWCMX010000001.1, forward strand.
TCAGGGGCGGCGACGCCAGGCGCTTCCGGCGCGGCTTGTGCATCCGGTCGACCTTGCGCTCCTTGAGCCGCGTGACCTGGTGCTCGACCTTGTCGATCACGAGATCGAGCGCGGCGACCTGGTCGGTGGAGGCCGCGTGGGCCTTCACGAAGTGCTTCTTGAGGTGGAGGGTGACCTCGCACAGCTCGTTGTCGTGCACCCGCGGGTTGCGGATCTCGGAGAAGTCCACCTCCACGCGGAAGATCTCCAGCCCGAATCGGGTCAGCTTCCCCAGCTTCTCCCGGGTGACCGTCTGGACCTCGGGGTCGACCTTCGTGTTCTTGGCGCGTACGACGATCTCCATCAACACCTCAGTCTGAGCCGACGCGGCGAGTATGCCCCCGCTAGCAAGCCCACGCCAGGACGCGAGGATCCGGCGGGAGCCCGATCAACGACGATGCGATGATCGCTTCGGCCACCCGTTCGACGGGGGCGTGGTACGTGCCCGCCTGCACCTGCGTGCGCACCCGCTGCACCCGTAGCTCGGCCATCGCCGACCGGATGTCGGTCAGGTCGAGCTCCGAGAGCGGGGTGCTGATCATGTCTCCCTCCTCGTCGCGCCGGGTTCGACCCTTGAGCACAATTCTCACTCTCCGTGGTCGCGAAGGGCCCCGAAAACCCGGTGCCATCACGGGGTTCGCGCCGCCGCGACGCCCACGATCCCCCGCGCCTTCGCCGCGCCGCAGCGCGCCCGCGGCGGCGGTGAGCGTGGCGCCCGTCGTGACCACGTCGTCGACGAGCAGCACGCCGAGACCGGTGACGTCAGGCCGGGCCCGGAACCGGGGACCGGCCTGACGCTGGGCCCGGCGCGCCCCCGTCTGCGGGGGACCGGCGAGCCGGGTCAGCAGGCCGCGGGTCGGCAACCGCGCCTGCCGGCCGACGGCCCGGGCCAGCAGCTCGGCGTGGTCGAAGCCGCGCGCCCGTCGGTGCTGAGGTGTCGTCGGAGCCCACGTCACGACGTCGGTGCCCGGGCTCACTCCGACGCGTTCCAGCATCGCGGCCGCGAGCCACGCCATTCCGGCGCGGGCGTTGCGGTACTTCACCCTGGCCACGAGCTCGCGGGCGACGCCTTCGTACGCGAACGCGACGACGAGGCGGTCCAGGCCGGGTGGGGTCCCGAGCGCCGGCGCGGGACGCAACGTCGTGACGCACCTCGCGGCAGATCGGCTCCGCCGGCGGCGCCGCACCCCGGGCACGACCCGGGGAGCAGCGTCTCGGTCAGGGCTCGGAACATGCCGGCGAACCTACCGACGCCCTGGGACACCAACCTTCCCCGCACCGCGCCCGAGCACGTTTCGGCGTGAGTTGCCGGGGCCCTGGCAGCGCGAAGTCACACCGGAACGAGACCGGCCGCGCGGCGTGATGTCGCGTGGCCGGGCCCCGAGTACGTGCTCACCCGAAGATCGGGCGACAGGTTCGGTTCAGTAGCGGTAGTGGTCGGGCTTGTACGGGCCCGAGACGGGGATGCCGAGGTAGTCGGCCTGCTCCTCGGTCAACGTCGTGAGCTTCACGCCGAGCTTCTCGAGGTGGAGGCGGGCCACCTCCTCGTCGAGGTGCTTGGGCAGCGTGTACACCTTGCGCTCGTAGAAGTCCGGGTGCTGGAAGATCTCCAGCTGCGCCATCACCTGGTTGGTGAAGCTGTTCGACATCACGAAGCTCGGGTGGCCGGTCGCGCAACCGAGGTTGAGCAGGCGTCCCTCCGCCAGGATGATGATCGAGTGACCATCGGCGAACTTCCACTCGTCGACCTGCGGCTTGATGTTGATCTTCTCGATGCCCGCGGTCTTCGTCAGGCCGGCCATGTCGATCTCGTTGTCGAAGTGACCGATGTTGCCGACGATCGCGTTGTGCTTCATCTTTGCCATGTGCTCGGCGGTGATGATGTTCTTGTTGCCGGTCGTCGTGACGAAGAGGTCCGCAGTCTCGAGGACGTCCTCGAGCGTGGTGACCTCGTAGCCCTCCATCGCCGCCTGCAGTGCGCAGATCGGGTCGATCTCGGTGATGACCACCCGCGCGCCCTGGCCTCGCAGCGACTGCGCGCACCCCTTGCCGACGTCGCCGTACCCGCAGACGACGGTGACCTTGCCGGCGATCATCACGTCCGTCGCGCGGCAGATGCCGTCGACGAGCGAGTGCCGGCAGCCGTAGAGGTTGTCGAACTTGGACTTGGTCACCGAGTCGTTCACGTTGATGGCCGGGAACAGCAGCGAGCCCGCTTCGGTCATCTGGTAGAGGCGGTGCACACCGGTCGTCGTCTCTTCGGTGACGCCCTTGATCTGCTCGGCCATGCGGTGCCACACCCGGTCGTCCTCGGCGTGGATGCGCGCGAGCAGCTTGAGGATGATCTCGAACTCCTCGGAGTCCGCGGTCGACGGGTCGGGGACCTGGCCGGCCTTCTCGAACTCGACGCCCTTGTGCACGACGAGCGTCGCGTCGCCACCGTCGTCGAGGATCATGTTCGGGCCGCCACCGTCGGGCCAGCGCAGCGCCTTCTCGGTGCAGTCCCAGTACTCCTCGAGCGTCTCGCCCTTCCATGCGAACACCGGGACACCTGAAGCGGCGATCGCCGCCGCGGCGTGGTCCTGGGTGGAGAAGATGTTGCAGCTCGCCCAGCGCACCTGGGCCCCGAGTGCGACGAGCGTCTCGATGAGCACCGCGGTCTGGATCGTCATGTGCAGCGAGCCGGTGATGCGGGCACCCGTGAGGGGCTTGGCCGCCGAGTACTTGGCCCGGAGCGACATCAGGCCGGGCATCTCGTGCTCGGCGAGCTCGATCTCCTTGCGGCCGAACTCGGCCAGGGACAGGTCGGCAACCTTGAAGTCGCCCGCGTCGAGGGACGAGGGCGAAGGAACAGTCGTGGTCATTGCGCTACTCCATTGATTGGTCAAGGCCGACACGTTGGTCGAGCCCGTTTCAGATGGAGTCGGCCCGGAACACCGGATGACAGCCCCGACGGGGCCCGACCAGGTGCTTCAGGTTAGCGCGTGACGTGGTTCGGGCCGACCACATGGCTTCCGCACCCGCTACGGCTCCGACCAGCCCCGGCCCGGGCTCGAGCGCACGGCTTCGGTCTCGTCCGGTCGCGCGTAGTCGTCCTCGAGCCGGTGGGTCGTGCCGATCTCCGGGGTGGAGACCTCGACGATGTCGCAATCGGTGATGCCGACGAGCCGGTGGCGTTGCCCGATGGCGCAGGAGTAGCCGAGGCCGGGCTGCAGCTCGGTCTCCACGAGCTCGCCGCTGCCGTCGTCCCAGACCACCTTGGCCCGGCCCGACATCAGCATCCAGGACTCCGTCTTGGCGTCGTGCACCTGGAGCGACAGGCGCCGGCCCGCGTCGACGTGGAGGATCTTGCCGACGTACGGACGGTCGTCCGGGGTCCAGAGGATCTCGTAGCCCCACGGCTTCTCGACCCGGCGCGCGAAGCCGGCGGTCGAGAAGCGCGTCTCTTCGACCGGGCCGGTCACGCGAGCGCGGCCTTCAGCGCGGTGATCGCGTCCACGGGGCCCGGGTCCACGTCGTTGTCGAGCGCGAGGTACGAGCTCACCCAGTCCCCCATGTACATGAGGTCGAGCAGCTGCGCGAGCCGACCTTCGCCCTCGGCCTGCACCTCGAGCACCTGCGCGACGCACTCCTCGATCAACCCGCGCGAGTACGCGAAGCGTGGCGCGAGCCGCTCGTGCTCGAAGCCGTGGCGCAGCACCACCAGGGTGAACACCTGACGGGTCACGTCGCCGTGCTGACCGAACCCGCAGATCTCGTTGTGGTCGAGCTCCGGGTGCGTGGCCCAGAACGCGGGCGCCTTCGCGTTCTCGTTGACGTCGCACTTCCAGCGCATCGCGGCAACCGCGCCCAGCGCGCCACCGCCGTGGATCAGCGGGATGGTCCGTTCGATCTTGCGCGCCAGCTCGCGGGCGGGGTTCGCGTCACCTTCCACCTCCGGCCGGCAGCGATCCCGACGACTCGCGAGCTGCTGCTGCGCGCGGACCAGGAGCGCGTGGGCCTCGGGCATCAGGCCCATGCGGAACAGGACGACGAACATCGGTGCGACGAGCGCGCCGAGCGCCGCACGCGGCATGAGCCCGGGCGGGCAGGGGAAGTGGAGCGCGGCCGGCAGGGCGGCGAGCGCACCGCCGCTCGAGATCGTGACCAGCGTGGCGCCCGCCTCCGCTGCGCCGCGGGCCATCGAGAGCGTCTCCTCGGTGTCACCCGAGTACGAGACCGCGAACGCGAGCGTCCCGGGCCCGACGAAGCGCGGCGTGCGGATCTGCTTCATCACCGTCACCGGCACCGGGAGCACCCCGCTCGAGACCGAGTTGACGACGTCGCCGGCGATCCCGGAGCCCCCCATGCCCAGGATCACGATGTTGCGGATCGACCCGGCGTCCGGCAGCCCGTCGGTCGCGACCTCACCCGCGGCCTCGTGCGCGGCAGCCAGCTGTTCCGGCAACCCGGTGACCACGTCGAGGAACCCGAGCGAATCCGTTCCCGCTTCCCGCTCCGGCACTAGACGGAGAAGGTGGGCTTGACGCCGTCGGCCTCGGCCTTGGCGAGCAGCCGCGCGTCCTCCGCGTCGCCGACGGTCTCGGCCTCGTCGATCAGCATGATCGGGATGTCGTCGCGCACGGCGTACCGGCGCTTGAGCCGCGGGTTGTACAGCGAGCCCTCGTCCGCGAAGTAGAGCAGGGGCCCTTTGTCCTCAGGGCAGGCGAGGATCTCCAGCAGCTGGGGGTCGAGTGCCACGTTGATGTCTCCTCCGGGTTCCGGGCTCACGCCTCGGATCTGATGAGTTCCAGGACCGTTTCCGTGTGAGCATCGCACGCGAGCCGGTCCGCCGCCTCCACGTTGAGCCGCAGCAGCGGCTCGGTGTTGCTCGCCCGCAGGTTGAACCACCAGTCCCCGAGGTCCACGGTGAGGCCGTCGAGCCGGTCCTGCTCGTAGTCGCGGTACGCCTCGGCGACGTGCTCGATCACCGCGGGCGGGTCGGTGACGGTCGTGTTGATCTCGCCCGACTGCGCGTAGCGCTCGAACGGCTTGCGCAGCTCCGAGAGCGGCGCGGCGGCGCGGCTGAGCTGCTCGAGGACCATCACCGCGGCGATGATCCCGGAGTCGGCGCGCCAGTTGTCGCGGAAGTAGTAGTGCCCCGAGTGCTCGCCGCCGAAGACCGCGCCGGTCTCGGCCATCACCTGCTTGATGAACGAATGGCCGACCCGCGACCGGATCGGGGTGCCGCCCATCTCGCGGATGACCTCGGGCACCGCCTTCGAGCAGATCAGGTTGTAGACGACCGACTCGCCCGGCCCGGTCTTCTCCAGGATCGTCTTGGCGACGATCGCCGTGGTGATCGACCCGGAGATGGGCTGGGCCCGGTCGTCGACCAGGAAGACCCGGTCGGCGTCGCCGTCGAACGCGAGGCCGATGTCCGCGCCGGCCTCGAGCACCGCCTTCTGCAGCGAGACGAGGTTCTCGGGTTGGATCGGGTCCGCGGGATGGTTCGGGAAGGTGCCGTCGAGCTCCGGGAACAGGATCTCCACATCGAAGGGCAGCCCCGCGAACACCGCGGGGGCGATCAGGCCGCCCATGCCGTTCGCGGTGTCCGCGACCACCTTGAGCGGGCGGAGCACCGAGGTGTCGACGAACGACGTGACGTGCCGGGCGAACTCGGCGAGCAGGTCGCGGGTCTCCACCCGGCCCATCTCCTCGGCCCGTTCGACCAGGCCGGCGGCCACCGCCTCCTTGATCTGGACCAGCCCGGTGGCCTCGCCGACCGGCGCCGCGGACGCCCGGCACATCTTGATGCCGTTGTACCGGGCCGGATTGTGGCTGGCGGTGAACATCGCGGCCGGCGCGTCGAGCAGCCCGGAGGCGAAGTACACGAGGTCGGTCGACGCCAGGCCGACGTCCACCACGTCGGCACCGGCCAGCGTCGCCCCTTCGATGAAGGCGGCGCTCAGCGGGATCGACGACGGGCGCATGTCGTGGCCCACGATGACGGTCGATGCGGCGGTGAACCGGGCGAAGGCGTTGCCGATCTTCTTCGCGACGGATTCATCGATCTGATCCGGATAGATCCCGCGCACGTCGTACGCCTTGAAGATGGAGTCGAGCGCGTCGGCCACGATGTGGGGGCCTCAAGATCCTCACCGCCGGGGAAGGCGGGACGATCATGGTAGCGCCGGGACCTGCACTTCCTCGCCGGAGTTGCCGTCGAGCCCGTCGCCTCCCGTTTCCCGGGGCACTTCGGCCTCGGCCGGCGGTCCCGCCCCCGGGGTCTCGTCGGGGTCCTGCTCCCCGCGTCCCCGCTCGGGGTCCCGAGGTCGCCACATGACCAGTCCCACCAGGCCCGCGACACCGACGACCGAGAGCGCGATCCCCAGCTTCTCGGCACCGGAACGGGCGTAGTGCAGGGTCACCGTGTGCGATGTCGGCACCACGACCATGAAGTTCGGCGTGAGCCCGCCACGGCCCCTGGGCGCCACTCGCCTCCCAGTTCGGGAAGTACGAGGTGCGCACCACGACCGGCACTCCGGTGCGCGACACCGTGAACGACACCGACTCGTCGGTGCTGCGGATGTCGGTCACCTTCACCGCCGGCAGCCGGCGCCGGGGTGCGGTCTTGGCCTCGGACGCCGGGACCCGGGCCCAGCTGGCCGGGCCACCCGCGGCGATGGGCCGGTCGAGGGCGCTCGGATCGTTCCACCAGCCCGACCCCGAGGCACTCCCAGGGCCCCGAGCTCGGGGTCTTCCTGGCCCGCGACCGGGGCGCCGGTCGAAGCACTGCGACTGGGTGCCGGCGTGCGGGGTCGCGACCACCGGCTCGTACGCGAGCGGCGCGACCGTCGCCTGCGCCCTTCACCTCGTAGATGTTCCAGCCGAGCGGCGGTGCCTTGTCCCGGTCCCCCACCTGCGCGATCAGCTCGAGGCCCGGGTTCGCGTTCGCGTGGGCCTTCGCCTCGGCGGAGTAGGCCATGTAGTACCGGACGCCCGAGCAGCTGCATGTACCGGACGCCGAGGTTGAAGTCGTCGATCGTCCGGTAGTCGAGCCCGCGCACGGGATTCGACGCGTTGCCGGGACCAGAGAGCGGCGCGACGGCCATGAAGTGGAACGGCGTCGTCGCGGAGGACTCGTAGTAGAGGCCTTCCATCGAGGCGATCCGCCCGTGGGTCCAGTACGGCAGCAGCATCAGCGCGAGCGACGTCCCGTAGGCGTCGATCGCCTGCCCGCCCTCCCACATCGCCCGGCCGGCCGGCAGCCGGCCCATCTGCTCCATGAGGTCGTGGTACTCCGCCCACGGCTTCGGCTTCGTGGCGGTGGGCGAGCTGTCCTGGTAGCCGGAGTAGTTCCACTCGGCCCAGAAGTCGAGGAAGCCCCGCTCGTGGTGGGCGTAGACGAGGCCACCCGTGGCGACCAGCAGACGACCAGCGCGATCGAGATCCCGCTCTTCGCCAGCCGGAAGCGGCGACCGTCCACCACCGGGTCGAGCGCCCAGCCCTCGCCCGGCTCCGGCGGCGCACCGAGCCAGACGACGCCGACCCACTGGGCGATCGCCGCGGACGATCTCGGCGGCACCCACGCCGGCGAGGAGGAACAGGCCGAGGTACCAGAACGGCAGGAACCGGAGGTTCCATGCGTGCAGCTCGGGCCACACCCGGAACACCAGGGCGAAGACGCCGGTCAGGGTGATGAGCGGTGAGGACGCGCGCGGTCCCGGCGGGCCAGCCCGACGACGACTGCCGATCGCGGCGAGCGCGAACACCCACCACAGCTCGGGCGGGAAGAGGTAGTCGAGGTACCAGGTGAGCTTCTCGTAGCGCATGTTCGCCGTGTACGCGAACGTCGCGAGCAGCGGGACGCTCCAGAACGCGGTGAGCAGCGCGCCCACCACGCCGACCGCGCCCGCGATGCGGAACGTCCGCACCGGGCGGTGGAAGAGCCAGACCATCATCGCCGCGATGACGACGAAGATGCCGACGACGATGTGGCTGAGCGACGGCCAGGGCGAGCAGCACCGCCGGGAGCCAGAGCCGCCGCCGGGTGCGCAGCGAATAGGCGAGCGCGCCGAGGAACCCGAGCGCGAACGCGAGCGCCAGCGAGAACGAGTACTCCCCCGCCAGCGTGCTGACGATCGGCCCGCCCATGATGCGCTGGTTGAACTGGATCGTCGCGTCGTGGGTGCCGGGCGCGGCGATACGCCCTTGAAGAAGAGGAACAGCGTCGTGAAGACCGCGAAGAGCTCCGGGCCCGGCCGCCGCACGTTGAGGCCCCGCCCGAGCCCGTAGGCGCTGAGCGGCAGGAGCACCAGGCCGAGCGCGGTCGACGAGCTTGAACGCGATGTTGTACGGCATCACGAAATCGAGCAGGACGGTGATCAGCGCCGGGACCGGGAAGTAGAACTGGCCGGCCGGGAACCCCGCGAACCAGTCCGGGGACCAGCCCCGCCACCCGCCAGTGCGGCAGCAGGTGGTCCTTCAGGTACGCCGGGAACCAGACGTGGGCGCCCATGTCGCCGCCGTTGGCGGTCGTGTTGCGCAGCAGCAGCGCCGGGTTGAGCTGCCAGAACACGACCACGCAGCACGCCGCCGACCACCAGGATGCCGAGGCACCGCCAGGCCAGCCCGAGGGTCGCGATCGGGGGGCGGGAGCACGACGTCGCCGGCGCCGGGAACGTCCGGTACCGGCCCGGGAACGGGCGCGAGCGCCTCCGGTGGGAGCTCGCTCACCGTCATTCCCTCAGCATGGCAGCCGGAGGCGAGCGGAACCGTTTCAGCCCCGAAACTGCAACGAGGGCCCGGTCGGGCCCTTGTTGCCAATGGACCCCGTGCGGCGGCGTCGGGTCCCGGAGGCGAGGCTCCGGGGATCTTGGAGCTCCACGCGCGACGCGGGCCATCTCGAGCACGCGGGTCAGCGAGAGCGGGCCGTCGATGTTCAACCAGGTCTTCGCCTCGCAGCGGCCGCACTGGCGGAACATGACGTCCTCGCCCGCAATCTTCATCTTGATCTCGACGATCCCGCTGTTGGCACACCGGCTGCACTGCATGCGATCCGCTCCTGTGACTTCCGAATGTTTTCTCTGGAGCTGGTGTCGGAGTTCGGTCCGAATTTCCTGGAGGATGATCCAGGGATGACGAGGGATGATCCAGAGGATGACGGTGAGTGTTTCCGCTGGTCAGGCCTCAAACCTTCGCGTCACAGTGGTGAGCAGGAGGATCGCGGACAGCAGGTTGAAGCCCACGTGCAACATGATCGATTGCGAGAGATTTCCGGTACGAACCGCCCGAATTGCCGAAATCGTTGCCAGCAGCAGGAGCGGGGCCATCAAGGTGGCGGTGCTCGGGTCCAGGAGGTGGGCCGCGGCGAACACGACGGCCGAGATCGCGACGGCCCAGGCAGGCGTGGTCTTGCGCAGCAGGGACCGGAGCAGCAGGCCGCGGAACAGCAGCTCCTCCACGAGCGGGGCGAAGAGCGCCACGCCGAGGATCACGAAGACGATCTCGCGGGCCCTGGCTGTGCTGCACCGTGTCCGCCGCCTGCTGCTCCGGAAGCCCACTGGACACCTGTCGCAGCACCTCGATGACGCCGATCGACAGGAGCTGGAGCAGGACGCCGGCCGCCAGCCAGGGCCAGTCCCGGAGGTGGATCTGCAGGCCGAAGTCCCGGCGAAGGTCGCCGAGCCCCTTGCGTGCGGGCGACCCCGAAGAGGGCGAGCAGGATCGCCCCGTTCTGCGCGAAGAGCCCACCGCGAGGTCGATCCCGTCGGGGATCCAGCCCACTGGCCCGCCCCGGATGGCCGAGCTCGATCGAGCCCGCGGTCGCTCCCACCACCAGCCCGACGAACCAGACCCAGAGGACGTCACCCAGGCCCCAACGCAGCCCGGCGACGGGTGGGGATCGACGCCGCGCTCACGCGGGCAGGCTACGGCGTCGCGGTTCGGCCTCACGGAACCGCGCCCGATACCGGGGAATCCTTGGCTGTCCCACGTCGTTAGGCCATGTGAGACCGCCACGGCGGTGACCCGCCCTACGATGGTGACCCGACGGGGTCGAGCCCGTCACGAACGAGGAGTCCGACTCCAGAGTGAGCAGTCGCCCACCCGATCGACCCTCCGGGCAAGGCAAGCCGCCCGGATCCCCCACGCCCACGCTCGCGGCCCTGGCCGCGCTGGCTGCCGCTCGTCGTGCTCGGGGTGGTCGTCGCGATCTTCCTCTTCACGACCGTGCGCACGGACAACACGTCCAAGGCGGACCTCACCTACAGCCAGTTCAGCAAGGCAGTGGCCAACGGTGACGTGAAGAGCGTTTCCTACGACCCGTCGAACGGCAACATCTCCGGCGACTTCAAGGACCGCGCAGGACGGCAAGAAGTCCTTCACGTCGTCCGGTCCGAACAACGACCTGCAGCCCACCGAGCTGAAGAAGCTCGCCGAGCAGGGCGTCAACGTGAAGTACGTCCGCGAGAGCTCCAACGCGTTGCTGAGCATCCTGATCTGGGTGCTGCCGCTGGTGCTGATCATCGGGTTCTTCGTGTGGATGAACCGCCGCGCGCAGGGACAGATGGGCGCGGTCATGAACATCGGCCGGAGCCGGGCCAAGGTCTACGACGCCGAGAAGCCGAAGACGACGTTCTCGGACGTCGCGGGCTACGGACCGGTGAAGCAGGAGATCACGGAGGTCGTCGACTTCCTGAAGAACCCGGGCAAGTTCAAGGAGATCGGCGCGCGCATCCCCGCGGCGTGCTCCTCGTCGGTCCGCCGGGCACCGGCAAGACGCTGCTCGCGCGCGCGGTCGCCGGTGAGGCCGGCGTGCCGTTCGTCGCGATCACCGGCTCGGACTTCATGGAGATGTTCGTCGGCGTCGGCGCGGCGCGCGTGCGCGACCTGTTCGCAACCGGCGCGCAAGCAGGCGCCCGCGATCATCTTCGTGGACGAGATCGACTCCATCGGGCGCAAGCGCGGCGCCGGCCTCGGCGGTGGCCACGACGAGCGCGAGCAGACGCTGAACCAGATGCTCGCCGAGATGGACGGCTTCGAGACCAGCGTCGGCATCGTGATGATCGCGGCGACCAACCGGCCCGACATCCTGGACTCCGCGCTGCTGCGGCCCGGTCGCTTCGACCGCCAGATCATGGTGCCGCTGCCCGACGCAGGAAGAGCGGATCGACATCCTCAAGGTGCACTTCCGCGACAAGAAGATCGCCGACGACGTCAACGTCGCGGTCGTCGCCCGCGGCACGCCGGGCATGTCGGGCGCCGACCTCGCGAACCTCGTGAACGAGGCCGCGCTGTTCGCCGTGCGCCGGGGCGAGACCGCCGTGCACCGCGAGGACTTCGAGGACGCGCGTGACCGCGTGCTCATGGGCCTCAAGCGGCCGACCGTCGTGATGAACGAGGAGGAGAAGGAGCACACGGCGTACCACGAGGGTGGGCACGCGGTGGCGGCCTACGTCCTCGAGCACGCGGACCCGGTGCACAAGGTGACGATCCTGCCGACCGGCATGGCGCTGGGCATGACCCAGCAGCTGCCGGAGGAGGAGAAGTACTCCCACGACAAGGACTTCCTCGACGACATGCTCTCCGTGTTGCTCGGCGGGCGCGTCGCGGAGCAGCTCATCTTCCAGTCCCAGTCGACCGGGGCACAGAACGACCTGGTGCGAGGCACCGAGATCGCCCGGCGCATGGTGCGGGAGTGGGGCATGTCGGATCGCATCGGTCCGATGGCGTGGGGCTCGCAGGGCGCGGTGTTCCTCGGCGAGGACCTCGTGCACACGCGCGACTACTCGGACGAGACCGCGCGGGTCATCGACGAAGAGGTCGAGCGCATCCTCCGTTCGCAGGAGGAGCGCACGCTGAACATGCTCACGCAGTACCGGCCGGGCCTCGAAGCCGTGGCCAAGGCGTTGCTCGAGCACGAGACGCTGGACGGCCTCGAGGTGGAACGCCTGGTGGACGACGCCATGGGCTACCGCGCCGGCGGTCCCCGCAAGGTGGTCCTCGCCGACGGCACGGTCGAGAACGGTCGACGACGAAGGCCAGGCGATCGACGAGGACGGCCGGCCCGTCCAGCCCATCTAGCGGATCGACACCGACTAGGTCGAGGGCTCGTCGGTGCGGATGTCGGCGACGGCGGCCCAGAGGTCCGTCGCGCTCACCGAACCGACGAACGACTTGCGCACCACGCCTTCCGCATCGGCGATGACGACCATGGGCACGCCGGAGATCCCGTAGCGCTCGTGGAGCTCGCCGCGACGCGGAGAACTCCATGTCGCAGACCGCGACCTCGGACGACTCGAGCACGAGCACCTTCTCGCGCGATCGCGGCGCAGGAGTCGCACGTGCGCGACGAGAACAGCACGACGAGCCACGGTGACTCCGGGTGCGGGAAGTCAACCCGGTAGAGCTGGCGGGGCACCGCGTAGGTGTCGCGGATCGGGCCCGCCGTGGCCTTGCGCCGGCGCTCGAGCAGCACCGCCACGACGACCGCGACGACGAGCAACACCGCACCGATGCCGATCCGCACGATCACCGCGCCGACGGTAGTGCCGGAGCCCCACCGCACCCGTTTCGGGGCGTCTCAGCGTCGCCCCAGCGCCCTCCGAACGGCCCGGAAACGAGCCGGGCGCGTCGGGTCAGCCGCCGAGATCGGGAACCGCGGCGGCGACGGTGATGCCGGGCATCGCGGCGGACTCGCGCTCGACGACGACCGGACCACTCGCGTCGACGACCACGAACGCATCGGTCGGGACCTTGAGCACGCCGAGGTCGATCACGGTGCGCTTGCCCGCCGCGAGCGTGACCCGCGAGGTGGTCGACGGCACGGTGGTCCGGCCGGCCCGCACCACCGAGAGCCGGAACGTCACCGAAGCCCGACCGGGGTTGAGCACCGCGACGGAGTCCTGCGACGTGCCGGTGGCGCGCGCCGGGGCGTCGACCCAACGACGCGCGAAGTGGGCGGTTCCGATCGTCGTGGCAATGCCCCGCAGCGTGGCCGGCTTCGGCGACTGCACCGCGACGAGCGACTCGGCCACGACCGGGGTGCGACTCTCGATCGCGGCCGAGAAGCCGACGCCGGGCGGGACCCGCTGGCCCAGGTCCACCGAGACCGCGGTGCGGGCGGGCAGGTTCACCGACTCGGGTTCGAGCACGCCACCGTCGAGCCGGGTGCGGACGGTCGCGGTGGTGGGCACCGACGACGGGTTGGCGATGACCATGGTCTGGGTCCGACCGGCCGCGATCGACGCGTTCGCGAACTCCCAGTGCGTGGCGAGCTGCGGGCTGCCGAGCGAGAGGGCCAGCCCCGTGCGGCCGTCGGTCCCGTCGAGCGTCTGGGACTGCTCGGCGACGACCCGGCCGCGGCGCGCGCTGACCTCGGTCGCCACGAGGTCGTCGCGGCGGGCCTGGTCCTGCACCGGGACGGTGACCCGGCTGTGGGCGGGCACGACGAAGCCCTGGAGATCCTCCGGTGCGAGCGGACCGGAGTTGGTGAGGAAGTCGATGTCGACGATCGCGTCGTCGGCGAACGGGTTGAACAGCGCGAGGAACAGCTGCGCGCCCTTGACCGTCGTGCCCGCGGCGAAGTGCCACTGCGGCGCGGCGTCACGCGCGCACGGACCGAACCCGGAGTCGCCGGTGCCGGTCACCGAGTGGGTCACGATCGCGCGCCCGCCGGTCACCTCGACGAGCACTCCGGGCTCCGCGATCGCCAGGATGTCCGCGACGCGCACGGTTGCGAGCGCGCCCGGCGCGACGTCGACCGTCTTCGCCTTCGGAACCTGGTTCGGGCCCTGCATGACGGTGACGCGCGCGTGCGCGACCCGGGTGTCGACGTTCGCGATCCAGACGCGTTCGTCGGCCCGGCCGCCCGGGTTCGAGGTTCCCTCGGCGCAGTACCACGCGGTCTCGACGGCGTTCGCGGCGGGGACGCGAGGTCCCAGCGCGACGAGGTCCGCGCTGGTGCTGCTCGACGAGCCGGAGCTGCTGGTTCGGTCGATCAGCGCCGCCGCGAGCAGGCAGCCCACGACGACGACGATCACGACGAGGCGTGCCCGGCGTCCGCTCAGCGGGCTCACGACTCCTCCGCCTCGTCACTCGGACGGCGCAGCGGCCATCGGAACTTGGCACTGCCCCGCCAGAGCAGGAAGGCACCCGCGACGAGCCCGAGCTCGATGAGCACCGCGGGGTAGCGCAGCCACTGGTCCCCGTAGGAGAACGAGACCGTCCCCGCGCGGTCGAGCGTGTACCCGTTCGCGAATCCGAACACGCGCCGGTGCGGCAGCGACTTCCCGTTCGAGGACGCGCTCCACGCGCCGTCGTAGGACTGGCTCCAGAGGATCGCGCCCGCGGGCACCCGGACGCCGTGGTGGACCGGGCGCGCCCGCGAGGTCCCGACGGGCGCCCCGATCGGATCCGTGGCGGCGGCCGCGAGCTGGCTCGCCGGCAGCGACGCCGCGCCCGGGATCCACGCGTTGTTCTCGTACAGCTCGAGCCCGGGCGGGCCTTCGAGGCGGACCAGGTCCAGCTGGTCCGCGAGCGCGACCAGCAGCGTGGCGGGTGCGGGGTCCGTCGGTTGGACGCCCGGGTTCGGGCGCTCGGGCACTGCGAGGTAGCGCACACCCATCGGGCCGAGCAGCGCGCCGACCCGGTTGCTGCGGCGCTCACGCAGGAGGTCGACCGCGTTGGCCAGGCGCGCGCTCGAACCACCCGCCGGCGGCGGCAGCGCGGTGCTGACGTCGCCCGGTCCGTTGTTCGACACGCCGAAGCCGACGTCGCCGTGCACGATCGGGTCGACGGGCAGCACCGCCGGGTTCCCGAGCCACAGGACCCGGAACTGGCCGCTCTCGTCCTCGGCCCGCATCCACGAGAGGTTCTGGTTCCAGTCGTTGGCTGGCATGTGCCAGCGCCCACCCAGGGCGTCGAGCGCGAAGGCGCACACGGGGAAGGCGAGCGCGATGGCGCCGCCCACGGCAGCCACCTGGCGCCATCCGAAGTGGAACTGGCGCACGTCCTCGATGAACGCCGCGACGCCGAGCCCGACCGCGAGCGAGACCCCGAGCGCCGCCGGGACCAGCAGGCCTTCGACGGCCGGCATGGGGAAGCTCGGCGCGAACTGAGACGGCAACCACACGCACGCGAAGGACAGCAGCGCGAGCACCCACGCGCGCGTCGCCCAGACGAGCCGCGGTCCTGACGCGAGCACGAGGACGAGGAGCGCGGCGCCCGCGATGATCCAGCCGGACAGCCCGGCACCGTTCGGCCCGGTCTGGAAGCGCAGGACCTGCGAGAAGCTGAAGCCCAGTCGGAACGCGAAGCCGAGCGCGGCGAGCCGATCCCCGGCCCGGAGGTACGAGAGTGGCCACGGCAGGAGCAGCGCGAGCCCGATGCCGGTGCTGACGAGCGTCGCGCGCCAGAGGGCACCCAACGCGCCGGCGCCGCGCGCGATCGGCTGCGCGAGCGTCAACGCGAGCGCGACCAGGACCGGCAGCAGGATCGCGGGCGGCCACGCGGCCGTCGTCAGCGCAACCAGCGCGCCGGTGGCCACCACCGCGCGCCACCAGCGGCGCGGCGTGGTGTCCGGGAGGTAGCCGCCGACCCGGAGCAGGCTCGAGACGATCAGCGGCGCGAGCGCGTAGAGCATGAGCGGGCCGAAGCGCCCGGCGACGAGCGCGTTCCGGGGCAACGGGTTGATCCCGTACGCGAGCGCAGCCACGACGGCCGCGCTCCCGGGGCCGGTGATCCGGCGGCCCAGACGCCAGACGCCGAACACACCGAACGGCAGCGCGCCGACGATGATGATCGTGCGGGCCAGTCCGGTCGCGCCGAGCAGGATCGTCCCGAGCACCGAGAACACCCCGAGCTGGGCCGGCGCGGGCGAGGCGGAGCCCAGGTTGGCGTAGCGCCACGCGGAGGTGAAGGTCTCGACCAGGCCGCCGACTCCGGGCCAGCCCGGTAGCTGACCGACGACCGGCACCCGCCCGACCAGCAACGCGCGGGACCCGATGAGCACGAGCACCCCGAACACCACGGCCGCGATCGACGCCGGGTCGCGCAGGCGGCTGGACGCGTTCCCCGACAGGTTCCGGCTGCGCTCGGAGATGGTGCGGATGCGGTCTTCGGCCTGGAGTGAGCCCGCGACGTACCCGCGGACGCGCGCGCTCCGCGCACCTGCAGCGATCGGAGGTCGACGTCCGGAACCCGGCGCAGGGACTGCGCGGCCCGACGCGCCTTGCGCAGGTCGCCGAGGTTGCGGAAGTTCCACACCCAGGCACCGATCAACGCCGTGGCCCGGTCCCGCCGGCGGGAGAGCACGAACAGCACGACCTCGACCACGGCGAGGAGCAGCGCGATCGGCACGAGGTAGGCGAGCGACCACCCCGACGCAGACTTCAACATCGCGCGGAGCCGGCTCCGTTGTGCGACCGCCGGTGAGACGGCCTCCGAGGTGTCGTGCACCTTGTCGGCCTGGCGGTGCCGGGCCCGGGCGTCGGGTGCCACCATCACCCTCGCACCGGCGATCCGGGCCCGCCAGCAGAGGTCGAGGTCCTCGGCGCCGGGGAAGGTCATGGCGTCGAACCCGCCGAGCTCGGCGAAGAGGTCCGAGCGCACGAGCATCACCGTGCTCGAGACGAAGAACACGTCGCGCACGGAGTCGTGCTGCTCCTGGTCCAGCTCCCCCGGCTCGATGCCCGCGTGCGGCACGCCGAAGCGGTCGATCGCCATGCCGACCTCGAGGAGGATGTCCGGGTGGTCGTACTCCACGAGCTTCGGGCCGATGATGGCGGCGTTGGAGCGGAAGGCTTCCTCGACGAGGAGGCGGATGGCGGAGGGATCCAGGACCACGTCGTCGTGGCAGAAGAGCAGGAAGGTCGCGCCCTTGACGACGTCGATCACGTCGTTGGCTGCGGCGGGGAAGCTCGCGGCCTCGGGCAGCCTGCGGACGAAGGCGCCGGGCAGGACGCTGGCCACCCGGGCCGTGGGATCGACCACCGACCCGGCGTCGAGCACCAGCACCGTGACCCCCGGGTAGTCGGAGGCGCCGAGAGCCTCGAGGCTCTCCTCGAGCCACGGTCCGGGGTCCTTCGTGACGACGACGGCCACGACGGGCGGGGCGACGAGCGGCTCCGATGCCTCCCCGGGGGTCTCCGAGTCGAGCATCGGCCCGTCGGAGGGGGTCGGAGTGGTGTCCATGGGCCGGTCGAGCGTACTTCCGGGGCGGTCTCGGGCCGTGGCACGGTGACGATCGTCACCCCTTTGGGTGCTTGCAAGAGTTAGCACTCTGCGTTATGGTGCTTGCACGGCGGCGCCGATCGGCTCGCCACTCGAACCCCGAGATCAGCAACGCAGGAGCGGATCACCATGGACGTCAACATTCGCAAGACCGCCACCGACACTGCCTACGTGCTCGTCGGCGTGGGCGTGCTCGGCTTCCAGCAGGCGCAGGTCAAGCGCCGCGACGCCGTGAGCCGCGTGAGCTCGCTTCGCCAGGACGCGCACGGCACCGTGAAGAGCCAGACCGACTCGATCGTGAGCAAGGCGACCGGGTACGCCGCCAGCCTCGGCGACCTCGGCTCCACCGTCACCGGGACGGTCGGCAGCCTGGGCTCCACCGTGAGCGGCACGGTCGGCACCACCGTCTCGAGCACCCTCGGGACCGTCGGCAGCCAGGTGAAGGCCGGCGCCGACGCCGCCCGGGGCGCCGACCCGCGGGTCTGGGCCGCACCGGTCGTCGGTGACATCCAGGTCCGGGTCGAGCCCGTGGTGGAGCAGATCCGTTCGATCTCGCTGCCCTCGTCGCTCTCGCTGCCCTCGCTGCCGAACGTGAGCGCGATCCCCGAACAGCTCGCGAAGACCATCGAGGTCGGCAAGGCCCGCGTGCAGGGGCGGCGCAGCTCCCCGAGGTCGGTGCCGCACGCGGTCAACGGCGACAGCTGAGCCGGCACCACCGGAACGCCCGAGGCGCGGCATCCCCCCGCCGCGTCTCGCAGCCGAGAAGGTCCCCTCCTCGGAGGGGACCTTCTTGTTGTCCAAGGCTTAGGCTCGAACCATGCTGGTAGCGCTGGCTGGTGGAGTTGGAGCGGCACGCTTCCTGCGCGGCTTGGTGCGCGTGGTGCCCCCCGAGGCCGTGACCGTCGTCGTGAACACCGCCGACGACGAGGTGTTCCACGGCCTGTACGTGTGCCCCGACCTCGACACCGTGACGTACACGCTCGCCGGCGCCGAGCACCCGGAGCAGGGCTGGGGGCTCGCGGGCGAGACGTTCGTGACGATGGACGCACTCGACCGGTACGGCCAGGACACCTGGTTCCGGCTCGGCGACCGGGACCTCGGCACCCACATCTACCGGACCGAGCGGCTCGCGGAGGGCGCCACCGTGTCCGAGGTGTCGGCCGAGATCGCGGCCGCATGGGGCGTCGTCCCCCGGCTCCTGCCGATGACCGACGACCGGGTCGCGACGCGCGTCACTGTGCGCCGGGAGGACGGCGCCGACGAGATCCTCGCGATGCAGGAGTGGTTCGTGCGCGAGCGCGCCAACCCACCGGTCGTCGCGGTTGAATTCGACGGGATCGCGACCGCGCGGCCCTCGCCCGGAGTGCTCGCGGCACTCGAAGCGGCGGAGACGATCCTCATCTGCCCCTCGAACCCGGTGATCTCGATCGGCCCGATCCTGGCCGTGCCGGGGGTGCGCGACGTGCTGGTCCGGCGGCGCGACCGCGTCGTCGGAGTGAGCCCGATCATCGCCGGCGCCCCGGTGAAGGGGCCGGCCGACCGCTTGATGGGCCCGCTCGGGATCGAGGTCAGCTGCGTCGGCGTGGCGCGCGCGTACGCGGACTTCTGCGGCACGCTCGTGATCGACTCCGGCGACGAGCACCGGGCCCGTGAGGTCGAAGCCGCCGGTGTGCACGCGGTCGTCGCGGACACGCTGATGACCGACGCCCGGGTGGCGGCGGCGCTGGCGCGCCACACGCTCGACGCCGTCGCCTGATCCGTGCGCGCGCGCTCACGATCATCCCGATCGCCGGGATCCCCGAGATCCGGCCCGGCGACGCGCTCGGCGAGCTCATCGTCGGCGCCGCGGCGGCCCAGGACACGCCGCTCGAGGACCGCGACTGCCTCGTCGTCACCCAGAAGATCATCTCGAAGGTCGAAGACCGGCTGGTCCCGCTGGACCACGAGGACCTCGACGCGCGGCGGGTGCTGGTCGAAGGTGAGTCGGTCCGCATCCTGCGCCGGCGCGGCGACCTGATCATCAGCGAGACGACCCACGGGTTCGTCTGCGCGAACGCCGGCATCGACCTGTCCAACATCGAGTCCGGCTCCGCGGCGCTGCTCCCGGTCGACAGCGACCGCTCCGCGCACCGGATCCGCACCGCGATCCAGCGCGGCACGGGAGTGAACCTGGCGGTCGTCATCTCCGACACGTTCGGGCGGGCCTGGCGCAACGGCCTCACCGACGTCGCGATCGGTGTCTCGGGTCTCGGAGCGGTGATCGACCTGCGTGGTCAGACCGACGCACTGGGCCACGAGCTGAACGTCACCGAGGTCGCGGTCGCGGACGAGGTCGCGAGCGCGGCCGAGCTGGTGATGGGCAAGGCCTCCGGGATCCCGGTCGCGATCGTGCGGGGGCTCGATCCCGATTGGTTCCGCGACGGCTCGGTCCGGGAGCTCGTCCGCGCCCCGCAGGACGACCTGTTCCGATGAGCGTGCCGGGGTTCCTCGAGGCGCGGCGGTCGATCCGCGCGTTCACGGATCTGCCGGTGGCGCGCCGGACGCTCGACGGGCTCGTCGAGTCCGCGTGCATCGCGCCGGCGCCGCACCACTCGCGGCCGTGGCGGTTCGTCGTCGTCGACACCGACGACGCCAAGCGCGACCTCGCCGCCGGCATGGGGCAGCAGTGGCGGACCGACCTCGCCGCGGACGGCACGGACCCGGCCCGCATCGACGAGCTGGTCGAGGCGTCGCACCACAAGCTCCTCGCCGCGCCGGCCCTCGTGCTCGGCTGCCTCACGTGGGACGGCCTCGACCGCTACCCCGACCCGACCCGCCAGCGGGCGGAATGGGGCATGGCGCTCCTGTCGCTCGGCGCGGCCGTGGAGAACCTGATGGTCGCGGCTGCCGACGCCGGCCTGGCCTCGTGCTGGGTCGCCGCACCGATCTTCTGCCCCGAAGCCGCGCGCGACGCGCTTGCGCTGCCGGTCGAGTGGCTCCCCCACGCGCTCGTGCTCGTCGGCCACCCCGATCCCGCGTACGTCGGCCGGCCCCGTCCCGAGATCCCGCTCGAGCAGCTCCGGGCGTTCCGCTAGCTGCGCGGCGAGCGGCTAGCGCCCGGTGGCGCGCTGGGCGCGGAACCACTCCAGCGTGCGTTCGACACCGGCGTCGAGATCGGTCCAGGGCTTCCAGCCGAGGTGGATCTCGGCGCGACCCGGGTCGAGCGACGAGCGCTGGAGCTCCCCCGGACGGGCCGGCGCGTGGTTCGGATCGTCCTTGAAGTCGACCGCGCGGGCGATCGAGTCGTAGAGCTCCTGCACGCTCGTCTCGACGCCCGTGCCGATGTTGATGATCAGGCCGCTGCCCCGGTCGGACGCCCGGAACAGCGCGTCGACGACGTCGTCGACGTACACGAAGTCGCGGGTCTGCTTGCCGTCACCGAAGATCGTGGGCCGGGTCCGGTCGAGCATCATGCCCGCGAAGATCGAGACGACACCCGCCTCACCGTGCGGGTCCTGGCGCGGGCCGTAGACGTTCGCAAACGCGAGCGCGCTGTACTCGAGGCCGTGGATCTCCCGGTAGTAGTGGAGGTAGTCGCACGACGCCTTCTTCGCCACGCCGTACGGCGACTCCGGGCGCTGGGGATGGCCCTCCCGCACCGGCAGGTGCTCGGGCGTCCCGTAGAGCGTCCCGCCCGACGCCGCGAAGACGACCTTCTGGGTCCCGGCCGCGAGCGCGCCCTGGCAGACGTTCAGCGTCCCCAAGATGTTGACCTCGGCGTCGAACACCGGGCGGGCGACCGACACGCGGACGTCCGCCTGCGCCGCGAGATGGAAGACGACGTCGGGCTTGCGGTGCGCGATGAGGTCGGTGATCGCGGGCGACCGGATGTCCAGGCGGTGGAACGAGAACTTGCGGCTGCCGAGCGAGCGGGCGTCGGCCAGGTTCGCCAGCGATCCGGTCGAGAGGTCGTCGACGACGTCGACGTCCCAGCCCTCGGCGAGCAGTCGGTCGGACAGCGTCGATCCGATGAAGCCGGCACCGCCGGTCACGAGCGCTTTCACGTTGTCTCCTAGCCGCAGGGCAGCCCCACGTCGGGGCCGACCACCTCATCCGTCACTCGCGTGCCCGCGGCCACCGTTGCGCCCCGAAGCACCACCGAACGGAGCAAGTTACTCCCCTCGCCGACCACCGTCCCCGGTCCGAGCACCGAGGCCTCCACCCGGGCGCCGGGCCCGACCCGTGCGCCGACGCCGATCACGGACGGTCCGAGGACCACGGCCGTCTCGTCGATCTCCGCGCCGGGCTCGACCCAGACGTCCGGGCCGGCCTCGGTGGCGCCCACGACGGGCGGGCCGAGCCGGCCTCCGGCCACGTCGAGCTGGGCCTCCAGGTACTTCTGGGGTGTCCCGATGTCGAGCCAGTAGGCGTGGGACTGCATCGCGTACAGGCGGCCGGGCGACTCGAGCATGCGGGGGAACGTCTCGCGCTCGATCGACACCGTGAACCGGGGCGGGATCGAGTCGATCACCTCCGGCTCGAGCACGTAGGTGCCGGCGTTGATCCAGTTCGTCGGCGCCTGGTCGCGGGGCGGCTTCTCGACGAACGCGACGACCTCGCCGTCGGCGCGCGTCGGCACGACGCCGAAGGCCGACGGGTCCCCGACCTGGGTGAGCGCGATCGTCGCCGCGGCCTCCCGTTCGGCGTGGAACTGGACCAGCGCCGCGAGATCGAGGTCGGTGAGGACGTCGCCGTTGCAGACCAGCATCCGCTCGTCGATGCCCTCCGCGGCGAACCGGATCCCGCCCGCGGTGCCCAGTGGCTCGCGCTCGACGACGAAGCGGAGCTTGATGTCACCGAACCGGTCGTCGGAGAAGTGCTCGGTGAACGACTCCGGGAGGTAGCCGAGCGACAGCACGACCTCGTCGACGCCGTACCGGGCCAGCCAGGTGAGCTGCCGCTCGAGGAACGGGACGTTGGCGATGGGCAGGAGCGGCTTGGGCGTCGTGAGCGTCAACGGCCGCAGGCGCGTGCCCTGGCCCCCGACGAGCACGACCGCTTTCACGGGGCGGTGGTGGTGGCCGTGGTCCCGGTGCTGGCGGCGGGCGTGGTGGAGGAGCTGCCCGCCGGCGGCGAGGTGGTCGTGCTCCCTCCCGGCAACGTCGTGGTCGACGCCGAGACGGGGGCACCACCGAGGTCGCTGATGTTCGTCAGCGCCTGCTCGGCGGACGGAGGCTCCGGGAGCTTCGCGCCCTTCGGGAGCAGGTAGACCGCGACGATGTCGCCGTTCTGGGGGTGGTAGTCCGACGGGTTGCCCGACCGCGGCGTGCCGGTCCAGGTCTTGCCGAACCTTCCGACGGTCCACTGGACCGTGGCCTTCTTGGCGTTGGAGCCCGAGCCGCACTTGTCGCCGGTCTTGTGCTCCTTGTCGTCCCAGACCTTGAACGACGACTCCGAGGTGCTCCAGCCGCCGTAGCCCAGGAAGCGGCCCAGCGTGGCCTTGTCCCCGGCCTCGTCGCTCGCGAACGGGTGGATGTGCATCAGGCCGTCGCCGTGGGAGTGCAGCCCGGCCCGGACGCCCGCTTCGTTCGCCCGGTCCTCGAACGAGGGCGCGTTCGGGAGCCAGTTCCCGCACACGTCGTAGCCCAGGAAGGCGTGCCAGTGGTCGCCGATCGTGGGCGCGGCGGCCGCGTTGTTCTGGCGGTCCGCGTAGGTCAGGGTCACGAGCAGGACGCCCACGACGACGATCACGATGGTGGTGACGGTCCAGACCATCGATCCGCTCCGACGCTTCGGACGGCGGACGCGGGAGCGGATCCGGGCGCGGTTGTACTTGCTCGCTTTGGCCATGACCCGATCGAGGTTACTCGGTGGTCGCCGGCGCTCCGGGGCGCCCCCGGACCACCGCGCCCCCGCGACGACGGCCCCGCGCACGGCCAGGAACCCCGCCGCGACCGGGAGCAGCATCCGGCGCGGACCGTGCCACCACTTCGCCGCGTACTGGTAGGCGGCCCGGTGGTGCTCGAAGATCGAGCGCACCGGACGACGGGACCGGCTGCCCCCGACCGTGTGCATCACGTGGCCGCCGGGCTCGTACGCGATGGTCCAGCCGTCGGCACCGAGGCGCCGGCACAGGTCCACGTCTTCGAAGAAGAGGAAGAACCGCTCGTCCCAGCCCCCGACCCGGTCGAGCGCGTCGCGACGGAGCCACAGCGCGGCACCGGAGATCCATTCCACGTCGCGAGGAAGCTCGGGGTCGGCGTCGAGCTGGCGGTACGACTCGGTGTAGCGGTTGTCCGGCACGATGCTGCCGAGCAGTGCGTGGCCGACCGCGTCGCCGAGCGAGGGCGCCGACCGGGCAGAGGGGTAGCGGGTGCCGTCGGGGTTCAGCAGCTGCGGGCCAACCGCGGCGAGCCGACCGTCCGCGTCGAACCGGGCCATCACCGCCGCGGCGGTTCCGGCGGCGACCTCGGCGTCGGGGTTCATGACCGCGACGACGGGTGCCCGGGTGGCGGCGATCCCCAGGTTGGCGGCCCGGCCGTACCCGAGGTTCGCGTCGGGGTCGATGACCGGGACCTCGGGAAACGCGGCGTGCAGCGCGGCCACGGACCGGTCGCTCGATCCGTTGTCGACCACCACGACCTCGGGCGGGCCACCAGCCGAGTCGTCGGCGAGCAGCGAGGCGACGCACGCGGTCAGGGCCGGGCCCGCCTCGTAGTTGACGATCACTGCGGCCCAGCGCGGCTCGGACGGCATGGGACCTCCCCCGGTCAATCGACGAAGCGGAACTTCACGATTGCGTACAACGCGGCGAAGCCGTCCCGCCAGGTGATCTTCTTGCCCTCGTCGAACTCGCGGCCTGCGTACGAGATCGGCACCTCGTAGATGCGGACCCCCTGCCGCAGCACCTTGGCCGTGATCTCGGGCTCGAAGTCGAACCGATCGGACCTCAGGGACACGTTGCGGATCACGTCATGGTCGAACAGCTTGTAACACGTCTCCATGTCCGACAGCGTCGTGTTGTACAGCAGGTTCGTCACGAGCGAGAGCACCTTGTTGCCGCACCAGTGCAGGAAGAGCATGTTGCGGTGCTCCCCCGTGAAGCGGGAGCCGTAGACGACCTGCGCGCGCCCCTTGAGCACAGGTGTGAGCAGGCGCAGCCAGTCGTCCGGGTCGTACTCGAGGTCCGCGTCCTGGATCAGGACGAGGTCCCCGGTGACGTGCTGCAGCCCGGTGCGGACCGCGGCGCCCTTCCCGCGGTTCTTCGGGTGCTTCACGATCTTCGTCGTGCTGTCGCCGAGCTGCGTGAGCACGGCGCGGGTGCCGTCGTCGCTGCCGTCGTCGACGACGATGAACTCCCGGTCGAGCGGCAGATCCACCGCGCGCATGCGGCGCAGGATCTCCACCACGGTGTTGCGCTCGTTGTAGACCGGCACGATCACGGAGAGCTTCTTGTACTCCTTCGGCTCGAACGGGCCCCGACTCACCGAGCTCCCCGGCTCGCTCCCGCCTGCGCTCACTGACCGCGCTCCTTCCGGTACCACTCGTAGGTCCGGGTCAGTCCTTCCCGCAGCTGGACCTGCGGCTCCCACCCGAGCGCCTCGCGCGCGAGCGTGATGTCGGGCTGGCGCTGGGTCGGGTCGTCGGTCGGCAACGGCTCGAAGACGATCTCGGATGTCGAGCCCGTGACGTCGAGGACCACCTGGGCGAGCTCGAGCATGCTGAACTCGTTCGGGTTGCCGATGTTCATCGGCCCGATGCGGTCGGAGCGCAGGAGGGCGAGGATGCCCGCCACCAGGTCGTCGACATAGCAGAACGAGCCGCGTCTGCCGGCCGTCGCCGTAGACCGTCAGCGGCTTGCCCTCCATCGCCTGGACGAGGAAGTTCGACACGACGCGGCCGTCCGCGGGCCGGAGCCGGGGACCGTACGTGTTGAAGATCCGCACGACGCGCACGTCGAGGCCGTGGGCCCGGTGGTATGCGAGCGTCAACGCCTCGGCGAACCGCTTCGCCTCGTCGTAGACGCCCCGGGGACCGATCGGGTTGACGTTGCCCCAGTAGCTCTCGGGCTGGGGGTGCACGAGCGGGTCGCCGTACACCTCGCTCGTCGACGCGAGGAGGTACCTCGCCTGCTTTGCCAGCGCGAGCCCGAGCGTGTTGTGCGTGCCGAGCGCGCCGACCTTCAGCGTCTTGATCGGGTGCTCGAGGTAGTCCTGGGGGCTGGCCGGGCTCGCGAAGTGCAGCACCGCGTCGACGGACCCGGTGACGTGCAGGAAGTTCGTGACGTCGTAGCGCTCGAACGTGAACTCGGGCCGGGACAGCAGCCCGGCCATGTTCTCCATCCGGCCGGTGAGCATGTTGTCGAGGCCGACGACGTCCCAGCCGTCGTCGATCAGGCGCTCGGAGAGGTGGGACGCGAGGAAGCCCGCGGCTCCGGTGACGACCGCCCGGGGCCGCGGGTTGTCGTTGGAACGCCGGCGCGGGACCGCCTCCACTAGCGGCCGATTCCCTCGTAGGTGAAGCCGCGACGGCGCAGCGCGACGGGGTCGAGCAGGTTCCGGGCGTCGAGCACCGCGGGGCGATCGAGGCCGGCGAGCACGCGGTCGAAGTCGAGCCAGCGGAACTCGTCCCACTCGGTGAGCACCGCGAGCACCTGGGCGCCCTCGCAGGCCGCGTACGGATCGGTCACGATCTCGAGCCCGCGTACGAGCAGCGCGGCGCCCTCCCCGGCGGCGGGGTCGTACGCCCGCACCGACGCCCCCTCCTCCAGCAGCCGGCGCGCGATCACGAGCGCGGGCGAGTCGCGCAGGTCGTCGGTGTTGGCCTTGAACGTCAGGCCCCACAACGCGACCGACGTCCCGGCCAGCGTCCCACCTGCGAGGTTGCGCACCTTCTCGACCATGCGCTCGTGCTGGCGCAGGTTGACCTCGACGACCCCCTCGAGCAACGAGAAGTCGTAACCGCTGCTCCGGGCGGCGTACAGCAGCGCGGCGGTGTCCTTCGGGAAGCACGACCCGCCGTAGCCCGGGCCCGGATGCAGGAACTCGAAGCCGATGCGCGGGTCGTAGCCCATGCCCAGCGCGACCTCGCGCACATCGGCGTCGACGGTCTCGCAGAGGTTGGCGATCGCGTTCATGAACGAGATCTTGGTGGCCAAGAACGCGTTGGACGCGTACTTGATCATCTCGGCCGATGCCGGGTCCGTCACGAGCATCGGCGCGTTGATCGCGCGGTACAGCTCACTGACCCGCACCGCGACCGCCGGGTCGTCGCACCCGATCACCACGCGGCTCGGCTCGAGGAAGTCCCGGACCGAGGAGCCCTCGCGCAGGAACTCAGGGTTCGAAGCGACGCCGACCTGCTCGATCGCCGCGCCCGCCTCGGCGAGGATGCGCTGCACCAGGCGGGTCGAGCCCACCGGCATCGTGGACTTGTTGATGACGACCGTCCCCGCGCGCAGCACCGGCGCGATCTCGCGGGCGACCTCCTCGACGAACGACAGGTTGGCGGAGCCGTCGTCGCCCTGGGGCGTGGGGACGCAGAGGAACACGAACTCCGCGGTGCTCGCCGCGTTCTTCGCGCCCACGACGAAGCGCAGCCGTTGCGACGACAGGCCTTCGTGGACGAGCGCGGCCAGCCCGTCCTCGAGGATCGGGATCTCGCCCTTGGACAGTGCGGCCACCCGCTCGGCATCGATGTCGGCGCACGTGACGCGGTGGCCGAGGTGGGCCAGGCAGGTGGCCGTGGTGAGCCCGACGTAGCCGGCGCCGATGACCGCAACATCACTCATGGGTGGATCCTCTTTCCGGGCCCCGGGCTCCCAGCCCGGCCGGGTCCACGCGCGCGCGATCTCCACAGGGCCTGGGCATCGGGCGAATTCTAGGGGTTCGACGCACTCCGGCCGCGATTGCCGGGCTCAGCAGGCGGAGGTGGGCGCAGCCGTGGTCGTCGTGGTCCCCTTCTTGGAGGACTTCTTCGTCGTGGTGGTCGTCGCGGCCTTCTTGTGCTTGCTCTGCGGCGCCACACCGTTGAAGTCGTGGGCGATCATCACCACGATCTGGTCGCCGGGGATCGACGAGTCCGCGACGACCTGGCCGACGCCCTTCATGTAGCTCGCCACGAGCAGCGCCTTGGCGTCGTTGCCGGGGCGGTAGTGGATCTCGGTGGAGTCCTTCAGGGACGTGTTGCCCACTCCCGCCGGCGCGAAGCTGTACCGCTGGAAGTCGGCGAGCGCGGTGCCGGCCGCGCCACCCACACCCGAGGCGTTGAGCACCCGCACCTGGACCTGCGACGGCTGCAGCTTGGAGAAGTCCGGCCCCTTCACCGCGCCGAACGTCCGGAGCTGGGCGAGCATGGAGTCGGCCTCGGGCTGCTTCAGCACGAGGTGCGCCGCGTTCGGCGCCGGCGCCGCCTCCACCGGGATCGTCTGCATCTTGATCGCGTTGCTGTCGTTCGGGTTGACCTTCCGGAACGTGTTCACGAGCTGGAAGATGTCCTGCTTGCTCAGCTGCTGGTCGACCTTGAGCTTCGGCACGATCGCGTCCGCGACGTCGAGCGCGGTGAGCGGGTTCGACGCGCCCTTGCGGGCCGCGACGTCCGCGAGGCGGCGGATGAAGTTCTGCTGGCGGCTGATGCGGTCCAGGTCGGCTCGGGGGCTCGCGTCCGTCCACCGGCCGTTCGTGAGGTACTCCAGGTGCCGGGCGCGTGCGTACTCGAGCGCCTGGTTGCCATCGAGAGACACGCAGCCCGCCGTGGTGATGTTGAGCCCCGAGAAGCTGTCCCGGGCCGGGTACGGGAAGTACACGGGGATCTTGCCGACCGCGTCGACGATGCCGATGAAGGCCTCGAAGTTGATCTCGACGTAGTGGTTGATCTTGATGTCGAAGTTGCTCCTGATCTCGTCGATGACCTTCTGCGGGCCGTCGTTGAAGGCCGCGTTGATCATGTCGGTGGAGCCGTCGGCCGTCTTCACGAGCAGGTCCCGGGGGAACGAGACGAGCAGGCTCGTCTTCGCGTCGGGATCGATGTGCACGATCATCAGGGTGTCCGACCGGGGCTTGCCGAGGTCGGCGGCGGACCCGAACGCCTTCTCCTGGGTCGCGTTCGTCTCGAAGTCCCGGGAGTCCGAGCCGATGATCAGGTAGTTGCCGGCCTTGCCGGGCCCGGGCGCGAGCGTGAGGTTGCCGACGCGGGGGATGTCGTTCAGCTTGTTGTCGACCACGCGGTTGCCCACGACGAGACCGCCCGTGACGAGCACGAACGTGACGACGAGGGCGATCACGTAGCGCCGAACAAAGGCGCGCCAAGGCGGGAGGGAGGCAACCACGGTCCGTAGATCGTACTGAAGGGCCCTCCAAAATTGCGTGCAGGAGCCTCCTATACCCTGCAGGCATGGAGGTCGGACCGATCCTGGCGGGGCTGCCGATCGAGGAACCGGCCGCGGTCGGGCTCGACGGATCGCGCGCGGTCGTGGCCTGCGGCGCCGAGGAGATCGTGGCCGTCGACGGGGCCGCGGCCTTCGACCGGCTCGATCGGCTGGGCCCCGGGTGGTGGGCCGGTTTCCTCA
The DNA here is from genome assembly GCA_963796755.1 of uncultured Acidimicrobiia bacterium. GTDB lineage: Bacteria > Actinomycetota > Acidimicrobiia > IMCC26256 > JAENVU01 > Chersky-806. The sequence goes on from CAWCMX010000001.1 coordinate 232,273, forward strand.
CCTACGAGCTCGGGCGGAGCATCGAACGGGTCCGGCCGGCCGCGAGCCGCTTCACCCCCGGGTCGCCCACCGCCGGTCCGCTCCCGGGCGCGGTGTTCATCCGCTTTGCCGCGTATGCCGAGATCGACCGGCGAGGATCGGGGTGCCGGGTCGTCGGGCGCGGGGCGGCCCGCCGCCACCTCGAAGCCGCGCTCGACGCGGCCGGCACCGGGGCGCGCGCCAGGCCCGACCGGGCCTCGGACCGTGGGCCTCGAGCCTCGGGCGGCCGGAGTTCGAAGCCGGCGTGCGGACGATCGTCGATCACATCGAGGCGGGCGACTGCTACCAGGTGAACCTGACCCGCCAGCTGACTTGTGACCGCGCCGCGGACCCGGTCGCGCTGTGGTGCGCGCTCGAGTCCGGCAACCCGGCACCGCACGCGTCGTTCCTGCCGCGCCGGGCCCGACGAGCTCGGCGAGGGCCTTGCGGTCGTGTCCGCGTCACCCGAGCGCTTCCTGCGCATCGAGGGCCGTCGGGTCGAGACGCGGCCGATCAAGGGGACGGCGGTCTCCCCCGCGCGGCTCCGGGCCAGCGCGAAGGATCGGGCCGAGAACGTGATGATCGTGGACCTCGCGCGCAACGATCTCGGCCGGGTGTGCGAGCCGGGTTCGGTGGAGGTCCCCGGGCTGTGCGAGCTCGAGGCGCACCCCGGCCTCGTCCACCTCGTCAGCACCGTGCGCGCCACGCTGCGCCCCGACGTCGGCCTCGGCGGCCTGGTGCGCGCGACGTTCCCTCCGGCATCTGTCACCGGCGCCCCCAAGCCGCGCGTCCTCCAGGAGATCGAGGACCTCGAGCCCGTCGCGCGCGGCGTCTACTGCGGTGCGGTGGGGTGGGTCGACACCATGGCCGACCGCGCCGACCTCGCGGTCGCGATCCGTACGTTCACCGTGCGGTCCGACGCGACCCGGCTCGGCGTGGGCTCCGGCATCACCGCCGACTCCGACCCGGCCGCGGAGTGGCAGGAGAGCGAGCTCAAGGCCGCCCGACTGCTGACCGTCACCGGCTCCGAGGTCGCGACGGACGCGCCCGACGTCGCGTCCGGCACCCGGACGTGAGCCGGCGATGAAGCTCTGGGTCAACGGCGTGCTCGACGACGGTGCCGCGCTGCGCGTCTCGCCGTTGGACCACGGCCTGCTCGTGGGTGACGGCGTCTTCGAGACGTTACGGGTCTACGACGGCGTCCCGTTCGCGTGGCGTCGCCATCACGAGCGCCTCGTCTTCTCGGCCAAGGGCATCGGGCTCGAGGTGCCGAGCTCGGAGGTGCTCCGCCCGGCGGCCGACGCGGTCCTCGACGCGAACCGGCTGCGCGACGGCCGCCTGCGGATCACGGTCACGGGGGGTGAGTCGCCGCTGGGCTCGGAGCGGGGCGACGCCGAGCCGACGGTCATCATCGCGGCGAGCGAGCTCACGACGCCTGCCCCGGAAGCGGATGTCGTCACGGTCCCGTGGTCCCGCAACGAGCGGAGTGCGATCGCAGGCCTGAAGACGATCTCCTACGCCGAGAACGTCCGGGCCCTCGCGTACGCGCGCGAGCACGGCGCGATCGAAGCGATCTTCCCGAACACGCGCGGCGACCTCTGCGAGGCGACCGGGTCGAACGTCTTCCTCGTGTTCCAGCACGTGCTCCACACCCCGCCCGAAGAAGCCGGGTGCCTGCTCGGCGTGACGCGCGCGCTGATCCTCGAGCTCGCGGCCGGGCTCGGGATCCCGATCGAGGAGGCGGCCCTCCCGCTGGACGCGCTGCACCGCTGCGACGAGGCCTTCCTCTCGTCGACGACCCGCGAGGTCCAGGCGATCGCGCGGGTGGACGGGCAGCGGCTGCCCGCGGTGTGCGGCCCGATCACCGTTCGGCTCGCCACCGCGTTCACCGAGCTCGTCGCCCGCGACCTCGACCCGTAGGCGGCGTCAGGCGTCGCGCAGGTGCACGACGTCACCCGCCGCGATCGCGTGGTGCGACCCGTCGGCGTCGACGAGCAGACGTCCGGAGTCGTCGACGCCGGTCGCGACACCGACGAGCGCCCCGCCCGGCCGCTCGACCCGCACCCGGCGACCGGTCGTCGCGAGCCGGCTTCGGTACTCGCGCCGCGTCCCGACCAGATCGTCGAGGCGCGCGGCGTAGCGGGTGAGGAACGCGGCGAGCAACTCTTCGCGCGACGTGGGCCGGCCACCCTCGACGTTGCACGCCGTCGCGATGTCCGCGAGCTCCGCGGGGATCTCGGGCCAGTCGACGTTGACGCCGATCCCCACCACGACGGCGTCGCCGGACGCCTCGGCGAGGATGCCGGCGAGCTTCCGGTGCCCGACGAGAAGGTCGTTGGGCCACTTCAGCTCGGCGTGGACGCCCGTCGTCGTCTCCACCGCGTCCGCCATCGCCACCGCCGCGGCCATGACCACCAGATGGCGGTCGTCGGGCGGGAGCTGCGGCCGCAGGAGCACCGAGACGAGGAGCGAGGCCCCCGGTGGTGCGCTCCACGTGCGCCCGAGCCGGCCCCGGCCGGCGCGCTGATGGTCGGCGACGACGACCACGCCGTCCGGAGCGCCCGATCGAGCCAGGTCCAGCAGGTGCTGGTTCGTGGAGTCGGTGTCGGCGAGCCACCGGACGTCGCCGAAGCGCGCCGGAGTGGCCTCGGGATCGGGCACGGCCCGTAGGATACGGCGACCCGTCTCCACTGGCTGAGGTGCACGTGCTCAAGAAGATCCTGATCGCCAACCGGGGCGAGATCGCCGTCCGCGTGATGCGGACGTGTCGCGAGCTGGGGATCCCCACCGTCGCGGTCTACTCGGAGCTCGACCGCGACGCGCTCCACGTCCGCTACGCCGACGAGGCCTACGCCCTCGGTGGTCAGACTGCGGCCGAGAGCTACCTCAACACCGACGCCATCCTGGGGGTCATCGAGCGGTCCGGCGCCGACGGCGTCCACCCCGGGTACGGGTTCTACGCCGAGAACGCGGAGTTCGCGCGGGTCATCGGTGACCGCGGCGTGACCTGGATCGGCCCCCCGCCCGAGGCCATCGACGTCATGGGCGACAAGATCTCCGCCCGGCGCGCCGCGGACCGCGGTGGCGTCGCGAGCGTCCCCGGCACCCTGGACCCGATCGAGAGCGCCGACGACGTGGTCGCGTTCGGCGAGAAGGTCGGCTGGCCGGTCGCGATCAAGGCGGCGTACGGCGGTGGCGGTCGCGGCATGAAGGTCGTCGAGGACGCCGAGCACGCGCAGTCCGCGCTGGACTCCGCGCAACGCGAGGCCCAGGCCTACTTCGGCCGGGCCGAGGCCTACCTCGAGAAGTACCTCCCCCGCCCCCGGCACATCGAGATGCAGATCTTCGCCGACACCCACGGCAACGCGGTGTGGCTCGGCGAGCGCGACTGCTCGGTGCAGCGCCGGCACCAGAAGCTGATCGAGGAGTCGCCGGCCGCGGGTCTGACGGAGAAGACGCGCGCCGCGATGGGCGACGCCGCGGTCAAGGTCGCGAAGGCCTGCGGCTACGTGAACGCCGGCACGGTCGAGATGCTCTACCAGCCCGTCGAAGGCTCCGACGACGGCGAGTTCTACTTCCTGGAGATGAACACCCGGCTCCAGGTCGAGCACTGCGTCACCGAGCTGGTCACCTCGCTCGACCTCGTCGCCGAGCAGATCCGGGTCGCGAGCGGCGAGCCACTCTCGTTCACCCAGGACTCGGTGCAGGTCCACGGCCACGCGATCGAGGTGCGGGTCAACGCGGAGAACGCGGCCAAGGGCTTCCTCCCGTCGCCCGGCACGATCAGCAAGCTCCGGATCCCGTCCGGTCCCGGGGTGCGCTGGGACGGCGGGTACGAAGAGGGCGACACGATCTCGCAGTTCTACGACAACCTCCTGGCGAAGCTCGTGGTGTGGGCCCCGGACCGGGACCGCGCCCGCCACCGCATGTTGCGTGCGCTCCAGGAGCTCGTCGTCGAGGGCATCCACACGACGGTCCCCGCCCACGAGCTCGTGCTGAACCACCCGGACTTCGCGGCCGGCCACCACTCGACCAACTGGCTCGAGAACGAGGTCGACCTGTCGGGGCTGACTTCGGAGCCCGGATCTGCGACGAGGACGACGGCCGGTGCCGAGCCCGAAGCGCTCACGGAGCGCACGGTGCCGGTCGAAGTCGACGGCAAGCGGTTCTCGGTGAAGCTCTGGCTGCCCGACGCGCCGGTCGTCGCGAGCTCGGGCGCGGGAGGCAGCAAGCGCGCGCCGAAGCCCAAGGCGGCATCGTCGAGTGGCAGCGGCGGCGACGGCACGATCAACGCGCCGATGCAGGGCACGATCGTGAAGGTGCTCGTCAACGTCGGCGACACCATCGAGGCCGGTCAGGCGCTGCTCGTGCTCGAAGCGATGAAGATGGAGAACCAGATCAGCAGCGAGTCGGGCGGCACCGTCGCCGAGGTGCGCGTGACCTCGGGCGCGAGCGTGTCGACCGGCGACGTCCTCGTCATCATCGAGTAGCGCGCACTCCTTGGGCGCTCCCCTCTTCGTCGTCGACGCCTTCACCGAGGTCGCGTTCGGCGGCAATCCCGCCGCGGTGTGCCTGCTCAACGGGCCTGCGGAAGCGGAGTGGATGCAAGCCGTCGCGGCAGAGATGAACCTGTCCGAGACCGCATTCGTCACGCCCGCGGGCGCCGAGTTCGGCTTGCGGTGGTTCACCCCGGCAGTCGAGGTCCCGCTCTGCGGGCACGCCACGCTCGCGAGCGCGCACGTGCTCTGGGACGGCTGGCTCCCCGTCGACGCCCCGGCCCGGTTCAAGACCGCGAGCGGGTTGCTCACCTGCGTGCGGGCCGGTGACCTCATCGAGATGGACCTGCCCGGCGCACCGTCCGAACCCATCGAGGTGACGCCGGCGTTGTCCCGCGCGCTCGGCATCAAGGTGTTGGAGGCGGCGGCGAGCCGCGTCGGCAAGCTCCTCGTGCTCACCGACGCCGCGGCAGTGCGCGCGCTCGAGCCCGACCTCGCCGCGATCGCCGAGCTCGATGCCACCGGCGTGATCGTCACTGCCGCCGCGGACGTCGCCGACGTCGACTTCGTCTCGCGCTACTTCGCCCCGGGCGTCGGCATCGACGAGGACCCCGTCACGGGAGCCGCCCACTGTGTGCTCGCGCCGTTCTGGGCCGCGCGGCTCGGCCGCACCGAGCTCGTCGGCTTCCAGGCCTCGGCGCGTGGCGGGACCGTCCGCTGCCGGGTCGACGCCGACCGGGTGACGCTCGGCGGCCACGCCGTCACCGTCACCCGCGGCGAGCTCCTCGCCTGACCTTCGGAACCGCGTGCCTCAGGGCAGCCCCGGGCTCGCGAACGGCGAAAGGTTGCCGGCGCCATCGACGAGCAGTCCGCCGGCACCACCACCGAACGAGAGCACACCCCGTGCGCCCGACGTCGGCGCCACGGCCTTCGGTGTCGGGCCCCCGAAGAGCCCGCCCCAGGGATGCAGGCCGCCGAACGGGTCGACGATCCAGCCGCCCGCAACGCCGTTCGCGTCCAGGAACGGCGCGGTGATGCCGCGCGCGACGTCCTGTCCCGGCCAGGTCGGCACGCGCTGCGCATCAGCGGGCTTCGCGTGCTTCCCGATCGCGAACGAGTAGAGCCTGCCGTCGCGACCCAGCACGTAGCCGCCAGTGCCGTCGGCGAGGACGGTGACGCCGCGCGCGATGTCCTTGTCGGGCCACAGCACGCGGTCGGTCACCTTCGGCGGCGTGTGGCTGCCGATCCCGAACGCATGGAGCTGGCCGTGCTCGTCGACGACGTAACCACCGGAGCGATCGGGCAGCACCGCGATCCCGTGCGCGACGTCCTGGCCCGGCCACCAGAGTGCGCCGGTCGCGGCAGAGGGATTGGCGCCCTGCGCGAACGTCCGGATGTCGCCGTTGCCCAGGACCTCGTAGCCACCGCCGCGCGTCCCGTTCGGCGCGATGCCGCGCACAACGTTGCGACCGGGGAACGACGGACGGCGAGTGAGCGGGCGCACGGTCACGATCTGGATGAGCCCGTCCAGGTGACTCCCGTGACCGGCGCCGCCAAAGTCCAGCCAGTACCCGGCCGCGGTGTACACGTTGCTCCCGCCGCCACCACCGCCGGCTCCGGGCCCGACGGCTTCGGCGAAGCCGCCCCCGCCGCCGCCACCGCCCTGGATGCCCGATCCGCCGCCGCCTCCGCCGTAGCCCCCCGGACCACCGCTGTAGGGACCACCGCCGTAGCCACCGTTCATGCTCCCCGGCGCGCCGGGCGCATCGAAGGTGCCCGCACCACCGCCGGTCGGACAGCACGGCCCGGTCCCCGGCCGCCCGTCACCGCCCGGGCTCCCGGCGTCACCACCCGCGCCACCACCGCTGCTCCCACCGGCCCCGCCGCCCGCGCCCGCTTCGACGAGCGGCGTCGTGCCGCGGTACCAGCTGCTGTAGCCACCCCCGCCTGCACCGCTGTACCCGTCGACGCCTCCGGTACCTGCACCCCCGGTCCCTCCGGTCGCGTTCCCGTGACCCTTGCCGCCAGGGTTGGAGTCGTGGTTACCGGCGGTGGCGGAGGTGCCCTTGCACCCTGCAGCACCGTTCAGCACGGTGCCGACCGGCAGCGCGAACGACGCGACCGCGACCGCGCCGCCTCCGCCCTTGTTCCCCTGCGCGGTGTCGCCGCCATCGGCGCCGTACGCGTACAGGGTGCTGTATGCCGCGGGGACCCCCGCCGGGCGCGTGTCGCCGCACAGCCGGTTCGTGATGTTGTACGGCGAGCTCCCGGTCGCGGTCGCGTGGACTGCCGCGGCGTGCAGCGTGTCGCGCGGTGGCATCGTCCGGCCGCTCGGCCCCGTCGACGCCCCCGCGGGTGCGATCGCCAGCAACGGCGCGGTGACGACCGCGGCCGCGACCGCCGCACCGAAGGCGACGCGCGCTCGCCCGACCCTCTTCTGCTTCGTGCCCATCGCGCAGCCCCCTGCCCGTTGTGGAAGGGGGACCGTAGCCGCGAGGAACCCTCCGCTACCAGGCCGCCTCGGCGAGGGACTCCGACATCGACGGGTGCACGAGGAGCGAGTCCACGATGTCCACGACCTTGAGCCCGTTGGTAACCGCGACCGCGATCACCGAGATCAGCTCGGCCGCGTTGCGGCCGACGATCGACCCGCCGAGCACGACGCCCGTCGCCGGGTCCGAGATGATCTTGACGAAGCCGCGCGCGTCTCCCTTGATCAACGCCTTCGCGTTGGCCGAGAACGGGACCTTCGTGACCCGGATCTTGCGGCCGGAGGCGAACGCCTCCGCTTCGGCCAGGCCGACGTCCGCGATCTCGGGCTCGGTGAAGATCGCGGACGATGCCTTCTCGTAGTCCAGGTGTCGGTGGGCGCGGGCGTGGAGGCCCATCAGGTGCTCCGCGATCTTGCGCCCCTGCATCGCGGCGACCGACGAGAGCGGCAGCTTCCCCGAGAGGTCACCCGCCGCATAGATGTTGCCGACCGTGGTGAGCAGGTTGTGGTTGACCTTGACGTACCCCGCGTCGTCGATCTGGACGCCGGCTTCGGCCAACCCGAGGTGCTCGTTGTTCGGGACCGAGCCGATGGCCAGCACGACGTGTGACGCCTTCACGGCGCGGCCGTCGTCGCAGTCGACCGTCACGACGTCGCCGTCACGGGTCAGCGCCTTCGCCCGCGCGCCCTTGAGCAGCTTGACCCCGCGGGCGAGGAACTCGTCCTCGAGGACCGCGGCGACCTCGGCGTCCTTCAACGGCAGCACCTGCTGGCGCGACACGACGAGGGACACCTTGGAGCCGAGCGCGCTGAACATGTGCGTGAACTCGACGCCGGTGACGCCCGAACCGACGACGCAGAGGTGCTCGGGGATCTCCTCGGGTGGGTAGGCCTGGCGGGTCGTGAGGATCCGCTCGCCGTCGACGGTCGCCCAGTCCGGGATGCGGGGCGCGACCCGGTGGCGAGGATCACGAAGTCCGCGTCGAGGTGCTCGAGCCCGGACTCGGTCTCGGCGATCACCTCACGGGGACCCTGCAACCGGCCGGTGCCGTGGATCAGCCGGACGCCCTGCGACTCCAGCAGCGAGCGAACCGACGACTGGAGGTGCGCCTCGATCGAGGCCACCCGTTCCCGCACGGCGTCGACGTCGAGCCGGCCGTGCGCCTCGAGGCCCATCGACCGCGCCCGGGTGAGCTCCGACAGCTCGCCGCCCGTCGCGATCATCGCCTTGGACGGGATGCAGTCCCACAGGTGCGCCGCGCCGCCGATGATGTCGCGCTCGATGAGCGTGACCTCCGCGCCCAGGGTCGCCGCGACGGTGGCCGCGGTGTTGCCACCGGGCCCGCCACCAATGATCACGAGACGTGTGGGCATCGGGCCAGGCTACGCGACCCGCGCTTCGCTAACGTCCTTCGGATGCCCGAGCTCCGTCACGATGCGATCAGCGGACGCAGCGTGATCGTGGCCGTCGAACGCGCCGCCCGCCCCTTCACGTTTCCCCCGAGCCCGACCGCGGACGGCGAACCGGACGACTGCCCGTTCTGCGCCGGGCGCGAGGAGATGACTCCGCCCGAGGTGCACCGCACCGGCACCGGCGCCGCGGAGACCGAGGGTTGGCGGGTGCGGGTCGTCCCGAACCTCTATCCCCTCGTGGGTCCGGCCGAGCTGCACGCGCCGCGGAGTCCGGCTCGGCCTCGCGCTTCGCGGAGCACCATGGCGCGACCCGGGTCTCCGGCGCGCACGAGGTCGTGGTCCTGTCGCCGAGCCACAGCGTCTCGTTCGGCGACCTCGACGACGCCGCGGCCACCGAGGTCCTCGCCGTCATCCGCGACCGGGTGCGCTTCCACCTCGAGGCCGGGCACGCCTACGTCCAGGCCTTCGTGAACCACGGGAAGGCGGCGGGCGCGTCGATCGCGCATCCCCACGCCCAGGTCGTCGCCCTCGACGTCGTGCCGACCGAGGTCGCGGCCCGGGTCGCGCGCCTGGCCACCACGGACCTGGTGGCCCGCGAGCTCGCCGACTCGCGTCGCGACGATCTCGTGGTCGTCGACGGGCCGGCACCCGCGTGGAGCCCGTTCGCCGCGCTCGTGCCCTACGGCATGCGCGTCGCCCATCGCTCGACGCGCGCCCGCTTCGACGAGGCGACCGACGCCGAGATCAGGGTTGTCGCGATCGCGTTGCGCGACGCACTGGCAACGCTCGACGCCGCGCTCGGCGACGCGCCCTACAACGTCGTGGTCCGCACCGCGCCGCCTGGGCGCGGCGCCGGCGAGTTCCATTGGCACGTCGACGTCCTGCCCCGCACCACGCTCGTGGCCGGCTTCGAGGAAGGCACGGGCATCCTCGTGAACACGGTGCCGCCCGAGCAGGCGGCCGCGCGCCTGCGTGGCGCGGTGACGTCGTGACGATCGAGATCCACCTCTTCGAGACGATCGGTGTTCCCCCCGACGCGGTGTGGGCCGCGATGGAGGACATCGGGACGCACACCGAGTGGATGGCGGACGCGGTCGCGATCACGTTCCGCACCGAGCAGCGGACCGGGGTCGGCACCGAGTTCGAGTGCCTGACCAAGGTCGGGCCCTTCACGACGACGGATGTGATGACCGTCACGGAATGGCGGCCCGGCGTCGTCATGGGCATCGAGCACCGCGGCGTCGTCACCGGCGAAGGCCGATTCACGCTGCACGCGCTCCCGGGCGGCATGACCGAGCTCGGTTGGGAGGAGAAGCTCCGCTACCCGTGGTGGATGGGCGGACCGGTCGGCGAGCGGACGAGTCGACCGATCTTCATGCGGCTCTGGCGCGCGAACCTCGCCCGCCTCCGCGCCAAGGCCGAGCGCGAAGCCGGCTCCTGAGCGGGGCGTGATCTAGCGGCCCTGGAAGGTGGCCTTCCCGGGACCGTGCTCGAGGAAGCTGGCGACACCGGTGCGCGCGTCCTCAGTGCCGAACGCCTCCACGAAGGCTTCCGCTTCGGCGTCGAGACCGCTCGCAAGTGAACCGTCGAGCCCGGCATCGATCGCTCGCTTCGCGAGACCCATCGCCACCACTGCGCCCGATGCGAGCTCGCCCGCCCACGCGAGCGCCTGCGCCTCGAGCTCGTCGGCGGGCACGACGCGGTCGACGATCCCCAGGGTCAGCGCTTCGTCGGCGCGCACCTGGCGGCCGCTCCACACCAGCTCCTTGGCCGTGGCCGGGCCGACGAGCCGGGTCAGGCGTTGCGTTCCACCGGCGCCGGGGATGATGCCGAGCAGGATCTCGGGCTGACCGACCCGCACCTTGTCGCTCGCGATCCGAAGGTCGCAGCTCAGGGCGAGCTCGAGGCCACCTCCGAGCGCGAAGCCGTTGATCGCGGCGATCACCGGGCGCGGGGTCGCCGCCAACGCGTCGAACGCGGTCCGGAACGCGCGGCCGATGTGCTTGGCCGCCGCCTGATCGCCGAACTCGCTGATGTCCGCGCCCGCAGCGAATGCCTTCTCGCCGCCGAGGACGACAACGGCTTTCACCGCGTCGTCGGCCGCGAACGCCAGTGCCGCCGCGGCGATCTGGCCGAGCAGCGCCTGGGAGAGCGCGTTCATGGGCGGGCGGTTCAGGCGCAGCGTCGCCACCCCGTCGGCCCGGACGTCGGTCAGCACCAGCTCCTCTGTCATGGCCGGGAGCGTACTGAAGGCCGCGGGCTCAGCCGCCGAGGAGCTCCTGGGCCGCCGCGTACGGATCGAGCTCCCGGGCGGCCACCTGCGCGACGAGCTTCTCGAACCGCTCGCCGGTGCAGGTTGCGTCGGCCTGATCCCGCAGGCGCGCGAGCACGATGTTGCGGAGCTCGTCGCGCAGCCGGTCCTCGCGCCGCTGTGCGAGCTGACCGGTCTCCTCCTGGAACGCTCGGTGCTCCTCGATCGCGCTCCAGAGCTCGTCGATCCCCTCGCCGCGCGTCGCGACCGTCTGCACGATCTTCGGGCGCCACGCCATCTCGCCGGTGAGGTCGAGCATCATCTCGAGGTCACGGATCGTCTCGGCCACCCCGTCGCGGTCCGCCTTGTTCACGACGAACAGGTCCGCGATCTCGAGCAGGCCCGCTTTGTTCGCCTGCACCCCGTCGCCCCACCCGGGGTTCACCACGACCACCGTCGTGTCCGCCGCCCCCGCGATCTCCACCTCGACCTGACCGACGCCGACGGTCTCGATCAGGACCCACGGCTTGCCGGACGCGTCCAGGACCCTCGCCGCGAGTGGCGTCGCGAGGGCCAGGCCACCGAGATGGCCGCGCGTCGCCATCGAACGGATGTAGACGCCCTCGTCGATCGCGTGGTCCTGCATCCGAACCCGGTCACCGAGGATCGCGCCGCCGCTGAACGGGCTGGTCGGGTCGATCGCGAGGACACCGACCTCGGTGCCGTCCGCACGCAGGCGCCGGATCAACGCGTTGGTCAGGCTCGACTTCCCCGCCCCGGGCGCGCCGGTGAGCCCCACCGTGTAGGTGCTGCCCGTCTCCGGGTACAGCAACGCGGAGGCCGCGACCGCAGCCGGACCCCCGGTCTCGACCAGCGAGATGAGCTTCGCGACCGCACTGCGGTCTCCGCTGATCGCTCGCGCGACGAGCGGAGCCGGGTCAATCGCCTTGGCCACGGCGCTTGGTCAGTCGGCGACGACTTCGGTGACGCCCGGTACCCGGTCCATGATGATCCGCTGGACACCCGCCTTCAGCGTCATCGTCGACACCGGGCAGGTGCCGCACACGCCCACCAGCTCGACATGGACCACGCCGCCGTCGTCGACCTCCTTGAAGACGATGTCGCCGCCGTCAGCCTGCAGGGCAGGCCGAATCGCGTCGATCGCCTCGAGAATGCCGGTTTCCATGGTGTCGGTGGACATCGGGGATCACCTCCTGGACCGTCCAACTCCCAACTTACCCCAGCTCTTCCCGCCCCCTCCGCCGTCCCCGCACTCGTATCGGGGCGCGCAGACGTCGCCCGGGCGACCCTCGGACGCCCCGAAACGAGTAGGCGCGTGCGGCTAGATGCGGTGGATGTCGGCGCCGAGCGAGGAGAGGGCGCCGACGAAGTCGGGATACGCCCGCTCGACGTGGTGCCAATCGTGCACGACCGTGCTGCCTTCGGCCTTGAGCCCGGCGATCGCCAGCGCGGCGCCGGCCCGAACGTCGAGCGCGCGCACCGGCGCCCCGGACAGGTGGGAGACCCCGCGGACGACGGCGTAGCGACCCTCGGTGCGGACATCCGCGCCCATCCGCACCAGCTCGTCGACGAACGAGAACCGGTTGTCGAAGACGTTCTCGGTGACGATCGCCGTGCCTTCGCTGACGGCCAGCAACGCCACCGCCATCGGCATGAAGTCGGTGGCGAAGCCCGGGTACGGCAGCGTCGCGATGTCGACCGCAGTGAGCCGCTCGGGCGCGGACGCCCAGATGCCGTCGGGCGTCGGCGAGACGCGCATCCCCATCTCCCCGAGCTTCATGACGACCATCTCGAGGTGCTCGAGCCGCACACCTTCGAGCTCGATCTCACCGCCCGCGATCCCGCACGCCATGAGGAACGTGCCGGCCTCGATCCGGTCGCCCATGATCTCGGTCTCGCACGGCACGAGCCCTTCCACGCCCTCGATCCGGATGGTGCTCGTGCCGGAACCGAGGATGTGCGCGCCCATCCGGTTGAGGAACGCGGTGAGGTCGCGGATCTCCGGCTCGCGTGCGGCGTTCTCGATGACGGTCTCACCCTTCGCGAGCACCGCGGCGGTGAGCAGGTTCTCAGTCGCGCCGACGCTCGGGAAGTCGAGCCCGATGACCGCGCCCTTGAGCTTGTTGCAGCGCGCCTCGACGAAGCCGTGCGACACCTCGAGCTCGGCGCCCATCGCGGTCAACCCGCGGAAGTGCATGTCGAGCTTGCGGCTCCCGATGTTGTCCCCACCGGGGAGCGCGACGCGCGCCTCGCCGCAGCGTGCCAACAACGGACCGAGCACGTTGATCGACGCGCGCATCCTGCTCACCAGGTCGTACGGCGCCTCGGGCGTCAGCCGTCCCGACGTGTCGATGTGGAGCTCCTCGGGCCCGGCCCACTCCACGTCGGCACCGACCGCGCGCAGCACGGCGATCATCACTTCGAGATCGGCGACCGGGGGAAGGTTGCGCACCACGGTGACGCCCGGTGCGAGCAAAGCGGCTGCGAGCTGTTTCAGCCCGGAGTTCTTCGTCGCACCGGAGATCTTGATCGCGCCCGCGAGCGGCGGTCCCGGCCGTACGGCGACGGCATCCATCAGCGAGTCAGGCTAGTGGCGCGGCCGTCCGCCACCCGGTTCCGCCGGGGGAACGCTGCAGCTAGCGGTTGCGGTAGACCGGCGACCGTTGCTCGACAAAAGCCGCGATGGCTTCTTTCATGTCGTCCGAGGGCAGGCAGACCGCCTGGCCCTCGGCCTCGATGCGGAGCCCGTCAACGGTGCGTTCGTCGAGCGCGGCGTTCACGGCCCGCTTCGCGCCCTTGATCGCCAGCGGCGGCTGCGCGGCAATCGTCCCGGCCAACGTCTCCGCCGCTTCCTCGAGCTCCTCGTCCGACACCAGCTGCTCACAGAGTCCGATGCGGTACGCCTCTTCGGCATCGATGCGCGCGGACGTGAAGATCAGCTCCTTGGCCTTGCCCGGGCCGACGAGCCGGGGCAGGCGCTGCGTGCCGCCGAGGTCCGGCATGATCCCGTACTTCAGCTCCAGCAGACCGGCACTCGTGCCCCGGGCGAAGATCCGCAGGTCGCACGCGAGGGCGATCTGCAGACCCGCGCCGAGCGCGTAGCCGCGCACCGCGGCGATCGTCGCGAACGGCGCGGTCTCGAGCCAGGAGTACGACTCCTGGGTGCGCATCACCATGTCGATCGCGGGGTTCGCGTCGCGGGCACCCGCGTCGGGCACCGTGATGCCCGCGCCCGATGTGAAGACCGAGGTGTCGATGCCGCTCGAGAACGCGCGGCCCTCGCCGATCACGATCAACGCGCGCAGGTCGCCCGGATCGGCGACCAGCTCCTGGCCCAGGGTGCGGAGCTCGTCCCACATCTCGCCGGTGAAGCTGTTGAGCTTGTCCGGTCGGTCCAGCACGAGCCGGCCGACGTGTCCATCTCGTTCCAGGCGCAGTGTGTTCACGCGCCGAACGTTAACGCCGTGCCGGGAGCCGTGCGTCCCGTCACTGCGTGAGCGCGTCGACGTTCGGATCGGGCGATGGGATGTGGGTGAGGCGGACGACGGAGATCGGCGCGCCGAAGCCCGGGATCTGCTTGGGGCCGACCGGATGTGCGGCGACCCCTTCCGGCAGCTCCTGGGCGACCTCCGCGGTCCCGAGCACCTCGAACGGCTGCGCGAGATCGCAGAGCCGGGACGCGAGGTTGACCGCGCCCCCGGTGTAGTCGTCGCCTTCGAAGAGGATCACCCGGCCCCAAGCGACGCCGGCGCGCACCGGGAGCATGCCGTCGTCGGTGAAGCGCTCCTGCAGCTCGACCACCGCCTTCACGAGCGACGGCCCTTCGACGGCAACGAGCATCGCGCCGTCTCCCAGCCACTTCGCGATCCGCACCCCGACGTCCGACGCGATCGAACGGACCGAGTACCGGAACTGGGTGAGCACCGCCACGGCTTCGTCGTCACCGTGGAGATCCGTGTAGCGGGTGAAGCCGGACAGGTCGACGAATGCGAAGGTTCTGGGGACGCGCATGGGCACAGTCTGGCGCGCGACGATGACCCTATGAGCACTCCGCTTCCCGAAGACCCACCCGGTCAGCTCCCCGAGCGCGCGATGCTCGAGGACTTCCTGCGCTTCTACCGCGCCGTCGTCGTGCGGAAGGTCGAAGGCCTGCCCCGTGAGCTCGCGATCCGGTCCGCCGCGCCGTCGACGTTGAGCGCGCTCGGCATCGTGAACCACCTCGCGTGGGTCGAGCGCGGCTGGTCCCGTCGCGCGGTCCTGGCCGAGGACTACCCCGTGCCGTGGACGAAGGAGGATCCGGACGCCGATCTCCGGTTCGACCACGACGAGACGGTCGAAGACGTGATCGACTTCTACCGCGACGAGTGCGCCGCGGCGGACGCTATCTGGGCGACTCGTTCACTCGACGACGACTTCGAAGACCACGGGCGCATGCTCAGCCTCCGGTGGATCCTGATCCACATGATCGAGGAGACCGCGCGCCACGCCGGCCACCTCGACCTCATCGTCGAAGCCCTCGACGGCCGCACCGGCGACTAGCGCCACCCCCGCATCTCGTTTCGGGGCGCGTGAGCGTCGTCGGAGCGACGTCGAGGCTCCCCGAAACGAGCTACCGGCCCCGCTACGGACGCGCCGAGAGCAGCGATTGCCACGGATGGTCTTGGGCGAGGAGGTCGGCGAGGCGGTGGCGGCGCCGCGATTCGAGCTCGGGGATCACCTCGCGCGCGTCGATGTCGTCCTTGGGGCGGAGATCGCGGCTCTTGAAGAGCAGCTGGAGCTCGGGTGCGAGGTACGGCACGTCAGCGCTCGTCAGCACGGCTTCCGCCCACGGGACGCGCACCCGCGGGTCGCGGCGGAAGATCCAGGACTCCTCGTCACCCTCGCCGATCGTCACGTCGAGCGACCAGGGCGAATCCGGGTCGCGGCGACACCAGAGGTTGTTCTCACTGCGGTCGGCGCGCGCCGCCACTCCGGTCCAGGTCGAGAGCCGGCCGGCAGTGGCGACGTGAACGTCCCACCCGGCGAGCACCGGAGCCAGGTCACGCACGTGAGACCGGAGCAGCCCGAGATCCGTGTCCGAGTGCTCGCGCCATGAACGGCCGAGGTGCACCTCGAGCGCGAGTCCACCACTGATCCACCAGCGAAACGGCGCGTCGGCGAACAGATCGACCGTCTCGGCGAGGCCGAGCGGCTCCCACGGGCCGAGCTCAGCTGCTCCCATGCGACCGACGGGTCAGATGCTCCAGCCGGCGTTCTTGCGCTCTTTGCAGGTGGGACAGACCGGGTAGTTCTTCGGGTCGCGGGTCGGGATCCACTTCTTGCCGCACAGCGCGACGATCGCCTCGCCGGTGACGTAGGCGCGCGCCACGTCGTCCTTGCGCGGCGTAGTGGGCGAAGCGATCGTGGTCGCCGTCGTCGGTGACCGGTCGGGACGGCGTCTCGACCGGAGTGTCGACGGGCGCGTGGACCGGCGCGGGTGCGGTGGTCGTGTCGGGGCTCATGTGCTACCCGGCTCCTTCCCCATCTCGCGTTGGATCTCGGCCTCGGTGATCGGTGCCGCGCCGCGGTAGACGTACCAGCCCTGCATCACGATGCCGATGCCCCAGCCGACGGTCACGAAGATCGGCCACGGGAACCCGGTCCCGCTGACCGCCCAGATCACCCAGAGGAAGACGTTGAGCACGAGGTAGACGAACACCTGCTGCTGGAACTGGCGCTTCCGCTTGATCCGCTTGATCGCGTCGTCGTGGGTGTCCCCGGTGCTCTCAGGTTCGGCCATCGTAGTGCTCCCCTCGGGTGACGCTCGCCCCCCAAGGCTACCCGGGGAGGGCGCGCACCCAGTCGACGCAGAACGCGGCGACATCGGCCAACACGTCGTCCATCGTGCGCCCGCTGGCCTTCAACGGGCGGAACCCGTGATCCGACGTTTCGAGCCAGTGGAACGTGACGGGCCCGGGCACCGAAGCGGCCGCGTCGACGAGCGTGGGCTGTCCCGCCAGCGCGTCGCGCGTCCCGCTCACGAACGCGACCGGCATCGTCAGGCGCGGCAGGTGCTCGACCCGCAGCTTCTCCGGCTTGCCCGCCGGGTGCAGCGGGTACCCGAGCAGGAGCAGCCCGAGGCACGGCACCGGATCGTCGGCGTCGCCCGCGACGAGCGAGCAGTAGCGGCCACCCATCGACCGCCCGCCGAGCACGAGCCGCTCGGATGGCAGCTTGGCGCGACGGGCCAGCTCCGCGACTGCCGAGCGCGTCGCGGCCGCCAGCACGGGGGCTCGGTCCGGCGCCTTCTTGCCCGCCGCGCGGTACGGGTACTGGAAGCGCAGCGACGGGATCTTCGCGTCGGCCAGTGCGTCCGCGACGGCGGTCAACGCCGCGGCGTGCATGTCGGCACCGGCGCCGTGCGCGAGCAGCACCGCGCGATCCGCGCCCCGCTTCGGGCCTTGGTACTCGGCCTCGAGCTCCACCGCGTCGGCCATCAGCGCCGCAACACCCAACGACCGAGGAACGCCTCGACCCGCTCGAGCTCGTCGGTCATCGTCTCGGGTCGCGACCACCCGTGGCCCTCACCCGCGTAGACGTGATGGTCGACCGTTCCCCCGCCCGCGCGCACCGCGTCGACCATGAGCTGAGCCTGCGCGGGAGGGACCACGTTGTCCGCGTCGCCCTGGAGGACGAGCAGCGGCACCTTGATCGCCCCGGCGTGGGTCACCGGAGAGTGCTCGACGTAGCGCTCGGCCGCCGCGGGCAGGTCGCCGACCAGCCAGTCGATGTAGCGCGACTCGAGGCGGTGCGTGCCTTCCGCGAGGTCGAAGAGGTCGGTGACACCGAACAGGCTCACGCCGGCCTTCACGAGTGCGCCGTGCAACGCGCAGACCAGGAACGTCGTCAGACCACCCGCGCTCCCACCCATGATCGCGACGCGCCGGGGATCGCACCAGCCTCTCTTCGCCGCGGCGCGGATCCCGGACGCGGTGTCCACGACGTCGAGCTCGCCCCAGCGCTCGCGCAACGCCTGCACGTACTCGCGGCCGAATCCGGTCGAGCCCCGATGGTCGGGCCGGAGCACGGCCCACCCACGATCGACGAAGTACGCGACCCGTGGCTGCCACCCCACGGTCGCCTGGTCGCTCGGGCCTCCGTGCACCAGCACCAGCATCGGCGGCGGCGCGTCCGGACCGAGCGCCGACTCCCGCGGCCGGTAGAGGAGCCCGTGCACGATCGCGTTCGCGCTGCGCCACGTCACCGCCTCGGGTTCCACCGCGTTGGCCTCGATCCCGGCCGGCGCGCCGCGCGAGCACCCGGCGATCGGTGGAGTCGGGGTCGGTGACCGTGATCGCAGGCGGCGTGCGCGCACCGGACCGGGCCGCGACGATGCCGTGCGGCCCCCAGTCCAGCGAGTGGTGCCAGCTCTTCGCCAGCTCGCGCACGTCCTCGAGCGCGGCGGCCTTCGCGCCCGACACCGGAACCGCGATCAGCCGGCCGAAGCCGTCTTCGTTCCGGCAGATCGCGATCGACGAGCCGTCGGGCGACCACGCGAACGAGCGCTGGCCCGGCGACCACGTCGGCGCCGCGTGATCGTGGGCCTCGTCGAGCACCGGATGCGCGTGCGACCCGTCGGCGTCCGCGACCCAGACGTTCCACCAGCCCGTGGCGTCCGACACGTACGCGAGCCGGGTCCCGTCCGGGGAGAACCGGGGCTGACCGACCGACGCCGCGCCACCACCGGCGACGATGCCGGGCTCACCGGCGCCGTCGGCCGGCGCGAGGAGGATCCGTGACTCGTCGAACGGCATCGACGGCAGGTCCCACTCCACCCAGGCGACCGCGGCCCCCGACGAGGACGGGTCCCACGCGAAGTCGCCGCCGGTCGACACCCGGGCGGGCCAGGTGCTGCCGTCCAGGGCGACGCGTGCGATGTGGCATGCGTCACCTTCGTCGAGCGAGAACCAGACCACGCCGTCCCGGGCCACGGGCGCGGACGCCCGACCCGATGCCGACAGGATCCGGGGTGCGCCCCCATCCACGGGGACTGCGGCGAGGCGTCCGTCGAAGGCCGCATAGACGACCTCGGTGTCCGATCCCCAGCACCACGCGCCGCCGCCGTAGGCACCGACGCCCGTCACGGCGAGGTCCGGGGTGACCACCGTCGGGGGCCGGCACCCGTCGGCCGACGAGACGAGGAGGTCGGCCCGGCCCGCGAACGACTCGACCCAGCCGAGCCGGGTCCCGTCCGGCGACCATCGGGGCTCCGCGACGGTCCGGGTCCGACCGACCGCGAGGGCCGAAATCACAGGGTCCACGCCCGGGAGGCTACCGGTCCCGACCAGGAGCGATGCCGGGATCGTGATCTAGGCTGCCTCCTTCATGCCGAGCTCCCGACGCCCCCTGAGAATCGCCTGGTTGATCTATCGCGGGAACCCGCACTGTGGGGGTCAGGGCGTCTACACCCGGTACCTCGCGCGTGAGGTCACCGAGCTCGGTCACCACATCGAAGTGCTCTCCGGCCAGCCCTGGCCCGAGCTCGACGACCCGGCCCAGCTGGTGAAGGTCCCGAGCCTCGACCTCTACCGTCCGGGCAACCCGTTCCGGGTCCCCTGGCCCTGGGAGTTCCGGGACCGGATCGACCTCCAGGAGTTCGCCATCATGTGCGCGGCGGGCTTCCCGGAGCCGTACACGTTCAGCCTCCGGGCGCGAAACCTCCTCGCGCAGCGCCGCCACGACTTCGACCTCATCCACGACAACCAGTGCCTCGGCACCGGCCTGCTCGGGATGATGAATGACGGCTGGCCGGTCGTCGCCACGCTCCACCACCCGATCACCGTGGACCGCGACCTCGACATGGAGCACGCCACGTCTCCGTGGAAGCGCGCGACCTTGCGCCGCTGGTACGCGTTCCTCGAGATGCAGATGAAGGTCGCGAAGCAGATCCCGCGGCTCGTCACGGTGAGCGAGAACTCGCGGCGCGACATCGTGGCGCAGATGGGCGTGCCCGAAGATCGACTGCACATCGTGCCCGTCGGCGTGGACCAGCAGACGTTCCGTCCGCTCCCGCACGTGGCGCGTGTCCCTGGCCGCATCATGACGACGGCCAGCGCCGACGTGCCGATGAAGGGACTCGTCCCGCTGCTCGAGGCCGTCGCGAAGCTGCGCGTCGAGCGCGCCGACGCGCACCTCGTCGTGATCGGCAAGCAGAAGGACAAGAGCAAGATCCCCGCGGTCCTCGAGCGCCTGGGCCTGGAGAACGTGGTCCGGTTCGTCTCCGGCGTCGCGGAGGAGCGGATCATCGAGCTCTACGCGGAGGCCGAGGTCGCGGTCGTGCCGTCGCTCTACGAGGGCTTCTCGCTGCCGGCGATCGAGGCCATGGCCTGCGGCGTCCCGCTCGTGGCCACCACCGGCGGTGCGCTCCCCGAGGTCGTCGGCCCCGACGGCGTCGCGGCGCTGTCCGTGCCCACCAACGACCCGTCCGCCCTGGCGATCGCCATCGACCGCCTCCTCGACGACCCGGAGCTGCGGGCCCGCATCGGCGAGGCCGGGCGGAACCGGGTGCTGGACCGCTTCACCTGGCGGAAGTCCGCCGAGGGCATGATCGAGAACTGGTACTCCCTGCTCGACGAGCGTGAGCGCGCCGGATGCTGACCGTCGACTTCGACCGGCTCGGCCTGCGTGCCGGCGACCGCATCCTCGACATGGGCTGCGGCGGTGGACGGCACGCGTTCGCCGCGCTCCGACGCGGTGCCACCGTCGTCGCGTTCGACTACTCCGAGGGCGAGCTCAAGGACGTGCGGGGCGTCATCGGCGCGATGCGTGAGGCGAACGAGATCCCGGCCGGCACCCAGTGGGGCACGGTCAACGGCGACGCGCTGCACCTGCCGTTCCCCGACGACTCGTTCGACGTCATCGTCGCGTCCGAGGTGCTCGAGCACCTGTGGGCCACCGAGTGGGCGATGAGCGAGCTCGTGCGGGTGCTCCGTCCGGGTGGGCGCATCGCCGTCACCGTGCCGTCGGAGCTGCCGGAACGCATCTGCTGGATGCTCGACCGCAACTACCACGACGTTCCCGGCGGTCACGTGCGCATCTTCAAGCGCAAGGACCTCGAAGACCGGCTCGTGCGCTCGGGCCTGGTGCTCACCGGCCGCGATCACCAGCACGGCCTCCACTCCCCGTACTGGTGGATCCGTTGCGCCGGTGGCGTGAACAACCCGGACCGCTTCGTGGCCCGGCACTACCACGAGCTCCTCGTGAAGCAGATCACCGACAACCCGGGTTGGCTCGCCGCGATCGATCGCGCGCTGAACCCCGTCATCGGCAAGAGCCTCATCGTGTACGGCGAGCGTGCCGCTGGTGCTGCATGAGGGGTGTCGACGGAGTCATCACGGCCGAGCAGCTCGACGCCACCGTCACCGCGATCGCCGGCGTGCAGCTGCCCGACGGCAACATCCCCTGGACGCCAGGTGGTCACACCGACCCGTGGAACCTCGTCGAAGCCGCGATGGCGATGGACCTCGGCGGCCGTCACCCGGAGGCGGAGCGGGCGTACACGTGGCTGCGCCGGATGCAGAACCCGGACGGCTCGTGGCACGCGTACTACGTCGGCAACGAGATCAAGGACCCGGCGCTCGACACGAACGTCGCCTGTTACGTCGCCACCGGCATCTGGCACCACCACCTCTGCACCGGCGACACCGGCTTCCTGCGCGAGCACTGGCCGATGGTCGAGCGCACGATCGACAACGCGTCTGGCCTACCAGACCGGCACCGGTGAGATCGCGTGGCGTGCCGACGACCCCGCCGACGGCGCGCTGCTGACCGGATCGTCGAGCATCCACCTCAGCCTCCGCTGCGCGATCGCGATCGCGGAGCGGCTCGGCCACGAACGACCGGACTGGGAGCTCTCGCTCGGCGCGCTGGCCATCGCGATCGCCCACCGGCCCGAGCGCTTCCTCGACAAGCAGCGCTGGGCGATGGACTGGTACTACCCGATCCTGGGGGGCGTGCTGCGCGGTCAGGCCGCGCAGGCGCGCATCGCGCACTTCTGGGACACGTTCGTCGTCGCCGGCCGCGGCGTGCGTTGCGTGTCGGACCAGCCGTGGGTGACGGCCGCGGAGACCTGCGAGCTCGTCATGGCCCTCGACGCGATCGGCGAGAACGAGCGCGCGCACGACCTCTTCCGCTGGGTCCAGTTCCTGCGCCACTCCGACGGCGCGTACTGGTGCGGCATGAACTTCGAGGACGAGCAGTTCGACCGACCCGGCGAGCACTTCACCGCGGACCATCCGACCTGGAACTCGGCTGCGGTCGTCCTCGCGGCCCACGCGCTGGGGGACGACGGGCCGACCGCGGGGCTGTTCCGGGGCGAGGCGCTCCCCGCCGGCCTCAGCCGCGACGAGCTGCTCCAAGCCGGGGTCGCGATCGAGGCCGAACGCAGCTCGAACCGCAGCAACCGGCCGACCGACTGACCGCCGACCGGCACGCCGTCAGCGGTTGGCGGTGCGGCGCAGATCGGCGCGGAGCTTCGCCACGAAGCGGGGCAGCTCGGGATCGATGCGGGCGCCGGGCTCGAACACCCGGTCGTAGGGCCACCACTCCACTGCGGTGAACTCCCCCGGGTCGGGTCGCAGCGGCTCAGCGACGGACGCCGCGACCACGTACCAGAGGCTCACATCCGTGTGACCGTGATCGATCCCGATCGTCCGGGTCCGGGTGACGAACAACGGGTTGCTCGTGAGCCCACCGAGCAGATCGGGTTCGATGCCGAGCTCCTCGTGCGCCTCGCGGTGCACGGTCGCGCGCGGATCCTCGCCCGGCTCGACGTGACCGCCCGTCGGCAGCCAGAGTCCGGCGTTGCGATGATCGACCAGCAGCAGCTGTTCGGCCTCGACGTCGACGAGCACGAAGTACGACACGAGATGTTGCGGCGGTACGTCGGGCTTGCGCGTGCGGAAGATCTCGTCGCCGCTCGCGATCCACGCCAGCGTGGCCGTCCGGTCAGCCGACTCGCGCTCGTCCCACGGTTCGATGGCCGCCACGGCATCCCTGACGAGCGCCCGCGTCATCGCCGGGAATTCACCGGCGGAGGATGCGGAGGCTTCCGGTGGTGGCGATCGGAGTGAAGCCGTCCGCGACGGCGCGCTCCCAGACGCGGAACGGCGCCTGGCCCCCGTCGCGCGGGTCCTCGAAGACGTCGTGGATCGCCAGCACTCCAGCGGGGGTCACGAACCGGGCCCACCCGTCGTAGTCCGCCATCGCGACGTCCTCCGCGTGCCCGCCGTCGATGAACAGCAGACCGACCGGCGTCTGCCAGAAGCGACCGACCGTCGGAGAGTCCCCCACGAGCGCGACGACCGCGCCCTCCAGCCCCGCGTCCTCGATCGTGCGCCGGAAGAAGGGCAGCGTGTCCATGCGGCCGGTGCGCGGGTCGACGACCTCGGGATCATGGTGCTCCCACCCGGCCTGGTTCTCCTCCGAGCCGTGGTGGTGATCGATCGTGAAGAGCACCGTCCCGACCTCGAGTGCGGCGGAGCCGAGGTAGACCGCGGACTTCCCGCAGTACGACCCGATCTCGAGCAGCGGGCCCACGCGCCCGCCGTCGAGCCCGGCCTCGTGCAGCGCCTGGCCCTCGTCCTCGGGCATGAACCCCTTGGTCGCCCGGGCGGCCGCAACCGCGTGCGCCGTCATCGTCACTGGGCAGCAACCTTTCGGTAGACCTCGGCCGCGGCCCGGTGGAACCCATCGGGCTGGCCGGCGGCGGCGAACGTCGATGCGATCTCTTCCATCTCGGCGATCCAGCGCCACGCCTTCGCCTCCGAGCTCGCCGCCGCGAGCTCCGAGATCGCGGCGAGGTCGGGCTGGGAGATCGCCCACTCGTCGAGCAGGTACTGGTCCACGCCGTTGGCCCGGGCCGTCTCCCGCAGCGCGAGCAGCAGGGCCGAGAGACCCTTGGTGTACGCGGCGTACGTCATCTTGAGCGCGGACGCCGTGCCGATCGTCGCGTCGAGGACGCGGGCGTCGAGCACACTGCCCGCGAACAGGTCTGCCACCTCCGTTGCACCGGGCCCGGAGAGGTAGAGGCGCGGTCGTGCCCGCGGCGCGGGGCGGACCGCCGATGACCCCGCCGTCGACACTCGGAGCGATCCGCGCTGCCGTCTCGGGCGAGATGGCGTTCGCATCGACGAACACGCCGTCGAAGCCCGCCGCCCGCACCCGGTCGGCGACGGTGGCGGCGTGCTCCGGCGGGCAGATGGAGATCACCACGGCGCTGCGGGCCGCGAGCCGCGTCCGTCGTGACCACGTCGACGAGCCCCGCGGCAACGGCTCGGTCGCGCGTCTCGTCGCTGCGACCCGCGGACGCCCAGAGGACCTCGTGGCCGTTGCCGACGAGGGCCGCGCCGAGTGCCGCGCCCATCGCACCGGGGTGGAGCACGCCGATCGCGACCACTAGATGACGGGGACCTCGCGGTGGCGGCCGAAGACGTCCGCGAGCGCACCCATGATCTCGCCGACGGTCGCGTACGCGCGCACGGCGTCGAGGATGCCGGGCATGAGGTTGACGGTCGGCTCCGCAGCGTCGGCGCGGAGGCGGGCGAGCGCTCGGTCCACCGCGTCGGCGGCGCGGTCGGCCTTCACCGCGGCGAGCCGCTTGAGCTGGTCCTCTTCGCACTCCCGGCTGATCTGGAGGATCTCCGGGGGCGGCTCGTCGTTGCCCTCGAGGAAGTCGGTCACGCCGACCATCACGTGCCGGCCGTCGTTCAGCTTCCGCTCGAGCTCGTAGGCGGCCTTGGAGATCTCACCCTGGTACCAGCCCTCCTCGATCCCGACGAGCGCACCCTCGAGCATCGACCCACCGCCGAGCTCGTCGACGTGGGCGAAGATCGCTTCGGCCTGGCGCTCCAGCTCGTCGGTCAGCTCCTCGACGAACCACGAGCCGCCGAGCGGGTCGGCCACGTTCACGGCCCGGGTCTCGTAGGCCACCACCTGCTGGGTGCGGATCGCCAGCCGGGCCGCCTTGTCCGACGGGAGGGCGAGTGCTTCGTCGTACGAGTTGGTGTGCAGGCTCTGCGTGCCGCCGAGGACACCCGCGAGCGCTTCGATCGCGGTCCGCACGAGGTTGACCTCGGGCTGCTGCGCGGTCAGCGACACACCCGCGGTCTGGGTGTGGAACCGCAGCTGCAGCGACCGCTCGAGCGTGGCGCCGTAGCGCTCGCGCATCCACCGGGCCCAGATCCGGCGCGCGGCGCGGTACTTGGCGATCTCCTCGAAGAAGTCGATGTGCGCGTTGAAGAAGAACGAGAGCCGCGGCGCGAACTCGTCGACCGCGAGCCCCGCGGCCAACGCCGCCTCGACGTACGCGAACCCGTTGCCGACCGTGAACGCGAGCTCCTGCGCGGCGGTCGAGCCCGCTTCCCGGATGTGGTAGCCGGAGATCGACACCGGGTGCCAACGCGGCATCTCGGCCGAGCAGAACCGGATGACGTCGCTCACGAGCCGCATGCTCGGTCGGGCCGGGAACACGAACTCCTTCTGGGCCTGGTACTCCTTCAGGATGTCGTTCTGGAGCGTGCCGCCGAGGCGGGCCCGTTCGACGCCGGAGCGCTCCGCCGCGGCCACGTACATCGCGAGGAGCACCGGGGCGGGCGAGTTGATCGTCATCGACGTGGTGACCGTGCCGAGGTCGATGTCGCGGTAGAGGTCCTCGACGTCCGCGAGCGTGTCGATCGAGACGCCGCACTTCCCCACCTCGCCGACCGCGAGCCCGTCATCCGAGTCGCGCCCCATCAACGTCGGGAGGTCGAACGCGGTCGAGAGCCCGTCGCTGCCCGCGGCCAGGAGGTCCTTGAACCGGCGGTTCGTGTCCACGGGGGTGCCGAAGCCCGCGAACATCCGCATGGTCCAGAGCTTCGAGCGGTACATGTCGGTGTACGGCCCGCGGGTGTACGGGTACCGGCCGGGCCGCTCCGCGTCCGCCGGCCCGTAGACCGGATCCACTTCGATCCCCGAGTACGTCGTGAAGTCCCGCTCCGGCATGGGAGCCATTCTCCCACGAGATCCGATTCCGGCGTCATCTACCCGCCCATACGCGGGGTACGTGACGCCGAAACGAGGGGAGGGTGGGACGTCAGGCGAGGCCGAGGAGCTCGACGATGCCGTGCTGGCGGCCCGCGGTGTAGCCGCCGTCGACGACCATGGCGCTGCCGGTGACGAACGAGGCGTCGTCGGAGGCGAGGAAGGCGGCGGCCGCCGCGATCTCCTCGGGCCGGCCGCACCGGCCGAGCGCGTGGGCGTCAACGAACGACTTCCGCACGTGCTCCATGCCCTCCATGTCGAAGACGGCCGCCATCATCGGCGTGTCGATGAACCCGGGGCAGATGCAGTTCGCCCGGATGCCCCGGCGCCCGTAGTCGAGCGCGAGGTTCTTCGTGAGGATGACGACCCCGCCCTTCGACGCGTTGTACGCGCTGCCGCCCTCGGTGCCCTCGAGCCCTTCGATGCTCGCCACATTCACGATCGAGCCGCGCTGGTCGATCTCGTCGGGCGCCTGCTCGAGCATCAGGCCGATCGCGATCTTGTTCGTCAGGAACGTGCCCTTGAGGTTGATCCCCACGACGCGGTCCCACTCGTCGGACTCCATCGAGTGGACCGGTCCCCCGCCCGCGACGCCGGCCGCGTTCATCAGGATGTCGATCCGGCCGTGGTCCGCCTGCACGGCGGCGAACGCGTCGGCGATCGCGACCTCGTCCCGCACGTCGAGGGTGACACCCCCGTCGATCGGCGTGAGATCCATCCGCACCGTCGTCGCGCCGTCGGCTTCGAAGCGGCGCGCGGTCGCGGCCCCGATCCCCGATGCCGCACCCGTGACGATCGCGACCTTGCCGTCGAGCCGACTCATCCGTTCTCCTCTTCCCAAGATCTCGAGGGCGATCTCCGACCCGCAGCGAGCTCGGAGCCCTCCGCACGGCACCGCTTGACCACCGTGCTGAACAGTTACATAGTCTCTGTTCAGATGTCTACTCCGTCCCCGGTCCGCGATCGCGGCCTCGACACCGCGACGCGCATCCTCGAGGCCGCCGAGGAGTGCATCCGCCGGTACGGCCTGCGCCGGGTCTCGATGGGCGACGTCGCCCAGGCCGCGGGTCTGTCCCGGGGCTCGGTCTACAACCACTTCCAGGACCGTGAGGCGCTCATCGACGCGGTGCTCGAGCGCGCCGCGGAGCGCTTCGTCGCCAGCAGCGAGGCTTCGGTGAAGCGCCGTCGGACGCTCGCGGGCCAGGTCGCCGAAGCCGCCGCGTTCATCCGCACGCACGGCAACGACCCGCGGCTGACGTTGACTCCCGCCGACGAAGAGCTCTTCGCCACGCTGCTCACCGCGCGCGTCGACGGGCTGGTCGCACGCTGGGTCGAGTTCTGGCTCCCGTACCTCGCGGACGCCGAGCGTCGGCACGAGGTGCGCGCGGGACTGGACCGGCCGCGCGCCGCGGAGTGGATCGTGCGACTGCTGCTGTCGCTCGTCGTCATGCCATCGAGCGTCGTGGATCTCGACGATCCCGACGCCGTGCGTTCGTACGTGTCGGAATTCGTCGTCCGGGGCCTCGCCCCCTGACCGGAGGGAAACCCAAGCAATGGAGTTCGCGCTCTTCTACGAGATCCCGGTGCCGAAGCCGTGGACGCCCGACAGCGAGCATCAGGCGTACAAGAACACGATCCAGCAGGCGATCCTCGGCGAGCAGGCCGGGTTCGAGTCGTTCTGGACCGTCGAGCACCACTTCCTCGACGAGTACTCGCACTGCTCGGCGCCGGACGCGCTCGTACGGTGCGATCGCCGCGCGGACGAGCACGCTGCGCATCGGGCACGGGGTCCGGCTGCTCCCGAAGCCGTACAACCACCCGATCCGCGCGGCCGAGGCGGCGGCGGTCGTGGACCTCATCAGCGACGGCCGGCTCGAGTTCGGCACCGGGCGCTCGTCGACGCGCGCCGAGCTGGAGGGCTTCGGCGCGGACCCTGACCTCACCCGCGCGCAGTGGGAGGAAGGTCTGCGCATGGTCGTCGCCGCGTGGACCGAGGACCCGTTCGAGTGGCACGGCGAGCACTGGGACATCCCGCCCCGCAGCGTCCACCCGAAGCCCATCCAGCAGCCCCACCCCCCGCTCTGGGTCGCGACGAGCAGCCCGCCGAGCCATGTGCTCGCGGGTGAGCTCGGGCTGGGCCTGCTGTCCTTCACGATCGGCGTTCCGCCCGAGGAGCTCGGCGAGCGCATCAAGATCTACCGCGACGCCCAGACCCGCGCGGTGCCGATCGGCAAGGTGGCGAACCAGCGCGCGGCGACGTTCACGATGGTGCACTGCGCCGACACGACCGAGCAGGCCTACGAGGAAGCTCGCCAGTCGTTCGAGTGGTACGTGCGCACCGCGCTCTGGCACATCGGCACCGTCGCCACGTGGCGGGAGGGCAAGCCGCTCGGCAGCTACGACTACGCCGAGGTCCTGAAGGACCTGGACCTCAGCCTGCTGACGTTCGAGTACCTCGTCGAGTCGGGCGCCTGCGTCGTCGGCGACCCGGAGCGTTGCCTCGAGGTGGCGAGCCGCTACAAGGCCGCGGACTGCGATCTGCTGCTGTGCCTGCTCAACCCGTACAACATCCCCCACCGGGCGGTGATGCACTCGATCGAGCTGCTCGGCGAACACGTCATCCCAAACCTGAAATAACTCCATCGCCGCTGGTCACGGCCCCGGCCGGATCTCGTTTCCCCGGGTAACCTCCGGGAATGGAGACACAGCCGCAAGCCCCTGACCGCAACCTTGCCATGGACCTCGCCCGGGCCACCGAGGCCGCCGCCCTCGCCGCGGGCCGCTGGTTCGGGCGCGGGGACAAGAACGGTGCCGACGGCGCGGCCGTCGACGCGATGCGCCTCGTCCTGAACAGCGTCCCGATGGACGGCATCGTCGTCATCGGGGAGGGCGAGAAGGACGAAGCGCCCATGCTGTTCAACGGCGAGGAGATCGGCAGCGGCGGCCCCGCCTGCGACATCGCGGTGGACCCGATCGACGGCACGACGCTCACCTCACTCGGGCGCGACAACGCCATCTCGGTCATCGCGATGGCCGAGCGGGGCACGATGTTCGACCCGGGACCGTGCGTCTACATGGACAAGCTCGTGGTCGGGCCCGAGTCGGTCGATGTCGTCGACATCGACGCGCCGATCGCCTCGAACCTCGACGCCGTCGCCAAGGCCAAGGGCGAGAAGGTCACCGACGTCACCGCGGTCATCCTCGACCGCGAGCGCCACACCGACATCATCAGGCAGTGCCGGGAAGCCGGCGCCCGCATCGCGCTGATCCCGGACGGTGACGTCGCGGGCGCGATCAACGTCGCCACCCCGGGTTCCGGGTCGGACATCCTGTTCGGCGTCGGCGGGACGCCGGAGGGCGTGATCGCGGCCTGTGCGATCCAGTGCATGGGGGGCGCGATCCTCGGCCGGCTGTTCGCCCGCAACGACGACGAGCGCGCCGCGGCGGTCGAGCAGGGCTACGACCTCGACCGCGTCCTCACCACCGACGATCTGGTGTCGGGCGACGAGGTGTTCTTCGCCGCGACCGGCATCAGCAACGGCGACCTCCTGAAGGGCGTCCGCTACTGGGGTGACGGGGCCAGCACCGAGAGCCTCGTCATGCGCTCGAAGACCGGGACCATCCGCAAGATCCAGGCGACCCACCGCTGGCAGAAGCTCATGCGCTACTCGGCCGTCAAGTTCGACTAGCTCGTCGGTTCTCGGCACGTTCAGGCACGGGTGACGTGCTCCAGCGTGCCGAGAACGAGGTTCGGTCAGCCGCGGAGGCGGGGCCAGGCGCTGCTCGACGTGGTGGCGTAGTCGTACATCGACCAACCGATCGCCCGGCGCAGCTTCGCGGCGCGGACGAAGCCCGCGATGTCGGCCGGGCTCACCTGGTCGGCGATGCCACCGATCACGGACACCGTGGCGTTGCGGTCACCGAGGTCGACGCGCACCCGGCGGATGTTCTCGCTCGTGTACCGGAACCCGTCCTTCCAACCGGACGCCTCCGTGCGGTTGGTCCAGTAGCTCATCGGCATCCACACGTCGAACGACGGCTGCAGCTTCTTCCACGGGAACTTGGGCCAGTACGCGGGGTTGATGTCCTCGAGCAGCACCGGATCGAGCACGATCGCACCGAGCGGCACCTGCGTCACGAGCGATCGGGTCCGCTTCGCCACCTCGAGCAGGGCGCGGTTGCGCTTCGCGACGTCCTTCACGTCCGTGGTCCACTCGAGGTCGAGCGCAATGCCGTCGAAGCGCTCGCCCCGGGTCCGGAACCGGTACATCGCGCTCGATGTGGCGGAGGTCCCGGTCCACGTCGGCGAAGTGCGGGAGGTACCAGGCGACGACCTTGACGCCGTTGCTGTGCGCCCGGCGCAGGATCTCGCCGATGAGCTTGCGGTCCACGAGCGTGCCCTCGGACCGGGTGTCGTCCTGCGAGGCCTGGAGGTAGATCGTCTTCACGCCGAGCCGCGCCATGTCGTCGACCGACGCCGGCGTCACCGAGGTCAGCGCGCCGTTGGAGCCCTGGAACTTCGGTCCGTAGTCGTAGACGTCGACCCAGGTGCCGAGCCCGCGAAAGGCCCGGACGTTGGCAGCCTTGGCCACCATCGGCGATGCCCCCGCGCTCCCCGAGCCGACCGCCACGCCGGCCAGCGTCAGCACGAGCGCGGCGATGACGGGCGCGCCGAACCAGATCCAGATCCTCCGCACCCGCTTCGGCATCAGCGCAGGTTCGCGCGGATCGACCGACGCCCGGGCGCGCTCAGCCGCCGTGGGCCGCGCCGGCAGTGGAACCGGCCCCCGCGACCTGCAGCCGCAGCTCGGCCCGCTTGAGCGCGGCGGCGGCTTCGACATCGTCGGCATCTGCGGCGACGGCGGCCTCGGCGGTCTCCTTGGCCGTCTGCGCGCGCACGACGTCGATCTGCTCCGGGAGCTCGGCGACGTCCGAGAGGACGGTCACCCGGTCGTCGCGCACCTCGACGAACCCGCCGTGCACGGCGACGACGACCTCGCCGGAGCCGGGCAGCAGCACGCGCACCGGATACGTCTCGAGCGCGCCGACGAAGGGCTGGTGGCCGGGCAGGAACGCGATCTCCCCGCCGGTCGGGCGGCAGACGACCTGCTCGGCTTCACCCTCGTAGAGGATGTTCTCCGGTGAGACGACCTCGACGTGCAGCGGCACGGTGACCTATGCCTCGGCCTGCAGCGACTTGGCCTTCTCGAGCACGCTGTCCACGCCACCGACGTTGAAGAACGCCTGCTCCGGGATGTCGTCGAGCTCGCCGTCGACCAGCTTCTCGAAGCTCTCGATCGTCTCGGCCACCGGCACGTAGATGCCCTTGAGGCCGGTGAACGTCTCGCCGACGAAGAACGGCTGGCTGAGGAACCGCTGGATCTTGCGGGCCCGGGCCACGATCACGCGGTCCTCTTCCGAGAGCTCGTCGAGACCGAGGATGGCGATGATGTCCTGGAGCTCCTTGTAGCGCTGGAGCACCTCCTGGACCCGCCGGGCGCAGTCGTAGTGGCGCTGGCCGACGATCTCGGGCGCCAGGATGTTCGACGTCGATGAGAGCGGGTCCACCGCCGGGTAGATGCCCAGGGCCGCGATGTCACGGCTGAGCTCGGTGGTCGCATCGAGGTGGGTGAACGTGGTGAACGGCGCGGGGTCGGTGTAGTCGTCCGCCGGGACGTACACCGCCTGGAGCGACGTGATCGAACGGCCCTTGGTCGAGGTGATGCGCTCCTGCAGCTCGCCCATCTCGTCGGCGAGGGTCGGCTGGTATCCCACTGCGGACGGCATGCGACCGAGCAGCGTGGAGACCTCGGAGCCGGCTTGCACGAACCGGAAGATGTTGTCGACGAACAGCAGCACGTCCTGGTTCTTGACGTCCCGGAAGTACTCGGCGACCGTCAGCGCGGAGAGCGCGACGCGCAGCCGGACACCCGGCGGCTCGTCCATCTGGCCGTACACGAGCGCGGCCTTCTCGATGACGCCGGACTCCTGCATCTCGATCCAGAGGTCGGTGCCCTCACGGGTCCGCTCCCCCACACCGGCGAACACGGACACACCGCCGTGCTGGGTGGCGACCCGGTTGATCATCTCCATGATGAGGATGGTCTTGCCGACGCCGGCACCACCGAACAGGCCGATCTTGCCACCCTGCACGTACGGCTCGAGGAGGTCGATGACCTTGATGCCGGTTTCGAACATCAGGGCGCGTGGCTCGAGCTGGTCGAAGTTCGGCGCGGGCCGGTGGATGTCCCAGTGGTCGTCGATGCCCTCGGTGATGGGCTCACCACCGGTGTCCAGGGGCTCGCCGATCACGTTGAACACGTGGCCGAGCACGCCGTCGCCGACGGGCATCTGGATGCCGTGACCGAGGTTGCGCACGACCGTGCCGCGGCGCAGGCCGTCGGTCTGCTTCAGGCAGACGACCCGCACCCGGTTGTCACCGATCTGCTGGGCGACCTCCGACGTGATGGTGATCGTCTCACCCTCGAGCTCGACGTCCATCTCGAGCGCGTAGTTGATCTCGGGGAGCGCGTCGGGCGGGAACTCCACGTCGACGACCGGGCCGGCGATGGCGACGACGCGCCCATGCTTCAGCGTCGTCTCGGGATTGGCAGTGGCAGTCATGGTTGCGCTCCTGGGCTCAGGCGTCGTGGTGGGTCGGGAAGAGATCTTCGTGACGGGCCTCGATGGTGTCGGCCAGGAGGTCGGACGACACCTGTCCCCCACCCCCGCGCAGGGCCTCGGCGCCGCCGACGATCTCCATGATCTCGGTCGTGATCGACTCCTGCCGGGCCCGGTTCATCACCCGGGTGAGGCTCTTGATGAGCTCGTCGGCGTTGTCGGTCGCGGCTTTCATCGCCCGTTGCCGGGCCGCGTGCTCCGACGCGGACGCATCGAGCTGCGCCGCGAAGATGCGGGCCTCGACGTAGCGGGGCAGGAGCCGGGTGAGGATCTCGTCCGCGCCGGGCTCGAACTCGTAGCTGGCGGAGGGTCCGTCGTGTGCGGCATCGACCCCGTCGGCACCCTCGGCGCCTCCCGTCGGGTTCTGAATCCCGAGACCGCCGGGGTCGAGCGGCATCAGGGTGACCTCCTCGACCGCCTGGGTCCCCGCCGAGATGAACTTGGTGTAGACGAGCTGCACCTGGTCGACCTCGCCGGACTCGAACGGTGCGAGCACCGCGCGAGCGACCGTGCGCGCGTCCTCGTACGACGGCTGGTCGCTCATGCCGGTGAACGTCGCGTCGATGCGGTACTTGCGGAAGCTGAAGTAGCTGAACGCCTTCTTGCCCACGAGGATGAGCGAGTAGTCGCGGCCCGCCTCCTGCTGCACCTTGAGCGAGCGCTCCGCCTGACGGATCACCGACGAGTTGTACGCACCACACAGGCCGCGGTCGGCGGTGAGCACGACGTACGCGACCTTCTTGATCTCGTCGCGGGGCTTGAGCAGCGGGCTGCTCACGCCGGCGCCGCCCTGCGCCAGGTGGTGGATGACCTCGGTGATCTGGTCACTGTACGGACGGGCCGCCTTCACCCGCGCCTGAGCCTTGACGATCCGGCTCGCCGCGATGAGCTCCATCGCGCGAGTGATCTTCTTCGTGCTCTGGACTGTGCGGATCCGCCGCTTGAGGATCCGCTCCTGACCACCGGCCATGACTAGGCAGCGCCTCCGACGAAGTCCTCGGGGTTCTCGGCGTGGGCCGCGGCCTGGTCCGCCGCGATCTCGCCCTCGACGACGTTGACGAAGCGGGCCTTGAAGTCCGCGATCGCGACCTCGAGCCGGTCGTCCTCGGGCAGCTGACCCGTCGACTTGATCGTTTCCAGGATGTCGACGTGACGGGTGCGGAAGTCCTCGAGGAGGTCCGACTCGAACCGGCGCACCTGCTCCGCCGGCAGGTCGTCGAGGATGCCCTTCGTGCCGCAGTAGATCGACACCACCTGCTCCTCGACCGGCATCGGCGAGTTGAGGTTCTGCTTGAGCAGCTCCACCAGCCGGTACCCACGGCCGAGCTGGGCGGCCGACACGTCGTCGAGCTCGGAGCCGAAGGTCGCGAACGCCTCGAGCTCGCGGAACTGCGCGAGGTCGAGCTTCAGCGTTCCGGCGACCGCGCGCATCGCCTTGATCTGCGCGGCGCCACCGACTCGGGAGACCGAGATGCCCACGTCCACCGCGGGGCGGACGCCGGACTTGAACAGGTCGTCCTGCAGGTAGATCTGGCCGTCGGTGATCGAGATCACGTTGGTCGGGATGTACGCCGAGACGTCACCGGCCTTCGTCTCGATCACGGGCAGCGCCGTCAGCGAGCCCGCGCCGAGCGCGTCGCCGAGCTTGGCCGCGCGCTCGAGCAGGCGGCTGTGCAGGTAGAAGACGTCGCCGGGGTACGCCTCGCGGCCCGGTGGGCGCCGCAGGAGCAGGGAGAGCTGGCGGTAGGCCTCGGCCTGCTTCGAGAGGTCGTCGTACACGACCAGCGCGGCTTCACCGTTGTCCATCCAGTGCTGACCGATGGCGCAGCCGGTATACGGCGCGAGGTACTTGAACACCGCTTCGTCCGCCGCGGGGGCGTTGACGACGACGGTGTACTCCATCGCACCGTGCTCCACGAGGGTGGCGACGGTCTGCGCGACCGTCGAGCCCTTCTGGCCGATCGCGACGTAGATGCACTTCACACCTTGGCCGCGCTGGTTGAGGATCGTGTCGATCGCGATCGTGGTCTTGCCGGTCTTGCGGTCGCCGATGATGAGCTCGCGCTGGCCCCGGCCGATCGGGGTCATGGAGTCGATCGCCTTGATCCCGGTCTGGAGCGGCTCGTGCACCGGCTTGCGGGCGACGATGCCCGGGGCCTGCACCTCGAGCCGGCGGACCTGCGTGCTCGTGACGGGGCCCTTGCCGTCGATCGCCTGGCCCAGCGCGTTGACGACGCGGCCGATCAGCGCGTCGCCGACGGGGACCGAGAGGATGCGCCCGGTGTTCTTCGCGGTGTGACCCTCTTCGACCTGGTCGGACTGGCCGAGCACCACGGCGCCGATCGAGTCCTCGTCGAGGTTGAGCGCGAGGCCGAGCGTCCCGCCCTCGAACTCGAGCAGCTCGTTGACCGCGGTGTCCGGGAGGCCCGAGACGCGCGCGATGCCGTCACCGACCTCGAGGATGCGCCCGACCTGGTCCTTGGCCAGGGCCGGCGTGAACGTGCCGACGTGCTTGCGCAGCGCGGCTGCGATCTCGTCGGCGTTGATGGTCAGCTCAGCCATGTGAGGTGCTCCCGGAAGTTTCGATGCGTCCTGTTGCCATCAGATCGTTTCCTTCAGCTGCTCGAGGCGATGGCGGATCGTGCCGTCGATGACCGTGTCGCCGATGCGAGCGACGAGACCGCCGAGCACCTTCTCGTCGATGATCACCTTGACTTCGACCTGCTTACCGGTTGCCTGGGAGAGCGCGTCCGCGAGGCGTCGGCGCTGGCCCTCGTCGAGCGGCACCGCGCTGCGGACCTCGGCGACCTCGTGCTGCCGCTCGCCCGCGGCGAGCTTCACGAACCGGTCGACGATGTCGGGCATCTCGGCCGCCCGGCCGATGCCCACGACGAACGACGCGAGTGCGGCGGAGACGTTGAGCGCCTTGCCGCCCATGAGCTCCTCGACCACCGCCATCCGACGGTCCGTCGGCAGCGAGGGGTCGGTGAGCGCCATGCGCAGGTCGTCGTTGCCCTCGAAGACGCGCGCGAAGCGGAAGAGGTCGTCCTCCACCTCACCGAGCATGCCCTCGGCCCGCGCGACCTCCAGCAGCGCCCGGGCGTACGCCTCGATCCGGTCGGCTTCAGCCATCGGTTACCGGCTCCCCACCTGGTTGATGTAGCTCTCGATGAGCGCGATCTGCGTGTCGCGGTCGAGGTTCCGCTCGACGACCTTTTCCGCGAGCTCGATGGACAGCTCGGCCACGCGGCCTTGCAGGTCCGAGAGCGCACGCTCGGTCGCCAGCCGGATGTCCTCCTGAGCCCGGACGCGCAGGTCGGCGGCTTCGGTCTCGGCCCGGGCGATCAGGTCCTTGCGCACCTGGTCCGCGGCGAGCCGGGCCTCTTCGATGATCTTCCCGGCCTCGTTGCGTGCCTCGGCGAGCTGTTGCTGGTACTGGACCAGCGACGACTCCGCCTCGGTCTTGGCCGACTCGGCCCGCTCGAGGTCGGTGCGGATGTGCGCCTCGCGGTCCGCGATCGCCTTCTTGATCGCCGGCCACGCCTTCCACGCGAGCAGGGCGAACACGATGGCGAAGCTGATGACGGCCCAGACGATCTCCTTGGTCTCCGGGACGATCGGGTTCTTCGCCTTCACGCTCACGCTCGTTGCGGCAAGCAGCACTGCAAGATGCATGACGGACGCCCTAGCTCTTGGCCAGGAAGAAGAGGACGAAGCCGAACAGCGCGAGCGCCTCGGTGAACGCGATACCGAGGAACATCGTCGTGCGGACCGGTCCGGCCATCTCCGGCTGGCGCGCCATGGCCGTGATGGCGTTGCCCACCACGATGCCGATGCCGATGCCCGGGCCGATGGCGGCGGCGCCGTAGACGATGCCGGCGCCGATGGACTGGAGGCCAGCCTTGAGCTCTCCAGCCTGTTGCGCGGCGATTACGAGGTCGTGCATGTCAGTCTCTCCTAGTGCTCGGCGTGTAGTGAATCGGCGATGTAGACGGCGGTCAGCAGGGTGAAGATGTATGCCTGCAGGAAGCCCACGAGGATCTCGAACGCCGTGACCCCGACGTTCAGGGCGAACGGGCCGAGGGCGATGATCGGCGCGTTCGTGAGGGTGTAGGCGGTGAGCAGGGCCAGCGCGGTGAGCAGGATGTGGCCGGCCATCATGTTGGCGAGGAGTCGAACGGCCAGTGAGAAGGGCCGGACGAGCAGGATCTGCACCAGCTCGATGGGCGTCACGAGGATGTAGAGAGCGAGCGGCACGCCGGCCGGGAAGAGGTGGCCGGTGAGGTACTTGATCCCCTGGTGCTTGAAGCCGAGGAACCAGTAGAGGACGTAGACCATCAGCGCCAGGAACAGCGGGATCGCGAACCGCGAGGTCGGCGGGAACTGGATGAACGGGATGACTTCCCAGAAGTTCAGGAACAGGATGAAGAGGAAGAGCGATCCGAGGAACGGCGTGAACCGCGTCGCGTCGTTGCCGATGACGTCACGGGTGATGCCCCGGTCCACGAACTCGTAGGTCATCTCGAGCACGTTCTGGAAGCCCTGCGGCACCAGCTTCATCCGGCGGCTGCCGCCCACGAAGATCGCGATGATCAGCAGCGACGACACCATGACGAGCAGGCTCGTCTTGTTGATCGCGTAGAACTGGCCCTTGAACGCGATGTCCTTCCAACGGAAGAGCTCATCGATCGGCGGGAAGACGAAGACCCCGAGCGTCACTCCGGCTACTCCTTGTCCTTGGGCTCACGCTCGTAGACGCCCGGCTTGAGTCCCGGTGCGGCCAGCGTGAGGCTCACGTACCGGGTCTCCCAGATCAGCAACGCGATGTGGGTGACCGCGATCGTGAGCACGAGTACGGGAAGATCGATGAACGAGAACTGCTCGAGGCCCAGCACGATGAGCGTGAGGGCGAAGAGCCGCACGATGAACCCGCCGAGCACCGCGCCCTGCAGCAGCGCGAGCGAGCGGGCGGCGGCCCAGCCGATGAGGCGGGCGGAGACGAAGAAGTTCAGCGCGACCAGCACGAGCCCGATCGCCGCGCTCGATGGCGCCGTCGACCCCGCGGAGGAGGCCACACCCGAGGATCACGACCGGGGCGATCAGCAGCGCATGGCGCGCCATGTGATCGGCGATCCGGCTCTCGTGAGCCACGGGGATCTCGGATGCGGCTACCACTGGCGGCGATTCCATGGCTTGTCGGCTTCCTGTCTGGCCATTGCGGCCTGGTACCGGAAGTAGAGCGCGAGGACTGCGGCCAGGAATCCGAGGATCCCGAAGGCCACCAGGAACAACGGGCTGGTGCCCATCACCTGGTCGAGGAGGTAGCCGAGGAACGCGAAGATCACCGGGCCGACCACCAGGCTCAGCGCCTGGCTCAGGCCGTCGTCGGCCCCGCCGCTCGCACCGGGCCTCGCCCATCTGCTCCGGAGTTCCAACCCCGATCTTCCCCCACCGGCCCGCCGATCGCGTTGCGTGCGGGCGGCGGAAGCCCTGCTTGTGAATGTATTCGCAAACTACCCGGCGCCCCTGGCGCGGTCAAACCGAAGGCTGTCACATCGCCGATCTCGGCGCGCCGGGCGGCCCGGGACCGGTCGCCGGTGGGTGTCGGCGAGGTCTCCGGGGTCGGCTCAGCGGACGTTGCGGCGGCGGCTCTCGAGATCCACCACGTCACCGAGCTCGGGCTCGGGCTCGGCCGCGTCCTCCGTCACCTCGACCTCGGCCTCGGAGCCGGCCGCGCGCCGGCCCGGCCCGAACATGGCGTACAGCACCAGCGCGAGGGCGAAGACCCCGATCGGCACGAGCGCGTTGAGGTTCCCCGAGCTCGTGTAGGTCGGCAGCAGCGCCAGCCCTGAGAGCAGCGCGGTCCAGAGCCAGAGGATCACCACGGTGCGCCGGGGGCCATGTCCGAGCCGCATCAGCCGGTGGTGGAGATGGTCCTTGTCCGCGACCCGCGAAGGACTTCCCGCGCACCGCGCGCCGGACGATCGAGAACGCGGTGTCCAGGATCGGCACCCCGAGGATCACGATCGGGATGAACAGCGGCGCGTAGAAGAAGTAGGTGGTGCCGGGGTACTGGTAGTCCGCGTGGCCACCGATCGTGATCGTCGTGGTCGCGAGCAGCAGCCCCAGGAACAGCGCGCCCGCGTCGCCCATGAAGATGCGCGCCGGGTTGAAGTTGTAGGGCAGGAAGCCGACGCAGATCCCGACCGCGATCACGGCGACGAGCGGAGCGATGTTGTCCGGCTCCAGGAACCCGCCCTTGAACAGCCGGTCCGAGTAGAGGAACAGCGCGGTGCCGGCGATGATCACGATGCCCGCCGCGAGCCCGTCGAGCCCGTCGATCAGGTTGATCGCGTTGGCGAACACGACGACCACGATCACGGTGACGAGCGGGGCGAGGTCGGGCGAGAGCACCAGCGTGTCCTGGCCCGCGAACGGGATCCGGAAGAACACCATCGAGACGCCCAGCAGGGAGAGCAGGCTCCCCGCGAGCACCATCCCGGCGAGCTTGGCCGGTGGCGACACCTCGCGGAGGTCGTCGAGCGCGCCGACCGCGAACATCACGCCGGCACCGAGCATCAGCCCGGCCGGCGCGGAGGAGCCGTTGAACATCTCGTGGAACTGGGGGATCTGAGACGCCACCGCGATCGCGACGAGGAAGCCGACGAACATCGCCGCGCCACCGAGCGTCGGCATCGCCTTCGTGTGCACGCCGCGCTCGTTCGGCGGCACGATCGCGCCGATCCGGATCGCGAGCCGGCGGACCAACGGGGTGATCGCGAGCGTGGTCAGCAGCGCGACCGCAAACACGATCGCGTAACCGCCCATGTACGGGTGCCCCTACCGGCCGGCTGCGAGCTCGGGGTATGGCGTGTACTTCGCGCAGAGCCGGTGGGCCGCGTCGAGCGTCTCCTGCGTCACCCCCGCGTCGTCGGGGGCCCGCAGCACCGTCGCGATCAGCGCCGCGATCTCCGTCATCTCGGACTCGCCCATGCCCGCGGTCGTGACGGCCGCGGTGCCGAGGCGGAGCCCGCTGGTGACGAACGGCTTCTCGGGGTCGTTCGGGATCGCGTTCTTGTTGCAGGTGATCCCGGACCGGTCGAGCGCCTCCTGGGCCACCTTCCCGGTGACCCCGAACGGGCGCAGGTCCACGAGCATCAGGTGGTTGTCCGTCCCGCCCGAGACGATGCGGAAGCCCTCATCCGCCAGCCCGCCCGCCAGCGCCTGCGCGTTGCGCACGATCTGCGCGGCGTACTCGCGGAACTCGGGCTGCGCGGCCAGGTGGAAGGCGACGGCCTTGGCCGCGATCACGTGCATCAGCGGCCCGCCCTGCAGACCGGGGAACACGGCCTTGTCGATCGCCGCCGCGTGCTGCTCCCGGCAGAGGATCGCGCCCGCGCGCGGTCCGCGCAGGGTCTTGTGGGTCGTGAACGTCACGACGTCGGCATAGGGCACGGGGTTCGGGTGCGCGCCGCCGGCGATGAGCCCGGCGATGTGCGCGGCATCGACGATGAGCAGCGCGTCGATCTCGTCGGCGATCGAGCGGAACGCCGCGAAGTCGATGAGGCGCGAGTACGCAGTCGCGCCCGCGATGAGCGCCTTGGGCCGTTCCGCCTTGGCCAGGTCGCGGATCACGTCGTAGTCCAGCGTCTCCGCGTCGGCGTCGACGCCGTACGCGACGAAGTCGTAGATCCGGCCGCTGAAGTTCACCGGTGACCCGTGCGTGAGGTGCCCACCCTGGTCCAGGCGCATCCCCATGAGCTTGTCGCCGGGCGAGAACAAGGCGAGGTAGACGGCCATGTTCGCGTTCGCCCCGGAGTGCGGCTGCACGTTCGCGTGCTCGGCGCCGAACAGCGCGCACGCCCGCTGCCGGGCCAGCTCCTCCGCCTCGTCCACCACGAGGTTGCCGCCGTAGTAGCGCTTGCCCGGGTAGCCCTCGGAGTACTTGTTCGTGAGGACCGTGCCCTGGGTCTCGAGCACCGCGGGTGAGGTGAAGTTCTCGGACGCGATCAGCTGGATGGTGGTGTTCTGGCGCTCCACCTCGCGTCGCACGATGTCGGCGACCGCGGGGTCGGAGGCTTCCAGCGCGTCGAAGCCGTCGGCCATGGTCGCTCTCTCCTGGAATCGTGCGATTCGCCCGGGGCAGGCCGCCCGGGGCTCGACTGCACTCTACCGAGAGAACGGTTCGCCTTCTGGGTCTGCCTCCGGGTCCGCGGTGCCGTGCTCGTCGGGGCGAACCTGGCGGTAGATGGACGTCCCGAGGTGGAACAGCTCCTCGAAGTAGCGCTTGCCCTGCGCGGCGATGACCCCGAGGCTGATCAGCTGGATCGCCAGGATCAGCGTCACGCCCGAGAAGAGGAACGCGTGGGGGGCGCGGGCGTAGGCGTTCTGGATGGCGCCCGTCAGCCCGGAGTTCCCGAACGCGGAGCGCTGGCCCCAGGCCTGGAACACGTGCCACGTGCACCAGCCGAGCGAATACGCCGCGACCGCGAGCAGGATCAGGCCCGGGAGCATGAAGAACAGGAACGGGCGGAACAGGAACGAGGAGAACAGCGAGGAGATCGTGCCGCGTGAGATCCGGAAGTTCGTCGCGGTGCGCCGGACCCCACCGGTGTTGTGGAACGACCAGTCGAGGTGGGCCGGGATCTCGATGATGCGCGCGTGGAGGATCTGCGCCTTGTAGATGATCTCGGTGTTGATCTCGGTGTCCATCGCCCGCAGGTCGAGGCTGCGAAGGAAGCGGCCGTCGTAGACCCGCACCATCCCGGTGACGGTGGTGAGCTCGCCGCCGGCGGCGCGCGACAGGAGCCAGTTCGCGCCGCGGCTCATCACCCGGCGGCCGAACGGGATGTTCGTGGTCTCGCCGCCCTCGGCGTAGGGCGACGCGATGACGATGCGCGCCTTCGAGTCCTGGATCGCGTAGAGCATCCGGCCCAGGTGCTCGACGTCGTAGCTGAGGTCGCAGTCCATCACCGCCACGTAGTCCGCCTGCGTCGAGTTGAACGCGTAGCGCAGCGCCTGGCCGAGGAGGAAGTTGACCCGGTGATGGAGGATGCGCACGTTCGGGTGCGTTGCCGCGAATTCGTCGGCCAGGACGCCGGTGTCGTCGGTGCTGCCGTCGTTGACGACGACGATCTCCCACCGGTACAGGTCCTCGAGGCCCTTCAGGTACGCCGAGAGCTGGGTGAGCGTGTCCACCACGACCGCGGACTCGTTGTACGCGGGCACGATCACGGAGACGAACGGCCGGGACTCCCCGGCCATGCCCGGAACGATCGGCTGCTCGGCCGGCGCGCCGCGCTCGGGCTCGTCCGCGGCGTTCGGCGCGGTCCACGCCTCGCTTCCGGTCACGACGCCGCCGCGAACATCGGGCGCGCGCACCGGGAGATCACGGGCGGCGAGGGCCCGGGCGTGCTCCCCCACCGGCACCACGTCGAAGTGACGCTGGAAGAGGTCGAGGTACGAGTCGACCCGGGCGAGCTTC
Source organism: uncultured Acidimicrobiia bacterium (assembly GCA_963796755.1). Lineage (GTDB taxonomy): Bacteria > Actinomycetota > Acidimicrobiia > IMCC26256 > JAENVU01 > Chersky-806. The sequence goes on from CAWCMX010000001.1 coordinate 274,188, forward strand.
TCGTCCAAGCCGATCTGCATCCCCGGAAAGAACGCGAGCTGCTTGACGTCGTCTCCCGAGATGAGGTCCAGCGGGTGCATGAGGATCGACGGCCCGACCCCGGCAGCACGGCAGACGCGCAGCGCGGCGTCGAAGTACGCGCGGGCGGCGGCCGGCGAGTACGCACTGAGCATCAGCAGGTAGCTGACGTGGATCGGCACCTTGAGCCCGGGCAGGGTCGTGACGGGGAGCTCGAGGAGCGTGCGGTCGTCGACAGCCCAACGGTACGGACGCACCGCCCGGCGACCGTCGGCCCAGGTCCCGTAGAGCAACTCGCGCTCGGCCCGCTGCTCGGCGGTGAGCTGCGCGGTGCGGAAGTAATAGGCGCGCGCGAGCGGCCCGATGTAGGTCGGCAGCGTCGACGCGTCGTACGCGTAGCCCCGGCGCAGCAGCACCCGCAGCGTCGTCTCGGACAGGCTGTAGCCGGGACCGCGGAAGCCGTCCGTGTGCACCCCGGTGGCCGACTCGATCGCGTCTTCGGCCCGCTGGAGCTCCTCGTCGAGCTCGGCTTCCGAGTAGCGGTGGAGCCAGGGCTCGTGGCGGAAGGAGTGGTTGCCGATCTCGTGACCGGCGCCGGCGAGCGCGCCGAGCGCGTCACGGTTCTCCGGGAGCGCGGCGTCCTGGCCGACGATGAAGAAGGTGATCCGCAGGCCGTGGCGTGCGAGCACGTCGAGCGCGCGCGGGCGCGAGGACGTCGAGGTACGACGGGAAGGAGTCCCAGCCGTCGTCACCGTGGATCTTCATGTACGACCACTGGTTGTCCGCGTCCAGCGAGAGGCTCGCGAGCGGCTTGCGCGAGGAAGGGTTCATGTGCGTCGCTCCAGGTCCCCCGGCACGGTAGTGCCGTCCCGGCCGGAGAGCGTGATGGCCGCCTGCTCCGCGAGCTCGACGGTCTCGTTGACGTTGAGCGTGCCGTTGACGATCTGCGCGGAGCTCACGAGGTGGAGGCCCGGGACGCTCGTCGTCATCGACGGCACCCGGCGCGAGTACCCCAGCGTCGGGATCGGGAACACGCGGCGCACTCGGGAGATCCTCACCCCGAGGACATCGGCACGTTCCAGGCGCGGGTACACCCTCTGCAGACCCTCGAGGAAGCGGGCCTCGATCTCGTCGTCAGGGACGTCGAAGAGGGGATCGTCCGGGCCGACGTACTTGGGCAGGAACACGAGCGCGTGGCCACCGAGCTGCTCCGGGTCGACGAGCGCCGTCATCTCGACGACCGCGGTGAACGGCAGATCGTCCATCAGGTACGTGAGGTAGTAGCCGCTCAGCGACTCGCGCAGCACGAGCGACGCGCAGACGATCCCCTGGTACGAGATGCCGCGCAACCGCGCGCGCTCCACCTCCGTCAGGCCCGGGCACAGTCGTTCGGCGGTCGCGGTGTCGCTGGTGACGACCACGTGGTCGAACTGCGCACCGGCTTCACCTTCGAGCTGCACCTCCAACCCGGCGCCGGTGTGCTCCACCCGCGCGACCGTCGCCGAGCAGCGGATCTCCACCCCGAGGTCGCGCAGGTGCGCGGCGAACCGGTCGAGCACGTGCGCGTAGCCACCGGGCACGTAACCGAACATCTCCTTCTTCAACCCGCTGCGTCGCGCTGCGTACAGCCGTTGGATCGTCGCCCAGATGAACGCGGCGTTCGCCTCCGGCCAGCTCTCGCCGAGCTTGGCCCGCAGCAGGGGCAGCCAGAAGCCGCGGAACGTCGCCCGCCCGGACCAGCGCGTGAGCCACTCCTCGACGGTCTCCTGCTCGAGTCGTCGCCAGTCCTTGACTCGCGACCCGGAAACGATCGTCAGCGCGAGGCGCAGCTTCGAGATCATCGGCAGGCCCGGCAGCCGGAGGAACTCGACAGAGTTCGACACGGACGAGAGGTGACCGGCCGCGTAGTACCCGGTCTTCGTCTCCACCCACTGCATCTGCGCATCGAGCCCGAGCTGCGCGAGCACGTGCCGCAGCGACGCGTCCGAGAGCAGCGTGACGTGGTAGTGCCGATCCCAGGTGATCGGACCGTCGGGCGTGGCGATCGACCACGCGCTCGCGAGGCCGCCGACCCGATCGGCCCGCTCGAACACGGTCACCCGCTTGCCCTGCTCCCGCAACCGCAGCGCGAGCGTCAGCCCCAGCATCCCGCCACCGACCACTGCCCACGATTCCGCGGCGCGGCTCGGACTCGGGCGCCGCGTCACCCGCTCCGCTCATGACGGGGGGTCGAGCTCGATGACCTCGCCGGCTCGGATCGCGTAGCGGAGCCCGCTGACCGGGCACACCACCTCCTCGCGATCGGGCGGGCGCGCGCCGGAGAACCGCACGATCGGCTCCCCCACCCGGGAGATCACGGCGACCGAGCGCGCGGGCTGGCCGACCACGAGGTGGAACGGCGGAGCCGTTCGCGTCACCACCGATCCCATGCCGACGAGCGCGAACCGGCCGATCGTGAGGTCGCAGCCGATCACGCTCCCGGCACCGATCGACGCGCCCTCGCCGACGAGGGTCGGCAGCGTGCGCTCGTCCGGCTCCGACGGCCGCAGCGTCGCGAGGTCGGGAGTCGTGGCGCGCGGGTAGCGGTCGTTCGTGAAGATCGTGCCCGCGCCCACCATCACGCCGTCCTCGATGGTGACGCCGGTGCACACGTACACGAACGCGTTCAACTTGACCCGGTCGCCGATCTGCACGCCGTACCCGATGTGGGTGCGCTCGCCGACGATGCAGTCGACACCGATGCGCGTGCCCGGGCCCCGCACGTGGACACCCGACCAGATCGCGGTGCCGGCACCGAGCTCGACGCCGGCTTCGATCTCCGCGGTGGGGTGGACGCGCGCTCCGGCTTGCGGAGGCGTCATGCCACCTGCTCACCCGCGGCGCGGTCGCCACCCGGAAGATCCCGCACCGCGATCCAGTCACTGCGCTCGAGCGCGACGTACGCGGCCTCGACGACCGCGACGGACGCGATCGCATCATCGGCCGTCACCGCGAGTGCCTCGTCACCACGGATTGCTGCGCAGAAGTTCGCCACCTCGCGCGCCCATGCACGTGTTCTTGTCGTAGCCCTCGCCGAACGCGACCCACTCGGGGCTCGACGCCTGGCGGTAGCGCGACGCCGTTCCAACCGACGCTCACGGTGCCTTCGGATCCGTACAGGGTGAGGTACGTGTCGGTGACGCGGTCGACGCTCCACGACAGGTCGACGGTTCCGAGCACACCGTCGGGCGTGCGCAGCAGCATGCTCGCGGTGTCCTCCACCGGCAGCCGCTGGACCCGCTTGCCCTCGACCGCCATGACCTCGGCGATCGGGCCGAGGAAGTAGCGCACGATGTCCACGGAGTGGGTCCCGTTGTCGATCAGCACGCCACCGCCCGACACGGCGGGATCCGAGTTCCACCGCCGGGACATGTCGACCCGCGAGGCGAACGCGTTCTCCAGCACCATCAGCTCGCCGAGGATCCCCGAGCCCACGATCTGGCGGGCGCGGATCACGTCGTCGACGAACCGGAACTTGGCCGCCATGGTGAACATGACGCCCGCCTTGTCCGCCGCCGCCACCATCGTCGACGCGCTGCCGACGTCGATCGCGAGCGGCTTCTCGCACAAGACGTGCAGTCCGCGCTCGATCGCCTGCAGCACGATCTCCGGATGCGTGATGGGCGGCGTGCACACCAGCACCGCGTCGACGTCCGCGTCCTCGAGCAGCGCGCGGTGCGACGGGTACGCGGTGCCGCGCACCGCTTCCGCGACGGTGCTCGCGGCGCGCCCGCGCGGATCCGCGACTGCAGTCGAGCCGCGCCCCTTCGAGTCCCTCGAACACCCTGACGTATGACTGGGCGATCCCGCCCGCGCCGATGAGGCCAATCCTGAGCTCACGGCCCGAAAGCTCGGTCATCGTTCCCTTTCGATCACGTGCTCGACTGCGGTGCGAATCCGTTCGCCGAGGAGCTCGACGTGGTGCGTCTCATACCGCTCGTTCCAGGGAAGTACCAGGACGTTATCCAGGAATGAGTACGTACCGGGGAACCATTCGGATCGGTAGTCGACCGCGTCCGGCCGAGCGAGGGTGAACGGCCACCGGCTGTCACCGAACGTGCGCTGTTCGCTGAACACCCGGCACGCGAATGCGGGCTTCTGGATGTAGCGGGGCGCGGACGCGATGCCGCCGAGGCGGAGCTCCGCGGCGAGCGCCTGCGGGCCGCCCGGGACCACGGCCGGGTCGACGAGCAGCGGGTACTTCCAGAACGTCATGACGTCGTCCTCGCGCACCACGGGAGCCGTGATGCCCGGGAGCCCGACCAGGTCGTCGGTGAGGAGCCGCGCCATCTCGATGCGCTGGGCGACACCGGCCTCGAGCTTGTCGAGCTGGCCGTTCGCCACCGCGCCCTGGAGCTCGGTCATCCGCGAGTTCAGCGCGAGGAATTCGTGGTCCGGGTTCTCCTCGCCGTACGGCCACGCCTTGTTCACGAAGAGGCGGATCCGGCGGGCGTAGGCCGGATCGTCCGAGATCACGAGCCCGCCTTCGCCCGTGGTCATGTGCTTGCCCTGCTGCGAGCTGAAGCATCCGATCGATCCGATCGTGCCGACGAGGCGCCCGCCGCGCCGGGCCAGGAACGCCTGCGCGCAGTCCTCGATCACGGGGACGTCGTTGGCGTCGCCGAGCGCCCGGACCGCGTCGACGTCGGCCGGGTTGCCGAAGAGGTGGGTGACGACGATCGCCGCGGTGCGCTCCGAGAGCCGGTCCGCGATCGTTGCCGCCGTCACGTTGCCCGTACGGGCGTCGACGTCCGCGAAGACCGGAATCGCACCTTGATACAGGATCGGGGCGAGTGCGCCCATGTCCGTGATCGCGGTCGTGACGATCTCGTCACCGGGTTCGGGATCGACCGCGGCAATTGCCGCGTGGATCGCGGAAGTACCCGACGAGCACGCCACGGCAGTGCTCGCACCGAGCACGGACGCGAAGCGCGCTTCGAGCTCGGGCACCTGCGTCCCTTTCGTGCTCGTGAGCGTGCCGCTCGTGATCACGTCGGTCAGGCGCGCCAGCTCCGCCGCTCCGAGGCTGCGACCGCTTGCGTCTTGATCGTTGGGAAGCGCGAGTCCGGGTTCCGTCGACCGCACTTGGATCATCGAGTCCTCTCCCAGCCGGCATCTCGCAGCCAACCGGAGATCGCGCCGTGCACGTCCTGCCCGGGTCGCGCACGTACTGTACCGGTAGGCACCTTCCGTTCCACGAGTTGGATCGGACCGTTTTCCGCGTTGCCCGACCGCGGGCGCACCCGTGCTCCTGGAGGAGAATGCGAGAGCACAGCGTCGCCGTCGTGTTCGGCACCCGCCCCGAGGTCGTGAAGCTCGCGCCGGTCCTGTGGGCACTCGGTGGGACAGCCCGGACAATTCACACCGGACAGCACTACGACCCCGCGCTCGCGAGCGCATTGCTGGCGGAGCTCGACCTCGAACCGCCGTCGTTGCAGCTCGACGTCGGCGGCGCGCCGCGCGGTGAGCAGATCGGGAGCGCGACGGCACTGCTCGATCGCGCGTTTGCCGCGAACCGTCCCGAAGTCGTCGTCGTGCAGGGGGACACGAACACGACGGTCGCCGCAGCGTTGGCCGCGAACGCCCGCGACATCCCCTTGGTGCACGTTGAGGCCGGGTTGCGCAGCTACGACCGCGCGATGCCGGAGGAGCACAACCGGGTCGTCACCGATCACCTCGCCGACCTCTGCTGCGCGCCGACCGAGACCAGTCGCGAGCAGCTCGCGGCCGAAGGCATCACGGGTGCACGCGTCGTGGTCACCGGGAACACCGTCGTGGACGCCGCGCTGCACATGCTGCCCGGCGCGCCGGAGCGAGCGGCGCGGCTCGCCGAGCTCGGTCTCGAGGCCGGCGGGTACGTGCTCTCGACGTTCCACCGGCCGGAGAACGTCGATGACGACGAGCAGCTGCGCGTGATCTTCGCCGAGCTCGACGCCCTTCCGCTTCCCGTGCTCCTCCCCCTCCACCCGCGCACGGCCGCGCGGCTCGGGAGCGCCGGACGCGCCACGGCCGGCTCCGTGCGCATGGTCGATCCCATGGGGTACCGCGAGTTCCTCGGGCTGGCCCACGAGTGCGCGTTCCTCGTCTCGGACTCGGGCGGGGTCCAGGAAGAGGCCAGCATCGTCAAGCGTCCGGTGATCGTCGTGCGCGCGCGTCGACCGAACGGCCCGAGGTCATCGGCACCTTCGCCGAGCTCGTGGCTCCGGGACCCGCCATCGGCCGGCAGGGACGGACGTGGGCAGCCGACCTCCGCGGTCTCCACGCCCGGCTCGCCAACGAGCCGACTCCCTACGGCGACGGTCATGCGGGCGAGCGGGTCGCGGCGGCGATCCGTGCGTTGCCCGCCTGATCCGGCCACACCCGGCACGGAGCGCGGCGCACGGAATCCCCCACGTGTGGACCCCCGGTACGATCACGGACATCACGACGCTGGGCTCCGACTCCGCGACCCGCTCCCCGACTCGACGTCGGATGTGGTCTGACCGCCCGGACGTCGGCGCGCGGCCGCTCACGCTCGAGCCCGCGAGCTGCTGCATCTGCGGCACCCGGGAGGCCGAGCCGGTCGGGGTCGGCGAAGACTTCGAGTACCGGACGTCACCGGACAGCTTCCTCACCGTGCGGTGCGAGCGGTGCGGCCTCGTGTACCTGGACCCGCGGCCGGTGCGGGCCGAGATGTCGACGATCTACCCGGACACCTACCACGCGTTCTCGTTCACCGAGGACAACTTCGGGCTGGTCTACAAGGTGCGCCGCCGGCTGGAGGCGCACCGGCTCCTCGCCGCGGCCGGCCCGCTCCCGGCGAACGCCGCGGTCCTGGACGTCGGCTGCGGCGACGGGTTCCACCTCGAGCTCCTCCGTGAGTTCGGTCCGTCCGGCTGGCAGCTCGAGGGCGTGGACCTCGATCCGCGGGCCGCGGATGCCGCCGAGGCACGGGGCCTCGTCGTCCACCGCGGCTCGATCGAAGAGCTCGACCTCCCGGCCGAGCACTACGACTTCGCCATCTTGGTCCAAACCGTCGAGCACGTTGCGGATCCCGCGTCGTTGCTCGCGGCGATCCGGCGGGTGCTCCGCCCGGGCGGACGCCTGCTGGTCGTGACCGACAACACCGGGTCGCTCGACTTCACGATCGCGAAGCGCCGCCACTGGGGCGGCTACCACTTCCCCCGCCATTGGTACCTCTTCGACGCGCCGTCCCTCGGCCGGCTCGCGGCGCACACCGGGTTCGACGTCGAATCGCTCGACACGATGGTCAGCCCGGTGAACTGGGTGTACTCGATCCGCAACGCGTTGGACGACTGGGGCGCACCGCGGCCGATCGTCGATTGGCTCTCGCTCGAGTCGCCGATCCCCCTCGCGGTCTTCACCGTGTTCGACTGGCTGCACCAGCGCGCTGGTCGCGCCGCGTTGCTCCGAGCCGTCTTGCGCCGAAGCGCCGACGCCGAATGAGCGGCCCCGAGATCAGCACCGCGCCGGTCGTCGTGATCGGCGGCGGCATCGCCGGGCTCACGATGACCCGGGAGCTGCTGCGCAACGGGCTCGACGCGGTGCTCTACGAAGCCGGTCCGAAGGTCGGCGGGATGGCGGACAGCCACCACGACGCCGAGGGCTTCACCTTCGACACCGGCGCGCACTTCATCACCAACCGCCTTGCGACCGCGACCGGGGTCAACGACAAGTGCCGCGTCGTCGAGCACTACGGCGAGACCGTGTGGGTGCACGGCCTGAGCTACGACTACCCCGCGGGCCTCCTGAAGGTGCCCCGCTACGTGGTCTCGGCCCTGGCCGGGCGCGCGAAGCGGCCGACCGGGCCGGCGACGTCCGCCGCCGACCAGTTCCGCCGTGACTACGGCCGTGCGCTCGCCGACGAGATCGCGCTGCCCCTGCTCGAGGCGTGGTCGGGCGCACCGGCCACGGAGCTGTCACCGGCCGTCGCCGACAAGATCCCGAGTGGCATCGCGCAGACGGTCGGCCTGAAGCTCGCCGCCCGGCTGACGCATCGCGCGGTTGCCGTCGGCTACGGCCGGGAGGCGCCGTTGAGCGCCAACGTGTGGCACGTCTATCCCGAGCGCGGGATCTCCACCGTGTGCGAGAGCCTCGCCGCGGAGGTGGCCGACTCGATCCGGTTGCAGAGCCCGGTGGAGTGCATCACCGTCAGCGGCGAGCGCGCGGTCGGCGTGCGGGTGGCGGGCCAGCAGGTCCCGGCTGCGGCGGTCGTCAGCACCGCGCCGATCGACGTCCTGCCCCGGCTGGTCGAGGGCACCGACGCGCTCGAGCCGTTCCGGGCGTTCCGGTTCCGGCCGATGGTCTTCGTCAACCTGCGCCTGCGCGGCCGCGACCTGATCCCCGACACGATGGTGTGGACCCCCGAGGCCAAGTACCCGTTCTTCCGCCTGACCGAGACGCCGAAGTCGATGCCGTGGCTCGCGCCCGAAGGCAAGACGCTGATCACCGCCGACATCGGCGCCGAGATCGGCGACGACTGGTGGACGATGGACGACCTCGAGGTCGGCGAGCGGTGCATCGACGTGCTCACCGAGATCATCCCGAGCGCGCGGCGCGACTACCTCGGTTCCCGGGTCGTGCGTCAGCCGCTGGCGTACCCCGTGTTCCACAACGCGTACGAGCTCGACCGGCAGCGCCTCGAGACGACGACCGGCGTCGACCGACTCCTGAGCATCGGCCGCAACGGCGAGTTCGCGCACATCCTCATGGAGGACGTCTACTGGCGGACGGTGCGGCGGGCCCGCAACCTCGCGGCCGAGCTGAAGGCCGCGGTCAGCATCGCCGCGTAGCGCGGCCGGTCAACGCGCGCGAGGCGGGTACTCGTAGAGGCCCTGATTCTCGAAGAAGTACGGATCCGGCTCGATCGAGCGGATGCGCGGCCGCGAGAGCGACAGCGTGTCCGCGATCAGGCCGCACTTCGTCTGCAGGGGCTGGGTCCCGGACGTGTAGACGAACATGATCGTGTTGTTCCCCGCGCGCCGCAGGATCTCGGTCGCCGCGTCGTACGGCTTGATCGCATCGACGCGCTTCATGTAGTCGACCCAGTCGATGCGGCCCGGCGAGGTGAAGCCGGGGAGCGCGACCTGGCGGACGTTCGAGGGCAGCAGGCGGTTCACATCGGTGCCGATGGAGTCCGGGCAGTAGACGACCAGATCGCCCGGGTGACCATCGTGCTTGACCGCGTTCGCGATCTGGAACGCCTGCGTGCGACTCCGCAGCGCGTTGCTGGTCCCACCCCAGAACCCACCGATCAACAAGAGCGCGAGCACCGTGTACCGCGCGGTTCGGCTCGCGAAGACCGTCACGCCGAAGCCGGCCGTCATGAGGAAGAGCGGGAACATCACGGACGCGTAGCGGCCCTCGAACGTGGTGGAGGTCGCCCGCGCGAGCAGCAGGCCGAGCCCGAGCGTGGCGAGCCCGAGGCCGGCCTCGATGCGGACGCCGGGCCGGGTCCAGAGGTCCACGTCGATGTGGCGCTTGTCGATGCCCCGTGCGAACACCGCGAGCAGGAAGAGGAACAGCAGTGCCCAGCCGACGATGTGGGTGTTGCCACCGAACGACTTCACCGCTTCGGCCGTGCTCGACACCGGGCTCACGACCGCGCCCCACGGCGTTCCGGTGTGGACCTCCTGGTACCGGAACGTCGGCAACCACGGAATGAAGGTGAGCCCACCGACGAAGAGCGCGCCGAGCGCGTACCGCGCCGGAACCCGTCGCTCCGGCGCGCCAAGCACCGCGACGTACAGCACCCAGAGGCCCACGATCGCGAGCAGTGCGAACGACCAGTAGTGCGTGTAGAGCAGAAGCCCGGTCACGACCGCGAGGCAGAGCAGCCGTCCCCACGACGGGCGATCGAACACCCGCGCCATCGCGAGGTACCCGAGGAAGACCAGCAGCATGACGAGCGCGTACATGCGAGTCTCGGTCGAGTAGCGGATCGCGAACGGAGACGCGGCGAGCAGGAGCACCGTTGCCCAGGCGATCGTGCGCGAACCCGGCGCCTGCAACCCGGCCGCGCTCCGGCGCAGGTCGAGGCGGCGCCCGGCGAACCATGCCGGGACGAGCGTGAGGACGCCGAAGACCCCCGAGAGCGCGCGCACGGTCTCGTTGCCGGTGCCGAACACCCGCATCCAGACGTGCAGGAGGACGTAGTAGAGCGGCGGCGCGCCGTCGTGCTTCAGCGCCTCGCTCAGGTGCGACAGCGGGAGCCCCGAGATGTTGACCGACAGGACCTCGTCCGCCCAGAGGTCCGATCGCGCGAAGAAGCGCAGCCCGATCCCGACGAGGATGACCGCGGCGACGGCGAGGATCAGCCAGACCGAGTCGCTGCCGACTCGGCGCGGAGCATCCCCGTCCGTCGGCTCGGCGGCTCCGTCAGGCTCTCCCGACGAGCGCACCCGCAGCCCGCGACGCAGCGCGTCCGAACCCACTCCCATCAGACGATCTTAGGGGCCCCACCGGGTTCTGTGGCCACGCACCGTGGTCATCGTCGCGTCGCGTGAGTCCCGGCACCGGCCGGCTGGGCCTCGGCGTACGCCGCCAGCACGGCGTCGAGATGGGCCGGCCAGTCGATCGGCGCGGCCGCCGGGACGGGCCGGAACTGCTCCGGCGTCGTGGCGTAGGTCTCGAGCCTCGCGGCCAGGGCGGCGCCGTCGCCCGGTGGGAAGAGCAACGGTCGGCACTCCGGCGCGATCAGCTCGGGGATGCCGCCGATCGTGGCGCCGATCACCGGGATCCCCCGACCCCGCGCCTCGTTGAGCACGACCGGCGCGGGATCCTTCCATTGCGACGGCACGACGAGGCAGTCCACCTCGTCGAGCAGCGCCTCCTTCCGGTCACGGTCCACCCAACCGGCCGCGACGACGGAGGATCCCGCCGCGCGCACGTCGGCCTCGAGCGGGCCCCGACCGGCGATCACGAGCCGGGCGTCGCCGACGTCGGCGCGGGCGAACGCCCCGAGGAGGGTGCCGACGCCCTTGTCGATGCCGAGCCGGCCCAGGAAGCCGAACGTCAGCGGACGCTGATCGCCCCGCGGCGTGACCCGCGCGCCGGTGACGAGCTCGACCGGGTTGTAGAGCACGCGCATCCGCGACTTCGTCCACCCGAGCTGCTCGTGCTCGTCGGCGATGGCCCGCGAGACCGCGAGCAGCACGCCGGGCGGTGACCGCCGGATGGCCTCGTTCCGGATCCAGGAGATGCCGACGCACGACCGGCACCGGGGGTCGCACTGCCGGCCGTCCCGATGCACCATCGAGTTGCGCTGGCACAGCAGCCAGTAGTCGTGCAGCGTGTGCACGTGCGCGACGCCGCGTCGACCCGGCCGGGTGAGCGCGACGCTCGAGAGGCCCTGCACCGCGTTCGTGTGCACGACGTCGGGTTTCAGCTCGTCGAGGACCGCGTCGAGCGCGCGCCCGGCCCGCGGGTTGTAGAGGTCCACCGCATGGAACGCGAGCCGCTTGTAGGTCGGCTGCGCCGGCGTGTCCTGGATCGGGTACGGCCACGGCTTGACCGCGCGGACGACGTCCGGCCCGTCCACCCCGAGGGTGAGCACGTGGACCTCGTGGCCCGCCGCGCGCAGGTGGTCGGAGAGGGCCGACGCGTACTGCTCGGCGCCGCCGACCACTTCCGGAGGCCAGAGGTTGGAGACCATCAGGATGCGCATCGGAGCGCCTTAGGCTAGCGGCGACATGCCGGAACCTGCTGCCGATTCGTCCCCCCTGCGCGTCGGGGTCCTGGCCGACACGATCGACCGACCGGGCGGCATCGGTCGCTACAGCGAGGAGCTGGTCGCCGGGCTCGCGCGGCGCGACGACGTGCGCCTCATCGTGGGGGCGCCCGCGAGCGCGGCCGACCGGGTCAGAGAGCTCGCGGGGACGCGCCTCGACGCGATGGTCACCGTCCCCGCGTCGGGTCAGCTGGGCATCGCGTTGTGGGAGCGGTACGCGAGCGGACGGAAGTTCGCCGGTGCCGGTGCCGAGATCGTCCACGGGACCAAGCACCTCGTCCCGCGCACCTCGTTGCCGACGGTGCTGACGATCCACGACCTCATGACCCTCACCCGGGCCCACGAGTCGTCGCCCGCCAAGCGCCTCTTCCTCCCCCGCCAGTACCGCACGTCGATCAACGCGGCCACGCGGCTCGTCGCGGTGAGCGGTGCGACCCGCGATCGCCTGGTCGCCATCGACCCGAGGTGGGGCCCGAAGACCGTGGTCGCGCCGAACGGCCTGAGCAGCAAGCTCGTCGACACCGCAGCGGAACCGGTGCCCCAGCTGGTCGGCACGCGCTTCGCGCTCGTCGTCGGGGATCTCGCGCCCCGCAAGAACGTGGGGCTGTTGCTCGACCTCTGGCCCGACGTCGCCCGCGCGACCGACGGCTTCACGCTGGTCGTGCTCGGGCACCCCGGACCGCACAGCGAGGAGACGACGCGCCGGCTCCTGGAGCTCCAGGGCGAGGGGTGTGCGCTCTGGCTGCGCGGGGCGTCGGATGCCGACGCTCCGCTGGTGCTACGAGCACGCGACGGTGGTGCTCTTCCCGACCCTCGAGGAGGGCTTCGGCTTTCCGTTGCTCGAGGCGCGGACGTTCGGCGCGCCGGTGATCGCCAGCACCGATCCCGCGCTCGTCGAGGTCTCGGCGGGCTCGGACGCCGTAGCCCACGTCGACGCGTCCGACCCCGTCGCGTGGCTGGCCGCGATCACCCGCGCCGCCGTCGTCCCCCGGGAGCCGCCACGGGCGCCGCAGCCACCGCCGAACGCGTTGACCTGGGACGAGAACGCCGCCATGGTCGTGGCGCTGTACCGCTCGCTCATCCGCGCGGTAGCGGGCACCGGCGGGCATTTCCGGGCGCCGAAGCCCACACTTCCGAGCCGGCCCGCCGGTACCATCGGGCGGGATGGAAGCACTGCGCGAGACGCGCGAGCGCCTGATCGCCGCACCGAGCCTGCTCGTGGTCGGCGTCGTCGTCCTCGTCGTCGCGCTGGTGCTCGGGCTCGGGCTCTGGGTGCTCGGGCTCGCGATCCTGATCCCGACGGCGGTCGCGGTCTACCGGCGACCGCAGCGCGGCGTGCTGATCATGGTCGCGATCCTGCCCTTCGACGGCATGCTCAAGGCCCTCGGCCCCGCGTGGACGAGCCCGTGGAAGCAGGTCTTCATCATCGGGATCCTCGTGTTGACCTTCCTCTGCCCGCCGGAAGCGCGCGCCCAGGAGCACCGCAAGTTCCCGGCGTGGGCGCCCGCGTATGGCGGCCTGCTCGCGATCGGACTGGCCTCGGCGTTCTTCGTCGACATCAACACTGCGCTCACCGGGCTCCGACTCTCGTACTTCAGCATCCTGCTCGCGCTCGCGATCTGGCGGTGCCCGCTCGATCGTCGCGAGCGTGATCACCTCGTCTCGATCTTCATGGCGCTCGGCTTCGTGACCGCGATGGTCGGTCTCTGGCAGCAGGTGGTGGGCCACGCGTACCTGCACTCGCTCGGCTACGCCTACGACGACAACATCCGGTTCACGACGGGCTTCACGCTCCGCTCCTTCTCGACGTTCAACCTCCCGTTCTCGTTCGGCTTCTACGAGATGCTGGTGATCCTCATCGGCCTGCCGATGGCGCTCGCGCAACCCAAGCGCCTGCGGAGCAAGCTCTTCTTCCTCTCCCTGCCCATCCTCTCGGTCGGGTTGCTGTTCAGCTTCGTGCGGGGCGCCATGCTCGGCCTCGCGATCGGCCTCCTCTACCTTGCGTTCCACCGCTACAAGATCCTCGTGTACGGCATCCCGCTCGTGCTCGTCGCCGCGCTCTTCATCCCCTCGGGCGCGAACGTGAGCAACGCGGTGTTCAGCTCGCACAGCCTCGGGGACCGCACGCTCTCATGGGGCGACCGGGTCGATCTCTTCGCGAAGAGCCCGGTGTTCGGCACCGGCATCGGGACCACCGGTGCGGCGGCCGAGAAGTCCGCGAAGCTGAACAACAAGGACCCCAACGCGACCTATGTGCCCGACAATTCCTGGCTCAAGGTGGCCTTCGAGCTCGGCTTCTTCGCGCTGTGGCTCTTCGTCATCATGCTGGTGTCCATGTTCCTGGTCACGAGAGACACCGAGCGAAGAGTCACCGGAATCGACCAGGACTTCGTCTGCGGTGTCGCCGCACAGCTCCTCGCGATCATGGTGGGCTCGCTCGTCGCGACCTACTTCGAGCTGGTGCCGATGGACCAGCTCTTCTGGGTGATGATCGCGATCGTCGCGACCATGGCGCCGCAGCTCGCCCCCGGCCCCGCGGTCCAGGGGCCCGGAACCACGACGTCACACCTCACGCCGTAGGGACCCTCCGCCCGCCGCGGCGTTCGGTCCGATTTCGGCCGCTCCACGACCGATCGGGCGGCGCTCATGCCCCGGTTCGGCCGCTCCGTGCACCTATCATGATCCCCCCATGGATCTGGCGGCACATTTCCGCGTCATTGCACAGAACTGGCTGCGGATCCTCCTCATCTCGGTCGGCATCGCCGTCCTGGTCTTCGCCGCGAGCACGGTGCAGTCCAAGGAGTACCAGGCGAAGACCCAGCTCGAGGTCGTGCCCGGGAACGCGGCCACCAACGGGCAGACCCTGGCCGACACGTCGACGTACCTCGCGCAGAACTACGCGCAGTACGCGAAGACGCCGACGGTCGTCCGCAACGCGATCAAGACCTCGGGGATGAAGCTCACCGTCGAGCAGGCGACGAGCCGGATCTCGGCGAGCCAGGTCGGCGACCTCGGCTTCGTCGAGGTCAAGGCCACCGGGCCGAACCGGGCGGACGCCGAACGGCTGACCCGGTTCGCGGCGTCGTCGCTCGTCTCCACGATCCAGGCGCAGCAGACCGAGGCGAAGTTCGCCGACCTGCTCCCGGTCCAGACCGCTCGCAACCAGGCGCAGACCCAGCTCGACGCCCTGGCGCCGGGCGACCCCGACCGGGCCGCGCTGCAGGGCCAGATCGACGCGTACAACCAGTCCGAGATCGACATCCGGAGCCGCAAGGACGACAACCTCGTCACCATCTCCGGCGCCATCGCGGGTAACAGCCCGATCTCGCCGATGCCGCTGCGGGACGCCATCCTGGCGTTCGTCGTCGCCCTGGTCGTCGTGGCCGAGCTGACCGTGCTCGTGCACTACACCGGTGACCGGTTCTCCCGCACCGAGGACACCGCGGACGTCACCCGCATCACCGGGCTCCCGGTGCTCGCCAAGATCCCCAAGGGCTCGGGCATCGAGCTCACCGAGGCGTTCCGCGTCCTGCGCACGAACCTGATGGTGCTCGAAGGCGCCGGCAAGCCGCGCACGCTCGCGGTCGTGAGCTCGAACCAGAGCGCGGGCAAGACGTTCACCGCGGTGCACCTGGCCCAGTCGGCCGCGGGCCTCGACGAGAAGGTCGTCATCGTCGACGCGGACCTCCGCAAGCCTTCGGTGCACGAACGCCTCGGCGTGCCGCGCGCCCCGGGCTCTCCGCGGTCCTGCAGGGCAACGACCTCGCCACGATGCTGCGCAAGCTCCCGGACACGCCGTTCCTGCGCGTGCTCGCGAGTGGCGCGCCGGTCCAGGACGCCTCGGCGGTGCTCGGTGCCCGCCCGTTCCGGCACGTCCTCGACTCGCTCCGGGCCGTCCGCCTCGTCGTCGTGGACACGCCGCCCGCCGCGATGTTCGCCGACGCCATGGCCGTCGCCTCCCAGTGCGACGCGACGATCTTCGTGCTCGACGTCAAGACGAGCCGGCGCCGCCAGGTGCGCCAGACGCTCGAGGCGCTCGAGCACGCCGGCGCCAACCTCGTCGGCGTCGTGGTGAACCGGACCGTCTCACCGCGCCGGTCCTCCTACTACTACGAGGCCTAGCTGCGGGCGGTGCTGACCACCCGTTGATCAGAGCTGCGCGATCGCTTCGGCGGTCATGGTGGTGGCCGAGGTCAGCAGGATCACGAGCAGCTCGAGGAGCCACGCCCGGGCGGCATCCGTCTGCGTGATCAGCACCTCGCCGTTGAGGATGCGCAGGGCGCGGCGGGCGGTGATCCACTGCGCGGTGCGCAGTGCGACGAGGTTGCGGGCGACGGCAACCGCGGGCGGGAGGTCCGGGAACGCCACGGCGATCGCGTCGCGCCACGCGGTGGCGAGGGGATGCGGCCCCGCGAGGAACCCGTCCGTCGCTTCGGGGTTGGCGTCGTCGAACTCCGCCCAGATCCGCGTCAGCAGGCAGCCGCGCTCGCTGGCGAGCAGCTGCGCCGAGTACTCCACCACGACCGCGGCCCAGGCGGTGGGCGTCGGCGGTTGTCCTCGCGTCCCGAGCTCGACCTGGCTGCGCAGGACCGCGGCCTGGCTGCCCCGGAACTCGTCCGTGAGGTCCTCGACGAGCCCCTCCTTGGACCCGAAGTAGTAGTGGATCGCGGAGGGGTTGCGCAGCCCGGCCGCCGCGACGATCTCGCGGGTCCCGGTCGCGCTGACCCCCTGGCGCCCGAAGCGGTCCAGGGCCGCGGCCCGCAGCCGGGCCCGGGCATCGGGTTCCGCGGCCTCCGGCGGAACTGCGGCGGTGCTCACGACCACGAAATTCTATCGGCACGCAGGGAATGCCCGGGCCCAAGGTTGCGGCCGGGCCGGGAAGGGTCAGGCGGGCGCGGCCTGGACGTCCCGCTTGGTCCGCGCGAGGTACGCGACCAGAACGACGATCATGGCCGTCAACGCGAGGGCCACCCAACCCGAACCCCATCCGAGCCCGCCCGCGCTCTGGGGCTTGCCGAGCCAGTCGGCCACGGACGCGCCGAGCGGCCGGGTCATGACGTACGCGAGCCAGAACGACAGGACCGGGTTCCAGTGCAGGCGCCAGTAGCCGAGCGCGGGAATCGCCAGCAGCACCGCGAAGAGGATGATCGAGGAGAAGTAGCCGAGGTTGAAGGTCACGGCCGTGAGGTCGCCGAGACCGGTCCCGAGCGCGAACGTGAGGACGACCGCGGCCCAGTAGAAGAGCTCCCGGCGGTCCGTGTCGATGGTGTGGATCGAGAGCGTCTTCTCCGTCGCCTGCCACAGCCCGAACACCGCTGCGAGGCCGACGAGGCACAGGAGCGTCGAGGCCGCGTACGGGATGCCGAAGCCCACGTGCAGCACGTCGGCGCACATCGTCCCGAAGACGCCGACCATGACCACCGCGAACCAGTAGGTCCACGCGACGTAGCGCCGCATCCGGAGCTGCAGCGCGAGCGCGACGGCGAAGCCGACGAACCCGAGCAACACCGCGGGGACCGGGTCGAGCCGCTTGACGAGGTAGTCCGAGGTCGACTCGCCCATCGCGGTCGAGAGCCCCTTCACGATCCAGAAGTAGATCGTGATCTCCGGGACCCTGAGCATCCCGCGCACCGTTGCCCGCTCGGTCAGGCTGCCCACGCTCGCCCTCCTCGTCCCCCGGACTCCTGTGCCACAACGCGGCTTCTGGGCGATTCTGCGGATCCGAAGATGTGCGGGCGATGAGAACCCACTGCCCCGGCTCGTTTCGGGGCGTCGCGTGGTCGCCGGGGCGACGCTGGAACGCCCCGAAACGAGTCGGGTGGGCTACTCGGCGGCAGTCAGGCGGCGGTCGTAGTCGTCGGCGAGGGAGACCAGGGCCTTCTCACCGTCGCCGTTGAACGACGACCCGTGCATGATCGCGAGGGTCGTGGGCGCGAGCTCGGCCAGGCGACGGATCGTCGGTGACGTCTGGGGCGTCAGTGCGGTGGAGCCGAACATGTCCTCGGCCTGCGCGGCGGCGTCGAGCAGGTCGCCGTCGGTCAGCGCGGGGCCGGCGCCGACCTGGCTGAAGAGGTCACCGCAGAGCAGCGTGCCCGTCGTCTCCTCGTACAGGACGTGCGCGTCCCACCCGTGCGGGACGTGGGGCGTGTCGATGTTGCGGACCCGCTTGCCGCCGAGGTCGAGCACGGTGTCCGGGCCCAAGGGCTCGGGCGGGCGGTCGGCGAGATCGTTGATCGACACCATGCAACCGAGCGCGCCGTGCGCGACCTGCGCGTCGGATGACGCCGCGAGGAAGAGGTTCATCGCGCCGCACTCGTCGGCTTCGAGATGGCCGAACGTGATCCAACGCAAGCGTTCCACCGGCGTCACCGTCGAGATCGCGGCCGACACCGACGGGAACATCGCGCGGGGCCCGGTGTGGAACAGCAGCGGCTGGTCCGCGTCGACCAGGAACTGGTTGAACGTGAAGCCGGTCGGTCCGATGTCGGGGACGAACGTCGAGAGCCGGAAGATGCGGTCCGCGATCTCGTCAACGTTGGTTTCCATGGTGATGCTCCTTCTCAGAGTGGGAGTGGGTTGGCGAGCACGCCGGTGCCGGGCGCGCGACCCGACAGGACCCGGACGAAGTCGATGGCGTCGATCTCGACCCGTTCGCCACCGGTGCCCTGGCTGAACTTGCCGCCGGCCGGGCCCTCGAGCACGAGCTCGAACGGCTCGCCGTGGATCGACGCCCACTCGCCGACGATGTCGGCGACGAGCCGCCCGTCGTGCTCGGGGGTCAGATGCAGGTCCCGGCCGGTCGCGCCGCAGATGTCGATGCGGTGGGCCCAGACGTCGCGGGTGAAGCCGACGTCGAGGAGGTACTTCAGCGACGTCCAGCCGATCGGGGGGCCGAACGGGATCGGCAGGTACCGGGCGGGAAGCGGGGTGCCCCACCGACCCTTGACCGCCTTGGGCCCGACGGTCGCGAGCTGCGTCCACGAGCTCGGCGTTGGAGAGATGCGAGCGCTCGCGGATCTGCAGCTCGTTCATCCCGTCGACCCAGTGGTGCGAGTCGATCTCCTTGTTGAGCGGCACGCCGCGCCGCAGCTGGTGCACGAACTGCGGGAACGACGCCTGCGCGTCGCCCGAGCCGAGGACGTGCAGCGCGACCTGGCGGACGTCCCACGCCACGCAGTCGGTCGGGAGCTCCCACTCGTCGGGGGTGAGCGCAGCGGTCACGGCGGCGAAGCGCACGAACTCCTCCTCGGCGAGCACTCGGGCCTCGGGGCGTTCGATCCGGTTCGGCATCATCGGCGAATCCTCCGGTTCGGGAGCTCATCGAGGTACATGTCGATGAGCCGGTCGAGGTGGCGAGGTCCAACGGTCGCCACCGGGGTCGTTGCTGATCTGGACGTCGATGAGGCCGCCGACCATCGCGACGAAGCAGTCGACGTCGCCCGCGCGCTTCAAGCCGGCCTCGTTGCAGCGCGTTCACTGCACGTGTGAGGACCGACTCGGCGAGCACGTAGGACTCGGGCGAAGGCTCGAACCCCGGGATCGGTCGCTGGAACATCAGGGTGCAACGCGCCATGTCCTCGAGCGCGAACGCGACGAACGTCGTGCATGAACGTGTGCACTGCGGCGCGCGGATCCTTCGGCAGCTTCAGCCCGTCGAGCCGCTCGAGCAGCTGGCGGTTGCCGTCGGCGAACATCGCGTCGTACAGCGCGTTCTTCGAGTCGAAGTACGCGTAGAGCGACGGTTGGCGCATGCCGACCTCACGGGCCAGCGCATGGAGCGAGACACCGGCGATGCCATGGGTCCGCGCCAGCTCCCAGGCGGTGGCCACGATCGATGCCACCTTCGTCTCGCGCCGCTGCGCCACACTGCCTATCATCTATAGGTAGATTACCTATCGGCGATAGCCACGTCAAGCGCGCGTCGCTAGCCGGGCATCCCCGCGCCGGGCTCCGGCCGGTCGAGGCCGGTGTCGATGATCGCCTCGAGGTCGTCCCGGGGCTCCCCCGCCAGCGCCCGGAGCCCGCCGGGCCCGTTGACCTTCATCAGGTGCACCGCGCCGAAGTAGAAGGCCGCGGTGATCGCGCCGGCGACCGGCCACGGGATCCGGTCGAGCAGCGCCCACCCGACGAGCCCGGTCAGGGCACCCGCGACGCAGCACTTGGCCAGCGCGCCCCACGGGAACGGGAGCACGCCCGGGATCCGGATCACGCCGAGCGTGAGGACGACGAGCACGGCGAGCTCGGTGATGACCGTCGCCCAGCCGGAGCCGAGGTACGAGTACCGCGGGATCAGCACGATGTTGAGCGCGACGTTCACGATGACGCCGACGAGCATCGCGATCGGGTACAGGCGGTTCCGCCCGGCCGCCACGAGCGTCGTGAACGCGAGCAGCGTGAAGAAGTGGATGCCCTGACCGACGACGAGCAGCCGCGCCGCGTCGGTCGCGTCCGCGTACCGCTGCTGGTACAGCAAGGTGACGAGGGGCTCGGCGAAGACCAGGAACCCGACCGACGCGCCCACCGCCCCGACCGAAAGGATGATGAGCGCGTGCCGGAACGTGCGCCGGAACGCGGCCGGGTCGTCGGGCCAGGCGCCGACCATCATCGTGAGCGCCGGCGTGAGCACGGCGAGTGGCACCGCGCCGAGCAGGTCCGAGAACTTGTAGCCGACGCTGTAGGTGGCGACCGCGGTGTAGGTCGAGAGCAGCGACAACATGACGATGTCGATCCGGAAGTACACGGTGTCGAGCGCAGCACCGAGCGCGAGCGGCGCGGCCTCCCGCAGCCAGACCCACCAGCGGTGCCATTCGATGTGGATCCGGACCCTCACCGTCCGGTGCGCGACGAGTGCGAGCCAGAACGTCAACGCGATCGCGTTGGCCACCGTCGACCACGAGAACCACAGGATCGACGAGATCCCGAACACCGCGACGGCGATCGTGAAGACGAACTGCACCGCCTGGCCGAGCACGTTCGACCAGGCGATGTCGCGCAGCCACAGCCGGGCCTCGAACAGCAGGATGACGCCGAACGCGGCCGAGAGGATGATCAGGTTCAACCCCGCGACCGCGGTCCCGAGCACGATGTCCTGCGAGTAGCCACCGATGAGGACCCACGCCATCGCGACGACGTACGAGACGAAGCCGATCACCAGGCGGAGCCCGACGTACGAGCCGACCATGTCCCCGGCGGCGGAGCCCTCCGCGGCCATGAGGTCGCGCAGGACGATCCGGCTCAGCTTGAGGTCGGCGATGAACCCGACGATGCCGAGGATCGACAGGATGAGCTGGTAGCGCCCGAAGTCGCTGACCGACAGCTGGCGGACGACGATGAGCGTCGCGGCCCAGCCCAGCGCGGCGACGACGTAGCGCCCGACGACCAGCACTCCCGCGCCACTGAGCATGGAGCCCGAGCGACGGGGAGTGCGATCTCGAGAATCTGGTTCGTCGTCAGTCGAACCCGTCACGCTCTCAACTTAAGCCGCCATGCGGCGTCAAGCGGTACGACGCCGCGATCGGTGCCCGGGGCCCCGCTCGCGGACCCCGCCCGGGCGTGGGCCGCCCGGGCGGCCGGCCAGCTAGGTGACGACGCGACAGCCCAGGAGCGGGTTGGCGTACCCGGAGCCCTCGTTGATCCCGTAGGCGCACACGATGTGCGGCCCGGGCGCCAGCGGGACCACGGCGTCGAACGCGTGGCTCGAGCTGTAGGCCCGGAACATCGCACCGATGTCCGCTCGGGAGTCGTTGGCCATGATGGCCGCGATCGGGTGGCCGTCGACGTACACGTGGACCGGGATCGAGGCCGTGACGTCCGGGTCCAGGGCCCAGCCCTGCACGCGCACGCCGTTGCCCCAGCGGCTCGCGCCGTCCAGGTTGCCGATCGGGTTGGTGTCGACGAACTTGCAGCCGACGAGCGGGTTGTCGCCGTTGCCGGCGCCGTTGATCGCGTAGGCGCACAACGATCCGCTCTCGTCCGGGATCGTGGTCGTGAAGCCGTGGCCGACCCCGAACGCGGGGTACGTACGGGCCACGTCGGGCCGGGCCGAGGCCGCGCTCACGGCCTTGACGATGTGACCGTTGAAGTAGAGGTGGACCGCCAGCGGGTTGGTGACGTCGGGCCCGATCGCCCAACCGGTCACCTGGAGCCCGGTCGGGCTCGGGTTGGCGACGTCGAGCGAGCCGAACGGGGTGTTCTGGACCAGCTCGCAGCCGATCGTCGGGTTCCCCTGACCGTTGTACTGGTTGATCGCGTACGCACAGACGCTGTGATCACCCGGGCCGACGGCGACGTTGGTGGAGAACCCGTGCTGGCTGCCGTATCCGGGGAACATCGCGCCCACGTCGCCGCGGGTCGTGTTCGCCGTCGTGATCGTGTTGATGTGACCGTCGACGTAGACGTGGACCTGGATGGGCCCGATCGTGTCGGGATCGAGCGCCCAACCGGACACGCCGATCAGGCCGGGACCGCGGACCGCGTTGTCCACGTTGCCGATCGGGGTCCCACTCGGAGCCGGCGGGCCGGCACCGTCCATGAAGACCTCGGCGACCCACATCTGTCCGGCGCCGTAGGCGACACCGATGCCGACCCACTCGAAGCGCTTGTCGACCATGTTGGCGAAGTGCTCAGGCGACGCGGTGAACGCGGCCTGGAGCGACGCGACGTTCGGGCCCCGCCCGACGTTCTCACCGAGCTTGCTCCAGCTCCCGCTGATGCCGTCGGTGAGGTTGGAGTGACAGAGGCAGCCGGTCGCGGCCATGTGCGCGGCCCAGGCCTCGGCCTTGGCCGTCAGCATGGGGTGCAGCTGCAGCTGGCCTGCGCCCTGGCTGGCGCGCAGCGCGTTGATCCTGCCCACGAAGTCCGCTTGGGCCGCGGGGTCCGAGGCCGAAGCGCCCTGGGCAGTGGCCATGACGAAGGCCGCGGTGGCAGCGATCATGATCGCGGCGATGAGTCGTCGCATGATGGGAGCATCCTCTGGTTGCCGACTGGCGAGTGAGTGCGGGCGTCCTTGCCGTCGTGCTGGCTTCCGTGTCGTTCACAGCGCCGGTATCGAGAATCGGCAACGGGGTTCACAACCTTGAACCCGCGCGCCTCCGGGGAACCCACGAAGGACCCTGGGAGGCTAACGAAACGGGTTCCGCGCTCGCCGTAACGTGGTCTCACTCCGTGCGCGTGGTGAGATCACTTGTCCTAAATGTCAGGTATTGATCTCACGGAGAGTGAGAAGAGCCGGGAACTCTCGCACCGCGGGCAACATCCGCGGCACCGCATCACTCCGTGCGCGCGCGACGTGACTTGCGCCGCAACCTGAGAATTTTCGCGGCCGTTCACGAGCCCGTAGGCCAAACGCCGCTTATGTGCGAAGTCGCGCGTGCGGCCGGAACTGCGCGTCGAGCTCGTCGCGACCGCGGGTTCTTCAGGTCCCGGTCCGACAGCACCGGGTCGGTGACGCCCCAATCGGCCCCGATGGCCGGATCGTCCCATGCGACCCCGAGCTCGTCGGCGCCGTTGTAGTAGCTGTCGACCAGGTAGGTGATGGTCATGTCCGTCAGCGCGGCGAAGCCGTCCGCGACCCCGGGTGGGATGAACACGCCCCGGTGGTCGTGCGAGCCGTCCGTCAGCCGACCGAGATCGATCACCTGCGTGGCGCCGTCCGTCGGCGAGCCCTCGCGCAGGTCGTGCAGGACGACCCGGCAGCGCCCGTAGGGCACGTACCAGTAGTCCGCCTGGTGCAGGTGGTAGTGCAGCCCCACGACGGAGCCGGCGACGCGGTCGCCGCGGTTGCCCTGCACCATCTCGCGCCCGAGGGGAAACCATTCGCGCCGGTAGGTCTCGATGAAGTATCCGCGCGCGTCGCCGTGGATCAGCGGCTCGACCACCTGGACGTCGCGGATGACGTCGGACTCCGTGACGGTTGCCATCAGTCGAGCTCCACCTTTGAGTGATCGCCGAGCATGAGTCGCAGTGCGTGGGGACGGCGGTCGGAGCGGACGACCTCCACCTTCCGGCCGACGAGTGAATCCGTGAGCTTGTCGATGCCGAGGATCCGGCTGCCCGACAGCACGACCGAGTGGTCGAGCTCCGAGTCGACGACCTCGCAGTCGGCTGCGACCGACGTGAACGGTCCGATGTAGCTGTTCACGACGCGCGTGCGCTCACCGATGATCGCCGGACCGCGGATCCGCGAGCCGACGACCTCACCACCGGCCTCGATGACGACGTTCCCCTCGATGGTCGACGCCTCATCCACCTTGCCGTCATTGCGCGATTCGAGGGTCTCGAGCACGAGCCGGTTGCAGTCGAGCAGCGGATCCTTCTTGCCCGTGTCGATCCACCAGCCGCGCAGGACCTCGTGGCGGACCCGCTTGCCGTGCTCCAGCAGCCATTGGATGGCGTCGGTGATCTCGAGCTCGCCGCGCGCCGAGGGCTCGATGGATGCGACCGCGCGGTGGATCTCCGCGTCGAAGAGGTAGACGCCGACCAGCGCCAGGTCCGAGGGCGGGTCCGCGGGCTTTTCCACCAGGTAGAGCACTTCGCCCACCTCGTTCACCGCCGCGACGCCGAACTGGGTCGGGTCTTCGACGTGTGCGAGGAGGATCTGCGCGGTCGGCGCGTCGGCGCCGTCTCGGGCGCGGGCGCTCTCGAACTGCTCGACGAACTCGGCGAGGCCCTGCTGGAGCATGTTGTCGCCGAGGTACATGACGAAGTCGTCGTCGCCCAGGAAGTCCCCCGCGATCCGGACGCAGTGCGCGAGGCCGAGCGGGGCGTCCTGGGGGATGTACGTGACCCGCGCCCCGAAGGTCGAGCCGTCACCGACCGCCGCCTTGATCTCCGCCGCGGTGTCCCCCACGACGATGCCGATCTCGGTGATCCCCGCGGCGACCATGTCCTCGATGCCGTAGAACAGGATCGGCTTGTTCGCGATCGGGACGAGCTGCTTCGCGCTCGTGTGCGTGATCGGGCGCAGACGGGTGCCCGCGCCGCCCGACAGAATCAGCCCCTTCATCCGCCCGCAGGTTAGACGAAGTCCTTCCGGCGATCAGGCGTTGCGGCACCCCAGCAGCACGTTGTTGCCCGGACCCGCGTTGACGCCGTAGGCGCACACCTGCCCACCGGCGATGGGCACGACGATGTCGAACCCACGGAAGATGCCGTACGCCGGGTACACGCCCCCGACGTCGCTGCGGGCACCGCCGGCCGGGATGCGGGCGTACCCGACCCCGTTCGCGTAGATGTCCACCATCGCGGCGGCGGTCGTGTCGGGGTCGAGCGCCCAGCCCTGCACCCGGATCCCATCGGCCTGATGGGTCGCGGAGTCCAGGTTGCCGATCGGGTTCGGGCCGAGGAAGCTCCGGCAGCCCAGCGCCGTGTTCGCACCCGCGCCGAGGTTGATCGCGTACACGCACACGTTGCCGCCGACGCCGGGCAGCACCACGTCGAAGCCGTGCGCCGCGCCGTAGCCGGGGAACGCCGCGGCGACGTCGGGCCGGGAGACCTGGGCCGTGAGGTGGGCGACGCCGACCCCGTTGGCGTAGACGTCGACGTTGGTCGGGTTGGCGGAATCGGGGTCGACGGTCCAGCCCCGGAGGTGGAGACCGTCCGGCTGCCGGCTGATCGCCTCGATGTGCGCGGACGGGTTCGGGCCCGGCACCGTGCGGCACCCCAGCGAGGGGTTGCGGCTGCCCGCACCGATGTTGATCGCGTACACACAGACCGTCCCGCCCTCGATCGGCAACGTCGTGTCGAAGCCGTGGTCGGGCCCCGCCGCGGTGAACGCGGCGCTCACGTCGGGCCGGGCGACCTTCGCGATGGTGCGGGCGAACCCGACCCCGTTCACGTAGACGTCGACGGCGGTCGGGTTGCTCTTCGACGGGTCGACCGTCCAACCCCTGATGTGCACGCCGTTGGGCGTGCGCTGCACGAGCTCGAGGTTGCCGACCGGGTCCGCGCCGGCCGCGGCAGCCGCGGGGAGGCCGTTGAACGTGAGCATGCTCATGTAGACGGAGATGACCGCGGGCCCGTAGTTCGGTGAGGTCGCGTGGTTGCCGTTGCCCATCTGGTTCCAGGTCGGCGCGAGACCCTTCCGGAAGAAGTGGTCGAAGTTGTACGCCGCGGTCGCCGGGTTCAGGCTGGGCCACGCGTACCACTCGGGCACCGGTGGGTTGTGCAGGTTGGCCGCACACGATCCCGGGTCCGCGTAGTTGCGGAGGTCCTGGATCTGCGCGCGCACCCCGATGTCCGGGCTCGGGAACTGACGACCCGAGCTGCAGGTGTCACACGCGCCCATGCCGGCGAAGTTCCAGTTGGACGGGCTCACGATGCTGCCGACGAATCCGAAGTAGCCGGTCTCGACGATCGACTGCGCGAACGCGAGGTCGCCGCGGACGTTCTCCGATGCTCCTTCCCACAGGAACATCTGTGCGAGGTCGTGGACGCTGACGCCGGGGACGTTGAAGGCCTGGTGCCTCGAGTTGTACCAAGCCGTGATCTGGTCCGCAGTGAGGATGTTGGGGCCCATCACCGGCACCGTCGGCAGTGCCGCGGCGTGCGCGGGCGCGGGCCGCTCGATCGCCACACTGCCGACTGCGAGCGCGACGGCAAGCAGCAGTGCGAGCACAATTGCGGGCGATCTCCGAATGCGAGCCACGATCCTCCGGTCCATTCTGAGGGGTAGGGGCAGACTCCGGCAACAGGTCAGCTTCCCGTTCCCTTCATCGGGTGCACGGCGCCACATCTGGAGCCCGACGGCCGAGAACCGGCCGGATCGGGCGGATCCGTACGACCCGGCGGCCGGAGGTACAGGGCGCCGCCGACCCGATGGCCTACCGTGGGGCGCCCCCTGAGCGACCACGAGGACATCACCCGCATGCGACTCTTCGTGACCGGCGCCGCCGGCTTCATCGGCTCGAACTACGTCCACCACGTGCTCGAGACCTCCGACGACGAGGTGACGGTCTTCGACGCGCTCACCTACGCGGGAAACCTCGAGAACCTCGCCGACGTGGAGGACGACCCCCGGTTCACGTTCGTGAAGGGCAACATCACCGACCGGGACGCCGTCACCGCCGCGATGGACGGCCACGACGCCGTCGTCCACTTCGCGGCCGAGAGCCACGTGGACCGTTCGATCGCGAGCCCGGACGAGTTCGTGCACACCAACTGCGACGGTACGAACGTCATGTGCGACGTCGCCCGCCACGTCGGGGTGGACCGCTTCCTGCACATCTCGACCGACGAGGTGTACGGCTCGATCGAGGAGGGCTCGTTCACCGAGACGGACCCACTCGAGCCGCGGTCGCCGTACTCGGCCTCCAAGGCCGGTTCGGACCTCATCGCGCTGTCGTACCACGCGACCTACGGGCTTCCGGTGCTCGTCACCCGCTCGTCGAACAACTTCGGGCCCTACCAGTTCCCCGAGAAGGTCATCCCCCTGTTCGTCACCAACCTCCTCGAGGGGAAGAAGGTGCCGCTCTACGGCGACGGGATGAACGTGCGCGACTGGTGCTACGTCGGGGACAACTGCCGCGGCGTGGACCTCGTGCTCCGCAAGGGGACGGTCGGCGAGATCTACAACATCGGCGCGGGCAACGAGGTGCCGAACCGGTACCTGACCGAGAGCATCCTGGAGATCCTCGGCCACGACGAGTCGATGATCGACTACGTGGACGACCGCCTCGGTCACGACCGGCGGTACTCCATCGACATCTCGAAGGCGCGCGCGCTCGGGTGGGCGCCCGAGCGCGAGTTCCGCGAGGCGCTCGAGGCAACCGTCGCGTGGTATCGCGACAACGCGACCTGGTGGGAGCCACTCAAGCGGCGGACGGCGTAGGCCGTGACGTGAAGCGGCTGAACCTGCGATGGTGGACATCGTTCGCGATCTTCGCCACGCTCGGTCTGGCCTGGGTCATCGCGACACCGCTCTTCGCCGCCCCTGACGAACCGGCCCACGTCGTGCGCGCCGCGTCCGTCGGGCGGGGCGAGCTCCTCGGACGGGACGTCCCGAAAGCCCAGCAGGTGGCGCCCTTCGGCAACGCGGCCGTGATCGTGACCGCGCCGGGATCTACAAGGACGGAGCGAACGTCACATGCCTCGCGTTCCAGAGCGGGATGACTGCTGACTGCCTCAACCTGGTCGGTTCCCGCAACGAGACGCACGTCATGACCTACGTCGGCCACCACCCGCCGGCCTACTACGCAACCGTCGGCTTCCTGAGCCGGGTGCTTCGCCCGGGCGCGGGCCAGGTGTACCTGATCCGCGCGATCGGGATGCTCGCGATCGCGGCACTCCTGGCGTCGGCGCTCGAGTCCCTGCGGCGCACGCTCATCCCGATGTGGGCCGGCACCGGGCTGGCGATCGCGATGTCGCCGATGGTGCTGTTCCTCGCCGGGACGGTGAGCCCGAGCGGAGTCGAGATCGGCGCAGCCATCGGTGTGTGGGTGCACGGGACGGTGCTCGCCCACGAAGCCGACGACTCCGTCGACCCGAAGCTCGTCGACCGGCTCGGGTTGGCCGCGTGCGTCCTCGTCCTTTCGCGTGCGCTGTCGCCACTCTGGCTGGCGATGCTCGGCCTCGTGCTGCTCATCCTCACGACGCGGGCCGGCCTGCTCGCGTTGGCGAGGTCACGTCGCGTCTGGATCTGGGGCGGGGCCCTCGCTGTGTGCTCCGCGTTCCAGCTGTGGTGGTACGTGTATGCCCAGCCCTTGAGCCACTTCGTCGGCACTCCGGTCCACACGTCGGGCCGAGCGCTGCTCCAGACCAGCTTCGGCAAGAGCGCCGAGATGCTGCGGGAGATGGTCGGCGTGTTCGGTTGGCTCGACACGCGCGCGCCTGGCGTCACGTTCCTCATCTGGGTGCTCGCGCTCGGCGGCATCGCGGCGTTGGCGCTCGCCGTGGCATCGAGGCGCTTCGCGTTCGCGCTGGTCGCCGCGGCCGCGATCGCCGTCGTGCTCCCGGTCATCGTCGAGGCATCCGGCGCGCACGAAGCCGGCTTCATCTGGCAGGGCCGCTACTCCCTTCCGCTCGCCGTCGGAGTTCCGATCATCGCCGGCATCGGCGTCGGGTCATCCGAGATCGCGACGCGGCTCGGCCGACGGCTCGCCATCGTGATCGTCGGAAGCCTCGCCGTCGCCCAGATCCTCGCCATCGGCGAGGCGATCCGCCGGTACGCGGTCGGCACGGGTGGAACCTTCTGGTTCTTCCCTGACGCCCGCTGGTCGCCGCCGATCCCCTCACTGGTCCTGATCCTGGGCTTCGGGGCGGTCGTCACGGCGGGACTCTGGTGGATCGTGCTCGCACCGGCTGAGCTTCTCCACCGGCGCGCGGACCACTCCCCCGACGAATCGGACGGCATCGCACCGGGCCCGACCCTGGTTGCCGGCGAAGCACCGGTGACCGTGTGACGACGCCTCGAGTCCGCGTCGTGGTGGTCGACTACAACGGGGGCGACCTCACGATCGAGTGCCTCGAGCACCTCGTGGCAACCGATCACCCGGCCGACGCGCTCGACGTCGTCCTCGTCGACAACGCCTCGCAGCACTCGGTGGTGAAGCAGGTCCGCGAGGACCTCCCGATCGTGCACGTCGTCGAGAGCTCGCAGAACCTCGGCTTCGCCGGCGGATGCAACCTCGGGATGGGCAACCTCGACGACATCGACTACGTCGCGCTCGTCAACAACGACGCCACCGTTCCGCCGGGCTGGTTGCACCCGCTGCTCGAGACGCTGGTGGCCGACCCGGCACTCGGCGCCGCGTCCCCCAAGATCCTGCTCGCCCGCGGCTATCGCGAGATCGGGATCACCGCCGAGACGACGCGGCCCGGTCGCGGCGACTCGCGCGATCTGGGCGTGCGGATCACCGGTGCCCACGCGGGCGGCGACGACATCTGGCGCGACCTCCGGGTCCGCCGCGGCACGTGGGGTCCGGAGCTCGATCCGAACGGCGACGAGTTCCAGTGGACGAGCGGAGAAGCGGCGCTCCTCGTGCCGGTCCCGGACGGGGCATCGGGCAGCTGTGAGCTCCGGCTCGACGCGCCCCGCGAGACCTCGGTGACCGTCACATCGGGTGTCCAGCGGGTGACGGTGTCGGTCGGACCCGAACCGGCCTGGTACGCGATCCCGACGACCGGCGAGCAGTTCGACGTCGTGAACAACGTCGGCACCCATCTCGTCGCGGACGGGTATGCGGCCGACCGCGGCTGGCTCGAGCGCGACACCGGCCAGTACGAGCGCGCCGAAGATGTGTTCGCGTGGTGCGGCGCGGCGGTGGTGCTGCGCGCCGCGTACCTGCGCGACATCGGGACGTTCGACGAGCGCCTCTTCCTCTACTCCGAGGACCTGGAGCTCGCGTGGCGGGGACTGCGAGCGCGGCTGGCGGCACCGCTACGTCCCCGGCTCGGTGGTGCGCCACGTCCACTCGGCGACCTCGGCCCGCTCGCGGCACGCCGCGACGCTGAAGGAGCGCAACCGGCTGCTCGTGCTCCTGCGGCACGGCTCGATCGGCCTCCTGGCCCGGGCCCTGGTGCGCTACGTGCTCGTCACCGGCTCCTACGCGCGCCGTGACGTCGTGGCCCCATGGCGGGCCGGGGATCCGGTGCGACCCACGCAGGTCACCGCCCGGCTCCGGGCCTTCGGCGGCTTTCTCCGTATGGCCCCCGGCATGGTGGGTTCGCGGCGTGCAGACCACGCCGCGGCTTCACGGCGCACCTGAGGCCCCGCTCAAGCCGCCGGGCGGGCGCGCCGATACCCAGCTCGAGGCTCGAGCTCCGCCGGCGTGGCGGCGCAACCCGTTCCCCTCCTGGATGGTCGATCACGGATGAGCGTTCGCGCCCGCAGATCGTTGGCACTGATTGCCGGACTCGGCGCTCGTGACGAGCGCCTTCGTGGTCCTGGCCCCGGCCGTGACGCCGACCCCAGCACGGGCGCCGCGGTCGCCTCGAACTCGGACCACGACTACGCCACCGTCAACTTCTCGGACCCGTGGGACTTCTCGAACACCGAGGACTTCCCGCTCGACGAGGCCCAGAGCTTCTCGACCTACAACATCGCGAACGGGGTGCTCGACGCGAACGTCAACGCCGGCGGCGGCCTGATCATGGCCCAGTCGGTCGCGGGCTCGATCCCGGACCGGCGCAGCACCAGCCTCTACCCGATCGACGCCGGCACGTACCGCAAGGTCTCCTTTCAGATGTGGGCGGACCACGATGCCTCGGGTGGGTTCTTCTGGTACTCGTGCAACCACGTCATCCCGGACTGCGAGAACGGCTTCGCAATCTCCGTCAAGCAGGGTTGGCACACGTACTCGTTCGACATCCCGAGCCAAACGACGCTCCCGGAGCCGACGTCATCTCGACCGGCCTGGGCCGGCCTGATCACGGGCATCCGGCTCGTCCCGTCGGGCGGGAGCGCGGTGCACATCATGCTCGACTGGATGCGCCTCACGCCGCCGTCCGGCTCGACGACACCGCCCTCGCCCCCGGTGCCGCTGCCGGTCGTCGACAGTCCTTCCGCAGCCGGCGGGGTCGACTACGCGACCGTCGTACGCCGCGACCCGTGGGACATGAGCCAACCGAGCGACATCCTTGCGCCGGAGAACATGAGCTACAGCTTCACCGGCTCGCTGCTCAGCGGGGTGAACACGGGCCCGAACATCGATGACGCGCACTTCACGTTGCCGCTCGCCGGCCCGATCGACGGCAACCGGTTCCATAGGCTCACGTTCAGCGTCTATTACACGGGCTCGTTCAGTCTCGGCTTCGGGCCGGGCGGCGGCATGGTCGCGCGCCTCATCTGGCAGACCGCGGGTGCGCCCGGGGTCTGGCAGAACAGCGACGACATCGTCGTGTACCCGGGCTGGAACGACGTGACCGTCGACCTCGCCACCTCACCGTCCTGGGCGATCACGGACCCCAACACCCCGGTGCGGATCGGGTGGGCGGGCCAGCTCATCACTTCGGTGCGGTTCGACCCGGACGAGGACTCGGGCGCGCGCCCCTTCCTCATCGACAACATCAAGATCGCCGAGGACACGACGGGGTACGGCGGCGCGACGGACATCAAGTTCCACGACAACGGCTGGCAGTCCGGGACGACCGCGGACATCTACACCAGCCCCACCCAAGGTGGTTTCGGCGGCACGAGGATCGCGTCCAACCTCCCTGTGACCCAGGGCGTGAACACGTTCCACTGGGCTCCGAACCCGCTGCCGTCGGGCAACGTCTGGGTGTACGTGCTGTTCAAGCACGGCGCGGACCAGGCCCGCGCGTACGCCACAGGCCCGCTCCGCATGACCGCGTCCCCCTCGCCGTTGTACGGCGTCAGCCCGTTCGGCTCGCTCGAGGGGATGAGCGTGAGTCCCGCCGGTGCGCACGCCCGCGGCTGGGCCATCGACCCGGACACCACCAACCCGATCCGGGTGGACTTCTGGATCGACGGCCGGAGCTCCATCGGCTCCCTGATGGCGAACACCACCGCGCACCGACGTCCAGCATGCGTTCTCGGGTTTCGGTTCCGCGCACGGCTTCGACTCGGTGATCCCGGTCCCCCAGGGCACCCACTCGGTGTGCGCGTACGCGATCAACACCGGGCCCGGGAGCAATCAGCTCATCGGGTGCCGCACGGTCACCGTCAACGCGAACCCCATCGGCGCGCTCGACGCGGCGGCGGCCCACGTCGGCTTCACGTCGATCCGGGGCTGGACCATCGATCCCAACAGCACCGATCCGATCCAGGCCCACGTGTACGTCGACGGCAAGCTCGCCCAGCGTGCTCGAAGCGAACGACGCCCGCCCCGACATCGCGAGCGCGATGCCCGGGTACGGGGCCGAACCACGGCTACCACACGAACCTGACGCTCGCGAGCGGTGCCCACACCGTCTGCACCTACGGGATCAACACCGGTCCCGGCACGAACTCGACGCTCGGCTGCCGATCCGTGGTGCTCCCGTCGAACCCGCTCGGTGCGCTCGACGTCGTGCGCACCGACTCGGGTGGGATCAAGGTGCGGGGCTGGGCGATCGATCCCGACGTCACCGGTCCGATCACCGTCGCGCTCTACGTGCAGGGCGGCACGGCGTCGACCGTGACGGCCGACAGCGCGCGCCCCGACATCGCGACACTGTTCCCGCGGTACGGCAACAAGCACGGATACATGGCCACCCTCCCCGGCTCCGGCGGCAAGCACACGGTGTGCGCGTACGGGATCAACCGGGCGGCCGGCGCGAACACCCTGCTCGGGTGCGCAACGGGGTAGCCCTCACCAATTCGGCGGGGGCGAGCCTCTACGATGACCGCCATGCCAGTGCAGATCGACCTCGGTTGCGGCAACGCCAAGAAAGAGGGATACATCGGCCTCGACTACGTCGAGATGGAGCAGGTCGACCACGTGCTCGATCTCACCGCCGATCGCTACCCTTCGAGGACCGCTCCGTCGACGCCGTCTTCTCGGCCCACTTCCTCGAGCACATCGAAGAGCCGAACCACGTCTTCAGCGAGATCGGTCGCATCGCGAAGGACGGCGCCCGCATCGAGTTCTGGACTCCGTACGCCTTCACCAACGAGGCGTTCCTGTACGGCCACCTGCACTTCCTCACCGAAGAGCCCTGGCAGCACTTCTGCGTCTCGCACCGTGACGTGTTCCTCGGCATGCTCGGCGGTCGCTGGCAGCTGAACCGGATCGTCTACGTGATCCCGCCCGAGGTCGTCGCCGAGATGGACGCGGCGGGGTTCTCGCTCGACTTCGCGGTGCGGTACCTGAAGGGTGTCGTGCTCGAGTTCGGGGTCGAGATCGAGTTCCGGGAGAATCCGGACATTCCGGTCGTCATCCCGGAGCGGGTCTACGCCACCACCCGCTTCGGCGACCGGAAGCCGCTGGTCCGAGGGGCAAAGCGTTGAGCTCGCGGCCGCCTCCTAAGGTGGCCCCCCATGCGCCGAATCCTGTTCGTCCTGATCGTCGCGGGTCTGGGCGCGCTCCTGCCCGCGTTCGCCGCCGGAGCCGGGCCCTCGGCCCCCCCGACCACGCTGCAGAAGACGGCGGTGGACGTCGCTCACACCGGCGACCAGTCGGCGGCGCCCACCGTCCCGTCGGACACGAACATCGTGGGCGTCCAGTGGTCCGGTGACCAGACCGCGAAGTTCCAGGTCCAGGCCCGGGTCAAGGACGGCAAGTGGTACCCGCAGGGGACGGTGAGCGCACCGGACGGCGGCGCCGACCCGGGGAGCGCCGAGGCCCGCAACGCGGCCCGCCGGATCGGGGCCGGCTTCTCGAGCGAGCCGGTGCAGGTCACGGACAACGCGGCGCAGGTGCGCCTGCGGGTGACCCACG
Source organism: uncultured Acidimicrobiia bacterium (assembly GCA_963796755.1). GTDB lineage: Bacteria > Actinomycetota > Acidimicrobiia > IMCC26256 > JAENVU01 > Chersky-806. Next base: position 308,286 of record CAWCMX010000001.1, read on the forward strand.
GCAACGTGCACAACGTCCACATCGTCGCGGTCGGCTCCCCGCCGGGCCTGGCCAACACGACGCCGAACACCAGCCCGCTCAACGTCAATCCGCTCGCGGCGGGCGGCATGGCGTTCGCGGCAGCCGGCGCGGTCTCCACCAAGCGCTCGCGCCGCGGGTCGCTGCTCCTCGTGCTCATCATCGGCATGGCCGCGTCGGCCGCGCTCATCGGCGTGCCCAACGCGAACGCGGCGGCGCCGGGCGACGTGCCGTTCCCACCCAACCCGGGCTACGTCAGCCGCGCGCAGTGGGGTGCGGACGAGAGCCTGCGCCAGGCCGCGTGCCCCGAGGGCCCGGACTACGCCACTCCGAAGCTCGTCGTCGTGCACCACACCGCAACGTCGAACTCGTACTCCCCGGCGCAGTCGGCGTCGATCGTGCGCGGCATCTACGTCTATTACATCCAGGGCCGCGGGTACTGCGACATCGGGTACAACTTCCTCGTCGACCGCTACGGGATCATCTTCGAAGGTCGCTACGGGGGCGTCGACCGGGGCGTCATCGGTGCGCACGCCACGCTCTTCAACACGGGCACGACCGGCATCGCGATGATCGGCGACTACGGCACCGTCTCGCCCACCGCCGCGACGTTCAACTCCCTCGCGAACCTGATCGCGTGGAAGATGTCCGATCCACCAGATCAACCCGTTCTATCCCGTCGCGTACCGCGGCGCGATCCTGAACCCGATCATCGGCCATCGCGACGCCGGGCGAGTGTCCGGCGACGGCGACCGCCTGTCCGGGGAACGCCGGCGAAGCCATCATCTCCCAGCTCATCGTGAACGTGAGACCGCGCGTCGCCTTCGGGTACCCCTTGGGCAACCTGGAGGTCGCACGCCGACAACCGAACGCAATTCAGGTGTCCGGATGGTCCGGCGACCCGGACACGACCGCGCCCATCAACGTCCACATCTACGTGGACGGCGTCGGCGCCGCGATCACGACGGCTTCCATCTCCCGGCCTGACGTCGGCCGGACCTACCCCTGGCTGGGCAGCCAACACGGGTTCAACCTCGCGGTCCCGGTGTCGCAGGCACCGCACTTCGTCTGCGCGTATGGCATCAGCGTCGGCAACGGCGGCAACCATCAGATCGGCTGCGCGTTCGTGTCCGGCGACACCGTCGGATCGCTCGACAGCAGCACCCGGAGACCCGGCGCCGTGTTGCTCCACGGCTGGGCCATCGATCCGGACACGGTCAACTCGGTGCCCATCCACGTCTACGTCGACGGCGTCGGCGACGGCGATCGGCACCGCCAACACGACGCGCACCGACGTCGCGACGTTCATGCCGGGATACGGCGACGCGCACGGCTTCGACATCACCGTGCCGGTGACCGGTGACCACACCGTCTGCGCGTACGCGATCAGCACCCGGGGGAAGCCGAACATCACGCTCGGGTGCACGCGCACGAGCGGCGTGCCCACGCGGTGCGCTCGACCTCGCGACGCTTCCGGATGCGGGCGGCGGCGTGCGGCTGCGCGGCTGGGCGCTCGACCCGGACACCGCGGCGTCCATCTACGGTCGCGGTGTACGTCGACGGCGCCGGCCGCATGGTCGGCACCGCAGGCACGAACCGTCCGGACGTCGGCGCCGCGTTCAACGGCTGGGGCAACGCGCACGGCTACGACCTCACCGTCACCGGCGTGGCACCCGGGTCACACCAGGTGTGCACCTACGGACTCAGCGTCCTGGGTGGTGCCAACGCCACGCTCGGGTGTCGGAGCGTCCTGGTCAGCTAGACGAGCAGTCGGGTGCAGTGCGCCCTCGTCAGCGGTCGCTGGCGAGGGCGCGCTTCACGCGTCCGCCGGTCTTGCGCACGATGGTGCGCACGTCGCCGTCGCGGACCAGCCGGGCCACCGCAAGCACCTCCGGCGGCACCCGCGAGCGGTTCCCCGTGATGGACGGGATCGCGGCAGCCATGTCGGGGTCCACGAGATCCGGCGCCCGGCGCGGCGTACGACAGAACTCGATCAGCGGCAGGAGCACCTTCGACCAGCGGTAGTCCTCGGCCAGCCGGGCCGACGCGTCACGGCACGACTGCGCGAGCTCGGGCTCGTCGAGCAACCGGAACAGCGCCGCCTCGAGCGCGTCCACATCGCCCGGCGCCACCGTGAGGCCGACGCCGTACTCGTCGATGATGTCGCCGAACGAGTCGCCGCCGGTCGCGACGACGGGGAGCGAGGCCCAGAGGTAGTCGAGGATGCGGGTGCGGAACGAGAACTCGGTCTCGACGTGGTCGAGGTGCGTGCTCACACCGATGTCGGCTTCGAGCAGGAAGTTCTGGCGGTCGTCGTACGCCACCCAGCCCTCGTTGAAGAAGACGTGCGTGTCCGTGAGCCCGAGCTCGTCACTCAGCTGGCGGGTCTGCACTGCCATCCGCATCTCGGGCACGTTCGGGTTCGGGTGCTTCAGCCCGAGGAAGAACAGCCGGACCCCGGGGACGCGGGCGCGGAGCTTGTCGACCGCTCGCAGCAGGGTGAGCGGGTCGAACCAGTTGTAGATCCCTCCACCCCAGAGGATCACGTGGTCGTCGGGGCCGATGCCGGGCACGACCCCCTTGAGCACCGGGCGCGTGTGCCGCGGTGGGTCGTCGCTGACGCCGAACGGCACCACCTTCACCAGCTCGTTCATGCTCTCGTCGGCGTCGTACGTGACGGGGTTCACCCGACCGACGGCCGCGAGCTGGCCGAGCCAGAAGTCGCGCTGCTTCCGGCTCGCGCACAGGAACAGGTCGCCGCGCGTGAGCTGCTCGTTCAGCACCTCGGTCGCGGCCCGCACGATCAGCCGGCGGCCGGCCTCACCGGCGTCGCGCGCCTGCTCGAGCTGCTCGAGGTGGAACGGGTCGTAGATGTCCGCGATCACGATCTTGTTCGTGTCCCGCAGGGCCGGGTGCTGGTTCATCAGGTAGCCCTGGAAGATCGTGACGTCGGACCAGGCCACGAGCTCGTTCAGCTCGTGGTCGGTCACCTTGCTCACACGGAAGTCGGGATGCGAGATGTCGCGGCACTCGATCGTGGTGACGAGCTCGACGTCGTGCTCCCGACACAGCGCGCACGCGATCTGCCAGGCCCGGATCGCAGGGCCGGCCATCTGGGGCGCCAGCGTGTCACCGGTCGCGATGAGGATGTGGCGCCGTTCGGTGAAGCCCTCCTTCACCCCGAACGCCTCGACCACCGCGTTGAAGCCGTCGACGAACTGCGGGTCGCCGATGTTCGGGTGGAACGGGAGCCGGAAGAGCCGCATGATCTCCGGGTCGTTGCGACGGCGGGCCATCTGCAGGTCCCGGCGGGTCTCGGTCAGCCCCTCGATCTGCTCCACCAGCGCGTCGATCGCGTACGCGGAGGCGAGCGTCTGCTTCGCGACGCTGACGTCGGGCTCCTGCTCGGCTCCAGTCCCCCGTTCGAGATCCAGCTCGTGGGCGTCGGAGCCACCGAGCGTGATCCCGCGCCGGATCGCGAGCATCAACGCGGCCGGCAGCACCCGGGCCAGGTTCACCTCGTCGTAGTTCTTGTAGATCGTGAACAGCGCGTTGCGCTCGAGCAGGTAGTGCTCGCGCCACGCGCCGTAGCTGTCCATCGAGCGGTGGTGACGGTGGAACACGAGCGACTCGGGCACGTAACGGACCCGGTAGCCGAGCAGCCACAGGCGCCAGCCGAGGTCCACGTCCTCGAAGAACATGAAGTACCGCGGGTCGAACCCACCGACCCGCTCGAACACGTCGGTCGGCATCACCATCGCGGCACCCGACGCGAACAGCACGTCAGCCGCCTTGTCGGGGATCGACGACTCCGCCGCGCCGACGTGCAGCTTGAAGCCGTGACCGTAGAAGGACAGCGCGGCGTCGACGAAGTCGACCGTCTCGCCCTCCCAGTCGAGGACCTTGCTCGCCACGCACGCGATCGACGTGTCCTCGTGCAGCACCGCAACCGCAGCCGTGAGCCAGTTCGGATCCGGGCGGGCGTCGTTGTTGAGGAACGCCACGTACTGGCCGGTTGCCTGCGCGGCGCCGTGGTTGCAGCCGCCTGCGAATCCGGTGTTCTCGTCGAGGGCGAGGATCCTCGCGTCGGGGAACTGCGCGGTCAGGACCTCGGCGCTCCCGTCGCCCGACGCGTTGTCGACGACGATCACCTCGAGCTCCGGGTAGTCGAGGTCCCGGAGCCCGTCCAGGCACGCGATCGTGTCGGGCGCGCCGCGATAGTTCACGACGACGACGGACACTCTTCCGGGAACGAGGTGCTTCACGACGGGGTCGTCTCCTTGGGGCTCGCCAGCTTGTTCCGGACCCGGCGGGCGGCGTGAGGGATCCCGAGCATCCAGCGGCGCTGGGCGTCGGCCCTCTGAACCGCGAGCTCCTGCTGCATGTCCGCGAGGCGGCGCTCGAGCTCGATGATGTGCGCGTCGCGGTCGGCCACCTCGCGCTCACGGGCGGCGGCGAGGATCCGCGCCTGGTCGAGCTCGCGGCCGAGGAGCTCGGAGCGCGCCACCCCGTTGAGCCGCTGGGTCATGACCGCGCCGGCGATCGCGTTGAGCGCGGCCTGGCCCGACGACGCGTCCTCCGACACGCGCGCAACCCGTCAACGACCGCACGGACCTCGTCCACCGGCCGATGGCGCGCGGAGACGATCACGTGCCGGTACGAGGGCTCGCGGCAGTCGAGGGGCGACACGACGGCGTTGTAGTACGCGTGGAGCTTGCCCAGGTGCGGCAGGCCGGTCGCGAGCAGCTCGTGGTGCACGAGCATGCCCATGAGCCAGCGTGGGAGGTAGCCGCTCGGCAGCGTGACCGCCGAGAAGCCGCCCGCCCCGAGCGCGTCCGTGGTCGGGCCGAGCTCGGGGAGCCCGTTCTGCGCGTGCTCGTCCAGCGTCGGGAAGTCGCCCTGGAAGCGGGCGCGGATGAACTCGTTGAGCGCCTCCTCGGCGAGCTCGAGCTCCGGGCTGGCGAAGGGAGCGCTGAGCATCACGAGATCGGAGCTCACCCGCAGCAGCTCGGCCAGGAACTCGGTGCGGAACCGGGCCGGGACGTGCTCCAGGGTGTCGAGGGTGACGACGACGGCGAACGTCTCGTCCGCGAACGGGAGCGCCGCGCCGTCGGCGAGCAGGAACCGCCCGTGGTGCGCGCCCGAGATGTCGCTGACCATCAGCTCGTACTCGGGGAGGAACGCCTCGAGCGGGCCCGGGCCACCACCGACCTCCAGCACGAGCGAGCCCGGCGCCACCGCGAAGCCCTCGAACAGCTCCTTGGTGACCTGGTAGCGCTGGTACTGGTCGAACGGCAGCTCGAGTCGCGGGTCGATGACCCTCGGATCGACCGTGTGCGTCTCGTTCACTGGTGCGCCGGCTTCACGGCACCTTCCCAGGAGCCGCCGAGCGCCATCACGCCGTGCTCTTCGACCGGGTCCCCTCGCTGGACGTCGAACCGCAGCGTGCGGTAGCGGAAGTCGAACGCGTGGGAGCACGAGTAGTCGTACAGCGACACGCTCAGGTCGTAGGTGCCCGGCGCGAGCATCAGGCGGTCGACCCGCAGGTCCACGTGGCCCGTGCCGCTCAGCTGGTCCGGCACCGCACCGGCCTGGCGGGTGTTGGGCCCGGTGACGGTGAACCCCTCGAGGGTCTGGATCGCCACGCCGAACACCGGCTGCGGGATCGGCTCGCTCATGTCGTAGTGCAGGCGCAGTGTGAGGGGTCCGCCCGTGTGGATCTCGTCGGCCGGGGCGCCGTCGGGCCCGAGCAGCTCGACCTTCTCGACCTTGCCCTCGCCCGAGCCCCACCGCGATCCGTACTCGCCGTCCTTGACCCGGTCCACGTGCACGTCGGCCAGGTACCCGTCGATGACCTCACCGGCGGGCCCGACGGCCAGCAGCTTGCCGTGCTCCAGGAGCGCGACCTCGTCGCAGAGGTTCCGCACCGAGCCGAGCGCGTGGGACACGATCACCACGGTCTTGCCGCTGTGCTTGAGCTCCGCGAACTTCTCGGAGCAGCGGCGCTGGAACTCCTCGTCGCCCACGGCCAGGACCTCGTCGACCAGGAGGATGTCCGGGTCCACGTTGATCGCGACCGAGAAGCCGAGCCGGACGTACATCCCCGACGAGTAGTTCTTCACCGGGGTGTCGATGAAGTGCTCGAGCCCGGCGAATCCGACGATGTCGTCGAAGCGCGCGTTGAGCTGCTTGCGCGACAGCCCGAGGATCGCGCCGTTGAGGTAGACGTTGTCGCGTCCCGACAGCTCGGGGTGGAAGCCGGCGCCCAGCTCCAGCAACGCCGAGATCTTGCCCTCGGTGTGGATCGTCCCGGCGTCGGGGTTCAGGATCCGCGCGATGCACTTCAGCAGCGTGCTCTTGCCGCAGCCGTTCTCGCCGATGAGCCCGAACGTCTCGCCCGCGGGGATCTCGATCGAGACGTCGTCGAGCGCGGGGAACGACTCGTACCGCACCCGGGCCCGGCGCATCACCGCGCCCTTCAGCGACTGGTTGCGCTCGTGGTAGAGCCGGTAGGTCTTCGAGACCCCGTCGACGGTGATCGCGGCGGCCACGCTCAAACCTCTTCGGCCAGGCGGCGGTCGAGCTTCTGGAACACGAGGAGCCCGATGCCCATCAGCACGACGGACCACAGGATGAGGTACAGGATCGAGATCACGGGCGGGAAGCGCAGGTTGTACATCGCGTCGCGGTACGACTGCACGAGCGTGACCAGTGGGTTCAGCCGGTAGAGCGTGCCGAGCGGGATCGTCCCCGTTGAGGGCGGTGTCGGGCACCACGCTGATCGGGTACACGATCGGCGCGGAGTAGAAGAGCGCCATCAGTGCGATGTTGATGAGGTGCTGCACGTCGCGGAAGTAGACGTTGAGCACGCTCAGCAGGAAGCCGATCCCGAGGACGAAGAAGGACTGGATCGTCACGATCACGAGCACGACCGGGATCCAGGGCAGCACGTTGTTGCCGAGCAGCATCAGGATCCCGCACAGGACCCCCAGCTCGATCAGGAACGACACCAGGAGCGAGCCGATTGCCGAGACGACGAAGACCTCGCGGGGGAAGTACACCTTCTTGATGAGGTTCGCGTTGCCGATCAGCGAGCCCATCGAGCCGCTCATCCCGCCCTGGAGGTAGTTCCAGGGGAGCAGGCCGCAGAGCAGGAATGCGGCAAAGTTCTTCAAGCCGCTCGGATCACCGCGCGGCGGCTCGATCTTGAGGAAGAACGCGAAGACGATCGAGTACACGATGACCGTCGAGAGCGGGTTGAGCAGGGACCAGGTCCAGCCCAGGAACGACTTCTTGTACCGGCTCCGCAGCTCCCGCAGCGTCAAATTGAGCGTCAGGTCGCCAGAGTCGAAGTACTCCGCGAGCTTGGTCCTCAAGATCGGTCTCCGGGGAAGGCCGGGCGGGTGGTCCGGACGGCCGCGGGTGGCGCGGCTCGAGCCGAACGCCAACGTTACCCGGCATCCGGCCCGGGAACCGGACCCATCGGAGCGCCGCACCGGTGCGATTCGCACCCGTGGAGGCGTTTGCGAGGTGCCTAGTTCCCGCTGCGCCGCAGCGTCGCGGGGATGGTGAGCAGCAGGATCTTGAGATCCGTGACGGGACCCATCTTCTCGATGTACTCGAGGTCCACGTCGGTGTGGAGGTGCATCATCCCCGTCCCCCGGCCCTTGACCTGCCAGAGACCGGTGAGCCCGGGCTTCACGAAGTGGCGCTGGTGCTGCCACGGCTCGTAGCGGGAGACGATCTCGATCAGCTCGGGGCGGGGCCCGACCAGGCTCATGTCACCGCACACCACGTTCCAGAACTGGGGCAGCTCGTCCAGGCTCCACTTCCGGAGGAAGCGCCCGACCCGCGTGTGACGCGGGTCGCGGTCGCTCTTGTGGGTCTGGCGGCGGTCCTGCGGCACCGGCGCGGCCTCACGCCGGCGGTCCTGGCCCATCGTGCGGAACTTGTAGACGTCGAACTCGCGGTTGTCGCGGCCGACCCGGCGCTGCCGGAAGAACACGGGTGAGCCCAGCGACAGCCGCACCGCGAGTGCGACCACCGCAGTGAGCGGGAGCATCACGACGAAGATGCAGAACCCGACCACCCGGTCGAACGTCGGCTTGACCACCCTCACGTAGATTCCGTGCGGACGTTCGATGACCATGTCGTCCGCCTCGGACGGAGCTACCGCCAACCTGCGCTCGTTCCGGTCGCGTCGCGATCGGCCCGAGAGGGCGTGTCCGCCGCTCGTCATGTTGGCCACATCATTTCTTCGACCGAGGGGCGTCGGCACCTGAGGCATTCCCACTTCCAACCCGACAGGGTGTGATCCGTCCGCCCGAGTCGGCGAACTTAGCACCGGGTTCCGGTGCGCGATTTCCCCGGAAACACAACCGTCACGCGGCCACCGCGAGCGAATGGCGCTCACGCGCCTCGGTGAGGACGTCGAGGAGCTGGCGGGTCGTGACCCGCGCGTCGTAGACCTCGTCGAAGCGCGTGCGGCCGGCGGCGCCCATGGCGTCGGCCCGATCGGGGTCGTCGAGCAGCGCGCGGATCGCCGCGCCGAGCGCCGCGTCGTCGTGCGTGGCCAGCAGACCGGTCCTGCCGTCTTCGACCATTTCGGGCAAAGCGCCGACGCGGGTCGTGACGACGGCCACACCGGCCCGCATCGCCTCGAGGACGCAATAGGGCGAGTTGTCCATCTCGGTCGGGAACGCGAAGACGGCCGTGCGCGCGAGCAGGTCCGGAAGGCGGGGGTCGCCGGGCTCGAAGTCCGAGAACACCCGCACCCCCGGCTCGGGCGCGATCACGTCACGGGTCACGAGGTTCAGCACGCACCGATCGCGCAGCTGCTCGCGGAAGACGCGCAGCAGCCGGTCGCCGCCCTTCCGGTCGAGCGTCGCCCCGATGAAGGTCACCTCCGGCAGCCCGGTCGGGACGTAGCGGCGCGGTGTGGGGCCGCGGTGCAGCCCGAACGGGATGACCCGGATCCGGTCGAGGTCGACGCCGTACGCGCGGTGCAGCGAGTCCGCGACCCACTCCGACTGCGCGACGAGCAACGTCGCCGCGGCGTACACGCGGCGCTCGAACTGCTGGGCCACGCGCACGGCCGAGCCGGTGAAGCGGGTCGGCCGCCGGTGGGGCAGGTGGAACGCACCCTGCAGGAACGTCGCGTCGGTCGACACCACTGACGGCATGGAGCGCAGCACGTCCACGCTGCGCAACGCGATGCTCTGCGTGTAGACGTGCAGGACGTCGGGACCCTGCGCCCGGCGCAGCGCGCGGCGCAGCAGCCGCCGGGCCACCTCGCTCTCGGCCAGCTGGAACCGCAGCGGGTGCAGGTCCAGGTCGAGCCGGCCGAGCACCGGGACCTGCGCCGAGACGACCTTGCGCAAGGTCCCCGAGCTGGGCACGTCGATGAACTCCGCCGCGAGACCGGGGTGCACTTCGGGGAGCGCTTCGCGCAACGAGAGGTGCATCGACGCGTGACCGCCGAGGTTCTCGTTGAGGAACAACACCTCACCCGGGTCCACGAACGTGCCACCTCCCCCTTGTGGCTGCAGGCCTGCTGCCACGAGAGCAGCGTGCCCGATGATCCGTCGCTTCAATCCCTGACAAACGCGACGTTGCGGCCGGCAGAGCCGGCCGCAAACGTTGCGAGTACTCGTTGTGAAATGTTCTCCGCTAGGCGGTGGCGCGGTGCTTCTTCGACTGGCGCACCATGACCACACCGGCCAGGACGGCACCGGCACCGATGACTGCAACGCCCGCGACGTCAGATCCCGTGAAGGGCAGCGTGCTCGCGTTGTTGGTCGCGGTGTTCGCCGCCACCTGGGAGCCCGGGTCGGTCGCGGTCCCGCCGCTCCCGCCGTTCGGGTAGGTCGCGGCCATCGCGGCCGTCGTCGGCACGAGCACACCGAGCACGATCCCGCTCGCCGCAGCGAACTTCAGCGCCCGCCCGCTCATCGAATGCTTCGTCACGACGTTCCTCCCAGAGCCCCTGCATGGCACTTCTATTGGTGAATGTTCACGCAGTGTAGTCAGGTGACCGAAATCAGGCAAGGGCCATACGACCCAAATCGCCAGGTCAACCCGCCAGCGCCGCCGGCGCCGCCCGACCACCGTACGTGGCCTCCGGAACCCAGGCTACCAGCGGATCGCGCGGGCGCTGTTGTCCTGCCAGGTCTGGCCGCCCGCGGTCCAGGTGACCGCCGGGTACCTCGACGAGGGCTCGATCGTCACGTGCTCGTAGCCGGTCGGCACCTGGAAGCTGAGCGTGTAGTCCTTCTGCTCGCCCCGGAAGACCTGCATCTGGGTGGCGATGACCCGGGTCGGGCCGTCCGGTCCGGCGGCGACGATCTTGGAGCCGCCGTCGAGGTGGATGGCCCGGGAGACCCCGGGAATGTTGACCGAGAGGATCCCCGAGTACTCGCCGGCGACGAAGTCCGAGGAGTAGGGCCCCTCGACGAACTCGTTCAGGCCCGTGGTGGGCGTCTGGTTCTCGATGTGGATGTGGACGGTGACCGTGCTCCCGGCGGGGGCCGGGGTGTGCTCGAACGCGGCCGAGACGTGGAGGAACTGGTCCAGCTTGTTGCCGGCCCGGTTGTCGACGGCCAGGAGCAGGGAGTCGGGGCGGAGGCGCCCGGAGACCCCCGCGGCCTCCCAGCCCCGCTGCTGCTCGGGCTTCGAGGACCAGGCCAGCACGTGCCGGCCCTGGGCCGACTGCTGGAGGTCGTCGACGAGCTTCGCCACGTCCCAGCCCTTCGCGTCGAGCTGGTCCACGATGGCGCGGGCGATGGCGCTCGAGCGCTCCCGGCGCGTGAAGTTGGGGTTGACGTCGCCGTCCCGGACGTTCGGCCCGTAGTCCAGGTAGGACTGCAGCAGCGTCTCCTGGACCACGTTGTCCGTGGTGACCAGCTGGCCGTCGACCACCACCGGTCCGGACACCTCGAGCAGGGACTTGAGCCCGATCGGGTCGATCGCGATGACCCCGTCGACCGACTCACCGGTCTTGGCCTTCCACATCTGGGCCGCGAGCTCGGCATTGGCGGGGAAGCTCGGCGACATCGCGAGGTTCCGCCACTCCTGGCTGGGGTCGGTCCAACCCCACCGGGCCGCCAGGTCGCCCGAGATCGGCACCGCCCCGGGGGGGACCGGCAGGAAGCCGGTGTCGGTCATCGGGCCGAGGTTGAACTGGCCGTTCTGCATCGTCAGCACACCAGCGCTCAGCAGCATCCCGGAGCCGGCGCGCATCTCGGAGTTGTTCGCCGCGAGCACCAGGTACTTCGAGGGCCCCTGGGCCATCTCCCCGATGCCCTTGGACGCTTCGTCGACGTCGGTCATCGAGGTCCGGACCTTGTCGAGCTGGTGCTTGAACTTCGTGCGGGCCTTCGAGAGCGGACCGAGCAGCGCCTCGCTGGGCCCGAGATCCAAGCCCCGCAGCTGCACCCGGGCCTTGGACGCGATCGCGCCGAGCTCGTTGACCAGGGCGACCCGGTCGGGCCCGGCCGTCGTGGGCTTCTTCAGCCGCTCGACCGAAGCCTGCATGGTGCTGACCCCGACGTCGACGACCTTGGCCGCCGAGCTGGTGAGCGCCGAGACCGACCGGACCTGGCGGCCGACGAACGGCAGCACCGTGAACGGCTTCAGCGCGAACGAGTCACCCGCGCTCGCGGCCTGGTCGAACTCGTCCTGGGCGGCCTTCATCCGGCCGAGGCCCTCGCCCCGGATCAGCTGCGCGGGGCCGAGATCCTGCTGGGCGGACTCGAGCCGGTCGAGGCCCTTCTGCGCGTGGCGCCGCGCCTGGATCAGCTGCAGCGCCGCGAAGGCCGACCAGACCACGACGACGACCACGACGCCCGCGACGATCAGCCGGTTGCGGCGCCGGTGCGGTCTCGGCGCGGCCGGCTCGGCGGGAGCGGCCGACTCCGGCGGAATCGACGACGGCTCCGAGGGCTCAGACATGGACGGGCAATTCTACGGGCTGGGGGGCAGAGAATTCGGGCACTCCTGATATATCGCCACCTCCCGGTCGGCCTTGACGGATGGACTCGCTACGGTCGGTGGATGCCGGAGGACCAACCCGCGAAGGTGACCCTGGGCCACCTCGCGGCGCCGAGCGGATCTGTGCCCGCCGGCTGCAGAAGGAGCACGTGAACACCCGGTCCAACTTCGGCGGCAACGCGCGCTGGCGGGTCTCGAACCAGGTCACCGAAGAGGTACGACTCGCCCATACCGACCTCGCCGCGCCGACGGTCGAGCGCTTCGCGGGCACCGCCGCCGACCTCACCCCCGAGCAGGCGCGCGTCTACGAGCTCGCCACCCGCTGGTACGTCACGCTCTTCCCCGGCCGGCGCGGGTCGTCGACGAGGACCCGTGGGGCACCGACATCCCCGGTGACCTGCGCCTGGTGGGTCCCGCCGGTCTCGGGTTCACCGATGCCGACGACGGGCCCGAGATCCGTCTGCTCCGGCTCGACTCCCGCGCCCCGGCGAGCGCGTCGGCGGAGACCCCGGCCGTGCGCTTCGCGTTGTTGCGGCGGGCCGACTGGCTGCGGGACCGGACCGTGCGCGTCGCCGTCGCGGACCTCGTGCGCGGCACGCTCGTGGAGGAGGTCGTCGACACCGCAGCGGTGATGCCGGAGATCTCCGAATGGCTCGCGGCCCGCATCGACGTGATCCGCGCGCGGGTGGCGAACCCGCGGCCGACTGCCGGCATCGAATGCGCGTGGTGCCCGTTCATCGCCGGCTGCGGTGCCCACGGGTGAGCCGCGAGCGGTTGTTGCCGGACATCGTCCCGATCAGCGCGAGCTCGCTCGACATGTGGCGCCGCTGCCCGCGGGAGTACTGCAACCGGCACGTGCTCGGGCTCCCGCCGAGCGACTCCGGGTCGTCGCCGGACTTCGGCAACCTCGTGCACGCGATGCTCGAGCAGGTCCACCTGGGCGGGTCGTGCCGCGACCCTGCGCACGTCGAGGACGTGCTCGCGCGCCACGGCATCGATGCGGACGGTGCGGTCGCGGGGATCGTCGACCGCCACGCGCAGCGCTGCCCGTCCCCGGCCGAGCACGCGAAGCACGAGCTCGAGGTCGCGCGCTTCCACCGACGGCCGGCCCCGATGTTCATGGCGACGGGCCGGCTCGACGCGGTCTGGCAGCACGACGGGTTGCTCGAGGTCCGCGACTACAAGACGGGCTCCGTGGTCACCGACCGGATCGCGGACGACCCGAGGGCGCGGCTCCAGGCGTGGCTCGCCGCGCCGATCGCGCGGCGGCTCGGCCTCCAGCTGCGGGTGCGCTACGAGCACCTCGCCGCGGAGGTCCTCGACGACCCGGAGCCGTTCGAGCCCGACGCCGAGGACCTCGAGGCGATCGAGGAGGAGCTGCGCGAGACCGCGGCCGCGATCCACGCCGCCGCGGCCGAGCACGCGTTCCCCGGCGTCGCCGAGCCCGAGGTCTGCGGCTTCTGCCGGTACCGGTCGATCTGCCCCGAGAGTGCGGCACCCGGCGTGCCGACGTGGCCGGTGCCGCCCGATCCCGATCCCGGCGACGGGTAGGTCCGCGGCCCGTCGGTAGGGTGCCCGCCATGCCACTTGACCCCCGCACCCCGGTCCTCGTCGGTGCCGGCCAGTCCCAGCAACGGGTCGACGATCCCACCGCGGCGCTCGAACCGATCGACCTCCTCGCCGAGGCGGTGCGCGCCGCCGATGCCGACGCCCTCGCCCCCCGGTCGCTGCTCACGATCGTCGACACGGTCGCGGTCATCGAGATGCTCTCGTGGAAGTACCCGGACCCGGGCGCGCTCCTGGCGCGCCGCGTGGATGCGTCGCCCCGCACCACGATCACGACGACGGTCGGGGGCAACACGCCCCAGATGCTCGTGAACCGGCTCGCGGCCGCGATCCAGCGCGGCGAGCACGACGTCGTGCTGCTCGGCGGGGCCGAGTGCGTGCACACGCGCTGGCGGGCCCGCCGCACCGAGCCGAAGGCCTGGTTGGCGTGGTCGGAGCCCGACGATCCCCCGTGCCCGATCGTCTGGGGTGACGACCGTCCGGGATCCAGCCCGTACGAGATGGCCCACCTCGCGCTCGCGCCGACCCAGGTCTACCCGCTCTTCGAGACCGCGGTGCGCGCCGCGGCCGGGCGGGGCGTCGACGAGCACCAACGTTCCGTCTCCGAGCTGTGGAGCGGCTTCGCGGCCGTCGCCGCGGAGAACCCGCACGCCTGGTCGCGCACCCCGTACACGGCGGACGAGATCCGCACCGTGTCCGCCGAGAACCGCATGGTGACGTTCCCCTACCCGAAGCGGATGTGCGCCAACATCGACGTGGACCAGGCCGCCGCGCTGATCCTGTGCTCGTACGGCGCCGCGGTTGCTGCGGGGGTTCCCGCGGACCGGCTCGTGTTCCCGTGGTCCGGCGCCGACGCGCACGACCACTACTTCTTCACCGAGCGGGCGGCGCTCGCCGAGTCCACCGCGATCGGCATCGCCGGCGCGGCCGCGCTCGCTTCCGCGGGGATCGGGATCGACGACGTCGCCGGCTTCGACCTCTACTCCTGCTTTCCGGCGGCGGTCGAGATGGCGATGCGCGCGCTCGGGCTCGGCGGGCCGGCCACGGGCGACACGCGCCCGCTGACGCGCACCGGCGGCCTCGGGTTCGCGGGCGGGCCGGGCAACAACTACGCGACGCACGGCATCGCGGAGACCGTCGCGGCGTGCCGGCGCGATCCCGGCTCCATCGGGCTGGCCACCGCGCTCGGGTGGTACGTGACCAAGCACTCGGTCGGGTTGTACTCGACGACGCCGCCGGCGAACGGCTTCGTCGCGGTCGATCCGTCGGAGACCCAGCGTCAGGTCGACGCGCTCCCCCGCCGGATGCCGGCCGGCGACGTCGACGGCGAGGCGGTCGTCGAAGCCACCTCGGTCGTCTTCGACCGCGACGGTGCGCCGAACGTCGGGCTGATCGCCGCGCTCACCCCCGATGGCAGCCGCGCGCTCGCGAACACCCGCGACCCCGATGCGATGCGATCGATGTGCGTCGACGCATGGGAGGGAACCACCGTCTGCCTCCGCGTGGACGGCGGTGCGAACGCCCTCGCCTGACGAGGCGGCCTACCGCGCCTGCTTCCAGCCGTTCCAGTACGTGATCTCCTCGACCGGGCGCCGGTGTGCGGGCTGAAAGTCCTCGCCCCGGTAGTACGCGACCGGGATGAGCGCGGTCTGCAGGACGCCGTCGGGGATGCCGAGCAGCTCCGCCGCCCGGTCCGCGAACGGCAGGTGCAGGGTGGTGAAGGCCGAGCCGAGCCCACGGCTGCGGAGCGCGAGCTGGAAGCTCCAGACCGCGGGGTAGATCGAGCCAAAGAGACCCGCGGTGTCGACCAGCTGACCGTTCCCGAGTCCGCCGTAGATGCACGGGATGACGAACACCGGGACCTCGTGCAGGTGCTCCGCCAGGTAGCTCGCGGAGTCCATGACGCGCTCCTGTTGCGCGTCCGAGTCGGGCGCGGCCACGCGGCTCGCCGCGATGTACGGGCCCCACACCTTGCGGTACAGGTCGGCGAGCGCCAGGCGCGTAGCGGGATCGGTCACGACGATCCAGCGCCAGCCCTGCGAGTTGCCGCCTGTCGGCGCCTGGATCGCCAGGCGCAGGCACTCCTCGACGACCTCGGGCTCGACGGGCCGGTCGAGGTCGAGCCGCTTGCGCACCGCGCGGGTGGTCGTGAGCAGGTGATCAACGGTGGCGCGGTCCAGTGTCGTCACGGGCACCCCTTGCGATCGGGTCGAATTCCTCGGTGGCCGCTATGTTGGCCGATCGTGCCGACCACCGCGCCGAGTCGATCCAAGGTCCTCTGGTGGGGTGCGACGCGGCGCTGCGCCCGGTGCGGGTCTGGTCACCTGTTCCATCGCTACCTGACGATGGTGCCGGACTGCCCGAGCTGCGGGCTCCACTTCGAGCGGGAGCCCGGCTACTTCGCTGGCGCGCTCGCGATCAACATCATGGCCGTCGGTGCGTTGTTCGCCGTCGTGTTCGTGGCGTTGCTGGTCGCGACGATCCCGGACGTCCCGGTGATCCCGCTGCTCGTCGTGCTCGTCCCGATCATGGCGATCGGCCCCATCGTCTTCTACCCGTTCTCGAAGACGATCTGGGTCGCGGTCGACCGGGCGTTCCTGCAACGCCTCGATCCGAACGAGCGGATGGACTGACCCGAGCGGCCGGCTACGGCTCGACCGGACAGCGGGCGAGGATCTCCATCACCGCATCGTGGTTGCCGACCTGGGTGGAGAGCCGGTCGAAGTCGACGCGGAGGTCGACGGGCAGCGCGGTCTCCCCGTCGGCGAGGAACGACGCGAGCGTCTCGAGCGCGGCCGCGAACTCGTCTCCGTCCACGAGCTCATCGGCGCGACGGGACTGATCGATCGTGATCTTCTCGTCCAGCATGATGACGAGGCCGCGGATGCGACCGGTGAGGTCGGCGCGGGTCAGGAAGTCCATCAGGAACCGAGGTCGACGCGCAGCGTGAGGACACCGTCCTCGAAGGCCCAGCTCGCGTCGCCGACGATCGCGTAGTCCTGGAAGTCCATCGCGGCCTGCTCCAGGAACCGCTCGCGCTCCGGTCCCGCCACCGGCGGCATCCCCCGGTCCTTCACGCGCGCGGCCCGGTCGCGGAACCGGGCCAACATCGCATCGACATCCAGCTCATCAGCCACGGAGGCACCCTACCCAGTGGTCCCGGCGAGACGTGCGACGAGCACCCGGTCGCGGCCGGCGAGGTCCCGATGGACCTCGACCGCGCGAAACCCTGCGGCGCGCGCGAGCGCGGTCACCGCCTCCACCTGGTCCGGGGCGAGCTCGAGGACGACGGTCCCGGAGGGATCGAGCCACTCCGGGGCGGAGGCAAGGATCGCCTCGAACGCCTCGAGCCCGGTGGGCCCGCTGACCAGCGCGCCGACCGGCTCCCATCCGGCGACCTGCCGGTCCAGTCCGGCCAGCTCCGCCTCCGCGAGGTACGGCGGGTTCGCGACCACCAGGAGCAGCCGGCCGCGCAGCTCGTCGGGGAGCGTCGCGAACCACGAGCCCTCGGCGAGCCGCACCCGCACGCACGGTGAGCCGGCCCCCGCGACGTTGGCGCGCGCGACCGCCAATGCGTCCGGGTCGACGTCGGTAGCCCACACCTCGGCCTCGGGCAGCGCGTACGCGAGCGCGATCGCCAGCGCACCGGATCCGGTCCCGAGGTCGACGACCGCGTACGAGGTCAGCACGCCCGTCCACGGGTCGGCCTTCCCCACCTGCTGGCCGAGCCGCGCCACCTCGGCGATCGCGACCTGCGCGACGACCTCGGTCTCCGGCCGCGGGATGAGGACGCGGCGGTCGACGAGCAGGTCGATGCCGCAGAAGCTCCATGACCCGAGGACGTACTGCAGCGGCTCACCGGCGATGCGCCGGTCGAGCAGCTCGGCCAAGGCGTTCGCGGCGCGCACCGTCGCGGGGGCCCTCGCCTCCGTGACCTGCTCGGCCGCGTCGAGCCCGGAGACCTCTTCGAGCATCCACCCCACCTCGACCCCGGGCTGCTCGATGCCGGCCGACCGCAGGCGGTCCGTCGCCGCATCACGCAGCTCGGCCCAGGTGACGAGCGGGCTCAGGAGCCCTCCTCGAGCTGGCGCCGGCGCTCGTCGGACATGAGCGCGTCGACGATCTCGTCGAGGTCGCCGGCGAGCACCTGATCCAGGTTGTGCGAGGTCAGGCCGATGCGGTGGTCGGTGACGCGGTTCTCCTTGAAGTTGTAGGTGCGGATCTTCTCGGACCGGCCGCCTCCGCCCACCTGGCTCCGGCGCGCGTCGGACTGCTCCTGGGCCTGGCGGTCCTGCTCCATCTGCAGGAGCCGGGACCGCAGGATGCGCAGCGCCTTGTCCTTGTTCTGCAGCTGGCTCTTCTCGTCCTGGCAGGTCACGACGATCCCGGTGGGCTTGTGGGTCATGCGCACCGCGGAGTCCGTCGTGTTGACCGACTGCCCACCCGGACCCGTCGATCGGTAGACGTCGATCTCGAGGTCGTTGGGATCGATCGTGATGTCGACCTCTTCGGCCTCGGGGAGCACGGCGACGGTGGCGGCGCTCGTGTGCACCCGGCCCTGGCTCTCGGTGACGGGCACGCGCTGCACGCGATGCGGACCCGCTTCGTGCTTGAGCCTCGACCACGCGTCCTTGCCCTTGACGACGAACGTGACCTCGCGGAAGCCGCCCATGTCCGAGGGCTGCCCGGAGAGCTGCTCGGTCTTCCAACGGTGCCGCTCCGCGTAGTGCAGGTACATGCGGTAGAGCTCGCCGGCCCAGAGGTTCGCCTCCTCGCCGCCCTCCGCCCCGCGGATCTCCACGATGACGTTCTTGCCGTCGTTGAGGTCCTTCGGGATCAGCAGCTCCTTCAGCTCCGTCTCGAGCTCGCTGCGGTGCCGCTCCTTCTCCTCGAGCTCGGCCTTGAGGTACTCGCGCATCTCGGCGTCGGCCTCCGCCGCGAGCATCTCGTTGGCCTCGGCGAGATCCGCTTCGGTGCGCTGGTACTCCCGGTACGCGTCGACGACCGGCCGGAGCTGCGCGATGCGCCGGCCGGACGCCGCGGCCGCGCTCTGGTCACCGGCGGCGTACAGCTCGGAGAGCTGCGACTCGAGCTTCTCGAGCTCGGTTTCGAGGTCGACCAGGCGCTCAAACACGCGGCCAAGGCTACGCGATGCCCCCCAGAGCACCCTTGGTGGCTGTGTCACCACGCACTGCGGTTCGACGGCCCGCACGACCCCCATCGGAACCGTGGACGCAATGCAGTTCGACCATTAGCGTCTGGCCAGGTTTGCAAACGGGGGGCGGAGCATGACCGGTCTGACTCGCACCAGGCGCGGCACCGCGCTGGTCGGCGTTCTGGCACTGATCGGAGGGCTGCTCGGCGTCGTCGGCGTGGAGAGCCCGGCCTTCGCGGCGAAGGTGCCGGGGCCGCCGGTGAGCGTGGTCTCGCAGGCCGGGCCCGCGGTCGGCGTGATGTCCCTGACGTGGGCGCAGCCGACGAACCTCGCGACCAGCGCCAAGATCAACTACTACGTCGCGACCGCGACCGACACCGGAGCATTCGGCGCACCCGTCTCGGTGGGCATCCTCAAGAAGGCGACGATGCCGTGCAGCGGCGTCGTCAAGTGCAGCTTCCGCGTCTATGCGAACACGAAGGGCGGAGGTACCGGCCCCGCGAGCGCGACCGTCGTGCAGCCGTGGACCGCGCCGTCGTCGCCCGTCATCGTCAACGGCGGTGGCGGCCCGGGCGTCAACGCGATCACGCTGAGCTGGCTGTTCCCCGCCAGCACCGGCGGCCGGGCGGTCACCGGGTATCTCTACGACGTCCAGGTGAACAGCACCGGTTCGTGGCTCGGCCCGTTCGTTGTCGGCGGCGGGCCGCTCTCGGCGGCCCTGCCGTGTGCCTCCACGCTGGCCTCCGGCGGCTGCAGCTACCGGCTCTACGCGCGCAACACGATCGGCACCAGCGCGGTCAGCGCGTCGCTCGCGGCGCCGTGGCACCTGCCGGCCGCGCCGGTCATCAACTCGGTGATCCCGGGCCGTCCCGCGCACGCGGCCACGATCAACTGGCACCCCGGCACGACGACCGGCGGGCTGGCCAACACCTACACGTACGAGGTCAGCGCGGACGGCGGCCCGTTCGTCGCTGGCACCGGCCCGATCCCGGCTTCTCCCACCGTCGCGACCGTCGACTGCAACGCAGTGACGATCTGCAGCTACCGGCTCACCGCGACCAACGGCCTCGGTTCGAGCCCGGTCTCGAACACGGTCAGCACCGGCTTCAACGCGCCGACCGCGACCCGCACCGTCACCTCGCGCGTCTCGAACCTCAACCTCGGGTCGGGAGTCCCGACCGTCGCGGTGTCGTGGCTCGC
This sequence comes from uncultured Acidimicrobiia bacterium, assembly GCA_963796755.1. GTDB lineage: Bacteria > Actinomycetota > Acidimicrobiia > IMCC26256 > JAENVU01 > Chersky-806. Next base: position 328,213 of record CAWCMX010000001.1, read on the forward strand.
ACCGGTCAGCCTGGGTGGGGCACCGATCATCCGCTACGAGGGTCGTCGTTGCGACGGGAACTGCGACGAGTCGAACGCGGCGTGGGCGAGCGCGCCGGTCGAAGCGCTCGGCACGACCGGCACCTGGTCGACCACGTGTGCCGCCGGTCTCGTCACCTGCTCGTACGAGGTGCGCGCGGTCAACGGCATCGGCCCCGGTCCCTGGGGAAGCTCGTCGCGCATCGCACCGTTCGCACCCACGAACGTGACCGCGTCCACCGCGGCTCCCGCCGGCAGCGTCGGCATCGCGTGGACCGGTCCGGCCGAGGGCGGCCAGGGCATCGACCACTACGCGCTCTACTACTGCGTCACCTCCACCGGGTGCATGAGCTCCGCGCACTGGCAGAACACGGGCGTCGCGATCCCCGCGGGGGCCCAGACCGCGGTCCACAACTGCGGCAACGGCGTCCAGTGCACCTACAAGCTCGTGGCAGTCGAGAAGAACTCGGGCGCATCGGGCGTGTCGTCCGCATCGGCGGCGGCCACCGGTTCGACGCCGGCCGACGCGCCGCAGAACCTCACCGCAGCCAGCGGGACGTCGCTCGGCGCGGTGAACCTCGCGTGGAACGCACCTTCGAACGCCGGCACGTTCCCGGTCACCGACTACGTGTTCCAGCGGTCCGTGAACAGCGGTCCGTTCTCGGCGCCGATCTCGACCGGTGGCACCGCGACGACCTACGTCGACGCGGCCTGCGGCGCCGCCAACTTCTGCACCTACCAGATCGCGGCAGTCACGTTGGCCGGCACCGGTGCGTACTCGAACACCGCGACGGCTGAGGGCGCGAACGTCCCCTCCGCCCCGCAGACCCTGGCCGCGACCCCGGGCGGGACGTTCGGCGCGGTCGACCTCACGTGGCAGGCCCCGCTCGACAACGGTGGATGGCCGGTCACCGGCTACTTCGTGGAGCGCTCCGTCGACGGCGGCTCGACGTGGCCGCAGAGCTGGACCCTCGGGACGTCGCCGTCCTACACCGACACCACCTGCGGCGCGGGAGTCAGCTGCACCTACCGCGTATCCGCGATCAACGCACGGGGCACCGGTCCGGTCTCGAACTCCGCGACCGCGATCGGCACGAACCTCTCGCCGCCGCTCAACCTGACCGCGAGCACCAGCCGCGACGACGCTCGGCGGCGTGCTCCTCTCCTGGGATCCGCCCGCGGACGACAGCGGCTTCCCCATCCAAGGCTACGAGTTCCGTTTCAAGGTGGGCGCCGGGTCGTTCGGGGCGTGGGTCGACACCGGGACCCTGACCGGACCACGGACGTTCACGCACGCCTGCGGACAGGACAACACCTGCACGTACGAGGTCCGCGCGTACAACGCGATCGGCACGAGTGGTCCGAGCAACGACGCTACGGCCGCCGGCTTGACCGACCACACCGCACCGACGGTCACGATCACCGCGCCGACCAGCAACCAGATCCTCACGTCGTCCACGCCGACGATCATGGGGACGGCCGGAAACGACCTCGGTGACAGCACCACCGTGAACGTCACGATCAAGCAAGGCGCGACGATCGTGCAGACGCTCAGCCCGACCCGGAGCGGCACGGCGTGGAGTACCACGCCCACCGCGCTCGCGGACGGCCTCTACACCGTGACCGCGACGCAGACGGACTGGTCGAGCAACACCGGGACGAGTTCGACGATCACCTTCCGGGTCGATACGACTGCACCGTCCCTCGCGGTCACCGCGCCGACGGCCGTCACGTACGCCAGCTCGGGGACGGCCTACGGGGAGAGCCTGTGGACCGGGTGCTCGCCCGCCGGGATCTGCGGAACCGCGAGCGACGCCGGAAGCGGCGTGTCCGCGGCCGGGGTGAAGGTGAGCGTCCGGCAGGTTTCCTCGGGCAACTACTGGAGTGGTTCGAGCTTCTCGAACGCGAGTGAGAACCTCATCACCGCGACCGGTGTGGCGACCTGGAACCTCGCGTTCCTGACCACGAACTTCCCGGCCGGTGGCGCCTACACCGTGCGGGCGGTCGTGACCGACAACGCGGGCTTCACGACGAGCAGCTCGGTGACCTTCAACGTGGACTACAACCCCTCCGACACCGTCTTCGTGGCAACGACGGGCAACGACGGGTCGAACACGGGACTCACGCCCTCGTCGCCTCTGCTCACAATCGGGAAGGGTGTGCAGGTCGCGCAGACGAACGGTCGTTCGCGCGTGGTCGTCGGTGCCGGAACGTACGGCGCGACGACCATTCAGGGCGCAGGGTTCGGCAACAAGACGATCACCGGTGGTTACTCGGCGACCTATCTTCGAGCCGCCCCGGGCAGCGGCACGACCACGATCTCGGCATCGGGCACGGCCGTGCTGGTCGACAACTACACCGAGACGTTCCAACAGCTGACCTTCACGGGAACCAACACCGGCATCGTCGCCCCGGTGAGCGTCTACGGGCTGCGTGCGATCGACAACGCCAACGTCACCCTGCAGCGCGTCACCGTGTCGAGCGCGGCGGCTCCGGCCGGTGCCGCCGGGACTGACGCCTCGGGGAACACCGGCAACGGCAGCAACGGCATCACGGTGACTGCGAGTGCAGGGAACGGAGCCGGGAACAACGGAGGCGGGGCCGGTGGCTCCGGGCTCAGCGGCCACGACGGTGGCAGGGGCGGCGACGGTGGAGCGCAAGGGAACCACCCTGGCGCCACCGGAATCCAGGGCATCGTGCAGGCGGCCGGTCAGGGCGGGGCCGGTGGCCCGGGCGGTGGCGGGACCAGCGACACCTTCTGCAACTCGGACGCAGGAGCGGGTCAAGCGGGCGGCGGCGGCGCGGGCGGCCCCGCGACCAGCGGCGGCGGGGCGGGGTCACTACCGCTCAACGCAGACGGCGACACGTTCCCGACCGGTTCGGTAGGGACGTCCGGAAACGCCGGGAACGACGGGCACGGTGGCGGCGGCGGCGGTGGCGGCGGCGGCGAGCACAACTCGGTCTGCACCGATGACCACGGTGGCGGCGGTGGCGGTGGCGGCGGCGCCGGCGGTCACGGAGTTGGCGGTGGTCCGGGGACCAACGGTGGGAGCAGCTTCGGCATCTACGTGCACAACGCGACCGTCGTGGTCGATGTGAACAGCGCGGCGACGGCCGGAGGTGCCGGTGCCGGTGGACGAGGCGGGAACGGATCGGCCGGTGGCAATGGCGGCCAGGCCGGCAAGGGCGGCCCGTGCGACACGAGCAATGAAGGTGGCGGTGGCGGAACTGGTGGCGGTGGCGGCGGCGGTGCCGGTGGCGCCGGTGGCGGAGGTGGCGCGGGCGGATCGAGCGTCGCCGCGTTCCACAAGGGCACGGGTTCCATGACCATCAGCGGTACCACGGTCAAGGGCGCGGTCGGCACTGCCGGGACTGGCGGGACCGGCGGCGCCGGAGGGTCCGGTGGACCGGCCCAGGCGAGCGGCGGACCGGGAACGAGCGGTTGCAACTCCGGTGCGGCCGGACCGGCCGGTGTCACCGGCGCCGGCGGCGGCGGGGGCACCAGCGGACCGGCAGGCTCCGCGTTCCGCATCTGGGACAACGGCACGACGACGAGCTGAGTCGACGGGCGCCCCGCACCGGCGAAGGAAGCCGGAGCCGGGCGCCCGGACTCACTCGGGCTGCGCTGATTCGGGGCGGCTCCCTGCGATGCCCCGAGCTTCGTCGGCCGACGCTCCGGGCAGGACCTCGCGCACGGCCCACGCGGCCCCGGCCGCGGCAAGCGCCTCCGGGTCGAGGTGGTTGCCGCCGACGAGGATGATCTCCGGGTTGGTCGGGTCGGGACCGGTCGGATCTGGTTCGGTCGGGTCGCGACCAGTCGAGTCGGGACCGGTAGACCGGAGGTCGTTGACGATGGCGACCGTCTCGGTGATGTCGCTCGCGCTCCAGGTCTCGACCCCGACGAGCGCGATCCCCTCGAGTCCGTGACGGAGCGCGCGCTTCGGTCCGGCGATCCGGCCCGGGCGGCCGGCGACCCAGATCGGGCACCGCGGTCGTTGCAACCCGGGCGCGGTCAGCCAGCGCGCGTCGACCTCGTTGACTGGCCCGCCGGCGAGCGCCGGGAGCAGCAGCTCGATGCCCCGGTCGAGCACGGCGGCGCGGCGCCGATCGTCGTCGGCAGGCTCATTGAACGCGGAGAACTCGCCGTAGCCGTCGGTCCCGAGACCGAGACCGAGCGTCAGGCGGCCGCGCGAGAGCCGGTCGAGCGTCGTCGCCTGCTCCGCGACGACCTGGGGGCGCCGGCGCGGCAGCGGCGTGACGAGCGGACCGAGGCGCACCCGCTCCGTCGCGAGCGCGATCGCGGCCAGGGTGGACCACGGGTCGGCGAACGGCGCCCCGGTGCGGTTCCACAGGTGGTCCCAGACGAACACGCCGTCCCACCCGGAGGCCTCCACGCTCGCCGCGATCTCCGCGACGACGCGCGGCTCGGCCAGCTCCCCGGCCAACGAGAGCGACAGGCCCCACTGCAGCGGTGGCGTCACGCTCGGCTCTCCATCGGTCGCCACCGTATCGACCCACGCGCGCCTTGCCGTGATCTCCGGCAGGCCCGGACGTAGCTGTCCCACCCTGTCCTTACGATGCGAGGGTGATCAAGGACGATCTTCGGACTGCTCGAACCGCACTGGAAGCGGCGGCACTCGACTTCGATCCGCGCGCCTGCTCCGGTCAAGACGCGATCGATCTGGTAGCCGAGCTCGGTGTGCAGCGACGGTTGATCGACGGAATGTTGGCAAAGGCTGCGAAGCGGGTCGAGGACGCGGCTGCGCACACCTACGGAACCGATCGGAACGCGGCGGAGCTCTGCGAGCGGCTCGTCGGGGTCAGCTCGGGCGAGGCGAAGCGCGCGATCTCGATCGCCGCGCAGCTCGAGTCGCTGCCCGCGACCGACGCGGCAGTGCGCTCGGGCCGGCTGTCGGTGCGGCAGACCGACCTGATCGTGGCAACGGCTTCGGAGGATCCGACGGTCGAGCAGACGCTCCTGAAGGCGGCATCGAAGGGCATGGTGCCGCTGCGGACACGTGCATCGCGGCTCGAGCGCGGCGGGAGGACGAGACCGCGCGCGCCGAGCGGCAGCACGCGGCGCGGTCGTTCCACATGTGGACCGCATCCGACGGGATGCTCGAAGGCCACTTCAAAGTCACACCCGAGGTTGGCGGTCGCATCAAGGCCTGCATCGAAGACGGCGCCCGCCGACACTTCCGCGAGGCCCGGACCGACGGGGCGCGCGAGCCCCAGGACCGGTACGCGGCGGACGCGTTCGCCGACGCAGTGACTGGCGCTCCGGGTTCACCAAAGTCCGGCGGGTACAGCGCCCACGTCCTCATCGACCACGAAGCATTGCTCCGCGGTCGCGCGCTCGAGGGCGAGACCTGCGAGATCCCCGGCGTCGGACCGGTCAGCGTCGAATGGGTCCGGGAGATCCTCGGATCGGCGTTCGTCACCGCGATCATCAAGCGGGGCAAGGACATCACCACCGTCGCGCACCTCGGACGGCACATCCCGGCCGAGCTGATGACCGCCATGGTCGTGAGCGACCGCGAATGCTCCATCCAGGGATGCTCGGGACGTGAGTACCTCGAGCTCGACCACTGTGAGATCGACCACGCCTCGGGCGGGCCACCGCCACGAGGAACCTGATGTGGGTCTGCTCCATCCACCACACCCGAAGATCGCAGGGCTGGACCCTCGGCCCACCCGACCCCGAGACCGGGAAACGAAGACTCGACCCACCCCCAACGCACCGGCGCGCGGCATGACCGGCACGTACGCGCCCGCGGGTCCGGCGTCAGCAGCCCGCTGGGGTTGCTGACGCCGAGTCCGAGGGTTGAGAGCTCCGGCTGTGCTGCCGGGCCGGAGCTAGGCGGTGCAGGTGGTGCCGTCGAACTTGCTGCAGAGCAGCCCGACGTCACCGGGGATGCCCGGCGTGCCGGCGCCGCCCGCTCCACCACCGGTACCGCTGTTGACGGTCCCGCAGAGGGTGAGGCAGTCGGCCGGGTTGCTGCCGTCGAGGCCACCGGCGCCGCCACCGCCACCGTTGCCCGAGGTGCCGCCGCTCCCGCCGAGCGCCGGAGCGCCCGAGCGGCTGAGCGTGGAGCCCGTGACCGTCAAGGTGCCGCTGCCGGCGTGGAAGACCGCGATCGACGGGCCACCGGCGCCGCCACCACCACCGCCGCCACCGGCACCGCCACCGCCACCACCGCCGGCGCCACCGTTGCCGGCGAAGAACTGCTCGAAGGCGTTGCCCCCGTTGCCGGCCGAGCTTCCGCTCCCACCGTTCGCGCCGTTGCCGCCGGTGCCACCCGTGGTGGAGGTCAGCGCCGAGCTCGTGACGGTGAGGGTCGCGTTGAACCCGTAGGCCGCGAAGGATCCCCCGCCGAAGCTGCCGCCGCCGGCACCACCGCCACCGGATCCCCCGGCGCCGCCGCCACCGCCGCGACCACCGTTCTGGTAGGCGCCGGTTCCGCCGCCACCGCCGCCTCCGCCCGCGCCGCCACCGTTACCGCCACTGCCGCCGGACCCACCGTTGTGACCGGCCCAGGTTGCACCGGCCGCGGTGGAGTCGTTCGCGCCCTTGGCACCCGCGGTGCCCGAGCCGCCGCCCGCGCCGCCGCCGCCACCACCACCGGCACCGCCGGAGGTGAAGGATCCGGAGCCGCCGCCGCCGCCGACCGCGCCGCCACCGCCGTTGCCGCCGGCGTTGCCGTTGTCCGGGCTGAAGGCCGCGCCGGCACCACCGCCGCCGCCCCCGCCGGCCGCGGACACACCGCTGCCACCACAGGACGCGGTGTTGCCGGTGGTGTACGTCACGCCGTCGGTACCGTTGCAGCCGTTCGTGGTCGCATTCGTGCCGCCGGCCGCGGAGCTGGTGCCGTCAATGCCGGCCGCGGCGGTCACCTTGCTGTTGCTGATCGTCACGGTCGCCGGGCTGCCCGCGCTCGCGCCCGCGGCGCGCACGCCGTAGACGCTGGAGCCGGCACCAAGATCCGTGTTCAGACCCTGGATCGTGAGCGAGTCGAGCGTGACCGTGACGGCTCCCGTCACCGAGACGCCCTGGGGCGTCCCGGAGATCTGGGTGAGGTTCCGGTCGGGCGTGCCCGACGCGCCGGCAGTGCCGGGACGGGTCCAACCGCCGCTCTCGTCGAAGCCACCGAGCACGCTGACGCTCGAGCTGATCGCGACTCCCGCCGCCGGTGCGAAGGTGCCCGACGCCACCGCGACCTGCGGACGTCCCTGCGCGCCGGCGGTTGCCGCCCCGGCACCGATGGTCAGCTTCGGTGCCGCGGCCGATCCGGGGTTCGCGTCGTTCCCGAACGGGGAGACGAACACGGCGTTGCGCACCTCGAAGGTGGTCGGCGAGCTCGACGTCGTGTGCGAGGCCCAGTCGCTCTGCGAAGTCTGCACCGTGTAGACGCCGGGCGCGAGGTTCGGGCTCACGGACCACGTACCGCCACTGGGCGCGGCGAACGCCGAGTACGTCGGCGTGACGTTCGTACAACCGTTGCACGGGTAGACGTTGACCGCGACGGCGAGGGTGTCACCGCCCTCGAAGCCGGCGTCACCGCTGATGGTGGTGCCGCTCAACGTGTCGAGGTTGCCGCGTTGGGTCGGCGTGTTGATCGTCATCGCCGGCGAGGCCGTGTCCGCGAGGCCGACCGCGGAGGCCTGGCCGACCGATCCGCCCGCGCCCTTCTTGTTGACCCCACGAACCTGGTACGTGCAGGTGACGCCCTGGCCGCAGACGTGGATGAACCAGGTGCTCGTGCCCGCGCCGGTGGACGTCCACGCGCCCCAGGTCGTGCCGCCGTTGGTCGACGAGCGGTACTCGTAGCCGGTGAGCGGCCAGTCCGCGAGAGGAGTGGTCGCCGCGTTCCACGAGACCTCGGTCCCACCGAGCGTCATGCGGCTCTGGATCGCGGCGATGCCGGTCGGGGTCGTGGGGAGGGGATTGTCGTTGTCGACGACGGTGACGATGCCGATCGTCTTGCCGGCCGTCGCCCCGGTGATCCCGTTGACGACCAGGTAGAAGGACTCGTCGGATTCGACGACGAGATCGTTCTTCACCTTGATCGTGAAGTGGTCCGCGACCGCGCCCTTGGCGATGTTCACCTTGTGGGAGTAGGCGGTGTAGTCGACGCCACTGACCGCACTGCCACTCACCGTCGAGATGGTCGCGAGGATCTTGGCGGGAGCCTTGATGTTGCTGCTCACGGTGGCGTCGATGTCCGCCGTCCCCGAGTCGCCTTCGATCACCTTGACGTCACTGACCGACAGGACGGGCGTCGGAGACGTCGAGACCGGCGCGTCGTCGTTGAGGATCGTGACGGTCCCGGTCGGTGTGCCCAGCACGACCCCGAACGGGCTGAACAGGTTGACGTTGAACGTCTCGTCGGCCTCGTTGACCGAGTCTCCGTACACGTAGACCTTGATGATGGCGCTCACCTGACCGGCCTCGAACACCACCTGCTGGTTCGCGAGCGCCTGGTAGTCCGACCCGGCGACGGCGGTGCCGTTCGACGTGGACCAGCGGACGTTCGTCGCCGTGGCGGCCGGGCGGTCGAGGGTGACCGGGATGAACACCTGCTTGGTGCCGCTCGCCTCACCCTCGCGCACGCTCACGCTGCCGACGGACACCACCGGCGGGTGCGGCTCGTCGTCCAGGATCGTGCCCGGCGCCGAGGCGGTCTGGCCGTTCGCCGGGTCCGTGATGTTGAAGCCGAACCGTTCGGCGTCGGCTTCCCACACGCTGTCGTTGATCACGGGCACGTTGACGGTCTGGGTCAACGCGGCACCCGGTGCGAACGTCAGCGTCCCCGAGACCGGGGTGTAGTCGGCGCCCGCGGTGGCGTGGTTCGCCTCGGCGAGGTCGGCCGTCGCGTAGTTCACGGTCACCGGGATGTTGGCGTGACCCTGGATCGAGACCTTCATGGGGACGACGGCACCCGTGCCCTCGGTGACCGCGGCACCCAGCACCCGGACCAACGGGATGTCGTTGTCGCGGATCCGTCCGGCCGCGGTTCCGACGCTGATCAGCGCGTGCGTCGGTGCGCTCAACACCAGCGAGAAGGCCTCGGTGGGCTCGTAGACGGAGTCGTCGCGCAGGGTCACGTTGACGGTCTGGGTGGTCGGGGCCCCGGGGTTGAACGTGAGGTCGCCACTGGTCGCGAAGTAGTCGGTCGTCGAGCTGGCGGTGCCGTCCTGGGTCGCGTAGTGGACCGTCACCGGTTGGCTCGGGGCGCGGGTCAGCGACACCTTGAACGGGACCTGGCTCCCGACGCCCTCGTTCGCCCAGCCGTTCTTCACCACGATGCCGGGGTCGGAGACGACGGTGTAGCTGGAGGTCTGACTGCTCGCGTTCCCGAGGGTGTCGGTCGCGTTCACCGTGAACGTGCGGGTGCCGAGCGTCGTGGTGTCGATCAGGCTGCCGTTCGGCACCGTGCCGTTGCAGGTCGCGACCCCGACGCCGAACGGACCGTCGTTGCAGGAGAACGACGCGGCGACGGGCACGCCCTGCGCGTAGGTGGTGCCGTCCGGAGGTGTGCTGATGGTGATCGCGGGCCCGACGGTGTCGAGGGGCCAGATCGTGGTGGTCGAGAGCGGCTGCGTCGACGTCGGATAGCAGCTGGTCAGCAGGTCCGCGTCACCGAGTGGGGACGGCAACGTCGCGGCCACAGTGAACTGCAGGCCCGGGTTCGCGTAGCTCGTGCCGCCGAACCGGCTCTGGATCGTGGAGAGCGCGGGGCCCGTCGCCCGCAGCGTCATGTTCACCGTCGGGAGCTGGAACGTCGTGTTGGGCTGGACCGGACCGGGGACGTGCATCACCAGGTTGCTGCCGGACTGGTTGATCGTGTTCGGTCCGGTCCCGAGGTTGAGCCCGCCCGAGATGGAGAAGGACACCAGCGTCGAGTTCGCGGGTACCGGGATGAAGACGCTGAAGTCGTGGAGGTAGCGCAACGTCGCGCCGCTGCCGAGATCCGACGACTCACTCGTGGCCGCGGCGGTGATCGAGAGGTTGAACGTCCCGTTCTGGTAGACGTGATCGACCGCCGTCGCGGTCGTCGTCTGCGTCGTGGTCTGGGTCTGCGTGCCGACGACCGGCACGTTCGACACCTGGCAGCTGAGCGGCACACCGATCGTGTCCGCCCCGGCCGGCGCCGTGCCGTCGATCACCGTCGCGTCTGATGACACCGATCGGGATCAGTGCGACCGCCGACAGCACCGCCCACAGCTTCCTGCGCATCCTGCTCCCCCCGAACCCGTGCCCGTGAACCCGCGGAGCCTACGCCCGGGAGGCCGGAAAACCTAGGAGGATCGGGGGTCTCGGCGGACTTCTCGGCCGCCCGCGCGCTTGGTGGCAGTCCTGACGCGCAGTGTGGCACCCCGGCCCGCCGCGAGCGCTCAACCGAGGAGGTTCTGGAGCTCGCTGTCGCCGGTGGCGGACTGCTCGGCGAACTTGTCCAGCCAGGCGTGGAAGTCGTCCGAGCCGGACCGGTCCGCGATCGCCCGCGGGATCGCCGGGAAGTCGTAGTCCTCGCTCGGCAGCGGCGGGTGGTCCGAGGCGGGCTTGCGCGCCATGACCTGCTCGACGACGGGTTCGAGCCGTTGGGCCTTGTCCCGGGTCGCCCGCTCGTCGCGGTCCTTGAACTCCGGGAGCACCTCGCGCCCGAAGAGCTCCAGGCTCTCCATGATGTGCTCGTGGCGGTTCTTGCCCGCCTGCGAGCAGAAGATCACCTGGTCCACGCCGCACTCCTCGTAGCGGCGCAGGTACTCCCGCACCTGCTCGGGTGTCCCCACTGCGCCGCGCAAGCCACCGAGACCGCCCTGCACGACCTTGGCGCCGAGCCGGTCGTCGTTCGCGCCCGCGGCGGCCACCGCTTCGGGGTCGAAGCCGTGCTCGGCGCGCCGCTGCTGGTACTCGGCCCACACGTCGGTCACGCCGGGCGCATGCCGCCCGAACACGTAGTAGTGCGCGAGCGAGTACCCGAAGAAGTTGGCGCCCTCGAGCCCGTGCGCGAGCGCGCGGTCCTCGTCCTGGTCGCACATGAACGTGGTTACGCACGCAACCTGCGCGTTCACCGCATCACCGATCGGGACCCCTTCGGTCGCGAGCGTCTCGTAGTAGTCGTCGACCCATTGCCGCGCTTCTTCGGGATCGACGAACGCGAAGGCGAGCGCGCCGATCGCCTTCTGGGCCGCGAGGTGGATCGTGTCCCGCCGGCTGCACGCGACCCACACCGGTGGGTGCGGCTTCTGGCGCGGCTTCGGGATGACGTTGCGCGGGGGCATGGTGACGGACTTCCCGTGGTGCCCGGTGAACGGGGTCTCGGTCATGCACCGCAGCGCGACCCGCAGGCCCTCCTCCCACATCTCGCGCTTCTCGAGCGGGTCGACGAGGAAGCCGCCGAGCTCGGCTTCGGACGAGGACTCACCGGTGCCGAAGTCGGCCCGGCCGTTGGAGACGAGGTCCAGCATCGACACCCGCTCCGCGATCCGGGCGGGATGGTTGAACGGGGCCGGGGTCTGCACGATGCCGTGCCCGAGCCGCATGTTCCGGGTCCGCTGCGAGGCCGCCGCGAGGAACACCTCGGGCGCGCTGCTGTGCGAGTACTCCTCGAGGAAGTGGTGCTCGACCTCCCAGACGTACTCGATGCCCAGGGAGTCGGCGAGCTCGATCTGCTCGAGCGCATCCTGGATCAGGCGGTACTCACTGTCCTCCTGCCAGGGCCGGGGCAGCTGGTGCTCGTAGAAGATCCCGAACTTCACGTGCGCTCCTCAGAGGCTGACGTCGTCGGCGAGCGCGTGGAACCCGGCGAGGATCTCACCGCGGCGCGGGTGGTCGTCGAGCGAGTCCTCGACCTCGCGGATCCGCAGGCGCCGGTTCTGCTCCCGACCGGCGCCGAGCGACTCGTCGAGCCCCCGCGCCCACAGACGCGCCCACGACCTCCGTGCCCGGGATGCGCCGGCCCGACTCGCCGATGAACGTCCGGTCCCGCATCTCCGTCAGCGTCGTGGCGAGGTACGCGACGTGGGGGGCTTCGTCCTGGCGGATGTAGGACACCAGCCGCGCCGCCTCACCGTCGCCGGCGACCAGGTCCGGATCGCGCAACAGCTCCTCGGCCCACGCGAAGACGTGGAACGCGGAGATCTCGATGAGGAGGATCCCGATCATCCGCCGGATCATCGCCTCGAGCCCGAGATCGAGGTCGTCGAAGACCCGGGCCGCGAGCATCCGCTCGCGCACTACCGCCGGATCGGGTGCCGCACCACCGCCGATCCCCATCCGCTCGAGCATCATCTTCGTCTGGTCCTCGGTCACCGGGTGCTCGAACGCCACGTCGCGCGCCGCGAACCACATGTGCTGGTGGCCCGCTTCCGCATCCCAGCCCGCTTCGTCGCGTGCGTGCGCTTCGAAGAGGCCGCGGTCGAGGTGCTCGATCGCGGTTCCCGTGATGCTCTCGTCGAAGAACCGCTGCCGGTCGGGCACCGCGGCGTTGCGGATCATCGCCCCGAAGCCCTCGACCGTGCCGATGCGCGTCAACGTCATGATCACCGGTTCGCGCACGCCGAGTTCGAGGAGGTAGCGCGACTGGGCGACGCTCGGGTAGGTCGCCGGCCAGGTCTCGAGCGGGACGTCGAGCAGCTCGGTGCCGAACTGCGTCCGATGCTGGTCCTGCCAGGCTTCGATCGCCGGCATGCGGAACCGGGTGCGCGGCGATCGGTACCGGCCGTCCGCATCGAAGCCGCCGTGGCAGCGGTACCCCGCGACGGTCAAGGGCTCGGCCACTGCATGGCCTTCGAGCAGCTCCGCTTCACTCCACGTTGTCGGCACCGACGGCATGAGAGGATCGTAGGGCAGCCCGATGGAACGGTCCGAGGTGACTTGTTCACCCTCCGTGACAGGTCTACGTTTCCACGCTTCGGGACGGGAGATGCCTGCAGCGCGGGCATCGCGACGTGGCAGCTGGCGGGGTTCGATGGGCGAGGGCATGGTCGCATCGGGGCCAGTGGCGCGCTTCGGCCCGTGGCGACGCGAGCTCCGGTCGTTCATCGAGCTCTTCGCCCTGACGGGGCTCGCCGTCACCCAGCCCGCGTTGAACCTGCTGAGCAACAACGCCAGCCTGTTCATCACCCTGCGCACCTCGGCCCTCGGGACGGTCGCGCTCGTCCTGATCATCGTGGTCGTGCCGGCGACGATCCTCTGGGCCGCCGAGGTGGCCGTCGGCCTCGTGCTCCCGCGGATCCGCCCCTACGTGCACGCGCTGATCGCGGCCGGCATCGTCGCCATGATCGCGATCGAGGTGCTGAAGAAGCAGACGAGCATGCCGACGGTGCGGATCCTGACGCTGGCCGTCCCGGCCGGGCTCATCGGTGGGTTCCTCATCCTGCGGGTGGAGATCGCGCGGCTCTTCCTCCGGTACCTCGCCTTCGCGCCGGCGGTGTTCGCGGCCCTGTTCCTCTTCGCCTCCCCCGTCACGGCAGTCGTGTTCGACCACGGAACCGCGCCCGCCACGAACGTGCACATCGGCAACCCGAAGCGCGTCGTCATGATCGTCATGGACGAGTTCCCGCTCGAGTCGCTGCTCGATGGCACGGGCCACATCGATGCGACCCTCTTCCCGCACTTCGCCGCGCTCGCCGGCGACTCGACGTGGTTCCGCAACGACACGACGGTCGCGCCATACACCCACGAAGCGGTGCCGGCGATCCTCACGGGCAACTACCCGCACGGCGGGTACGTGCCCCCCGTCGCCGCCAACTACCCCCACAACCTCTTCACCCTGCTCGGCGGCAGCTACCGGATGAACGTCCACGAGAGCATCACCCGCCTGTGCCCGACCGGCATCTGCACCCAGGCCGGCACGGCGAACGCGGTCCGCAACCGGTTCGGGCAGCTTCTCGACACGACCATCTCGCTGTGGAGTGACTTCGCGTCGCCGAAGCGCCAGCTCACGCGGCTGAACATCGGCGACGACGAGCTGGATCCGCATCCCCTCGACACCGGCGCGACGTTCGTCAATTCCCTGCAGCCAGCGGACAAGCCGGAGCTCGACTTCCTGCACGTCCTCCTGCCGCACCAGCCCTGGCACCTGCGCGGCACCGGCCAGGACGACGGCGAGCTCTCGCCGTCATCCGGGCTGTACCTCAACATGATCTGGAACGACGCGTGGACCGCGATGTCCGGGCGCCAGAAGCACCTCCTGCAGCTGCAGGCCGCGGACCGGTACCTCGGTTCCGTCATCGCACGGCTGAAGCAGATCGGCGCGTACGACCAGTCCCTCATCGTCCTCACCGCGGACCACGGCGTCGCGTTCACCGCCCAGAACTCGATCCGGGGAGTCTCGAAGGTGAACTACCCCGAGATCGCCTGGACGCCGATGTTCATCCGGAAGCCGGGCCAGGCCGCGCCGGCCGTCGTCGACCGCCCCGTGAAGTCCATCGACATCCTCCCCACGATCGCCGACGTGATCCACGCCAAGGTGCCCTGGAAGGTCGATGGGCTCTCGATGTTCGGCTCCAAGACGCGCCGCAACTCGGAGGTTCGCATCTTCCAGTGGAACCTCAACGAGATGAAGCCCGCGCCCGGCACTGAGTACCTGACCTTCCCGGACGATGTCGGCTTCGCCAAGGTGCTCGCCGCCCGGGCCTCCACCGCGACCGGTCCGGCCGACCTCCGTCTCTACAACATCGGACCGTACGGTGACCTCATCGGTCGCCCGGCGGCGCCGCTCGTCCGCGGGGAACGTCCGGACTCACCGGGACCATCGAGGATCCCAGCGAGTTCGACCACGTCGATCCCACGGCCCGGTCGATCCCCTGGGCTTCCGTCCGAGGCACGCTGACGAACGCCAAGACAGGGGTGCCGCTCGTGGTGACCGTGAACGGCGTCATCGCGGGCGTCTCCCAGACGGAGCAGAGCAACGTCTCGAAGCCCGCGGACTTCTGGTCCACGCTCCCGCCGCAGCTGTTCCGGCGCGGCCACAACACGGTCGCCATCTACGAGGTCACCGGCACCCCGGCCGCCCCGCACCTCGACCAGATACGGCTGAGCTAGCTACGCGGCGACGCGTGACTCGACTTCGGCCAGCTGCTCGCTCGTCATCACGGCCCGCAGCGAGGCGATGGCCACCTCGAGCTGCTCGAGGCTCGGCTGCCGGGTGGTCATGCGCTGCAGGGTGAGGCCCGGCTTCATCGCGACGCGCACCCACATCTTGTCCATGTGCTTCGCCGCGAAGCGGATGACCTCGTAGGCGATCCCGGCGATGACGGGGATGAGGATCACCCGGGAGAGGACGAGCACCGGCAACGACGGCCGGCCGATGAGCGAGTACACGATGATCGCGGTGACGAGCACCGTGAGCAGGAAGTTGGTGCCGCAGCGCACGTGCTGGGTGGTGAACCGCTGTGCCGACTCGGGCGTCAGCGGCGCGTCGTTCTCGTACGCGGCGATCGCCTTGTGCTCGGCCCCGTGGTACTGGAACACGCGCTTGATGTCCGGCATGAGGCCGACCGCGGTGAGATAGCCGAGGAAGATGCCGAGGACGAGCACGCCCTCGAGCACGTGGAAGAGGAAGCCGTCGATCCCGAAGACCGCCGCGAGCCCGCGGGCACCGAGTGCCGGGAGCACGACGAAGAATCCGGCGAAGAACACGAGGGCGATCGCCATCGTGACGCCCATGGCCTTGTTCCCGACCCGCTCCTCTTCGGGAACCTGCTGGTTCGCCGACCAGGAGAGCGCCTTCATCCCGAGCGCCATGGACTCGGCGAGGTTCATGACGCCGCGCACCAACGGGACCTTGGCGTACTTCTCCGCCCAGCTCGGGGCGTCGTGCACCTCGAGGTCGATCCCGCCTTCGGGGTTGCGCACCGCGACGGCCCAGGTGGTCGCGCCGCGCATCATCACGCCCTCGACGACGGCCTGTCCTCCCATGTACCGCGGCTGGTCAGCCATGCGGTGCTCCCCCGGGCTACTTCTTGGCGGACTTGGAGTACCGGCGCTGGAAGCGCTCGACCCGACCACCGGTGTCCACGAGCTTCTGCTTGCCCGTGTAGAAGGGGTGGCACTCCGAGCAGAGCTCCACCCGCAGCTCCTTGGTGGTGGAACGAGTCAGGAACTCGTTGCCACAGGAGCAGTGGACGCGGCTTTCGGCGTATGTGGGATGCGTATCGGTCTTCATCAGGCTTCCAGTCTACGGAGTGTGGCGTTCAACGAGCCAGCGGGTCCGAAGATTCCCGCCCGGCCCGTCTTCAAAATTGGCGACCTAGACCCCGCCGGCCTTGGCGATCTCGGCGAGGAACTCGTCATTGCTCTTCGTGGTCTTCAGCTTGTCGATGAGCAGCTCGAGGCCCGGTGCGCTGCCCCCGTCGGCCGCGAGGGCATTGAGGACCCGGCGGAGCTTCCAGACCTGGTTCAGCTGGTTGCGCTCGAACAGGAGCTCCTCGTGCCGGGTCGAGCTCGCGTTGACGTCGATCGCCGGGTAGAGGCGCCGCTCGGCCAGCCGCCGGTCCAGGCGCAGCTCCATGTTCCCGGTGCCCTTGAACTCCTCGAAGATGACCTCGTCCATCCGGCTCCCGGTCTCGATGAGCGCCGTCGCGACGATCGTCAGTGATCCGCCCTCTTCGATGTTGCGGGCGGCGCCGAAGAACTTCTTCGGCGGGTAGAGCGCGGTCGAGTCCACACCACCCGAGAGGATCCGGCCGGATGCCGGCGCGGACAGGTTGTACGCGCGCGCCAGGCGCGTGATGCCGTCGAGCACGATCACGACGTCCCTGCCGAGCTCGACCATGCGCTTCGCGCGCTCGATCGTGAGCTCGGCCACCTGGGTGTGCTCGTCCGACGGGCGGTCGAACGTGCTCGCCACCACGTCACCGCGCAGCACGTGGCGCTTCATGTCCGTGACCTCTTCGGGCCGCTCGTCGACGAGCAGCACCATGAGGTGGACTTCCGGGTTGTTGCGCTCGATCGCGTAGACGATCTGCTTGAGGATCGTCGTCTTGCCCGCCTTCGGCGGCGACACGATGAGTCCGCGCTGGCCCTTGCCGATCGGCGAGAGGAGCTCGACGATCCGGCCGGTGAGCAGACCCGGCTCGTCCAGGAGCTCGAGGCGGAGGCGCTCGTCCGGGAACAGCGGGGTGAGGTCCTCGAACCGCGGCCGTTCACGCGCGTCGTCGGGGGTGACGTCGTTGATCTGGTCGACGCGGAGCAGCGCGGGGTACTTCTCGTTGCTCGCCGGCGGTCGGGTCGCGCCCTTGACGTAGTCACCCTTGCGCAGCGCGAAGCGCCGCACCTGGGACGCGGAGACGTACACGTCGTTGCGACCGGGGAGATACCCGCTCGTGCGCAGGAAGCCGTAGCCCTCGTCGCGCAGGTCGAGCAGCCCCTCGATCTCGATCGGCTCGCCGCTGTACTCCCGCTCGCGCGGCTCGCCGCCGCTGTCGGGTGGACGCTCGTTGCCCTGGCGCTCTCCCCCGCGGTCACGGCCGCGGCGACGCCGGCGGCGCGTCCCGGTGCGGTTGCCGTCGCCGTAGGACGCCCGCTCGTCCTCGGAGTCACCCCGCGGCAGGGTCGTGGTGGACGGGGCGGACCCGTCACCGGAGTCGACCGGCGCGGCGACGGCATCGGCGGTCGCCGGCGCGGCGCGGCGCGTCGGTCGCGGCTCGACTTCGGTGTCGGCCCCGGCAGACGCCAGCGCGTCTTCCTCGGCGGCCAGCGCCGCGATGCTGCTGTCGGGCGCCGCCAGCTCGGATGCCTTCTTCGACCGGACCGCCCGCTTCGGCTTGGCCTCGGCGGAGCCGTTCGCGGTCTCCTTGGTCGACTTCGCGCCGTTGGCGCCCCGCCCGGCCTGGCCCACGGCCGCGGCGAGGATCGCGTCGACGAGGTCCGCCTTGCGCAGGCGGGTGATGCCCTTGACGCCCATGGCGCCGGCGATCGCGTGCAGCTCTTCACGATCCTTGCCGTCAAGCATGGACCGTTCGAGTTGCTGCTCGGAGGCCATCATCTGCTCCTTGGAATCGACCGGTTCGGCCGGCGTGGTCACTGCTGCCGGGAGCCCAGTCGGACGATGCGTACGGCGAGAGCCGGACACGATTGCGAAAACAGCACCCGGGATCACGGAGGATCTCCGGTTCCGGGCGGGACCTCCCAGGAGGTCGGGGCACGCACCCGCCGGTGTGGCGGTGGGCACCGATGCGCATCCTAGGCCATCAGTGGGGCGCCCGGAGTCAACCGGCCGGGCGGGCCGCCCGGCTCCCGAGTCACATCCCGAGCTTCTGCTCGATCTTCGTGATCCGCGCGTCGAGGCCACCCACGGTGGCGTGGAGCGCGGCGTCCGATTCGCGACTCGAGGTCTCCAGGGCCTTGAGGGCCGCCCGGAGGCTCGCGTCCAGCGCGCTGAGATCGCTCTTGGCCGAGCTGCGCGACGCGTCGACGGCACTGTTCAAGCGGTCCTCCAGTGCCTTCAACGTCAGCGCGGTGCGGTTCTCCAGCGCGGTGAGATCCGTACGGTTCTGCAGCTCGAAGCGGTCCAGGTCACGAGACAACGTCAGGTCCAGTCGGTTCACGTCGCGGCTCAGACCACCGTTGACGAGACTGACGTTCTTGTTGACGTTCTCCGACACGCTCCCCATGAACCGGTCCCCGCGGTCGATGATGCGCGGGAGGAAGTACGCGCCGGTCACGCCGAGCAGGATCGCCACACACCCGAGCGCGGTACCGATCGTCACCGCGTGATGCCGCGCGTGGATCGTCGTAGGTCTCGACCCGGCTGCGCGCGACGAGGCCGGTGACGAGGCTCACGATGCCGACCGGGATCGCGGCGAAGAACCAGATGACGGTGACGCCGAGCGCGACCCCGGAGATCCCGAGCACGAGCGCCACGAGCGGGAGCGCGGCGTGCATCGGAGCCGCGTGGGACGCGTTGGACGGCCCGCCACCGTCGCTCCCGTCGCTTCCGTCGGCGCGCGCCTCGTCGACGCCGACCGGTACGCGCGACGTGGCCTGCTGCGCCAGGACCTGTGCCATGAACACCAACTCCCTCGCCGAGGTACATCGGCGGCGGCCGGAGACCGCTTGAGGGGTGGCTCGCTAGGAGGTCAGCCGCCCCATCAGGCGATGCGCCTCGACTGCCGGGAGCCCAGCGGTCGCCGTCTCCGTGTACGCGCAGCCGGTCGTCTCCACCTCGGAGTCGAACAGCAGGTACGGCACCGGATCGGACGTGTGGGTGCCGAGCCGGATCGGGGTGGCGTGGTCGGGCATGAGCAGGATGCGGTCCGCGCCGAACCGGGGCAGCGCCTCGAGCAGCGGGCCGATGATCTCGCGGTCCCAGGACTCGAGCGCGGCCACCTTCTCCACCGCGTTCTGCTGGTGGCCGGCTTCGTCGGTCGCCTCGACGTGGAGCAGGAAGAAGTCGCGATCGGCAAGGGACTCCAAGCACGCGTCGCGCTGCGCGCCGTAGTCGTTCTCGAAGCCCGCGCTCGCGCCGGGGACGTCGAGCACCTCGATCCCCGCGAGGACGCCGAGCCCGCGCACGAGGTCGACCGCGGACGTCAGCCGACCCGCGACGCCGAACCGCTCGGCGAACGGCGGCAGGGTCGGGCGCACGCCCTGGCCCCACAACCAGATCTGGGTCGCGATCGAGTCCACCAGCGCGGCGGCCTCGGCGACGACCGGACGCGACGCCTCCATCAGTGCGTTGAGCTTCGCGGCCGCGGGACCGGTGGGGAGCGTCGCGAGCCGGCCGGTGAGGTCGTGCGGCGGGGTGCACTCGGCGTCGGCCCAGTCACTCGGGGTGACGACGAGGTGGCGGTACTCCACCCCGGCGTGGAACCGCACGCCGTCGCGCCCGCCCCCGATCGTCGCGTCGAGCGCCTCGATGATCGGATGGCTCTGCTCGCTCGAGAGATGGCCGGCCGCGAAGTCGACCATCGTCCCGTCGGCCCCGAGGGTCACGAGGTTGCAGCGGTACGCGACCTCGTCGGCGGCGAGGTCGACGCCCATCGCAGCGGCCTCGATGGGGGCCCGGCCGGTGTGGAACTCGAGGGGGTCGTAGCCGAGGATCGACAGGTTGCCGACGTCACTGCCGGGCGGGAGCCCGCCCGGGATGACGTTCGCCCGGCCCACCTCGCTGCGGGCCGCGAGCGCGGTGAGGTTCGGGAGCGCGGCCGCCTCGAGCGGCGTCTTCCCGTCGAGCGCGTCGACGGGCTCGTCCGCGCATCCATCCGGGACCAGGACCACGTATTTCATAGCGGGAAGAGTACGCGACCGCGCGGACGCACCCGTCCTCACTACGGTCCGTCGATGCACCCACGCCTGGCCACCTCGCTCGCCGCTGTCGTGGTGACGGGCCTCGTCGTGGCCGGTTGCTCGAGTCACGACAGCTCGAGCGGCGCGAAGTCCACCACCACGACGCGCGCGACCACAAGGTCCACGGGCAGCACCGCGACCACGACGGCGGCCACCGATCTGGCCGCGGTGAACATCAAGCTGACCAAGCTCGCCGAGCTCCAGCGGCCGACCGCGACGGCGATTCGGCCCGGCGACACCACGACGCTCTACATCGTCGAGAAGGTCGGGCGCATCCGGACGATCCGCGACGGGAAGCTCGACGCGGCGCCGTGGCTCGACATCACGTCGTTGGTCGGCCGCTCGTCGAACGAGCAGGGCCTGCTCGGGCTCGCGTTCTCGCCCGACGCGTCGAAGCTGTACGTCGACTACACGAACAAGAACGGTGACACCCGGGTCGACGAGTACGCGGTCAGCACCGCGGGCGCCGTCGCCGTGGCGTCGCGGCGTCAGGTCCTCGCGCAGCCCCAGCCCGAGGTCAACCACAACGGCGGGCAGCTCGGCTTCGGGCCCGACGGGATGCTCTACATCGGGCTCGGCGACGGTGGCGCGGCCGGGGACCAGGGGCCCGGCCACGTGGCCGGCGGCAACGGTCAGTCGCTCGGCACGCTGCTGGGCAAGATCCTGCGCATCGACCCCACGCCGAGCGCCGGGAAGGCCTACACGATCCCCCCGGACAACCCGTTCGTCGGCACCGCGGGCGCCCGCCCGGAGATCTGGGCCTACGGCCTGCGCAACCCGTGGCGCTTCTCCTGGGACACGAAGACGGGCGATCTCTGGATCGGCGACGTCGGCCAGGACATGTGGGAGGAGGTCGACCTCGCGACCAAGGCGTCGGGCGCGGGCCGCGGGGTCAACTACGGCTGGAACGTCTGGGAGGGAACCCATCGCTACCGCGGCGGCGACGCCCCCGGCGCCGTGATGCCCGTCTTCGACTACTCGCACGACGGTGGCAACTGCGCGGTCACGGGCGGCTTCGTCTACCGGGGCACCAAGATCCCCGCGCTCCGCGGCGGCTACCTCTTCGCCGACTACTGCGGTGGGACGCTGCGGGCGCTCGCGGCGCAGGACGGCAAGGTCGTCCAGGATCGGGTGCTGCCGGTGCACGTCCCGTCCGTCAACAGCTTCGGCGAGGACGCGAGCGGGGAGCTGTACGTCATGAGCGACGCGGGCGACGTCTTCCGGGTCGATCCCGCCTGAGCTGCGGCTACCGCTCGCTCCGGCTGACGATGACCCCGGCGATCCGCCGCGTGACCGACTGGGGTGTGACCGCGGTGAACGCGGCCGTCGCGGCGTTGAGCGGACCCGGCACGCACACCGCCCGCCCCCTGTCGTACGCGCGCAGCGCGTGCTGCACGACCGTCGGCGCGTCCTGCCAGAGGAACCCCGGCACCTCGCTCGAATCGAACCCGGCCCGCACCTGGAACTCGGTCCGCGTGAAGCCGGGCGCGAGGACCATGCACTTCACGCCGGTGCCCTTGAGCTCCTCGTGCACTGCCTGCGTGAAGCTCATGACGAACGCCTTGGTCGCGCCGTAGACCGCGTTGCCCGGCGTGGGCTGGTACCCGGCAATCGACGCGACGTTGATCACACCGCCCCGGCCCCGTGCGACCAGGCCGCCGAGGGCCGCGTGGGTGAGCCGCACGAGGGCCAGCACGTTCAGCTGGATCTCCTGCGCCTCACGGTCGATCGGCAGTCCGCTGAACTGGCCGGACGTGCCGAAGCCCGCGTTGTTCACGAGCGACGTCGATCGGACGATCCGGGTCCGACACCCGCGCCTCGACCGTGGCAAGTGCCGCCGCATCCGAGAGGTCGGCGCCGAGCACCTCCGCGTGTGCGCCGTAGGCGTCCGCGAGCTCCTTGGCCAGCGCGTCGAGCCGGGCGGTGTCCCGCGCGACGAGCACGAGGTCGTGGCCCCGATCCGCGAAGGCGAGCGCGAACGAGCGGCCGATCCCGGACGAGGCGCCGGTCACGAGGGCGACGGGACGCGTGGTGGTGATCATTCGGTGCCTCCCTACCTGCTGCGTAGGGACCGTGCTACTGCAGGCCGAGCTCGGTGGCAACCGCGTCGAGCGTCGCGACGACCGGCTCGCCGAGCCGGACCTCCTCGATCGCGCGCTGCGGGTCCTTGAGGCCATGACCCGTGACCGTGCACACCACGCGCTCCCCGGGCGAGACGAGGCCGGTCGGCCACCGCCTTGCGGAGCCCCGCGACGGACGCCGCGGACGCCGGCTCCACGAACACACCCTCGGTCGCGGCGAGCTCGCGGTACGCGGTCGAGGATCTCGGCGTCGCTGACCTCACCGATCGCCCCACCGGACTCGTCGCGTGCGGCGACCGCGCCGTCCCAGCTGGCCGGGTTGCCGATCCGGATGGCCGTCGCGATCGTCTCGGGGTGCAGCACGGGCTCGCCCCGCACCAGCGGCGCCGGAGCCCTGAGCCTGCCAGCCGAGCATCCGGGGGCTGCGAGCCGCAGCGGCCGAGCCGCTGGTACTCGAGGTAGCCCTTCCAGTACGCAGTGATGTTGCCGGCGTTGCCGACCGGGATGCAGTGGACCTCGGGCGCGTCACCGAGCGCGTCGACGATCTCGAACGCGGCCGTCTTCTGCCCTTCGATCCGGAACGGGTTGATCGAGTTGACGACCGTGACCTCACCCAGCCGCCCGAGCTCGCGCACGACGTCCAGCGCCTCGTCGAAGTTTCCCTTGCACCGGCACGACGCGCGCGCCGTGGATGAGCGCCTGCGCGAGCTTGCCCAGCGCGATCTGGCCCTGCGGGATCACGACGCCGCACGTGAGACCGGCGCGCGCCGCGTACGCGGCCGCCGAGGCCGACGTGTTGCCGGTCGACGCGCAGACCACGACCTTGGCGCCCGCTTCGACGGCCTTGGTGATCGCCATCGTCATGCCCCGGTCCTTGAAGGAGCCGGTCGGGTTCGCGCCCTCGATCTTGAGCCACACATCGAGGTTCAGCTCGTCCGAGAGCCGATCCGCGTGGAGCAGCGGTGTGCCGCCCTCGAGCAGGGTGACGACGGGCGTCGACGTCCGTCACCGGCAGGTGCTCCCGGTACGCCTCGATCAATCCCGGCCACGGGTTCTGGAAGCCTCCGCTCATCTCTTCCGCTCCTCGCCCTGCGGGCCGGGCCGCTCGGGCCCCACTCCGCTCGACGCTCGGCCGGGGCCGCGTGCCACCCCCGCTGCGCTCATCCGGGTTCGTCTCCCATGACCCGGAGGACCGAGCCGACCCGGTGGACCGACTTCACGTCGCGCAGCGCGTGCACCGTGCGGCGGAGGTCGGCCTCCCGCGCCCGGTGCGTGATGAAGATGATGCGGGCGTCGGCGCCGATGCCCATCTGCTGCATGGACTTGATCGAGACGTCGTGCTCGCCGAACTGCATCGCGATCTCGGCCAGCACCCCGGGCTGATCCGCGACCTCGAGCTGCAGGTAGAACTGGCTCTCGACCTCGTCGATCGGCCGCACCGGCTTGCGGGCGAGCGCCCCGATCGTCGCACCCCGCCTCCCGCCGACCAGGTTCTTCGACGCATCGATGAGGTCACCGAGCACCGCGCTCGCCGTGGGGGCGCCCCCGGCGCCGCGGCCGTAGAACATGAGCTCACCGACCGCGTCAGCCTCGATGAAGACCGCGTTGAACGACTCGCGGACCGACGCGAGCGGGTGGGTCGACGGGATCATCGTGGGGTGCACGCGCACCGCGACCCCGTGCGCATCCTCTTCTGCGACCGCGAGCAGCTTCACGACGTAGCCGAGCTCGCGCGCCGAGGCCATGTCTGCGTCGGTCAGCTCGCTGATGCCCTCGCGGTACACGTCACCGGCGACGACGCGCGCGCCGAACGCGATCGTCGCGATGATCGCCGCCTTGGCCGCGGCGTCGAAGCCCTCGACGTCGGCCGTCGGGTCCCGCTCGGCGAAGCCGAGCGACTGCGCCTCCGCGAGCGCGTCCGTGAACGACGCGCCCTCTTCGCTCATGCGCGTGAGGATGTAATTCGTCGTGCCGTTGACGATGCCCATCACGCGGCTGATCCGGTCCCCGGCCAGCGACTCGCGGAGAGGGCGCATCAGCGGCACGCCGCCGGCGACGGACGCCTCGAACAGGAGGTCCACCCCGGCGCGTCTCGGCGGTCTCGAACAGCTCCTTGCCGAAGTTCGCGAGCAGCTCCTTGTTCGCCGTGACCACCGGCTTGCCCGTCGTCAGAGCCTGGACGATCAGCTCGCGCGCCGGCTCGATGCCGCCGATGACCTCCACGACGACGTCCACGTCGGGATCATCGACCACCGCGTTCGCGCCGTTCGGTGAAGACGCTCGCCGGCAGCGCGACGTCGCGCTCGACGCGACAGGTTCCGGACCGCGACGCTGCCGACCTGCAGCCGCATGCCCGTCCGGGCCTCGATCGAGTCGCCGTTCTCGGTGATCAGACGCACCAGCGCCGAGCCGACGTGCCCGCATCCGAGCAGGCCGACCCGTACGACATCCTCAGCCATGCACACCCCAATCCTCTTCGGCCCCAGTCTGACGCAGCGACGCTCGGAGGCCGCGCTCCGTTCACGGCTGGTCCAGCCGCACCAGATCATCGGCGCGCTCGCGCCGGATCACGAGTCGAGCTTCGCCGGACCGCACGAAGACCACGGCGGGGCGGGCCACTTTGTTGTAGTTGCTGGCCATCGAGTACCCGTAGGCCCCGGTCACCGGAGTCACGAGCAGGTCGCCGACCGCGACGGAGGCCGGGAGGTGGGCGTCGGTCACGATCACGTCACCCTGCTCGCAGTGCTTCCCCGCGATCGAGCGCGACGAGCGGCCGGGGCTCGTCGATCCGGTCGCGGCAGGTAGGCCTCGTAGCCCGCGCCGTAGAGCACGGGCCGCGGGTTGTCGCTCATCCCGCCGTCCACCGCGACGTACGTCGCGACGTCACGGATCTCCTTGATCGTGCCGACCCGGTAGACGGTGATCCCGGCCGAGCCGGCGATCGCGCGGCCGGGCTCGACCATGACCGTCCGGTCGCCCGACCGCGTCGTGGAGCACCCGCGCGTACTCACCGACGTCCATCATGCGGGTCGGCGGCGATGTACCGGGTCCCGAGCCCACCGCCGAGGTTGAGGACCGGTACCGCGCGCGCCGGTCTCCCGCTCGCACTCCTCGGCGAACGCCACCACGATCGCGGCGGCCTTGGCGCACGAGTCGAGGCGGAACACCTGCGAGCCGATGTGGCAGTGGATCCCGCCGAACGTCAGTCCGGGCGACTTCCACCACCCGGCGCACCGCGGCGAGCGCGTCGCCGTTGGCGACGGAGAAGCCGAACTTGGAACGCTCCGTCCCGGTCTCGATGTACTCGTGGGTGTGCGCCTC
The DNA here is from genome assembly GCA_963796755.1 of uncultured Acidimicrobiia bacterium. Classification (GTDB taxonomy): domain Bacteria; phylum Actinomycetota; class Acidimicrobiia; order IMCC26256; family JAENVU01; genus Chersky-806. The sequence goes on from CAWCMX010000001.1 coordinate 353,929, forward strand.
GACCCCCGGCGTCACCCGCACGAGCACCGATCCGCCGAACCCGAGGCGCTCGAACCGATCCAGCTCGGCGAACGAGTCCGCGACGACGACCCCGACACCCGCGTCGCGCGCAGCCTCGATCTCCGCGTCGCTCTTGTTGTTGCCGTGGAAGACGAGGCGCTCGGCCGGGAAGCCGGCGTGGAGCGCGACGTGCAGCTCGCCGCCGGTGGCGACGTCGAGCTTGAGGCCCTCATCGGCGACGAGCCGCGCCATCGCCGTGCACAGGAAGGCCTTGCCCGCGTACGCGACGTTCGCCGGCGCCGAAGCTCGCGCGCGAACTCCCGGCACCGGTCGCGGAGGTGCGTCCTCGTCGTAGACGAACAGCGGCGTCCCGAACTCGGCGGCGAGGGCGTCGAGGTCGAGACGCGAGCAGCCCGGCGGGGACGAGCGACTGGTCGAACGGTGCGTTGGGGGCGTCGGTCACGCCCGCTCGCCGGCTTCCTCGCTTCCTCGTCCTCGTCGATCCGTTCCATGACCTCGGGCGCGCTGACCCCGAGGATCCCCAGCGCATCGGCCAGGCCCGACCCGGCACGCCTCGGTCAGCCAGAGCCGGGCCTGGGTGAGCGCAGCGTCGTCGGTGATCACGCGGCAGTCCCGGTAGAAGCCGTGGAAGCGCGATGCGAACTCGCGGACCCAGGTGGCCACCCGATGCGGTGCGCGCGCGACGGCCGCGCGGTGCAGGACCTCGGGGTACTCGGCGAGAGAACGCAACAGGTCGAGCTCGCGCTCGTGCACGAGCAGCCCGAGGTCCGTAGCTTCGAGCGGTCCGCGCACGACGCCGCGCTCCGTCGCCTTCCGCGCGATCGACGACACCCGCGCGTGCGCGTACTGCACGTAGTAGACGGGGTTCTCCATCGACTGCGACGTGACGATGTCGAGGTCGAACGTCTGCGTCGTGTCGATGCTCTGCAGCAGGAACGTGAGCCGCGCGACGTCGGGATCGACCTCGTCGAGGATGTCCGAGAGCGTGATGATGTTGCCGGTGCGCTTGGAGAGCCGCACCGCCTCACCGTCGCGCACGAGCGTGACGAACTGGCCGAGGATGATCTCGGGCTCGGGTGCCTCCGCGGTGCCGACGCCGAGCGCCTGCATGCCGACCTGGACCGACTTCACCTGTCCGTGATGGTCCGCGCCCCAGATGTCGATGAGGTGCTCCCACCCGCGGTCGATCTTGTCCTGGTGGTACGCGAGGTCGTTGCACAGATAGGTGGTGTTGCCGTCCGACTTCACGAGCACGCGGTCGCGCTGGTCGCCGAGGTCCTCGGCCCGCAACCACGTCGCACCGTCCTTCTCGTAGGTGAGGCCCGCGGCCTTCAGCCGTTCGAGGACCGAGGCGACCTTGCCGCCCTCGTGCAGCGTCCGCTCCGAGAACCAGGTGTCGAAGTGGACGCCGATGCGAGCCGAGATCCTCCCGGAGCTGGTCAACCACCACCCGCAGGCCCCATTCGCGCGCCTGCTCCTCGGTGACGTCGTCACCCAGCTCGGCGCGCAGGCGCTCGCCCATCTCGACGAGATAGGCGCCCTGGTAGCCGTCCTCGGGCAGCTCGGTGCCCGCGTACCGGGCGAACAGCGACGCGCCGAAGGTCGCGAGCTGGTTGCCGGCGTCGTTCAGGTAGTACTCGCGGTGCACGATCGCGCCCTGCGCCGCGAGCAGGTTGGCGATCGCGTCGCCGACGGCGACCCAGCGTCCGCCGCCCGCGTGCAACGGACCGGTCGGGTTGACCGAGACGAACTCGAGGTTCACCCGCGTGCCCGCGTAGGTTTCGCCGCGCCCGTACGCGTCGCCTGCAGTCACGACGCTTGTGAGAACCTGATGCAACCAGGCGGGTGAGAGGAAGAAGTTGAGGAAGCCCGGACCCGCAACCTCGACCCGTTCCAGGTGCGGAGGTGGCGCAAGCTCCAGTGCGCTCGCGATGCGCTGCCGCGATCTCGGTGCCGACGCGCCCCGACCTGCTTCTGCAGCCCGAGCGCGACGCTCGACTGGAAGTCGCCGTGCTCGCGGCTCGTCGCCGGCGTGACCTCGAGCTTCTTCGGCTCGGGCAGCCCCGCCGCGACGAGGGCGGCCGCGAGGCTCGCCGCGATCTCGTCCGCGATCACCAGCACCCGGAGACAACAGTCGGCAACACGCACCACCAAACTCGGGCCGGAGGATTCGTCGGCGGGTGATTCGGGGACAACGTGGGGACACCTGGGGGCGGACTCGGGGGCGGATTGGAGCGTCACGGTGCGTGGTCGCCAGGCACGTGGACGCGCGTCAGCATCGCACATGAACCCTGAGTCCCTCGGCTCATTCTGGGGGCTTCTGCCGCGGACACGCTCTGTGGCCACTAATGTGCAGATCCGGCCGGTTCCGCCGGGATCCGAGACATTTGGGGCAGTACGACATGGGATACGCATGTCGCTCGAGGGAGGAAGCACGTGACGCGACAAGGAGGTCTCGGCCGCGGTCTGGCGGATCTCCTCCCCGACGCAAGAGATCCGGAGCCCCATCCGGTCGAGCACCACTTCCCACGGATACCCGGGATCGGATACTCCGAGCACGCCGCGGCGTCCGGGGAGATCATCGACACCCAGGACGGATCAGAGGACACGGACGACGGAGCGGCCGAAGTGGGATCGTTGGGCAACGAGGAGACCGACGTGGCGGACCTGGGGGCTGAGCTGGTGGCTGATCTCGCCACCGACCAGTCCGGCCTGGCCATCATCTACCGGGCACTGGACGGGCTCGTGGCGCAGTACGGGCTGCACGACGCCGCGATCGTCATCGACGAGTCGGGCCTCGGCCGGCAGGTGTTCCGGGCCGCGCGCAAGCCGCTCGACGACCCGGGCGGAGAAGCGCTCCTCGACGCGGAGCCGGGCCTGTACACGGATCCCCCGCTCGAGGCCGCGGCCGTCGACGCGTCGTTGCTGAGCAGCCTCTGCGTGGTCGCGCTGCGCATGGAGGTCCTCCGCTACGACTCCTGGCACGACCCGCTCACCGGCCTCTTCGACCGGCGCAGCTTCGATCGGCTGCTCGAGATGTCCGTCGCCCGGAGCCTCCGGTACCACTGGCCTTTCACCCTGGTCGTCATCGACCTCGACGGCCTCAAGCAGATCAACGACGGTCAGGGCCACGCCGCCGGGGATGCGGCGCTGCAGGCACTCAGCGAACGCTTCCGCCGGGTCCTGCGCTTCGGTGACAACGCGGCCCGGATCGGCGGCGACGAGTTCGCGGTCATCCTGCCCAACACGGATCCGGACGACGTCCCGATGCTGCTCGAGCGCATCGGCTCCTCCCAGCTCGGCGACCGACCGTGCCCGGCCTTCTCGTACGGCGTCGCGCAGTGCCCCGCCGAGGCCGACGACACCTCCAGCCTGTTCAAGCTGGCCGACTCCCGGCTCTACGAAGCCAAGAAGGCGCGCTCGTGAACCTCGACGACCTCGAGCTCGAGCTCCGCAAGCTGCCCGGCGTCCGCGCCGCGGGCTTCACCGAGCGCGACGACGTGCTGCTGATCCAGCTGCAGGTCAGTGGGGACACGCCACCGCCCAACCTGCCGCTGCAGGCGACGCGGCATCGCGTACCGACACTCCGAGAAGCCGGTGGCGCTCGAAGTGGTGCGCTGGCGGGTCTCCGCCCTCCCGCGCCACCAGGCGGCCGGCGGGAGCTCGCCGCTCGAAGGCGCGCTCGGAAGCATCGCCGGCATCGAGCCGCTGCCCGAGGAGCTGACCGAGCCCGGCGACGCGGATGCGGCACTCGCGCCCACGCTGACCGCGGTGGACGGCGCCCCCGACCTCGCGGTCGCGGTCGTCGAAGTCGTGCCCGAAGCGCGCGTGACGCCCCGCGACCAGCGGGTCCGGCTCCTCGCCGTGCTGACGTTTCCCGACACCGACGAGCTCGAGGTCCACCTCACGTTCGAGGGCCGTCGCATCATCGGCCGGGCGGTTGCGAGCAACGGGATCCTCGGGGTCGTCGAAGCCATGGTGGACGGCCTCCGGGTCTTCGTCTCCCGGCTCGAGTACGCACCGTCGTGGGCCCGGGTGCTGAACGACGACGGCAAGGACGCGCACGTGGTGGCCTGCGAGCTCACCGCGCCGGACGACTCCCGGCGCCTCGGCATCGCGGCCGGCGCGAGCGCGATCGAGGCGGCGGCGCGGGCCACGCTCCACGCACTGAACCGGTCGATCTCCCAGCATCTCGCGGACGACCGGGACGACGCCGACGCGCGCAGCGCCGACTGAGCCGGGCCGCTCCCCGGCTGCACCCGGCCTGCCGGCGATGCCCTCAACTACGCTGGCACCTCGCCGTCGGGCCGTCTCGACGACGCCCGCCCTCGTAGCTCAGTGGATAGAGCATCGGCCTCCGGAGCCGTGTGCGCAGGTTCGAGTCCTGCCGAGGGCGCTCCTGATCCGATGCTTCCTGTGCTGGTCAGAGCGCTGCGGAGCGTAGTGCCCACAGACTTGTGCGCACGATGGGGCGGGAGCGAATTCAAGTCTCCGCCGTCAGCGGGAGTGCGTCAGCTGCACCTCCGCCCAACCCCCTACAGATCTTCAGCGCACACGTCGATCCTCAACGCGACTTCAGAGATCGATAGGCGTGCGAGATGAAAAACGAGAAGCTACAGATTCCCGCTTTCTTGCTGTTGTTGGTCGTAGGTATTGCAACCTACGGGGTCGGGTTGTCCGTCATCGCGGCTCTAACAGTCCTTGTCGTACCTGAGCGAGTCGGATATCGGCGCCGCGATGCGTTCATGATCTTCATTCCAATTTGGAACTGGGTCTGGGGAATCATGATGATGTGGCGGCTCACTCACTTGCAGCACCCCTTCTGGTCGATGCCCTACGACGACTACGCCCTTCTGGACGGCCAGTACCCACAGCGGACAGCACCCGATGGCTGGTATGCCGATCCGACAGGTCGTCACGAGGAGCGCTACTGGGCGGGCGAGTGGTCCGAGCACGTATCCGATGGAGGGGTACCCGCGACAGACCCTCTTGCTGCCGTCTGATTGACCTAAGCGACAGTCGCCGCTTCCTCGAGTCCTGCCGAGGGCGCCAGAGGCCGACGCATCGGCACATCCCTCCCACGCTGAGCCGTGTGCGCAGGTTCGAGTCCTGCCGAGGGCGCCAGAGCATCTCCCCGTTTTGGCGTCGGGGCACTTCCGTTGGTGCAGGTCAGGGCGTCGGGAATGCGGGCTTGCGACGCCAAAACCATGTTCCGCCCGCGCACGTCTCCTCGCCGCCGTTGTCCGCGATGACGTTCTACGACGACGACCGGGTGCCGGTTCGGACCGAGGCGATTGACCTCCCGGGGCTGGTCGAGGATCGTTGAGGCCGTGACCATCGACGAGCAGCTCGCCCGCGCCCGGTCCGGCCTCGCGCGGCTCTCGCCGAAGGAGACCGCCGCCGCGCACGACGACGGCGCGCTGCTGATCGACATCCGGCCGATCCACCAGCGGTCCGCCGACGGCGAGATCCCGGGCGCCCTGGTCATCGACCGCAACGTCCTCGAGTGGCGGCTCGATCCGGCGAGCCCGAACCGCATCCCCGAGGTCGAGGGCTACGACCAGCCGATGATCGTGTTCTGCGACGAGGGCTACGCGTCGAGCCTGGCCGCGGCCAGCCTCCGGGCGGTCGGCCTCGGCCACGCCACCGACCTCGACGGCGGCTACCAGGCCTGGCGCGCCGCCGGCCACCCCACCTCCCCACCCTTCTCGGCCCGCTGAACCGCGCCAGGCGCGGCCGAGCGGGCGGAGAACGCCCCGGAGTCGGGACGAAACGGGTCGGGGTTGTGGTTCCATGGGGACATGAGCGAACTCCGTCCCCTCCCCATCGGCCGTGAGCGGGTCACGACGAGCGACGAGATCGTCATCCGCTCTCCCTTCGACGACTCGGAGCTCGGGCGGGTTCCGAAAGCCGGACCCGACGAGGTGGACGCGGCGGTGAACGCCGCGCGCACCGCGTTGCACGGCGACCCGTTGCTCGCGTGGCAGCGCGCCGAGATCCTGGACACCGCCGCGCGACGGATCGGTGAGCGCCAGGAGGAGCTCGCGCGGAGCATCGCGAGCGAAGCCGCGAAGCCGATCAAGACCGCGCGCATCGAAGCCGCCCGTGCGGTCGGGACGTTCGCGTTCGCGGCCGTCGAGGCGCGCACGCTGACCGGCGACATGATCGCGATGGACGCGAACGTCGCCGGCGTGGGGAAGCTCGGCTTCACCCTGCGCGTCCCGATCGGCGTCGTCGGCGCGATCAGCCCGTTCAACTTCCCGCTCAACCTCGTCAGCCACAAGCTCGCGCCCGCGATCGCCGCCGGCTGCCCCGTGGTCCTGAAGCCCGCGTCGCAGACCCCACTCACCGCGCTGCTCCTGGCCGAGATCCTGCTCGACGAGAGCGGCCTCCCGCCCGGATGGCTCAACGTGGTGACCGGCGGTGGCGGCAGCGTCGGCAACGCGATCGTCGAGCACCCGGACATCTCGATGATCACCTTCACCGGCTCTCCCGAGGTCGGTTGGGGGATCAAGGCGCTCGGCGCCGCGCAAGAAGGTCGGCCTCGAGCTGGGCAACAACGCACCGGTCATCGTCGAGCCCGACGCGGACCTCGAGCTCGCGGCCACCAAGATCGTGGCCGGTGGCTACGCGTACTCGGGCCAGACGTGCATCGCGGTCCAGCGGGTCTACGCCCACCACTCGGTGCGCGACGCGCTCGATGGAGCGGGTCGTGCCGAAGGTCGAGGCACTCGTCGTCGGCGATCCGCTCGACGACGCGACCGACGTCTCGGCGCTCATCGCGCCCTCGGAGCGCGATCGCATCTCCGGCTGGGTCGAGGAGGCGGTCAGCGGCGGGGCGAAGGTCGCGACCGGCGGCGACGTGCGCAACGACGTGCTGACGCCGACCGTGCTCGTGAACGTCACCCCGGACATGAAGGTCTCCTCGCAGGAGGTCTTCGGCCCGTTGATCGGCGTGCAGGGATACGACTCGCTCGACGAGGCGCTCGCGCTGGCCAACGACAGCCGCTACGGCCTGCAGGCCGCGATCTTCACCCAGGACCTGAAGACCGCGCTGCAAGGCCGCGCACTCGCTCGACTTCGGCGGCGTGACCGTGAACGAGATGCCGACCTTCCGCACCGACCAGATGCCGTACGGAGGCGTGAAGGACAGCGGCAACACCAAGGAGGGTCCGCACTACTCGGTGCGCGAGATGACCGAAGAGCGCTTGGTCGTCATCCAGCTCTGAGCCGGCGGCTCGACGGTCGGGGCGGCCGGAATAGCCTGCGGGCAACGTCGACCTCGGGGGACCGGATGGGCCAGCTGGACGGAAAGGTCGCGCTCGTCACCGGCGCGGCGTCAGGAATCGGACGGGCGACCGCGATCCGGCTGGCCTCCGAGGGTGCGCGCATCTGCTGCGTGGACATCGATCCACGCGGCCGGGCCGTCGCCGAGGAGGTCGACGGCATCTTCGTCTCCGCCGATGCGGGCGAGTCGAGCGACGTCGACCGCGCGTTCGCCGCGTGCGACTCGAGCTCGGCGGGGTCGACATCGCGTACCTGAACGCCGGCATCGCGATCGGTCAGGCGGACCTGACCCAGCTCACCGACGAGGTCTACACGCGGATCATGCGGGTCAACGTCGACGGCGTCGTCTTCGGGACCCGCGCCGCGATCCGGGCGATGCAGGACAACGGCGGTGGAGCGATCGTGGCGACGAGCTCACTCGCCGGCATCATCCCGTTCCCACCCGACCCCGTCTACGACCTCACGAAGCACGCCGTCGTCGGGTTCATCCGCAGCGCGGCGCCGACCCTCGCGCCGCTCGGCATCACCGCGAACACCGTCAACCCCGGCATGACGAACACGAACATCCTCACTGACGAGGCCAAGAAGTTCTTCGCCGAGGCGAGCTTTCCGCTGATGGAGGCGGAGCACATCGCCGAGGCGGTGCTCACGATCGTGACCACGGGGCGCACGGGCGAGTGCTGGGTCTGCCAACCCGGCCGCGACCCGGAGCCCTACCGGTTCCACAACGTGCCCGGACCGGGATCCGCCGGGGCCGTGGGCCGGAGGCCCCCGGACATCGCCGACTGGAGCGCCTGAACTCGGAGCCCGCTCGCGGGCACCCGGTACGCTGGGCGCCGTGACTGACCCGAACACCAACCCCGTGGTGCCCGAGGTGGTCGCGGCCGACGCCGCGCCGATCCGACGGGGAGACCGCGGTGGAGGCCGCCGAGGGCGAGCAGGTCACCCGGCCCACGAAGCTGATCCGCATCGCGTCGATGGTGCGGGGGATGCTCGAGGAGGTGCGCCGCGCGCCGCTCGACGACGCCGGCCGTCGCGCGCTGCGGGAGATCCACGAGAAGTCGCTGCACGAGCTCGAGGGCGTGCTGTCGCCCGGAGCTCCAGCAGGAGCTCGAGGACGTCGTCCTGCCCTTCACCTCGGAGACGCCGAGCGAGTCGGAGCTGCGCATCGCGCAGGCCCAGCTCGTCGGCTGGCTCGAAGGTCTCTTCCACGGCATCCAGGCCACGCTCTTCACGCAGCAGGCGATGGCCCAGCAGCAGCTCAGCGAGATCGGCCCGCGTCGGGCGATCGAGCCGGGGAGCCCCGGCGATCGGCTGCCCGGCGCCTACCTCTAGGCCGCGATCCCATGACCGCCGCTGCCACCACCCCGCGACTCCCCGTGGTCACCTGACTCCTGGCGCTCGCGCCCGGCTCGTGCAGCAACCCGACTGGCCGACCGACGGCAGCCTCGAGTCCGTCCTCGCCGAGCTCGGCGGGCTCCCGCCGCTCGTGTTCGCCGGCGAGGCGCGATCACTCACCAAGTCGCTAGGGCTCGTCGCGGAGGGCAAGGCGTTCCTGCTGCAGGCCGGCGACTGCGCGGAGTCGTTCAACGCGTTCTCGGCCGACGGCATCCGCGACAAGCTCAAGATCATCCTGCAGATGTCCGTCGTGCTCACCTACGGCGCCGGGGTGCCGACCGTGAAGCTCGGCCGCATCGCGGGCCAGTTCGCCAAGCCCCGCTCAGCGCCGATCGAGACCCGCGGCGAGCGTGGAGCTCCCGAGCTTCCGGGGCGACATGGTCAACGACCTCGCGTTCGAGGCGGCGGCTCGCCGTCCCGATCCGGGTCGTCTGCTGCGCGGCTACCACCAGTCCGCGTCCACGCTGAACCTCCTGCGCGCGTTCACGAAGGGCGGCTTCGCCGATCTCACCCGCGTCCACGCCTGGAACCAGGAGTTCGTGACCGCGAGCCCCGAGGGCCGGCGCTACGAAGCCGTCGCGGCCGAGATCGAGCGCGCGCTGCGGTTCATGGAGGCCTGCGGCATCGACCTCGACAAGGAGCTCGCGCTCCACCAGGTCGACTGCTACACGTCCCACGAGGCGCTCCTGCTCGGCTACGAAGAGGCGCTGACCCGGGAGGACAGCCTCGCCGGGCGGCTGGTACGACTGCTCGGCCCACCTCCTCTGGATCGGTGACCGCACCCGCCAGCTCGACGGCGCGCACGTCGAGTTCCTCGCCGGGGTCGCGAACCCGATCGGCGTGAAGCTGGGACCGTCAGCCGAGCCCGAGCGACGTGGTCGAGCTCTGCGACCGGCTCAACCCCGAGCGCATCCCCGGGCGGCTCACGTTCATCAGCCGCATGGGCAAGGACCTCGTGACGGAGCACCTGCCGCCGCTGCTCCGGGCGACGAAGGACCACGACCACCCGGTCGTCTGGGCGTGCGATCCGATGCACGGGAACACGTTCAGCCACGCGAGCGGTTACAAGACTCGGCACTTCGACGATGTCATGGCCGAGCTCCGCGCGTTCTTCACCGCCTGTCGCAGCGTCGGCGTTTGGCCCGGTGGCGTCCACGTCGAGCTCACGGGCGAGAACGTCACTGAGTGCCTGGGTGGTACCGAGGAGGTCCTCGGCACCCAGCTCGAGCAGCGGTACGAGACCATGTGTGACCCGCGACTCAACGCGCGCCAGTCACTTGATCTCGCGTTCCAAACTGCCGAGCTCCTCCGCAAGTAGATGGAAGGGGGGCCAGCCCCATGGCCCTGACAGACAAGTTCGAAGACCTGGGTCCGAACTCGGGCCTCGTCGAAGAGATGTACCGGCAGTTCCTCGAGAACCCGGGTTCGGTCTCGGCCTCGTGGCAGGACTTCTTCGCCGACTACGCCCCCCGCAGCACCGCGCCGGCCCAGACGACGGTCATCGCCCCGGCGCCGGCCGCGGCTCCGGCTGCGGCGCCGACCGTGAAGGCCCCACCGGCACCCGCGGCGAAGGCGGCCCCTGCGAACGGCGCGGCGCCGCTGGTCATGGACGGCGAGACCGCGGACGCCGCTGCGCGGCTCGGCGGCGCGAATCGTCGAGAACATGGAGGCGAGCCTCGCGGTCCCGACCGCGACCTCGGTGCGGACGGTGGCGGCCAAGCTGCTCGAGGTCAACCGGCAGATCCTCAACAACCACCTCAACCGGGTCGGCCACGGCAAGGTCAGCTTCACCCATCTCATCGCGCTACGCGATCGCCAAGGCCGTCAAGCAGATGCCGGCGATGAACTCCGGCTACGGCGATGGTCGACGGCAAGCCCGTGGTCGTGCACCACGAGCACCTCAACCTCGGGCTCGCGGTCGACGTCGAGCGTCCGGACGGCACCCGCTCACTGCTCGTGCCGAACATCAAGCACGCCGACGAGCTCGACTTCGCCTCGTTCTTCGCCGCGTACGAAGAGCTCATCCGCAAGGTGCGCACCAACAAGCTCTCCCCCGACGACTTCGCCGGGACGACCGGCACGATCACCAACCCGGGGATGATCGGCACCGTCCACTCGGTGCCGCGGCTCATGCCGGGCCAGGGGTTCATCATCGGCGTCGGCACGATCGCGTACCCGGCCGAGTACGAGGGCGCCGACCCGGACACCGTCGCCCGCCTCGCGGTCAGCAAGGTCTTCACGCTCACCAGCACCTACGACCACCGCATCATCGGCGGTGCCGAGAGCGGCGAGTTCCTCCGCTGGATGCACCAGTACCTGCTCGGTGCGGACGGGTTCTACGACGAGATCTTCCAGAGCTTCGGCGTCCCCGTACGAGCCTGCGCGCTGGAGCACCGACGTGAGCCCGCTCGACGACCCGAACACCGCGTTCGAGAAGGTCGTCAACGTCCACTCAGCTCGTCAACATGTACCGCGTGCGCGGCCACCTGATCGCGAACCTCGATCCGCTCGGCCGGCGCCCGCCGCACACCCACCCCGAGCTCGACATCAACCACTACGGCCTCTCGATCTGGGACCTCGACCGCGAGTTCCCCGCCGGCGGCCTCGGATCCGGCGCCCTCGGGCGCAAGACGATGCCGCTGCGCGACATCCTCGGGCATCCTGCGCGACGCGTACTCGCGCACGATCGGCGTCGAGTACATGCACATCCAGGAGCCGGAGCAGAAGGACTGGATCCAGGCGCGCGTCGAGACGCCGACCGGTCCCCCTCGACGGCGCGCAGCAGCGCCGGATCCTCGAGCGACTGAACGCGGCCGAGGCGTACGAGGGGTTCATCCACACCAAGTACCTCGGCCAGAAGCGCTTCAGCCTCGAGGGCGCCGAGTGCCTCATCCCGATGCTCGACGCGGTGCTGAACGACGCCGCGGACGCCGGGATGGCCGAGGTCGTGCTCGGCACCGCGCACCGCGGCCGGCTCAACGTCCTCGTCAACATCGATCGGGAAGAGCTACGGGCAGATCTTCCGGGAGTTCGAGGGCGCGCTCGACCCGGCGTCGGTCCAGGGCTCGGGCGACGTGAAGTACCACGTCGGCTCGGCCGGGACGCACACCACGCCGACCGGCAAGAAGATCGTCGTGACGCTGGCGTCGAACCCGAGCCACCTCGAAGCGGTCGATCCGGTGGTCGAGGGCATGGCCCGGGCCAAGGAGGACCGGCGGGGCGACACGACGAACCGTTCGCAGGTGCTCCCCGTGCTCGTGCACGGCGACGCCGCGTTCGCCGGCCAGGGCGTCGTGGCCGAGACGCTCAACCTCTCCGAGGTGCCCGGCTACGAGGTCGGCGGCACCATCCACATCGTCGTGAACAACCAGCTCGGGTTCACCACCGCGCCCGAGCTCGGGCGTTCGAGCGTCTACGCGACCGACGTCGCGAAGATGGTCCAGGCGCCGATCTTCCACGTGAACGGCGACGACCCCGAAGCGTGCGTGCGCGTGGTCGAGCTGGCGTTCGCGTTCCGGCAGGCGTTCCGCAAGGACGTCGTCGTCGACATGGTCTGCTACCGGCGGTTCGGCCACAACGAGGCCGACGAGCCGGCGTTCACCCAGCCGAAGATGTACGAGCTGATCCGCGCGCACCGCAGCGTGCGCAAGCTCTACACCGAGACGCTGGTCAACCGCGGTGACCTCTCGCTCGCCGAGGCCGAGGCCGCGCTCGACGACTTCCGCAGCCCGGCCTGACACGGGCGTTCGAGGAGACCCACGCGAGCGCCGCGCCCGAGCCGCGGGTGAATCCCGGAGCTCCCCGAGACCGTCGAGACCTCACCGCCGACCGGCGTGGAGCGCGAGACGCTCGAGCAGATCGTCGACGCGCTCGTCACCTGGCCCGCGGACTTCAACATCAACCCCAAGCTCGAGAAGATCCTCCACGCCCGGCGCACGGAGTTCGACGCCGACCACGTCGACTGGGCCCTGGCCGAGGCACTGGCGTTCGGCTCGCTCGACCCTCGAGGGGACGCCGGTGCGCCTCGCCGGCCAGGACACGCGGCGGGGCACGTTCAGCCAGCGCCACGGCGTGCTCGTCGACACGCACACCGAGAGGGAGTACTTCCAGCTCGCTCACGTCGCGCCGGAGCAGGCTCCGTTCATGCTCTACGACTCCGTCCTCTCCGAGTACGCGGCGCTCGGTTTCGAGTACGGCTACTCCGTCGCGGACCCGCAGGCCTGGGTCGGTTGGGAAGCGCAGTTCGGCGACTTCATGAACGGCGCGCAGATCATCATCGACCAGTTCATCGTGGCCGCCGAGGACAAGTGGGGCCAGACGTCGGGCCTCTCGCTCCTGCTCCCCCACGGCTTCGAGGGCCAGGGCCCGGAGCACTCCAGCGCGCGGATCGAGCGCTTCCTCACGCCTGTGCGCCGAGGACAACATCCGGGTCGTGTACCCGACGACCGCGGCGCAGTACTTCCACGTGCTGCGGCGCCAGTCGCAAGGCGCTCAGCCGCAAGCCGCTCATCTGCTTCACCCCCAAGCGCTACCTCCGCATGCCCCAGACCCGTTCCCACGTCGCCGACCTCACCGACCGGCGCGTTCCGCGAGACGCTCGACGATCCGTCGCCGGACCTCGACGCCGGCGTCGGTCGCGGCGGGTGCTGCTCTGCTCCGGGCAAGCTCGGCCACGAGCTGATCGGCCGGCGCGACGAATCCGGTGCGCCGGTCGCGGTCGTGCGCATCGAGCAGCTCTACCCTTGGCCGCGAGGAGCAGCTGCTCGCGATCCTCGACCGCTACCCGGCCGCGAACCAGGTCTGGTGGGTGCAGGAGGAGCCGGCGAACATGGGCGCGTGGAACTTCGTGCACGCCCGGCTGCATCGCATCCTGCGGGACCGCACCGAGCTGCGCCACATCGCCGCGGCCCACGAGCCCGAGCCCCGCGAGCGGGAGCCTCACCGTGCACGAGCGCGAGCAGGAGCAGCTGCTCGCCGGCGCGTTCGCCGACCTCGCCTAGCTCGCCGATACGCGACGCGCGCAGCACCGCGTCGACCAGGCGGCCGACGTATCCGTCGTCGATCGGGTCCTGGCTGACGAACACCCGGTAGAACAACGGCGCGACGATCAGGTCCATGAGCAGCTGCAGGTCGACGTCGAGCGAGATCTCGCCCCGGACGATCGCGCGCTCCAGCGGCGCCGCGGACTCGCGCCGGCGCGCCGCGATGAAGGACCGGTACGCGAGCCGCCAGCTCCGGATGGCGCGCGGTCGCCGCGACCATCGCGGGGATCGCGCGGCCGGCACGGGTCTCCGGTCGAGCATCGCGACGTATGCATCCGACGAGCGCACGGAGATCACCCGGCAGCGACCCGGTGTCCGGCGCGGCGCGCGCTTGACCTCGGCCAGGCGCTCGGCCGCGGCGAGGATGAGGTCGAGGCGACCCGGGTACCGGCGGTAGATCGTTGTCTTCGCCACCCCGGCCCGGGCCGCGACCCCTTCGACGGTGAGACCGTCCCAGCCCGACTCGATGAACGCCTCGATCGCCGCATCGAGGATCGCCTCATCGGCCTCGGCGCTGCGGGGCCGGCCCGGACGCCGTTCGGTGGTCGCCGGCGCCGGGCTCACCCGATCTCCGCCGGCAGCGTCGGCGGGCGGGCACCGGCGGGAGGTCGAGGTCGCCGGCGTGCTCCTCGGCGAACTCGCTGGTCCTGCTCCTCGAGTCGGCGTCGAGCGGGCGCGTGCCGGGAGCCAGATCGCGGCGACGATCGCACCGAGGAGCGTGCACCCGCCGCAACGAGCACCCCCGCGTGCATCGCCGTCGACGAACGCCTGGTTGGCCACGTGGTCGAGGTCGAGCGAGCTGTCGACGAGCGCCGCCGGGAGCGGCAGCTTTGGTGCGGGAGGCTGTCGGCGACGCTGGCCCCACCGAGCGAACTGTCGCGGCGTCTCGCGCTCGGCGAACTGCGGCCTCAGGCTCGCGGGGACCGACTTCGACCGGACAAACAGGTCCGAGACCTTGGACCCATAGGTCGACGACAGGACACTGCCGATGATCGCGACGCCGAGCGCGCCGCCGACCTGGCGCGTGGTGTCGTTGACCGCGGAGCCGACGCCGGCCTTGGCGCAAGCGGCAGCGAGCCCATGATCGACTCGGTCGCCGGTGCCATCGCGAGCGCCATGCCGAAGCCCATGCAGCACAACCGCCACACGAGGTCGGTCGCAGTAGCTGCTGTCGCCTGCAGGCCCGTCAGGGCACGAGCCCGAGCGTCGGCGATCGACGAGGCCCGACGCGACGGTGACCTTGGTGCCGAGTCCGCTCGACGACCGTGCGCCGAGAGCGGCGACACACCATCATCGATCACCGCGAACGGGAGCATGCGGATCCCGGCCTCGAGCGGCGAGTAGCCCGAGCACGAACTGCAGGTACTGGGTGAGCAGGAAGGTGGCAGCCGAACAGCGCGAAGAACAGTCATCGTGATCCCGAGGCTCGCCGCGGTGAAGCGCGGGTTCTTGAAGAAGCGCACGTCGAGCATCGGGTGACTCGACGTGCGCTGTCCCACCAGATGAACGTGCCGAGCAGCACGACGCCGAGCCCGAACGCCGACGAGGATCGCGGATCGGTCCAGCCCGTCGGTCGGCGCCTCGATGATCCCGTAGAGCAGCGCGGTCAGGCCGGCGATCGACAGGACCGCGCCGAAGGGGTCGAGGCGGGACGCGTCGGGTCCTTCGACGTCGGGATCAGGAAGAATCCGGCGAGGAGGCCGAACGCGACGATCGGGATGTTCACGAGGAAGATCGAGCCCCAGTAGAAGTGCTCGAGCAGGAAGCCGCCGGTGAGCGGCCCGAGCGCGACGCCGATGCCGGCGGTCCCGGCCCACACGCCGATCGCCTGACCCCGCTCCTCGTTCGGGGAAGACGTTCGTGATGATCGACAGCGTCGCCGGCATGATGAACGCGCCGCCGATGCCCATGAACGCGCGGGTGGCGATGAGCTGGTCGGCCGAGCCCGCCAACGCGGACGACGAGTGAGCCGATGCCGAAGATCAGCGAGGCCGATCTGCAGCGCGCCCCGCCGTCCGAAGCGGTCGCCGAGGCTCCCGGCGGTGAGCAGCAGTCCCGCGAAGACGAGCGTGTAGGAGTCGACCATCCACTGCAGCTGGCTGTTCGGTGGCGTGGAGCTGCGTCGATGAGCGTCGGGATCGCGACGTTGAGGATCGTGTTGTCGAGCACGATCACCAGCAGGCTGAAGCAGAGGACGCCGAGGATCAGCCAGCGGCGGCTGGTACGCCTGTTCCTGCACGCGTTCGGTGAGACTCACGATCGCTGCCCTTTCACGGCGGCCGGTGGGTCCGCCGGTCTACACCCGGAGATTCCGAAACACAACCGTTTCGTTACTGAGCGTGGCGATCCGGGCCGGCCGGAAGCCGAGCGCGGTCAGGAAGCGGCGTTGACGCAGCGCGAGCGACGCCTGGACGGCTTCGTCGCTCGCGTTCAGCAGCGGGAGCCGCACGTCGGGGGTCGGGATCCGGCCCTGGGCGTGGAGCACGCCCTTGAACACCGCCGGGTTCGGCTCCGCGAACAGCGACTGCACGACGGGGAGCAGCGCCTCGGCATGCGCGCGGCCGTCGTCGAGCTTGCCCGCGAGCGCGCACTCGATCATCGCGACGAACCGCTCGGTGCAGACGTGGGCCGACGCGCAGATCGCCCCGGCGCCGCCCATCACGACGAGCGGGAAGAGGAAGGGGTCCTCACCGCCGAGCACCGAGAAGTCGGCCGGCGCGCCGGCGAGGAGCTGCGAGGGTGTCGAGGTCGAGGCCGGCGGCGGCCTGCTTGATCCCGACGATGTTGGGGTGCCGGGCCGCTTCGAGGACACCGGCGGCGCTCAGGTTGCGGCCGGTGCGCAGCGCGATGTTGTAGAGGACGACCGGCACCGGGCTCGCGTCGGCGACCGCGTTGAAGTGGGCGACGATCCCGGCCTCGGACGGGCGCACGTAATACGGCACGACGATCAGCGTCGCCGCGAGCGCGGGCGTTCCGGCCAGCGCCTCGACCGCGGCCACGGTCGTCGCGGTGTTGTTCGAACCCGCGCCGACGATGAGCTGCGCGGCTCGCTCGCTGCACACCGTCGCGCACGCATCGATGACCGCGCGCTTCTCCTCCGCGCTCAGCGCGGTGGCTTCGCCCGTGGTCCCGAGCGCGACGATGCCGGCGGCCCCGGCGTCGAGGTACTCGTGGCAGAGCAGCGTGACCGCGTCGACGGCGACCGAGCCGTCGGCCGCGAACGGCGTGATCAGCGGGACGTAGACCCCGCGCAGCTGCAGGTCGCTGGCCATGAGGGACAGGGTAACCGGGGGGGCCTTCGGTAGGGTCGGTGTTCGTGTCCGAACCCCTCCAGACCATCCTCGTGCTCATCGCCGGGTTCTTCACCGGGCTGCTCTCGGGGATGTTCGGCGTCGGTGGCGCGGTCGTCTCGACGCCCGCGATCCGGGCACTCGGCGCCAGCCCGATCGAGTCGATCGGCAGCACGCTGCCGTCGATCATCCCGTCGGCGATCAGCGGGTCGCTGCGCTACCAGCGCGACGGGCTGATCCACTGGCGGGTCGTGCTCTGGACCGCCCTCGTCGGCTGCACCGCGGCGGTGGCCGGCGCGCTGCTCTCCGACGTCGTCCCCGGCGACGGCCACCTCCTCATGCTCCTGACGGCCGCGCTCCTCGGGCTCACCGCCTACCGGACCGGTCGGTCGCCGCAGCGGCCCGACCCGGCCGACGCGGAGGAGCCCGATCCCGACCGGATCCCGACTTCGCCGACGCGGACGGCACACGGGCGACCCGATGCGCGCGGACTGGTGGCGGCTGGCCACGATCGGGCTCGCGGCCGGGCTGTTGAGCGGGCTGCTCGGCGTCGGCGGTGGGATCGTGATGGTCCCGCTCTTCGTCAGCTGGGTCCGCCTCCCGATCAAGGAGGCGGTCGGGTGCTCGCTCGCGTGCGTCGGGATCCTCGCCGATCCCGGGACGATCACCCACACCTTGCTCGGCCACATCGACTGGGCGTTCGCGCTCCCCCTGTGCATCGCGGTGATCCCCGGCGCCCGGGTCGGGCGCGCACCTGGCGATCCGGTCCTCCGAACGCGCGCTGCGGCTCTCGGTCGCGATCGTGCTCGGCACCATCGCGGTCATCTACGCGGTGGGAGAGATCACGGCCCTGCTGTGAGCGCCCGGGCACGGGTGAAGACCGCGTCGATCATCGGCTCGGTGAGCTTGCCCGTGAACGTGTTCTGCTGGCTCGGGTGGAAGCAGCCGATGATCGTGGCCCGCGGGGTCGGCACCTCGACGAGGTGACCGAAGCGCGGGCGGGGGCGTGGCAGATCGACGCCGGAGTCGCGGAGCGCGGACCACAGCGCCTCGTACCCGAAGGCGCCGAGCGCGACGATGACCCGCACCCGGTCCAGCAGCGTCGAGCTCGCGGTCCAGGTACGGCCGGCAGCGGTCGCGCTCGGTGGGCGTGGGCTTGTTCGCCGGAGGCGCGCAGCGCACGGCGGCGGTGATGTAGGCGTCGTGGAGCTCGAGCCCGTCGTCGGTGAGCCGTGGACGTCGGCTGGTTCGCGTAGCCGACCCGGTGCAGCGACGCGTAGAGCCAGTCACCCGACCGGTCGCCGGTGAACACCCGGCCGGTGCGGTTCGCACCGTGCGCCGCCGGCGCGAGGCCCGACGATCAGCAGCCGGGCGCGCGGGTCGCCGAAGCCCGGAACCGCACGGCCCCAGTACTCCTCGTCCCGGAACGCGGCACGCTTCGTGCGGCGCGACTTCCTCGCGCCACGCGACGAGCCGCGGGCACGCGCGGCAGGCGACGATCTCCGCGTCCAGGCGAGCAAGGGAATCGGAAGGCATGGCAGTAGCCTGCCCCAGCGTGCGCGTCCTGCTCATCGTGAACACGACCGCGTCCTCGGTGACTGCCCGCAAGCGCGTGGTGATCCAGCAGGCGCTCGGCGCGGATCACGACCTCGAGGTGTTGGAGACCTCCCGCCGCGGCCACGCGGCCCGGCTGGCCCGGGGCGCGGCGCGGCGGGGCGTCGAGGTCGTCGCGGTGCTCGGCGGCGACGGCACGCTCAACGAGGCCGCCGACGGGCTCGTCGGCACCGAGACCGCCCTGGCCCCGCTGCCCGGCGGCTCGACCAACGTCTACGCCCGCACGCTCGGGATCGCCCACGACCCCGTCGACGCCACCGCCCAGCTGCTCGGCTCGCTCGAGCGCCGCTCGTTCGAGCGGGTCGGCCTCGGCCAGGTCGAACGGGCGCTACTTCCTCTTCCACTGCGGGGTCGGGTTCGACGCCGCCGTGGTCGCGTGGGTCGAGCGCCACTCGGCGATCAAGCGCTACGCCGCCCACCCGCTGTTCGTCGTGGCGGCGTTCGACACCTGGCTGCGCACCTACGACCACTCACGCGGCCGCTTCGACGTGGCACTCGACTCCGGTGAGGTGATCGACGGGGCCACGCTGACGATCGTCTCGAAGACGAGCCCGTACACCTACCTCGGGAACCGGCCTCTCGTCGTCGCGCCCGCCGCCGGGCTGGACTCGGCGCTGAGCGTCACCGTGGTGCAGGGTTCGACGGGCGTCCGCCATGCTCTCGCTCGCCGCGGCGGCGATGCTGTCGCCCGAGATGCTGCACCGGCACCCGAACGTCGAGCACCGCGACGGCGTGACCGCGGCGACGATCACCGGCACCGGCCCGTATCCGTACCAGGTCGACGGGGACTACCTCGGCGAGGTCGACCGGCTCGACTTCAGCTACGAGCCGGACGTCCTCACCCTCGTCGTGCCGTAGCGCGGTTGCACTCACCGGCCCGAGCGTGCTGCCGGGCGAGGCGCGGCGTGTCGGTGATGATCGCGTCGACGCCCACCGCAGCGAGCCGGACGATCTCCGCCGGGTCGTTCACCGTCCAGACGTTCAGCGCGATCTCCAGCTCCTCCGCCGCGCGCCACGGCATCCGCGGCGAAGGCCTCGCCCATGGCGGCAAGGTAGGGGTGCAGCGCCTTGTGGCCGTGCTCGTGCGCGATCTGCAGCGCCGGCAACGGGCAGCGGGTCGACCACGACGAGATAGCCGGTCGGCACCTCGGGACCGAGCTCGTGGACCCGGTCGATGGTCGGCAGGTGGAACGAGGAGACGAGGACCGAGGCGGAGAGGTCACGGGCTCGGATCAGGTCGACGACGGCCGCCGCCGCGCGGTCCGTCGGGGTCGAAGTCCGCGTCCCGGGGGGAGTTCTTCACCTCGACGTTCACGAGCATCCCGGCGCAGACGTCGAAGACCTCGCCGAGCGTCGGGATCTCCGGTCGCGCGGCCCGGATCGCGGCGAGGTCGTGCTCGGCGAGGAGCCCGAGACCCGCCGCCTCGGCGTCGTGGTGGACCACGAGCGCCCCGTCGGCGCTGCGGTGCACGTCGAGCTCCACCCCGTCGGCGCCCTGGCCCCGGGCCTCGATGAACGCGGCGAGTGTGTTCTCGACCGCGTCACGCGGTGCCCCCCGGTGGCCGAGCACGAGCGGGCGGGATGGCGCGGCCGGTCACGGGCAGCGAGCGTAGGCACCGGCGCGGGGCACGCGAAACTGCAGGTCAAGCCCCTTGCAACACGTTCTAGTTCCCTCGTAGGGTTGGTTGTTGCCCCGAGGTACGACGTCTTCCGCCCCGTATGCCGGCGGCTCGGACGGAAGCCAGGGGACGCTTGTGAACGTGCGCATAAGCACCCACACCGGGTCAATCGCACGTCTCGTATCGAAAGGGAGTCGGGTGGCCCTCACCTGGATCCGTACCCACGACTGGGACCAAGACGCGTGGCGGAACCGCTCGCTGTGTCGCGACTCGAACCCCGAGCTGTTCTTCCCGATCGGCGCCACCGGCGTCGCCCTCGACCAGATCGATGCCGCCAAGGAGATCTGCGCGGTGTGCCCGGTGAACCCCGAGTGCCTGGAGTTCGCCCTGGCCACCAACCAGGAGGCCGGCGTCTGGGGTGGCACGACCGAAGAAGAGCGCCGCAAGCTCCGCAAGGGCTGGCTGGCCAAGCAACGCGCCAGCTAGACCGCGGGCTCCCGGGTCGGATCGCACCGGTCAGGCGGGGGGCTCCACCACCTTCGTCGCCGCGGTCGCCGCCAAGGGGATCCGGACCTCGACGCGCGTGCCCTTCTCGTTGTACATCTCGATCGACCCGGCGAGCTCGCCGGTCACGAGCGCCTGCACGATCGACAGGCCGAGGCCCTTGGCCTGGTCGAGCGAGAAGCCTTCCGGCAGCCCGACACCGTCGTCGATCACCTCGACGACAAGGTCCTGCGCCCGGCGGGACAGGCGGACGGTGACGGATCCGTGGAACGGCTCGTCGGTGTCGTCCTGAGGGAACGCGTGGTCCACCGCGTTCTGCATGAGCTCGTTCAACACGACCGCGAGCGACGTCGCCACCTCGCCCGGGAGCTCGCCGGCGTCCCCCTCGACGTCGAAGCGCACCCCGCCGTCCTCGGTGGAGACGGACTCCTCGACCACGCGCACGAGGGGCTTCACGATGTCGCTGAACTCGACCTCTTCCCGGGCTTCGCGCGACAGCGTCTCGTGCACGATCGCGATGGACCGGATGCGCCGCTCCGACTCCTTGATCGCCTGGCGCGCCTCCGGCGAGTCGAGCCGGCGGCCCTGGAGCCGCAGGAGCGCGGCGATCGTCTGCAGGTTGTTCTTCACCCGGTGGTGGATCTCACGGATGGTCGCGTCCTTGGACATCAGCATCCGGTCCCGGCGGCGCAGGTCCGTGACGTCGCGCAGCAGGATCGAGCGCGCCGGCCGGCTTGCGGTCCTCGAGCAACGGGATGACCCGCAGCAGGATCGACGCCTCGTCCCGCTCGACCTCTTCGATGACCGGCATGCGGGCCCGCACCGCGGTGTCGACCGCACCCTCGTCGAAGCCGATCTCGGACAGGTGCACGCCGGACGTGTACGCGTGGATCCCCATCCGGTGCAGTGAGCTCACGGAGTTCGGGCTGGCGTAGCGGATGCGCGCGTCACCGTCGAGCAGGATCACGCCGTCGCCGACGCGCGGCGCACCCTCGAGCTCGATCTCCTCACGGGCAAACGGGAACGAACCCTCGGTGACCATCCGGGCGAGCCGGTCGAACGCCTCGAGGTAGAACCGCTCGAGCTCGCCGGGCCGGCGCCCGGACGTCGTGGGCGCCTCGCGGGTGACGATCGCGATCACCCGGCCGCGGTACCGCACCGGGATGCACTGGAGGCGGACGCGCTCCTTGCCGCCGAGGACGTTCGCCTCCCCATCGGTCTCCTCGCCCCGGCGCCACGCGCGGGTGACGAGCGGCCGCTCGACCTCGTCCACCACGTGGCCCACGAGGTCCGTGACGTAGAGGGTCTGCCCGGTCGTGGGGCGGACCTGGGCGAGGACGACGAAGCGGTGCCCGTCCTCGTTGGCGATGGGGGCGAGCAGCAGCAGGTCCGCGAACGAGAGGTCGGCGAGAAGCCGCCAGGAGAGGGCGAGCCGCTGCAGGTGCGCGAGCGCGTCGCCCTTCACCGGGGTGTGAACGAGCGCGAGCTCCTCGAGGGTCGCCATTTCGCCCAAGGGTACCGGGGCCCGCTCATAGGCTCGCCGACCGTGGCGAAGGTCCGGCTCGGTTCGAGCTACGTCCGGCTCTGGAGCGCGGCCACCGTGTCCAACCTCGGTGACGGCGTCACCCTCGCCGCGCTCCCGCTCCTCGCCGCTTCCCTGACCAGATCTCCCACGAGCATCGCGGCGATCTCGCTCGCCGGCACCCTGCCCTGGCTGCTCTTCGCGCTGATCTCGGGTGCGCTCGCCGACCGGCTGGACCGCAAGCGGACGATGGTCCTGGTCGACGGGTTCCGGATGCTCGTGATGGCGGGCCTGGCGATCCTCGTCCTCACCGAGCAGGACACCCTGGTGCTGCTCGCCGTGGTGGCGTTCGCGCTCGGCTCGGCCGAGACGTTGTTCGACAACTCCGCGCAGTCGCTGCTGCCCAGCGTCGTCGACCGCGACGCGCTCGAGGTCGCCAACGGCCGGCTCTACGCGGCCGAGGTCGTCACCAACCAGTTCGCGGGCCCGCCCCTCGGCGCGTTCCTGTTCGCCGCGGCCGCGGCCGCTCCGTTCCTGCTCGACGCGGGCTCCTTCGGCATCGCCACGCTGGTCGTGCTCGGGCTCCGGGGCTCGTTCCGGCCCGACCGCCCGGTGGCCGCGGGCCAGCCCCGACCGTCCATCCGGGCCGACATCGCCGAAGGACTCCGCTGGCTGCGTCACCACGAGCTCCTCCGGACCCTCGCGCTCGCGCTCGGCGTCATCAACATGCTCGAGGCGGGAATGCTCGCGGTGTTGGTGCTCTACTCGCTCGAGGTCCTCGGGTTGTCCCAGACCGGGTACGGAGTGCTCCTGACCGCGGGCGGCGTCGGAGGGCTCGCCGGCAGCTTCCTTGCCCGCTCGGTGAGCGCGAAGCTCGGGGCCGGCACGTTCATCATCGTCGCGACGCTCGGCTTCGGCGCGGCGCTGCTCGTGCCCGGCCTCTGGGCCAACCCCATTGCTGTCGGCACGTCGTTCGCGATCTTCGGTGCGCTCGGCGTCGGCTGGAACGTCGTGACGGTGTCCTTGCGCCAGGCCATCGTTCCCGACGAGCTCCTCGGTCGGGTGAACGGTGCGTACCGGTTGCTGGGCCTCGGGACGATGCCGATCGGCGCGCTCCTCGGCGGTGTGCTCGCGAAGACGTTCGGGCTCCGCGCGCCCTCGATCGTCGGCGGCGTCATCACGCTGGTGGTCGGCGTCGTGATGATCCCCTGGGTGAACAACCGGAAGGTGGCGGCGGCCCGGGCCGACGTCGCTACGAGCTGACCTCGTCGTACCAGGGGCCCGCGGCGAGGTCCGCGACGAACAGCTCCCGGTCCTCCGGGTCCGCGATCGCGGTCGCCGCATGCTCCGACTTCGCCCGCCACTCCGCGGCTTCCGCCGGGTGGTGCGCCGACGCGGCGCTGCGGGCCATCGCCTCGTAGGCGTATGCGAGGTCGAAGTCCACGAGACCTTCGCGTTCGCAGGTGGCGAGGCACTGCTGGGCGTAGCGTTTCGCGGGCTCGGGCCGTCCGAGCACCGCGTAGACGTGGGACAGCAGCCAGTCCGCGGCGCGGACTCCGCCGGGCCACCGGCCATGGACCAGTGGAACGCGGACGCGTGCGCAGCGCGGATCATGCTCTCGTCGTCGACCGCGGTGCGGTCGTCGCGTTCGAGCAGCGTCCACGTCTCGCGGTTCGCCTGCTTCGCGAACGCCTCGTGCTCGGCGCGCTCAGCCTCGTCCGCGCCCGTGTCGCTCGCCACCTGCCCTCCCTCGCTCCCCTGCGTCAGCTCGCGGGGTCGTTCCCCGGCACCCCACCGTTCGCGACGTTGTCCGTCCAGCGCAACCCGTCGAAGTACCGCAGCTCGTGTCAGCGCGTAGGGATCCGCATACCAGCCGGGCTGCGGACCGCTCATCGGGGGTTGGGTGCTCGGCGCGCGCGGCGACCCCGCGGGGTATGGCACCGCACCACCGGCGGTGACTCGGTCGAGCTGCGGGCGGATGCTGAGGAGGTAGACGAGATCGAGCACGACGCCGACGACGCAGAGCACGAAGCCCACCGCGATCAGCACGACCCAGAGGGTCTTGTTCTGGCTCGCCCGGACCCACTCGTCGTCCGGGCGCCGGGTCGCGTCCACCAGCGCGACCACGCCGAGGGCGAGCGGCGCCACGACGAAGAGGAAAAGGATCGGGACGCCGCGGAAGAACACGGTGCGAGGCTACCGGTCGGGTGCCGCGGGCTGGTCGCGAGCCACCGGGACCAGCTCGCCGCTGTGCACGTCGAAGACGAAGCCGCCGACCACGAGGTCGTCCGGAAGCAACGGGCACGACTCGATGACGCCGATGTCGTCGTGCAGCGTCTGGAGCTGGTCGGCCATCGTGAGGAACTCCCACCCGCCGGCGTCCACACCCCGCAGGGCTCCGATCCGCGCCTGCACCTCGGCGTCCGTGGTGCCCACCATCGCGCAGCTGGTGTGCTGGACGACGCAGACCCGCGTCACGCCGAGCAGGTTCACCGCGAGGACCAGCGACCGGAGCGCGTCGTCGGTCACCCGCGCCCCGGCGTTGCGAATGATCTTCGCGTCACCGGCTCGCAGGCCCAGCAGCGCGAGCGGGTCGATGCGCGAGTCGATGCACGTGAGCACGGCCAGGCCTTTGGCCGCGACGCCTTGCATCCCCGAGTCGTGGAAGTCGCTTCGATAGCGCCCGTTGGCTTCGAGCAGGTCGTCGAACATCAACGCCGTTCTACCGCAAAAGGCTCCGCCTGCCGAAGCCGGGTCCAGCAGCTACCGCCGAGCGAACTTCGGATCGCCCGAGATGTACAGGATCTTGAACGTGACGACGAACGTGTTCGGCGTCGGCTGGGTGATCGTCCGGGCGTCGACGCAGGGGTGCGGGTTGGCCACCCCGGCGCCCATGCTGGCGCAGAACGGGACCGGAGTCCCCACGTTCGGGTTCCCCGGGTCGTCGTTCTTGTAGATCGTCGAGCCGAACGCCGTTGCCGCGTCCGTGAGGCTGGTCGGGCTGTCCGGGAAGTTGTAGGTCAGGTCGAGGCTGATCGGCTGGTTCGGGTCCGAGTAGCCGCCGAACTCCGAGATCGTCGTGGCGATGCCGGAGCACGGGCCGTCACAGAAGGTGCCGGTCCCCTGGGTGATGTCCACCGGGGCGCCGTTGCCCGTGTCGGGCAGGCTCAACGTGGCGGGGTCGTCGCCCGGGATCGTCAGCGATCCACCGGGTGAGACGAAGCCCTTGGACACGCCGTCCTGGGGCGCCTCCACCGTGGTGACCTGGGTCCCGGCCGTGTTGCTGCCGGGCGAGGCGACGGCGCTGTTCGTCATCGTGCCGCCGCTCGGAACCGTGCTGGGGCTGGTCACGACGATCTGG
The DNA here is from genome assembly GCA_963796755.1 of uncultured Acidimicrobiia bacterium. Taxonomy (GTDB): domain Bacteria; phylum Actinomycetota; class Acidimicrobiia; order IMCC26256; family JAENVU01; genus Chersky-806. The sequence goes on from CAWCMX010000001.1 coordinate 379,587, forward strand.
ACCTGGGCCGACCCGCTGACCGCGAGCGGACCGAGATCGCAGTCGACCGGGCCGGTGCCGGAGCAGGTGGCCGGAGCCGACTTCAGCGACGCGCCCGATGGCAGCGTGTCCACCACGTGCGCGTCGGCGACCGCCGCGAGGCCGCTGTTGGTGACGGTCAACGTGTACTGCACGTCATTGCCGGCGGTGACCGGGTCGGGCGAGTCCGTGATGCTCGTGGAGAGCGACTGCGAGACGACCGTCGTCGTCGCGGTCGCGGCGATCGGCTGGCCCGGAGGCGACGTGGCGGTGTTGGTGAGGGTGCCGCCGGCCGGCACGGTGGAGGGGCTCTTCACGACGACGGTGGCCGCAGCCGAGCCGCCGCCCGCGATCGTCCCCAGCTCGCAGGTCACGGTCGTGGTGCCGGTGCACCCACCGGAGGCGGTGGCGGACACGAGCGTCGCACCGGGGAACGCGTCGGCGACCTGGACGCCGGTCGCGGCCGTGGCGCCCGTGTTGTTGACGGTGATCGTGTACGTGACGTTCTCGCCCACCTGCACCGGGTCGGGGCTGTCGGAGATCGAGGTGACGAGCGGGTTGGCGTGCTTCGTGATCACGCGGAGCTCGTCCATCACGAACGTGTTGATGTCGAAGGTGACCGTGCGCTTGTCCGCCGAGATCGTGAACTTGTCGCCCAGGCTGGAGAAGCCGTTCTCACTGCTCTCGAGCCCGCGCCACTGCGTGGTTCCCGCGTAGGTCGTGCCCGGCGCGCCGAGGCTGTCGCTGGCGGCGAGCTTCGCGGTCGACGCGACGACGCCGAGGATGTCGTTCGAGAACGTCACCGATCCGGTGCGGTGGCTCGTGAAGTTCTTCGACGGGATGTCGCTGTGGATCAGGTGGCTGTCGACGACCGTGCCGACCGCGATCTTGGCGGTCCCGGCCGGGAAGGAGGTGTAGGTCCCGGGGTTGACCGCGTCCACCGCGATCGCCGAGGTGAGCGTCTTGCCCTGGGCCTCGTCGAACGCGTACGTCGACGTGGCGTTCTCCAGCTTGTTGAGCGCGACGGAGGCCGGCGGCGTCGTCAGCCGGATCACCTGCCCGGTCGAGGCCGTGATCGACGCACCCGCCATCACGACGGTGGAGAACGCGAGTGCTGCGACCGCGCAGACAGCAATGATGACCTTCGAAGAACGCACTGCCAACCTCCCTGTCGACCGCGTCCAGAAGCCCGAGAAACCGGATCCGCGATGGCGGCACCCTACCGAAATTGCACGACGTGTGTCACGGCGACCCTTCTGTATGCCGCGCGCCCAGTGAGGTGACGGCAATCTGTTTGCGACCCCTCGAGCGCGCATTTCTCGCACTCGACGGTCGATCTGGGCCTGGCCGTTCGTCGTCTGCACGAGCGGCACAGACGGTGCCGGATGACGGAGGAGCAGCGACATGGGGAAGTACGTGTTCGCCTACACCGGCGGAAAGATGGCCGAGACGCCCGCGGCCCAGGAAGCGGCAATGCAGAAGTGGGGCGCCTGGTTCGGCACGCTCGGATCAGCGGTCATCGACGGTGGCAACCCGTTCGGTCCATCGACCGCGGTGAAGTCCGACGGATCGAACGGCGCCGTGTCAGCCGGCCTCGGCGGCTACTCGATCGTCGAGGCCGACAGCCTCGAGCTCGCGGCGAAGCTTGCGAATGGATGCCCGGTGCTCGATTCCGGCGGCACGGTGGAGGTGTACGAAGCACTGCCGATGTAGTCGGCACGACTCGACGTGGTGCAGTGACCGGCCGGCCCTCCCCCGGGCCGGTCGGTGCGCGTCGGGGACTGGCGCGTCAGCCCGTGCGCTCGGTCACCTGGTAGCCGAGACCGGAGAACGCGGTGCGCAGCAGGATCGAACGGCCCGGCTCGTAGAGGATGCGATCCATGAGCAGGTAGCCGAACCGACGGTGACGCCCGACCAGCGCGGTCGCGCCGATGGTCTCGATGCGCACGGTCAGCGAGGCCTTCGGGAGGAACACCCGGCGCCCGAACGGGAACGCGAGCGCGAGCCCGTCCTTGCGGATGGTGAACTGCCAGGGCATCCAGCGCGGCGTGGATCACGGCGAGCACGACGAGGAGCGTGGGCCACTGGATGCTGTGCAGCCCACCGAGCATGCACATCGCCACGGCGCACCCGATCATCGCGGTCGGCCACCAGCGGAGGAAGACGCTGCCTCCCTGGTAGCTCGTCGGCTCGGCCACGCGGCCCAGGCTACGGCCTTGGCGCACCCACTCGTTCCGGGGCGTCTCGAGGTCGCCGGAGCGACGCGCAGGCGCCCCGAAACCGGCTGGGGTCAGGGCTTCGGGAAGAGCGAGTCCGCGATGAGCGCGAGGCCGGCGATGTCGCCGACGTCCGAGTCCAGCGCGGGGACGTCCGCGAGGACCTCGGGCACGCGGGACAGCTCGGAGCGCAGCTCCGCCTCGCGCTTGGCCACGACGGCGAAGTTCTGGAACGACTGGCCGATGGTGCGTGAGCACGCGTGCGTCCCGGCCCGGATCGGCGAGCGCGGGGTTGCCGGTCTCGGCCAGCGCGGCGCCGAGGGGGCCGGACTCGGCGCAGAGCACCTCGGCGGCGCGGTCGCCCTCCGCGGAGAGCAGGTAGCGCGGGAGGGTCCGGTTCAGGATCAGCGCGCCGAGGTGGTACTTGCGCGCCGATGAGCTGCTCGCAGAAGTACTCGGCTTCGTGCAGCGGCGCGGACTCCAGCGTCGTCACCACCGCGAACGTCGTGCGCTTGTCGTGCAACAGCCGTTCGACCGACGTTGGCGCGCTCCACGAAGCCCCCGTACATCGACTGGAAGTTCAGGAAGAACTCGGCGATGTCCTGGAGGAACTGACTGCCGAGCAGGCGATCGGCCATCTGGTAGAAGGGCCGGCTCGCGACGTTGATCATGCGCGGCCGCCACGCCGGCCGCCGACGCGGTACGGCATCGTGAGCCAGCGCAGCAGCCGGCCGCCGAAGAACTCCGCCATGCGCTTCGGTGCGTCGAGGAAGTCGAGCGCGTTCCGGGTCGGCGGGGTGTCGACGATGATGAGGTCGAACCGCCCGGTCTCATGGATCTCGAACAGCCGCTCCATCGCGATGTAGTCATGGCTCTGCACGAAGCGCGCGGTGATGTTCTCGTACATGCGGTTGTCGAGGATCCGGTACGCGGTCTCCTCGTCGGGCGCGTGCCGCAGCACCAGCGCGTCCCACGACTGCTTGGTGTCGAGCATCGCGGCCCACAGCTCGCCCCGCACCTCCAACCCCGCGGCCTTGAACGCGTCGACCGGGACCTGCTTCTCGATGTTGCCGATGCCCTCGAGCCCGAGCGCGTCGGCGAGTCGCTTCGCCGGGATCGATCGTGAGCACCAGCACCTTGCCCCCGAGCCGGCTCGCGGCACCGAGCGCGGCCGAGGCGGCGACGGTCGTCTTCCCGACGCCACCCGACCCGCAGCAGACGACGATCTCCTTCGTCGCGAGCAGCGACTCGAGGCTCGTCGTGGTCACAGTCCGAGCTCCTGGCTGAGCGCCTCGGCGACGACGCGGGTCTCGCGCAGTCCGTGGGTGCGCGAGAACAGGTACGGAACGTAGAGCAGCGGCAGGTCGACTTCATTGCGCAGGCGGGTCAGGTGGGTGGCGCGGGTGCGGCGCAGCGAGACCGCGAGCCGGGCCCCGTCGAGCACCGCGGTGACACCCGCCCCGGCCCTTCCCGTCAGGATCTCCGTCGAGGGTGGCTCCCGCAGCGCGTCGAACGCCTCCTCGTCCGCGTGCGTGAAGAGCTCCGGGAGCACCCGGTTCACGATCACGGCGCCGAGCGCGACCGTCGAGCTCCTCGCGCGCCTGGCCGACGAGGTCGATCGTCTCCTCGACCGGCATCTCCTCCGGCGTGGCGACGACATTGAGCGCGGTGAGCGCGGCGTCGTTGAGGATCTCGGTCATCCACTCGGTCTGGGAGCGCACCGGACCGACCGCGACGAGCTCGCGGATCGCCTCGGGCGCGCCGAGCTGCGAGATCACGTGCCCCGTGGCCGCGGCGTCGACCACCACGAGGTCCCAGTCGGCGCGACCCTCGAGCGCCTCGCGCACCTCCCAGCAGACCTTGCCGATCGTGAGGACCTCCTTCACGCCGGGCGCGGCCGTCGCCACGAAGTCGAGCACCCGGGCGAGCGGTCCGATCCGTCCGACCACCGGGACCTTCAGGTTCAGCTTGAGGTACTCGCGCAGGCTCGCCTCGGTGTCCATCGCGAGCGCGAAGACACCCGGGGTACACCTCGCGCGGCTGGAACCCGACCGGGACGCGACTCGAACCGGTCCGTGATGTTGCCCTTCGCGTCGACCTCGATGACCAGGACACGCTTGCCCTGGTCGGCGGCGAGCAACGCCATCGCCGCGGTGATGGTGCTCTTGCCGACGCCTCCCTTGCCGGTGAAGAAGAGGAGGCGCCGCCCGAGAAGATCGGGCGAGGGCAAGTGGCCTACCTGCCTATCGCCCGAAGCCGACTCGCCGGGCGTCGTCGTCGTGTGCGATCTCGACGTAGGCGATCTTGTCCAGCGGCACGCCGATGCGACGGCCGCGGTCGTCGTGCATCCAGAGCATGTGCGCGGACTCGGCCAGCGCCTTCTCGACGTGGGCGACGATCTGCTCGGGTGAGCTGTCGATGTCCACCGTCAGCTCCTTGGGCGAGTAGACGACGCCGATCCTGACTTCCATGCGCACAAATCCTTCGGTGGCGGGGGTAGCGCATCGTATCCGGGCTGCCCCCGGGCGGGAGCCTCGGGCGCCGGTCCGCGGGTACGAGCTCAGATGAGGCGGAGCTCCTTCTTGAAGATCTTGCGGGGCTGGATCTCCTCGATCTGCGCCGCGATCCGGTGGAACACCTGGGCCGCCTCGGACTCCGGCTCGGTGATGACGATCGGCGCCCCGGTGTCGCCGCCCTCGCGCAGCTCGGTGACCAGTGGCACCTGTCCCAGCAGCGGGACCTCGAGGTGGTCGGCCAGCTCCTGACCGCCCCCCGCACCGAAGATCTCGTACGCCTTGCCGTCGTCGCCGCGGAACCAGCTCATGTTCTCGATGACCCCGATGAGGTCGAGCTCGACCTTCTCGGACATCGCCGCGGCCGCGCTGCGCGACCGACTGCGCCGCCACCTGCGGGGTGGTGACGACGATCACCTCCGCGCGCGGGAGGAACTGCGACATGGAGATGGACACGTCGCCCGTGCCCGGCGGCATGTCGATGATGAGGTAGTCGGGCTCGCCCCACTTCACGTCGGTGATGAACTGCTCGAGTGCCTTGTGCAGCATCGGGCCCCGCCAGATCACGGCCTGGTTCTCGGGCACGAAGAAGCCCATCGAGATCAACCGGACGCCGTGCGCCTCCGGCGGGATGATCGCCTTGTCCTCGTCGAGCTCCGGGGGCGCCGAGATCCCGAGCATCCGCGGCATCGAGAAGCCCCACACGTCCGCGTCGAGGGCCGCCACATCCTTGCCCCGCTCGCGAGCGCGATCGCGAGGTTGGTGGTGACCGTGGACTTGCCCACGCCCCCCTTGCCCGAGGCGATCGCCAGCACCCTCGTCGAGGCGTGCGAGAACGGGTTTTCGGGCATCAGCCCTCTCCTGGCCGGTCCTGAAGGATTTCCACTACGGACATAGGTAGAATACCGGACCATGCCCGGAGAACCCGCGCTCGACGCCGACGAATTCAGTGCGGCGGTGAGCGCCGTGACCAGCGCCTTCGGTGACCCCACCCGGCGTGACATCTACCTGGCGATCCGCGAGACCCCCGCCGGGGTCACCGCGACCGAGGTGGCGGAGCGCTTCGACCTCCATCCGAACGTCGCCCGGCACCACCTCGAGAAGCTCTCAGCCGGTGGGTACGTCACCGTCGACGTGAACCGGGTGGACGGCGCCCGCGCCGCGGGCCGGCCGTCCAAGCGGTACCGGATCGCCGAGCAGGACGCGGTGCTCTCGTTCCCACCCCGGCGCGACGACCTCCTCGCGACCCTCCTCGCCCGCGCGCTGGACGTGCTGCCGCCGGACCAGGCCGAGGCGATGGCCGAGGAGGTCGGCTTCGACTACGGCAAGACGCTCGCGGCACGCATGGCGCCGAGCGAGGGGCACCGGTCGGTGAAGGCCGCGCTCGCCACGGTCGCCGAGGCGCTCACTGCGCACGGCTTCTCCGCGCACGCCGAGTCGAAGGGCGCTTCGCTCACCATCGTCTCGGAGCACTGCCCGTTCGGCGCCGCCGCGCAGGCCTACCCCCACGTCGTGTGCGCGGTGGACCGCGGTCTGATCCGCGGCCTGATGTCGGGGCTCTACGGCGACACCCAGCCGATCTTCGAAGCCAGCCGGCCCGACGGCGACGACCACTGCATCGCCCGCGTCTCAGTGGGCCGCGCGTATCTCGATCACGCATCCTCGTCTCCGCTGCGTCCGGCGGCCTTCGCGGCCATGCTCCCGTTCCTCGCGGAGCACTACGGCGACCCGGCCCGTCTGCACGCCGAAGGACGCGTGACACGCGTCGCGATCGAGGACGCCCGCGAGCAGGTTGCCGCGCTGCTCGGCGCGCGGCCGCGCGAGGTCGTCTTCACGTCGAGCGGCACCGAGGCAGTGAACCACGCGATCTGGGGTGGGGTGCGCCGCGGCCGGGCTCGGCGGCGCCATCGTGTCGACCGCGGTCGAGCACTCGAGCGTCCTCGACGCGTGCCGCCGGGAGCCCGGCGACCTCGACGCTGGTCGGCGTCGACCGGCTCGGCCGCTTCGACCCCGACGAGATCGCCGCGGCGATCACGGAGGACACCGCGCTCGTCTCCGTGCAGCTCGCGAACCACGAGGTCGGGACGCTGCAACCGGTGGCGGCGATCTGTGAGATCGCCCGCGCGCGGGAGGTGCTCGTCCACGTCGACGCCTGTACCGGCGCGGGGCACGTTCCGATCGACTTCGCCGCGCTCGGTGCGGACCTGCTGAGCGTGTCGGCTCACAAGCTCGGTGGACCCAAGGGTGCGGGCGCGCTGCTCGATCCGGCGGGGTCTGCGCATCCCTCCCCTCATCATCGGCGGCGCGCAGGAGCGAGAGCGCCGCGGCGGGCTCGAGAACGTCCCGGCCGTCGTCGGCTTCGGTGCGGCCGCGGCCGAGCTCGCCGGGGACGATCGGCTCGCCATCGAGGCCGCGACCGAGCGCCGCATCACCGACGACGTCGTGCGGGGCGCGATCGCCACCGTCCCCGGCGTCGTCCAGTACGGCGACCCGGAGGCGCGGGTACCGCACCTCGTGTGCCTCGGGATCGAGGGTGTCGAAGCCGAGCCGATCCTGCTCGCCCTCGACCAGCACGGCGTCGCCGTCCACTCCGGCTCCGCGTGCTCGAGCGAGGCGCTCGAGCCGTCGCCGGTGCTCGAGGCCATGGGGGCGGACGCGGACCGGTCGATGCGGGTCAGCGTCGGCTGGTCGTCGACGGATGCCGACGCCACGCAGCTGCTCGACGCGTTGCCGGGTATCGTCGCCTCGTTGCGCGCGCTCCGATCCTCTGAGCACGCTTCCCCCCTCGAAAGGCACCGAATGAGCCACGACTGGAACGACCTCGCCGGACGGCTGAACGCCTCACTCGCGCTGGCGGCGCCGCCGATCGCCATCAGCTTCCGCGCCGGCCCGGTCGACGGCATCGCACCGTTCGACGCGCCGATGCCGGAGCCGCTCCCCGACGGGCGCACCGGCCGCGTCCCGGCCGGTTGCGTGTTCTGGATGCACGCGGCCGAGTCCACGTTCGGCACCGTCGCCGCCGACCACGGCAACTGCAGCGTCGGCAGCCTGACGCACGGCTTCAAGACGCTCGAGGAGGTCGCCGGCAACAGCGACGTCGCCGCCCTGCTCGACACCGGCTGGGTGACGATGGACATCGTCCCGCAGATCCCGGTCGTCACCGAGAAGCCCGGCGCGGTGGTCTACGGACCGCTCGCGGACGACGCCGATCGATCCCGACGTCGTGCTGCTGCGGCTCAATGCCAAGCAGCTCATGGTCGTGTCGGACGCGGTGCCGGGCCTGCGCATCGAGGGCAAGCCGCAGTGCCACATCGTCGCGATCGCCAAGGAGCAGGGCGAGATCGCCGCGAGCGTCGGCTGCGCGCTCAGCCGGGTGCGCACCGGGATGGCCGCGACCGAGATGACGTGCGCGATCCCCGCGTCCAAGGTCGAGGAGGTCATCAGCGGCGATCGAGCGCAACGCGGTCGCTGACGCGGCCGTCGCGCACTACGCCGCGGACGACGCGACCCGGTTCGCGGGAGCGAAGTAGCTCCACGCGTTCGGGCCGTTACTTCTTGGCGGCCTCGTAGTAGGGGTTCGAGCCGGAGGCGTGGTCGGTGACGTCCACGACCTCGGTGATCTCGGGCACCGACTCGAGCAGCGCGACCTCGATGCCCTGCGACAGGGTCACCGCGGCCATGCCGCAGCCCTGGCAACCGCCGCCCATGCGCAGGTACGCGACCGGGGCCTCGATGGCCACCAGCTCGGCGAACCCTCCGTGCGCGGCGATCTGCGGGTTGATCTGGGTGTCGAGCACCTCGACCACCCGCGCGACGACCGGGTCCGAGAGGTCCAGGTCCGGCGCCGCACCCGACATCGCCGGGCGCGAGCTGCGGGCTGTTCGGGTTCTGCAGGAGCAGGCCACCACCGGAGAGATCCAGGGTGGAGCCGCGGATGTTGTCGGCGTGCTCCTCGGGAACGACGATCGAGAGGTCGTCACCGTGCTGGACGAGATCCTGCTCCCCGGCCTCGTCCAGACGGCGGAAGTACATGTCGTAGGTGAAGGCGTTGCCCTGCACGCCGCTGACCTCGAGCCACAGCGCGAGGGTCTCGGGCTCCGGCTCACCCGCCCGGACCTCCAGGATGCGCTCCCGGGCCGGGTCGGTGATCGTGAGCAGGGCGGTGGGCTCGGACATGTGCACCATGATACGCCCGTGACCCGGGTACTTCTCCTCGTGCCGACCAGCACCTACCGGGCCCCGGACTTCGTGGCCGCCGCCCGGGCCCTGGGCATCGAGCTGGTGGTGGGTGCCGACGACGCCCCGGTGGTCGGCGAGGGGGACCGGGTGGTCGCGATCCCGCTCTCGGACGTCTCGGCCGCGCTCGAGACCATCGAAGGCCTCGATCGGCGCCGCGGGGTCGACGCCGTGGTCGCGGTGGACGACCGGGGCGTCGTGGTGGCGGCCGAGGCGGGCGCGCGCCTGGGCTTCCCCCACAGCCCGCCCGATGCAGTGGCCGCGACCCGGGACAAGGCCGAGATGCGCCGGCGGCTCGCGGCGGGCGAGGTGCCCCAACCCCGGTTCGGGACGAGCGCGGCGGACGTGGGCTTCCCGTGCGTCGTGAAGCCGACGGGGCTGTCGGGGAGCCAGGGGGTGATCCGGTGCGACACCCCGGAGGAGCTCGACGCGGCCCGAGCCCGCATCGCCGCGTTCTGGGACGGGCCGCTCATCGTCGAGGAGTACGTCCCGGGCGTGGAGGTCGCGCTCGAGGGGCTGCTGCGCGACGGCGCGCTCGAGGTCCTCGCGGTCTTCGACAAGCCCGATGCGCTGGAGGGGCCGTACTTCGAGGAGACCATCTACGTCACGCCGTCACGACTCCCGGCGCAGACGCTCGCCGCTCGTCGTCAACGCGACCGAGCGGGCCGCGCACGCGATCGGCCTGACCGAGGGCCCGGTCCACGCCGAGGTGCGCATGCACGATGACGCCAGCGGCCACCCCCGCGTGTGGGTGATCGAGGTCGCGGCACGCTCCATCGGCGGGCTGTGCGCGCGGACGTTGCGCTTCGGCGCGGGCATCAGCCTCGAAGAGGTGATCCTGCGCCACGCGGTCGGGCTGCCGCTCGACGGGCTCGCTCGCGAGCAGTCTGCCGCCGGCGTCATGATGCTCCCGATCGAGCGCGCGGGAACGCTGGTCGAGGTGCGCGGCAAGGACGACGCCCTCGCCGTCGAAGGCATCGTCGGGCTGGAGATCACGGTTCCCGTCGGTCGCACGCTCACTCCCCTTCCGGAGGGCGACCGCTACCTCGGTTTCCTGTTCGCCCGGGCCGAGACGCCGGCTGCGGTCGAAGCCGCGCTGCGAAAAGCCGCCGCACGCATCGTTATGGTCATCACATGAAGGTGCTCCTCGTCTCGACCTACGAGCTCGGCCATCAGCCGCTCGCGGTCGCGGGCCCGGCCGGCCGCCTGCGGGCCGGGGGGCACGAGGTTCGTTGCCTCGATCTCTCCATCGACACGTGGGATCCGGCCCTCGGCGCCTGGGCCGACAAGGTCGCGATCTCGGTGCCGATGCACACCGCGGCGCGGCTCGCGCGTGAGGTGGCACCGACGATCGACGGTCCGGTCGCGTGCTACGGCCTGTACGCCGCGATGTGCGCCGACGTCGCCACCGCGCTCGTGAGCCGGCGACCCGACACCGAGCTGCTGCGCTGGATCGAGACGACCCGACGTCGGGCGTCCGAGTCCCTGCCGGCCCTTCCCGCGCGGGACCTGCTGCCGCCGCTCGAGCGCTACGCGCAGCCTGGTCCACGCGGGCGGGAGCAGCTCGTCGCGTCGGTGGAGGCCTCGCGCGGGCTGCGCGCACCGGTGCCGCCACTGCCCGGTCCCGGTCGTCTTCGACGGGCGCATCCAGATCAACCCGGTGGAGGCGGTCGTCGCCGACGTCGCGCAGCAGGTCGCGATGGGTGCACGCCACGTGACCTACGGCGACCCCGACTTCTTCAACGGCGTGCACCACGCGCTGCGGGTCGTGCGGGCGGTGCACGAGCGGTTCCCCCACCTGACGTTCGACTGCACGGTCAAGGTGGAGCACATCCTCCAGCACGCCGACGTGTGGGAGGAGTTCGCAGCGTCGGGGTGCATCTTCGTGGTGTCGGCGTTCGAGTCGGTCAACGACGCGACCCTCGAGCTCCTCGACAAGGGCCACACCGCGGCGGAAGCCGGGCGGGCGGTCGAGCTCCTGCGCGGCCACGGGATCGCGATCCGGCCGTCGTGGTTGCCGTTCACGCCGTGGGCCACGCTCGAGGACGTCCGCGCGATCCTCCAGTTCGTCGCGGTGCACGGGCTCGTCGGCAACGTCGACCCGGTGCAGTACACGATCCGACTGCTCGTGCCCGAGGGCTCGTTGCTCCTCGGCATCCTCGACGACCTCGGACCCTGGGACGCGGCGCGGCTCACGTACCCGTGGACCTCACCGCTCGACGGGCTCCAGGCGCGGTTCGCGGCGCTCGTCGAAGCCGCCGGCGATGCGCCGATCCCCGAGGTCTACGACGCGCTGCGCGTCGAGGTCGGGCTCGAGCCCCTCGGGCTCACCGCCGTCGCCGAGTCGCCGCGACTCAACGAGCCGTGGTTCTGCTGCGCCGAGCCCACCGAGCTCCAGCTCCGCGCCCTCTGCACCCCTCAGGTGCGGGCGGGCTCGGGTTCGGGGGCGGGTGGAGCCGGGGCCTCGGGCACCGCGGCCGGGGCCGGGGTGGGCGTGCCCTCGACGTTGATGTGCGGCAGGAGCTTGTCGAGCGGCCCGGGCAACCACCAGTTGGCGTTGCCGAGCAGCTCCATCGTCGCGGGAACGAGCATGAGCCGGACGATCGTCGCGTCGACGGCGACCGCGACCGCGAGGCCGAGTCCGATCATCTTCACCGTCGGGTTGTCACTCGTCACGAACGAGAGGAAGACCGCGATCATGATGAGCGCGGCCGACGTGATGACCCGCGCCGTCTTCGCGAGTCCGATCGCGACCGCTTCCCGGTTGTTGCCGGACTTGTCGAACTCCTCGCGGATGCGCGAGAGCAGGAACACCTCGTAGTCCATCGAGAGGCCGAAGAGGATCGCGAACATCATCACGGGCACGAACGCGACGATCGGGATCGTCTCCCGGAGCCCGATCAGGTTCTTGCCCCATCCCCACTGGAAGACCGCCACGATCACGCCGTACGCGGCGCCGATCGACAGCAGGTTCATCACGGCGGCCTTGAGCGGCACCAGGATCGACCGGAACACCATCATCAGCAGGAGGAACGCGCCGAGCACCACCGCGCCGATGACGAGCGCCAGCCGTGAGTTCATGCGGTCCGTCAGGTCGATCAGCTCCGCGGTGACGCCCCCGACGTGGACCTGGCCGGCGAGCGGGGTGCCCTTCGTGGCCGAAGGGATGACGTCGTCGCGCAGCGTGCGGACCAACGCCTGGGTGGTCGGCGCGTTGGGCGCGGAGGTCGGAGTCGCCAGCGCGACCGCGGCGTCGCCGGCCGAGTTCGGGAGCGGGGGCGTGACCGAGGCGACACCCTTGGTCGCCTTGACCGCGGCGAGGAGCTTCTCGGCCGCCGCGATGTCGGAGCCCTCGTTGGCCTTCGTCGCGTTCGGCAGCGCCACCGCCAGCAGCAACGGGCCGTTCTGGCCCGCGCCGAACCCGTGGGTCACGAGGTCGTAGGCCTCGCGCTGGGTCGTGCCTGCCGCCGCGTCCGCGTCGGTGGTGAAGCCGAGCCGCATGCTGAGCGCCGGCGCGGCGAGCAGGAGGAGCACGGCGAGGCTGGCCGCCACGAACCACCAGGCTCGCCGGGCGACCTCGTGGCCCCAGCGGTACCAGAAGCCGGTGCCGTCGGCCTTCACGTGCTTGGGCTTCGGCAGCACCCGCAGCTTGTTGATGCGCGGCCCGAGGATGCCGAGCAGCGCCGGGAGCAGCGTGAGCGCCGCGAGCACCATCACCGCGACGAACATCGCGGCAGAGAACCCGAGGGTGGAGACGTACGGGACGCCCGCGAACCACAGCCCGCAGAGCGCGATCGCCACGCACATCCCGGCGAAGAGCGACGCGGAGCCGGCGGTGGCGATCGAGCGACCGATCGCGTCGAGCACGGGCACACCCTGGCCGCGCTCCTGACGGAACCGGCTGACGATCAGCAGCGAATAGTCGATCCCGACGCCGAGTCCGATCATCGAGCCGAGGATCGGCGCGACGGTGCCGACGGTGGCTCCCGTCGCGATGATCGTCAGGATCAACGTCGCGATCGTGACGCCGGTCAAGGCCACGATGAGCGGGAGGAACGCGGCGACCACCGTGCCGAACACGAAGATCAGGATGATGACCGCCGCGAGCAGACCGATCTCGTCGGCATGGTTCGTCGGCGCGGTCTGCTGTTGCACGAAGTCGATGACCGGACCGCCGTAGGCCACGGTGATGCCGGCGGAACGCGCCGCTGCGGTCGCGGAGTCGAGCCGATCGATCGTGTCGAGCGAGATGTCAGGGTTCGCGACGCCGTACGTGACCGTGAGCAGGACGGTCTTCCCGTCTGCCGAGACCTTCGGTGTCGACGTGCTCGCGACCTGGGGCAGCTTCTCGATCGCGGCAGAGGCGGCGCTCACCGTCGCCGTCGGGATCGCGTGCTCCGAGTCGTGGAACACGACCTGCGCGGTCGGCAGGTTGGCCGCGGGAAAGCGTTGGTTGAGGACGTTGACCGCCGCCTGCGAGTCCGAGCCCGGGATCGTGAAGACGTCGCGGAACGGCTTGCCCGCCGGTGCCGCTCCCGCGCCCAGCGCGATCGCGATCAGCAGCCAGGTCCCGAGCACCCACCACTTGCGGCGGGCCGAGAACCGACCGAGCCGCTCGAGCCCGCGTGGACGCGGCGGGTCGGCTACCGGCGCTGCTGCGCCGCCAGGAGGTTGAGGGCTGAGCCCGCCTTGAACCACTCGATGTGCTCCTCGGACATGGTGTGGGTCGTCTCGATCTCGTCAGAGCGACCATCGACATGGCGCAACACCACCTTGACCGGCACACCCGGTGCGAGCGCGGCAAGTCCGACGATGTCCACTTTGTCGTCTACGAGCACTCTCTCGTAGTCCAAGGGGTTGGCGAAGGTCAGCGCGAGCACGCCCTGCTTCTTGAGGTTGGCCTCGTGGATGCGGGCGAACGACCGCACGATCACGGCGCGCCCGCCCATGAACCGCGGCTCCATCGCCGCGTGCTCCCGCGACGATCCCTCGCCGTAGTTCTCGTCGCCGATCGCGACCCACTCGATGCCGGCCTGCTTGTACGCCTTGGCCAGGTCCGGGAGCTTGACGACCGAGTGGTCGCGCACGTCGACGCCGAGCCCCGGCTCATCGAGCGCGAACGCGTTGTTCACGCCGGTGAAGAGGTTCCCCGAGATGTTCTCGAGGTGGCCGCGGTACCGGAGCCACGGTCCGGCCGGCGAGATGTGGTCCGTCGTGCACTTGCCCGACGCCTTCAGCAGGACCTGCAGACCGGAGTAGTCCCGGCCGTCCCACGCCGGGAACGGCTCGAGCAGCTGCAGCCGCTCGGAGGTCGGGCTCACGAGGATCTGCACGGAGTCGGGATCCGACGACGGCGCGGAGAACCCCGACTCCCCCGGGTCGAAACCTCGGGACGGGAGCTCGTCCGCGTCCGGGGCCTGGAGCTGCACCGCACTGCCGTCCTCGCCGACGACGGGCTCGCGCACGAAGTCCACGTCGAGCCGTCCGGTGAGCGCCATCGCGGTGACGGTCTCCGGCGAGCCGATGAACGAGAGGGTCGCCGCGTTGCCGTCGTTGCGGGCGGGGAAGTTGCGGTTGAACGAAGACACGATCGTGTTGGTCTCGCCTTTCACGATGTCGTCGCGCTGCCACTGGCCGATGCACGGCCCACAGGCGTTGGCGAGCACCGTCGCGCCGATCGCCTCGAGGTCCGCGAGCAACCCGTCACGCTCGATCGTCGCCCGCACCTGCTCCGAGCCGGGCGTGATGAGGAGTGGGGTCTTCACCCGCAACCCGTGCGCCGAGGCCTGCCGGGCGACGTGCGCAGCACGGCCGATGTCCTCGTAGCTCGAGTTCGTGCAGGAACCGACGAGCGCGTACGAGATCTTCGCCGGGTAGCCCTCGACCCTCACAGCCTCACGCACGTCCGAGATCGGGCGGTCGAGGTCGGGCGTGTGGGGACCGACGAGGTGCGGCTCGAGCTCCGAGAGGTTGATGTCGATCACGCGGTCGTAGTACCGCTCGGGATCGTCCGCGATCTCGGGGTCGCTGCAGAGGTGCTCCGCGTACTCGTCGGCGAGATCCGCGAACTCCCCGCGCCGGGTGGCCTTGAGGTATGCGGCCATGCGCCGGTCGTACGGGAACAGCGAGCACGTCGCGCCGATCTCCGCGCCCATGTTGCAGATCGTCGCCTTGCCCGTCGCCGAGATCGACTCGGTGCCGGGGCCGAAGTACTCGACGATCGCGCCGGTGCCGCCCTTGACCGTGAGGATCCCCGCGACCTTGAGGATCACGTCCTTCGCCGCGGCCCAGCCCGACAGCGAGCCCGTGAGCCGCACGCCGATGACCTGCGGCACCCGGGTGTTGAACGGCCAGCCGGCCATGACGTCGACCGCGTCCGCGCCACCGACGCCGATCGCCACCATGCCGAGCCCACCGGCGTTGGGCGTGTGGCTGTCGGTGCCGAGCATCATCCCGCCCGGGAACGCGTACTGCTCGAGCACGACCTGGTGGATGATTCCCGACCCCGGCTTCCAGAAGCCGATGCCGTACTTCGCGCTGACCGACCGGAGGAACTCGTAGACCTCGGAGTTCGTGTCGAGCGCCGACTTCAGGTCGATCTCCGCACCGACGCGCGCCTGGATGAGGTGGTCGCAATGGACCGTGCTCGGGACCGCGACGGTCGGCAGCTTGGCCAGCGTGAACTGCAGCAGCGCCATCTGCGCAGTCGCGTCCTGCATCGCCACGCGGTCCGGGCGGTAGTCGCCGTAGTCCACCCCGCGCTCGAGCCCGATCGACGCGGGGTCGTCCGCGTGGGCGAACATCACCTTCTCCGCGTAGGTCAGCGACCGGCCGAGCCGCTCGCGGATGATCGCGAGGCGCTCCGGGTAGCGGGCGTACGCCGCGCGCACGAGCGACAGGGGCGTGAACGGTTCGACGGTTTCAGCCATGACGGGCTCCCGAGTTCTGAGTGGCGGGGAATTCGACTTCGAGCGCAGTGAGGTGGGCCGCGTAGCGGTGCTCGGCGACGATGACCGCGTCTCCGTGGCGATCGTAGGTGACCCTCCGGCACGCGAGGACCGGGGAGCCGACGGGGACGCCGAGCTGCTCGGCGGTGCTGCGCTCGGCCGCGATCGCGGTGATGGTCTGCACGACGCGGCCGGGCTCGACGCCCTGCAGCGGCAGGAGGTCGTAGAACGTGGAGCGCTCGACGTCCGCCCGGCTCAGGGAGGCGCCGAGGACGGCAGGCACCCAGACGGTGACGATGGCGAACGGCTCGCCGTCGGCCAGGTTCAGACGGGTCACCCGCAGCACCTCCCCGTCGGCCGGCAGGTCCAGGGTCTTGGCCACGTCGGCCGGGGCGGCCTCGAACGTGAACTCGAGCACCCGGCGGCTGGACTCGGAGCCGGCGGCCTCGAGGGCGGCCTCGAGCGTGGTGACCCGCCCGAGCGACTGGCGGACCGGGTCGACGGCCACGAACCAGCCGACCCCCTGGCGGGCCGTGACCAGCCCCTCGTCCCGCAGCAGCTCGAGCGCCCGGCGGACGGTGACCCGGCTCACGCCGTACTCCCGCCCCAGCTCCGCCTCGCTCGCCAGGGCACCACGGGTCCCGGAGACGATCCGTTCCCGCAGGGTGTCGGCGAGGTCCACGTAGCGCATCACTTGTATTGTACCTGTCTTTCACACTCCAAGACAAATGGGGCGGCGCGGCCTGGGCCGGAGGGCCCATTTCGAGTATCTCTACTTGACACATAGAGATACTTTCCTTTAGCTTCCCGCCCCATGAGAAACCACCGTGCACTCAAGACCTCGATCGCCCTGCTCGCCGTCGTCATCGCGGGTGCGGCCCTCGCCGCGTGCGGCAGCAGCAGCTCGAGCTCCGGCTCCTCGTCGACTACCAAGGCCGGCTCCCAGGCTTCCTCCAGCCCGGTCACGTTGCGGCTGGGCTACTTCCCGAACCTGACCCACGCGCCCGCGCTCGTTGGGATCCAGGGCGGCATCTTCAAGAAGAACCTGGGCCAGAACGTGACGCTCAAGACCACCTCCTTCAACGCCGGTGGCGACGTCATCACCGCGATGTTCGCGGGCTCGCTCGACGCCTCGTTCATCGGCCCGGGCCCGTCCATCAGCGGCTTCCAGAAGTCGGACGGCAAGGCCCTGCGCATCGTCTCCGGCTCGACCTCCGGCGGGGCGTACCTCGTCGTGAAGCCCGGCATCAACAGCGCCCAGGACCTCAAGGGCAAGACCATCTCGACCCCGCAGCTCGGCAACACCCAGGACGTCTCGCTCCGGGCGTGGCTGAAGTCGAAGGGCCTGAAGACGGACACCTCCGGCGGCGGCGACGTCCACATCCTCCCCCAGGACAACTCGCTCACCCTGACGACGTTCGAGTCCGGTGACATCGACGGCGCCTGGGTCCCCGAGCCGTGGGCGACCCGCATGATCAAGGAGGGCCACGGCAAGATCCTCGTGGACGAGAAGGACCTCTGGCCGAACGGCAAGTACGTGACCGCCAACGTGATCGTCAGCACCTCGTTCCTGAACGCGCACCCGGACGTGGTCAAGCAGCTGATCGAGGGCGAGATGGCCTCCATCAGCTACATCAGGACCAACCCGGCCCAGGCCCAGAAGCTCGCCGGCGATGCCATCCAGAGCGCCACCGGCAAGCCGATCGCGCCGGACCTGGTGGCCGCAGCGTTCACGAACCAGACGTTCACCGTCGATCCCATCCCCACCTCCCTGGTGAAGGACGCCAAGGACGCCTTCGCCGTCGGGCTCATCGACTCGCCGAACGTCAAGGGCATCTACGACCTCACGATCCTGAACCAGATCCTGAAGGACAAGGGCCAAGCCGCAATCAAGGGTTAGTCCATCGGCTTGACTATCTCGACCTAGGTACTGGAGAATAGAGCGTGACTCAGATGCAGACGCTCGACTCGGAGATCGAGGGAGACGGCTCCGCGTCTGCCGTCTCCCTCGATGCCGTCTCCAAGGTGTTCGGCCACACCGGTGACGCCACCCACGCACTGGACCGGGTGTCGCTCGAAGTGGCTCGCGGCGAGTTCGTCTGCCTGATCGGCGCGTCGGGGTGTGGCAAGAGCACGTTGCTCAACCTCGTCGCCGGGCTGGACCAGCCCACCTCCGGCACCGTGACCGTGCGGGCGCAGCGCACCACGATGATGTTCCAGGAGTCGGCGCTGTTCCCCTGGCTCACCGTGGTCGGCAACATCGAGCTCGCCTTGCGACTCGACAAGGTGCCGAAGGCGCAGCGCAAAGGTCGCGTCGCCGAGCTGCTCGAGATGGTCCACCTCGAGGACTTCGGGGACAAGCGGCCCCACGAGCTCTCCGGAGGCATGCGCCAGCGCACGGCACTCGCCCGCGCGCTCGCGCAGCAGGCGGACGTGCTCCTCATGGACGAGCCGTTCGGTGCCCTCGACGCCATGACCCGCGACCTGCTCCACGACGAGCTCGAGGCCCTCTGGACCCGCACCGGGCTCACGGTCCTGTTCGTGACCCACAACGTGCGCGAGGCGGTGCGCCTCGGCAACCGCGTCGTGCTGCTGACCAGCCGGCCCGGGCGGGTCGCCGAGGAGTACCCGGTCGACTCGGGTCGACCGCGGCGCATCGACTCCACGCAGGTCGCCGAGCTCGCCGCGTCGATCACCGACCGGCTGCGGGAAGAGGTGCGACGCCATGGCGACCCTCGAAGCTGAGCTCGCCGGGCTCGACGCGCTCGAGCTCTACGTCCCCCCGCGGCGCAGCCGCGCGTCGCGCGTCTGGGCCGCGGTCTGGCCCAAGCTCGGCGCCGTCGCGATCGCGCTCCTGCTCTGGCAGATCGTCGTCTGGAGCGGGTGGAAGCCCGTCTACGTCCTCCCTGGGCCGGTCGCGGTCTTCCAGTCGCTGTTCGACAACCTCGGCGACTACCTCTCCGCTGCGGTGACCACGCTCCAGCGGGCGATCATCGGCTTCGGCATCGCGATCGTGATCGGCACCTTCATCGGTGCCGTCGTGGTCAAGAGCCGGGTCCTGCGCTCCGCGGTCGGCTCGATGGTCACGGGGCTCATGACGATGCCGTCGATCGCGTGGTTCCCCGCCGCGATCGTGCTCTTCGGGCTCAAGGAGAGCGCGATCCTCTTCGTCATCGTCATCGGCGCGGCGCCGTCCGTCGCGAACGGCTTCATCGCCGGCGTCGACAACACCCCGCCGATCCTCCGGCGCGCCGCCCGCATGCTGGGGGCCAAGGGGTGGACCGAGTTCCGCCAGGTCGTCCTGCCCGCCGCGCTCCCGACGTACATCGGTGGGCTCAAGCAGGGCTGGGCGTTCGCCTGGCGCAGCCTCCTCGCCGGTGAGCTGCTCGTGCAGATCGCGGGCAAGGAGTCGCTCGGACGCGACCTCGACACCGCGCGCCAGTTCGCCGACTACAAGTCCCTCTACGCCACGATGATCGTGATCCTGGTGATCGGGATCATCGTGGACTCGCTGGTCTTCGGCCAGATCGAACGGCGAATCCGCCGGCGCTACGGGCTCATCGACGCCGCGGCCAACGACTGACCGGGGCCGCTACGGGCGGTCGATCTCCTCGACCGTCACCGACTTCATGACGTCGCCGACCTGCGTGCTCGTTGCGACATCCATGCCGTCGATGACGTAGCCGAAGAGGCTGTAGTCCTTCGAGAGCTTGCGCGTGCAGTCGTCGATCGTGATGAAGAACTGCGAGCCGTTCGTGTTCGGGCCGGAGTTCGCCATCGCGAACGCGCCCAGCGTGTACTCGCCCTTGACCGGCTCGTCGCGGAACTTGTAGCCGGGGCCACCCGTGCCGGTGCCCTCGGGGCAGCCGCCCTGGATGACGAAGTCGGGGACGACCCGGTGGAACGTGAGGCCGTCGTAGAAGCCCTGCCGGGCCAGACCCACGAAGTTGTTCACGGTGTTCGCCGCGAGCTGCGGGTCGAGGTCGGCGACGATCGTGCCGCGGTCGGTGACGATCGTGGTGCGGTAGATCTTGCTGCCATCGATCTGATACTCGGGCTGGTCGACCACGACGTTCCTCCAGGGGGACGGTTCCGGGGGCGGGACGGAGCTGCTACTTGGCGGCTTTGACCGCTTGGGCGAGCAGGCTGCGGACCTGATCGGCGAGGGCCGAGTCTGGCGCGGCCACAAGGTACTGCTGGAACTCGGGGATCGCCGCCTTGGGGTTCTTCTGGTCCTGCAACAGGATGAAGCCGCGGAAGAAGTGGGCGTCCGGATAGGACGGATCGACCTCGATCGCCTTGTCGAGCAGCTGCATCGCCTGGTCGGGATAGCCCTGGAGCCGGATGATCCATCCGCTGTACGCGAACGGCTCCGCGTTCGTCGGGGCCAGCGCGGCCGCGGCCTGGAAGTCCTTCAGCGCGCCGGCGAGATCCTGCTGACCCAGCTCGAAGCGGGCCACCGACAGTCGGGCCTCGGCGTTCGTCGGGTTCTTCGTCGCGACGGCCTCGAGCGCGGCCAGCCGCTCCTTCGGGGAGGCCTGCGCCGTCCCACCCCGGGACCGACCGGTGATGGTGTCGCCCGGGAGGCGGGCGCCGAGCGCGAACGCCATCGTCGTCGCGGCGATGGCCGCGAACAGCACGATCCCGCCGATGACGAGGAAGCGGTGCCGGCGCGACGTCGGGGGCAGGTCACCGGGCGCGGCGCCGGTCTCCTTGCCTTCCTGCATCGCCCGCACCGTGATCGCGGCCCGCGCGGTGTAGTCGTCGTGCAGGCGCTGGTACGTCTCGTCGTCGATGTTGCCGGCCGCGCGCTCGGACTCGAGGTCGTCGAGCGAGCGCAAGAGGAAATCGCGTTCCTCTTCCTGCGCGGTCCTCGCCTCGTCGATCACTGGTGGGCCCGTTCCTTCGCGACGAGTGCCTCGTCCGCTTCGGACGCGACCAGCCGGGGCTGGCGCTGCCAGCGGCGCAGCGCGAGCACGATCCCACCGGCGCCGATGACGAGCGCGGCGATCGGCAGGGCCCAGACCAGCACCCCGAGCCCGTTGCTGGACGGCTGCAGCAGGACCGACTCCCCGTAGCGGTCCACGTAGACCTGCCGGATCTCCGCGTCGCTCTCGCCGTGGCGGATGCGGGTGGTGATGTCCGCACGGGTCGCGGCCGCGGTGGAGGTCGCGCTGTCCGCGACCGAGAGGCTCTCGCAGTCGACGCAGCGCAGCTGCGCCGCGATCCGGTGTGCGCGCGCCGCAGTGGAGTCGTCGACCCCGCGCGGCCAGGCCGTGTAGACGAGCACGCCGACCACCACGATGCCGATCACGATCCAGGGCAACCACCGCCGGGCCATGGTGCTAGTTGGTCCCTTGTGCGTAGCCCACCATCTGGTCGAGGACCTGCGGTGTCACCGGGCCGAACTTGGAGGCGACCACGAGGCCGTCCGGCCCGATCGCGTACGTCTCCGGTTGGCCCCTGGTGCCGAAGTCCAGCGCCGCCTTCGCGCCCGGGTCGAACGCGACCGGCCACGTGACCTTCTCGGTCTTGACGTAGTCGCGCACCGCCTTCTGGGTGTCCTCGCGCACGATCCCGACCATCGCGACGCTGGGGTCGTTCTGGTGCTCGGCGTACCAGGACGCCAGCGCGTCGTGCTCCTGGTTGCACGGGAGGCACCACGAGTTCCAGAAGTTCACGATCACGGTCTTCCCCGCGAAGCTCGACGACTTGATGGGCGTGCCGTTGAGCGACTCGACCGTGAACGCGGGCGCCTTCTTGCCGACGAGATGGCTGGTGTTGGAATCCTGGTGCGGGTCGCTGCTGACGGTGAGCGCCAGCACCACCGCGAGCACGCAGACCCCGGCACCGACCGCGAGCGCGACCCATCGGAAGGGATGCTTCACACGCCCACCTCGGAGCCCACCGGCGTGTCGTCGTGCACCGGCTCGGTCGACGTCGCGGGCGCGGGCGTCCCGGCCCGGACCAGGAGCTTGCGCCGCACGGCCGGGCCGATCGCGACGATCGTGCCGAGCGCCATGAGACCGCCACCGACCCAGACCCAGAGGGTCATCGAGTTCACCGCGATGCTCACCGTGACGCGACCCTGCGCGTTCGGCGAGGACACGATCGTCAGGTACACGTCTTCGATGAGCCCCGTGCGGACCGACGGCGTCCCGATGGCCTGGTCGCTGTTCGGGAACGTGGACACCGCGGGCGCGTACGTCCCGAGGTCGGTCCCTCCCCGGGTCACCTTCAGGTCCGCGGAGACCGAGGTCTTCTGCGCGGTCTTGGACGTGCGGGTACCGACGAACTTCACCGTGTAGCCGCCGACCGTCGCCGACTCACCCCGGCGCAGCCGCACCTCCTGCTTGGCCCCGAACGAGCCCGACGACGCGAGCGCGACCGCGATGCAGATCACCCCGATGTGAACGATGAACCCGCCGTAGCGCCGCGGGTTGCCGCGCACGGTGCCGACCGCCGACCGGACCCAGCCCGCCTGGTCGGCCTTCCGCCGGCTGCGCACCGCCAACCCCGTCTCCCGGAAGATCGCGACGATCGCGAACGCGGCCAGGCCGAACGCGACGACGGTCGCGAACGTGCGGGTGAGGAACACCAGCGTGAGCAGCATCACCCCGACGCCGACGTACGCGGGGATGAGGAGCCGGTGCCGGAGCACCTCGCCGCCGGCCGCACGCCACGGGAGCGCGGGGGCCACGGCCATGAGGAACAGCAGGGCCAAGCCGATCGGTGTGGTCATGCGGGCGAAGTACGGCTCGCCGACCGAGATCTGGCTGCCCCGCACCGCCTGGGCGACCAACGGGAACACGGTGCCGAGCAGGACCACGAACGCGAGCCCGGTGAAGAGGAGGTTGTTCGCGAGGAACGCCGACTCGCGCGAGACCGGCGAGTCGATGCGGCCCGGCGCGTGCAGCTTGTCCGCCCGCCACGCGACGAGCGCGAGGCACGTCACCACCACGATGCCGAGGAACGTGAGCAGCCACGGTCCGATGGAGGACTGGGTGAACGCGTGCACCGAGTTCACGACACCCGACCGGGTCAGGAACGTGCCGAGGATCGTCAGGCAGAAGGTCGCCAGCACGAGCGAGATGTTCCAGACCCGCAGCATCCCGCGCCGTTCCTGCACGATGACCGAGTGGATGAACGCGGTCGCGGTCAGCCAGGGCAGCAGCGACGCGTTCTCGACCGGGTCCCAGCCCCAGTAGCCACCCCACCCGAGCACCTCGTAGCTCCACCACGCGCCGAGCACGATGCCGACGGTGAGGAACCCCCACGCGACGAGCGTGGTGCGGCGGGTGTCCTCGAGCCAACCCTCGCCGAACCGGCCCGTGATCAGCGCGGCCATCGCGAACGAGAACGGGATCGTGAAGCCGACGTAGCCGAGGTAGAGCATCGGCGGGTGAAACGCCATCAGCGGATGGTTCTGCAGCAACGGGTTCGGGCCGCGGCCGTCGAGTGGGATCGTCCCGTTGACGAGCTTGAACGGGTTCGCCGCGATCGCCATGAAGACGAAGAAGAAGAGGGCGACGGAGAGGCACACGAGCAGCGCCCACGCGACCATCGGGTCCTCGAGCCGGGACCGGAAGCGCCGCGCCATGACCGCGATGTACCCGGAGAGGATCAGGACCCACAGCAGGATCGATCCCTCGAGCGCGGCCCACAAGCCGGTGATCGTGAAGAGCAGCGGCGTGCCGCGAGCGTTGTTGTCCGCGACGTACTGGATCGAGAAGTCGTGGGTGATGAGCGCCCACTCCATCGCGAAGACGGCCAGCAGGGCCGCGGCGAGCACGACGAACACGCAACGGCGACCGCTGCGGATCAGCTCGACGTTCTTGCGCGCGATCCCGAGCGCGAGGAGGAAGACGCCGACGGCCGACGCGCCCAGCCCGAGCGCGATGCCGAGTATCCCGAGCCCTGCTCTCATGCTCCGCCCGACGTGACCTTCGGAGCCTTCTTCGTGTTGACCTTCGGCGGTGCGTAGTCCGCGCCGTGCTTGATGAGGATCCGGTCGCTGTCGAAGTGCACGCCCACGCTCGCGGGCGCCCACCGCCCCTCGCACAGGACCGGCGCGCCGTTCTTGAAGAGCACCGGCTCGTCGCCGTGATGGATCACGTTCACGGTCTTCTTGCCGTCGGTGATCTCGAACCGGACCGTGTGCGCGCCGTCGCGGATCGTGCCGGGGACGACGGCGCCTGCGATGCGGAACCGGCTCGTGCCGAGGCTCGAGCGGGAGTGCACCGCCTCGGAGACGGTCTTGTAATAGACGACGTTCTCGGAGAGGACGAACGTGAGGACGATGACCGCGATCACGGCGAACGCGCACCCACCCGCCGCGACGATGTAGCGCGTCCGCTTCTTGTTCGAGCGCGGTGGCGGGGGCGGGATCTGCGCGGTCGGGCGCGGCGGTGCGGTGGTCAACGCTCGGGCTCCGGCGGGAGCGACCGTTCCGCGCGACGGGTGCGGACCACGATCCGGGCGAAGTACCCGGCGATGACCACGCCGGCGAGCGACCAGCCGACGATCACGTAGGCCCAGCCGTAGTCGGCGTCGGCCAGGTGGACGGCGAGCGTCATCGACCGACCTCCACCGGTTCCGCCGCGATGCGTTGTGCGATCGCGGCATCGACCTCGCGCTGCTCCATCTCGCTCTCGAGCGAGGCGAGGCGGTAGCGGCGGTCGAGCAGGTACAGGTAGAGGATGGTGAACGCGATGACGCCGATCCACAAGGTCAGCGCCATGACCCCGTTGATGTGCGCGTCGAGCTGGGGATTGAAGACCGTCGCCTTCTGGTGCAGCGTGCGCCACCACTCCACCGAGAAGTGCACGATCGGGACATCCACGAACGCGATGAGCGCGGCGATCGCGTTGCGCTTCCCGCTGCCGATGGGGTCGTCGCTCGGGATGCGGCGCAGCGCGAGGTAGCCGAGGTAGAGGAAGAAGAGGACGGCCGTCGTGACGAGCCTGGCATCCCACGCCCACCAGATGCCCCAGACCGGCCGGCCCCACAGCGAGCCCAGCGCCAGCGTCAGCGCGGTGAACAGCACCCCGAGCTCGGCGGACGCGCCGGCCAGCCGGTCCCAGACCATCGAGCGGGTCCGGGGCCAGAGGAACAAGGCGGACGCGAGCGCGGTGACCCCGAACGCGAGGTAGGCCACCCACGCCGCGGGGACGTGGAGGTACATGAGGCGCTGCGCTTCCTTCTGGGTCGCGTCCTCGGGCGCACCCCAGAGCCCGAACAGCCCGAGCACCGCTAGCGAGACGAGCGAGGCCCACCCCAGGACGCGCGAGAGCCTCGGGTCGAGCAGACGATCCCGGGTCCTCATGTCTCCTCCCACAGTGGTCCGAAGGCCAGCACCCCGATCGCGGTGTAGAGCACCGCGAAGATGCCCAGCAACGCGACCCACGGCCACGCGTCTCCCGGTGCCCCTTCGAGACCATCCTCGAAGGCCCGGGTCGCCCCGAGCATGACCGGTGCGAGCACCGGGAGCAGAAGCAGCGGCAGCAGCGTCTCGCGGAGCCGGAGCCCGGCAGCGAGCACGCCGTAGAGGGTACCGGTGGCGGCCAGACCGATGGTCGCGGCCAGGGCGGTCAGGATCAGGATCCCGATGCCGTGCACGCTGACGTTGTAGAGCAGCACCACACCGGCGCCGAGCACGGCCTCCAGGGCCAGGAGCTCCAGCGCGATCGCGCCCGCCTTGCCCAGGAAGATGGCTGCCCCGTCGAGGCCCGCGAGCCGCAGCCCGTCCCGGGCGTTGTGCTGCTCCTCGGTCGCGAAGGCGCGCCCGATGGCCAGCAGGGCGGCCAGCAGGACCGCGATCCAGAACAGGCCCGGCGCCGCCTTCGCCAGGATGCCCCGATCGGGGTCGAGCGCGAAGGCGAACAGCAGGATCACGATCAGGCCGAACGGCAGGATCTGCGAGACCGCCACCCGGGACCGGGACTCGATCCGCAGGTCCTTCCCGACCACCAGCGCCGCTTCCCTCCAAACGCTCACAACATCCCCGCTCTCGGCCCTTCGGGCCGGGCCGCTCGGGCCACGCTCCGCTCGTCTACCGGCTGCGAGGCGGAGGTGTCCCCGCTGCGCTCTTGTTGACCTGCGGCAGGGGAAGTTCGCCCGTTGTCGACGCGGACCTCGCGGGTGGCGAGGGCCCGGGCGAGGTCGAGCTCGTGGGAGGCCATCAGGACCGTCCGGCCCTCGCCGGGAGCCGCGGCGACGATCTCGTGGAGGACCGAGCGACCTTCTGCGTCGAGACCCGCGTGGGGCTCGTCGAGCAGGAGCAGCGCGGGGTTCCGCACCAGTGCCCCGCCCAGCGCGAGCCGGCGGCGCTGGCCGGCCGAGAGCTTCGCGTGGGTCAGATCGGCCACGGCGCCGAGGCCGAGGCGGTCGATCACCGGATCGGTCTCGTCGCCCGTGCCGCCACCGGCCTTGGCCACGAAGCGCAGGTTCTCCCGCACGGTCAGGTCGTCGTAGCAGAACGTCTCGTGCCCCACGAGGGCGAGGTGGCGCCGGGCACTGCGCCGGTCGTGGGCGAGATCCGAGCCGTAGACCTCGGCCTCACCGGAGTACAGCGGCACCAGGCCGGCGATCAGCCGGAGGAGGGTCGTCTTGCCGGCGCCGTTGGGCCCGGCCAGGAGCACGATCTCCCCGGCGTCAACGTCGAGATCGACACCGGCCAGGGCCGGGAAGCGTCCGAGGAGGCACACGGCGGAGCGGAGTCTGACGACGAGCGGCACGCGAGCCTCCGGGGCCCCGGGTGGGGCGCTACCAGCGCCGATGAGTGTACGGATCCGCCTCGCCGACGGTCGAACCGACCCCTCGGTGCTGCCGGACATGCACGGTTTGTGGGGTGGGGCCAGCGTACGATCCGGCGATGCGACGGATCATCGGCGGCGTCGGTCGCGCCCTCGTCACCATCGGGATCCTGATCCTGCTGTTCGTCGCGTACCAGCTGTGGGGCACCGGGATCTACGAGTCGCGCCAGCAGAGCCAGCTCCAGGCCCAGTTCCGCCGGGAGCTGGCCAAGGAGAAGGCCGAGGCCGCCCGCGCGGTGAGTGCCACCTCGACCACGACGACCCTGCCCCAGGTCCCGCCGCCGATCGGCGACCCGATCGGGATCATCAGCATCCCGAAGATCGGCCTGGTGCGGGCGATCGTCCAGGGCATCGGGGTCCCGGACCTGCGCAAGGGCCCCGGCCACTACCCCGCGACCCCACTGCCCGGCCAGCTCGGCAACGCGGCCATCGCGGGACACCGGACCACCTACGGCGCGCCGTTCAACCGCCTCGACGAGCTCGTGCCGGGCGATCCGATCATCATCTCGACCCTCCACGGGACCTACCACTACACGATGACCCAGCAGATCATCGTGAGCCCGAAGCAGGTCTTCGTGCTGGACCCGACGGCGAACGCGACGCTCACGCTCACGACCTGCAACCCGAAGTACTCGGCGTCGCAGCGACTCGTGGTGAAGGCCGCGCTCGACGCGGACCGGAGCCCCAAGCCGCAGAAGGCCGCGCCGCTGCCGGTCGCCAGCCGCGCGTCGCTCGACGACGCGCTCTCAGGCCGGGGCGAGGCGAAGCTTCCGACCCTGTGGTTCGGGTTCCTGGCCGCCGCGGTCGGCGCGCTCTGGTGGCTGATCTTCCACCGCTACCACCGCTGGACGACCTGGCTCATGGGCGCGGTCCCGTTCATGATCGTCCTGTTCGTCTTCTACTACCACCTCGAACGCCTGCTCCCGGCGAACTACTAGCGGGAGCTTCGGGCGCGTCCTACGCGCTCGGAGCCCACGGCACCGGATGGCTGCAGTGACCCGGGCTCCGCACCAGGCTGAGGTGCGGGGTGACGGTGCCCGTGAGCGGGCCCGGGGTGTCGACCGACTCCGTCGCGTCGAAGTCGAGCGTGCCGGTGACGTGCGAGAGCAGGAACGTCCCGCGCGCGACGGTCAGCACGAACCGGTACTCGTTGGGGACGTCGAACGCGATCACGCCACTCGCGGTGCCGCGCAGGGTGCCGAGCCGGGTCGCGAGCGTGAACGTGCCCTGGATCCCGATGCCCCCGAGCGCGCCGGCGAAGATCCGGCAGATGTCGAAGGACAGGCGGCCCGAGCCCACCCGGCTCCGCACGATGCCGGAGAGCTGCTGGCGGTAGTTCTCGGCCCAGGTGTAATTGGGGTCGCGGGGGCACGTCGGGTCGAGCACCGGCGCCGCGGCGGTGCCGGTGAACGTCGCCGTCGCGCTCGGTGCCGCTGAAGCCGCTCGCACCGGCCGACGTCGCCGTCACGCCTGCCGTGACGAACACGACACTGCACACCAGTGCGGCGAACACCACGCGCACGGAGAAACCCTGCCTCGATCGCATCATCTCTGCTCCTTGTGCCTGCCGGCGCCGGACGGTGCCCGGACCACCGCGCACCTTACGGAGCGCGCCCGAGTGGATCAACCCCCGTTACGCGCCGCGAAAGCTCGGGGGGCGCTTCTCGCCGAAGGCCGCGAGGCCCTCCTGGAGGTCCGCGCTCAGGAAGGCGGCTTCCTCGAGCGACCGGATCTCGGCCAGGGCGCGGTCGTCGAGCGCGGTCGCATCGGCGACGACGTTCAGCGCGTGCTTGTGCCCCTGGACGCTGAGCGGCGCGAGCTGCGCGATCTCACCCGCGAGCTCGAGGCCCGCCGCGAGCGCGTCGTCCGCGATCCGTTGGACGAACCCGACCTCGCGCAGCTCGCCGGCCGTCATCACGCGGCCGGTCAGCAGGATGTCGCGCGCCGCGCCCTGGCCGACGAGCACCGCGAGGCGACGGATGTTCGGCGCGCTCGAGCAGCACCCCGAGCTTCGCGGCCGGGATCCCGATCTTGGCGGTGCGCGTGACGACCCGGAGGTCGCACGCGACGGCGAGCTGCATCCCGGCGCCGAGCGCGGCGCCGTTCACCGCGGCGATGACGGGTGCGGGGTGCGTGACGATCGCGTCGAGCACGCGCTCGAACGCGGGACGAAACGTGTCGCCGCCGCCGTGTTCGAGCCCGCCGGTGTCCTGGGCGCGTCGGATGATGTCCGCGCCGGCGCAGAACGCGACGCCCGCGCCGGTCAGGACGATGGCCCGCAGGCCGTGCGACTGCTCGAGGTGCCCGCGCAGGTCATCACACAGCTCGGCGTTGAGCGCGTTGCGGCGATCCGGGCGATCGATCGTCGCCAGCCCGATGTGCTCCTGAGGTATCGACCAGCGGATCACGAGCGGAGAACGGTTCAGCTCTCGTCGATGAGGGCGATCAGATCGCCTTCCTGGACGACCTGCGCCGGCTCCACGTAGAGCTCGCGCACGACGCCGGGGACCTCGGTGGTCACCGGGATCTCCATCTTCATGGATTCCAGAATGCAGATCTCGTCGCCCTCGGCGACCATCTGCCCTTCTTCGGCAATGACTTGCCAGACGTTCGCGGTGATCTCCGCGCGGATCTCGGCCATGCGCGCACAGTATCGGGCGCGAGACTCAGCCGGTGGAAGCACGAATTGCGGGACCCGATGACGTGGCCGAAGTGATCCGGTTGGCGCAGCTCATGTTCGACACGCTCGGCATCGCCGGAGACAATTCCGGGTGGCGGGCCCAGGCCGACGCCCGCTTCCGACGAGGGCTCGAGGAGGGCACCGTTGCCGCGTTCGTCGTCGAGTCCCCCGACGAGCCGGGGACGCTCGTGGCGAGCGCCGCGGCCAGCATCACGCAACGCCTGCCCACGCCGATGGGCGACGGCCGCGTCGCGTACGTGCAGTGGGTCGCCACCGAGCCCGCGTGGCAACGACGCGGGCTCGCCCGGATGGTGATGGTCGAGCTCGCGCGCTGGGCCGGGGAACACGGCGCAGGGATGGTCGATCTGCACGCGAGCCCGCATGGTGCAGCGCTCTACGCCGAGCTCGGATACGCGCCGAGCGCGAATCCGGAGCTCCGGCTGCGACTCCGCCCTTGAGACGATCGACCGCACCGGGCTCGCCGAGCGCGGCGGTTCCGGCCCGACGCTCATCCTCCTACGGCTTCGAGAGCTTGGCCTCGTCCAGCACCGGCTCGAAGAGCTCGACCGGGTTGCCGGAAGGGTCGTCGAGCAGGATCTGCCGGCCGCCGACACCGGTGACGATGTCGTTGCGAAAGTGGGCCCCGGCCGCGCGCAGCCGGGCGACGATCGCCGCAAGATCCTCGACCTCGATCGAGAACCGGTTCCAGCCCCCGGGTTCCGGCACCGAACCGTCCGGCATCGCCCCGCCGCCTCCGGGACCCCCGCCCGGCGCGCTCAGCACGAGCCGCAGGTCGCCGCGCGAGAGCATGGCGAACGTCGGCGCCGGGTGCATGACCTCGTCGAAGCCGAGATGCTCGCAGTAGAACGCGATCCGCGGCGTCGACGTCGTTGACGATGTAGCGGACACTGACCGTTGCCATGCCGCCTCCTTCCACCGGGCCTCTCCGCACGCTACGCCGTCCGAGAATCCTGGCGCGGGCCCGGCGCGGGGCAACGGTCCCATGCGGTCCTAGCCTGGGGGCGTGGCACTCGTGGTCGAGGACATCGTCGCCCGGTGTGAGACGGCACTGCGTGAGCACGCGCCGGCGTTGGCGGTGCGCGACGTGCTCGACGAGCTCGTCGCCGATCCGACCGCTCTGGAGGGGGCGGTCGGTCCGGTCGAGCTCGGGGGGATCACCGCGCTGCACCGCGCCGACGACCTCACGATCCTGCGCGTCGCGTGGACGCCGGGCATGGCGCTGTACCCGCACGAGCACCGGATGTGGGCGGTGATCGGGATGTACGGCGGCCAGGAGGACAACGCGTTCTACCGGCGCGCGCCGCGTGGCCTCGAGCCGGCCGGGGGCAAGGACGTGCCGGCCGGCGACGTCCTCGTGCTGGGCGACGACGTCATCCACTCCGTCGCCAACTCCCGCTCCGAGCTCGCGGTCGCGCTGCACGTCTACGGCGGCGACTTCTTCGCCGTCGAGCGTTCCGAATGGGACTTCGAGACCTACGAGGAGCGACCGCGCGACTTCGCGCGCACCAAGGTGCTCTTCGACGACGCGAACGCGCGCTGGCTCGACCGGACCTGACCCGAGCGTGGCGTCCGCGGCTCGATGAGCTCGCGTCCTCAGCCCGCGGGAGCGGGCACGGGCGGCGCGCCGATCGCGGCGGCCACCCGGTGGCCGCTGCGCACCGCGCTCTCCATGTACCCGGCCATCGTCTCGGTGTGCTCTCCCGCGAAGCGGATGCGCCCGACGGGGCGCCGGAGCACCTCCCAGAACTTCGTCATCTGCCCGGGCCGGAACACCGCGTAGCCACCTCCCGTGTACTGCTCGTCCGGCCAGGCGATCGTCGCGGACGTCACGGCATGCCCGCGCGCCTCGGGGAACACCCGGTTGAGCCCCTGGCGCGCCGCGCGCACCCGGCGCGCGTCACTCAGCCGCGCGAACGCGGCACCGGGTGACCCCGTCGTGAACGTGGTCAGGATGCCCGGGTCCGACTCGTAGGAGTCGGACGCGTCCCAGGCGATCCGGAACGGGAGATCGCTGACGACGAGCCCGGAACCACCGCCCGCACGCCAGAAGCGGTCGTCGTACTCGGTCATCACCTTGGTCGCCGGCCCCAGGTCCAGGCCGCGCACCATCGCCGCGGCCACGGGCGGCAGCGCGGGTGTGAACCGGATCGCGCGCAGGGTCGGCGGTGGCACCGCGAGCACCAGCTGCGCGCCGGTGTGGTCCCGCCCGCCCGCGCGCACCGTCACGAAGTCGTGACCCTGATCGACCGACCGGACCGGCGCGCCGAGCCGCACGACCGCGCCGAGCTCCTGCGCCATGGCCCGCACCAGGAGGCTGTTCCCGCCGTGGATGCGCATCGTCTCGGACGCCGCGTCCGAGACGTCGTTCGCGACGGCCTCCTGCTGGGCGTAGAAGAGGAGTGACACGTTGCGCGGATCCGACGCGTACTCCCCCGTCTCCGCGGTCGCGACGAGGAAGCGGGCGCGTGGATCGAGATGGAGGCTGTCGATGTAGTCCGCCAGGCTCTGGCGATCGAGCCGGGCCGCGTTCGCGGCCCGTTCCGGATGGTCGGGGTCGATGCCGCCGGCGAGCTTGGAGCTCTCGGCGTAGAAGCGGTCGTAGTCGGCGAGCACCGCCGGGTCGGACGCGAGGAACGTCGCGGCCGGGATCGAGCGGCCCCGGAACGAGATCCTCGAGTTGGCGTCGCGGTTGGTCAGGCGCCGCTCGGTGCGCAGGCCGAAGCGCGTGACCATCGCCTGGATCTGGTCGTGGTTGTCGTCGATCGACTCCCCGCCGGACTCGGCGTGCAACCCGTCCGTGAACGGCGCGTACACGGTGCGCACCCGCCCACCGACCCGGTGCCGGGCCTCGAGCACCACGACCTCCCAGCCGGCGGCTCGCAGGTCGAGCGCGGTGGTCAGCCCGGCCAGGCCGGCGCCGACGACGATGGCTCGGCGCGCGGTCCCGGCGTCGGCGCGCGCCCGCGTCCGGGCCGGCGCCGATCCCATCGGGACCTTCTTCGCGAGCATCGACCCCGCGCCCAGCGCCGAGCGCGCCGGCCAGGAACGAGCGCCGATCGACGTCGGTCACCTCAGACGGGGAGCACGCCGTGCTTGCGCCACGGGCGGTCCACCCGCTTGTCGCGGCTCAGCTGCAGGCCGTTCCAGATCGCGCGGCGGGTCTCCGCGGGGTCGATCACGTCGTCGAGCTGCGCGTGCCCCGCCGCGATGTACGGATCGATGTTGGCGCGGATCTCCTCGGCCAGCTCGAGCTGCTTCGCCACCCGCTCGTCCTCCGGCACCGCCTCGAGGGTCTTGCGGTGGATGATCGCGACCGCCCCGTCGGGGCCCATCACCGCGATCTCGGCGGTGGGCCACGCGACGATGTAGTCCGCTTCGTACGCCAGGCCGTTCATGACGAAGTAGCCGGCGCCGTAGCTCTTGCGCAGGATGATGCTGATCTTCGGAACGGTTGCCTCGCTGACCGCGAACAGCATCTTGGCCCCGTGCCGGATGATCCCCTGCTTCTCGACCGCGGAGCCGACGATGAAGCCGGGCACGTCGTGGAGGAAGACGAGCGGGATGCCGAACGCGTCGCAGAGCCAGACGAATCGCGCCGCCTTGTCGGCGGCGTTCACGTCCAGCGCGCCGCCCAGCACCATCGGCTGGTTCGCGACGATCCCGACCGGTTGCCCGCCGACGCGCGCCAGACCCGTCACGACGTTCTTGGCCCAGTCCGGCTTCATCCACCGCACCTCGCCGTCGTCCACCACCGCACGGATGACCTTGCGCATGTCGTACCGCGTCGCGGCGCGGTCGGGACGATGTCATACAGCTCGTCGACCCTGCGGTCCACCGGGTCGGCGCAGTCGCGCACCGGCGGCGCTTCACCGTTGTGCTGCGGGAAGTACGAGAGGTAGTCGCGCACGACCTGGAGGCACTCGGCGTCGTCCGCGACCTCGAGGTCGGCGACGCCGCTGATCTTGGTGTGCACCCCGGAGCCGCCCATCTCCTCTTCGGAGACGTCCTCACCCACCGCGGCCTTGACGAGGTGACGGCCACCGAGCGCCATGGACGACGTGCCCTTCACCATCGGCACGAAGTCCGCGAGCGCCGGGATGTACGCGGTGCCGGCCGCGCAGTGACCCATCATCGCGGCGACCATCGGCACGACGCCGCTCATCGCGACCTGCTCGCGGAACAGGTCGCCCGCGCCCGCGAACGTCGAGCCGCTCGTCGCCTGGATCCGTGCTCCGGCCGAGTCGAGCAGCCAGACCATCGGGATCCGCTGGCTGAGCGCGAGATGGCGCAGCCGGCGGATCTTGTTCTCGCCGACCGCGCCCATCGAGCCGGCCATCACCGTGAAGTCGTACGCGGCGACCGCGACCTTGCGCCCTTCGATCTCTCCGACCCCGGTGACCGAGCCGTCGGCCGCGAGGTACCGGTCGCCCAACCCCGGGTCCATGTGGTCCGCGAGCATCCCGTACTCGACCCACGTGCCCGGATCGAGCAGCAGGTCGAGGCGCTCGCGCACGAGCAGCTTGCCCAGGGAGCGCTGGCGCTCCACGAACTTCTCGCCGCCCATGCCGAGCGCGCGCTCCCGCCGCTCCGCGAGGTCCCCGACCAGCGGTCCCCAGTTGTGCACGTCTCCGCCACCGGTGGAAGTCATGGGGTCACTCTTGCACTCGCCGGCACCCGCGCTAGCGGCCCTTCCACTCCGGGGTGCGCTTCTCGGCGAACGCGGCCACGCCCTCGGCGGCGTCCTCGGACTGGGTGTGGATCGTGAGCATCGCCTGCAGGTGGTCGAGCGCGTCGTCACCGTCCATCTCGAGCACCCGGTAGAACGCGTCCCGGCCCCACCGGAGCACCAGTGGGGACTTGGACGCGAGCGACGCCGCGAGCTCGTCCACCGCCGCGTCGAGCTCGGCGACGGGAACGACGCGGGTCACGAAGCCGATGCGGTCGGCCTCCTCCGCAAGCACGCGGCGGCCGGTCATCTGGAGCTCGAGCACCTTCTTCGGCGGCATCGACCGCAGGAGCGGCACGGTGATCATGTACGGCCAGAGCCCGACGTTCACCTCCGGCGTGCCGAACTGCGCGTCGTCCGCCGCGATCACGAAGTCGCACGCGAGGGCGAGCCCGAAGCCACCCGCGAGCGCGTAGCCGCGCACCCGCGCGATCGTCGGCTTGCCCAGCGCCCAGAGCTCCCGGAAGAGCGCGGCGAGCAGGCCGCGCCCGTCGTGCGCGGCCGCGGCACCCGCGTTCTCGGCGATGCCACCGAGATCCGCTCCGGCGCAGAACGCCCGGTCACCGGCGCCGGTGAGCACCAGCACCCGGACGTCGTCGTCGCGCTTGGCCTGCTCCACGGCGTCACGCAGACCCTGCATCACCCCGTACGACATCGCGTTGCGCCGGTCGGGACGGTTGATCGTGACGAGTGCCACGCCGTCCGCCACCGCGTACAGGACCTCGGGATCCGCCATGGCCGGATGCTAGGCACCACCGTGGAGGGTCCGCAGTCGTCCGCGCGGCTCTCGCTACGGTGGACGGATGCTGGTCTACGCGATTGCGATCGTCGTCGCGGTCCTGATCGTGCCGCTGACCGGCGGGCAGTTCCGGCAGCTGGGCCGCATCCGGCTCCGGCGGGTGTGGCTGCTGTTCGCCGGCCTGGGCCTCCAGATCCTCCTGGAGGTGGTCAACCTGCCCCGCGCGCGCTTCGACGACGTCGGCCTCGCGCTGCTGCTCGCCTCGTACGTCCTGATCATCGGCTTCGGGCTCTCGAACCTCCTGCTGACCGGCATGGGGGTGATCACCGTCGGCATCGCGATGAACGCGTTCGTGATCGCGCTGAACCAGGGCATGCCGTACAAGGTCCCCGAGGGCACGAAGGCCGAGACCACGGTGAAGCACCGACCGCAAAAGCCCGACGACGTGCTGCCGCAGCTCGGCGACTACATCGCGCTGGGCTCGCCCGTCGACGCGTCGATCTCGTTCGGCGACCTCGTGATCGCGGTCGGGCTCATCGACCTCACCTACCGGGCGAGCCGCCGGCCGCGCCGTTCGCGCACTCGTGCTCCCGGCCCTCCCGGCGACCTCGACTCCGAGCCGGATGCCCCGATCGACCTGGAGCTACGCGACCGGAACCCTGGCGCCGGCCCCGGCTACCCGCTCGAGCGCGTCGAGCACGCGCGGGTCGTAGACGTATCCCGGACCTGAGTACAGCGCTTCGATCGCCGCGTCGTTGAACGTGGCGTCACCCGCGGTGAGCTCGTCGAAGGCGCTGGCGACCCGCAGGATCTGGCTGCCGACCGAGGCCGTGTCGGACGCCAGGAGGTCGCCGGCCGGTCGCAGGTACTCGGTCTCGCGCAGGATCTCGGCACCCTTGTCCGTCACCTCGCTCGGCTCGATCGCGCGGCCCCGGATGCTCGGGTCGTCGAGGCACAGGTGGCCCAGGTGGTGGAGCAACGCCGCAGCCCGCAGGTACTCGAGGTCCTGCACCGGGAGGTGCAGCTCCCGGCCGAGGGAGACCGAGAGGTCGGCGACGCGCGTGGCGTGCCCCTCGCGCACCAGCCCCGCGAGCTCGGGAACGACGGAGAGCGCGCTGATCGTCTGCTCGTAGGTCCGACGGATCGAGGCCAGCCGCTCGAACGAGTACCACGCGGCGAGCAGCGGGATCGAGAACAGGAGTGGTCCCCACAGGCCCATCCCCTCGAGCCCGCCGATGCCCCGGTACCCCACCGACATCAGCATGCCGCTCGTGATGAGCGCCAGATCCGCGGAGCGCCCCGCGTGTCGACAGGTAGAAGTGGCGGGCGCGCACGACCTGGAGCAGGTCGTCGACCAGGATCTCGGCGACGCCGGCCGCGAAGAGCGCGGTGAGCACCATCCACCGGCTGTCGGTGCCGTGCATGACGTGGACCACGGCGTGGAACGCGCCCAGGGCCGCCACCCCGGCCGCGAGCCGGGTGGCCGTCAGCCAGATGCGGTCCCACTCGGAGCGCTCGGGCCGCAACAGGTACGCGACGGCCTCCGCGGCCACGATCGTGACCAGGAACTCCGCGGGCGAGCCCGCCCGCAGCAACACGAGCATGACCGCGTACGAGAGCGGCAGCGCGGCCCGTTCCGCGGGCCGCAGCACGAGCAGCTCGCCCGCCACGACCGCGGCGCCCAGGATGACGAGGGCGGTCGACGAACCGCCCGGGTCGATGATCTCCGCGACCGCGGCGGCGATGCCGCCGAGCACGGCGATGAGGACGAGCTTGCGCGCGGTCGTCATCGGCCCGCCGCCGTCCCGGGCGCGATCTCGATCTCCGGGAGCAGGTCGCCGAGGCCCGCGGAGCCGGTGCCCGCCTCGGGCGCGTCGACGTGGTGCACGACTTCCTCGTGCCCGAGGCCGTGCTCCTCCTGGCGCGCCTCGATGGCGATGATGAGCGCTTCGACGACGCGCGGGTGGAACTGCTTGCCCGAGTTCTTGCGCAGCTCGTCGAACGCGGTCTCCTGCGGGAGCGCCCGCCGGTAGGAACGGGTCGACGTCATCGCGTCGAACGCGTCCGCGACCGCGACGATGTGCGGCTCGATCGGCTGGCCGCGGTCATCGGCGACCGGCGCGAACTCGGCCGCCTCGCTGGTCGCGCTCGGCGCGACGGGGGCCAGGAAGTCGATGCGGGTGAGGATCTCGACCGACACCTCTTCGTGCAGCCGCACCTGGGCGAACTCCTCCGCCGTGAGCTTGCCCTTCTTGTTCAGGAGGTGGTTCGGCACGACGAGCTTGCCCACGTCGTGCATCAGTGCCGCGAAGCGCAGGCGCTCGAGCCGCGCGGGCGACATCCCCAGCTCCTCGCCGATGTACTCCGCGTAGTTCGCGACCCGCTCCGCGTGGCCCGCCGTGTAGGGGTCCTTGGCCTCGAGCGCGCCGATGAGCGTCCGGACCGCCGCCTCCTGGGACTCCTTCAACGCGAGATAGGAGGCGAACGTCTGGCGGGCGACGAGGATCGGCACCACGAGCAGCGGGACCACGACGGCGCCGTAGTCCAGGTAGAGCGCACCGAGGAAGACGCCCATCAACGCGAAGGGGTACATCTGCAGGAGGGCCTCGCCGAACGCGCGCCACATCGACGGCCACTCGTTGGTCCAGAGCTTCAGCGACACCATCAGCAGCGCGAGGTTGACGACGGCGAACACGCACGTCGCCGGAACCGCCAGCAGGAGCAGCTGCGCCGGGGTGTGCACCCCCGACGGAGCGAGCGCGTCGAACACTGCGGCGGAGGCGAGGCCGGCCAGCC
This sequence comes from uncultured Acidimicrobiia bacterium, assembly GCA_963796755.1. Taxonomy (GTDB): domain Bacteria; phylum Actinomycetota; class Acidimicrobiia; order IMCC26256; family JAENVU01; genus Chersky-806. The sequence continues at coordinate 417,293 of CAWCMX010000001.1, forward strand.
CGAGGTTCGCACTGTTGAAGATCGGCTTGCGCCACTCCCGGGCCTTGATGTGCGACCACGAGAGGCCACCGAACATGCACACGAGCATCGGGCCGAGGAGCGCGCCCTGGTCCGAGAACACGACGATCGCGGTCATGGCGAGCATGAAGCTCGCGCTCGACCCCGGCGCCGCTCGGGAGATCGACGACCTGGTTCTCCGCCAACGCGAACAGCGCACCGAGGATCAGCACCGGAGCCGCGGCGGGCAGGGGTCCACGCGCGGCGAGGAAGACCGCGATGCCGATCGCAGCCGTGGCCAGTGCCACGCAGTACACCGTCGCTCTCGTGGGGATGTCTTGTCGCACGATCGTCCGTTCAATGGGGCGGAGGCGGCAAGGCCTCGGTACCTCACCTATCAGCGGTGGGTGAAGGAAGCGCCGCCAGCGAGCAGCAGCGCAGCAGCCGCAGACGTAAGCAGTGCAATACGGACATAGACCTTCTTCATTGGGAGAATCACCCTCTTCGAGAGTTCCTCCCTGGCGCACAGCTAGAGCCCCAGAGGGATTCCGCTTCGCTTCGGGGACCCTTCGGTCCCGATTGCGCCGAGGCCTTGCCGTCTCCGTCAATCACACGGACGAGCGTGACTTCGTGGCCGCCTCCTCCCTCACTGTCCCGGGTCGTTCTGACCACCCAGCGCCTCAACCTGTTGCTTCGGCACCCGGCGAAATCGACTGTAGGCCCCGCATTGCCCGGCGCAAACGCACTCCGCCGTGCCCCGACAGCCCTCCACAGCTGCACCATCGACGGGACGACGTCACATCGACCACATCAACAACACCAGTCTCACAGACAACACGCCGCGTGGCAAGGAACCGCGGAAAGCCACCAGAGGTGGTCGTGGCCGCCCTAATCTCGGCGCCAGGCGGGGGACAGCCGGCGAAGAACGCACCGGTCATGGACGATCAGGGGAGCACCGTGGCAGAGCAAGGGTCCGAGAAGCAGGACGCGACGGACGGCGGCGAGGACGAGGTCCTGGAGCTCGAACGCGAGCTCTGCCGCCTCCCGGAGATCTCCGCGGCCCGGGTCGTGACCGACTCCAGCGGGCGCCCCACCGAGGTCCACATCCTCGCCGACACGGCCAAGCACGCGAAGCAGGTCGTGCGCGACGTCCAGTCGGTCGCACTGGCGAGCTTCGGGATCGAGCTCGACCGCCGCATCGTCTCGGTCGTGCAGCTCGGCAGCCCCACCAACGGCAACGGGCACACCGAGGCGGTCGAGGCGATCGATCTCGGGTTCCGCCCGATGCTCGTCAGCACCACCGCCGAGGTCAGTGGACTGCGCTCCCTGGTCCGGGTCACCCTCGCCCGGGGCGACAGCGAGGCCGTCGGGTTCGCCGAGGGATCGATCGCCTCCACGGCCCGGCACCGCCTCGTGGCCACGGCGACCGTCGACGCGCTCCGCCAGCTCGAGACCGCGGCCGAGTGCATCGACGTCGACAGCGCCCAGATCGTGCGCGTCGGCGCGCACGACGTCGCGATCGTCACCGTGGTGTTCGTCCTGCCCCCGAGTGAGCAGCTCGTGTGCGGCTCGGCGATCGTGCGGCAGCACGCGGAGGCCGACACGGTGGTCCGCGCGGTCCTCGACGCCACGAACCGAAGACTCCCCTCCATCGTCTGAGCCCCGAGCGGGCACCGGCGTAACGTCGGAGCCCATGGGTCCCGTCGCCACGTTCGTCTCGTATCGGCTCGGCGGCACGGACGGGGTCTCGATCGAGTCCGCGAAGTGGATGCGCGCGCTCGAGTCGCTCGGATTCACGACGCGTCGCGTTGCCGGCGAGGTCCTGGGACCGCCCGAGCCCGACGACCTCACGCTCCCGTGGCTCGCGCTGAGCCCCGCACCCGGAGCCGCGCCGGATCCGGAAGTCGCCACCGCGAACTTCGACGAGGGCGCGCTGACCGTCGTCGAGAACGTCTGCTCCCTCCCGCTGAACCTCGCGGCGGCTCGTTGCGTCGCCGCCGGACTCGCGCGCACCGGCTCGCGGGTGCTGCTCCATCACCACGACCTGCCGTGGCAGCGGCCCGGCACCGCGGGGATCACCGACCTCCCGCCCCATACGCCCGGCGCGCTGCACATCACGATCAACGCGGCGTCCCGCGCCGAGCTCGCCGCGCGGGGCATCGACGCGGTCGAGATCACCAACTCGTTCGACGTCGATGCTCCCTCAGGCCGCCGGGACGAGACCCGCGCGACGCTCGGCTTCGAGCCCGACGAGATCGTCCTGTTGCAACCCACGCGCGCGATCCCGCGCAAGAACGTCCCGGCGGCGTTGCGCTTCGCCGAGGAGCTCGCGGCGCTCGTCGCGCCCCGACGCGTGCGGTTCTGGCTCACCGGGCCCGCGGAGGACGGGTACGGGCCGACGCTCGACGGGCTCGTCGACGCAGCTCGCGTCCCGGTCACCCTCGGGCTCGGTCCGGGCGGCCCGGCCGATGCGTACGCGGCCGCGGACGTCGTGGTGTTCCCCTCGACCGTCGAGGGATTCGGCAACCCGGTGATCGAGTCCGTCCTCGCGCGCCGACCGCTCGTCGTCGGGCACTACCCCGTCCTCGACGAGATCCTCGCCCACGGCTTCGAGCTGTTCGACGTGGCCGAGCCGGCCGCGGTCGCGAAGTGGCTCGCCGACCCGGACCCGGCGCGGCTCGACCGCAACGTCGCGCGGGCGCGGGCGCACTACGCGCTCACGGACCTGCCGGCCCGCATCGACCACGCGTTCCGCACCCACGGGTGGACGAGCTGGTGACCGCCGAGGACGGGGCCCGCTCCGAGCCCGAGACCGACCGGGACCCGGTCGCGGCGCGGCGGATGCGCATCGGCCGGCTGGTCGGCATCGCCAAGCGCGTCGGCTACCTCGGGCTGCTCGTCGCGATCATCGCGTTCGGCATCGCGGCGGCGACGGGCTTCCCTTCGTGGGCGGTGGGCGTGTCCGTCGCGGGGCTGGTCGTGGGGATCGTCGTGCTGCCGCTGCCGATCATCCTCGGCTACGGGATCATGGCCGCCGAGCGTGAAGAGCGGGGCGGCGGCCGGTTTCATTGACCGCCCGGTCAAGGGTTAGATTGCCGTCAACGACACCTTTCCAGGGGGAACCGTCATGCCGAAGGCCGCCGTTGCAACTGAGGTCGGGAAGCCGCTCCAGCTCATGGATCTCGACCTCGCCGATGCGCAGGCCGGGGAGGTGCGCATCCAGCTCGGAGCGTCGGGCGTCTGTCACTCGGACCTCTCGGTCACGAACGGCACGCTGCCCCTTGCACTGCCCGCGGTCCTCGGTCACGAGGGTGCCGGCACCGTCGTGCAGGTCGGCGAGGGCGTCGAGAACCTCAAGGTCGGCGACCACATCGTCGTCTCGTGGGTCCCGCAGTGCGGCAAGTGCTACACGTGCCTCCACGACCAGGGCGAGATCTGCGAGATCGGCTCGGTCGCGGCCATGAGCGGTGGCCTGCTCGACATGACGTCCCGGTTCTCCTTCGAGGGCTCGCCGATCTTCCAGATGGCCGCCTCGGGCACGTTCTCCCAGGAGACCGTGATCCCGGCGATCGGCGCGGTGAAGGTCGACAAGAAGATCCCGATCGACGCCGCGGCGCTGATCGGCTGTGGCGTGCTCACCGGGTTCGGCGCGGCGGTGAACACCGCGAGCATCCGCAAGGGCGACACCGTTGCGGTCGTCGGTTGCGGTGGTGTCGGCCTCAACGTGATCCAGGGTGCGAAGCACGCGGGCGCGGAGCGGATCATCGCCGTCGACATGGTGGACGGCAAGCTCGCCCGGGCCGAGAAGTTCGGCGCCACCGATCTCGTCAACGCCGGCGACGGCGACGCCGTGGCCGCGGTCATCGGGCTCAGCGACGGTCGCGGTGCGGACGTCGCGTTCGAGGTCATCGGCCTCGGCCCGACGATCGAGCAGGCGTTCGCGATGACGCGGCGTGGGGGTCAGGCGATCATCGTCGGCGTGCCGGGCTTCGACGTCACGTGGACGATCTCTCCCGCGATGGACCTCCTCTTCCAGGAGAAGCAGGTCCGGGGCAGCTGGTACGGCGGCTCGAACGTCCACCGCGACGTGCCGAAGCTCGCCAAGCTCTACTCCGAGGGCACGCTGCTCCTCGACGAGCTCATCTCCCAGGAGATCCAGCTCGAAGAGGTCAACGAGGCGCTCGCGATCATGGGCAACGGCGAGATCGCCCGCTCCGTCATCAAGTACAGCTAGGAGCACCTTGCGGTATCGACGATTCGGCACGAGTGACCTCGAGGTCTCGGAGGTCGGCTTCGGTACCTGGACCCTCGCGAGCAATTGGTGGGGCGTCATCGAGGACAAGCAGGGGATGCTGCACGCCGCGCTCGACGCGGGCATCAACTTCATCGACACCGCGCCGGTCTACGGCGACGACGGCATCGGTGAGTCCCTGCTCGCCGACGTCCTGAAGACGAACCGCGACGAGATCATCCTCACCACGAAGTGCGGTTACGACAACGACGCGGCCCGGATGTTCCCGGGCCAGTCGGAGCGCCCCCAGGACTGGGACCCCTCCTCGATCCGGCTGCAGCTCGAAGGTTCGCTGCGTCGGCTCGGCACCGACTACGTCGACCTGTACCAGCTGCACAACGCGCGCATCGAGCCCGTGCGCGACGACGGGCTGTGGGAGGCCCTCACCGAGCTGCGCGACGAAGGCAAGATCCGTGAGATCGGCGTCGCGCTCGGCCCGGCGATCGGGTGGGTCGAAGAGGGGCTCGAGGCCATCCGCCGCCGGCCGATCGCCAGCCTGCAGACGGTGTTCAACATCATCGAGCAGGAGCCCGGCCTCACGTTCGCGAAGGAGATCCGGGAACGAGGCGCGGGCATCGGGCTCATCGCCCGCGTTCCCCACGCGTCGGACACGCTGTCCGGCAAGGTCACCCGCGACACGGTGTTCCCGCCCGAGGACCACCGTTCGCACCGCAACCGCGACAACATGCTCGACAACTTCGACAAGGCCGACTCGCTCGCCTTTCTCTGGGAGGGCACCGGCCGCACCCGGGGGCAGGCCGCGATCGCGGGCATCCTGGCCAACTCCGCCTTCACCACGGTCCTGCCGACCAACGTGGACGTCGAGGACATCCGGGAGTACGCCGAGGCCGTCGACATGCCCCTGACCGCGGACGAGATCGCCCAGCTCGACGAGATGTGGGCCGAGAACTTCGGCGTCGAGAACCGCTACGAGATGCCGATGAAGGCCAGCCACTGACGCTCCGGCCCGCCCCTCCCCTGACGATGGGCCGGGGGAGAGCTTCGGGAAAGTAGCGTCATCGGCATGTCGATGCGCCTCCCGGCGGAGCAACGCCGGACCCAGCTCGTTGCCGTCGCGGTGGAGGTGTTCGGCGAGCGTGGGTTCCACGCCACGTCGATGGACGAGGTGGCCGAGGCCGCGGGCGTCACCAAGCCGGTGCTGTACCAGCACTTCCCGTCGAAGCGGGCGCTCTACCGCGAGCTGCTCGACGATGTCGACGCCCAGCTCGTCGCGCGCCTCGTCGCGGCGACCGAAGGGGCGGCGAGCGGGCGCGAGCGCGTGCAGGAAGGCTTCGCCGCGTACTTCCGCTTCGTCACCGAGAACCGGGCGGGCTTCCGCCTCCTGTTCGGCGCGTCGGTGCGCAGCGACGCCGAGTTCGCGATGGTCGCCGAGCACGCGATCGACCGCATCGCGGCACTCATCGCCGACCTCGTCGAGATCGACGCGCCGGCCGGGCACCGGCGGGTGCTCGCCCACGCGATCGTCGGCATGGCCGAGGCCACGAGTCGCCGCCTGACCAACGACGATGCCGAGGACGATCCCGACCGGCTGGCCGGGTGGCTCGCCGAGATGGCGTGGTTCGGGTTGCGCGGCGTGCGCGCCGACGAGCCCGCGGAGCACCTCGAGGGCAGTTTGCCCGCTTAGTGGCGTTGCCGCGACTGTCCCGGGGCGTCGGTAGCCTCGTCGTGGGGGAGCAGTTCGTCGGGCGGCGATCTTCAGTGGGGAGCCTGACGTGTTCACAGTCCGACCCACGCGACGCCGGTCCCGGTTCGGCGCGCTCGCGGCCGTCGTGGTCATCGCGGCTGCTCGTCGCCGCGCCCGGCGTCGCCGGCGCCGACGCCCCGGCACCGTGGCACATCGTCGACAGCCCGAACCTCGGCTCCGGGGAGCAGCCACTTCCAAGAGGTCTCGTGCTCGAGCAGCACCCGCTGCGTCGCCGTCGGCTACACGCAGGATCCGTCGACGCTGAACCAGCGTTCGCTCGTCGCGACCGCGAGCAACGGCGTCTGGAAGCTCGGGTCGGTCCCGACCCGGGGCACCTCGAACAACAGCCTGTGGAACGTGTCGTGCGCCAGCTCCACCCGGTGCGTCGCGGTGGGTTATTCCGGCGAACCTCAGCGTCGGGTACTACCAGACGTTGATCGCGAGCTACGACGGCCGGGCCTGGTCGCTCGTCGCCAGCCCGAACCGCCCGAACGTCGACAACTTCCTGCTCGGGGTCGACTGCCCCGACACCACCCACTGCGTCGCGGTCGGCCGATCGTTCGACCAGACGACCGAGCACGTCGCGCAACCTCGTGCTCAGCTGGTCGGGATCGACGTGGACCATCGACAAGACCTCCGACCGTGCGCACGCGAGCAACCTGCTCGCCGACGTGTCGTGCGGTGACGCGACGCACTGCATCACCGTCGGGTACACGGTCCGAACCTCGGACAACCTGTTCCAGACCCTCGTGCTCGCGCGCAACGGGTCGACGTGGACGTTGCAGCCGAGCTTCAACCGGCCGGCTGCGAGCAACGTCCTGCGCGACGTGGCGTGCACCGAGCGCGACGACGTGCGTCGCGGTCGGCGCCTCCGATCCGGGTTCCGGCAACTTCGACGAGCAGAGCCTGATCCAGACCCTGTCGGGTGGCGTGTGGTCGCTCGCCGCGAGCCCCGACCGGTCCGGGTACGACAACCACCTCTGGGCGGTCAGCTGCAGCAACGCGACGAACTGCGTCGCGGCCGGCGAGTCCCAGAACGGCGACAAGGCCCGGACGCTCATCCAGACGATGTCGGGCGGGACCTGGCGCCTCACGAGCCCGAGCCCGTACCGCGGCGGCACGTTCAACTACCTCTACGGCCTCTCGTGCCCGTCGCGGCGCTCGTGCGTCGCGGCCGGCGACTACCTCAACTCGTCGACCCAGCTCTTCCGGACCTCGATCCTCACCAACAGCCCGTAACCGTCACGTCGACGACGAGGCCGGCTCCGGGGCCGTCGACGGGAAGTGCACGTACTCGTCGATCAGCTGGTTCCCCAGCGTGGGGCTGGAGATGCCGGCGTCCGGGTAGCCCCGGCGCGTGAGGTCCTCGACCAGCGTGTCGAGCACGGTCGCGAGCTCGAGGTCGTCGGTGTGGTCGCGCCAGGAGGCGCGCTCCGCCGCGTCGACGAAGCAGTACGCCTTCCACGACACGGAGAAGCGGAGCTCCTCCCACGTGAAGGCGCGGACGTCGCGGCCGGTCGCATCACGCAGGACGACGCGACCGTCCTCCGACCGGCGCGAGCACCGCGCCGAGCTCCAGCGGCGGCAGCACCGCCCCCGGCGGACCGACCGGCTCGACGCCGTGGAACACGGTGTCGGTGTCGAGCACCGCGGCGGTGTTGTGCCGGGCCTCGAGCCGCGCCGCCGGACCGTCGGGTCCTCCGGGCCAGTACGAGAGGTCACCACCGTCGGACGAGCCGAACCAGGTGATGCCGGTCGCGATCGGGAGCCGCCAGCGATCGAACCGGCCCGAGTGGTGCATCACGACGAGGAGCCACTGCGGGACCTGCTTGCGGCTCAGCCCGCGGAACTCGGGCACGTCGGTGTGCACCGCGAGCTCCTGGCCGGGGAGGAAGAGGTTCGCGTAGACGATCGCGGGTTCGATCACCTCGCGCCCGTGGATGCGAGCGGGCCGCGTCGATGAGGCCCGGATGGTCGCGCAGCACGGCCGACCCCTTCGAGCAGCAGCTGGTCGCCGTACGCGTACTCCTCGCGGAAGTAGCTCGTCCGGGCGCCGACACTCGCGGCCGTGTCGTCCTGTCCGACGCGGGTCTTCAGGAAGTTGCGCACCGCGTCGTGGCGCGGGCTGAGGCCGGGCCCGATCGCGAGCTCGATCTGCTCGTGCTCGGCGTAGAGCCGGTAGGCACCGAACGTCCTGGCGTGGCGTTCGAACGCGGTGGCGACCTCCGGCTCCGAGAAGAGCGGGTCGAGCTGGACCAGGGCTGCACTCACGGCTGACTCCCGTCGACGTCGGGCCCATTCAAGCAAAGGACACGGGCGCGGCGTGGGCCCGGTCAGGCGTCGACCAGGTCGGCCCAGTGCCGCCGGGCGACCTCGGGGTGGCTGCGCAGCCAGCCTCGGAGCGCGTTCCGGCCGTACTCCGCGTAGATCGGGTTCGACGGATCGGGCATCGCAGCCGCACGCCCGGCCCCGGAGCTCATCGCGGCAACGAGGTCCGCGGGGAGGTCCACCGGATCGAGTCGGGCGTCGAGGCGGGGCCCGAAGAAGTACGGCACCGAGATGCGGTCGCGACCCGGCGCGGGGCTGACCACGCGGTGCACCGTGGCCTCGTAGTAGCCCCGGCTGGTGACCTCGAACATCTCGCCGATGTTGCAGACGAAGCTCCCCCGCACGGGCGGGACGTCGACGAAGCTTCCCGGCGCGGCGACCTCGAGCCCGCCGGTCTCGTCCTGCAACAGGATCGCGAGGTAGCCGTAGTCCTTGTGCGGCCCGACGCCCTGGTCCGAGCCGTCGGCCACCGGCGGGTACCGGATCACCTTGAGGTGCGGCGACGGCTCCGGCGCGAACGTCGAGTCGAACGCGTCGGCGGGCTGGCCCAGCGACCGGGCGAGCGCGCGCACGAGGACCATCGCGACCTGCTCCAGGTCGTCCATGTACGCGAGCACCTCGCGCCGGAGCTCCGGCAGCTCCGCGGGCCATTGGTTCGGCCCGAGCAGCCGCCAGTACGCGGGCTCACCCGGTTGCACCGCGCGGCGTTCCTGCTCCACCCCGACATCCAGCTGCTCGCGGCGGTCGGGCCGGCCGTTCGTCTGCTCCTGGCCCACCCGCGTGTAGCCGCGGAACTGGGGCGAGGCGACGTTCTCGATCGCGAGCTTGGCCGGCTCGGCCAGGGCGAAGAAGTCCCGGGCCAGGCCGAGGATCCGGTCGCACCGGTCGGCGTCGATCCCGTGGCCCACGAGCGTGAAGAAGCCCCGGTCCCGGCACACGCGACGCAGCTCGACCACGGCAGTGCCCGCTTCCGGGCCCTCCGGGTCCACCCGCAGCGGCGTCATGTCGATCACGGGAAGGGGGCTGATGCGAAGAAGATAGACCCCACCGCAGTGCGTCGATGTTGGACATCGCACCGGGTCACTCCCTACTATCCCTCTTTTATCTACCGAGATGGTGAACTTTCAGCGGGAGCGTCACCGTGACGAGGTCGTCGCATCCATCGCGCTACGCATTGCCCGGCGTCGTCGTCCCGGCCCAGCTCGATGACACGATCCGCGGCCTCGTCTCGCTCGCGCTGGCGACCGACGACCGCACGAAGATCGAGGTGCTGGCGACGGATCACGATCTGTCGCGCAAGTTCCTGGCCCAGGTCCTCGTCACGTTGCGCAACGCCGGGATCGTCACCACCCACCGTGGCTCCGATGGCGGCTACGGCCTCGCCCGCAACCCCGCGGACATCTGCATCGTGGACGTGTTCGACGCCCTCTCCCCCGGCCTGGCCTACGAGCCGCGGCCCACGAACGGGAGCGACGCCGCCGCGCTCACCCAGGACGCCTGGGCCCACCTCGCCACGGCGGTCCGCGACTCGCTCCGGCGGTTGACGCTGGCCGATCTCACTTGCCTCGCCGCCGGCCAACGCGGCGATCGCACCGCCGGTGGGCTGGCGCTCGAAGCATCAGACTCGGCGGGCGAGCTCCGTCCGGGGGGCCGGGAGGAGGTCGCGGTGCCGAGGGGGGGCCTGATGTCGAGACCCACGGGCGGTGCGATCGCTGGGCTTGACTCGGCGGACCGGTCGGCTCGAGGAATGGGAGCACTTCTCGCCGCCGGATCACCGCGACGCCAGCATGCTCCTTAAATCCGATGTGTCAACTCGGATTTCGGGGCGGGCGCCGTGGCCTCCATGAAGTCCACGAGCACCTCGGTGAACCGCTCGGGCTGCTCGCAGTGCGGGAAGTGGCCGGATCCCTCGAACACCTCGAAGCGACTGCCCGGGATCATCTCGTGCGCGCTGATGCCGTGCTCGACCGGGATGATCGGGTCGCGGTCGCCCCAGACGATGAGCGTCGGCACGTCCGCGGCGAGGTACATCCGGTCGGTCGCGCTCACCCGCTGGCCGTGCACGTCGACGACGGACCGGAGCGTGTGGTGGAACGCCTCGCGCGTCGATCCGTCGCTCAGCGACGCGAAGCTGCGCCACATCTCCGCGACCGCGGGAACCGGACGGAGGCCGAAGCGATCGAAGAACCCGGTGACCGCGGTGCCGGCGTCGCGCACCTTCTCGTTGCAGGCGATCGGCATCAGGTAGTCGGCGCCCGGCAGCGTGAGGGCGCGCAGCAGGAGTGCGACCTCCTGGCCCAGTCCCCCACTGGAGACGAGGACCAGCCGTTCGCAGCATTCCGGGTGTTGGTAGGCGAGCTGCATCGCAACCCCGCCACCGAAAGACTGCCCGACGATCGTGGCGCGCTCGTGACCCAGTGCGACCAGGAGATCCCGGATGCTGCTCGCGTGGGCGCCGAGGGAGTAGTCGCCCCGGGGCTTGTCCGACTCGCCGTGGCCGGGCAGGTCCGGCGCGATGACGGTGTACTGCCGGGTCAGCTCGGCGAGGACCGGCTCCCACGTGACCGAGCTCCCGGCCATGCCGTGGATGAGCACGACGACCGGACCGGAGCCACCGCCGCGGAAGCTGACGTCGTGCCCGTGGATCGAGACGGTCTGAGCTTCCACGTGGTCTCCTATCCCCGGTTGCGACCGACGACCGACACGAACGAGACCATCTCGCCCGGGTAGCCGCCGAGGTTGTGCGTGAGCGCCAGCGGCCGGTCGTTGCCGATCTGGCGATTCTCCGGCGCCTCGCCCCGCAGCTGCAGCCAGCACTCGAACATCATGCGCAGCCCGGACGCGCCGACCGGGTGCCCGAAGCTCTTGAGCCCGCCGTCCGGGTTCACCGGCAGCTCGCCGCCGAGGTCGAACGTGCCCGCGAGCTCCTCCTTCCACGCGGTGCCCCGCTCCGCGAAGCCGAGGTCCTCCATCAGGACGAGCTCGGTCGGGGTGAAGCAGTCGTGCACCTCGGCCATCGCGAGCTCGTGACGCGGGTCGGTGATCCCGGCCTGCGCGTACGCGTCCTCCGCGCTGCGCTCCACCTCGGGGAAGTGCGTGTAGTCGTAGGACGGGTCGATGAGCCCCGACCCGTTGCCGGCCACGAGCGACAGCGCCTTGATGAACAGCGGTTGTCGGTGTAGCGGTGCGCGTCTTCCGCCCGCACGACGATCACCGCCGCCGCACCATCGGCGACGCCGGCGCAGTCGAGGATGCCGAGCGGCCCGGCGACCCGCGGCGACGCGCAGATCGTCTCCATGCTCATCTCACGGCGGAACTGCGCGCGCGGGTTGCGGGCACCGTTGTAGTGGTTCTTCCACGCGATGCGGGCGAGGACGTCCTTGATCTCGGTCTCGTCGACCCCGTACCGCTTCGGCGTACGCGGGCGCGACCATGCTGAACATCGCGGCCGCGGTGAGCGTGCGCGCGGTGCCGTCACCCGGGACCGGGAACGCGTTGAGCCCCGCGTAGCCACTGTCCTTGACCTTCTCGGCGCCGACCGCCATCGCGATGTCGTAGGCCCCGGACGCCACCGCGTAGGCCGCCTGGCGCATCGCCTCCGAGCCGGTGGCGCAGAAGTTCTCGACCCGGGTCACGGGCTTGCCCTCGAGCTGGAGCGGGCGGGCGAGCGTGATGCCGCTCATGCCGCTCTCCGCGGTGCCGAACCAGTACGCGTCGACGGTGTCCTTGTCGACGCCCGCAGACTCGAACGCCTGGGTCGACGCGTCGATGATGAGGTCGTCGAGCCCGGTGTCGAAGCGCTCACCGAACGCGGTGCACCCCATCCCGACGATCGCGACCTGGTCCTTGATGCCGTGCGAGCCCATCGTCGTCCTCTCAGCCGACCCTGACGGGGCGGGCCTTCCAGAAGTAGTCGTGGATGCCGTCCGCGGTGAAGAGGCGGCGGAACGTCATCTCCACCCGGTCGCCGATCTTCACTGCGTCGGGGTCGACGTCGGTGAGCTCGACCGGGAAGCGGCCGCCACCGTCGAAGTCGACGACCGCGAACACGATCGGCGGGCTCGGCGAGTACGCGAGCTTGTCGATGGTGAACGTGATGATGGTGGCGGGGACGTCGGCCATCGGCGCGGCTTCCATGTCGTCGAGCGCGCCGCCGTCCATCGAGACACGCGCGGTGGAAGGTGCAGCGCGCCGCTCGCGCGGTCCCGCGAACCGACGAAGCCGAGCTTCCAGTCCTCGGAGCGCCCGGCAGCCGCGCCCGAGATCCGCGCCGGCTCCGGCCGGCGGGGCGGCTCGACGGTCACCATCTGGCGCCAGCTCAGGAACTTGCCGTACGGGAGCTCGCCGCCCACCTCGACCTGCGTCGCGACCGCCGCGCGGGAACGTACGACGTCGAGCGCGTCGGTCGTGCGGAAGACCAGCACGTCGGCCCCGTCCGCGAGGACCACCAGCGCGATCGTCTCCCCCGGCGCGGCCTGCTCGAGCGCGCTCGTGAGCAGCAGACCCGGGTGCGCCGCGCCGGTGTTGCCGACGGTCACGGCGAGGTCGTCGACGAGCGCGCCGTCCTTCGTGCCAAGCCGCTTCACCAGCGCGCGCACCGAGCGGGAATGGAGGCCGGTGACGATCACGACGGTCGACCTGGTCCGGGCTCAGTGCCGCCGCCTTGAGCGCCGCGTTCCATGCCTGCTCACCGAGCGGCAGGTACTTCGTCTCGCCGAACCGCTCCTCCCACACCTTGGATCGGCGATCCCCCGGTGTGCGCCACCGGTCGAGGAACTCCTCGGTCGCGGTGCCGCCGCCGAGGTACTCGGCGATCACGGGGGTCGCGTCGGCGTCGCCGACGAGCAGCGCGGCCGCCGCCGTCGCCGCCGGCGGACTCGTCCGGGCTGGTCGGGAGGCCGGTGCGCAGGTCCGACGTCACGACGAGGGTCGTGCCGATGCCGTCGAGTGCGAGGCGCAGCGCGCCGACACCGGTCCGGGCCGCGCCGCCGAGATCGAATGCGGCGGCGTCCGAGTCGAGGCGCAGCGCGGCGTGGATCGCGGTCGCGTTGGTCTTGTCGAGGTACGCGGGGTCGGCGGTCGAGAACCAGAGCCCGTCGACGTGCGTGCCCTCGGGCGCGGCCCGCAGGGCCAGGCGCGCGGCCTCGACCCCCATCGTCGTCGTGTCCTCGTCGTACGGACGCGACGCGAACGCGTGCCCTTCCCGCCCCCGCTGCCGAAGGTCCGGGTGATCTCTGAACGCTGGAGGCGCCGGTACGGCACGTAGCCGGCGGCGCTGACGATTCCTCGCATGAACCGGAGTCTATGCAGGGGTTTCGCACGCTCCGGGGGTCGGCGACGGCGCCTCGTACAGTGACGAGATGCGGCTCGGAGACATCACCAACCCTGACGCGGCGGCCTTCGGAAAGCCCCTCGACGGCATCCGCATCCTCGCGGCGGAGCAGATGCAGGCGCTGCCGTACGCGACCCAGATGCTGGCCCGCCTCGGCGCCGAAGTGGTCAAGGTCGAGCACCCGGTCCACGGCGAGTCGGGCCGGGCGTCGACCCCCGCGATGCTCGACCCGGAGGGCCGGAAGGTCGGGGCCACCTACCTGCGCAACAACCTGAACAAGCGCAGCCTGGGCATCGACCTGAAGTCGCCCGAGGGTCGCGACCTCTTCCTGGCGCTGGCCGGCCGCTTCGACGTCGTCGCCGAGAACTTCAAGGCCGGGACGATGGACCGCATGGGCCTCGGCTACGAGGCGATCAGCGCGCTGCACCCGAGGGTCGTCTACGTCTCGATCTCCGGCTTCGGGAACGCCGCGGACACGCCCTATCGCGACTGGCCCGCGTACGCGTCCATCGTGGAGGCGATGTCGGGGATCTACGAGTACAAGACCGGGCCCGACGTGCCGCCGACGACGATCCCGGTCGGCGCGCTCGGCGACATCAGCTCGGCGCTGTTCGCGGTGATCGGGATCCTCGCCGCGCTGCGCCACCGCGACCACACCGGCCTCGGCCAGTACGTCGACATCGCGATGCTCGACGCGATGGTCGCGATGACCGACGTGGTCACGAACTTCTGGTCCATGGGCGTGCGGCCCGAGCCGGGCAAGGGACTCGAGGTCATCTCCGAAGGGTTCCGGGCGTCCGACGGCTACGTGGTGGTCCAGATCTCGCGCGAGCACCAGTTCGCCGCGCTCGCGGAGCTGATCGGCCACCCGGAGTGGAACTCCGACCCCCGGTTCGAGACCCGCGCGGGCTGGGCTCCGAACCTCGACACCGTGATCCGCCCGGCCGTGGACCGGTGGGCGTCGCAGCACACCAAGCTCGAGGCCGCCGCCGCCCTGACCGCGGTCGGGATCGCGGCCGGCCCGAGCAACTCGGCCGCCGACGTGATCGCCGACCCGCACGTCGCGGCGCGCAGCATGCTCGTCGAGGTCCCCCGGACCGACGGCGTGGAGACCGACGTCCTCGTCCCGGGCAACCCGGTGAAGCTCTCGCGGGTCGCCGAGGGCCCGGAGACCCGGGTGCCGTGGGTGGGCGAGCACACCGACGCCGTCCTCCGCGCCGAGCTCGGCCTCGACGACGCCGACCTCGCCAAGCTGCGTGAGGGGCACGTCATCTGATCCTCCGACGGTCTCAGGAGGGCGACTGGCGGACCGCGACCTTCCGACGCCCTCCGGCGGTCTCTCGTAACATGCGGCTGCGAATCTGACGACCCGTCAGATCAGGGCGATCAGCAGGGACACGGCCAATGGACTTCGACTTCTCCCCCGAGCAGCAGGCGTTCGCCGAGCAGGTCGAGAAGTTCCTCGACGCTGCCGACGACCCGGACGTCTTCGACCTGACCCGGGAGAACATGGCGCAGATCGTGGACACGCCGAAGCGCCGCGCCTTCATGGCGAAGATGGGCGAAGAGGGCTTCCTCGGCATGACCTGGCCGAAGGAGTACGGCGGCTCCGAGGGCGAGGGCGTCTACGAGTACCTGCTCAACGAGGCGCTCGCGGGGCGCGGTGGCCCGCAGATCGGCAAGGGCGTCGGCATCATCGGCAAGACCCTCATCGCGCACGGCAACGACTTCCTCAAGGAGAAGTTCCTGCCGATGATCCTGCGCAACGAGGTCGAGTTCGCGGTCGGCTACAGCGAGCCCAACGCAGGTTCCGACGCCGCCTCCATGCGGCTCAAGGCCGAGCGCCACGAGCAGGACGGCGTGACCGGCTGGCTGCTCAACGGCCAGAAGACCTGGACCACGTCCGCGCACTTCGCCGAGTGGTACTGGCTCGGCACCCGCACCGACCCGAACGAGAAGCACAAGGGCATCACGCTCATGCTCGTCCCGCTCGACCAGCCGGGCATCGAGATCCACCGCGATCTGGACGATGGGCGACGAGCGCACCAACGAGGTGTTCATCGAGGACGTGTTCGTCCCGGACGACTACGTGGTGGGCGAGGTCGGCAAGGGGTTCCAGTACATCTCGCAGGCGCTCGACCTCGAGCGGTTCACGATGTTCACGTTCTCGCCGATCAACCAGCGCCTCGAGCTGCTGAGCGAGCACGTGCGCACCGAGGTGCGCGACGGCGGCGCCGATGCGCGAGGACCCCGTCGTCCGCCAGCGCATCGCGCAGCTCGCCACCGAGGCCGAGGTCGCCCGGTGCCTCGGATTGCGCGTGGTCGCCGCCTCGGTGAAGGCCGAGAAGATCGAGGGGGCACCGCCGCCGACCGTCGAGTCCTCGCAGTACAAGCTCTTCGCCACCGAGTACTCGCGCCGCCTCGCCGACGCGTCGATGGACCTCGGCGCGCCGGGCTCGCAGCTGCGGGTGCGGGTGTCGCCGGACGCGCCGATGGAAGGGCGGGCCGAGTCCACCTACCGCTACACCGTGATCGACACGATCGGCGGTGGCGCCTCGGAGATCCAGAAGAACGTGATCGCGCGCCGCGGGTTGGGCCTCCCCAAGAACTTCTGACGTGCCTGGTCCTCCCGGAAGCGGTCCTTCCCTGCTCGATGGCGTCACGGTGCTCGATCTCGCGAGCGTCGGACCGGCCGCGCGCACCTCGCGCTGGCTCGCGGACTACGGCGCGACCGTGGTCAAGGTGGGACCGACGCCGAAGCAGGGCGGGGTGCAGATCACGCCGCCGTTCTACGCCTACGCCGCGCACCGCGACATGCTCCGCGCGCAGTTCGACCTCAAGGCCGGCGCCGGTCGCGAGGCGTTCCTGCGCCTCGCCGCTTCGAGCCGACGTGGTGATCGAGAGCTTCCGGCCCGGCGTCGTCGACCGGTTGGGCATCGGGTACTCGGTGGTCAAGGAGCGGAACCCGGCGGTCGTCTACTGCTCGACCACCGGCTACGGCCAGGACGGTCCGTACTCGCAGTGGGCCGGCCACGACATCAACTACCTCGCGGTCGGCGGCTACCTCGACTGCTCGGGTCGCGACGAGCACGGCGGCCCCGCGCTCCCGGGCGCGACGATCGGCGACGGCGCGGGCGGCGGCATGCACGCGGTGATCGCGATCCTCGCCGCGCTCGTGCAGCGCGCCGCGACCGGCGCCGGCGCCTACCTCGACGTCTCGGTCGCGGACGGCGTGCTCTCCCTGATGTCGCTGCACCTCGACGAGTTCCTCGCGACCGGCGCGGTGCCCGGGCCGCGCCACGACCTCCTCACCGGTCGCTACGCGTGCTACGACGTGTATCCGGCGCGCGACGGCGAGTGGCTCGCGGTGGGCGCGATCGAGCCGCAGTTCTGGGCGAACCTGTGCCGGGCGCTCGGCTGCGACCAGTGGATCGAGCACCAGAACGACGACGCGGTGCAGGACGAGATCCGCGCCGACCTCCGCGCCGCGTTCGCAACCCGCGACCGCGACGAGTGGGTCGCGATGCTCGGGCCGGCGAACACGTGCGTCTCCCCCGTCGCCTCCGTGCCCGAGGCGGTCGACGACCCGCACTTCGCGGCGCGCGACACCTTCTCCGACGCGCACGACGCCCAGCACGGCGAGTTCCGCCAGCTCGGCCGCGTGCTCGCGGGCATGAACCGTCATCAGCCGCCGGTCGAGGTCCGACCGGCGACCGTCACCGACACCGGCGAGCTGCTCGCGCGGCGCCGGCTTCGACGAGACCGAGGTCGCCGCGCTCCTCGACGAAGGAGTGATCGCGTGACCGCGCCCGTTGACGAGATCCCGCAGGCCGTCCTCGACACGATCGGCGAGGTGCAGTACGAGGAGACCGGCGAGTTCCCGGTCGAGCGCGGCTACATCTGGACGACCTGCTCGTCGGTCGAGAACGGCAACCCGCTGTTCTGGGACGACGAGGTCGCCGACGAGGTGACAGGGGGACCGATCGCGCCGCCGACGATGCTCTCGGTCTGGTTCCGGCCCCACAGCTGGGCGCCCGGTCGGACCGAGGTCGCACTCCCCCTCCAGGTGCACTTCGACCTGAAGGAGACGTTCGGCCTCCCCGAAGCCGTGATGACCGACAACACGATCGTGTTCCACGAGCCGGTGCGGCCCGGCGACATCCTGCACACCCGCCAGATCCTGCGGTCGGTGAGCGACCCGAAGACGACGAAGCTCGGGAGCGGCCGGTTCTGGGTGATCGACGTCGAGTACCTCAACCAGCACGAGGAGCTCGTCGGCGTCGAGTCCTACACGGGCTTCGGCTACCGCCGGGAGGTGGCGCGGTGAGCGCGACGAAGAGCATCACGCTCGCGGACGTCCACGAAGGCGACGCCTTGCCGGAGCTGTCATACCCCGTCACCGCGACGACCGTCGTGCTCGGCGCGCTGGCATCACGCGACTGGCGGCCGATGCACCACGACCACGACTTCGCCGTGAACCGCAACGGGACCCAGGACATCTTCCTCAACACGCCGAACCAGGCCGCGTGGTTCGAGCGCTACGTCACCGACTGGACCGGGCCGAAGGGTCGGCTCGGGCGCATGAGGTTCCGCATGAAGGGCTCGGTGTTCCCCGGCGACACGATGGTGATGCGGGCGAAGGTCGAGTCGGTCGAGACCGACGACGCCGGCTGCGGCTGGGCGTCGCTGCTCGTGACGCTGTCCGTCGGCGACGAGCTGAAGACCGATTGCTCGGTCCGCGTCGCGCTGCCGACGAGTGACGATGACAACCCCTGGACCCGCCGCGGGCACGACTGGCGACCGTGACCACCCCCATTCCGCACCTCGACGAGGAAGTGACCTGATGGACCTCGAGTTCACCGAAGAGCAAGAGATGCTGCGCGAGATGGTGCGGGGGGTGTGCAGCTCGTACTCGTCGCTCGAGACGGTGCGCGAGGTGGAGGACGACCCCGATCGGCTACCCGCTCGAGCTCTGGAAGCAGCTCGGCGCACTGGACCTGATCGGCCTGATGGTCCCGGCCGAGTACGGCGGCTCCGAGATGAGCCTGCTCGACGGCGCCGTGGTCTACGAGGAGCTGGGCCGCGCGCTGGCGCCGTCGCCGCACTTCGCGAGCGCGGTGATGAGCGCGGGCGTGCTCCAGCGCGCGGGCTCCGAGGAGCTGAAGCGCGAGTGGCTGCCCGAGATCGCGTCCGGTGCGGCGATCCTCACCCCGGCGTGGCTCGAGCAGCACCACGGCTTCGGGCCGAAGGGCGTGGCCCTGACCGCGCGGGCCGACGGCGACGAGCTCGTCCTCGACGGGGTCAAGTGGCACGTGCCGTTCGCGGCCGCCGCGACGCGGCTCGTCGTGCTCGCGCGGACCGGCGCAGGGGACGCGGACGTCGACCTGTTCCTCGTCGACCCGAAGGCCGCGGGCATCACCCTCACCCAGCAGCTCACGATCGGCTCGGACACGCAGTACCAGGTGGAGCTGGCCGGCGTGCGCGTTCCCGCGAGCAGTCGCATCGGCGCGGCAGGCACCGGCTGGTCGACGTGGAGCGACACGATGTTCGACGGGATCATCCTGCTCGCCGCCTACGCCATGGGTGGCGCGCGCTACGCCTTCGACATCACGCTCCAGTACTCGAAGGACCGCGAGCAGTTCGACAAGCCCCTCGGCGCGTTCCAGGCGATCGCGCACTACCTCGCGGACGCGTCGACGACCGTCGAGGGCGGGACGATCCTCGTGCACGAAGCCGCGTGGTCGCGCGCGAACGGCCGGCCGATCGACGCGCTCGCGCCGATGGCCAAGCTGTTCGCGTGCAAGACCTTCCGCGACGTGACCGCGATGGCCCAGCAGGTCTTCGGTGGCGTCGGCTTCACCAACGAGTACGACATCCAGCTCTACTTCCGGCGCGCGAAGCAGCTCCAGATCTCGTGGTGGGACGACCGCTACCTCGAAGAGCTGGTCGCGAGCGCGACGCTCGACGCGGAGTGAGCGCGCCGGTTCAGCTCAGGGGATCTGGTGCGCGATCAGCTCGATCCAGGTGACGCTCGACGGGGGGCTGGTCACGCCCCCCTTGACGAGCGCCTCAGCGAGGCGCGTCTCCATGAAGGCCTCCTGGTGCTGGGGGGTGTCCCACACCTCGATGACGACGAGGTCGCCGTCCTCGTTCAGTCCGGCGGCGTGGCTCACCAGCCCGTCCGGCCAGTCACCCTCGCCGGTCACGTAGTCGAGCCCCAGCTCGGCATTGACCGCGTCGTACTCCTTCTGGGTGACCCCTTCGAACTCCAAGATCAGACTCGCAGCCACGACGTTCGCCTCCTCACCCGCCCCTGCCGGACGGTCGAGGGCAGGCTCGCAGGTCTCGGCCGGTCGCGCCACCGCCTTCTCCACCTCCGATGAGTTCTGACACGACCGGGAGTCCGACGTCCATGGAAGCAACCAATCTCGCAGACCTGTACGACTGTCCCCTGGTCGACTGGAGCCGCATCCAGGCCCGGCTCGACGACGGCCTGGACCAGGCACCCGGGTCCGGTGGCCCGGATCGGCACACGTGCTGGCTGGCGACGATCAACGCGGACGGCAGTCCCCACGTCACCGCCGTCGGCGCGCTCTGGCTCGATGGTGCGTTCTGGTTCGAGACCGGCAAGGGGACGCGCAAGGCCCGGAACGTCGACCGCGACCCTCGCTGCACGCTCAGCGTTGCCGCGGCCGACTTCGACCTCGTCGTGGAGGGCGGGGCGGGCCTGGTGACCGACCCGCCGACGGTCGCCGCGCTCGCGGCGCGCTGGGCCGAGGGCGGCTGGCCGGCTCGCGTCGACGACACCGGCTCGGCGCTCACCGCCGAGTTCAGCGCCCCGTCCGCCGGCCCGCCGCCCTGGTTCGTGTACCGCCTCACCCCCCGTGCCGCGACCGGGCTGCTCACCGTCGAGCCGGGCGGCGCCACCCGCTGGCGGTTCTAGCGCCAGATCACCGTGGTGACCGGGGGTCAAGGGTGACCGCCATCCGGCCGATCAAGACGTCGGGCTGGCATCTCCCGAGAAGGACCGATCCCACATGCAGCTTTCGTTCGACGTCGCCGGTACCCCCGCCGAGTTCCGCCGCAGCCCGTGGACCGGGCGGAGCGAGCTCCAGGTCGGCAGTGAGGTCATGACCCTGCAGAGCCCGCTCCGCTTCTCGACCCACTTCGACTTCAAGACCACGACGGTCTGGCGCCGCCGGGCCAACGACCACGAGGTCGAGATCGTGAAGGTCCGCCCGCACGCGCTCGGAGGACTGCGTTCGGCGCAGTACACCGTCTCGGTCGACGACACCGTCGTCGCCGACGCCCACGGCACCTGACGCGACCCACCCCCCCCCCCAACCCTGGCTCGTTTCGGGGCGTTTCATGGTCGCTCTGGCGACGCTCGGACGCCCCGAAACGAGTCAGTCCAGGGCCTGGTCGCGGAGGGCGGGGAAGACCTTGGCGACCTTGCCCAGGAGGTAGTCGCCGTAGGTGCCTTCGAAGTCGAAGACGCTCGCGCCGTCCCAGCGGTCGGCGGCGGGGTCGGCGCCGGCCACGGCCTCCTCGTAGCGGATGATCGGGCGCACCTCGGTGTCCCAGCCGGGGTCGAAGAAGAACGGGCAGGCGATGCGGTCCCGGCCGCGGGGGCTGCGCACCCGGTGCGGGGTCGAGCGGTACGCGCCGCCGGTCATCCGCTCGAGCATGTCGCCGAGGTTGCACACCAGCGCGCCGGGGTGCGGCGGCACCTCGACCCAGCCGTCGCGGGTCCGGAGCTCCAGACCGCCGCCCTCGTCCTGGTACAGCACCGTCAGCAGGCCGTAGTCGGTGTGCTCGCCGACCCCCCAGACCGGTTCGGGTGCCTCGGCCGCATCGAGCGCCGGGTAGTGGAACATCCGGAACAGGATCACCGGGTCGGCGGTCAGCTCGCGGTTGAACCAATCGGCGTCGAGGCCGAGCGCGAGCGCGAAGCCGGTCATCAGCTGGTGCCCGAGCGCGGTGAACGCGTCGAGGCACTCGAGGACCGTGGCGCGCAACGCGGCGGGACGGGCCGGGAAGAGGTTCGGTCCGTGCAGCGGTCGGCCCGCGAGGACGCGCGGGTCGTCGTTCGGGAGCTCCTCGCCGAAGTACAGCCCTTCCTTCCGGTCGGGCGCGCCGCTCGTCAGCTCGCCGCCGAGTGGGAACCAGCCGCGCCACGCACGACCGCCCCGGGCCATCGCGATCTGCTCCTTCTCCGCGGCGTCGAGCGCGAAGAACTCGCGACCCAGCGCTTCGAGACGGTGCAGGAGATCGAGGTCGATCCCGTGCCCGACGACGGAGAAGAAGCCGTCGTCGCGGCACGCGGCGTCGATGGCCGCGGCAGCGGCGGCGCGTCCGTCCGGGTCGGCGCGACCGGCGTCGGTCAACGCCGACACGTCGATGACCGGAGGCTCGGGGACGGCCATGACGCGCGACCCTATGCCCTCACCTGCAGTGCTTCGATGGCTTCGACACTGTTCGGTCGGGTCGTGCAACAATGCGTCCGCCCGGGACGGGCACCTGTCGGCACCGGAGCAGCTACCGGTCGCGGGCAGGCAACACCAAGGATGGAGATCGCGTGGCAGGACGGGATGTGGGCGCGTTCGACGGGAGCGTGCCGCTGCTGATCGTGAAGGTCGGGCACTACCCGCTGCACCACGGTGGCGTCGGCGCGATCCGGACGCTCGCCCGCGCGGGGGTTCCCACCTACGCGGTGACGGAGGACCGCTTCACGCCGGCCGCGCTGTCGAACCACCTGACCGGTCGGATCATCGCCCCCACGACCGGCCTCGAGGACGACGCACGCCTGCTCGAGATCTTCTCGGGAGTGGGTCGGCAGGCTCGGCCGGCCGGTGATGGCGCTGCCCACCGACGACGAGGCGGCGGTCTTCGTCGCCGAGCACGCCGACGAGCTGGCCCCCTGGTTCGTCACGCCGAACGTCGCTCCCGGGCTGCCCCGCCGCCTGGCCAGCAAGCGTGGGCTCCACGACGCCTGTGTCGAGCTCGGCGTCCCCGTGCCCCGCGCCGTCTTCCCGGCCTCCCTGAAGGAGGTCGAGTCCTTCGCCGAGCAGGTGATGTTCCCGGTGGTGGCCAAGAACGTGGACCCGTTCAGCCGGCTGAGCGACCCCGCCGTGGAGTTCAGCACCGTCGTGAAGACCCCCGAAGCGCTGCTCGCCCTGGCCGCCACCTGGCCCGACCCGCCGGCGGTGATGCTCCAGGAGTACATCCCCCGCGACGTCGCCGAGGACTGGATCTTCCACGGCTACTGCAACGCCGCGTCCGAGTCTCTCGTCGCGTTCACGGGCGTGAAGTACCGCTCCTGGCCGCCCAAGGCCGGCGTGACGAGCTACGCCCGGGCCGTGCGCAACGACGCGCTCGCAGAGGCGTCCCGCGACCTGTGCCGCCGCCTGGGCTTTCGCGGCATCGTCGACCTGGACTGGCGCTTCGACCGACGGGACCAGCAGTACAAGCTCCTCGACTTCAACCCGCGAGTCGGCGCGCAGTTCCGGCTGTTCGAGACGACCGCGGGGATCGACGTCGTCCGCGCGATGCACCTCGACCTGACCGGTCGCCCCGTCCCCGAGGGGGACCCGGTCGTGGGCCGCGGCTTCGCGGTCGAGATCCTCGACGCGCCGGCGCGCGTCGCGTACCGGCTCCTCGGGTCGAGCGCGTCAGCGGTCCCGCACCCTCCCGGGCGCGTGGAGCCGGCGTGGTTCACCCGCGACGACCCGTTGCCGCTGCTCTCGGCCTCCGTGCGCGCGGCCGCGCCGCTCGCGGCGCGCATCCGCCAGCTCGGTCGTCAGGCGGCGAAGGGGCTTCAGGCGGGAACGCTGCGCCGGCGGGTCGCCACCCCGGCCCCGATCCGCCTGGCCGCGAAGTCGGACCCGTGGACGAATCGCAGCACCGGACCGAACGTCGCCGCCGCGGTGAGCCCGGAGAAGTACAACCCCGGGACCGACGACTCGAACGAGGCGTTCAGCAACGGCGAGCCGGCGACGGTCCGCAACGAGCCCTTCAGCTCGGGACTGATGAACGGCAGCGCGTCGAGCCCCACCCGGTAACCGGTCGCGGCCAGCACGTGGTCGACCTCCAGCACGTCGCCGCCGCCGTGGCGCGACGCGAGCGAGAGGCGCGCGCCGTCGCCGCCGGGTGAGGTCACGGCCGAGTGCACGGTGACCCCGGACCGGATGTCCACGTGGCCCTCGACCCGGTCACGCAGCCACCAGGCACCCGAAGGCCCGAGCACGGACTTCACCAGGGCGAGCCGCACCTTCGCCGGGAGGTAGCGCACCAGGCCCGGCGCGCTCGTCATGCTCCGGTGGGACCAGCCGTCGCCGAGGGCCGACGGCGGCTTGACCAGCTTGTGGATCGCGCTTGCCGGGCCCGGGTCCGGGACCGCCCCCCAGAGGACCTCCGTGCCCCGCACCAGCACGTGCACGTCGGCGCCCGCCTCGGCGAGCAGCGCCGCGCTCTCGAGCGCGGACTGCCCCGCCCCCACGATGGCGACCCGGCGGCCGGAGAAGACGCTCAGGTCGGGGTGCTGGGCCGTGTGGGAGAGCACACCGTCGGCCGCGGGACCGCTCGGCGCCAGCCGCGAGCAGCTCGGGCGGCGTGTACGCGTACGGGATCACACCGCAGGCGACGACGACGGAGTCGGTGCGCAGCTCCTCACCGGAGGCGAGGCGGATCTCGAAGTCGCGACCCGAGCGCGAGAGCCCGGTGACGGTCTCGTGCTCGACGTCCGGGACATGGCGCTCGGCGAACCACAGGCCGTAGTCGATGAACAGGTCGATCGGGATCGCGTCCTCGTCGGTGAGCGCACGGGAGCCGATCTCGTTGCAGTAGTCGAAGATCGTGGAGCCGGGCTTGGGCGCGGAGAGGCTCGAGGCGTCGGGCGTCGACTTGAGGTACATCCCGGCGGGCATGTTGTGCCGCCAGGCGGACATCAGGTCCCCGAACACCCGCACTCCGACGCCGGCTTCGCGCAGGTGTGCGGCAATCGAAAGCCCGTAGGGGCCCGCGCCGACCACAACAACGTCACCCATCATTTCCTCCTCCATGAGGTGCCCCGCCCCGTGCGAACACGCGGCAGGGTACGACGACGCTCTGTGCGCGGCAAGCCGCGCTCGGGCTCTTGGACAAACCTTTGCTCGGTGCTCATACGGACTCCAGCACCTGATGGACGTTGTGCGACACCCAGACGTCGCTCGGACGCGTACCCGCCGAGTGGCGCGTGTACCCGTGAACGTGGCGCAGCCACATGAGCAGCACCGCGGTTCGGGACGACAGCTCTTCGGCGCCGGGCGCGGCCCGGATGAGCTCGACCTCCCGGTCCCGGAAGCCACCCTCGGCCAGCACGTCGCGCACGACGGCGCCGAGCTCGCGGCGCTCCACGAGCCCGCGGGTCGTGCAGACGAGGTGCACGAGCTCGAGCACGGGCAGGTCCACCCGGCTGCGCTCCCAGTTGATCAACCCGGTCACCCGTGCGTCGTCCGGGCACCACAGGACGTTGCCGAGCCACAGGTTGCCGTGGACGAAGCCGGCGGTCACCGTCGTCCCCGCGAGCTGCGCCCGGAGCTCGGCGTGGAGCTTGGCCAGGCTCGTCTCGTCGGCCCGGAGCCGCATCCGCGAGCTCGGCAGCGAGTCGGTGACCCCGAGCGGCAGGTCGAGGAGCTCCGGGAGCTCCTCGCCGATGCAGACCGACGTCTCCGTCACCCGGTGCAGACCGACGATCCGGGCCACGAGGTCGGTGCTCACGGCCTCGAGGAGGCCCGCGTCCTCGACGAAGGTCCCGGCATCGACGCCCGGGCGCCGGGCGTCGAGGGTCCAGTCCGAGCCGTCCGCGTCGAGCCGCAGCGGTCGGGGCAGGATCGCCCGCAGAGCGGCCGGCGCGACCTCGCGGACGTACTGCAGGCCGTCGCGGTCGCGGCGCCAACGCCGCCGCGCCCGCGGGCTCGTGGCCACCTTCAGGACGGCGTCCTCCTCCTCGTGCCGGTTGCGCAGCAGGACGATGCGGACCTCGTCGGGATCCTGATCGACGTCGAGCACGTCCCAGTCCCCCGGTGCGAGCCCCGCGACCTGCAGCGCCGCCGCGCCGTCGAAGTCGAAGTCGCGACGCGACCGCGCGGCCCGCGCCGAGCGTCGCGACGTGATGACGCGCAGCCGGTTGGTGTGCACGTACGGCAACCACACGGTGCGCAGCTCGCCGAGGAGGAGCACCGTGGCAACGACGGTCTGCGAGACGAGCCAGCCGACCCCGACCGCGGCGATGCCGATGATCGGCGCCAACGTGATCGCGAGGACCAGCACTCCTGCCGCGAGGAACGCCGTCGTTGTGATGACAGCCTTCATGCGCCGCTGCACGCGCGTGATGTTGAGGTAGGTCAGCGTGACTGCGTTCGGGATCGCGGAGAGCGCGAGCAGCTGCAGCAGGCGCGTCGCGTGGTGCGAGTACGCGGGACCGTAGATGCGCAGCAGCAACGGCGCGAAGACCGCGATGAAGATCGCGAGCGGGGCGACGATGCGGAGCGAGTGCTGGATCATCTTGCGCGCGAGCTCGACGATGCGCTCCGGCGCCTTCGAGGTCTCGGTGATGAACGACATCCCGACCCCGATGCTGACCAGGTACAACGCGTAGGCGATCGTCCACGAGAGGTAGAGGTAGGCGCTCGCCGACGGCCCCAGGATCGACAGCATGATCACCGGCATCAGGCCGATCGTGGCCGACAGCATCAGCGTCGCCACCATGTCGAAGCCGACGTAGTGGCGCACGGCCTGCGCGTCGATCGTCTCCAGCGGTTCGTTCCTGCGCTCCGGGACCATCCGCTTGAAGATGAGCCCGTTCACCGCGATCACCGCGACGATGAGCGGCAGCGTCCACGCCGCGTAGACGCCGAGCGCAGGCAGCGACGCCGCGACGAAGAAGAGCAGGCCGATCTTGACGATGCCGTAGATGACGTTCTCGATCAGCACCCAGTGCGCTTCGCCGAGGCCCGTCAACACGGCGTCCTGGAGCGCGAACACCGTCCACACGACCGTGCCGAGCACGAACCACACCGCGTAGATCCAGTGGTCGTTCAGCAGCGAGAGCCTCGGCGCCCACACGTTGATGCCCAGCACGAACACGCTCGACGCGACGCACGCGGTCGCCATCGTTGCGAGGTACCCGGTGACGACCAGGCGTCGCGTGCGCACGCCGGCCACGGGAACGAAGCGGTTGAACCCGTTCGTGAGGTTCAGCTGCGAGATGCTCGAGAGGAAGAGCATCGTCGAGATGAGCGCGGTGTCGCGCCCGCACCTCCTCCTTCGTGAACAGGTGCGCAGCGACGATCCAGAAGATGACGCCGAAGCCCGACGTCGCGAGCGTCGACCCGACGAGCGAGTACGCATTTCGGACGAAGGGTGCATCAAGGCTGCCGCGCAGCGCCTCGGCGCGACGGCGAACGGACGCGGCCGCGCTCACGCGCACCACTGTTCGCGCACCGAGCCCCGGGCGACCGCCATCTGACCTCCTGGAAACACCGACCCATCGCAGCCGGCGGACAACACGTCACCCTCCATGACAACGTCGCGAGCATAAGGAGAACGAGGCCCGCGACGCCACTGCACGCGCGCGAACTCTCAGGTATGTGTGACGCGCGCGGAGATTGAACAGATTGTCGACGCGAACCGTGACAACGGATGAACGCGCGCGTATGCTCCCCCCGGGCGAGAGTGCCGAACATCTGCGGAGTGCAGGGGCACCACATCGTCTGACATCCGGGGCTCGAAGTCTTGGATGTGCGCGCCCATGGACGGGACATGACGGCACACGGCAGGAATTGCCGTACCCAGGGATGGGGAGAATGACAGACGTAGCAGCAGCGCCTATGGCGTTCGATCCAGTCGACGCGCCGAGCACCGACGCGCCGGTCATCACGGACACGGATGCACCGGTGATCATGGACGCCGGGGAGCTTCTCCCCGGCATCCCGTCGGTCAGCGTGGTGATCCCGACGCTGAACGAGGCCGGGAACCTTCCGCACGTCCTGCCGCGGCTCCCTTCGTGGATCCACGAGCTGGTCATCGTGGACGGGCTGTCGACCGACGACACCATCGCGGTCGCCAAGTCGTACGCACCGCGGGCCAAGGTGGTGATGGTCAGCACCCCGGGCAAGGGCGCCGCCCTGCGCGCCGGCTTCGCGGCCTGCACCGGCGACATCGTGGTGATGCTGGATGCCGACGGCTCCACCGATCCCCAGGAGATCCCGGCCTTCGTCGGCCTGCTCCTCTCCGGGCGCGGACGTCGCGATGGGCTCCCGGTTCACCCTCGGCGGCGGCACCGACGACATGGAGCGGCACCGCCGCATGGGCAACTGGGCGTTGACCCGGCTCGTGCGGCTGGGCTTCGGCGCCCGGTTCTCGGACCTCTGCTACGGCTACACCGCGTTCTGGCGAGACGTGCTCCCCGTGATCAGCGGGCCGTTCCGCGGCTTCGAGGTCGAGACCGTGATCCACATCCGGGCCGTCCGCGCCGGGCTGCGGATCGCCGAGGTCCCGAGCTTCGAGTCGATCCGGATCTCCGGCACGACCAACCTGCGCACCGTCCGCGACGGCTTCCGGGTCCTGCGCGCGATCGGCACCGAATTCGCGCTCGAGAAGGTCATCGGCACCGACCACCGGGTCCAGGCCGAGCACCGCCTGGCCCGTCCGGTCCAGCACCCGCCGTGGCACGCGAACGGCCACTCCGTGGCCCGCCCGGGGTTGCCGGAGGGCGGTGCGCTGATCCGGAGCGTCTCGCCGTGAGCTCGGCGCCGGGCGCGCTCTCCGTCGTGATCTGCGCGTACACGGAAGCGCGCTGGTCGGATCTCTCGGCGGCGGTTGCGTCCGTGCAGGCGCAGGAGCCGCAGGCGCGCGACATCGTCGTCGTCACCGACCACAACGACGCGCTCCTCGTCCGGGCCCAGGAGGCCTTCCCCGGGGTGCGCGTCGTCCCGAACTCGGAGGCGAAGGGTCTCTCCGGCGCACGCAACACCGGGATCGCCGCGTCCTCCGGCGCGATCGTCGCGTTCCTCGACGACGACGCGATGGCCGAGCCCGGTTGGATCCGGCACCTGCTCGAGCCGTACGCCGATCCGCTGGTGCTCGGCGTCGGCGGTCGCGTCGTCCCCCGCTGGGACGACGCGCGGCCCGCCTGGCTCCCCGAGGAATTCGACTGGGTCGTCGGGTGCACCTACAGCGGCCACCGTTCCGAGCCGGGACCGGTCCGGAACCTCATCGGGGCGAACATGTCGGTGCGGCGCGACGTCGTCATGAAGATCGGCGGCTTCCGGCACTCGCTCGGGCGTACCGCATCCCTGCCCGCCGGTTGTGAGGAGACCGAGTTCTTCATCCGCGCGTCGCAGCAGTTCCCGAACGGCGTGGTCTGGTTCGAGCCCGAGGCCGCGGTCTCGCACCGCGTCCCCGCGGCGCGTGCCACCGCCAAGTACTTCCGCGCCCGCTGCTTCGCCGAGGGCATCTCCAAGACGCAGATCTCGCGCCTCGTCGGCACCGAGGACGGCCTGGCCAGCGAGCGCGAGTACACGATGCCGCGCGCTGCCGCGGGCGGTGCGCCGCGAGCTGAGCCTGGCCGTGCGGACCCTGGACCCGAAGGGGGTGGCCCGCGCCGCGACCGTCGTGACGGGGGTCGCAACGACCGCGGGCGGGTACGCCGCGGCCCGGGTGCCGGGCTCGCTGCGGTGGCTCCCGTCGCGCCAAGGGGCGTCCCGCCGCTCGGGATCCAAGGCCCGATCCGACGCGCCCGCCACACCCGAGACGGCCTTCGAGCCTGCCCTCGTCACCCAGATCGACGTCGCCGACGGGGTCCAGGCCCT
Organism: uncultured Acidimicrobiia bacterium; assembly: GCA_963796755.1. Classification (GTDB taxonomy): domain Bacteria; phylum Actinomycetota; class Acidimicrobiia; order IMCC26256; family JAENVU01; genus Chersky-806. The sequence continues at coordinate 446,797 of CAWCMX010000001.1, forward strand.
CGCGGCGCTCGACCCGCGCACCAACAAGACCTACACGCGCGCGGTCGTCCTGGTCCGCAACCAACGGGCGCCGATCGGCGTGCTCGAGCTCGCGCTCGGCCCCTACGGCCTCTCGAGCGTGCAGCTGACCCGCGAGATCGGCCGCACCCTCGGTGTCGAGGTGCCGAGCGACGCGATCCACGCGCCGGTCGACGCCCCGCTCGGCCGAGCGCGACCGCGCACGTCCGTGGTCATCGCCACCCGGGACCGCCCGGAGAGCCTCGCCCGGTGCCTGGAGTCGCTGCGGCGGCTCGACCATCCTGCCGCGGAGGTCATCGTGGTGGACAACGCGTCGGTCGGCCGCGAGACCCGGGAGCTCGTCTACGCGCTGGCCGCGTCGGACTCGCGCGATCAAGTACGTCCGGGAGGATCGGCCCGGTCTCGCCCGCGCGCACAACTGCGGGCTCGAGCACGTCACGATGCCGTTCGTCGCCTTCACCGACGACGACGTCGTCGTGGACCCGGCGTGGCTCGACCAGCTCGCGGCGGGCTTCGCGCGCGACCCGCGGGTCGGCTGCGTCACCGGGATGATCTTCCCGCTCGAGCTCGAGACGGCCGCACAGGACTGGCTCGAGCACTACGCCGGCTTCAACAAGGGATTCGAGTCGCGGATCTTCGACCCGGTGCAGCGCTCCGCCGATCCCCTCTTCCCCTACACCGCGGGGTCGTTCGGATCGGGCGCCAACATGGCGTTCCGCACCGACGTGCTGCGCGCGCTGCGGGGCTTCGAGCCCGCGCTCGGGGCGGGTACGGAGGCCAAGGGCGGCGACGACCTCGCGGCGTTCTTCGACGTCCTCGCCGCGGGCCACCCGATCGCGTACGAGCCCGGCGCGATCGTGTACCACCAGCACCACCGGACTTTCGAGGCCCTGGAGCGCCAGACCTTCGGGTACGGCGCCGGGCTGACCGCGTACCTGACCAAGACGATCGTGGACGAGCCCGGCCGGATGCTCGACATGCTGGCGAAGGTGCCGCGTGCCGCGCAGCACGCGCTGAGCCCGAGCTCCACGAAGAACGAACGCCTGCCCGGCGACACCCCGTCGATCCTGGTGCGCCGGGAGCGCCTCGGGATGCTCGCGGGCCCGGCGTTGTACTTCCTCAGCCGCTGGGACAGCCGCCTCGACGAACGGCCCGCGCCGCGGCCGGTCGCGGCGACTCCGACCGTCGCGGCGGCTCCCGTTGTCGACGAGGGCGGACGCGACGAGCACGCGCGCCGCCGAGGTCCCGGACATCGATCTCGCCGAGATCGAGCTTCGCGAAGCGAGCGTGGCGCCATGAGCAGACACACCATCCTCCCCGTCCTCCTCTACCACTCCGTCGCGGAGGGCGCGCGACCCGAGCAGCACGGATGGGTCATTGCGCCGGAGGTCTTCGCCGAGCACATGCAGTACCTCCACGACCAGAAGTACCGGACGCTGACCGTCTCGCAGTACGCCGCGATGCTCGCGGAGCCGATGACCGAGGCACCCGAGCGCACGGTGGTGATCACGTTCGACGACGGCTTCGCCGACTTCACCGAGCACGCGCTGCCGGTGCTCACCCGCTACGAGCTCACGTCGACGATGTACGTGGTGACCGGGTGCGTCGGATCCACCAGCACTTGGTTGGAGTCCGTGGACGAAGGTGACCGGCCGATGCTCGGCTGGTCCGACATCGAGTCCCTGGTGCAGGCGGGCGTCGAGATCGGGGCGCACACCCACAGCCACCCGCAGCTCGACGTGATCAACCGCGACACCGCATGGGAGGAGATCCGGCGCAGCCGCGGCGTCCTCGAGGACCGGCTCGGGCACGAGATCCCGAGCTTCGCCTACCCCTTCGGGTTCCACGGGCCCCGCATCCGGGCCCTGGTCGAGCGGGCCGGCTTCCGGTCCGCGTGCGCGGTGAAGGACGCATTGAGCGGCCCGGGCGACGACCCGCTCGCGATCGCGCGAGTGATCGTGCCGGGCGACACCGAGGTCGGCACGCTCGCGGACCTGCTGGCCGGGCGCGGGCGGCCACCGGCCTGGCGGGGCGAGCGCACGTCGACCAAGGCATTCCGGGTCGCGCGGCGCAGCGCGGCCCGCGCGCGCAGTTTGCGGGCGGGCTACGGACGGGCTCCAATGGGCGGAAGGATTGCCGGAGAGAGTGCGCAGCCACGGAGGCCATCGCACGGACCATGACACGCACGGAAGCTGAGCCCATGGTCCCGAGAGCGACTCGGCGCCGCCAACGTCGGTCCGAGGTCCGTCGGGCCCGGCGTCAGCGTCGCCTCCTGGTCCTGTCGATGCTCGTCGTGCTCGTCGGCGTGGCGATCGCGGTCTCGGTCTTCGTCACGCGCAAGAACGCGGTGGCGGACGGTCCGGACAAGGGCATGCTCCTGCTCAACGAGGGGTTCAACGGCACGACGCTGAACTCGAACAACTGGTCGCCCTGCTACGAGTGGTCCGCGAACGGCTGCACGAACATGGGGAACCACGAGCTCGAGTGGTACATCCCGCAGCAGGTGAAGGTGGCCGACGGCGTGCTCTCGCTCGAGGCGAAGCCGCAGACCATCACCGGGATCGACAACCGGCAGTTCGACTACGTCTCCGGCATGATCTCGGGCCTCTCGCCCGACCGCACCCTCTTCTCCTTCAAGTACGGCTACGTCGAGTCTCGGGTGCAGATCCCGAAGGGCCAGGGCCTGTGGCCCGCGCTGTGGATGCTGCCGGCATCGCGCGAGCCATTGCCCGAGGTCGACATCTTCGAGACGGTCGGTGAGCAGCCGAACGTCGCGCAGCTGCACACCCACTGGCTGCAGAACGGCAAGAACGTCGGCAAGGGCGTGCGGTGGCACGGCCCCGACTTCACGACGGGCTGGCACACCTTCGGGCTCGAGTGGAAGCCGAACTCCCTCACCTGGTACGTCGACGGGGTCGCGCGCCTCCACGTCACGGATCCGAAGGAGATCCCGCACGAGCAGATGTACCTCATCGCCGACCTCGCGGTCGGCGGCGCGTTCACCAAGACCCCGAACCGCGCGACGCCGTTCCCGTCGGCGCTGAAGATCGACTACATCAAGGTCTGGGGAGAGCACGCGTGAGCGCGCCGAGCCCGCCCGACGTCGAGGCCAGTCAACGGCGCCTCTACCAGGTGTTCGCGCAGCGCCGGAACGCGGTGCCGATCCTCCACTCTCCCGACGCGGCGCCCGACGATCCGGACGACCGCACACCGCAGCGGCGCCCCTGGGCCTCCCGGCCGCGGTTCCACGGGTTGATGCTCGGCCTCGCGGCGCTGCTGTGGCTCTGGTCGTTGCAGAACACGAACCTCAAGGACATGGGCGACTACGGCCTGCTGTCCGCGCTGCACGCGTCCTTCTACCTCGCGCTGGCGGTGCTCACCGTCGGGTTCCTGCTCGGGGTCCACCGCAACGCATCGAGCAAGCTCCTCGCCCCGTACCTGGTGCTGTTCATCGCGGTCGTCCACGCGTCGCCGGTCCTGCTCTACGGCACCCTGCGCTACGCGTGGGCCTGGAAGCACGTCGGCGTCGTCGACTACTTCATGCGCACCCACGCCGTGGACCCGCACCTCTCGTTCCTGCCCGTCTACCAGAACTGGCCCGGGTTCTTCGGGCTCGCGACCAGCCTCACCGAGGCTGCCGGGCTCAAGAGCGCACTGTCGTTCGCGGCGTGGTCGCCACCGGTGTTCGAGCTCCTCAACGTCGCCGCGCTCTGGATCCTGCTCGGTGCGCTGACCGAGGACCGTCGCGTCCGCTTCACCGCCTGCTGGTTCTTCCTGATCGGCAACTGGGTCGGTCAGGACTACTTCTCGCCGCAGGCGTTCGTGTACTTCATCTACCTGGCCGCGCTCGGCATCGTGCTCAACTCGCTGTCGAAGAAGCCCGCGGCACCCAGGATCGTGCGCAAGCTCATCCCGACGCTGCGGGCGACCGCGGCCAAGGCGGTGCCGGCCGCGGTCACGTCCTCGACCTGGGGCACGGTCGCGATCCTCAGCGTCATGTTCGCGGTCGTCGCGACGAGCCACCCGCTGACGCCGATCGTGCTCACCGCCGCGCTCTGCGGGCTGGCCCTCTTCGGGGTCCTGCGGGTCCGGACGCTGCCCCTGATCATGGGCGGGATGACCGTCGGCTGGTTCGTCACCGGGGCACGCACCTACTACTTCAGCAACTCGACCTCGATCTTCCAGGGCTTCGGCTCGTTCTCGTCGAACGTCAGCAGCAACCTCGTGCAGCTGAGCCACGTCGACCCGGCCCAGCAGGTCATCTCCCAGATCGGCCGGCTGCAGGTCGCGATCGTCGCGCTGCTCGCGGTGTGCGGGCTCGCGCGACGGCTGCGCCACGGCAACTGGGATGCGGCCGCCGCGGTCCTGCTCGTGTGCCCGATCGTGATCCTCGTCGGCGGCAACTACGACGGTGAGGCGCTCTTCCGCGTCTTCCTCTTCGCACTGCCGTTCGCCGCGTTCTTCATGGCCGAGCTGCTCTACCCGAGCCGCGAGGCGGGCCGCCGGTGGATCACCCCGGTGCTCGCCATCGCGATCAGCGCGGTCGTGCTCATCGGCTTCCTCTTCGCGTACTACGGCAAGGATTCGTGGTCGTACTTCACGAAGAACGAGGTGCGTGCGGCCGAGACCGTCTACGACCACGCACCGCCGCACACGTTGATCGTCGAAGGCACCCACGACTACCCCAACCAGTTCCGCGACGCCGAGCGCTTCACGTACACCACGCTCGCGACCGAGCCCAAGCGGTCCGTCGAGGGTGTGCTCGAGAACCCGGTCGGCACGCTGTCCTCGTGGCTCGGGGATCCGCGCTACCGGCAGGTGTACCTGATCATCACCCGCGCCCAGAAGGAGCAGATCGACGCCATCGGACCGCTCCCCAAGGGCTCGCTCTCCCGGATCGAGGCGGCGCTGTTGGCATCACCGAGGTTCAAGGTCGTGGTGCACAACCCGGACGCCATCGTCTTCCGGTTGGACCGCTCGGCCGGGGCCCTCGGTCCGATCGGGCCCACCACCCCGAGGGGACGCTCATGATGACTGCCGACCGCTGCGTCGTGATCGTGGCTGCATCGAGCGCACTGGCGCTCCTGGCCACGGCCGCGGGCACGGGCAACGCGCTCTCGATGATCCCGCTGCTCTGGTTCCTGGCCGTGATCCCGGGCCTCCCGTTCGTGCGCATGCTGCGCAACGACCACGACCCGCTCGCGTTCTGGCTCACCGCGCTCGCGCTCTCGGTCGCCATCGACGCGCTCGTCGCCGAGGCCCTGCTCTACGGCCGGGGCTTCAGCGCGCTCGGCGTGGTCTGTGTGCTCGCGGGGATCGCGTGGCTGGGCGCGGCGATCGGTCGACTCCGATCTCCCGAGGGAGATGCAGAGCCGACCGCGCCGGCCCGGCGGCGGGCCTAGTCCCGGGGAAGGACCGGCCGCCGCCGCCGAACGGTCAGGCGGCCGGGAGCGGCGCGCTCGACGATCGGGTTCCCGGTCGGGGCCGTGCTCCCACCACGCGGCTCGCTGGTGATCGCCAGCTCCTTCGTGCCGGGGGCGACCCGGAACGTGTGCACGTCGTTGTGCCCGCGCATCAAGCCGAGCGAGACCGGGCCGTCAGGCGTGATCGACCAGAGCTGGAGGTCCCGGCCCGCCGGCGCACCGGGCATCGCGGCGCTCGAGAGGTAGCCGGTCCCGTCGGGCAGCACCGCGGTGAGCGCCGAGTACCGACCGTCCGCGGACCGCAGGATGACCGTCCGGGCCTTCGGGTTGCGCTCGGCCTTCGCGAATGCCTCCGACGCCGGATCGGTCCCTGAGCCCGACGAGCTGTTGTTCACGAGCGCGAACACCCCGACTGCGCCGATCGCCAGGATGACGACGGCCGCCGCGGCGACCAGCCACTGGGAGACCCGGCGCCGGGGGTGCAGGGGCGTGGGCGCGACGACCTCGGGCGGCTCCGCCGGCTCGGGCGTCGCAACGGTCTCGACCTTCTCGACAGTCTCGACGCGCGGGGTGCTGAGGTCGCGGTCGACCTCGGCCGAGATCGCCTCCCACGCGGCGGCGGGCGGGCGGAGGCTCGCGTGGCCGAGCCATGCCGCGGCCTGCTCCAGCTCGTGCAGCTCGGCCCGGGCGGACGCGTCCGCGAGCAACAGCTCGTCGACCTGCTTGCGTTCGTCCGGCTCGAGCGCGTTCGAGCGCGTACGCGCCCAACAGCTCGCGCAGCTCCTCGGGGGTGCGTTCGGCGGTCATGTCGCGTCTCCGATGTCGGCGGCGACGAGGCGATCCCGCATCCGCTTCAGCCCGCTCCGGATCCGGCTCTTCACCGTTCCCTCCGGTTGGCCGAGAATCGTGGCGACGTCACGGTAGGTGTGGCCGCCGTAGTACGCGAGCTCGATGGCCTCGCGCTCCATCGGGGTGAGTGCGTCCAGCGCGTCGCGGAGATGACCCGCCACGACGACGTCCCACAGCTCGCCGCCGATCTCCTCGCCCCGCAAGGGCTCGGCGAGTGAGACGGTGCGCGCTTCGCGGCCGCGACGGGCGGCGTCGCGCCGCACGAGCTCGACGGCGCGCGCGTTGGCGTCCATGAGCAGGAACGAGCGCAGCGCACCCCGGGTCGGGTCGAACCGCTCCGGGCTGCGCCAGAGGCGCAGGAACACCTCCTGGAGCACCTCCTCGGCGTGCTCGGGCACCCCCGTGACCCGCCGCGCGACGCCGAACACCGCCACGGAATGGCGGCGGTACAGCTCCTCGAGCGCGTCCGGCTGCCGGTCGGCGATGACCGCGACCAGATCGGCATCGGGGCGCGCGTCGAGAGGTTCCACGGGGGTGGTTCGTAGCCGATGGGCCCGCGGATGGGATCGATGGGACGGAATCTCACGCACGGGAGCACGCCCGGGCCCGTCCTCGCCCCCGCTGTGCCAACCTGCCCGCGGTGCAGCATCGAGTGCTCGGCCCGGTCGGCCCGGTCAGCGTCCTCAGCCTGGGCGGCGGCGGGCTCGGCCAGGTCTGGGGCGCGACCGACCGCGACGAGGCGGTCGCGACGGTGCACGCCGCGGTGGCCGCGGGCATCGACCTGTTGGACCTCGCCCCGCGTACGGGCGGGGCGAGTCCGAGCGGGTGGTGGCCGACGCGTTCGCGGGCCGCCTGCCGGCCGGGGTCCGGGTCTCCACCAAGGTCATGCTGGGCGACCCGGTGGACGAGCGGCCCGAGGACCGGATCCGGCGGTCGGTCGAGCGCAGCCTCGAGACGCTGCAGCTCGATCGGGTCGACCTGTGCTTCCTCCACACCTACATCATCGACGACGGCCGGGTGCTCCCGACCCTCGGTGAGCACCAGCACCGCCGGGCCACCAGCTGGAGCACGTACACGGACGCGTGGCGGCCGACGATGGCCGCGCTCGTGGACGAGGGGATCGTCGGGGCCTGGGGCATCACCGGCACCGGTCCCCCGGGCACCGTCCTGGCGGCGTTGCGCGACGAGCCCCGTCCGGCCGTCGTCCAGGTCATCGCGAACCTGCTCGACTCCTCGGGTGACATCCGGCGCTACGACGAGCCCGAACGTCCACGCGAGATCATCGCCACCGCATCAGAGCTGGGCGTCGGCGTGCTCGGCATCCGCGCAGTCGCCGCGGGTGCGATCACCGACGCGCTGGACCGCGACACCGGGGAAGAGGTGCGCGTCGCGATCGACTTCGACCGGGCGGAGCCGATCCGTGAGCTCGCTCGATCACTCGGGTGGTCGACCGCGACGCTTGCGCATCGCTACGCGCTCACCATGGCCGGCATCGACTCGGTGGTGCTCGGGGTGAAGAACCGCGCCGAGCTCGCGGAATGTGTCACGGCCGCGGCTGCCGGCCCGCTCCCCGACGACGTGATGGCGGCGATCACCGCCCTCGTCCACTGACGGCTCGAAACCCCCGGGCGCGGCCGCGGGGGCAGGGCTACGGTCGGCGGCATGGGGACGCTGGGCGACGTTCTGGAAGCGATCTACGAGGCGCCGCGCCCTGACGCGCCGCTCCACGTGCGTGCGACGCAGATGGTCGAGCAGACCGCGATCCGTCCGGTGCACGAATGGTGGATGCGGCAGCGCGACGACGGGTCCGGTGCGGTGCTGATGATGGCGACGAGCGGCGACGGCGAGCTCGGCCGCGAGGAGACCGAGCACGAGCTCTGGTGGGTCGGACCCGGTCGGTGGCGCGCGGATGCGGGCGACCGGGTCAGCGTCGCCGCCGCGGGCGAGATGCTCACGTTCGCGCCCGGCGCGGGTGGCCTGCGCCGGCCGTCGTCCCGCGGTCCCGAGCCACCGTGGTCCCAGCTCCTGGCGCCGCGGTGGCTGTTCGCGCGCTTCGACCTCGAGGTGCGCGGCGAGACGCAGGTCGCGCAGCGGGACGCCTGGCAGCTCGAGCTCCGGCCGCGGTTCGAGCCGGGGACACCGCCTGGCGCGCCGTTGGGGCCGTTCATGGGGCAGGAGCTGAGCTGCTCGGTCGATCGCGAGACGGGGATCGTCGTCGCGATCGAGGGCCGGTTCGACGGCAAGGTCGTCTCGACGTGGACGACGACGGAGCTCGAGGTCGACGCGGTGATCGACGGCGCGATCTTCGACTTCGTCCCTCCGGACGGCTCGGAGCTCCTCACCCCGCTCGAGTTCCAGGTGGCCGCGATGCTGCGGGCCGGGGTCGACCTCGAGGGCATCGACATCCACGACGAGGCGCAGCTGCACGAGGCGATGATGCGCCACCACGGGCACCACTTCGGGGTCGATCCCGAAGCGCAGGCCGAACAGCACCTCGCGACCGGGCCGCCTCCCGACGATCTCGATGCGGCCGAAGCCGAGGTGCGGGCTGTCTTCGAGCGCATCGTCACTCCGAGCGACGACGGCGAGGGCGTCCCGGCGGTCCAGGGTGGCGCGAACCTCGGTCCGTGCCTCCGGGAGGCCGGGGCGCGCGCACCGCGCCGGGGCGACAACGACGACGGACCGGCAACGGCACGCGTGCTCCACATCAAGTTCCTCGACGCCCGGGAGGCCGTCGTGTGGTTCAGCCTGGAGCGGGGTGGGAACGTCCTGCTCGGGAACATGGAAGGTCGGGCGCGCCTCGATGGCGACCGCTGGCTGGTCAGCCGGGCGACCTTCGCCCACATCGTCGGTTCCGTCGGCGTGCGGTGCCCACCCCCGCCGGAGTCCTGACCGGTCCGGGAGTCAGGTGGCGCGGCGGTAGCGGCGCACGGCGAGCGGGGCGCAGATCACGATGATCCCGACGATCCAGGCGACCGCGCTGACGAGGTAGGAGGTCACCGGGCCGCCCAACGTCAGCGCCCGGGCCGCGTTCACCACGGCGGTCACCGGCTGGTGGTTCGCGAAGGCCTGGAGCCAGCCCGGCATCGAGCTGACCGGCACGAACGCCGACGACGCGAAGACGAGCGGCGCGAGCAACGGGAAGGACGCGGCCTGCGCGGTCTCCGCGTCCGGCGCCGAGAGCCCGACGATCGCGAAGAGCCACGACAGCGAGTACGCGAACGCCAGGACGAGCGCCAGCGCACCGAGAAAGCCGAGGAAGTTCGTGTTGATCCGCCAACCGACCAGCAACCCCACGACCGCCATCAGCACGACGACGAAGAAGTTCCGGACGAGGTCGGCCCACGTGCGTCCGACCAGCACCGCCGAGCGCGCGATCGGCAACGAGCGGAACCGGTCGATCAGACCCTTCCCCAGGTCCTCGGCCAGCCCGACGCCCGTCGTGAGCGCGCCGAACGTGACCGTCTGCACGAAGATGCCGGGCATCAGGAAGTCGACGTACGGGACCGGCTTCCCTTCCCACTGCGCCGCGATCGCGCCGCCGAAGACGTAGCGGAACATCAGCACGAAGATGACCGGTTGGATGGTGGCGAAGACCAGCAGCTGCGGGTTCCGGCGGATGTTGAGCAGGTTCCGCCACGCCATCGTCAGCGAATCACCCACCGGGCACGCGGCGCGTCCTCGCGGAGCTGGAGCTCGGGGCTGGTCGTCGTCGTGGTCATCAGGCACTCCGTCGGGCGCGTCGGGACTTCTTCTTCTCGGCCGGAGCTTCGCCGTCCGGCTCGGTCGGCTCCTCGGCCGCGTGCCCCGTCGAGCTCGAGGAACACGTCGTCGAGCGTCGGCTCGCGCAACGCCATCGTGATCGGCGTCAGCTGCTCGGCGTCGAGCGTCCGCACGATCTCGAGCATCGCGGTCGCACCGTCGGAGACGCTGACCCGGACCGTGTGACCCTCGCGGGCGACCGGGCCGATCGGCTCGAGCTTCTCGAGCGCAACGCCCACGGTGGCATCGTCGCTGAACCCGAGCTCGATCATGGTCTCGCCCAGCCGGGCCTTGAGCTGAGCCGCGGTGCCCTCGGCGATCACCGAACCGTGGTCGATGACGACGATGTTGTCCGCGAGGCGGTCCGCCTCCTCGAGGTACTGGGTGGTCAGCAGCACAGTCGTGCCGCCCGAGACGAGGTCTTCGATCACGGTCCAGAGCTCGGTGCGGCCCTGGGGGTCGAGCCCGGTGGTCGGCTCGTCGAGGAAGAGCACCGGGGGCTCGTGCACGAGTGCGGCCGCGAGGTCGAGGCGGCGGCGCATGCCCCCGGAGTAGGTGCGGACGAGTCGGTCCCCGGCGTGCAACAGGTCGAACCGCTCGAGCAGGGTCGGGACCCGTACCTTGATCTCGGACTCCGAGATGTGCGTCAGCCGGCCGACGAGCCGCAGGTTCTCCGTCGCGGTGAGGTTCTCGTCGACCGCCGCGTACTGACCCGCGAGCCCGATCGACGCCCGCACGCGCGTCGGTTCCGCAGTGACGTCACAACCGAGCACGCGCGCCTGACCCTCGTCGGGACGCAGCAACGTGGTCAGGACCCGGACCGCGGTCGTCTTCCCCGCCCCATTCGGCCCGAGCAGGCCCAGCACCCGGCCCGCGGGAACTTCGAACGACACGTCCTTGAGCGCTTCGAGGTCGCCGAACCGCTTGACGAGATGCTCGACGACGATGGCCGGCTCACCGGCTGCAGGTTGGTCCACCGGCTCAGGCTATGACGTCGGCGCCCCGAACTTTCGCCCGATGGCCGGGGTACGCTCGAACGCTGACGGGGGTGGCGATGACGACGACACGCACCACGAACACCGAATCGGTCGATGCGATCGTCGCGGCGATCCACGCCGACGGCTACGCGGTCATCGACGGGCTCTGGCCCCAGGAAGATGTCGCAAGCGCACGCGCCGAGCTCCACGAGATCCTGGCGGCCACGCCCCGAGGGCGCGACGACTTCGAAGGGCGCAAGACCCGCCGGGTCTACGCGCTGTTCGGCAAGACGCGGCGGTTCGACGGTCCGGCCACGAACCCCGTCATCCTGGAGATCCTCGATCGGGTCCTCGGCGAGTACCAGCTGAGCGCGCCGACGGGCATCGAGATCGGCGCGGGCGAGGTCGCACAACCGTTGCATCCCGACGACGCGTTGTACCCCATTCCACGCCCGCACCCGGAGCTCGTCGTCAACGTGATGTGGCCGCTCGACGACTTCACCGAGGAGAACGGGGCGACGCGCATCGTCGCGGGCAGTCACCGCTGGATCGACGAACGACCGGGACCCGGGACCGACACGATCGCGATCGAGATGCCGGCGGGGGCGACGCTCGTCTATCTCGGCAGCCTCTGGCACGGCGGCGGCGCCAACCGCACCGATCGATCGCGACTCGGCGTCGTGCTCCACTACGGCGTCGCGTGGCTGCGCCCGGTCGAGAACCACGTCCTCGCGGTGGCACCCGAGGTCGTCGCGGGGCTCTCACCCCGGATGCAGGAGCTCCTCGGCTACAACATCTGCTCGCCGTTCGTCGGGTACGTCGACGGTCGCCATCCCCGCCGGCTCCTCGACTGCCTGGACCCGACGACCGCTCCCGGCGCGCGGACCTGACCGGCCCGGTGGGCCCACCGGACGCATCAGCACCGGGCAAGCTCGCGACCAGGTTCGTGCCCGCGATCGGCGTGATCGCGGTGATCGCGCTCGCGATCCGACTGGCGTACGGCTTGATCGTCGCCGACGGACTGCCCCTCGGCACCGACTCCGTGTGGTACCTGCTCACGTCGGGTCCGCTCTCCCTGGGCCACGGGTTCGTCAACCCGGCCCAGATCTACTCCAGATCCCCCGTGGCGACCGCCGGATACCCGCCCGGATACCCCGCGTTCCTCGCGCTCGTCACCCGGATCGCCAACGCCGACCGGCGGACCTTCACGATCGCGGGAGCCGCGATGGGAACGGTGACGGTCGTCCTCACCGGGTACATCGGCCGCCGGCTCGCGGGGGCCGCGGTCGGCTTGACGGCCGCGGCGATGGCGGCCGCGTATCCGCTGCTGATCGCCGTCGACGGGTCACTGATGAGCGAGACCGTGTCGATTCCGCTGCTCTACGCCGCGGTGTTGGCGGCCATGGTCGCAATCGATCGACCGGGACTCTGGCGCTGGGTGCTCGTGGGCGCGCTGCTCGGGCTCGTCGCGCTCACGCGGGCTGATGCGATCGTCACGATCGTCGTGCTCGTGGCCGCGTGCGTGCTCGCCCTCCCCGGTGACGGTCGGAGACGCACGCTCGTCGCTGCAGTGACGCTCGGCGTCACGGCGCTCATCGTGCTGCCGTGGGTCATCCGCAACGACGACCGCATCGGCGAGCCGACCATCGCGACCATCAGCAGCTCGGCCACGATCGCGGGCTCGAACTGCCCGTCGACGTACTCGGGTCCCATGATCGGCTTCTGGGACTTCGACTGCATGGACGCGGGACGCCAGAAGACACTCGGCGAAGCGCGCTGGACCCGTGAGGCGCGCGACAAGGGCATCAAGTACGCGACCGCGCACCTCTCGAGCGTTCCCGTCGTCGTCGCCGTCCGGGAGCTGCGGGTCCTCGGGCTCTACCACCCGATCGACCAGATCAAGTTCGAGACGCTCGAGACGCGATCGCAGACCTGGCTGACGATCGGGTGGATCGTCTGGCTGCCGATCATGGTGCTCGCCGCGTTCGGCATCTGGTCGATGGTGAGGATCGGACGCCGCGCGCTGCCGCTGCTCGCGGTGATCGCCTCGACGTTCCTCGTCGTCGCCGTGAGCTACGGCAACCAGCGGTTCCGCACCGCCATGGAACCGGCGCTCCTCATCGCGGCTGCGATCACGCTGACGCGTTGGGTACCTGCGATGCGCCGGCGTCTCCAGGCCCGCTACTCGACGTACTGACGGATCGCCCGCGCCGCGGCCCCGACGTAGTGGCCGCCGAACTTGATGGCGTGCACGACGAGCGGCGCGACCTGGTGCAGCGCCACCCGCTCCTCCCAGCCGGGCGCGAGCGGGAAGACCGCTTCGTACGCGGCAAAGCAGTCCGGGCCGAACCCGCCGAACAGTCGCATCATCGCGAGGTCGAACTCCCGGTGCCCTCCGTGCGCGGCCGGGTCGATCAGCCAGCTGTCCCCCGCCGCGTCGATGAGGCGGTTGCCAGCCCAGAGATCACCGTGCAGGCGGGACGGTCGTTCGTGGTCGGGGTCGAATCGGTCGAGGTCCGCGGCCAACCGCTCGAGGGCGCCGACGACGTCGTCGGGGAGCGCGTGCGTCTGCTGCGCGAGCCGGGCGAGCGGGAGCAACCGGTTGGTCGCGTAGAACTCGGCCCAGGTGAGGGTCGGCTCGTTCGGGAGCCCGCGACTCCCCGTCGTCCGGCGGTCCTCCCGCCCGAAGCACGGCACGCCGGCCTGATGGAGCCGCGCGAGCGCGACTCCGAGCTCACGCTCCGTCTCCGGCCGACCCGCGCCCTCGCTGATCCACTCGAGCACCAGGTGGTTGGGCTTCTCGTCCGACACCGCGAGGACCTCGGGCACCGCGATCGCGCCGGCGTCGCGGAGCCACGTGAGCCCGCTGGCCTCGGTGGTGAAGAACTCCGCCGGCACGCCGGGATGGGTCTTCGCGAACACCCGGCGTCCATCCGCCAGCTCGACCGCGTAGGAGATGGCGACGTCGCCCCCGCGCACCGGGACCGCCCGCACGATCGCGGTGCCGAGCCCCCGCTCGAGCGTGGATCGGAGCCGGTCGTCCATGGCCGGGAGCCTACGGAAGCCGGCCGGCCGGTACCCTGCGGGCATGTTCGAGCTGGGGCTGCACGAGATCGCGGACGGCGTCTGGGCGTACCTGCAGCCCGACGGATCGTGGGGGTACAGCAACGCCGGGCTCGTCGCAGGTGACGGGAGGTCGCTGCTCGTCGACACGTTGTTCGATCTGCGCCTGACCCGCGACATGCTCGACTCCATCCGCGACGTCACCGACGCGGCGCCGATCGAGACCGTCGTGAACACCCATGCCAACGGCGACCACTGCTACGGCAACCAGCTGGTGCCGCGACGCGCGGATCGTCGCGTCCGAGGCGGCCGCGAGCGAGATGGACGACGTTCCACCACCGTTGCTGCACGCCTTCAAGCAGCTCGACATCGGCGAGGACGGCAATGCGTTCGTCGCCGACGCGTTCGGGCCGTTCCGCTTCGACGACATCGAGTCGGTGCCCCCGACGGACACGTTCTCCGGCTCGACCACGGTGGACGTCGGCGGTCGTTCGGTCACGCTCGAAGAGGTCGGGCCCGCGCACACGCAGGGCGACGTGATCGCGTGGCTCGACGACGGTGACATCGTCTTCACCGGCGACATCCTCTTCCACGGCTCCACCCCGATCATCTGGGCCGGTCCGGTCGGGAACTGGGTCGCGGCCTGCCGGCGCATCCGCGCGCTCGAACCGAGCGTCGTCGTCCCCGGTCACGGCCCGCTGGCTGATGTCGACGGCGTCGCGCAGCTCGAGCACTACCTCGAGTGGCTCGACGGCGAGGTCACCGCCCGGCACGGTGCCGGGATGTCGGCGATGGATGCAGCGTGGGACATCGAGCTCGGTCCGTACGCCGACTGGGGCGACAACGAACGCACCGTCGTCAACGTCGACACGATCTACGCGGGCCTCGACCCGGCCCACGAACGGATGAACGCGGTGAAGGCGTTCCGCGAGATGGGCCGCTACCGGGCCCACCGCTGACGCCGCGCGCTCCCCCGACGTGCGCTACCCCGCGACGTCGGCGTGCTGGGCCTCCACCATGCGCCGCATGCCTTCACGCCAGTGGACCTCGGTGCGGCCGACGAGCTCGTGCATCTTCGTGGTGTCGATCACCACGCTGCTGACGGTCTGCTCCGTCTCCACGAACGACACGTCGCGACCGACGATCTCGCCCAGCAGCACGCTCCACTCCTCGATGCTGGCGGTCTCGTTGCCGCCCCAGTTCACCGTGGTGGCGGGCACGCTCGCGATCTCGAGCAGGCGCGGGATCATGCGGATGATGTCGTCCTCGTGGATCGGATTGAAGGTGTTCGGGCGATCGGGATGGATCGGCACCGGCTGGCCGGCTTCGATCATCGCCAGGTGGAACGCGGGCCAGCCGCCGTTGTCGCCGTAGGGGACGTTGAGCCGCGCGATCGTCACCGGCAGGTCGAACTGGCGGGCGCCGAGGCGCGCCACCGTCTCGGCGGCGATCTTGGCGATCGAGTACGTCTCCATGATCACACGGTGGTTGTCCCCGAGCGCGTCCGTCTCCTTGACCGGGTGCTGCCCGGCCGGCTGGTAGACGCCGGTGGACGAGCACTGCAACCACGCTTTCGCGCTCTGGCAGTGGGCCATGAGCAGGCCGGTGGCTTCCGCATTCGCCGCCAGGTCGATGTCCCACCGGTTGCTCTTCACCACCGCGAGGTTCAGCACGTAGTCCACGTCCGTGGGCACCCCGGCGAAGTCGCCCTGCGCGAGGTTGGCCTCGATGCAGGTGACGCCGGCCTGCTCGAGCGTGGCCCGGGCATCCGCGTCACGGAACCGCGCGATGCCGAAGACCTCGTTGTCCGCCGCGAGCGCGCGGGTGACCGGAAGGGCGACCTGACCCGTGGGGCCGGTCACCAGGATGCGAGCACCAGTGATCATCGGCGCACGTTACCGCCGGCCGTCGGCGGGCCTCAGCCGAGCGCGTCCAGCATCGCCGGGGTGTCGATGTGGAATTCCGCCGCGACGACCTTGCCGTCGCGCACGGTCCACACGTGGACCTCGGCCACATCGAACTCGGTCCCCGTCGCCCGGGCGGTCCCGCGGGTCCGGCCGCGCTGGATCACGCGGTCGCCGGCCTCGAACAGTCCTTCGGGCGTCACCTTCGAGTCGATGTTCGTGATGAGCTTCGTGACGAAGTCGATGAGCCCGTCACGGCCGACGAAGTGACCACCCCACGGCAGCTCCTCGGCCTGGGTGATCGTGACGTCCGGGTGGCAGACGCGCCAGCACGCCATCGAGATCAGCGGCTCCCATCGCCGCGTAGATCTCTTCCACCACCTGCGTGTTGCTCGTTGGTTCCGTCATCGCACGCTCCCTTCGAACGGATTCAGGCCGGCGGCGTCCAGACCCACAGCAGCGGGCCGCGCTCGGTGCTCCCGAGCCCGACCACCCGACCCTTACCCGCGGTGAGGGTCACGCCACCGCCGAACATCTCGGGCCCCTGCAGGTGCGCCGGCATCGCGTCCCAATGCCGGAGGTCGGGCGAGGACCACATTGCATCGCGAAGCTTTCCGTCGGATGTGCCCGTCGTGCCCCCGACCACCCACGAGCTCCCGTCCTGCACGAGGTCACGGGGGTTCGCGTCCGGGAGCTGCCGGTGGAAGCTCGCGATCTCCTTCCACGTCGTCGCGTCCGGGCTCGACCACAGGCGCCCGCCGACTCCTCCTGGAAGCGGTTCGTACTCGATGCCCAACACCTGGGTGTGCCGGCGGTTGGTCGCAAGCGGCCTTCCGAATCGCTGCGGAACGTTTGCTCCGGTGATCGGAGCCCAATCCGCGCCGTCCTTCGACGCGTACAGCATCGGCGGGGCGTTGTTGATGGACGGCCCGACCGACAACGAATGGGAACCGAGCGGTCCGTATGGGACGAGCCCGACCGGACGGGCCATGGTCCCAGTGCTCGTGGTCCACTTCCAGTTCCGACCGTCCCGAGAAGTCCCGACCGCCGCGCTCCAGTCACTGATGGTGTTCGAGTTGATGGCGACGAACCCACGCGGGCCGACCGTCACCCCGGTCCCCGCCCGGCTGGAGCGCGCCACCGTTTCGACCAGCTGCCACGTGCTCACGTCCGTCGAGCGCCACAGCTCGGTGCCGTCGGACGACGTGACGAGCACGCCGCCGGAGGCCGCGAGGTCACGGAACCCCGGAAAGCGCCCACCCCGAAACCGAACGTCCACGCCATCCCAGTGCGCGCCATCGCTCGACGTCCAGACCCCGGGGCGCAGCGCCGCCGGGTCTCTGATGTCGCGACGCCCGACCGCGACGAAGCCCGGTCCGCCGTCGCGATCGCCGCGATGTCGGCGTGCGCACCGAATTTCGCGTCGCACGTCGACACGGGTCCAGCCGTCTCCGCGACTCGCGGCGGCAAGCGGTTGCCCCGACCCCACTGCCGAGGCGAGCACCATCGCCAGGAGCGCGGCGATCCCGAGCCGCGCGCCGCGCACCACCATCACGGCGGCGGTGGGTCTGCAACGCGGGACTCGACGCGATCGGCGCGCAGCTCGCCGCGACGGACCTTCCCCGCGTCGTCGCGCAGCGGCACGTCCACGAACTCGTAGGTGCGCGGGAGCTTGTAGCTGACGAGCCGCTCGGCGAGGAACGCGAGCAGCTCCGCTCGATCCACTGCGCCGGGGTCCGCTTCGACGATGGCGTGCACCCGGTTGCCCTTGTCCTCGTCGGGGAGGCCGATCACCGCGCACGTCCGCACCGCGGGATGCTCGAGCAGGGAGGCTTCCACCTCGGCCGGGTAGACGTTCGCGCCGCCGGTGAGGATCATGTCCGAGACGCGATCGCCGAGGTACAGGTAGCCGTCGGCGTCGAGCCAGCCGTTGTCGCCGAGCGACTCCCACCCACCTTCCCGGATCCGGGCTTCGGCGCCCACGTACCGGTAGGCCGGGGTGTCGCGCCCCGAGCGCAGCCACACCTCGCCCGGCTCGGTCGCGGCGAGCTCGTTGCCGTCCGGATCGCAGATCATGATGTCGCCACCGATCGGCCGGCCGACCGAGCCGCGGTGCTCGACCCACTCCGTGCCGGTGATGATCGTCGCGAGCTGGCCCTCGGTCCCGCCGTAGAGCTCGTAGATCCGCTCGGGGCCGAGCCAGTCGATCCACCCGTCCTTCAGCCACGCGGGACACGGCTCGGCCAGGTGCCAGACGACGCGCAGCGACGACAGGTCGTAGCCGTCGCGCACCGCTTCGGGCAGCGCCCAGATGCGCTTCATCATCGTGGGCACGAGATAGACGACGTCGGCGCGGTACCGGGCGATCGCGTCGAGCGTGCCCTCGGCATCGAAGCGCGGGAGCACGACGACGTGGCCGCCCCACAGCAGCGCTTGGCACGACCAGACGATCGGACCGTTGTGGTACAGCGGCCCCGGCATCACGAGGCAGCCGTCGCGGGCGAACGCGAGCGGGGGCGGCCCGTTCGGGTTCACGAGCCCCGGGTCGCCGGCGACGATGAGCTTCGGTCGGCCGGTCGAGCCGCCCGAGGTGGGCGCCTTCCAGGCCGGGCTCACGACGTCGGGCAGCGGCTCCGCGCCGAGCCGGGGCGTCGCCCGGTAGCCGCGGGGCAGGCACCACCGGTCGCCGAGCGAGCCCGGCTCGACGCCGACCACGACGCCGGGATCGGCCAGCGCCACGATCGCTTCGAGCTCCCGTTGCGGCAAGCGGCTGCTGAGCGGCTGCGGGATCGCCCCGATCCGCCATGCCGCGACGGCCGCGACGAACCAGTCGACGGAGTTCGGCAACGCGATGCTCACCATCGACCCGACACCGACGCCACCGTCGATCAGCTCGCGGGCGAGGTCGTCGGCCCGGGCCAGCAGCTCGGCGCGGGTCACGGACTCCGAACCGCAGGTGACCGCGGGTCGGTCCGGCGCCTCCGCCGCGAGCTCGCTCAGTCGCTGGGAGAAGGAGATGGCGGGCACGGGCGCAACGTACCAACGCGCGGCCGCCAAGAGCACCGTTCAGGCCCCGGCGGACCACAGATCACTTGCTGTGGATGCCGGAGTTCGCCCGGCGTGATGACGAGGCGCACCACAACGGGGGTCGCGACGGACAGGTAGGTTTCGCTCGCTCAGTGCGGGCGATCTCGGGGGTACGGCACCGGTGGCGACCGATCCGACCGAGCTTCCGGGCATCCCGGAGGACTGGGACTCGGTGACCGCGGCGTGGATGACGTCCACGCTCGCGCCGCGATTTCCCGGTGCGTCGGTCCGCGACATCGAACTGCTGTTGCAGGACGACGGCACCAACCGTCGCGCTCGTTTTGGCATCACCTACGCAAGCGGTCCCGGCCCGGACACGGTGTTCCTCAAGGCCGCCGATCCCGCCCACGCCGAGCTCAACGCGAGCACCGGAGGCATTCTGAACGAGGCTCGCCTCTTCCTCTCCGATGTGGAGCTCCCGGTCGATCACCCAGCGGTGTACCTGTCGTTGATCGACGAGGCGCACCTCAACTTCCTGATCGTGATGGAGGACATCACCACGCGCGGCGCCGATCCCCGCGACGCGACCATGCCGCTTTCCGTTGAGCAGGCAGCGAACGGAGTACGGGGACTCGCAGCACTGCACAGCGCATACTGGGGAACCCGGCTGGCGAGTCGGAGCGCCCTGTCGTGGGTGGAGCCGATCCGCGCGTGGACCGGGATGGCACGTGGGATCGACATCGGTCTGAAGCGGGCCGGCGACACGATCCCGCCGGTCGTGCGCGCCCTCACCGGCGACCAGATCGAAGGCGAGCTCTGGACCCGCTTCCTCGGCACCGTCACGACCGGACCGCAAACGCTCTTGCACGGCGACCCGCACATCGGAAACACCTACGTGCTGCCAGGCGACGGCATCGGCTTCCTCGACTGGCAAGTCCTCCACCGCGGAAACTTCTCCCTCGACCTCGGCTACTTCCTCCAGGGCGCGGTCACGGTCGAAGACCGCCGCAGCAACGAAGCCGACCTCGTCGAGCTGTACCGCGCTGCGCTCGATCTCCCAGAGGCAGACCGGCCGGCGCGCGGTGAGACCTGGCTCCGCTACCGCGCCTCGGTGATGCACGGCTTGGCCCTCTGGCTCGCGACCGCCGCTTCGAGCACGTGGCAGCGTCCGGAAGTCTCACTCGCGCTCGCGGAGCGTTACGGCGCGGCGTTCGAAGATCTCGACCCGCCCTCCGCAATCGCAGATCTCGGAGATCCACGAGGCTGAGACCGGACACGGTGACTCCTCGATGTGGACGCCGGAGATCGCCCGTCAAAGTCGTCGTTCGGTGACGTCCAGCTCGTAGTGCACGTGCACCAAGGTGCCGGCTACGAGATGAACGAGAAGGTGTAGCCCTCCGCATCGCTGATCTCGTAGTCGCGGCCCCACGGCCGGTCGGATGGCGGCACGAGGACGGTCGCGCCGCCGCCCGCGGCGCGGGCGTGGTGCGCGTCGACGTCCTCGACATTGATCACGATCAGATGGGTGACGCCGCCCGCGACGCGAGGGCTCAGTACGTTGTGCGCTCCTGGTTTGCCGAGCATGAGGACCGTGTCACCGAAACGCACGTGCGACCGCGTCAGATCACCGGCGTCATCCCGCGATTCCCATTCCTCTTCAAACCCGAGAGCCTCGATGAAGAATCTTCGAGCGCTCTCGACATCTTCGTAGCCCAGCAGAAGCGCAGTCACGGCCCTCTCCGGTTCCGTGCGGACGCTACAGACTACGGAAGGACCTCGGCAACGACGACGGTGATGTTGTCGCGGCCGCCGGCTGCGAGGGCGTGATCCACCACCGCGCGGGCGACGGAGTCGAGATCGCGGTCCGATTCGATCGAGGTTCGCAGCTCGTCGTCGGTGACCTCGCTCCAGAGGCCGTCGCTGCACAACATCAACCGGTCACCGGCCGTGACTGCGTGAACTTCCTTGTCGACGTCGACGCTGGGACCGACGCCGAGCGCACGAGTGAGGATGGCGCGCTCCGGATGATCAACGGCCTCGTCCGCGCGCAGCCTGCCCTGGCGAACGAGCTCTGCGGTGAGCGAGTGGTCGGCCGTCAGCTGCTCGAGCGATCCGTCTCGCAGCCGGTAGGCGCGGCTGTCGCCAACGTTGACCACCGCGAGCTCACCGGAGTTGATGAGCCCCACCGCGGACAGCGTCGTGCCCATGCCTTCGAGCCGCCGATCATCGCGTGCACGTTCGAACACGGCTGCATTGGAGGCCCGTACACCCGCCGCGAGCTCATCGAGCGAACGGCCGGCAAACGCCGCCTCGACGACCGCGACCGCCGTGCTGGCCGCAATGTCCCCACCGGGAGGACCACCCATCCCATCGGCCAGGGCCAGGAGCCGATCAGTTCCCACGGCTCGATCCTCGTTCCGTTCCCTCACCCGACCGACATCAGTCCACGTGGCTGCGTTGAGGTGCATCGACGTCTCCTGTTCGGTGTCGGCGGTTGTGTCCGGCGCGTCGGACCTGTGACCGGCTGCGAGAAGGTCCCGAGCCCTTCGAAGTGCTTCTCGGCGTTCAGCCCCGTGGAGCTCGACCCGTCGCTCCCACTCGTCGAGCCGACGTGCTGACGGGTCGAGCATCAGGGTGAGGATCTCCGCGACGGGAAGCTCCGCGCGTCGGAGCGCATCAATCACCCGCGCTTCGAGCAGTTGGCCCGGCGCGTAGTACCGGTAGCCCGATTCGTCATCCACCGCGGCCGGCACGAGCAGCCCCGCGGCGGCGTAGCTGCGAAGGCGTTTCGGCGACAGTCCCGACCGCTCGGCGAACACGCCGATCGGCATCAGATCGTCCATCAAGAGAGGATGCGCCCTCCCCCATGGTGAGAGTCAAGCCCCGCTCGGGGCTTGCTTCCGGGAACCTCGTCCGCGATGCCAGACTGCGGCGGTGGTCTTCGACCCAAAGGCAGATCTGCACGAGTACCTGCGGTCGGGTCGCGAGGTGATGCTCTGGAAGCTCGACGGGCTGTCCGAGTACGACATCCGCCGACCATTGGTCCCGACGGGAACGAACCTGATCGGTCTGGTCCAGCACGCCGCCAGCATCGAGACCGGGTACTTCGGATCGGTGTTCGGCCGGCCGTTCCCGGAGCCGCCGGCGTGGATGCAGGATGGCGAACCGAACGGTGACATGTGGGTGAGGCCCAGCGAGACGAAGGAGCGCGTCGTCGCGTTCTGTCGCCGGGTGTGGGCTCATTCCGACGCGACGATCGACGCGCTTCCGCTGGATGCCAAGGGTGAGGTGCCGTGGTGGTCGGAGGGCGAGCGCGAGCTCTCGCTGCATCGGGCGCTGGTGCACGTGATCGTCGACATCTCTCGCCACGCCGGACACGCCGACATCCTGCGCGAGCTCATCGATGGCGCCATCGGAGCCGATCGGCGGTGGTCCAATCTCCCACCGGGTGACGAAGCCTGGTGGAAGACCTATCGGAGCACGGTCGAGGACGCGGCGCGTGAAGCAGGAAGAAGCACGGACGAACCCTGAATTGGGGCGAACGGCCCGGACCCGCGACTACTTGATGTGCACGCCGGAGATCGCACGTGCGATCACCAGGCGCTGGATCTCCGAGGTGCCTTCGAAGATCGTGTAGCTCGTTTCGGTCCGTCCGTGAAGGCAGCCTCAGTGCCGCTGACCTCGACTTGGTTTCCGCTCTGCTCAGCCTGCTTGGTGCGAGGCAGTTGTAGGGATGAAAGTAGGGACGCGAGCACGACATCTGTGAGGGCATCTTTCGAAGCGCTGCAATGGAGATGGCTTCCCCAAGCCGGAAGAACCACTAGCGGATGCAGCAATCTGAACGAGGCTTCACAAGCGATCGGATGGCGAACTGAGCAGCTCGCCTTGCGCGAGGACTACCAGCTCCAACGAGAAGGGCGCGCTGATCCAGCGCCCCCGTAACACCGCGCTAGCGCGGCGGAGCGAGCAGCCGCGTGTGAGGACTCGGCTCCGTTCGACGCGCCGTTACCCGAATGGTGCTGTAGCCAAGCCGCGTTCGCTGCGACTGTGGTCGGGCCGGACACGCGGAAGCGGCCGGCGCTGGCGAGACGATCCACGGCGGCTGAGGTCATGACAGTGGGGATCGCGTCGACTCGCGGTTGGCTGACTCGATACACGTAGGCCCAGCCGCTTCCCGATGGGGCTTCGAAATGGGCGACCGGATCGAGCCCGACTTCTCTCCCGTGCTTCTGAAGCCAAAGGGCAAGCCCGATCGGTCCGAAGCGGTGTGGCCCTGTTAGCGCGAGATAGTCCGCCTGCCGCAAGCGGGCGGTAACTCTGTTGCGCGGCATCGAGGTGTAGTCACGTCTGGTCGCGTCGACCCAGAACGCTGACGCCAAGCGCGGTGGCTCGTGCGTCTCGTCGAACGGCAATCGGCGGATTGTCGCGTCACCCTCCAAGCGCGCCCAGAGCTGCGCGTCGAACTTGAAGCTCATGAGCACCGCGGGTTGGCCCGGGCGTGCACTCAGGAAGCGCCCTAGTTTGGCATCGAGATCTGAGCCGGCGCTTGCGGTGATCTTCGTTCGGGCTTGCGCTGTCGCGACTGGGACGATCGCCACGAGACCGATGACTGCGGTGATGGCTAGGACGGGGCGCGGAGCCCTGCTCGGTGCCCAGCGAACAACGCTTGCGAGCAGATCGGCGGCTGCCACTCCTAGGGCAATGCACGACAGCAATGTGATCGGAACGAACTGGCGAATCCCGTAGTGGGCTTCCCACGCAATGAGGCTGGCCGGGACGAACGCGAGGCCTGCGAGCACCAGAAGGCGAGCGCGTGGGTCGTTCCGTCGCCTGATCGCGACGAGGAGCCAGGCGGCGATGGACAACGCGATGAGGAGTTGGGCGGAGAGGTTGAGCCGGAAGTCGCGCGGAAGGTTGCTGGCGGCGGCATTGCGAAGCCCTTCGAATGGAAAGATCTGGTCCGCGACAACGAGCACCGTGATGAACCACCACACCACTGTGCTCGCGAAGCCCAAGGCGTAGCGCGCTACGAGTCGCCGCCACTCCGAGTTCGGGACCTTGCCGAGATACGCGAGTGGCAGGACGATCAGCGGCGCGGACGTCTCCTTGATCAAGAGCGTCACCCCGGCAAGCACTCCGCCAATCAGCATCCGACGCGGCGACGGCTTGTCAACGACGAGCAACAGCACCATCAACGAACAGATGAGCGCTACCTCTACCCGCGTGCTCGGCACCGTCGACCAGAGCACCGGCGTCATCAGGATCACGAGTCCCGTCGCGACCGCACCGGGCCCCCGGGCCAGTCGGAACCCGAAGACGATCGCAGTCACGAGCGCGGCAGTGGCCAGGCTCCAGCCCAGCAGTCGCGGCCCGGTGAACGGGTCACCGCCGACCAAGCGTGACGCGCCACCCGCCATCAGCGGATAAACCCACGACCTGATCGTGAAGACAGCCCCGTTGATCCCCCGTGGCTCGTGGAGCGCCCAGAGTGCTCGCCCAACACCGATATATGCGGCATCATCCGGTGCGACTGGAACGAATCCAAGCGTGATGACTCTGACCAGTGACACGGCGCTCACCGAGGCGATGGCGATAGCAAGCCAGATCCTGTCAACGCGCTGAGCACGAGCTTCGGTGGGGCGCGTTAGCTCAGCCATCTGAGTGTCGAGAGTTGTCATGCCGTTCACGTGGTCAAGCGATTGCGCATCGCTACGAGACTGCCAGAAGCGCGCCCGGGTTCACGGTATCCATCGATACGGGTTGCTTCAAAAGTTGGGCCAGGCGCTTTCGGGGAGGAAGGAGCTGGCGAAACGACCTCCAGGTCGACGCCAGTCCCCCGGACCTCCACTGCGACGCGCGTCGACAGGATCCGGGAGTTCGTAGAGCCGCGACTTGCCTGCGCGTACGAACCTCGTGCGGTGGCTCCAGCATCGCTCGGGTCGTCGCGGAGACGCCTGCGGATCGGCGGGAATGGTTGACACCTCGAACCTTCTGATCCACAGGGCTCTTCGAATCGTCCGGGACAACCGCTCCCGTCCGTCGCAGTGCTCCTGACCAGCCACGATAAAGCGCGTGCGTCCAGCGCGTCGGTGAGGTCTGCTCGCGATCGCCCGCGTTCGTTGAGCAAACTTGTTAGCAAGCGCACGTGTGAGCCGCGCGACCCGGTTCGGCGTCGCGGTGACGGCAGAGCAACACACCGACGAGGATGGCGACGTCGGAAACAGCGCCACGCACGTAGCCATCGTTCGGCCCCACCGAGAACGATCTCCGACTTTGACGCGTCAGTGTCAATGTCGCCTGCTCAGCTGGCTCCGATCCACGCGCCGTTAAGGCCCCGCGACTCGATGTCGTGAACGTACTCAGCGACCGCGTCTGCCGGGTCTCCAAACATCCGCGTTGCGCCCGCGCAGTGCTCCAGATCGCGTCCGACTTGACCCCATCAGGATCGGCACAGACTTGCCGGTTGCGCTGAGCGCAACTGGCCGGCGTCTGTGCGGCCGACCCTTGCGACGGAACCGGCACTGGCTCAGCACCCACGTCCGCGGCGAGTCTGAGGGGTAGGTTCACCACTCTCGCGCAGGAGGGAGAGCGGGCTGGTCGCGACCCGGAAGTCGTCCGATGAGCTGGGACACGCGACGTTCCCGTGCTTCGACGGGCTGCGCGCGCTTGCCGCGCTGTCCGTCTTCACGTACCACTCGGTGCGGTTCACGCGCATCGAGGACCCGAGCCTCTACTCGAGTGCGATCTTCAACTGGTCCGACAGGCTGGGCTTCTTCGGCATCGCAGTGTTCTTCGTGATCTCCGGGTTCTTGCTCTACCGACCGTACGCCGCCGCGGCGCAGGCCGGCAGGCCTGGGCCACAGCTCGGACCGTTCTGGACGCGACGCTTCGCCCGGATCTATCCCGCGTACTGGGTGGCGCTCGCCTTCGTCGTGATCGTGTTCGGACAGTACGAGTTCACCTCGATCGGGCATGCGCTGAGCTTCGCGACGCTGACCCAGACCTACCGCTCGACCTACGGGCTCCGCGGGCTCGGCGTCGCGTGGACGCTGTGCATCGAGGTGTCGTTCTACGTCCTCCTGCCCGGCATCGCATGGGTGCTGCGTCGGCTCGGCGGACTGCGCGGCCAAATGATCGGGCTCGCAGCCATGGCCGCGATCGGCGTGGCGTCGCGCAGCTGGTGGCTCTGGACGACCCGGGCCACGGCGACGCCCGGCGCGTGGTTCGAACCGCTGTCGTTCGACCGCTGGTTGCCCGGCTACCTCGACTGGTTCGCCCTCGGCATGCTCATGGCCGTCCTGAGCGTCCACGGGGTGCGGTTGAAGATCCCTGCGTGGCTCGCGTGGACCGCCGCGCTCGCGTGCTACTGGGCAGTCGTGCTCTTGCACCTCGACCCGAGCCTCGGACCCGGCAGCTACCCGCCCCTCGACTCGTTCATCCGGTGGCTCGTCACCGGCTTCGCCGGCGCGCTGTTCGTCCTCCCCGCGGTCTTCGGCGAGGGCGGTGGCATTCGGCGGCTCCTGCGCACCCGCGTGCTCGTTGCGCTCGGCGTGGTCTCCTACGGGATCTACCTCTGGCACGTGCCGCTGTGGATCCAAGCTCCGACGTGGTCCTGGTTCCCGTCACCGATCCTCGTCCAGATCGGCGTGGTCCTCGCCCTGACGCTCAGCGCGGCGACGCTCTCGTACTGGATCATCGAGCGGCCCATCAATCGCTGGGCCCGGCGGTCGATGCGCTGAGGCCCGTCGCGGGGTCCGCGACATCTCGAGCCCGGCCGACCAACATGCGGCGACATGGAGGCCGGGCTCACGCGCGCTTCGACCCGCCGGCCGTTCCCGACGTTCGCCGTCCTCCTGGCTGCGGTCGTCGCGCTCGGCGTACTGCTGCGGTTGGCCACCCTCGTCGCCGGCAAGGGCGGGCTGGGCGAGAGCGTGCACCCGGGCTACGACGAGTCGGTCTACGTCGGTGCGGCGTGGCTCGTCGGCAAGGGTGCGCTGCCCTACCGGGACTTCGTGTACGTGTTCCCTCCGGGCTTTCTCGTGTTGCTCTGGCCGCTGACGCAGGTCGCATCCGTCTTCGGCGGGCCCGCGCTCGCCGTCACCCTCGTCCGGCTCCTTGCCGCAGTCGTCGGCGCGATCAACATCTGGGTCGTCGGTCGGATCGGCCGCCGGTGGATGGGCGACGCCGGTGGGATCCTGGCGGCGCTGATCTACGCCACCGCGCCCGTCGTCGTGCAGACCGAGGCCTCGGCGCTGCAGGAGCCGTTCGTCAACCTGTTCGTCCTGCTCGCGGTCGTCGTGTGGGCGGCCCGACCCGACGCGCAACGCACGACCCGGCGGCTGATCGCGGCCGGCCTGCTCGTCGGCGCGGCGGTGTCGATCAAGCTCGTCGCTGGGATGTTCCTCGTTCCGCTGCTCATCGCGATCCCGTTCGCCCGTCCCGTGGCGGACCGCGTGCGGCTGGCCGTCGCCGCGAGCCTGCCCCTCGCGGTCACCGGCGGCGTGATCGCGTTGTTCGTGGGCTGGCACCCGATCTTCGAGCAGGCCTTCATGGCGCAGGTCCTGCGACCCCAAGACGGCGAGGGTCTGCAGCGCGTGGACTCCATGCTCCCGATCCTGCGCGGTCAGGTCGAGCTCACGAGGTTCCTCTCGAGCCCGAGCGCGTGGATCGCGGTGTGCGTCTTCGTTGCCGCGTGCGCCGGAGCAATCTGGAAGGGGGGACTCCCCGGTCGACTTTGGGGGACGACGGGGCTCGTCGTCATGGGCGTCCTCATGGCTTCGCCCTCGTATTTCGCGCACTACGGGGTGCTCATGGCACCGACGGTCGCGCTCATCACCGGCTGGGTGCTGATGAGCTCGTGCGTCTGGCTCCAGAATCGACACGTCGTCGCACCCGCCATCGTCTCCACGGGCGCGATCCTCGTGGTCGTCGCGATCGGCTTCGCCCAGGTCGCGACGACGATCGCCGAGCTCCCGGTCGGCGTCACCCAACTGGGAAGCCAGCTCGACACCATCGTCCACGACCGCGGCCGACCCACCGCCGGCGCAGTCTCGAAGGGCATCCTGCGCGCACCCGCGGACACATGCTTCGTCGCCGTGCGTCCGCAACCACTCATCGACGCGAACCGCGTTCCGTCTGCAGACCGGCATGGTCACGTGCTCCTCGACGTCTACGGCAGCGCGCTCGTCGCCGCCCGGCACGGACACCGGCAACCCTCCGAGCTGCTCAGCGCCGCGTTCCCATCCATCCAACGCGAGATCCTCGAGCAGAGCCGCGACTGCGAATTCACCGTGTTCTCCCTGCGCCGCTGCCTCCTCGGCCGCAAAGACGTCACGGCGGCAACGCAGCGAGAGCTGATCGCCGAGACCCGGCCATGGGCGAGCAACGGCTGCACCGTGATGCGACGCCGAGCAACCTCCAAGTGATGCACCCCGTCGCGCTCGCGCCTGGACCAGGCCAACGTGATCACCCCTGTGCGGGCCGAGACTGGGATGACACGCACACTGGTGGACCCGGCCCAGCGGGTCTGCCGCTTCCGCTTCGCGGAAGCGGCAAGTCTGTGGAGCTCCTGATCGGGGCAAATCGGACAGGGCTTGGGCGCCGGTTGTCAGGTAGCTCACCGCTTCGATCCCGCGTCGGACGAGATCGACTCTCAGCTCGGCGTGCACGCCGGGAGGTACACGCCCTCTGATGCCATCTCCGGCATCGGACCGCCTCCGGTGTCACGACCACCAGTGCGGCCGCTCCCTCAGATCGGCGCGCACCGGCAATCGCCGCGCGCGAGGCCAGCGGCGGGATCGATCGAGTGCGCCGCTCTGATCACGCTGCGCACATCTTCGGCGGTCATCGCCTCGCGTGCCGGACGCTTGCGCTGTCGCAGGCGCGCCGAGGCCGCAACGTTGGTGGTGGCCCAACCCCACCTCACCGCCTGTTCGATTGCGGCGCGCAGCACCGCGTGACGGCTCCGGACTGTCGAATCTCCCAAGGCGGCTCGACGCATCCGTGCGTGCCAGCGTTCGACATCGCCCACGCCGAGCCGGGCGATTGCGATCCGCCCGATCGGGTCCTCGGCGATCGCCTTGGCTCGACCGGCGTCGTCACGTTTCGACGACTCCGCCCATACGGCGTCGTTCGTCTCCCGCCAGCTGGTGAGCACATCGGTGACGGTCTTCCCACCGACCGTGGAGCGAAGGCCAGATTCGAGGCGCGCCGCGGCGCGTTGAGCATCGCGTTTCGTGCCGCGCACGGTCTGGCTCACCTGCGTGGGCTTTCCGGCCGCGTCACGGCCCGAGAACACCCGTACTTCCCAGACGCCTGGTCGGCGTTCGCGAACCGTCGCCACGGCCGCGGAGGCGAGCAGTTGTAGGAATGAAGTAGGGATGAACCCCAGATCGGGCGAACTCGAGAGACCAGCGACTACTTGATATGCACGCCAGAGATGGCTCTGGCGATGACGAGGCGCTGGATCTCGGAGGTGCCTTCGAAGATCGTGTAGATCTTCGAGTCGCGGTGCCACTTCTCGACCGGGTAGTCCCGCACGTAGCCGTAGCCACCGAGGATCTGGATCGCCTGCTCGGTCGCCCAGACCGCGACCTCGCCCGCCTTCAGCTTGCTCATGGAGCCCTCGCCGGCGACGAACTGCTTGCCGTTGCGCGCCATCCAGCACGCCCGGTAGACGAGCAGACGGGCCGCGTCGATCTCCATCTTCATGTCGGCGAGCTTGAACGCGATCGCCTGGTTCTCGATGATCGCCCGGCCGAACGCCTTGCGCTCCTTCGCGTAGTCGAGCGAGTACTCGTACGCGGCCCGCGCGATGCCGAGCGCCTGCGCGCCGACCAGCGGACGGCTCGCCTCGAACGTGCTCATCGCCGCCTGCACCCGGGTGCTCTTGCCCTCGCGGGCACGCGCGAAGCGCTCGTCGAGCTTGTCCTTGCCGCCGAGCAGGCACGAGCCCGGGACCCGCACGTCGTCGAGGACGACCTCGGCCGTGTGACTCGCGCGGATGCCCATCTTCTGGAACTTCTGGCCCATCTTCAGCCCGGGCGTGCCCGGCGGGATCACGAAGCTCGCGTGACCGCGCGCCTTGAGCTCGGGCTCGACCGACGCGACGACGACGTGCACGGTCGGGACCTTGTCGATGCCGCCGTTGGTGATCCAGGTCTTCACGCCGTTGATGACCCACTCGTCCTTGGCCTCGTCGTAGACGGCCCGCGTGCGCAGGCTGCTCACGTCAGAACCGGCGTCGGGCTCGGTCACCGCGAACGCGGCGAGGTGGATCTTCTCGGGCGTGCCGAAGCACTGCGGGAGCCACTCCGCGATCTGCTCCGGCGTGCCGCTGCCGAGGATGCCGGACACGCCGAGGGTGGTGCCGAAGATCGCGAGCGCGATGCCGGCGCAGCCCCAGGTGAGCTCTTCGCTGATGATCGGGAAGGTGAGCCCGGTCGGGTCGCTGAAGAAGCTCGCCATGGCCTCCTGGGAGTACAGGCCGATGTTGGCCGCCTCCTGGATGACCGGCCAGGGCGTCTCTTCCTTCTCGTCGTACTCCGCCGCGACCGGGCGGATGACGTTCTCCGCGAAGTCGTGGACCCACTTCTGCATCTGCAGCTGGTCCTCGTTGAGATCCAGCGAGAATTCGCTCATTCCGGTCTCCTTTGGACAAATCCCACGGAGCGGGAACTCAAGTTACTACCGGGTAACTCATGATAGCCATCGAGCGGAAGCCCGCAAACCAGCCGAGGGATCGGGCTCCGCCGTGGGACCATGGCCCCCATGTTGCAGGTTCGGGACCTTCGAATCGAGATCGGCGCTCGGGTCACCCTCGAAGGTGCTTCGTTCAAGCTGCGCGAGGGCGACAAGGTCGGGCTCGTCGGTCGCAACGGCACCGGCAAGACCACGATGCTCAAGGTCATCGCCGGCGAAGGCGCCTCGGCCGGCGGCGTGGTGCTCCGATCCGACGCGCTCGGCTACCTGCCCCAGAACCCCCAGCCCCGCGGCTCGGGCGTCGACAACACCGCGCTCTCCCACGTGCTCTCCGGGCGCGGGCTCGACGCCTCGGCGCAACGGGTCGAGAAGCTGCGGCTCCGGATCGAGGAGAACCCGTCGGAGAAGGACGTCGCGAAGTTCGCCCGCGCCGAAGAGGAGTTCCGCGACGCCGGCGGGTACGCGGCGGAGTCGGAGGTGCGGCGCATCGCGGCCGGGCTCGGGCTCACGGACGGTCGACTCGACCTGCCGATCGACGCGCTGTCCGGTGGTGAGCGGCGACGGGTCGAGCTCGCGCGCATCCTGTTCGCGGGCAGCGAGCTGCTGCTGCTCGACGAGCCGACCAACCACCTCGACAACGACGCGAAGGAGTGGCTCGTCGGGTTCCTCCGCCAGTACCGCGGCGCGCTGCTCGTCGTCAGCCACGACCTCGATCTCCTCGACTCGTCGATCACGCGCGTGCTGCACCTCAACGACGGCGAGCTCGTCGAGTACCGCGGGACGTACACGCAGTACATCGCGGCCCGCGCCGCGGACGAGGAGCGGCTCGCGCGCCTCGCCACGCGCCAGGGCGCGGAGATCGACCGGCTCCGGCACCTGGCCGACACGATGCGCGGCCAGACCGCGAAGCGGGCCAAGACCGCGAAGTCGATCGACACCCGGGTCGGCAAGCTCCAGAAGGGCCGCGTCACCGGGCCCAAGCGCGAGAAGCAGATCGAGGTGAAGTTCCCGGACCCGCCGCGCGCGGGCAACGTGGTCCTCACCGTCGACGGGCTCACCAAGGGCTACGGCGGTCCGCCGGTGTTCTCGGACGTCGAGTTCAGCGTCGGCCGCGGTGAGCGACTCCTCGTCATGGGCCTCAACGGCGCGGGGAAGACGAGCCTCATGCGGATCCTCGCCGGCCACACGACGGCGGACGCAGGCACCGTGGATCTCGGCCACAACGTCTCCGCCGGCTACTACGCCCAGGAGCACGAAGGCATCACCGCGGGCAGCGAGGTGCTCGGGCTGCTGACCGACGCCGCGGGCCTCCCGGCCCAGCAGCTGCGGACCCTGCTCGGGACGTTCGGGCTCTCGGGTGACATCGCGTTCCAGGACGCGGGGACGCTGTCCGGGGGCGAGAAGACGAAGCTCGCACTCGCGCAGCTCGTCGCCGGGAAGCACAACCTGCTGTTGCTCGACGAGCCGACCAACAACCTGGACCCGCCGTCGCGCGACGCGATCGGTCGCGCGCTGCGCACGTGGCCCGGCGCGATCGTGCTCGTCAGCCACGACGCCGAGTTCGTCGCGTCACTCGAGCCGCAACGGGTGCTGCTCATGCCCGAAGGCGACCTCGACTACTGGACCGACGACCTGCTCGACCTCGTCGCCCTCAGCTCAGATCTCGCCTCGCCCACGCTTTCGGCGTGACTTCGCGTGGCCCTGACGACGCGAACTCACGCCGAAACGGGGTGGGGGCGGGTCAGGGGCGGGTCAGGGGTGGGGTGGGTGTGGCGGGTGGGTCGTCGTGGTCGTCGTCGTGGTCGTCGTGGACGTGGTGGTCGACGACGACGTCGAGGTCTCCGGGGGCGCGGTCGTCGTGGTGGTGCTGGGCACGGTCGACGTGGTCGACGCGCGCGGCTTCGTCGTGGTCGTCGTGGACGACGAGGTCGAGGTCTCGGGCACCGTCGTCGTGGTCGTCGTCGTGCTCGTGGTCGTGTCGTCCGCAGTGACCGCGCCGATGCCCGCGCCGATGCCACCGCCGAGGACGAGCAGCAGGAACGCGACCAGCCAGACCCGGCCGGTGCTCATTCTCGGGCCATCGTCATGAACGCCTCGAGCTCGCGCGGGATGTCCGAGCCGATGGGCGCGTAGAGGATCTCGGTGGTCCCGGCCGCGGCGGTGGCGTCGAGCCGGGCGCGCAGCACGTCCGCCTCACCCGTCCACGTGAAGTTCGTGAGGCCCTCGCCCGAGAGCAGCGGGCGATCGCGTTCGGTCACCGCGACGACGTGGTCCTCGTGCAGCGCGAGGTGGCGCGAGTGCTCCGGGACCTGCTCGATCTCGGCCAACCATTCGAGACCGCCCGGCAGCGACTTCACGAGCTCCGGATCCGACTCGTACATGCCGTGGTACACGACCGTGAGCGCGGGACCGGCTGCGTCGAACGCGCGCGCCGAGTCGGGCGACTCACCGGGCTCGAGCACGGTGCCGAACGCGAGCAGCGAGCACCAGTCGAACTCGGGGTAGCTGCCGAAGATGCTCATGACCCCGTCGCCGAGCTCGCGCGCGACGGCGAAGCCCTTCGGTCCGTTCGCGGCCACGATGATCGGCACCGAGATCGGGCGGTCCGGGAGGAAGCCCGCCGGCGGGATCATCTTGACGACCGCGCCGTCGATGACCATCGCCTCGCCCTGGAGCAGGCCCTTGACCGCGGCGATGTAGGTGCGGGTGTCGGCCCAGGTCATCGCCCGCTGCCCGAGGGCCATCCGGCCCGTGAAACCGGTGCCGATGGCGACCACCAAGCGGCCGGGCGCCATCGCCTCGACGGTCGCGATCGCGCTCGCCTGCGTGAGCGGGTGGCGCAGCCCCGGCACCAGCACGGCCGGGCCGAGGCCGACGCGCTCCGTGTGCTCCGCGACCTGCGCGAGCGCGATCCACACGTCGGCGTACAGCGCGGGCGAGTCGAAGAGCCACACGCGCTCGTAGCCGAGCTCCTCCGCGAGCTGCGCGTGAGCAACGACGTTCGGACCCGGGGCGAACCCGCACGAGATCTGCAGCTCTGTCATCGTTCCTTTGGCCAGTCGTAGGTCGCCGGTCGGCGATTGGTCAGACTCGGGATGCGCGTGCGCACATCTTGCTGCGCGTCGAGATCCAGGTCGGCGGTGATGAAGCACTCGGTGTCGGGTGCCTGCGCGAGCACCACACCCCACGGGTCGACGATCATCGACCGGCCGTGCCACTGGAGCTTCGGCGTGCTCGCGCCCCGCTGGTCGGGGGCGATCACGAACACCTGGTTCTCGATGGCCCGGGCGCGGAGCAACGGCTCCCAGTGATCCTTGCCCGTCGGAGCCGTGAAGGCCGACGGGAGCGTGACGACGTTCGCACCGCGCAGGGCCTGGATCCGGAACTCCTCGGGGAAGCGCAGGTCGTAGCAGATCGACATGCCGATCCGCAGCGGCCCCGCGTCGGCAACGACGATCTCCTCGCCCGGAACCACGGTCGCTGACTCCTGGTAGGCGAAGCCTTCGACGTTCACGTCGAACAGGTGGATCTTGCGGTACGTCGCGGTGAGCTCGCCGTCCGGTGCGATCAGGCACGACGTGTTCGCGTGGAGCTCCGAGCCCTCGATCCGCTCGGTGATGCTGCCGGCGAGCAACCAGATGCCTCGGTCCGCGGCCCACGACCGGGCCGCGGTGAGCGTCGGGCCGTCGAGCGGCTCCGCGGCGTCGTGGAGCTCGCGGGCGCTCCCCCAGCAGTTGAAGAGCTCGGGGAGCGCGACCAGCTCGGCCCCCGCGTCGGCCGCGGCCCCGATCAGGGCGGCCGCGACCGCGAGGTTGCGTTCCTTGTCGGGGGTGGAGGTGAGCTGGATCGCCGCGACGCGCATCGTCACGACGTTACGCGGATCCGTCGGGGCTACCCCGGCGCGAGACAGGGCGCGCCGGAACAGGTGTCGATCAGGGCTCCATCGGGCTTGAGGAACTCCGACTTCTGGAGCTGCGCGGCCGGCGTCTTCCGCGGGTTCTCGTGCGGGTCCGCGCCGTACGCGGGCTCGGTCGGCGCGACGTTGCCGAGCGGCGCGGCCGGGTTGCCGCTGTCCCAGATCACCATGGCCGAGCCCAGCCACGGCAGCGAGGGCACCGCCGGGATGCCCCAGTACGGGACGACATCCGGGCTGCGGCCGGGCGCCAGCGCGGGTTGCAGGATGCGCGCACCGATCGTGCGGGCCTCGACGTCGGCGGTGACGTTCGCGACCTGGTGATCCGCGAACGCGACCTGCATGAGCACCTGGTGCTTCGGGGTCCCGGGGTAGGGATCGTCGGTCATGTGCTCGGCGTAGCCGTCGGCCTCCGCGCGGTCCCACAACATCTGGACGACCGAGAAGATGACGATGCGATCCATCTCGACGGGGTACGCCGGGTCCAGGATGGTCTCGTAGGTGGCGAAGTCCGAGCTGCGTTGCAGCAGCGTGCTGTAGTTCATCCCCGGCACGCCGAGCACCGCCCGGGTCCACTCGGTCGAGATCGCGGTGACCGCGCCACCGAGGATCCCGCCCTGGCTGTTGCCGTCGTAGAACACGGTGCCGTCGAACACGGGCGTGTGCGCGGCACCGGCCTGGAACGCCGGGTCCGACCCGAAGCCGCGCGGGTCCTTCTCCAAGCGGGCCAGGAACAGGAAGTTGAGGAAGCCCTGCTGCGTGCGGTCGGCGACCTTCGGGAAGTTCGAGAAGTCCTGGAGCGCGGCGACGGCCGCACCGAGGTCGTCCTCCGAGAAGCCGGCCCACTTCGTCGCGCAGTAGACGAAGTTGTGCGTGTTGCCCATGGTCTCGACGTTGCCCACGTTCACCTCGTCGTTGCTGCCGAGGAGCCCGTGGCCGTAGACGCCGCCGCACGCGGGATGCACCGGGTCGTTGCCGTCCGCCGTCGTGGAACGGGGGATGTTGCAGATGAACCCGGCGGTGAAGTCACCGTTGCGGACCGGGAGCGCATCCGGTCCGGCACCCGGCGCGTAGTTGAAGCCGTTGCCCGGGCTCCCGTTGCCGGTCAGGTAGTTGGGCACGGTGAACGTGCCGGTCACCCGCCGGGAGATCTGGGCGTCCACGTTGTTCTGGACCTGGGTGACGGTGAACTTCGGCGCCGCGCCGTGCAGGGACGCGAAGGCGTCGTCGCGGATGTGCAGCATCCGACCGGCGAGGCTCTGCTCGCTCGCGACCGTGAAGTCCCAGGCCGCGTAGAGGTCGCCGCGGCGGATCCCGGCGCGCTCGGCGTCGGCGAACACCCGCTCGAGGTGCGGACGGCGCGACTCGATGGCGGAGGAGAACGTGGGGATGCGATCGCGGTAGAGCTGGAAGCCCCGGGTGGCCGGGAGGATGGCCCCGCTCGCGTCGCGCAGGTCCCGCATGGCAACGACGTACCGGTGGCCCTCGATCAGGTTCTTGGCCGGACGGATGATGAGCGCCCGGGGAACCGTGGGCGCGGACTGCGCGTCGAGCTCCGCGAAGAACGGCCACCGACGCCCGGTGTTGGTGTCGAGCAGCACGATCGGCTGGTCGGGGCGCAGCGACGCACCGATGTCGGTGATCGGGGCCACACCGCTGCGGACGAGGTCGACGTTCGGGACGTAGGTGACGATCATCGACCCGGGGCTGAAGCCGTCGTTGCGGTTCCACTCGGTCGGGTTCACGCGCACACCCGCGGCGTTCGCGTTCATCGACGCGGGGTCGATGTGCACACGCCGACCGGTCGGCGTCGAGGGGTCGGCGACGGTGAAGAAGTCGTTCGGGAACGGCATGAGGCACTCGACCGGCGCGAGGACGTCGCAGCGGTTCGCGGTCGACAGATCCACCGCGGGCTCCCACGAGAAGGTGCTCACGCCCTCCTCGGTCCCGTCGTGGTGATCGCGCCACGAGCTGCGGCACGCGT
The DNA here is from genome assembly GCA_963796755.1 of uncultured Acidimicrobiia bacterium. Classification (GTDB taxonomy): domain Bacteria; phylum Actinomycetota; class Acidimicrobiia; order IMCC26256; family JAENVU01; genus Chersky-806. Next base: position 483,417 of record CAWCMX010000001.1, read on the forward strand.
CGCGACGGCTTCGATCGTCGTCAGACCGGGCTGGAGGTCCGCGGCGTGGAGCACGGCGGTCGCGCCGGTGTCGTCGCCGCGCCAGCCGACTCGTGATCTCGTTGCGGTCACGGTGCCACGAAGGTCCGGTGACGACCCACACCCGCAGCGAGCTCGCGTCCAGGTCACGGTCGACCCGCACGTTGACGGGAACCTCGCCGGATGCGGCCGCCTGGCTCCGGCCCGCGGGCGCGACGACGTGCACACCGCTCGACCCACCCGGGCCGGAGCCGTGGTCGTGCAGGTGACAGCCTGCGAGCGCGATCGCCATCACGGCGAAGAGCGCGGCCGCGAACATCGTGCGTCCCCCGGTGGTGCGCATGAATTTCCCCCCAAAGCCCTCGGACCCGAACGCGGTCTGCGAGGGTGCTGACACTAACGGCGCGGGACCATGCGTGCCAGACCGGTTCGCGACCGACGGTCCCGATGGCCCACCCGCCGCTAGCCTCCCGGCTCGTGCGCAGACCTCTCGTCCTCGTGGTCGTCGTCGGCATCGTGGCCGCCACCCTCACACTCGGTGCCGCGGCGCAGGCCGCGACCCCGAAGCTGAAGATGACCGCGCTCTCGACGAAGGCGCAGTACGTCACGGGTGGCGACCTGCTCGTGCGGCTCTTGCCCGTCGTGAACGAACCGCACTTCACGCGCGCCGGGAAGCCGCTGAAGGCCACGACGTTCGGCCAGGGTGACTGGCTCCTCCAGGGGTTGCCGAACGGGCCGAGCCTGATCACGGCGAAGTCCGGGAGCTACACCGCGACCCTGGCGGTCGTGAACCACCCGACCAGTGGGCCGCTGTTCTCGGGCCCGCACCTGCCGTTGCTCTGCACCGTCACCGACGTCACCACCACGGCAACGACGGACGCGACGTGCGCGGCCCCGACGACCGTCACCGAGATGTACCGGAGCACCGACGGGACGTTCAAGCCTGCGGTCGCCGGCGTCACACCGTCCGACGTCGCGACGGTCAAAGGCACGCAGCTGCCGTACCTCGTCCGGGTCGAGAAGGGGGTCATCAACCGGACGCCGTACTCGTTCGCGAGCCTCGTCGGTCCGAGCCTCTGGAACCATCGTCTCGTGTACGAGTTCGGTGGCGGCTGTGGCACCGCGTACTCGCAGGGTGCCCCACTCGGCACCGACGTCCTCAACGACGCCTTGCTGAGCAAGGGCTACGCGGTCGCGAGCGCGAACTTCAACACGTTCCAGACATCGTGCAACGACGTGCTCTCGGCCGAGACCGCGATGATGGTCAAGGAGCGGTTCGCGGAGACGATCGGCGAACCACGGTTCACGATCGGCGCCGGCGCGTCGGGCGGCGCGATCCAGCAGCTGATGATCGCCCAGAACTACCCGGGCATCCTCGACGCGCTGTCACCGGTCATCCCGTTCCCCGACGCGATCTCCATCGCGCCGGGGGTATCGGACTGCGGGCTGCTCGCTCACTTCTACACCGGTGCGGGCGCGAGCTTCACGGCCGTGCAGCGCAGCGCGATCGACGGCCACCTCTCCGCCGGGACGTGCGCGCTCTGGATCTCGTCGTTCCTCGGCACCATCGACCCCTACGTCGGATGCGACCCGAAGATCCCGGCGAACGAGATCTTCTCCGCGACGAACCCGAAGGGGATCCGCTGCACGCTCCAGGACGTCAACCGCAACGAGTTCGGCATCGCCCCGCAGACCGGGTTCGCGAACCGGCCGCTCGACAACGTCGGCGTGCAGTACGGCCTCAAGGCGCTCAACGCCGGCAAGATCTCGGTGGACCAGTTCCTCACGTTGAACGCGGACATCGGTGGCTACGACATCAACGGGCAGCCCGTCGCACGCCGTGAGCAGTCCACGCCCGCGCAGAACCGCCGCGCGTACGCGACGGGCCGGGTCCTGTCGGGCGGCGGCAGCCTCCGCACCATCCCGATCATCACCGTGAACCTCTACAGCGATCCGTTCGGCGACATCCACGACCGCTTCCGGCTGTTCACGATTCGCGAGCGGTTGCGGGGCAAGGACGGGAAGGTGGACCAGAACGAGGTCATCTGGACCCGGCCGTCCAACGGCAACATCGCGGCTGCGCTCACCGGCAACGCGTTCGACCCGACCGACGCGATCACGCTGCTCGACCGCTGGCTGACCGGCGGCTACCGCCCGAAGGAGGCGGTGGACAACTGCACCGACGCGACCGGGCACCTGGTCAGCGGGCCGAACATCTACACCCAACCCGGGCCGTGTCGTGATCTCTACCCGTACTTCGGCGACCCGCGCACCGCCGCGGGGGCACCGTTGATCAACGACCGGCTGAAGTGCCAGCGGACCCCGGTGAACGTGAAGTCGTACACCGTGAAGTTCACGCCCGCGCAGGCGACGAAGCTCCGCCAGACGTTCCCGTCCGGCGTGTGCGACTGGCGCAAGCCCGGCGTCGGCCAGGTGCCGCTCGCCGCGACCTGGATCAACTACGGCAAGCCGCCCTACGCCCCCACCAAGTAGCCCAACCCTTCCGCCGTTCGTGCCGAAACCCGTCGTGGCGACGGCTGACGGCACGAACCGGGCGGGGTTGGGGGTCAGCTCGGGTGGGCGGCGCGGCGGGCGAGGCCGCGGGCGAACCCGGTCAGGGTGGTGCGCAGGAAGCGCTCGAGCGCCGGGCCCGTGTTCCGCCACCTCGGCACGAAGCGCGCGTGCCAGGTGATCAGGGTGCCGCCGCCGTCGGGGCTGAGCCGGACGTCGGCGCGGTAGTCGCGGACGGGCAGCCCGGTCAGCAGGACGTAGGCGAAGTGCCGGGGCGGCTCGAACGCGACGACCTCCTCGCGGCTGCCCATCCGGCCGAGACCGAGCCGCCGGATCGAACCGATGCCGTCCGGCGCGGGGACGCCCTCACGTTCCCGTTCGGCGTGCGGGATCCGCGACCACGTGCTCCACGCCGTCGCGTCGACCAGCAGTCGCCAGACCGCGTCCGGCGGCGCGGCGGACCGGGAGAACACGTCGAACTCGCGCTCGAGCCCCACTACTGACCGCGCCACTCGGGGTCGCGCCGTTCGCGGGCGGCGTGCATGCCCTCGGACGCGTCCTCGGTCGCGGCGACCACCCGCCGCATCGACTCACCCATCCGGAGCGCGTCCTCCACGGGAGGTGTGGACCGCGCGCCGCCATCTCCTTGATCGCGCGCTGCGCCAGGGGCGCGCCCTGCACGAGCCGCTCGGCGAGGACCCGCGCCTCACCCAGGAGGTCGGCCGGGGGGACCACCCGCCAGACCAGGCCCATCTCCTGCGCGCGGGTCGCGTCGAACCGCTCGCCGGTCAGCAGCATCTCCATCGCGTTCGACCAACCGACGCGCGTCGGGAGCCGCATCGCGCCGACGATCGTCGGCACCCCGAGGCGCACCTCCGGAAACCCGAACTCGGCGTTGTCCGCCGCGATCACGAAGTCGCAGCGCGCCACCGCAGTCAGGCCGTACCCCAGGCAGTAGCCGTTGACCGCGGCGATCGTCGGCTTCCACAGCTCGAGGCCGCTCTCGAACGAGTTGATGGTCGGGATCTCCCAGAAGCTGCCCGGCCACTCGCCCACCGCGCCTCTGCCGTCCACCAGGTCCGCGCCGACACAGAACGCGCGCGCCCGCGCCGGTGACGATCCCGACCCAGGCGTCCTCGTCCTCGCGGAACCGGTTCCACGCCGCGTTGAGGTCCTGGCGGAGCTCGCCGTTGATCGCGTTGAGCACGTGGGGCCGGTTGTAGGTGATGGTCGCGACGTGGCCGTCGCGCTCGTACTGCACGGTGTCAGGCATCGGGGGGCGTCGCTCCGTAGGAGTCGTAGTCGTAACCCTGCTGCTGCGCGACCGCCCGACCGTGCCGGTACTGGAAGGGCGAGATCCCGCCGGGCTCCCACGGGGTCACCGAACCGGCGGCGGCGGCCTTGGCGGACTTCGCCGGGATCCCGAAGTGCGTGCGGACCTCCGCCAGCGGCCAGTCGGCGTAGGTGAACCAGTCGGTGGCGGTGAAGTCCGTCTCGGCCTCGCGGCCGTGATCGTCGAGATACCAGGCGGCGTTGGCGCCGCGCGCCATCCCGTCGGCCAGGCGCAACGCCATCCGGTCCGCGTTCGCGAGAGAGGTGGCCGCGGTCGTACTCGAAGAAGCCCTTCGCCGCGTTGAAGAGGTAGCCGGTCTCGAAGAGACCGAGCACCATCGCGAGCAGTGCGAACCCGGACGGGTCGTCGTTCGCGCGTGCGATGAAGCCGAACACCTCGATCTCGCACTCGACCGTCGAGCCGAAGTCGGCGAGCACGTGCACCCAGTCGTGCTGGGCGAGGGTCGGCGGCGCGCTGCCGGGGCTGCCCGGGAAGGTGAAGCCGCGGGCGCGGTAGAAGCGCCAGACGCCCTGGCCGAGCGATCCCTCCGGACACGAGCCCAGTGCCGCCCACTGCTGCGCGAGCGCCGGGTCGTTGCTCACGCCCTCCCACGCATCCGCGAGTGCGACCGAGGTGTGCAGGTGCGCGGGCGGCCGATCGAGCATCGTCTGGAAGTAGCCGCTGCGCTCGAAGTCGATGAGCGCGAGCCCGAGCGAGCCGCTCGCGATCTTGTCGGTGACCCGGAGCATGTGGTCTTCGACGCCCAGCTCCGCTGCGTACTCCTGCACCCGCTTGGTGACCTCGGGCGGCAGGGGGACGAGCAGCAGCTCGAGGAGCAGCATCACCTGGACCATCCGCTGCCGGAACTGCAGGTTGCGCCGTCGCATCACCTCGGCGAACTCGTCCGGGCCCAGCGGGGACAGCGCAGCCACGTCGAGCGCGAACCCGGTCATCGCCTCCACGGTGGCGTTGACCACCGCGCGCTGGACCTCCGTGATCCCGTCGGGACCGGCCGCGGCGGTGGCGAAGGCTCGGGCCATCTGCTCGATCTCGGACCCGTCGGGCGGCACCAGGTTGACGGTGCTCGCGTCAGGCAGGGGAACCGGCATCTGCCGATCCTACGAGTGCCTCGAGGCCGGGAGCACGGCCCTCCCCGCCTTGTCCCATTGGATAATAACCGTTATCGTGAACGTCATGACCGCCGTCGCGACCGAGCCGAGCACCCGTGATCGTCTGGTCGCGGCCGCCATCGAGGTGTTCGTCGAGCAGGGCTACGAGCAGGCCCGGGTGCAGGACATCGCCCGCGCCGCGGGTCTCACCACGGGCGCGATCTACGCCAACTTCCGCGACAAGCGCGAGCTCCTGCTCGCCGCGATCGCGCACCGCAGCGCGACGGAGGTCGAGACCCTCTTGCACGCGTCCGCGAACACCCCGCCGCGCGACCTGCTCGCCGCACTCGGGTCGCGCATCGCCTTCCGCGAGAACGACCGGCCGCTGCTCCTCGACGCCGTCGTCGCGTCCGAGCGCGACCCAGAGCTCGCCGCACTGCTGCGCGACGCGCTCGCGCAACGGCACGACCGCATCGCCGGCGTCATCGACGACGGCCAGTCGGACGGCACCATCGACCCGGCGATCGACACCGACGTCCTGACCCGCTTCTGCCTGACGCTCGCGCTCGGATCGCTCGTCGTCCGAGCGGTGGCGCTGCCCCAACCCGACCCAGACCAGTGGGCCGCGCTGATCGAGCGACTGCTCGACGCGACGGCCCCCACGGAGGACCCACGATGACCACGACGCAGATCGACCCGACCGCGTTCGAGCTCGTGAAGGCGAACATCGACACCACCTTCACCTGGGACTACGAGCGGTCGCGTCCGGCCCTCGGCAAGCTCTACGAGAAGGCGAAGACGTCGCAGTGGAACGTCACCACCGACCTCGACTGGTCGACCGACGTGGACCCCGAGAAGGTCTCCGCCGAGCTCAGTGGGGGCACGACCATGCGCTTCCGTGCGCTCCAGGAGGTCGAGGACTCGCCGGTCAAGCACTTCGGTGACAAGGAGTGGACCGAGGTCGGCATCCAGATGCAGAACTCGCTGCTCTCCCAGTTCCTCCACGGCGAGCAGGGCGCGCTGCTGTGCACCGCGCGCATCGTCGAGACCGTCCCGTGGATCGACGCGAAGTACTACGCCTCCACGCAGGTGATGGACGAAGCCCGTCACGTCGAGGTGTTCGCGAAGTACCTCGACGAGAAGATGACCCGTCAGTACAAGATCAACGACAACCTGCGGTCGCTGCTCAACGACATCCTCGCCGACACCCGCTGGGACATCACCTACCTCGGCATGCAGATCATGGTCGAGGGGCTCGCGCTCGCGGCGTTCGGCATGATGCAGACGATCACCAACGAGCCGCTGCTGAAGAAGCTCCTCCGCTACGTCATGGCGGACGAGGCTCGCCACGTGGCGTTCGGGGTGCTGTCGCTGCAGGAGTACTACACACAGCTCACGGACGCCGAGATCCGCGAGCGCCAGGAGTTCGCGTTCGACGCCGCGTGCCGGCTCCAGCAGCGCTTCATGCAGGGTGAGGTCTGGGAGCGGATGGGCGTCGACCCCAAGGCGGTGCGCACCGCGCTCGACCGGGCCAACCCGCCGGCCCAGCAGATCTTCCAGCAGATGTTGTTCTCGAAGATCGTCCCGAACTGCAAGAAGCTCGGTCTGCTCGACGCGGCCGACGGCTGGCTGCGCGAGCGCTTCACCGAGACCGGCGTCATCCAGTTCGAGGACTGGGTGGACACCGGCGAGGAGTACGCCGACCTCGACGCCGTCGCCGCCGACCGCGCCTCCTGATCGGGTCGCTCCGCCCTCCGCACTTCGTGCCCGCTCCCGGCCTGCGCTCCTATGCGGGGAAGCCGGGCGGCCAGTTGTACTCGGTCCAGCCGCTGCCGGTGCGGCCGTCGTCGGTGGTGTAGCGGCACATCGCGCGCGGAAAGCGCGTCTCCCGGCCGTCGGGCGCGACGAGCAGGATCGGCGCGTGGCCGACCGGCTCGGTGGTGAACGCGACCGGTCCGATCTGCTGACGAGCCGCGGTCGGGAGCTTCTCCGCGTCGATGTCGACCTGGTTCTCCACGATCTCCGCCGGCGTCAGCTCGCCACCCGGGCCGACCGTGTAACCGGTCGCGAAGAGGTCGAGGCCGGGGATGATCGAGCGCGCGGCATGGAGGAACGAGCCGTCGTCGAGGTGGCCCGACGTCCAGTTCCACGGGAACTGCCACCAGTCCCGCACCCCCCACGAGTGGTCGCGCTGGCCCGCGCAGTCGACCGCGATCGTCGTGTCGCCGATCGTGACGGTGCCGGTGACCCACGACGAGATCTCGTAGCGCGTCGTCATCGCGTACGGGAACGCCTCCGACCGGCTGGCCCACTCGAGATCGAGCCGGACCGGCACTGACGGACCGTCGAGGCCGTGAAACGCCTGCGCCGGATCCGCGAGCTCCACCCCGACTGCTGCACTGACGACGCGGAAGCGCTTGAGCGGCTCGAGCACCGACAGCTCGACGCTCGTCGAGCCGGCGGTCGGCGCGAGTGCGGCGTCGCCGTCGGGGCACGGCAGCTCGTGGTCCACGACGAGGACCAGAGGCCGGCCGGCACCGACGAGCGCGATCCACCACCACGACAGCCCGAGGTTCGGATAGAGGCCGAGGCGTACGTAGCCCCCGTAGGACGCGTCGGGCGCCGCCCAATCCAGGTACCAGGACTCGCCCCACAGCTCCTCGGAGCCGGTGGGGTGCCGACCCTCGTCCGCCGCGGTGAGATCGAACACGCCCGCCATGTGACCCCCTACTCCGGACCGGGCAGCGAGCTGCGGCCGTCGGTCTCGAACCACGACGCGGTGAGCGTGAGACCGGGACGCCCGGCGCGCGACGAGATCTCCTCGAACACACGCTTGTACGCGGTGCGCTTGATCTTCCACTCGCCGTCGACCTTGACGTACTCGTCCTCATAGAACGCGGCACCGTGGATGTCGAGCTCCCACTGGAGGTCGATGACGATGTCCTCGAGCGCCCACACGCCCGTCGCGGTGTCAGGCCCGGTGAGATCGATCTCGGGGTGATGCGCCTTGTGGCTCGAGAGGAAGTTCTCCCGGCCCATCGCCTTGCGGAAGAAGTCGACGATCGCGTCACGCCCGTCGAACGCGTACGAGCCGCCGCCGTACGAGGCGGTCGCGTCGTCGGTGAACAGCTCGCGGATGTCGTCCCACTGCTTCAGGTCGAGGTTGCGGAAGTACGCGTACTTCACCCGCTTGATGAGCTCGATCTCCACCAGGTCGTCCGGGGTCAGCTTGCTCATGAGTAGCGGGCCTCCACCCCGCGTGAATCGCCGTGGTTGGCCACTGCGTCCTGCAGGTCCGCGACCAGCTGGTCCGCGACCGCGCCGTGCGCGGGCGAGAGCATCAGGTGCAGACCGCGGGGGTCCGTGTTGCGGTTCAGGTTCCAGCCCTTGTCGTCCATCACGTCGGCGACGGCGTAGAGGTCGACCGTGTCGGAGCGGATCGCGAGCACCGGTCCGATCGGGTCGCCGACGATCTCGATCCCATCGGTCGCGTCGATGCCCGCGCGCGCACCTCGGCGGTCGTCGCCATGAGGTCCCGCATGATCTCGACGTAACCCGCCTCGCCGAGGTAGGTCAGCGCCGCCCACGCCGTGGCGATCGGCGCTGCGGGGCGGGCGCCCGCGATGCCGGGTGACCCGTACAGGCCCGATCCCCAGTTGTCGTAGAGGAAGACCTGGTGCCCGAACCAGTCCGCGTCACGGTGCAGGACCACCGACGCGCCCTTCGGGCAGTAGCCGTACTTGTGCACGTCGGCGGAGATCTCGGTGACGCCTTCGACCCGGAAGTCCCACGGCGGCACGTCGTGACCGAGCCGTTCGAGGAAGGGCAGCACGAAGCCGCCGATGCACGCGTCGACGTGGCAACCGACGCCGTGCTCCGCCGCGAGTGCCGCGAGCTCCTCGACGGGGTCCATCACACCGTACGGATAGGAGAAGGCGGACGCCACCACGACGGCGGTGTCGGGCCCGATGAGCGACTCGGCGGCCCGCACGTCGGCGCGGTAGTCCGCGTCGAGCGGCACGCGCACGACGCCCATGCCGAAGTAGTGCGCGGCCTTCGAATACGCGGGGTGCGCGGAGGCCGGCACCATGATCTGCGGACGCTTGATGCTGCGGAGGTACGCACGCTCGCGGTTCACGAGCATGGACATGAGGATCGACTCGGTGCCACCCGAGGTCATCGTGCCGCCACCACCCTCACCGTGGTGCAGGAGGCCACCCGTGATCGAGACCACGTCGTCCTGCAGTGCGGCGAGCTCCTGGAACTTGAACGGGTTCAGGGCGTTGCCGAACAGGTAGCGGCGGTTCACCTCTTCGAGCAGCGTCTCGAGGTCCTCACGCGCGGTCGGGTACACCAGGCCGAAGAGCCGGTTGCCGTGGACGTCGGGCTCGCGGGACTGCCGCTGGGCGAGCTCGTGCAGGATGCTCGCCGCATCACGCCCCTGGGGCGCGAGCGCCGCGTCGGCACCACCGGGAACCTGGAGGTCGTCCACGGCGCCCGACGCTAGTGGGCCAGGGCGTCGGCCTGGCCCTAGTGCGCCACCGCCGGGCTCGACGTGCCACCCGGGTCGGCCAGCTTCCAGCCGGAGCGACCCGACCGCTTCGCCGTGTACATCGCGTGGTCCGCGTCGACGAAGCAGCTCGGCGGATGTGAGCCGGCCCTGCTCGCTCAGCGCGATGCCCACGCTTGCGCCCAGGCAGAGCGCGCCCTCCGGACCCTTCAACGCCTGGGTGAGCGACGCGTGGATCCGATCCGCGATCTCGATCGCGTCGCGCGATGCCGGAGACGCGCTCGATCAGCACCGTGAACTCGTCGCCACCGAGGCGCGCGAGCACCTCGCTGCCGCGCAGGCAGGTGCGCAGGCGCTTGGCGACCTCGATGAGGACCTCGTCACCCAGGCTGTGCCCGAGCGTGTCGTTGACCTGCTTGAACCCGTCGAGGTCGACGAACAGCAACGCGAGCGTCGAGCCGTCGCGCGACGCCCGCGCGCAGGCCTTCTCGGCGTACTGCGCGAACGCGGGCCGGTTCCACAGTCCGGTCAGAGGGTCGTGCAGCGCGTCGTGGCGCAGCTGCTCCTCGAGCTCGCGCTGCTTGGTGACGTCGTGCATGTTGACCACGACGCCATCGCCCCACTGGTCGGGCGGATTGGTCAGCGTCGCCGCGACCCAGCGGCTGGAGCCGTCGCGGTGGCGCAGTGGCAGCAGGTCGAGCGTCTGCGAGCGGCCGGGGTGGTCGGTGAGCCCCTCGATCAGGCGCACCAGGCGCTCCGTCTCACCGCTCTGGACGATGGCACCGATGGAGCCGCCCACGACGTCGTCCGGCGTGTAGCCGAGCAGCGTCTCGACCGCGGGGCTCACGAACACGAGCCGACCGTCGCCCTCCACGACCGCGATCACGTCGACCGCGTGCTCGAGCAGCGTGAGGAACTGCTCGCCGCGGTCACGCAACGCGTGCTCCGCATCTTCGGCCGCCGCGGCCTTCACCCCCAACACGCGCGCCACGATGCCGAAGCACATCAGCCGCGCCGAGGGCCACCGCGTTCGACAGGCCGGCGTCGATCAACGTCGGCGCGATGCCGGTCGCGATCGCGATCTGTCCGAGCAACACGCCGAGCACGCTCCACGCGAACCCGGACCGCCAGCTCGCGGAGCCGGCTTCCTGGAGCACCGTGGCGAAGCCCACGCCGTACGCGACGACGAGCATCGGGCCCCAGCCGATCGCGTAGATGATGAGCGTCGTCCCGAGCATCGAGACACCGAGGCGCACTTCGATCCGCGTCGGATGCCGCGGGATTGCGCTTCAGGTACGCGATCGACGCGAGGTTGGCGGCCGCCACCAGCACGAGCGCGAGACCGAGGAACCAGAACGGCGTGTCGGCGACCAGGCCCTCGCGAGCGGAACCACCAGATCCCGGCCGCGGCCAACGGCACCGTGGCGAAGACCGCCAGGAGCGCGCGCCGGCGCGCGCGTTGCGCGCTCAGCATCGTCACGCTCTCGGCGAACCGGTCCTGATGTGGTTGCTCGGCCGCAGCCATGGGTCAATTCCCGTCCTGTGTCACCGCCCTGACCATCGACGCGATGCGACGGTGACCTGAGTCACTGCATTCCCGGCCCGATTCCAGGTAGTTTGGAGGCCTTACCATTCGAGAGGCTCACCATATGGACGATCTGCACCGTGCCGCCCGGGCGCTCGCCCTGCTCGGGCGCGTGCTGGAGCGGGCCGCGGGCGACCTGACGCTGGCCCAGTACCGGGTGCTGGCGATGGTGGCGGCCGGCGACGAGCGGGCGTCCCTGCTCGCCGGGCGGCTCGCGATCACGAAGCCCAGCGTCAGTGCGGTGGTCGACGGCCTGGTGGAGCGGGGGTACCTGGCCCGCGAGCCGGTCGACGGGGATCGGCGGGCGATCCGGCTGCGCATCACGACCGACGGCGCCAAGGCGGTCGAGGCGGCCGAGGTCGCGATGGCCGAGCGCCTCGAGCCGCTGGTCGACGCCGTGGACGACCGGGCCGGGCTGATCAACGGGCTCGACGAGATGCACGCCGTCCTGCGCGCCCGGTTCGAGGCCCGGAGCGAACAGTGAGCCCGAAAGACCCCAAAGGTTGGATCCGGCGGCTGATCGTGTGGGTCAAGCCGCACAAGGCGGACGCCATCGCCGCGTTCGCGGTGGCGATCGTCGGCACGGGGATCGCCGCGTTCGCGCCGCTGATCCAGAAGATCATCGTCGACGACGTGCTCACCGACCCCAGCCGACCGCTCTGGCCCTGGCTGCTGCTGCTCGTCATCTTCGGCGTGGCGCGCTTCGGCCTCGCGTACGTCCGCCGCTTCCGCGGTGGCCGCATCGCGCTCGCGGTGCAGCACGACCTTCGCACCGCGATCTTCAACCAGCTGCAACGACTCGACTTCGCGAGCCACGACGAGATGCAGACCGGTCAGCTGGTGAGCCGGGCCGGCTCCGACATCATGCTGATCCAGGGCCTGCTGCAGTTCCTGCCCATCGTCATCGGCAACATCATCATGTTCGTCATCTCGCTCGGGATCATGCTGTTCCTGTCCCCGCCGCTCACGCTCGTGATGCTGCTCGTCACGCCCGCGTTGCTGTGGACGACACTGCGCCTGCGCAGGGGCATCTTCCCGGCGAGCTGGGACTCCCAGCAGCTCGCGGGCGAGGTCGCCACCGTCGTCGAGGAGTCCGTGACGGGCGTCCGCATCGTGAAGGGCTTCGGGCAGGAGCAGCGCCAGCTCGACCAGCTCACCGAGACGTCCGAGGAGCTGTTCGGGTCGCGCCTCCGGCTCGTCCGCATCACCGCCCGGCTCCAGTCGCTGCTGCAGACGATCCCCGCGTTCGGCATGGTGGCGGTGCTGGCGCTCGGCGGTTGGCTCGCGCTGCAGGGCGAGATCACCCTCGGCGTGTTCCTCGCCTTCTCGACGTACATGCTGTCGCTGGTCGCACCGGTGCGGATGTTCGCGAGCATGCTGACGATCGCGCAGCTCGCCCGGGCCGGCGCCGAACGCATCTTCGAGCTGCTCGACAGCACGCCGCTGGTCCTCGAGAAGCCCGACGCGGCGGTGCTGAGCCCGACCAACGGTGAGATCACGTTCGACCACGTGAGCTTCGGCTACCTGCGCACCGAGCCGGTGCTGCGCGACTTCTCCCTGACGGTCGCGCCGGGCGAGACGGTGGCCCTCGTCGGCACGTCGGGATCGGGCAAGTCGACCGTCGGTCTGCTGCTCCCCCGCTTCTACGACGTGCACGACGGCGCAGTCCGCATCGACGATGTCGACGTGCGCGACGTGACGCTCGGCTCCTTGCGCGAGCAGATCGGCGTCGTCTTCGAGGACTCGTTCCTGTTCTCGGACACCATCCGGAACAACATCGCGTTCGCCCGCCCCGACGCGAGCGACGAAGACGTCGAGGCCGCGGCCCGCGCGGTCGAGGCCCACGAGTTCGTCACCGGCCTCCCGGACGGGTACGAGACGATCGTCGGCGAGCAGGGGCTCACGCTCTCCGGCGGTCAGCGTCAGCGGATCGCGCTGGCCCGCGCGCTGCTCAGCGACCCGCGGATCCTGCTGCTCGACGACGCGACCTCCGCCGTCGACGCGCGGGTCGAGGCCGAGATCCACAACACGCTGCGGCGGATCCTCGTCGGCCGCACGACGATCCTGATCGCGCACCGCCGCTCGACCCTCGAGCTCGCGGACCGCATCGTGGTCGTCGACCAGGGTCACGTCGTCGACGAGGGCTCGCACGACGAGCTGATCGCCCGGTGCCGCGTCTACCGCGACCTGCTCGCCGGTCCGGGCGACGACGTCGAAGGCATCGACCTCGACGCGGTGGTCGTCGCGGACGACATCGCGGTGGCGTCGCAACCCAATGCGGACGGCATCACGCCCGCCGCGTGGCCCGCGCAGCCGGAGCCCGCGCCGTTCGGCCTCGTGCCTGCGGTCACCGCGGCCCCGGCCGGCCCCGGCCGGGGCGGGATGGGCGGCGGGATGGGCCGCATGGGTGGTGGCATGGGCGCCGCGCTCGCGCCGACGCCCGAGCTGCTGGAGAAGGTGGCCAAGCTGCCGCCCCCCGTGGATCAGCCCGACGTCGACGTCGAAGCGCAGACCAGGCTGGAGACGCCTTTCCGGTTCGGCCGGTTCCTCCGCCCGTTCCGCTGGCCGCTCATCGCGGGCCTGGTCCTCGTCACGCTCGACGGCCTTGCGACGCTCGCGGGTCCGTGGCTCATCCGCTTCGGCATCAACGAGGGCGTGGGCAAGGACGCGGCAGGGCGCGCTCTGGGTGGCATCGGCCGCGTTCCTCGCCATCACCCTCGCCGATTGGTGGGTGATGTGGGCCCAGACCGCGGGTGATGGGGCGGACGTCCGAACGGATGCTCTTCGCACTGCGCGTGAAGCTCTTCGCCCACCTCCAGCGCCTCGGCATCGACTACTTCGAGCGCGAGATGGCCGGCCGGGTCATGACGCGCATGACGACCGACATCGACTCCCTCTCGCAGTTCCTGCAGACCGGGTTGGTCACCGCCCTCGTGAACGTGATCACGCTGTTCGGCGTCGCGGTCGCGCTCGTGTTCATGAACTGGCAGCTCGCGCTCGCGACGTCGATCGTGCTGCCGCCGCTCATCGTGGCCACGGTCTGGTTCCAACGGAACTCGAGCCGGGCGTACGACCGCGCCCGCGACAACATCGCCGCGGTCAACGCCAACCTGCAGGAGGGCCTCTCCGGCGTTCGGGTCTCCCAGGCGTACGTCCGGGAGGGCACGAACCAGGCGGAGTTCGAGACCGTCGCCCGTGGGTACCTCGACGCCCGCCTCGGCGCCCAGAAGCTCGTTGCCATGTACTTCCCGTTCGTCGAGATGCTGTCCGAGCTCGCGGCCGCGCTCGTGCTCGGCGTGGGCAGCGTGCTGCTCACGGACCACGCGCTGCAGGCCGGCACGCTGATCGCGTTCCTGCTCTACCTCGACCTCTTCTTCGACCCCATCCAGCAGCTGAGCCAGACCTTCGACTCGTACCAGCAGGCCCGGGTCTCGCTGGACCGCATCGACGAGCTGCTGATGCTCGAGACCTCGGTGCCGCCGGCCGAGGACCCGGTCGTCCCCGACGACATCGTGGGCGAGGTCGCGTTCGACGACGTCGTGTTCCGCTACCCGCAGACCGTCAGCGACGCCCTGCGCGGGGTGACGTTCACGATCCCGGCCGGGCAGTCCGTCGCGCTCGTGGGCGAGACGGGCGCGGGCAAGTCGACCGTGCTCAAGCTCGTCGCCCGCTTCTACGACGCCGGTTCGGGCGAGGTGCGCGTCGACGGCGTGCCGGTCGACGAGTACGACTCGGTGGCGTACCACCGGCACCTCGGGATCGTGCCGCAGGAGGCGTACCTGTTCTCCGGGACGATCCGGGACAACATCGCGTTCGGGCGCGCCGACGCGACCGACGCCGAGGTCGAGACCGCGGCTCGGGAGGTGAGCGCCCACGACTTCATCGCCGCGCTCCCGGCGGGGTACCTCACGCACGTGAGCGAGCGGGGCCGGTCGCTCTCGTCCGGGCAGCGCCAGCTCATCGCCCTCGCCCGCGCCCACCTGGTCGACCCGGCGATCCTGCTCCTGGACGAGGCCACCTCGAACCTCGACCTCGCGACCGAGGCGCGGGTCACCACGGCGATGCGCATCGCGTCGAGAGGCCGGACCTCGATCCTCATCGCGCACCGCCTGCAGACCGCGCGCCTCGCCGACCGCATCCTCGTCGTGGACGACGGCCGGGTCGTGGAGGACGGATCCCACGAGGCCCTCCTCGCCCAGGACGGCCGCTACGCGCTGCCTCTGGGAGGCCTCGTCCGATACCGCGCCGGGCGCGGCCGTTGCGACCGGAGGTGGCTTGCACCCCAGCGCGTGACAAGGCATTGTCTCCACATCTGACGGGGCGTCAGATGCACAGCCGATGGCCCTTGGGCCCGAGGGGGGACTGTGAGGCAATACCGGTGGCTCGCGGTGGTAGTCGTGTTGGGGCTCGTCGCCGCAGCATGCGGTCGGAGCAGCAGCTCGAGCAGCGGTGACAACTCGACCACGTCCTCGTCGGCGGCCTCCCAGGCCAAGAGCCCGAACTTCGGCTCGGTCAAGGACGTCTGCCAGTCCGGTCACCCGAGCGGTTCCCCGACCCAGGGCGTCACCCCCACCTCCATCAAGATCGCGACCTTCGCCGACCCCGGCTTCGCCGGCCGGCCGGGCCTCGACCAGGAGTTCTTCGACACCGCCGACGTGTTCGCCGCCTGGTGCAACGCTCGCGGCGGCATCAACGGGCGCAAGATCGAGGTCGACAAGAAGGACTCGGCGCTCACGAACGTCAAGGCCCGCATGACCGAGGCGTGCGCCGACGACTTCTCGATGGTGGGCGGCGGCTCGGTGTTCGACCAGGACGGCGTCGAGACCCGGCTCAAGTGCCTCCTCCCCGACATCGCCGGCTACGTCGTGAGCCCACAGGCGCGCGGCGCCGACCTCGTGGTGCAGCCGCTCCCGAACCCGAACTCCAGCCTCGGCATCGGCCTCATGAACTACCTCGGTGCGAAGTACCCGGCAGCCACGGACCACATCGGCGTGCTCACCGGCGACATCTCGACCACCAAGGTGGTCGCGGACCAGCAGGCCGAAGCCGCCAAGGCCAAGGGCTGGAAGATCGTCTACAACGACCAGTACCCCGCCGCCGGGTGTGACCGACTGGACGCCGTACGCGCAGGCAGATCAAGAGCGCCGGGGTCAAGGGGTTGCTGTGGGTCGGCGAGCCGGAGAACCTGGCGGCGCTGATGAAGTCACTGGCGAACATCAGCTACAAGGTCGACTTCGTCCGCACCGACGCCAACCACTACGACCAGAAGCTCATCTCGATCGCGGGCTCCGCACTGTCCGATGACAACGTGTACATCCAGAGCTCGTTCTACCCGTTCGAGAAGGCCACCCCCTCGAATGCCACGGGCCAGTACCTCCAGGCGTTCAAGGACTACAAGCCGGGCGGCAAGAGCAACACCTACCTCGGCCTGCAGGCGTGGTCGGCGTGGCTGCTGTTCTCCCAGGCCGCCAAGGCGTGCGGCAACAACCTCACCCGCACGTGCATGTTCGACAACGCCAAGAAGATCACGAGCTGGACCGGCGGCGGCCTGCACTCCGAGACGTCGCCCGGCACCAACGCGGCCGTCCCCTGCTTTGCGGCGGAGCTCGCCACGCCGAACGGCTTCAAGCTGCAGACGGACACGAAGCCGAACAGCGGCATCTTCAACTGCAGCCCGAAGAACGTGTACAAGCTGAAGGGCGACTACGGCACCGGTGTGACCCTCGCGAGCGTGGGGCAGAACATCAAGAACATGAAGTAGCCGGTCGCGGGAGTCGAGAACCGTGGACAAGTTCCTGACCTTCACGATCGTCGGCCTGACGGTCGCGTCCATCTACGCGATCTTCGCCAGCGGTCTCGTGCTGACCTACACGACAACCGGCATCTTCAACTTCGCGCACGGCGCCGCCGGGATGCTGTTCGCGTTCGTGTACTGGCAGCTGCGCTTCGACTGGGGGTGGCCCGCACCCGGTCGCGCTCGCGATGGTGCTCCTCGTGCTCGCACCGTTGTTCGGGGTGCTGCTCGAGCTCGTCATCATGCGCGGCCTCCAGAACACGACGGAGGCCGTCAAGCTCGTCGTGTCGATCTCGCTGCTGCTGTTCCTCATCGGCTTCGCCCAGCTCATCTGGGCCCCCGGGGTCAGTCGGCCGATGCAGACGTTCTTCTCGTCGAGCCGGCCGATCAACCTCGGGCCGACGACGATCACGATCCACCAGGCCATCACCATCGGTGTGGCGATCTTCGTCGCGATCGGTCTGCGCCTGCTCCTCACCCGCACCCGCATCGGGATCGCGATGCGTGCCGCGGTCGACGACCGGTCGCTCTCGACCCTGAACGGCGCCCGGCCGGACCGCATCTCCATGCTGGCGTGGGCCACCGGGACGTCGCTCGCGGCACTTGCCGGCATCCTCATCGCCCCCGGCCTCGCCCTCGATGCCGCCTCGCTCTCGCTCCTCATCGTGAGCGCGTACGCGGCGGCGATCTTCGGCCGGTTGCGGAGCCTCCCGCTCACGTTCCTCGGCGCGATCGTCGTCGGACTCACCGAGGGCTACCTCTCGGGCTACCTCCCGCAGAACCAGTACCTGCCCGGGCTGCGGATCGCGAGCCCCGCGATCATCCTCTTCATCGTCCTGCTCGCGCTGCCCAACCCGCGCCTGCGCGGCCGCGTCACCCGGAGCCGCGAGTTCTTCCCGATGCCGTCGGTCCGCGGCGCCCTCACCTTCGCGGTCGCGATCGTCGCGCTCGGGGTCGTGCTCGCCACGACGCTCTCGACGCCTGACCAGTTCACGTACGGGAAGATCTTCTCGATCGGCATCGTGGCGCTGTCGCTGGTCCCGCTCGTGGGCTTCGCCGGCCAGATCTCGTTGTGCCAGCTCTCGTTCGCCGGCATCGGCGCGGTGGTGATGGCCCACTTGGGAGCCAGCGGCAATCCGCTCGCGCTCCTGTGGGCGGTGCTCATCGCCGCCGCGGTGGGTGCGATCGTGGCCCTGCCCGCGCTGCGGCTCTCCGGCATCTACCTCGCGCTCGGCACCGCGTCCTTTGCGGTGGTCCTCGACCGCTGGGTCTGGAACTTACCGAAGTTCGGGGTGTTCGGCTGGTTCCAGGTGAACCTGTTCGCCCAGGGCTCCGTCGCGGTGCAGCCGCTCAAAGCGTTCGGGACGACGCTCGACCAACCCGACGCCCAGATCGTCGTCACCTCGATCGTGTTCGCGCTGGTCGCGCTGCTCGTCATCTTCATCCGGCGCGGCCGGCTCGGCCGCCGGCTGCTCGCGATGAAGGACAGCGAGGCGGCGTGCGCCACGCTCGGCCTCAACCTGCTCGGCACCAAGCTCCTGGTGTTCTCGCTGTCGGCCGGGATCGCCGGCCTGGGCGGCGCGCTCTACGCCATGCAGCTGACATCGATCCAGCCCGGAAACTTCGACCTCGTGAGCAGCCTCGAGGTGTTCGCGCTCACCGTCGTCGGCGGCATCGGTGCGGTCGGTGGCGCGCTCTTCGGCGCGGTGTCGCTCTTCGCCTTCCTCCCGCTCATCGTCCAGATCTGGCCGGGCTTGGTGCGCTGGGTCGGCCTGCTCCCCGGACTGACCGGCATCGGGCTCGGCCGGAACCCGAACGGCGCGGTGCACGACATCCGCGAGGGCTTCCTCCCCCTGCTCCAGAGCCCCCCGGCGCTCCTCGGCATGGTCGGCGCGCTCGTCGTCTTCTACGCGTTGCGCATCGCCGACGTCATCACGAACTACCCCTACCTGATCCTCTCGGTGGCCGCGCCCGTCGTCGCGACCATCGTGGCCGGGCTCCTCAAGCCCAAGGCCGTCGAGGAAGCCGCGGGGAACCTCGAGGAGGTGCTCGATGTGCCGCTCGAGTGGCGGGGCATCGATCGGCCGTGGACCGAGGCCGACCTCGAGGAGCTCGACCGGGCGGTCGGCATCGAGGAGGTGTCGCTGCATGGCACTGCTTGAGGTGCACGGCGTCACCGTTCGCTTCGGTGGCAACATCGCGCTCGACGACGTCGACATCGAGACCGACCCCGGGATCGGTGACCGGCCTCATCGGCCCCAACGGCGCGGGCAAGACGACGCTGTTCAACGTCATCACCGGGCTGCTCCCCCCGAACGCGGGTCGGGTCGTCCTCGACGGCCGTGACATCACGAAGGTGAACCCGACCAAGCGGGCCCGGCTCGGGCTGGCCCGCACGTTCCAGCGGCTCGAGCTGTTCCACGTGCTGAGCGTGCGCGAGAACATCCGGGTCGCCGCCGACATCCGCAAGGGCTACGCGCGTGACGGCAGCAACCCCGCCACGGTCGTCGAGGAGATCATCGAGCGGATCGGGCTGCGGGACGTCGCCGACGCACGGGTCGACTCGCTGCCGACGGGACAGTGCCGGCTGGTCGAGCTCGGACGCTGCCTGGCCACGCAGCCGAAGGTGTTGCTCCTCGACGAGCCCGCATCGGGGCAGGACGAAGAGGAGACCGAGCAGTTCGCGGCGCTGCTGCGCCAGCTCGCCGCGGAGGGGGTCGCGATCCTGCTGGTCGAGCACGACGTCCATCTCGTCATGTCGGTCTGCACCCGGGTGCACGTGCTCGACTTCGGTCGGATCATCGCGGCGGGCACGGCCGACGAGATCCAGCAGGACGAGGCGGTGCTCGCGGCCTACCTCGGGTCCGGGACGGACGCGCCATGAACCTGCTGGAGCTTCGCGACGTCCGCGCCGCGTACGAGCAGATCGACGTCCTCTTCGGCATCGACCTCGTCGTACCCGCGGGCAAGGTGGTCGCGTTGCTCGGGCCGAACGGCGCCGGGAAGTCCACGACGCTGCGCGGTCTGCGCCGGGCTGCACCCGGCGAGTGGCGGGGACGTCCTGATCGCGGAGCGGCGGGTCAACGGCGCCCGGCCCGAGGACCTCGCCCGCGCCGGGTTGTGCCTGATCCCGGAGGGCAAGGGCATCTTCCCGAACCTGACGGTCCGCGAGAACCTGCGCATGATGACGTACACGGGAGCCTCGCTCGCGACGATCGAGGAGGCGGCCTACGGCCGCTTTCCCCGGCTCCAGGAACGGCGCGCCCAGACCGCGGGGACCATGTCCGGGGGCGAGCAGCAGATGCTCGCGATGGCGAGGGGCCTGGCGACGAACCCCGCGATCCTCCTGCTCGACGAGCTGTCGATGGGCCTGGCCCCGATCATCGTGGAGGAGCTGTACGAGATCGTGGCGCAGGTCGCGCGCGAAGGTGTGTCG
This sequence comes from uncultured Acidimicrobiia bacterium, assembly GCA_963796755.1. Classification (GTDB taxonomy): domain Bacteria; phylum Actinomycetota; class Acidimicrobiia; order IMCC26256; family JAENVU01; genus Chersky-806. The sequence goes on from CAWCMX010000001.1 coordinate 503,713, forward strand.
ATCCTGGTCGTCGAGCAATTCGCCAGCACGGTGTTGGGCGTCGCGGACTTCGCCGCGATCCTGGTCCACGGCAAGGTGGCGCGAGCCGGTGCGCCGCACGAATTGCAGGATGAGCTGTCCAAGGCCTACCTAGGGGCATGAACGGGGAACTGACGGGATGATCGAGTCGAACGAGCGAGTCCAGGAGTTCAAGGAGGAGATCGACGCGATGAAGGTGCGCGACCCATCGACCGGGCGCGACCGGGTGTGGCTCCGCCTCGGCATCGCGTTGATGGTGGTGGGACTCGGGGTGGCGATCGGGGCGTACTTCGTGTCGCACACCACCAACAACCCGTTGACCCAGAACGACGCGATCGTGATGGCGATCGGCGGGCTCGCGGCGGCCGTCGTCGGTGGCGCGGTGTTCGTGCGCTACTCGGTGGCGTCGTTCCTGCGGTTCTGGTTGGCCCGCTTCATCTACGAGCAGCAGAGCCAGACCGACCGGATCGTCGAGAAGCTCGACCGCTAGGGACGCAGCTACCTCAGGGTCGCGAGGCGCTGGATCGCCTCGTCGAGCACCTCGGGGCGCTTGCAGAAGGTGAAGCGGACGAGCGGGCGGCCCGCGTCCTCGTCGTCGTAGAAGACGACGTTCGGCACCGCCACCACGCCGCACCGTTCGGGGAGCGCGCGGCAGAAGGCCAGCCCATCGTCCTCGCCGAGCGCGCGGATGTCGGTGGTCACGAAGTACGTGCCGGCGGGTCGGTACACGGTGAAGCCCGCCGCCTCGAGGCCGGCGCACAGCTGGTCCCGGCGCCGGCCGAGGTCCGCGCCGAGCGCCGCGATGGTGGCGTCGGGTAACGCCAGCCCGGTCGCGATCGCGTGCTGGAACGGCGCGCCGTTCGTGTAGGTCAGGAACTGCTTGGCGGTGCGGACCGCGGCGGTCAGCTCCGGCGTCGCACAGACCCAGCCGATCTTCCAGCCCGTGAACGAGAACGTCTTGCCGGCCGACGAGATCGTGACCGTGCGCTCCCGCATGCCCGGCAGGGTCGCGAGGGGGACGTGCTCGCCGTCGAAGACCAGGTGCTCGTAGACCTCGTCGGTCACCGCGATCAGGTCGTGCTCCCGGCACAGCTCGGCGACGACCTCGAGCTCGGCCCGGGTGAACACCTTGCCGGTCGGGTTGTGCGGGGAGTTGAGCAGCAGCAGGCGGGTGCGGGGTGTGATCGCGGCGCGCAGCGCGTCGGGTTCGAAGTGGTAGTCGGGTGGGCGGAGGGTCACGACCCTGCGCTGCGCGCCGGCCATCGCGATGCAGGCGGCGTACGAGTCGTAGTACGGCTCGAAGGTCACGACCTCGTCGCCGACCTCGCACAGGGCGAGCAGCGACGCGGCGATCGCCTCGGTCGCGCCGGCGGTGACGAGCACCTCGGTGTCCGGGTCGAACTCGAGCCCGTACCAGTGGCGCTGGTGATCGGCGATCGCTTGACGGAGCTCGGGGATGCCGATCCCGGGCGGGTACTGGTTGTGGCCGGCGCGGATCGCGTCGACCGCGGCCTCGCGCGATCTCCGCGGGGCCGTCGGTGTCGGGGAAGCCCTGGCCGAGGTTGATCGCGCCCGTGCGCACTGCAAGCGCGGACATCTCCGCGAAGATCGTCGTGCCGAACCCCTGCAGCCGCGCGTTGAGATAGGGAACCCGGTCGGTCATGAAACGGGAACGGTACGCCTCCAGCGCGCGACCGCGAGCCAGACCAGGCGCCACGCGAAGGTGACGAGGTTGATGAAGAGGAACAGCACGATGCTGTAGACGGACAGATAGCCGCGATCGGTGAAGGTGCCGCGCAGCAATGCGTCGAGGACCGCCGCGATCGCGACGGTGCCGACGAGCCGGAACCACCAGCGGTCCGGGTGCGTGTAGAGCTTCGTGACCAGGGCGCCCACGAGGAACCCGACGGCCAGCGGCCAGAGCACCGTCAGGTACCAGGAGACCCCGGTGCTGTTGAGGTCGTGCTGCTCGCGGCCGATCGCCACGAAGAGCATCAGGCACGCCGCGTCGAGCACCGGTGCGAAGCGGCGGTACGGGAGCGGGGTCACGACGCGCAGTCTCGCGCGCGGGGTGCTCGGTTCTCCGACGCCGCCGGTTATCCGACGCCGCCGACGACGCTCTTGGCCGGGTACTTGGCGAAGGTCCGGATGTGGTTGCCGATCCCCGTCTGGAACGCCTCGAGGTACGCGAGCTTGCGGACCATGTAGCTGCGTGTCTCCTTCGGGTCCAGGTACAGGTTGTACAGCCGCCCGTAGGTGTACTTCTGGGTGACGCCGCTGAAGCCGCCGATGTTCATGACGTCGTGGTCGTCGTCCGAGGTCGACGCGAGCATGAACTTCCACTCCGCGACCCGCACCGCCGAGAAGGTCGAGCCGAGCCAGTAGAAGAGGTACTTCCGGTTGGAGTCGGCGTCGCCACCCAGGAGGAACGAGGTCTGGTCGACGCCGTCGATGTAGCGGTCGCTCGGGATCGCGTCGTCCGCGCCCGCGAGGTGCAGCAGCGTCGGGAACCAGTCCATCAGTGAGAACAGGCCGTCGGACGGCCCGATCCGCGTCGATCATCCCGGGCCACGAGACGACGCCGGGCACCCGCTGGCCCCCCTCCCAGGTCGAGCCCTTCGAGCTGCGGAACGGCGAGTACGCCGCGTCCGGCCAGGTCTCCATCTCCGGGCCGTTGTCCGAGGTGACGAAGACGATCGTGCTCTCCAGCTGTCCCGTCGCCTCGAGCTCGGCCACCAGCCGGCCCACGATGTCGTCGAGCTCGATGATCGTGTCCTTGTACGGATGCTTCGCGGGCGACGTGCCCAGGAACCGGGGGTGGGGGTAGTTGTCGAAGTGCGCGCCGCGCGTGCAGTGGTAGAGGAACCACGGCTGCTCCTGCGCGGCCATCCGGCGGACGAAGTCGAGCGAGTAGTCCGCCCACTTGTCGTCGAGCAGCGAGAGCACCGGGATGGTGACCTCTTCCACGTTCTCGAGCTGCTCGCCCTTCTTGCCGTGCACGAAGCACTTGTTGAACGGCTGGTTCTCGATCCAGCGCGTCCGCTCCTCGCTGTACGCGACCTCCGGGAAGAAGTACGGGTCGCGCCACTCCGTGTACATGTCCGACACGCTGAGGAACCCGTAGAAGTCGTCGAAGCCCACGTTCTGGGGTTGCGACTCCTCGTTCTCACCCATGTGCCACTTCCCCACCGCCTGCGTGACGTACCCGGCGTCCGCGAGCAGCTGCGCGATCGTGATCTCGCCCTGGAGCCCGCCCGGCTCGCCGTACATCGGCGGCCGCAGCAGCCCGTGGCGCATGGGCAGCCGGCCGGTCATCAGCGACGCGCGCGACGGGGTGCACGACGGCTCCGAGTAGCACGACGTCATCAGGAGACCGTCACGGGCGAGGCGGTCGATGTTCGGGGTCGGGGCCCCCACCGCGACCCCGCCGCCGTAACAACCGAAGTCGCCCCAGCCCACGTCGTCGAACACGATCATGAGCACGTTCGGGCGGGTGCCGTCCTTCGTGAACCCCGCGAGGCGCGCAGCCGCCGCGGCTTCCTGCTCCGGCAAGACGAAGCGCGGTTCCAGGTGCTCGGCCTCCCGTACGGGGTTGAGGACGATCGGGTCATGGGCCATGTTCGGCATCGTCGTCGGACCGTTCACAACCCGTCAACCCACCCGAAGAGCCAGTATGGCGACCGTGCTGCTCCACGAGGTGCTCGACGACGCCGCCCGGCGGGTGCCGGACCAGGTCGCGCTGGTCACGAACGCGGGCGCGCAGACGTTCGCCGAGCTCTCCGCCCGGGTCCATGCCGTCGCCGGTGGCCTCGCGACGATCACGGCGTCCGGTGACCGCGTGGCGATCCTCGCGGAGAACCGGGCCGAGTACGTCGAGTGCTACTACGCGGTGCCGGCATCGGGCCGGGTGCTCGTACCGCTGAACCAGCGGTTGCATCCCGACGAGTGGCTCGGCGGCCTGCAGCGCTCCGGCGCCCGGGTGCTGATCGCGGAAGCCGACCTGCTGAACCGGCTCGATGTCGACGCAGTGCGCGGCGCGGGCGTCGAGACCATCGTCGGGCTCGACGGACCGGCGGACGGTGCGTACGCGGATCTCGCGTCGCCGCCCGGCGCGTCCTTGCCGGACGGGCTCGTCGAGGACGACGTGGTCTGGCTCATCGGGACCAGCGGCACGACCGGGACGCCGAAGCTCGCGATGCTCACGCACGCGAGCCTGCTCGCGGCAGTCGAGGCGACGTTGGCCGCGCGTCCGGTCCGCGCCGACGACGTCTTCTGCACCCCGTTCCCGCTGTGCCACGTCGCCGGGTACAACGTGCTCGGGTTGCACCGCATGGGCCGGCCGGTCGTGCTGATGCGACGCTTCGATCCGGCACGGCTGGTGTCCCTGATCACCGAGCTCGGAGTGACGTTGCTCTCGCTCGCGCCGACGATGATCGCGATGGTGCTCGACGATCCGCGCACCGACGATGCGGTGCTCGCGACGGTGCGATCGATCGGGTACGGCGCATCCGCGATCCCCGCACCCGTCCTGCGCGCGGCCGTCGAGCGCTGGGACGCAGATCTGTCGCAGGGCTACGGCATGACCGAGCTCTCGGGCAACGCGGTGTTCCTCGGCCCCGAGGAGCACCGACGCGCCGCGGCCGGCGACGCGCGCCTGCTCGGCGCGGCCGGGTTCCCCGCCCCCGGCGTGGAGCTCCGGCTCGACGACGCGACCCGGGAGATCCTCGTGCGCGCGCCACAGGTGATGGCGGGCTACTGGCAGGACCCCGCGGCCAGCACGACGGCGTTGGCCGACGGCTGGCTGCACACCGGCGACGTCGGTCGGGTCGACGACGACGGCTTGCTCACCGTCGTCGACCGGACGAAGGACGTCATCGTGAGCGGCGGCGAGAACGTCGCGTCACGCGAGGTCGAGGCCGTGCTGCACTCGCATCCGGGCGTGGCGGACGTCGCGGTCATCGGGCTACCGGATCCACGCTGGGGTGAGCGCGTCGCGGCCGTCGTCGTACGGCGCGCGGGTGACCCGGTGAGTGCCGAGGACCTGGTCGCGCTGGCCCGGGCGCACCTCGCCGGGTTCAAGACCCCGCGCTCGGTGGAGTTCGTGGACGAGCTGCCGCGCAACGGCGCCGGCAAGGTGCTCAAGCAGCAGCTCCGGGAGACTTTTCGAGGGTCCTGAGCAACTCGGTACGATTCGCACATGGACGAGATCAACCACCCAGTCTTCGACGCCGACAACCACTACTACGAGGCGCTCGACGCGTTCACCCGCCACCTCGACCCGAAGCTCGGTCCCCGCACCGTGCAGTGGGCGGAGATCAACGGTCGGCAGTACCACGTGGTCGGCGGGAGGGTCAGCCGGGCGGTCGTGAACCCGACGTTCACGCCGATCGCCAAGGCCGGCGCGATGCACGACTACTTCCGGGGCAACCCCGAGGGCCGCAACCCGCTCGAGTTCCTGCGGGAGCGGGAGCCGATCCGGCCCGAGTACCGCGACCGGGACGCCCGCCTCGACGTCATGGACCGCCAGGGCCTCGACCAGGTCTGGCTGTTCCCGACCCTGGGCGTGCTCTACGAGGAGCTGCTGAAGGACGACCCCGAGGCCGTCACGCTCACGTTCACGGCGTTCAACCGTTGGCTCGAGGAGGACTGGGGCTTCGCGTACCAGAACCGGATCTTCGCGGCCCCGTACCTGTCGCTGTGCAACGTCGACTGGGCCGTGCAGGAGCTCGAGTGGGCACTGGACCGTGGCGCGCGGGTCGTGTGCCTCCGCCCCGCCGCGGTGATCACCGAGACGGGGACGTTTGCTCCCGCCGACCCGAAGTTCGACCCGTTCTGGGCGCGCGTGAACGAAGCCGGCATCACCGTCGTGGCGCACGCGGGCGACAGCGGCTACACGTCCCACGGCTACGCGAAGGACGGCTTCTCCGCGGCGTTCGACGGCGCGAACCGGCCGTCGATCAAGATGCTGACGATGGAGCGGGCGATCTACGACTTCCTCGCATCGCTCATCTTCGACCAGCTGTTCCAGCGGTTCCCGGGCGTTCGCATCGCGTCGGTCGAGAACGGCTCGGAGTTCCTCGCCGACATGTTCAAGAAGATGCGCTCGTGGCACCGCAAGATCCCCGGCTTCTTCCCCGAGGATCCGGTCGAGCTGTTCCGGCGCAACGTCTGGGTGAACCCGTTCTGGGAGGACGACGTCTACGAGATCGCCGAGCTCATGGGGGGCGACCGCGTGATCTTCGGCTCCGACTGGCCGCACATCGAAGGGATGCCCGAGCCTCTCGACTACGCCAAGGAGCTCAAGGACTTCGACGCCGCGACCCAGCAGCTGATCCTCCACGACAACGCAGTCGGGCTCAACACGCTGCGGCCCGCCTGACCCGGTGCTCCTCGATCGGTTCAACCTCGACGGCAAGGTCGCGATCGTCACCGGCGCGGGCCAGGGCATCGGCGCCGGGTGTGCGCTCGGGCTCGCGGAGGCCGGCGCGGACGTCGCGCTGGCGTCCCGCACGCAGGCGGACCTGGAAGTGGTCGCCGAGAAGATCCGCGCCCTCGGCCGCAAGGCGGTGGTGGTGCCCACGGACGTCACCGAAGCCGACCAGCTCGCGGCACTCGTCGACTCGACCATCAGCGCGCTCGGGCGGGTCGACGTGCTCGTGAACAACGCGGGTGGCTGGGACCCCCGGCCGCTGCCGCAGACCAGCGCGCGGTCAGTCGAGGCTGCGTTCAAGTTCAACGTCCTCGCCGCGTTCACGCTCACCCAGCTCTGCGTGCCGCACATGGTGGCCGTCGGTGGCGGCAGCGTCGTCAACATCTCGTCGCGCGCTGCGAGCATGGTGCAGCCGTGCTTCGTCGCCTACGCCACCGCGAAGGCCGCGCTCTCGATGATGACGCGGGCGATGGCGCCGGAGCTCGCGCCGAAGATCCGGGTGAACGCGATCGAGGTCGGGGGCGTCGAGACCCAGGCGCTCTCGCACGTGCTGACCGACGACAACGTCCGGATGCAGCTCGAGGACGGCACGCCGATGCACCGCGTCGGCCAGCCCGAGGACATCGCGGCCTGCGTGCTCTACCTCGCGTCCGACGCCGCGTCGTGGGTCACCGGCAAGATCTTCGAGATCGACGGCGGCGTCGAGTCCCCCGCCTTCACGATCCCGTTCACCCCCCTGTAGTCACCGCCGCGTCCCGTCCGTCCGGGCGCAATGATGGGGTCGTGAGCTTCACGTACTCGGACGTGGACGGGAGCCCGGACGTCGCCGAGGCCGTCGACGGGCAGGATCGCGTCAACGGGTGGGCGCAGATCCAGGCCTACAAGCGGCGGAGCCATCAGCTGCTCGGTGACGCACGGCCGGTCCTCGACGTGGGCAGCGGCACCGGCTTCGACCTTGGCCACCTGGGATCCGGCAGCGTCGGCATCGACGCGTCGGCGGCGATGTGCGCACGCGTGGTCGAGCGTCAGTGTGTCATCGCGCGCGCCGACTGCATGCACCTCCCGTTCGCCGACGAGACGTTCTCCGCGGTGCGCGCCGATCGCGTGATGCAACACGTCGCCGCACCGGATGGCGCGCTCGCCGAGATGATCCGGGTGACGCGACCGGGTGGACGGGTCGTCGTTGCCGATCCCGACCAGGAGTCACTGTGCATCAGCGTGCCGGGGGTCGATTCCGAGCTGGTGGCGACGATCAAGCGTCTACGACGAGCCGTCGGCTACCGCAACGGCCAGCTCGTGCGCGCGCTCCCGGGCATCTTCGAGGCATTGGGTCTCGAAGCCGTGACCGTCGAGGCGTTCCCGCTCGTGCTGACCGATCCCGACGACGCCTTCGGCATCGCCACGTGGCCGCGGTTCTGGCGCGAAGAGGGTCCGTTCAGCGACGCGCAGATCCGGGAGTGGGACGCCGGCATTGCCCGCGCTCGGGACGGTGGGTTCGTGTACGCGCTGCTCTACTTCGTCGTCGGGCTCGGAAGCCCTGAGCCGACCTGCTCGTGGCTACGGTCGGCGGGGTGGAACGAACACGCCCGCGCCGGAGACGACTCGGGCCACCGTCTCGCGACTGACGCGCCAGAGCCCGTCGCGACGAAGCGCGGTCCCCTGGAACGCGAAGCCGGCCGGACCTCCGTTCAACACGATCTGGAAGCGAACCTCCGCGGTGTCCGGGCGCGGAAACCGGATCGCATCGACGCGCACGCTGTACTGGCCGCCGCCACCCCCGTGCCGACGCCCGGCCTCCGCCAGCAGTGCTCCGAGCTCCGCGGCGTCCTCCAGGAAGTCGTCGAGATCGTCGTACTGCGATCCGAAGGTCATCGTGAACGCCTTCGCCACCGCCGCGACCGCGTCCTCATCGGGCACGGGTCCGTGCACGCGGGGAGGGATCACGACCTCGGTCTCGCCGTCGCCCTCGGCCCGGTCCATCGCCGTCTTGAGCACGTCGACGCAGGACTGGCAGATCACGACGGACCCCGCGGAGACGTACCGCGCGACATCCCAGAGGTCTGCGCCGCACACCATGCAGTTCGAAGCGGCGAACCGCCCGGGGCCGATGATCATGGCCACAACCCTAAATCGGGTGCATCGACGCCGGCCCGGAGTTGAGCTGCCCGAGCCCACCGCGCTCGGTGGGCGCGGGCTCACAGTGGCGTCCCGCGGGACGCTGTCCACACGCTTCGTTCACGGTCCGGGCCTTCCCGATCATCGACCACTGACCGGGACTATCGTCCCCCGCATGGCAGGGCGTGCGGAGACCCAGTACGCGCAGAGCGGCGACTTGAGCATTGCGTACCAAGTGATCGGCGAGGGGTCGCTCGACATCCTCTTCGTGCCGGGATTCGTCTCGAATGTCGAGCTCATGTGGGACCTGCCCAGCCAGGCGCACCTGTTCAAGCGGCTCTCGAGCATCGGCCGGCTGATCGTGTTCGACAAGCGCGGCACCGGTTGCTCGGACCGCGGCATGGGGACGGGGAGTGCCGAAGATCGCATGGACGATCTGCGGGCCGTGGCCGATGCCGCCGGGGTCGAATCGGCCCATCTGGTCGGGCTTTCAGAAGGTGGTCCGCTCGCCATCTTGTTCGCGACGACGTTTCCCGAACGGGTCCGGTCGCTGGTGTTGTGGGGGACCTTCGCCCGGGCACTGTGGGCGTCCGACTACGACCAGGGGGCCGATCCCGCGATCGTGGATGCGTTCATCGAAGACGTGCGAGCGAAGTGGGGTACCGGTCACGCGCTTGAAGGCTTCGTCGGTCAGTTCGACGAGGGTCTGCTGCCGGATCTGGCCCGATACGAGCGCCAGACCGCCTCGCCGGGTGCGGCTGCCACGATCTTGCACCACAACGTGAACATGGATGTCCGACACGCGCTGGGAGCGGTCTCTGCACCGACGCTTGTCATCCACCGGGCCCACGATCCCATCGTCGGGGTCGCAGCTGGTGAGTACCTGGCGCGACACATCCGCGACGCGAAGCTCCGCACGCTGCCTGGCGACTTCCATGTCGCGGGGTCGGTCGGTGAAGACGACGACGTCATCGACCTGATCCAGGAGTTCGTGACCGGCGCGCCGGTACGTCGGGACGACGATGTGGACCGAGTGCTCAAGACGGTGTTGTTCACGGACATCGTCGACTCAACGGTCCAGGCTTCAGAGCTCGGCGACCGCAAGTGGCGGGACCTCCTCGAGCGGCATGACGCGTGTGCGACCAACGCGGTTGAGAGCCAACGCGGCGTTGTCGTCAAGCGCACCGGCGACGGGCTTCTCGCGACGTTCGACGGTCCGGGGCGAGGAGTTCGTGCGGCACGCGCGGTCCGGGACGCGGTACGGCCGCTCGGCGTCGAGGTGCGGGCCGGCCTGCACACGGGTGAGATCGAGCGTCGCGGCGAGGATGTCGCGGGCATCGGCGTGCACATCGGCGCGCGGGTAGGCGCACTGGCGGGCCCGGGCGAGGTGCTCGTGACCAGCACCGTGAAGGATCTCGTGATCGGGTCGGATCTCGGCTTCGACGACCGCGGCACGCAGGTGCTCAAGGGCGTACCCGGCGAGTGGCACCTCTGGGCCTCGGTCTGACCGATCCGTGGGCCTGGTCACGACGCCCGCACCCCGGTTGAGGCTGACGTCGACGTCTTCGTGGTGCTACCGCTGCACGCGGTCGCGATCAGCGCGACCGCGACTGGGATGGCCGCGAGCCGCGTCGACGTGCGGAAGAGATTCATGGGTGCTCCTCGAGATGGACTCGCACGCTCCCACTCGACGACGCAGCGCCTCTATTGTCAACCATGATTGACGATCGCTGGTCGAGGCTTCATGTGCTCCGCACACTCCGGGCACATTCCGCCCGGGCCCGCGCTCCGGGGCGCGTTGGTCGGCGACCGACGCCGGCTGGACGGGCCGAGGGCAGCCGTGATTGTGCGAGCTCGTCGAGCCCGACCAGACTCCGAGAGCCGAACCATCCATCGACGATGCCCTGGAGAGACCTCAGATGGCGAGCTCACCCGACCGACACGCGCGTGCGATGTTGCCGATCCCCGATCGCCCGCGTCCCGGTCTGACCACGTACGACGCGAAGGACCCGGAGACCGCGTACCCGCCGATCGAGCCGTTGCTGCCGCCGTCGGGGGCGCCGAACGTGTTGATCGTGCTGCTCGACGACGTGGGCTTCGGTGCGTCGAGCGCGTTCGGGGGACCGTGCGCCACGCCGAACGCCGAGCGCCTCGCCGCCGGCGGACTGAAGTACAACCGGTTCCACACGACGGCACTGTGCGCACCGACGCGTCAGGCGATGCTCACCGGCCGGAACCACCACTCGGTCGGCATGGGCAGCATCACCGAGACCGCGACGTCGGCACCGGGGAACAGCTCGCTGCGGCCGAACACCAAGGCCCCGCTGGCCATGACGTTGAAGCTCAACGGCTACTCGACCGCGCAGTTCGGCAAGTGCCACGAGGTGCCGGTCTGGCAGTCGTCGCCGATGGGCCCGTTCGACGCGTGGCCTTCGGGTGGCGGTGGCTTCGAGACCTTCTACGGGTTCATCGGCGGTGAGAACAACCAGTGGGATCCGGCGCTCTACGACGGCACAACTGCGGTCGAGCCCCCGGCGACCCCCGAGGAGGGCTACCACCTCACGGAGGACCTCGCGGACCGAGCCATTGCGTGGGTGCGTCAGCAGAAGGCGTTGATGCCGGACCGGCCGTTCTTCATGTACTTCGCCCCGGGCGCGACCCACGCGCCCCACCACGTGCCCAAGGAGTGGGCCGACAAGTACGCCGGGCAATTCTCCGACGGTTGGGACTCGCTGCGCGAGCGCACCTTCGCGCGGCAGAAGGAGATCGGCGTCATCCCCGCGGACGCCGAGCTCACGGTCCGCCACGACGAGATCCCGGCCTGGGACGACATGCCCGACGAGCTCAAGCCGGTCCTCGCACGGGAGATGGAGGTCTACGCCGGATTCCTGGAGCACACCGACCACCACGTCGGTCGGGTGCTCGAAGCGATCGAGGACATCGGAGTCCTCGACGACACCCTCGTCTACTACATCATCGGCGACAACGGCGCGTCCGCCGAAGGAACGCTCAATGGCGCGTTCAACGAGATGGCCAACTTCAACGGCATGGCCGCGCTCGAGACGCCCGAGTTCATGCTCAGCAAGATGGACGAGCTCGGCTCCCCCACCTCCTACAACCACTACGCGGTCGGATGGGCGTGGGCGATGGACACGCCGTTCCAGTGGACGAAGCAGGTGGCCTCACACTGGGGTGGCACCCGCAACGGCGCGATCGTGCACTGGCCGGCCGGCATCGACGAGCAGGGCGGTCTTCGCACGCAGTTCACCCACGTGATCGACGTCGCGCCGACGATCCTCGAAGCCGCGGGACTCCCCGAGCCGACGATGGTGAACGGCGTGCAGCAGTCGCCCATGGAGGGCACGAGCATGCTGTACACGTTCCGCGAGCCCGAGACGCCGGAACGCCACGACCTGCAGTACTTCGAGATGTTCGGCAACCGCGGGATCTACCACCAGGGTTGGAGCGCCGTCACCAAGCACCGCACACCCTGGGAGATGGTCGGCGGTGACCTGCTGCCGTTCGACGACGACGTGTGGGAGCTCTACGACGGCAGCACCGACTACAGCCAGGCCCACAACATCGCGGCCGAGCATCCCGACATGCTCGCCAAGCTGCAGCGGCTCTGGATCATCGAGGCGACGAAGTACAACGTGCTGCCCATCGACGACCGCGGCGCCGAGCGCCTCGAGCCGACCATGGCCGGCCGGCCGACGCTCATTCACGGCAACACCCAGCTCTTCTACCCGGGCATGGGCCGCCTGTCGGAGAACAGCGTGGTCAGCATCAAGAACAAGTCGTTCGCGGTCACGGCCGAGGTCGAGGTGCCGGCCGACGGCGCGAACGGGGTCATCATCGCCCAGGGCGGACGCTTCGGCGGGTGGGCCGTGCATCTGCACGAAGGCAAGCTGAAGTTCGTCTACAACGTGCTCGGCATCCAGGAGTTCCCGGTTGGCGCCGACGCACCGGTCCCGGTCGGGACCCATCAGGTGCGCGTGGAGTTCGCGTACGACGGGGGCGGTCTCGCCAAGGGTGGCGACGTCACCCTCTACGTCGACGGCGACGCAGCCGGCTCCGGCCGCGTGGTTGCCACACAGCCGATCATCTTCTCGGCCGACGAGACCACCGACATCGGGTACGAGTCCGGCACCACCGTGACCTCCGACTACACGGCCGCCACCAGCAAGTTCACCGGGAAGATCCACTGGGTGCAGATCGACCTCGGCGACGACGACCACGACCACTTCATCGACCCCGACGAACGGTTCCGCATCGCGATGGCGAGGCAGTAGCCGCCGACGTAGACCCTTCCGGCCGATGGCAGGCGGACGGATCACGATTGGCAGAATCACCCGATGCCCAACTCATGGACTGATGCGGACAAGACCAGGGAGTACCTCGCGCGGGCGGATCGACTCCCGCACCGGGCCGAAGGCGAAGGCGTCCTCGTACGGGATCTCGCCGGCGCGCTTCCCGGGCGGGTGCTCGATCTCGGGTGCGGCGACGGTCGGCTGACGGCGCTCGTGCTCGGCGCCTACCCGGCGTCGACCGCGACGTGCGTCGACATGTCGGTGCCGATGCTCGAAGCGGTGACACAACGCTTCGGTCGCGACGACCGGGTCACGATCGTCACCCACAACCTCGAGGACCCCTTGCCGTTCGACGGACCGTTCGACGCCATCGTCACCTCGCTCGCGGTCCATCACGTCTCCGACGACCGCAAGCGCGCGCTCTTTCAAGAGATCGCGAACCTCCTCGCACCCGGCGGCGTCTTCGCCAACCTGGAGATCGTCGCCAGCCCGACCAAGGCGCTGCACGACCAGTGGCGCGACGAGATGGGCGCGCGCGACGACCCCGCAGACCTCCTGCGCGACATGGCGAGCCAGCTCGAGTGGATCAACGAGACCGGGCTCGAGAACGTCGACTGCATCTGGAAGTGGCGCAGCCTCGCGCTGCTACGCGGTGAGCGCTCCCGCCCGTAGCCATTGGTGATCGGTCAACACGCCGGGCCGTGAGACCATGGGCGGATGGGAGCACCCGTCAAGCTCAAGCTGCATCGCCGCCTCATCGAGCTCGACGGGGAACGGTTCACCGTCCTCTCGTTGCGCCCGGACACCACCGCGCGCTTCGCGACGACCGAGTACCACGAGACCTGGCACATCCTGTGTGACGTCGACGGGGCGGAGCTGCTCGGCCGGCTCGCGTGGGCGATGGCGTTCCAGAGCCGCCAGCACACGATGCTGCTCATCGACATCCCGTTGATCGCGAAGGACCCGGTCGGCGAGAGCCCGTCGTCGCCGATCCTCATCGTCAACTCGGACCTCGGCGCGCCGAGCCCGGCCGGCATCGAGGCCTTGGGTGCGATGCTCCCGCTCGGCACCCCATCGGAAGGATCGGTACGGCTCGTGACCGCCGGCTTCGATCGTGCGCTCGCCGACCTCGAGGCGTTCTGGGCCCAGGGCCGCAAGGACGACCCCGCGTTCAGCGCACGCCAGCACGCTCGCTGGGTCGAGCGGGTCGGCGGCGTCGTCGTGCTCGCGGCCCCGTCGCCAGTGCTGCGCCAGTGGGGTGTGAACGTCGCGCAGCTGGCACAACGGGGGCCGCTCGATCCCGAGTGGACGCCGGTCGACGACCGCAAGTGGACCGGAGAGGTCCAGGTGCTCGCCGCGGCGTTGTCGTGATCGTCAGCCACGCTGGCGATCGTCGCCGCGTTGATCTTCGTCGACTCTGTCGGCGTTGCACGTCTACTGGGCGTTCGGTGGCAGTGGTGTGCGCACTGCGGTCATCCCGACCGTCGACGGGCGGCCGACGCTCGAGCCGTCGACGACCGCGACGCTCGCGGTCGCGTTCCTGCTCGCCCTGAGCGCGCTCATCCTCGTTGCGGCGGTCAGTGGCTGGACCCCGACGTGGCTGTTCCGCCTCGGCGCCGCTGGCATCGGGCTCGTGCTGCTCGCCCGGGCCGTCGGCGACTTCCGCACCGTCGGGTTCTTCAAGCGCGTGCGCGACACCGACTTCGCGCGCAACGACACCCGCTACTTCGCGCCCCTCTGCCTCTTCCTCGGCGTCGCCGCCGCCCTCGTCGCCCTCACCACCTGACGCCCCAGCGCCTTTCCCGATCCGTTTTGGCGTGATTGGCGTCGCCAGGACCACGCGAAGTCACGCCGAAACGAGGTGCAGCGGTCAGCGGGGGGTGAGGTGGGCGAGGTAGCCGGGGAAGCGGACCTCGTGGTCGGTGGTGGCGAACACGGCGGCCAGGGTGGACGAGCACCAGGCGCGGATCGCGGCCGGGTCCTCGCCGAGCTGGATCGCGTGGGCGACGTTCGTCTCGGTCATCACGTAGTCGCGGTAGGCGTCGGCACCGAGCGGGAGCCCGATCTCGAAGTCCTCCGATCCGACCAGCTCGAAGCCGGACGCGGCCCGTGCCAGCGACTGCGGGATCGAGCGGCCGGGCCACGCCGGCGGGTCGCGGGTAGCGGCGCCGGAACTCGGTGAACCACTCGTCGAGCGCGGGTGAGGTGCGGAAGGTTCGGCCGGCGGAGAAGTCGTAGACGACGAGCGCGCCGCCCGCCCGCAGGACCCGGATCGCCTCGGGGAAGAAGGCGTCGAGGTCCGCGAAGTTGAGCGAGCCGGCCGCGGTGATCAGGTCGATCGAGCCCGAGCGCACCGGCAGCGCCTCCGCCCGGCCCGGCGGCGAAGAGCAGGTGTCGGACCGAAGCGGGGTCCCCTGCACCATGGCGGCAACCGGCTCGACCCCACGAGAACCTGCCAAGCCCCGCAGCGCCACGGTGGACGATCCGGCGCCACAACCGACGTCCAGGCGCGCGGCCGACGGGCGCCGCCAGCCCGAGTCGCGAGCGCACCAGCTCGACCACCCGCGGGTGGACCGCGGGACGCGACCGGGCGTAGCCGGCCACCATCTCCGGGGACGCGAACAGGTCCGCCATCGAGGCGCGCAACCTACCCCGGTCGCATCCACCGCATGGCCGACGGCCGGGCATACGCTCCCCGGCTATGGGCCAGATGCAATGCGTCGGAGTGCGGACGGTCCGCGGCCAGGCCCTTCGTGGCGTAGGTAGGCGGTCATGGGTCTTCGACGGAAGCGCAAGGTCGACTCCGAGCTGGCCGAGCTCTTCGATCTCGTGCGGGCCGAGCTCGCGGCCATGCGCGGCGAGATGCACGACGGCATGGCCGAGACGGCCGCGGTGCTCTCCGTACGGGTGCGGACCGAGATCGAGCAGCGGATGGGTGAGCCGAGCGCGCTCGTCGCTCGGCATCCAGGACGTGCGCGAGACGCTCGCCGGCCGCGACTCCGAGCTGGTGCACGTGCTGCAGCAGGTCGGCACGACGTGCGAGGCGTTGGCCGAGCAGGTGCAGAACGAGCGGATCGAGCGGACCGCGCTCGCCGAAGCGATCGAGCCGGCTCACGACCAGCCTCGTCGTCAGCGGAACGTTCTCCCTCCCGGCACCGACATCGGCGACCCCGCTCCTCGACGACCCGCGAGACCGTGATCGGCGGAACGGTCGACCCGCGCGCGCACCGAGTCGGCCAGCCGGGCGCCGGCATCGAGATCGATCTGGACGCGGTGGACCTGGAGACCTCGATCACGCCGTGGACGACGATCTGGAGCCCGTGCCGCCGCCGTCCTCCGGGCGGGCCGGTGCGCCCGGACGGCGTCGAGGTGCGGTGCCGGTTCGGCGACCGCTGGGTCACGGGCTTCGAGGTGTGCGAGGTCATCCGGCTCGACGACGAGACCCGCTACCGGCTGCGTCGACGTTCCGACGGCTCGGTGATCCCGACGCTGTTCCCGGAGAAGGACCTGCGGTTCTTCAGCACCGCGTACCACGACCCCAGCTAGCACGCTACCGACCGCGGCCCGCGATCAGCGGGAGATCGAGGTACGTCTTGATGCCGGGCGCGGCGTCGCACACATAGGGAATCGCGTTCACGCAGTGCATCGCGGGCGCGATCAACCCGATCTCGGGGTGCTCACCGACGACCGGCGGGTGCAGACCGTGGAAGGTGACGGCGAGCGGCGGCTCCGCGTCGAACTCGACCTCGAAGCGTTGACCGTCGAGCCGCCACGCCGGCTCCAGGTGCTCCTCGCCCATCAACCAGTTCACGCGCACGGTGATCGACGGGTTCGCCGTCGATCAGGCCTTCCCAGGTGAACCGCTGCGCGGCAACCGTTCCCGTCTCGAGCACCCCGACGGGGGTGTCGAGCGGCTCGGTCGCGACCGCCATCTCGTGGGTCGTGCGCTTCTCAGCATCCAGCGTCCAGCCGAGCCCGGCCGCGACCATGTCGATCGACTGCGTGAACCCGTCGCCCAGCACCGCGGGCATGGGGCTCGTCGCCGCCTGCTCCGGCGGCGTCCCGAACAGCATCACCTCGCGCACCACCGACTCCGTCGGGTAGTTGCGGATGTCCGAGAACTCCTCCATCCGGACGTGGCGGATGTTGCGGCACAACGACGACACCATGAGCGGGAACCGTTCGGTGATGCCGCCGGGATTGATGCCCGTACCGTGCAAGGTCGAGCTCCCCCTCCGGCAGGCGTCCTCCAGCAGCGCGACCTTGGGTGACTCGGTCGGGTAGATCCAACCGACCGGGGTGACGACGTTCTTGCCCGACTCGAGCAGCGCCGCCACCGTGCGAGTGCTCGCGAGCACCGGGGCATAGACGACGCAGTCCGCCTCCATCGCGCAGATCTCGTCGAGGTCCCCGGTCGCGGTGACGCCGATCGGATCCAAGTCCGCACAGCTCGCCGACGTCGCGGCCGACCTTGTCCGGGCTGTGCACCCACGCGCCGACGAGCTCGAGCTCGGGATGGCCGAGGATCCCCTTGATCGACTCCTGGCCCACGAGGCCGGTCGCCCACTGGATCACCCGGTACGTCATCTGCTCCCCCTCGTCCTGTGGCCCGCACTGTATTCACCCGACCGTCGTCGACCGGCGGCCGGGCCCGGTCTGTGGCAGCGTTGTGGCCATGGCCGATCTCGTCATTCGCAACGGCACCGTCGTCGACGGGACCGGCGCTCCACCCTTCCGGGGCGATGTCGCCGTCACCGGCTCGATCATCACCGCCGTCGGCGAGGTCGACGAGCGCGGCACCCGTGAGGTGGACGCGGAGGGGCTGCTCGTCACCCCCGGTTTCGTCGACATCCACACCCACTTCGACGGCCAGGTGACCTGGGACCCGATCGTCGCGCCTTCGTCGATCCACGGAGTCACGACGATCGCGATGGGCAACTGCGGTGTGGGATTCGCGCCCGCGCGGCCCGATCGGCACGACTGGCTCATCGGGCTGCTCGAAGGGGTCGAGGACATCCCCGGGACCGCGCTCGCCGAGGGTCTCACCTGGAATTGGGAGACGTTCCCCGAGTACCTCGATGCGCTCGCGGCGAAGCCACACACCCTGGACGTCGGCGCGCACGTCCCCCACGCTGCACTGCGCACCTACGTCATGGGGGACCGTGGCGCGGACCACACCGAAGCCCCGACCAACGACGAGCTCGCGCGAGCTGGCCGCCGCGGTCGGCGAGGCACTCGAAGCCGGGGCGATCGGCTTCGCAACCTCGCGCACCGAAGTACATCGCACCAAGGACGGGGCCAACATCGGCACGCTCACGGCCGGCGAGCGCGAACTCCTCGCCATCGCGGACGTGCTCGCGAAGTCGGATCACGGCGTGACGCAGCTGATCTCGGATCTCTACCAGACCGCGGACGACGAGTTCGCCGACTCCGAGCTGCGTCTCATCGAGGACTTCGCCGCGACCTCACGCCGACCGTTGTCCTTCACGGTGCAACAGGCGTACCACTCCCCCGACCGCTGGCGGAAGGTCTTCGAACAGGTGGGCCGCATGCGCGCCGGCGGACTCGACGTGAAGCCACAGGTCGCGCCGCGCCCGATCGGAGTCCTGCTCGGCCTCGAAGCCACGGCGAACCCGTTCCTCTTCACCGCGAGCTTCGACGAGGTGGCACGCCGGCCCCTCGCGGAACGGGTCGTCGCGCTCCGGGATCAGGAACGGCGGCGCCGGATCCTCGAAGAGCACGCCGCGCTCATCGGCAGCCTCCCCGACGGGCTGTTCAAGCAGATCTCCGGCGGCTTCGACATGATGTTCCAGCTCTCGGACCCGGTGGACTACGAGCTCGACGCGGACTGGTCGTTCGGCGCTCGAGCCCGCGCGGCCGGAGGGGATCCCGCGGCGATGGTCTACGACGCGCTGCTGGAACGGGACGGCACGCAGCTGCTGTACCTACCCCTCTTCAACTTCGCCCACGGCAGCTTCGACGACATCTTCGAGATGATCTCGACGCCGTTCTCGCTCTTCGGCCTCTCCGACGCGGGTGCGCACTGCGGCGCGATCTGCGACGCGAGCATGACCACGTCGTCACTCGTCGTCTGGGCCCGGGATCGCAAGCGGGGCGCGCGGCTTCCGGTCGAGCAGATCGTGCACCAGCAGACCCAGCGCACCGCCGCGGACGTCGGCTGGCTCGACCGGGGCGTCGTCGCGCCGGGCTACCTGGCGGACCTGAACACCATCGACTTCGACCGGCTCGGCTGCCGTCCGCCGCACCTCGTCCACGACCTGCCCGCCGGTGGGCGGCGACTCATGCAGGAGGCCGTCGGCTACCGCATGACGGTCAAGGGCGGCACGGTCACGTTCGAGAACGGCGAGTCGACCGGCGCGCTCCCGGGTGGGCTGGTGCGCGGCACACGGCCCGCGCCGGCCTGACCGCATCCCCGCGCTGCGCTCCACCCTCGACCCGGGGAACCAGCGGCCGGGACGGCACTGCAGTGCGCGCGCGGCAGACTGCGCCCATGGCTGAAGCATTCGGTGGGGAGATCGGTCCGAGCTGGCGGGAATCGACGCCGTGGTGGCCACCGGATCCGGAGGTGCCCGAGGGCGCGCCGAACGTCGTCCTCGTGGTGCTCGACGACGTCGGCTACGCGCAGCTCGGCTGCTACGGCTCGGACATCGCGACGCCGAACATCGACCGGCTCGCGGACGGGTGGCGTGCGCTTCGCCAACTTCCACACCACCGCGCTGTGCTCCCCGACCCGATCCTGCCTCCTCACCGGCCGCAACCACCACTCCAACGGGATGGCGCGCGTCGCCGACCTCGCGGTGGGCTTCCCCGGCTACTGGGGCCGCATCCCGCGCCGCAACGGCTTCCTGTCCGAGACGCTCGCCGCGAACGGCTACGCGCCGGTGGCCGTCGGGAAGTGGCACCTCACCCCGGAGGACGAGACGCACGCCGCGGCGCCGCGCGACAGCTGGCCGGTCGGGCGCGGCTTCCAGCGCTGGTACGGGTTCCACGGAGGCGAGACCCACCAGTTCGTGCCGAACCTGTTCCAGGACAACCACGCGGTGCTCCCGCCCCGGACCCCCGAGCAGGGCTACCACCTGACCGAGGACCTGGCCGAGCGCGCGATCCAGTACCTCGGCGAGATCCGCTCCGTCGAGCCCGACCAGCCGTTCTTCCTCTACTTCGCCACCGGCGCGTGCCACTCGCCGCACCACGCGCCCGCGGAGTGGATCGAGCGCTACCGGGGCCGGTTCGACGGCGGGTGGGACGTGTGGCGGGAGAGCGACGTTCGCCGCGCCAGCAGGCGATGGGCCTGCTTCCCGAGGGCACCGAGCTCTCGCCCCGCCCGCCTTGGGTACCGGCGTGGGAGGACCTCCAGCCCGAGGACCAGGCGGTCGCGGCGCGGTTCATGGAGTGCTTCGCCGGCTTCCTCTCCCACGCCGACGCGCAGATCGGTCAGCTGCTCGCGTACATCGACGACCTCGGCGAGCGCGACAACACGATCGTGGTCCTGGTGTCGGACAACGGCGCGAGCGCCGAAGGCGGCGAGCGGGGCTCGATCAACGACGCGCGGCTCTGGAACGGCAACCCGGCCGGCCGGCGCGAGCTGCGCGAACGGGTCGACGAGCTGGGCACCCCCACCGCGCACAACAACTACCCCTGGGGCTGGACGATGGCGGGCAACACGCCGTTCCGGCGCTGGAAGCGCGAGGTCCACGAGGGTGGCGTCGCCGACCCGTGCATCGTCCACTGGCCGCGTGGGATCGCGGGCCGGGGCGAGATCCGGCATCAGTTCGCGCACGCGATCGACGTGCTCCCGACCCTGCTCGAGCTCATCGGGATCGACGCGCCCGACGAGCTCGGCGACATCGCCCAGAGCCCGATCGAGGGCGACGAGCTTCGCGGCCACGCTGCGATCGGCCGATGCGCCCGAGCACCGCACCACGCAGTACTTCGAGATGCTCGGCAGCCGCGGGCTCTACCACGACGGTTGGAAGGCGGTGACGTTCAAGCCGCTCGGCGGCATGTACAACGACGGCATCGATCCCGACGCGCCGTTCGAGGACGACGTCTGGGAGCTGTACCACGTCGCCGAGGACTTCTCGGAGTGCCACGACCTCGCGGCCGAGGAGCCCGAACGGCTGGCGGAGCTGGTCGACATCTGGTGGGAGGAAGCGCGGAAGTACCAGGTGCTGCCGCTCGACAACCGTCCCGTCGCCGCGTTGCTCAACCCCCGCAAGCCGTACGACCAGCGCGACCGTTACGTGTTCTGGCCCTACGGCGCGCCCGATCCCGGAGAACGTCACGGTGAACGTCCGCAACCGGAACCACACCATCACCGCCCACGTCGAGCTCCCCGAGGTCGGGAACCGCCGAAGGGCGTGCTGCTCGCCGATGGGGACGGTGCTCGGCGGGTGGTCGTTCCACCTGCTCGGACGGCAAGCTGCGGTTCGTGCACAACTTCGTCGGCAAGGAGCGGTACACCGTCACGTCCGACGTCGTGGTGCCACCGGGCGAGCACGAGCTCGCGTTCGCGTTCGACAGCAACGGCGACTTCAGCGGCATCGGCCGGCTGCTGATCGACGGTCGCGTCGTCGGCCGAGGGCGACATCGCCATGACGACGCCGGTGCGCTACTCGATCAGCGGCGCCGGCCTGACCTGCGGTTGGGAGCAGGGACCGCCGGTCGGCGACGGGCTACGCGGCGCCGTTCCGGTTCACCGGGACCCTGCGCCGGGTGGTCGTCGAGGTCGACGGCGAGGGACACCGCGATCCCGAGGCCGAGTTCGAGGCGATCATGGCCGAGCAGTAAGCCGGCTCGAATCGGAGGTCACGCATGCGCGTCATCGATTCCGACCAGCACCTGGTGGAGTACCGCGGCCTGTGGGAGGAGCACGTCGATCCCCATGACCGCCGGAGGACGCGATCCGCTTCGTCGACGACGCCGCGGGCAACACGTGGGTCTCGTGGCGGGACCAGCGGCTCGGCCTCGCCGAGGTGCAGACGCCCGGCGAGACCGCGCCGCTCGGGCGAGCGCCACAACCGGGTCCGGCGGGGCGATGCCGGCCGAGCACCACTACGACGACGCTGCTCCCCCGCGACCACTGGGAGCCGGCGGCCCGGCGCGAGCAGCTCGGCGGTGCTCGGGCTCGACGAGGCGGTGCTGTTCCCGAACTACGGGCTGCTCTGGGAGCGCAAGCTGTCGATCGGACGTGCCCGCGATGCTCGCCAACATGCGGGCGTGGAACCGCTGGTGCGCGTCGGTGGTGACCGACGGTCGCGGCCGGCTCCATCCGGTCGCGCACCTGTCCCTGCGCGATCCGGAGTGGGTCGACGCCGAGCTGCGGACCCTCGAAGCCGCGGGCGTCCGACTGGCGATGGTCGCGCCCGGCGGTCGTCGACGGGAAGCCGCTCTCGCATCCCGATCTCGATCCGATCTGGCGCGGCGTTCGTCGACTGCCGGCGTCACGCCCGTCTTCCACGTCGCCGACCAGACCCGCCCGTTCGACGACGCCTGGTACACCGACTCGGACGACGCGTTCGTCCCGGTCCTCGACTCCGTGTTCCTCTACACCGCCGCGGCGCTCGCGTGCACCGACCTCATCATCAACGGAGTGTTCGAGCGGCATCCCGATCTGCGGCTCGGCATCGTCGAGCTCTCCGCGGTATGGGTGCCGATGTTCCTGATGATGCTCGACGGCGGCGTCGAGTTCACCACCCGGCTGAACGGCTTCGCGCCGTCCGAGCTCTCCCTCCGGCCGAGCGAGTACTTCCGGCGCCAGGTGCGGGTCTCGTCGTTCTCCTACGAGCTGCCCGAGCACCTCCGCGCGCCAGCTCGGCGGGGCCGATCTCCTCATGGCCTGCAGCGACTACCCGCACTCCGAGGGCACCGCCGACCCCGCTCGCCGACTACGCGGCGACCGGCAAGTTCGGTACCGATCCCGACCACGCCGCCGGGCCTGTTCCGCGACAACGCCGCGTTCCTGCTCCGGCGCTGACTGCCGCGGCGCGCGCTAGCCGCCGAGCGCGGCGAGCATCGCGGTGCTGAACCGCTCGGGCGCCTCGACCATCGGGTAGTGGCCGACGTCTTCGAGGGTCACGAGCGGGGCTTCGGGGCGGATCTCGTGCAGGCGCGTCGCCATCGGGTACCGGGCCACCGGGTCGAGCCGGCCCCAGATGATGTGGAGCGGGGCCGGGTGCTCCTCGATCGCCCCCGTGTAACGACGCTCCTCGAGCCGGCGGTCCTCGATGTAGCGAATCGTCCGGGCCAGGAGCTGATGGCCGTCGTGGTACGACGCCAGCTCCCACAGCGCCTCCATCTCGGCCTCGTCCGCTGCGTCCGGACGGGCGAACGTCCCGGCCACGCCGGCCTTGAAGCCGATCGACGGATCGATGCCGAGCGCGGCGAGGTCGAAGCGCGCGTCCTCCGCGGCGAGCAGCATGTTCTGACCGTCCGTGAGCTGGGCCAGCTCCAGGTAGATCGACCCGTTGCTGATGATGCGGTTCGTGACCTCGAACCCGAGCGAGCCCTCCTGCGCAGCGCGCGAGCAGCTCGCCACCCACGGAGTCCCCGAGATCGTGGGTCACCAGGACGACCGACTCGAGGCCGACGGCACTCGCGACCGCCTGGGTCGTGTCCGCGTACCCCCGGATGCTGTAGCGGACGTCCGGCTTGTCCGAGAGCCCGAAGCCGAGGAAGTCGAAGAGCACCACGCGGCGGCCCGCGGCGCGGACCGGCTCGATCACGCCGCGCCAGTCGAACGAGCAGGTCGGGAAGCCGTGCAGGATCAGCAACGGATCCCCGGTCTCGGGCGCGGTCGCGGGCGCGTCGAGGACGAACACCTCCAGTCCGTCGACCGTGATGCGCCTGCCACGCGCTTCCCATTCGGTGACCGAGTTCGAAGCCATCTGGAGCTCCCGGATCAGAGGGCGCGTGCGCCCTTGGCGATGAGGACGATCGTGAACACGAAGCACACCGTGACCGTGACGGCCCGCTGGTGCCGGGTCATGAATGCGTTCAACGGGCTGAGGACCCGGCCCGCCGCATTCGGCGCGATCAGGTCCATGGCCACCGGCGCCCAGGCGAGCACCGAGGCGATCGCGAGCACGAGGACGACGATCGCCGCCTTCGCACCGAAGCCCACGCTCGCCACGGCGACATCTTTCATCGCGGGTACGAAGAGCACCAGGGTCGAGAAGTTCGAGACCATCATCGCCAGGCCCAGGGCGTAGAAGCGCCCGAGCCGCGGACCGGCATCGGCGCCTTCGGTCGGCCGGGACTTCGGCTTCGGCGTGGTGAGCAGCGCCCGGACGCCGACGATCGCCATCAGCACGCCGAACGTGATGTCGATCCAGCCGTAGATCGGGTCCGAGGCCTTGTGGCCCACCACGCTCCGGCGCAGGAACACCAGGCTGATCGCGCTGAGCACGAGCAGCACGCGGATCGCGCCGGCCGCGTACGCCACGCCACGCAGCGCGAGGGTGCGCCGGGGAGCCCAGCACCAGCAGGACCACGATGAGGATCGTGGGGCTGACCGCGGCGCCGATGGCGAGCGGCAGGACCTTGGCGATCAGCTCACTCGCGGAGGCCGAACCCGCCGCGAGCACCATCACCGGGAGGACTCTACGGGGCCGCGCCGGCTCCGTACGCGACACTCTCCCGGTGGCCCCGCCCGTCGCGCCCGAAGCTCGCTTCCGCCTCGATGGTCGCGTCGCGCTCGTCACGGGTGCGTCGGCCGGGCTCGGCGACCGGTTCGCGCGGGTGCTGGTGGGAGCCGGCGCGACGGTCGTGCTGACCGCGCGCCGCGCCGACCGGCTCGAGGCACTCGCCGACGACCTGGGCGGCGCCACCTGGTCCGCCGGCGACCTCGCCGATCCCGAGTTCCGGGCCCGGCTCGTCGCACTCGTCGAGTCCCGGCACGGCCGACTCGACATCCTCGTCAACAATGCGGCAACGAACGACGAAGGCCCGCTCGAACAGGAGTCGTTCGAGGAGCTGCGCGCGGTGGTGGACCTGAACCTGCTCGCGGTGATGGACCTCTGCCGGCTCAGCGCACCGTTGCTCTTTGCCAGCGACGCGGCGTCGATCATCAACCTCTCGTCGATGTACGGCCTGGTCGGCTCCCGGGGCCCGATGGCGGCGTACAACGCCACGAAGGGCGGACTGGTGAACTTCAGCCGGCACCTCGCGGCGCAGTGGGGCCGGCACGGGGTCCGGGTCGACGCGCTGGCGCCCGGCTACTTCCCGACGGAGATGACCGACGACCTCTCGGACCCGCACCTCGCCCGCACCGTCGAGGAGCGCACGCTGCTCCGCCGGGCCCCGCGCGTGGACGAGATCGACGGCGCGCTCCTCTTCCTCGCCTCCGACGCGTCCAGCTACGTCACCGGCCACACCCTCGTCGTCGACGGCGGCTGGACCGCCGTCTAGCGCGGTCCGGCCCTCGGTCCGGTCGCCGGTTCAGGTCGTCGGGGTTCAGGTTGTCGGGTTCAGCTGGAGCACCATCGTGGAGCCGCCGCTCGCGGGCAGCGCCATCGGCTGACCGTTGATCGACACGTCGACGCCGGCAGGGTTGCCGAGGCGCACGCTCAGCGAGCCCGTCGCGGTGACCTGCTTCGACTCGCCCGTCTTCAGGGTGGTCGTCACGACGATGGTCTTGTCGGCCTGCTCGGCCTGCATCCAGCACGCCGCACCGCGCCACCACGCTGACCACGTACGGGGTCACGGGCACCGAGATCGTCACGGTCCCACCGGTGGTGCCGGTGATCGCGGCCACAGGGGCCACCGTGGTCGTGGTCGTCGGGGCGGTGGTCGTGGACGACGGGTGGCTGCGGGCTCGCGCGACCCGTCCGGACGAGTCGCCGCCCGACGAGCCCAGCCCGAGGCCGACCCCGAGCCCGACGAGCACGACCACGACCACCGCTGCGCCGCCGATCAGCACCCAACGCGTGCTGATCCGACGGTCGCGCCGCGGCTCCGCGATCGGCACCAGGAGCTCCGGCGAACCTTGACGTCGGGTCGGCGCCGGAACCGTGGCCGGGGTGGCGGCCTCGGCGGGTGGGGCCATCGCCGCGATCCGGAGCGCTTCGAGCTGGCGGCGTTGTGCGTTCACGGAATCGCCCGGCTCGCGGGTCCGGCGGCGCGCGATGACCGTGACGAGCACGGAGACGGCGACGAACAGGATCAGGAGCCACATGTCACCGACCGGGATAGCACGCTCGACCGTCGCGCGGGTGCCGCCGCGAGTGTGCCTTGCATCACGCGATCGCGCGCGGCCTAATAGGGGTCACACCGACGGAGTGTGGGTACGGACCTGTCGGACGAGCTGGGGCACCAACCAACGCAACGAACGGAGGGCCTCCATGGCCGAGCTCGATCCCCCGATGCCGATCGAGGAGCTGGACGATCGCCGGCCCTCGCCGACGATCCGGATCAACCCACCCGTGGGTGACCGCCAGGTGCAGGCGTTCGCCCGCCTCGCGGCCGTCGTCGACCGCGCGACGCTGACCGAGGTGCCACCGGCGCAGTCAGCCCCTTCGGAGGCCGGGATCCACGTGCACTCGCGGCCCCCTGAGCCCACCGGGTCGTCAGCCCGGGTCCGTCAGGAGGCCGTCGAAGCGCTCGCAACGGCCGACGCCGACCACCGCGCGGCGCTCGAGCACTCCCGGATCTGCTGGCAGGAGGTCCACGACCGCGAGGAGCAGGTGGAGCGCATCTCCGACGACGAGGCCGCCGCGCTCCGAGCCTTCGAGCTGCTCCGCGAGAACCGGCGCAACGCCGAACGGGCGCTGCGCCAGGCCCGCAGCGACGGCGACGACGCGAGCCACCGGTGCCTCATCACGTCTCGGGTGTTGGAGAACGCCCGCATCCGCGCCGACCGGCTCTGAGGCGACCGGGGTCGCGACGGGGCGCTCAGTCCTCGGCGCGGACCTCGGCCCAGGTCGCTTCGACCGCGGAGACGATGTCCGGAACGACGGCACGCAGCGCGTCGCTGTCGGGGCCGAGCCATGGCGCATCGGCCACGTCCGTACCCGAACGCTCGAGCAGGCCGGCCAGGTCGTTCAGCTCGCCGGCCAGCCACGTGGTCGGGTCCTGCTTGATCGCCGGGTCCCAGTGCCGATCGCACGGCTCGATCCCGTCGAAGCCGGGATGGAAGTGCGCGCTCTTCAGGTTGCCGGGTGGCGAGTCCGTCTGGTCGAAGAGATCCGCACGGAACACCGGCTGGTCGAGCACCACCCGCTCCGCGGCGAAGCGGGATCCGCGCTTCGGAGCCAGCTCCAGCAGGCGCACCTCGACGCGCGCGCCGCGCTCGGGCGGGTCCATCGGTTCGTGCCACGGCCCGACCAGCACCGCGATCCCGTCGAACACGTACGCCTGTCTCACGGGCCGACCTCCTCGACGGGACCCACGCTACGCGCGCCGGGAGATCCGGAGCACGGCAGTTGCGCCCGGGGCCTGCGGCCGGAATGCGGACCGCGGCAGCTGCGCCACGATGCTCGTGTGAAACGTCGCGCTCCAGCGGTGGAAGCCCGGGGCGCGCACATCGGTCCAGCGGCGGGCGATGTAGCGGGGCACCACGAGGTCGGCCGAGACCAGCCGGCTACCGGGGCTGAGCAACCGGCGCACGACGGCCATGGAGATGCCGAACGGCGGGTTGGCCACGACCCGGAACGGTCGGCGCGGGAGTCGCAGGTCGGCCGCGTCGACCTGGATCACTGTCACCGAGGGTCGGGAGAACCGGGCCCGGAGCTGCTCGGCCCGGCGCGGATGCAGCTCGACCGCGACGACCCGGGCCCCGGCGCCCACGAGCCGTGCGGTGAGCGCGCCGGTGCCGGCACCGATGTCGAGCACGAGATCACCGGGTCGGACGCCCGCCGCCGCGACCAGGCGACGCGCCGCCGGATCAGCGAGCTGATGCCATCCCCAGCGCGGCCCCGCATCGGGCCGCGGCGAGACGACCACGGAGCACCATCACCATCGTCATCCGGCCATCCTCACCGCCCACCCCCGCCCGCGGCCACCGAATAAACGCGCTCGGCCCCCGCCCCAACCGTCCGGCCGTTTGTGCCGGAAGCCGTCGTGGGCACGGGTATCGGCACAGACGCGGCGAAGACCCTGGGAACTACAGCTAGCGGTCGCTCGAGCCGGCCTTGCGCGCTTCGGCGTCGCGGTACGCGGTCTCGGCGAAGCGGTCGCCGAACACGACCTCGCCCGGGCTGCGGCCGTCGATGTGGCCCATCACGCCCTTGTAGAGCCGGTAGCCGAGCAGCTCGAGGAGCCGGTCGGGGAACGTCGCGGCGACCTCGGGTGGGATCGCGAGGTAATGGTTCTGCTGCTGGCGCACGAACCCGGGGCAGTACTGGACGTTCACGCCGAGCCGCCAGTCGTCCGTCGTCGTGTTCGGGCCGCCGCCGTGCCACAGGCTGCCGTGGAAGATCATCACCGAGCCCGCCGGCATCTCGAGCGCGCGCACGTCGTGCTCGCCGAGCCGCGCCTTCGGGATGACGGGCATCCGGTGCGAGCCGGGGATGTAGCGGGTCCCGCCGTTGTCGGCCGTGAAGTCCGTCAGCGCCCACATGCTCGTCACCATCATCGGCACGTGGGGACGGGGCAGGTGCCGGGACATCACGATGTCGTCGCCGTGCATCGGTTGCTCGTCCTCGCCGGGACCGATGTCGATCGCGGTCATCCCCGAGAGCAGGCAGCCCGGATCCAGCAGCCGTTCGACGATCGGCAGCACGCTCGGGTGCACCGGCATCGCCTGGAACACCGGGTCCTTCGCGAGCAGGTTGTACATCCGCAGCGTCGAGTGGCCCTCGGCCGCGGTCCCCAGTGGCTCGAGCCCGAGCTCGCCCTCGAGCCGGCGGATCGCGTCGCGCAGTGCGATGACGAGGCCCGGCTCGATCGCGTCCTCGATGACGGTGAAGCCGACGTCGTCGATGCGCGCAAGGTGCTGCGCCAGCGTCGTCTCGTCGAGCACCACGGTCATCAATTGCCTCGTCCGGTTCGCGTGCGGAGTGCCAGGATGCACGGCGTGCACGTGCTCGACAACCCCGTCTGGCACGCGCTCGCGGGTCCGCAGGCCACGGTAGCGGAAGGTCTCGCCCTCGCCCTCCGGTACGACCCGGCCGTCTCCGTGTTCGCGGCGGTGCCCGACGACGCGGGGCCCGAGAGCTGGGACGCGCTGCGCGAGGTGGTCGGGCCGGGTGGCACGGCGGTCCTGGTGCGCGACCTCGTGCCGGTCCCGTCCGGGTGGGCCGAGCGGTTCCGGGCCCCGGGCACCCAGATGGTCTGCGACCGACCCGTGACCGACGTCCCGGACATCGCCCCGCTCGAGGTGGCGCGGCTCGGCCCCTCGGACGTCCCCGAGATGCTGGACCTCGTCGAACGCGCGCAGCCGGGCCCGCTGCTGCCCCGCACGATCGAGCTCGGCACCTACCTCGGGATCCGCGACCACGGTGCGCTCGTCGCGATGGCGGGCACGCGCCTGCACCTCCCGGGCTACAGCGAGGTCAGCGCCGTGTGCACCGACGACGCGCACCGCGGTCGGGGCCTGGCCAAGGTGCTCGTTGGTCGCATGGTCGACGAGATCCTCGGCCGCGGCGAGACCGCCTGCCTGCACGCGGTGAGCACGAACACGCCCGCCATCGGTCTGTACGAGCGCCTCGGCTTCACCACCCGCCGTCAGATGGACTTCGCACTTCTCGCTTCCGAAGATCTCCGCCGGCCGACCTCCCGACGCTGAGATGCCGGGCGACCGGCGGCGGTCGCTTCCGAAGATCTCCGCCGGCCGACCTCCCGACGCTGAGATGCCGGGCGGCCGGCGGCGGGAGCGCACTCCGCGAACCACGGGTGGCATGATCCTGGGGCACGCCCGCGCCGTTTCGAGAAGGGCTCCACCGTGGCCGAGAACCCGTACGAAGACCGGTTCCCCGTCAACCGCACCCTCCCGGAGCAGGGCCGCCCACGCGCAGAGCTCCTGGCCGAGCTGGCCACGATGGCCGAGGAAGAGGACAAGGCGTGGGAGAGCGGCAAGTGCTCCGGCACGATGTACTGCGGCGACCACGAGCACTACGCGTTCATGAACCAGGCGTTCGGCCTCTTCGCCCACGTGAACGCGCTCCAGCGGGACATGTGCCCGAGCCAGACCAAGTTCGAGGGCGAGATCATCGCGATGACGCTCGACCTCCTCCACGCCGAGGCGGTGACCGACACCGAGCCCGTCGGTCTCGTCACCACCGGCGGCACCGGCAGCATCCTCCACGCCATGATCTCCTACCGCGAGCACGGCGCGGCACGCGGCGTCACCCGGCCGAACGTGATCAAGCCGGAGACCGCCCACCCCGCGTTCGACAAGGGCTGCCACCTCTTCGGCATCGAGGTGCGCAACGCGCCCGTCGATCCCGTGACGCTGCAGGTCGACACCGAGTGGGTCGCGGACCACATCGACGACAACACCGTCGCATTGGTCGGATCCGCCTGCAACTACGGCTACGGCACCATCGACCCGATCGACAAGCTGTCCGACATCGCGCTCGAGCACGGCATCGGCCTCCACGTCGACGGCTGCCTCGGCGGCTGGCTCCTCCCGTTCGGTCAGGAGCTCGGCTACGACATCCCGATCTTCGACTTCCGGGTGCCGGGCGTCACCAGCATCTCGGCCGACACGCACAAGTACGGCTACGCGTTCAAGGGCACGTCCGTGCTGGTGTTCCGGGACAAGGCGCTGCGCAACGGCCAGTACTTCTTCCTCACCGGTTGGACCGGCGGCAAGTACTGCTCCCCCGGCATCGAGGGGTCCCGCTCCGGCGGGCTGCTCGCCGCGACCTGGGCCGCGCTCGTCTCGTTCGGACGCGAGGGCTACCGGCGCTACGCGAAGGAGATCTTCGAGACCGCGGACACCATGAAGGCCACGGTGCTCTCGCACCCGGAGCTGCGGATCATGGGGAACCCGACGTTCGTGTTCAGCTTCACGTCGGACGAGTTCGACATCTACCACGTCAACGACTTCATGCGGACCCGCGGCTGGCGGTTCAACGGTCAGCAGTACCCGAACGCGATCCACATGGCGGTGACGCGACCGCAGACCCAGCCCGGCGTCGCGGAGACGTTCGCCACCGACCTCGCCGACGCCGTCGCGTACGCCAAGGAGCACGCGAGCGAGTCGCCGAAGTCCGGCGCGATCTACGGCGGCGTCGTCGGCGGGTTGACCGAGGAAGCCGACGAGTTCATCAAGGCGGTCATGGCCGACATGATGGACAGCCAGCTCACCGTGCTCCCGAAGAGTTGACCGAACCCTCCCCCGACATCTCGTCCGCCCCGACCTCGGCTGATCGCGAGGAGCGCTTCGTCCTCGCGATCGACCTGGGCACGGGTGGGCCGAAGGTCGGGCTCGTGTCGCTGACGGGCAAGGTCGCGTGGCACGACCACTGCCCGGTCGAGACCCGCCTGCTCCCGGGCGGTGGCGCGGTGCAGGACGCGGCCGTCTGGTGGGACCTCATCGTGGATGCGACCCGCCGCGCCATGGCGTCCGGCGTGGTCGAGCCGCACCAGGTCGAGGCCGTCAGCTGCACCGGTCAGTGGTCGAGCACGGTGCCGGTCGACGAGCGGGGATCCCGGTCGGCGACTGCAGCCTCTGGATGGACAGCCGGGGCGCGCCGTACTCGAAGCGGATCATCAGCGGGCCGCTGAGCGGCTACGCGCCCGTGCCGCTGACCGTGTGGGTCCGCCGCACCGCCGGCGCGCCGTCGACCACCGGCGCCGACCCGATCGGGCACATGCTCCATCTCCTCAACGACGAGCCCGAGGTCGCCGCGGGCGGCGCGCTGGTTCCTCGAGCCCGTCGACTACCTCTCGATGCGGTTCACGGGCGTCGCCACCGCGTCCCACGCGTCGATGACCGGGCGCGTGGTTGACGGACAACCGGGATCTCGACCGCCTCGAGTACGACCCCGAGCTCGTGCGCCGGTCGGGAGTGAGCCTCCACCACCTGCCGCCGTTGCGCACCACGGGCACGGTGGTGGGCACCGTGCTCCCCGAGGTGGCGCGCGCCCTCGGGCTGCCCGGACGGGCGTGCAGGTCGTCACCGGGACCCCCGACCTCCACACCGGCGCGCTCGGTGCCGGCACGCTGCTGGACTACGAGACCCACCTCGCGATCAGCACGACGTCCTGGATCAGCTGCTCGGTGCCGTTCAAGAAGACGGACATCTTCCATCAGATCGCGACGGTGCCCGGCCTCACGCCGCGACCGGTACCTGGTCGCGAACAACCACGAGACCGGCGGTGCGTGCCTGCAGTGGCTGCGCGACCAGGTCATCGCGCCGGCCGACGGCCTCGGCGGGCGGCGATCCGCCGAGCTACGAGACGCTCACCGACGTCGCCGCGGCCATGCCCGCCGGGAGCCGGCGACATCATCTTCACGCCGTGGCTCTCGGGCGAGCGCTCACCGGTGGACGACCGCTACGCCCGCGGCGGCTTCCACAACCTCTCGCTCTCGACGACCCGTCCCCATCTCGTGCGTGCGGTGCTCGAAGGGGTCGCGTACAACAGCCGGTGGCTGCACGAAGCGTGCGAGACGTTCGTGAAGCGGCGCCTCGACCACGTGCGCTTCATCGGCGGCGGGGCCCAGTCCGATCTCTGGTGCCAGATCCACGCCGACGTGCTCGACCGCACCATCGAGCGTGTGGCCGACCCGATGGACGCCAACCTGCGGGGGGCCGCGCTGCTGGCCGGGCTCGCGCTCGGCGCCGTCGCACAAGGCGAGGTGCGGGAGCTCGTCACGGTCGACGCGACGTTCCGGCCCGACCACGCCCACCGCGCGGTCTACGACCGCCTCTACGCCGAGTTCCCGAAGCTCTACAAGGCCCAGAAGGCGATGTTCCGGCGCCTCAACGACCAGGAGCTCTAGAGCCTCAGGACGTGGTGACCAAGGTGCGGCTCAGGCGGGCCGCGACCTTCTTCAAGCGCTCCATGTACCGCAGCAGCCGGTCGCGCGCCTGCTCGGCCTCGGCGCTCAGGCCCTCGCGCTCGGTCAGGCGCCAGTGGTGGAAGATGACCGGCTGCAGGACCTTCTCGAGGAAGATGCTGTAGTCGTAGACACCGGCCGCGGCGATGAGCCGCGCGTGACGCGCGTAGTCGGGGATGCCGGTGCCGGGCATCGTGAAGCCGCGCACCGTCGAGTCCATCGCGATGACCATCGCCGACGGGTCCATGTCCAACGCCGCGCTCGCCAGGTCCCGGTAGAACAGGTAGTGGAGGTTCTCGTCGTTCGACACGCGCGACATGATCGACTTGCCCGCGGGGTCCTCGAGGATGCCGCCGGTGTTCCGGTGCGCGATGCGGGTCGCGAGCTCCTGGAGCGTCGTGTAGCAGAGCGCTTCGCACAGGCCGTCGAGCTCGGGGGTGACTCCGGTCGACACCTGCTGCATGCGGCCCCGCTCGAGCGCGACCGGGTCGATCGCGCGCGTACACCATGAGGTAGTCCCGGATCACGATCGCGTGGCGACCCTCTTCGGCGGTCCAGCGCCGGGTCCACTCGCCCCAGACCCCGTCGCGCCCGAAGCTGCTCAGGGTGCGGAAGTAGTAGGGGAGGTTGTCCTCGGTGAGGAGGTTGACGAAGAGCGCGCTCCGGGCGGCCGACTCGGCACAATCCGCGGGATCCCACCACTCTTCGCGAGAGACGAAGTCACGGGCCCGGCCCCACGGCACGTACTCGTGGGGGAACCACTCGACCGCGGTGGACACGTGCCGCTCGAGCAAGCGCGTGACGACGGGCTCGAGCTCGACTTCCAACGTCAGAGACTGCACAGGGAGAACCCCCAGAGGCGTGAACGAAGAACGTTGTCCCGAAATCGCGCATTTCGGATGCGTGATGCGCGAGACCGGACTCGCGGCGGGGTCTCGACCGCGGCGTCAGCCTACGCCCCCGTAGGGAGCCAACGAAGAACCCACGATGAACCGGGGAAGAACGTCGCTTGACATGACCATCCGGGTCAGGGGACGCTCCGGATGCGATCCGCAACCACGGCCGGTTCGAGACCTCGATCGGACAATTCCCGTTGCGCCCTTCCGGGCGAGCGGCTCGCTGCAACGGATGGAGTCCCGATGGTCGACCCGGCCGGATCGAGCACCCTGTGCGTGCAGTGCGTCGACACGCTCGATGTGACGGGGGCAGGGATCATGCTCATGACGAACGCGGGTCCCCGCAGCGTCCTGTGCTCGTCGGACCCGGCCAGTGGGACGGTGGAGGAGCTGCAGTTCAGCCTGGGTGAGGGCCCGTGCGTCGACGTCTGTCGGTCGGGGCTCCCGGTGCTGGAATCCGACCTCGGCGCGCCCGGCTTCTCGCGGTGGCCCGCGTTCACTCCCCCGGCCGTGCTGGCCGGGGTCCGGGCGATCTTCGGGTTCCCGCTCCAGGTCGGCTCGATCCGCCTCGGCGCCCTCGACCTCTACAACGATCACCCCGGTGCGCTCCGCGCCGACCAGCTCGCCGAAGCGGTGAACCTGGCCGGCGTCGTGACCCGCAAGGTCCTCGACCTCCAGGCCGAGGCGGAACCCGGGGTCCTGGCTGCCCAGCTCGCCGGCTCCGACACGCTCCGCGCGCCCGTGCACCAGGCGTCGGGAATGCTGTCGGCGCGCTACGACATCGGAGTGGACGAGGCGTTCCTGCGGTTGCGCGCCTACGCGTTCTCCGCGGAACGGCCGATCAACGACGTTGCCCGCGATGTGGTCGCGCGCCGGTTGAACATCACATGAACTCCGTTACTCTGATAGCAGTGACGCACAACCTTGGCAGCGGCACCGGGTGGGGATGCGTGATGACGGAATGCGATCTGACGGCGTGACCGACCGCGACAAGCTGCTCGCCCGCACCTTCGTCGAGGTCGCCGACACGTTGGTGCGCGGGTTCGACATCGTCGACTTCCTCTCCGTCCTCGCGGTGCGTTGCGTCGAGCTGTTCGAGACGGTCGAGGCCGGTCTGATGGTGGCCGAGTCGCCCGGCTCGGTGCAGGTCGTGGCGTCGTCCAGCCACCAGATGCACCTGCTCGAGCTGTTCGAGGTGCAACAGGACCAGGGCCCGTGCCTGGACTGCTACAGGACCGGAGAAGCCGTCGGCAGCGCCGACCTCAGCATCGACACCGGGCGGTGGCCGACCTTCGCTCCCGAGGCGTTGGCGGCGGGCTTCTCCTCGGCCCACGCCCTCCCGATGCGCCTGCGCGACGAGGTCATCGGCTCGCTCAACCTGTTGGTGCGACCCGCGGGCGGTCTGCCGGCGGCAGACCTGGCGGCGGCCCAGGCGCTCGCGGATGTCGCGACGATCAGCATCCTCCAGCACCGCGCGGCCGAGGAAGCCCGCTTGCTCGCGGAGCAGCTGCAGTACGCGCTGAACAGCCGGGTCACGATCGAGCAGGCGAAGGGCGTCCTGTCGGAGCGCTCGGGCCTCGACCCGGACGTCGCGTTCGAATCGCTCCGCCGGTACGCGAGGAACCACAACCAACGGCTCGTGGACGTCGCGGAAGGCGTCGTGCGCCGGACGCTCGAGATCGAGGCCTTGGCGCCGCCGCCCCAGCCGCTCCGTCCGAGCACACCGCCGCCGAGCTCACCTCCGACCTCCGGCTAGGCCGGGCGGGAAGAAGTCCGCCGCCCGTAGGGTTGGAGGCGTTGCACCGCACCCGGAGGGAGAGCCGTCATGCAGGTCAAGGAGCTCGGTCACGTCGTGCTGTACGTCCATGACCTCACCCGGTCACGGCGGTTCTACGGCGAGATCCTCGGGTTCCCCGAGCTCCCGGGCGGCTTCCCCGGCGCCGCGGCGTTCTCGACCGGCCGGACCCACCACGAGCTCCTGCTCATCGAGGTCGGCCCGGACGCGGCGCCCATCCCGGACGGCCGGCGGGTCGGGATGTACCACATCGGTCTGAAGGTCGGTGACACCGACGACGAGCTGCGGAGTGCGCTCGCCGAGCTCCAGGCCGCGGGCGTCGACATCGTCGGCGCCAGCGATCACACGGTGACCCACAGCCTCTACCTGCACGATCCGGACGGCAACGAGGTCGAGCTCTACGTCGACGTCGAGTCCGCGGACTGGCGCTCGGATCCGGCGCTCTTCAACGCGCCGATCAAGCCGCTCCGCCTGTAGCCGCTAGCCCTCGGGCACGAGCTCGGCCAGCGCGAGCCACGCGGCCCAGGTCAGGTCTTCACCGATGACGCGGGGCTCGCTGAACGGCCAAGACGTCGCGATCCATTCCGGCACCTGCTCGCGCAGCGCCGCTTCGAGCAGCGCCCCCGACCTCCGCGTCGACAACCCACCAGGAGATGTCCGCGTCGGCGCCGACGCGCTCGGGCGGATCGACGTACACGCAGCCGAGCAGCGCGGTCTCGTCCCGGTCGAAGATCGCGTAGTTGAAGGACTCGAGCGTGACCATCTCGTCCGCGTGCCGGACCAGCTCGTCGAGGTCCTCTTGCCACGTCAGGTCCGC
Organism: uncultured Acidimicrobiia bacterium; assembly: GCA_963796755.1. Classification (GTDB taxonomy): domain Bacteria; phylum Actinomycetota; class Acidimicrobiia; order IMCC26256; family JAENVU01; genus Chersky-806. The sequence continues at coordinate 540,059 of CAWCMX010000001.1, forward strand.
CGGGGGCCAGCCCCAGGCCGGCCCGAAGATCTCGAACAGCCGATCCCGCGAGCCCATGACGGCCGGGTAGTCGAGGTCGATGTCGCCCGGCCGGATCGGGCGGAGGTGGTGGCCGGAGCGCAGCTCGAACGGTCCGGGGGCCTCGAACGTCTCCGGGAGCCAGCGGCTCACGAAGCGACGAGGTCCCGCGGGTTCACCGGGACGTCGGCGCCCCGACGGGTTCCGAGCGCGAACAGCGTGCCCGCGACTGCCGCCGCGATGGCCGCGGCCACGAGACCGCCCACCGCGCCCACTGCGACGACCGCGACCAGGTACTCGACCACGATCACGAGCTGACGGCTCGCAGCCGACCGTGCGTCGAAGCGGCGGTGGAACTCGATGAGCTTGGCCGGCGTCGTGAGGCGGGCGCCGGGGAGGACACCCAGGCCGCGGACGAAGCCGAACACCGTGCCGATCGCCGAGCGCGACCAACGGGTTGCCGGTGAGCGCGGCCAGCGCAACGAGCAGCACCAGGGCCGAGGTCATGATGTACGTGGCGAAGCCGAGGCCGATCTGGAACCCGAAGCCACCGCCGTAGACCCAGGCGCGGTAGTCGTCGAGCCAGAGCTCGTTGACCTGGCGCCGGTGGTACGGGATGCGGATGCCGAACAGTCCGGCGTCGGCAACCGCGGCGGCGACGGCGAGCACCGCGCCGACCGCGAGCGCCGTCTCGGTGGAGATCCCGATCGCGCCGACCACGACCGCCAGCACTGCGGCGCCGAGCCCGAGCACGGCACCCCCGAGCGTCGCGCCCAGGATGAACCACGTGGCGGTCGTCCGGAACCGGTTGCCCCGGCCCTGCTCGCCGATCGGGGTGATCGTCGAGAGCATCGACTGCCCGCAGGGGGACCACGTCGAGCGAATGGCCGCCGCCACGGCGACGACTCCGGCCAGCACGGCGATCAGCACGCTCGCCAGACTAGTGGGACCCCGCGTCGGTTCAGACCGAGCGGGGCCCGGATGCGAACGAGAGCGCCGGGAGCTCGGTGCCGGGGACGAGGCCCAGCCGCTGCACCCGCCGGAACCGCCCGAGGCCCCGCAACGTGAGGTCGCGGGTGCCGAGCACCTGCATCCAGGACGGGAACGTGTCCGGTGGGTAGCCGATGCCGAGCAGCTCGCCCGGCTTCGCGGCCTGGCTGAGCCTCGCGGCGAGGTTCACCGGGCGGCCGATGTAGTCGTCACCGTCGAAGAGCAGGGCCCAGCCGTCGGCGATCCCGCCCCGCAGCGCCAGCGTGTTCGCGTCGTACCGGGCGATGAGCTCCGCCGCCGCCGCGATCGCGGGACCGACCTCGGTGCCGATCAGCATGGCGCCGTCGCCCAGCCACGACGCGATCCGCACGCCGCGGCGCGTCGCGATGTCGCGGGTCAGGTTGCGGAACGCGTTGAGGGCATCGATTGCGGCGTGCTCGCCCTGGGTCGCCATGAAGGCGGTGAAGCCGCACAGGTCGACGAACACGAAGGCGCGCTCGACCATCGGCATCGCGTCCGCGAGCTGGCGCGGGCTCTCCATGCCGGTGATCTCGATTCCAGTTCCGGTTCCGGTGTCGTCCGCGCGCCCGTTGCGAGCGCCGTGCGACCCGTCGGTCATCTCGACCACGAGCTCACTGCCTTTGCTGGATGTGCGGTTGGTACGCCCCAGTGCCGGCTTCCGAAGCTCTCTCGTGAAGCGAACCGGTCGGCCCGGTGGCACGGCCCCAGACGATATCCCGAGCCACGAACGCCTGTTCGAACATTTGCGAACGGCCGCGTGAACCTTGAGCGCGCAATGAGTGACGAGCTGCGGGCGCTCCGGGGGTGGGATCAGGGTATCGGCGCGAAGGTCCGACGGCTGAATCAGAAGGTGCGCCTCCTACGATGCCCGCGTGGACGCGCCCGAATGGTTCCGAGGTGCCCTCGAGGCCCCGCGGCGAAGTCGACGACGTCGTGGTCGACGGCTGCCCGATCCACTACGCCCGTTGGGGCCCGCGCGGCTGCCCCGGGGTCGTGCTGGTGCACGGAGGTGCCGCCCACTCGCACTGGTGGGACCACATCGCGCCACTGCTGAGCGAGTGCTCCGTCGTCGCCCTCGACCTGTCGGGCCACGGTGACAGTGGACGCCGCGAGCGGTACCCGACCTCGACCTGGGCCCGCGAGATCGTCGCGGTCGCCGAGCACTCGGGCATCACCGACCGGCCGGTGGTCATCGGGCACAGCATGGGCGGTTGGGTCGCGATCACCGCGGCCGCGGAGCAGGGCGACGCGCTCGACGGGATCGTCATCCTCGACTCGCCCGTGCGCCGGAGAGCGCCCGAAGAGGAGGCCGCGGCCGAGGGGGCGGCCTTCGGGCCGTTGCGCACGTACCCGACGCTCGAGGCCGCGCTCGCGCGCTTCCGCACCGTCCCCGACCAACCGACGTCACTGCCCTACGTGCTCGAGCACGTCGCCTGCACGTCCGTGCGCAGAGTCGAGGATGGGTGGACCTGGAAGTTCGACCCGCGCATCTTCGACCGACCGGTGCCGACCGGCGAGCTGCTGGCGCAGGTGCGGTGCCGGGTCGCGCTGTTCCGCTCCGAGCACGGGCTGGTGACCCCCGACATCGGCGCGTACATGTACGAGCAGCTCGGACGCCTCGCCCCGGTGGTCGAGGTGCCGCTCGCGCACCACCACGTGATGCTCGACCAACCGATCCCGCTCGTCACCGGGCTCCGCACGCTGCTCGCCGACTGGGAGCACAGCGTGCCTCAGCGGCGGAGCTGATCCGGCCCGGACAGCTCGGCGGCCGACCGGACGACGGTGCGCGAATCGCGCGACCGCCTCGAAGCCGGTCTCGGTGATCGCCACGAACGCGAAGGCCGCTATCGACCAGTAGGTGTCGAACCACGTCGCCCACTCGGCGACGCCGACGACCACCGCCACCGCGACGACCGCGCCGAGCCGGATCCGCGTGAGCCGGCCGAGGGGTCGGCGCCGGGAGACGAAGCTGATCAGGATCAACGCGAGGTAGATCTCGGCCAACGGGATCGCGACGGCCGCGACATCCGGGGTCGGCACGTCCTGGCCCGGATGGAACTCGACGAACCGCGCGACACCGATGGCGACCCCGATGATGCCGAGGTGCAGCAGCAGGTGGGCGCCGAGCCAGGTCGCCCGGCCCCGCGGGCTGGCCGATGCCCCCGCCTTGGGGACGTCGTCGAAGTAGATCGCCCACACCGCGAACACCATGACGAACTCGAACGCGACGGTGACGACGTCGATGCCGTCGAGGGAATCGGCGTTCGCGGCGAGCGCGACCTTCACGAACGCCTCGCCGCACATGATGATGGTGAGCGCGCCGAGCCGCTCGACGAGGTGGCGCTCCTCCAGCGGCGGCGCGGTCGTGCAGTGCGCGATTGCCGGGACGATCGTCACCCCGAGGCCGACGACCCAGAGGGCGATCCGGGGCACTTCGGGAAGGAAGCCGGCGACGATGAAGATCGTCGCGGCCACCGCGTACTCGACCGCGCGGCGGCGCGGCGAACGCGGCCTTCTCGATGCGCCGGCGGGACGTGCGCACGTACGTGAGCGCGACGGTGAAGGTGAGCAGGGCGTAGGCGATGGAGTCGAACTGCGGATGTGCGTGGGCGCCGTCACCGACGCCGATCGCGACCATGATGACGAGGAACATCTGCGTGAGCGTGATGAGGCGGTGCGCGACGTCGTCGGTCGGGAATCGGTTGGCGTAGAGCGCGGTGGCGAGCCACACCCACCAGATCGAGATGAAGGACGCGCCGAACCACACGCCCTCGCTCACCCGCTCCGCGTGCGAGAAGCCCGAGCTGAGGATGAGGATCGCGGCGACGAAGACGAGATCGAAGAAGAGGTCGAGCCACGCCTGCTCGGACTCGGGCGAGCCCGGCTGCGGTCCGGGGGCCGGGACGGGTTCCGGGCTCGTCGGCATCCTCTTCTGTAGCACCTCGGCGCCCGGCGACCGCGGCGTGGTTGACTGGAGCATGCCGGACCGGCCCTCAGACGCCGCCGAGTCGCTCGGGTCGCTGCCCCCGGGCACGCGGGTCCCGGCCGAGACGGATCCGCACGAGCGCACCCTCATCGCGTGGCCGACCGAAGAACGCCGCGACCAGCTCTGGGGCGACCAGCTCGACGCGGCGCGCGAGGTGCACGCGCTCCTTGCGCACGCGATCGCCCGCTTCGAGCCGGTGCTCCTCGTCGCCGATCCGTCCGAAGCCGAGGCGGCCGAACGGCACATCGACAGCGATCGCATCGAGGTCCTCGCCGCACCGATCGACGACTCCTGGCTGCGCGACTCGGGTCCCGTCATCGCCGTCGCCCCCGACGGGACCCGCCGGGCTCTCTGCTTCGAGTTCACCGGCTGGGGCGGCTCGTTCGAACCGTTCGACCAGGACAAGACGATCGCCGCTCGCCTCGCGTCGCATCTCGGTCTCCGGGCGTACGACATCGGGATCGCGGGTGAGGGCGGCGCGCTCGCGCTCGACGGCAACGGCCTCGTCGTGACCACAGAACGGTGCCTGCTCAACCCCAACCGCAACCCCGGGCGCAGCAAGGCCGAGCTCGACGCCGCATTGCGCCGCGCGACGGGCGCCGACACGGTGATCTGGCTGGCCGACGGCATCGCCGAGGACGAAGGAACCGACGGACACGTCGACAACGTCGTCGCGTTCTTTGCACCAGGACGGTGCCTGCTGCAGGGCTGCACGGATCCCGCCAACCCGAACCACGACATCGCTCGCGCCAGCCGGGCGGTGTTGGAGGCCGCCGGGATCGCGGTGACCGAGGTGCCCGTGCTCCCCTACGCGTCGGTCGCCGGCACGCGTGTCCCGGTGCCGTACGTGAACCTCGCTCCGATCAACGGTGCGGTGCTCGTGCCCATCGCGGGCGACTCGGCGGACGCGGCCATGCTCGAGCTGATCGGCCGGTGCTATCCCGGCCGTGACGTGATCGGCCTTCCCGGCGCGGTGCTCGCGTACGGTGGCGGCGGCGTGCACTGCGTCACCCAACCGGTCCCGGCATGAGTGCCGTCGAACGGCTCCGGCTCGTCACCGCGATCGGCTCGGTACCGGACTCCCCGCGCGCGTCGACCCGCCGACGCGCCCGCCGTGGCGGATCGGTCTCGTGCAGCACCGGTGGCACCCGGAGCCGGTCGAGCACCGGGCCGCGCTGGCCGCAGGCGTCCGCCTCGCGGCCGCGGAGGGAGCGCGGCTCGTGTGCCTGCAGGAGCTCACGCTGTCGCCCTACTTCGCGATCACCCCGGACGGGCCCGTCGCGGCCGGCGCAGCACCCGAAGCGCTCCCCGGTGGCCCGACGTACGACTTCGCGGCCGAGCTCGCCGCCGGCGTGGGTGTCCCGGTGCACGCCTCGCTCTACGAGCGCGCCGACGACGGCGGGCTCGGCTTCAACACCGCGATCTGCGTGGCGCCGGACGGGACCCTGCTCGCCCGGACCCGCAAGACCCATCTGCCGATCACCGCCGGCTACTACGAGGACCGGTACTTCCGGCCGGGCGACAGCGGGTACCCGGTGGTGGACGTCGCGGACGCGCGCTTCGGCTTCCCGACCTGCTGGGACGAGTGGTTCCCCGAGGTGGCCCGCGCGTACTCCCTGCACGAGGCCGAGGTGCTCGTCTACCCGACCGCGATCGGCTCCGAGCCCGACCACCCCGACTTCGACACCGAGCCACTGTGGGAGCAGGTGATCCGGGCGCACGGCATCGCCAACGGCCTGTTCATCGCGGTGCCCAACCGCATCGGCACCGAGGGCCCGATCACGTTCTACGGCTCGTCGTTCGTCAGCGATCCGTACGGCCGCCGGCTCGTCCAGGCGCCGCGCGACGAGCCGGCGGTTCTCGTCGCCGACCTCGATCTCGATCAGCGGCGCGACTGGCTCGCCCTCTTCCCGTTCCTCGCGACGCGCCGGCCCGATACCTACGGGGGGTTGGTACAGGGCGGCCCCTGAGCGCGTGACGCTCAGGGGAGGCGGCGCACCTCGGTCGCGACGAACTCGGCGGGGAGCACGTACCGATCGGACTGACGGCGCACGAGGTACCCCGCGTGCGTCGTCTCGGCGACTTCGAAGCCGCGACTCCATGACGCGCAGAAGCGGTTGCGAACTTCGACGGAAGTTCCGACCGAGATTGCGGGGCGAGGACCGGTGACGGCACGGTTCATCGTTGGCTCCAAGGGTCGCAGCGTTGGCTCCAAGATGCGCGCCATCGGCACGCGGCACGCAAACCTTGAGCGGGATTCTCAGAAACCTTCGCCGCAGCTTTTCGGTTGACCGACGTGGACGGTGGGGTACCTTCGCTCCATGAGCTTTCGCGCGCCCGTGAACGATTCCGACGCAACCGGAACACTCCGCCCGATCGAACGGCGCGTCGTGCACCTCGCGGACGGTGGTGTCGACACCGTCGAGATCGCGCGCCGGTTCCAGCGCAGTCCCGAGTTCATCGGCCGGGTGATCGAGATGGCGGCTTTGCCCGGTCGCGGCGTCTCCGACGAGATCCCTGAACCGACCCTACGGCCCGTCGAACGGTGCATTCTCGGCTGGCTGGACCGAGGCGCCGACTCCGAGGCCATCGGCGTCCGGCTCGGGCGGAGCGCGGACTTCGTGGAGCGGGTCGAGGACCTGGCGCGCTACAAGCTCGCGGTGCACTGAGCCCACCCAGCGCGCGAACCCTGGATCCACCTGGCCAGATCCCGGCATCCGTGCCATAGTCAGCCTGAACGTGTCAGCAGCGCCCCTGGACCCCGGACGCCGGTGTAGACCCAGAGAGGCCGCTCCGTTGCCAGCAGCAGGGCTTGCAACCGTCGTACGTGTTCCGCCGGTTCCCGGTGGTCGCGCTCGCGTGCTCTCACGCTCCCGGCTCTGCCGCGGGTGCGAGCGCGCGAGCGGGGTCCCCGGGCTCTTCCGCCTCGGGCTCTCCCGTCCTGTCCGATCCCGAGTCGCCTCTCCCCGCCCGGAAGACGGCTCCGACGGGGACCCCACCTCTTCTTCTCTCTCACTGAGCCGGTGCCTCCATGGCCCGCCTCCTCGCGGGGCGCGCCGGACCTGCGGCGCGAAGGGTGGGATGATGAGGTCAACTCGCGAACCTCGCGACCGCCGCTACCTCAGAACCATCCAATGCGTCCGCTGTCCTGAGCACTCCGAAACGGGTCTGCGCTGCGTGCGGCAAGGTGGCCACCCGGGACCTCACCAGTTCTTGAACCGTACGGAGACGCGTTGATCGAGACCCAGGACCGACCGAGCCAGACCAGCGTCGTCACCGATCGAGTCGTCACCGCGCTCTTCGTCGCCGGCCCCGCGGTCGCCCTCGCGATCGCCCTCCCGCTCCTCTGGGGCAACGCGGTGAACCTCCACGACCTCGTCCTCGCCGCAGTCATGTACCTCGTGGCCGGGTTCGGGATCAGCATCGGGTTCCACCGGCTGTTCACCCACCACAGCTTCACCGCGAACCGTCCGCTCAAGTTCATCCTCGCGGCCGCCGGCTCGATGGCGTTCGAGGGATCCGTGACGAGCTGGGTGGCGAACCACCGGCGCCACCACATGTTCAGCGACCAGCCGGGAGACCCGCACTCGCCCCATCGCTACGGGAACGGTTCCGCGGCGCGGGCCAAGGGCTTCCTGTTCGCGCACATCGGCTGGCTGTTCACCCCGGACGTCACGTCGACGACGCGCTTCGCGCCCGACCTGCTCCGTGACAACGACATCGTCACCGCGACGAAGCTCTTCCCGCTGTTCGCCGCGCTCTCCTTCGCGATCCCGTTCGGCATCGGCTACGCGATCACCGGCACGTGGGTCGGTGCGCTGACCGCGCTGATCTGGGCCGGCTTCGTGCGGATGGCGCTGTTCCACCACGTCACGTGGAGCATCAACTCGATCTGTCACATGTTCGGGACCAAGCCGTTCGAGACGAAGGACCGCAGCACGAACTTCGCGCCGCTGGCCCTGCTCTCGCTCGGCGAGAGCTGGCACAGCTACCACCACGCGAACCCCGCCTCGGCCCGCCACGGGGTCCTGCCCCGCCAGGTCGACCTGTCGGCCCGCGTGATCTGGATGCTCGAGCACGCCGGCTGGGCCACCCGCGTCCACTGGCCCAGCCCGGCCAGCCTCACCGTCTAGACCGAGCGCACCAGGTACTCGCTCATCGTCGACGTGCGGAAGCGGCTCAGGTCCAGGCACGCGTTGACGCTCTCCAGCATCTTCTGCACGTTGGCGCCCATCACGTCCGGGTCACCCCCCGAGTTGAAGAACAGCATCGGGTCGGCCACGACCTCGGCCGACGCCCACGCCTCCTCGACGATCCCGTGCACCTCGGGCGCGTCCGCCGTGACCGGGCGCACGACCTCGTTGCGCACGTAGCGGATGCGCGGCTGGAGCTCGGCGGAGAGCGGCGACTGCGTGCCGTGCCAGGCCTCGATCCAGCTCTCGTAGGAGAGGCCGGGCGGACGGTGGATGAGCGCGACCGTGAGGACGCCCGGTGAGCGCTCGCCGTCGGGCCAGTCGCGCGGGCCGGACCACTGCGTCGTGCCGTAGTCGTCGTAGACCGACTCGACCACGAGGTATCCGGCGACCCGATGGCCCAGCGCGCCGAGCGCCTGCTCGAACGGCGTCCGGCGGTCGTACGCATCGATCCACACCGAGACGATCGCGGCGAGGATCTCCTCGCCCTCGGGCGTCGGCATCGGGGGTGGCGCCTGCGCGGCTGCGGCGTCGTGCACGTCGACGGTCAACGCGCGGGCGCCGGCTGCGAACAGCATCGGCGCCACCTCGTCGAGCAGCCGGTCGCGCAGCCCGTCCCCCTGCTCCGGGCTTCCGTCTCCCCACATCACGTACATCAGCTTCTCCACGGCCCCGGACCTTACGCGTCCTTCTCCCGCTCTCGGCCTTCGGGCAAAAGCCGGGGAGCCTCACGGACGGATCCCGGTAGCGTCGAACCTCGTGGCTGACGAAGCGTTGGTGCAGGGCACGGGGCTCACGAAGCGGTTCGGCGACTTCGTCGCGGTCGACGGGATCGACTTCCGGGTGGAGCCCGGTGAGGCCTTCGGCTTCCTCGGTCCCGAACGGCGCGGGCAAGACGTCGACGATGCGGATGATCGCGTGCGTGTCGCCGGTGACGGGCGGGGAGCTGCGCGTCCTGGGGCTGGACCCGATGACCAATGGCTCGGAGATCCGGGCCCGGCTCGGCGCGGTGCCCCAGGAGGACACCCTTGACCTCGAGCTCACCGTGCGGGAGAACCTGCTGATCTACGGCCGGTACTTCGGCCTGGCCCGATCGGTCATCCGCGAGCGCGCCGACGAGCTCATCGCCTTCGTGCAGCTGACCGACCGCATCGGCGACCGGGTGGACGAGCTGTCCGGTGGGATGCGCCGCCGGTTGACGATCGCCCGCGCGCTGATCAACCGGCCCGAGCTCGTGCTGCTCGACGAGCCGACGACCGGCCTCGACCCGCAGGCGCGTCACCTCGTCTGGGAGCGGCTCTACCAGCTCAAGCGCCAGGGCGTGACGCTCGTGCTCACGACGCACTACATGGACGAGGCGGAGCAGCTCTGCGACCGGCTCGTCATCATGGACGGCGGGCTCATCGTCGCCGAGGGCTCGCCGCGCGAGCTCATCGACGAGCACTCGACGCGCGAGGTCGTCGAGCTCCGGTTCGATGCGGACGAGGACCGGGCCAAGGCGCAGGTCGTCGTCGAGACCGCGGACACTCCGTTCGAGTCGCTCGCCGACCGGATCCTCGTCTACTCCGACGACGGTGAGGCCGAGGTCGAACGACTCGCCCGCGCCGGCGTGCACGCGGACTCCGAGCTCGTGCGCAGAGGTTCGCTCGAAGACGTCTTCCTGCGCCTGACCGGGCGCACCCTGGAGGAGTAGATGCCCTCGCTCCTCGCGACACGCGTCGTCGAGCACCAGGCCCACATCTTCCGGAAGTTCTGGCGCGGCTCCGCGGTCGCGTACGTGCTGAACCCCGTCCTCTTCCTCGCCGCGCTCGGCCTCGGGGTCGGCGGGCTCGTGAAGCACAACACCGTCGACGGGGTCGCGTACCTCGCGTTCATCACACCCGGCGTCATGGCCGCGGCCGCGATGAACGGCGCCGCGGGCGAGTCGCTCTGGCCGGTCATGGCGGGGACGAAGTGGATCCGGACGTACCACGCGATGGTGGCGACCCCCGTCGGTCCGGGCGACGTCTACCTGGGCGTCATCACGTGGACCGCGGTGCGCGCGCTCATCGGTGCGACCGTGTTCCTCATCGTCGCGACGATCCTCGGTGGCGTCATCTCGTGGTGGGCGCCGCTCGCGATCCCGGCCACGGTGCTCACCGCGTTGGCCTTCGCCGCGCCGCTCACCGCGTTCGCCGCGACCCAGGAGACCGACTTCCGGTTCCCGGTGATCATGCGGCTCGGCGTGATCCCGCTGTTCCTGTTCTCCGGGACGTTCTTCCCGATCTCGCAGCTCCCCGGCTGGCTCCAGCCGTTCTGCTGGCTGTCACCGCTCTGGCACGGCGTGGAGCTGTGCCGCGGGGCGACGACGGGGATGATCGACCCGCCCCAGGCCGTCGCGAACGTGGCCATCCTCTGCGCCATCGTGCTCGTCAGCGCGCGCTGGGGCATCCGCACCTTCACCAGGAAGCTCGCGACATGACCGCGCTGTTCTTCCACGTGATCGAGCGCAACGTGTTCGCGTACCGGCGGCTCTGGGGAATCTTCCTGACCGGGTTCGCGGAGCCGCTGTTCTACCTGGCGTCGATCGGCATCGGGGTCGGGGCGCTGGTCGGCACGGTCAAGGGACCGGGCGGGCAGATGGTGCCCTACGACCAGTTCGTCGCGCCCGGGCTGCTCGCCGCCGCGGCGATGAACGGCTCCGTGTTCGACACGACGTTCAACTTCTTCTTCAAGTACAAGTACGCGCGGACGTTCGACGCGATGCTTGCAACCCCCCTGAGCCCGACCGACGTCGCGCTCGGCGAGATGGGCTGGGCGCTGATCCGCGGCACGATCTACGCGGCCGCGTTCCTCTTCTTCATGGTGATCCTCGGACTGACGTCGTCACCGTGGGCCGTCTTCTGCCTGCCCGGCGCGATGCTGATCGGCTTCGCGTTCGCCGGCCTCGGGATGGCCGGCACCACGTTCATGCGGTCGTTCGTCGACTTCGACTACGTGAACATGGCGCTGCTGCCGCTGTTCCTCTTCTCGGCCACGTTCTTCCCGTTGTCGCAGTACCCCACCGGCTTGCAGTGGGTTGTGCGGTGCACCCCGCTCTACCAGGGCGTCGCGCTCGAGCGGTCCCTGGCGTTCGGCGACCTCACCTGGGCCATCGTCGTGCACGTCGTCTATCTCGCCGCGGCGGGCACGATCGGCGTGTGGGTCGCGAGCCGCCGCCTCGCCCGCCTGCTCCAGCCGTGACCCGCGCGATGCTGGGGCCATGAGCGACGAGCTGCGGATCACCGCGTTCGACCACGTCGTGCTGAACGTCACCGACGTCGAACGTTCGCTGGCCTGGTACACCGGCGAGCTCGGCCTGGCGCCGATCCACGTCGAGGAGTGGCGGCGGGGCGAGCGGTTCTTCCCGTCGGTGCGCGTCGACGAAGGGACGATCATCGACCTGATCGGCCTGCCCCGCTCCGGAGAGAACCTCGACCACTTCTGCCTCGTCGTCGAGCCGATGGACTTCGACGCGCTGAAGGCGAGCGGCCGGTTCGAAGTAGCCGACGGACCCGCGATCCGCTACGGCGCCCGCGGCGACGGCACCTCGCTCTACGTCCGCGACCCGGACCACAACCTCGTCGAGCTCCGCTACTACTGACCCCTTCTCCTTTTGGCGTCACTTACCCCCCGTATACGGGGGGTAAGTGACGCCAAAACGGTTCTGGGGGTGGGTCAGCGGGCGGTCTTGGCGAGGCGGACGTGGACGACGGGCGGGGCGCTGACCATCTGGACGACCTCGTAGCCGACCGGCCCGCCGTCGAGGTGGTCGAAGAGGCGCTCGCCGCCGCCCGCGAACAGGGGTGCGATCACGAGATGCAGCTCGTCGACGAGTCGTGCGCGCAGGTACTGCTGCACGGTCGCCGCGCCGCCGCCGATGCGGACGTCCTGGCCGCCGGCCGCGTCGTAGGCCTGCTCGAGCGCGGCTTCGATCCCGTCGTTCACGAAGTGGAACGTCGTGCCGCCCTCCATCGGGATGGGCTCGTGCGGCTGTTGCGTGAGCACGAAGACCGGGTGGTGGTACGGCGGGTTCGGACCCCACCAGCCGGTCCAGTCGTCCTCCCACTCGCCGAGGATCTGCCCGTACATGTTGCGCCCCATGATCGTGGCGCCGATGTTGGCGTCACCGGCGAGCGCGACGTCGTGGTTGATCCCCTCGTCACCGCCCGTCTTGCCCATCATCTCGTGGCCGAAGCGGGTGGCGAACATCCACTCGTGCAGCCGGCCCTCGATGCCGCCCATCGGGTGCTCGCGGGTCTGGTTCGCAGCCGCCCCGTACCCGTCGAGCGTGATGGTGAAGTTGTGGACGCGGAGCTTGGGCATGGGGTCCTCCTCGGACGTCATGATGGCGCACTCGATCGCGGGTTGCACCGGGGACGTCGGAACCGGTCACTGCTTCTCGACACCGGTCGCGAAGAATCAGTTCGCGCGGGAGCGATTCGCGAGGCGGGCGGCCTGGGTGGTGAGGAACTGCTGCTCGCGGACGTTCGTCGCGCCGGCCGCGGCGGCCCGGAACTCGACGATGGCGGCGTCCGTCGCGCCGGACTGCTCGAGCAGGTGCGCACGCACGGCGTGCAGGCGGTGGTGATCGCCGAGCCGCTCGTCGAGGCCGTCGAGCAGGGCGAGCCCGGCACCCGGGCCGTCGAGCATCGCGACCGCCACCGCCCGGTTGAGCGCCACCATCGGGTTGCCGGTCATCCGCTCGAGCACGTTGTAGAGCGGCACGATCTCGGACCAGCTCGTGTCCACGTAGCGGGCGGCCTGGTCGTGGACGGCGGCGATCGCGGCCTGCACCTGGTACTCCCCCATCTCGCCCTGCTGCAACGCCGCGGTGATGAGCGCGACCCCCTCCGCGATGCGGCCGCGATCCCAGAGGGTCCGGTCCTGCTCCGCGAGGGGGACGAGCGCGCCGTCCGCGTCGGTGCGCGCGGGACGGCGGGCGTCCGTGAGCAGCATGAGCGCGAGCAGGCCCGTGATCTCCGGATCGTCCGGCAGCGCGCCGTGCACCCCCCGGGCCAGCCGGATCGCCTCGTCGGAGAGGTCGCGGCGGGCCGAGGTCCGCGCCGCTGTTGCTCGCGTACCCCTCGGTGAACATCAGGTAGAGGACGTGGAGCACGGATCGCAGCCGCTCGCTCCGATCCTCCGCGGCCGGGAGCGCGAACGGCTCGTCGGACGCCTTGACCGTCGCCTTCGCGCGGCTGATGCGCTGGGCCATCGTGGCCTCGGGGACGAGGAACGCGGCCGCGATCTCCGCGCGTCGTGAGCCCGCCGACCGCGCGCAGGGTGAGCGGGATGGCCGACCCGGGGCTGAGCGCAGGGTGGCAGCACATGAAGATCAGGATCAGCGAGTCGTCCTGACCCGGCGCGTCGGCGGGCCGGTCGACCGACCACGACGCGGCGAGATCCTCCCGGCGCCGGCGGGCCTCGTCGGTCCGGTACTGCGCGATCATCCGCCGCGACGCGACGCGGATGAGCCAGCCGAGCGGGTTGTCGGGAAGTCCTTCCGCCGGCCACGTCGTCGCCGCGACGACGAGCGCCTCCTGCACCGCGTCCTCCGCGTCGGCGAAGTCGCCGTACCGGCGCGTGAGCGCGCCGAGGGCCTGCGGCGCGAGCTGGCGCAGCAGGCCCTCGGTGCTCGCGGGTTCGATCACATCTCGGGGTCGGGTCCGCCCATGACCTGGCGCACCTCGATGTGGTCCTGGAGCGGGACGCCTTCCGCACCGGGCGCGGCCGAGGCCCGGGCCGCGATCTCGATCGCCCGGTCGAGCGAGTCGACGTCGATGAGCCGGTAGCCGGCGAGCAGCTCCTTGGACTCCGGGTACGGGCCGTCGGTGATGACCGGCGCACCCTTGCCGTCCGACGTCACGAACTTGGCCTGCTCCGGGTGGGAGAGCCCCTGGGCGTCGACCAGCTCACCACTCTTGAGCAGCTCGTCGTTGAGGACGATCTGGAAGTCGATGTGGGCCTTGACGTCCTCGGGCGTCCACTGGTCCATCGGGACGCATCCCGAGCCGACCTCGCCGTAGTTCTGCAGCAGCATGAATCGCATCGCTTCATCCTTCCTGATCTGACGGCCGCCCGGTGGGGCCGCTCACTCAGATGTCGCGGCCGGCGCCGGGTTCTCGACATCAGCCGGGAAGAAATCTGGACAGGACGCGTCGAGACCCCGGCTCGGTCAGGCGTGAGTCCGGGGTCTCGCTTGCACGCCGACCATCTCGGGCAGAGAAGAGAACGGCGACCCCGGAATTCTAGGTTTCCGGTCCGCGAGAGGCCATGAGCCATCCGGCCCAGATCGCGGAGTGCACGGCTCTCGCCTACCGGGCGAGCGCGACGCCGGCGGCGCCCATGAGGTCGAGGAAGTTGTCCCGGTAGAAGGCGTCTCGAATCCGCTCGTCGGCATCGCCGAGTGAAGCCTCGAAGCGCTCGACCGGGCGGCGGCCCCCCTCGACGTGGGGGTAGTCCGACGAGAAGAGGCAGACCTCGGGTCCGGCCTGCTCGATGATCCAGCCGACGTCCTCGGTCGGGTACGGGGTGAAGCGCACCTGCCGCCGCACGTACTGACTCGGTCGCATCGACAGCCCCCGCAGTCGCTCTTCGTGCTTGACGAACGCGTCGAACGCGGACTCCATCTGGCGCATCCACGACGGGACCCAGATCGCTCCCTGCTCGATCACCCCGATGCGCAGCTCCGGGAACCGGTCGAGCACGCCGTCGAAGATCATCGTCGCCAGGGTCTGCGCGGGCGGCCCGGGGATGCCCATGTAGTCGACTGAGCGGAAGTTCTCCTCCCCACCGTGGAAGTCCGGCGGGATCGGCAGGCCGTTGACGAAGTAGCTCGGGTCGATGAGCTCGCCGGTGCCACCGACGTGGAACACGATCGGGATCTGGGCTTCCTGCGCGCGAGCCCAGACCGGGTCGAGCGCGAGGTGGCTGGGCGAGTGACCGGGCGGGCAGCCCGACGCGACGAGCAGCGCGGCCGCACCCATCGCGATCGCCTCGTCGGTCATCGCGAGCGCCGCGTCGAAGTCGACGAGCGGGACGTAGCACGTGGGCAGGAGGCGGAGGTCGTCCGCGCAGAACTCGACCATCCCCCGGTTGTGAGCGCGGGCGGTGCCGAGGGCGAGCTCCAGGTTGCCGGCGTGCTCCCAGTTGTGGAGCCGGCTGTTGTGGAACGTGTTGAAGACCAGCTGGCTCGAGAACCCGAGCAGGTCGAGCGCGCGGGACCGGTCCTCGGGGATGAAGGCGCCGGTTGCCGCGAAGTTCTTGCGGCTCATGATCTCTTCGGCTTCGACCGCGCGGTACTGGTCCGAGGCGTGCTTGAGCCGCAGCCGGTCGAAGGACGCCTCCAGGTCCGCCAGCTGCTCCGCCGGGTCACCCGTCTGACGCAGCTCGTTGCCGCTCGAGAGCGTGAGCGGCGCGATCTGATCCCGCAGGCCCGGGTCCGCATGGTCGCGCAGCCAGGTCGGGGTCTCCATGATGTGGGCATCGGCGTCGTGCACCACTCGCCCGCTCATGTACGGCAATGGACTCTCCCCCCGTTGCGTGACGTTCCCGCGCGTGCTCCCCTACGAGTGGCGGATGGCCTTGAGCAGCGCTTCGTTCGGGTCCTCGGGCAGCTCGGTCGAGCGGGCCGGCGAGCTCCGCGACCGTCGGGCCCGACCTTCGCCGCGAGCGGCGCGAGCGCGTCGAGGTCGAAGTCGTAGAGCTTCGCCGCGTTCCCCGCGAGGATCTGCTGCAGCTCCGACCGGGTCGCTGTCGTGGAACAGCTGGCGCAGGTGCTCACGGGTGAACGGGTACGTGCCCTCGTCGTGCGGGTAGTCGCTCCCCCACATGAACCGGTCGAGCCCGATCGCGTAGCGCGCCGCGACGTCGTCGGGGCCGGGCTGGCTCACGCCGACCTAGCAGCACTGCCGGAAGTACTCGGTCGCGGACTTCGGCAGCATGTGCTCCTCGGAGTACCGCATCTCGCCGGTGCGACCCGGTCTTGTTGATCTGCTCGAGCAGCCGGTCGAAGTGCCGCAGCATCGGCGGCAGCCACGCGCAGCCCATCTCGGTCATCACGAACTTGAGCTTCGGGAAGCGCTCGAACACGCCGGACAACAGCAGCTGCACGAACGGGCGCTGCGAGTAGAACGACACCTCGGTGATGAAGAGCAACGCGGCGGCCGGGTACTTGCCGTAGTTCGGGCAGCCCGGTGCCGCCGTGGCTGTTGACCGGGACCTCGAGGTCCTCGCACACCTTCCAGAGCCGGTCGTAGACCGGGTCGTACAGCGGCTTGATGTAGTCGATGTCGGGCGCGACCGCGGAGATCAGCACGCCACCGCGCAGGCCGTGCTCCTTGATCCACTTGCACGTCTTCGATCGCGTCGTCGACGTCGTTCAGGAAGATCTGGCCGATGCCGGCACGACGCTCGGGGAACCGCCCGCACCAGTCGGCCATCCAGCGGTTGTGGGCGCGGATGCCGGCGAGCCGGTGCTCGTACTCCGTCGGTGTTCGGCGGCCGGGCGAACAGCACGAAGCTCGGGAAGAACGGCGGGACCGTGTTGGGGAACACGACCTCGCCGACGATGCCGTCGCGCTCCTGGTCGCCGATGCGGCGCTCGTCGTCCCAGTTGCGGACCCGGCCGCCGTCCTGGAGGTCCCGGAACGGGTTCCGGTACTTCTCGCGCCAGGCATCGAAGTCGTCGAGGTACTTCTTCTCGAGGTACTCGCGGTACATCTCGTGGCTGGCGCCGGCGTGGCAGTCGGCCGAGATGATCGTGTAGCGGTCGTCGGAGCTCATCGTCGCACTCGTCATGGAGCCCACTCTACGAGCCCTTTCGGTCGCTGCGCCCCTCCGCCACGAGGGCTTCGGGGCCCCGCCGGGCTCAGCTGCCGGTGCGGTGGGCGTACGAGACCCCGTAGGCCTCGGATCGTGCGTGCAGGATCGGGTCGTCCGAGCACTCGACCCCGTCAACCACGCGCGTAGGATCGAAGATGACGCCGTCGCACTCGGCGGCAGCGAAGGTGTCGAGCACCAGCCGCCCCGCCACCACCGTCTCGCGGGCCTCCGGCCACGCGGTCGTGGGATCGACGACGTCGTCGCCGGGCTCGGCGAGCTGCAGGACGAGCGTGAACGACGCCGGTCCCGCCGCGAGGCGCGTCGCCAGCTCCTCGGCGAGGTAGCGGGCGCCGCGGCCGACAGGTCGGCCTCGGTGAGCGGTGCATCCGTCGCGTCCGGTTCCCAGCGGTACCGCGCGAACCGGCCGACGCCCGCCGCGTCCACGAACCGGAACGCGTGGATGCCGAAGTACGGGATCGCGACGTAGCTCGGGGGTGGCGACGCCACGAGCGAGGCCTGCACCGCCGGCAGCGCCTCGGGGTGCGCAGTGATGAACGCACCGACTCGCTCGGGATCCGGCGCGCCGGTTGCGGGGTCCGGAACCCGCGCCGCGGTGAACGCGAGGAAGTCTTCGACGGTCCGCACGAAGAACACCGGCAGGCTGAGCGCGACCAGGTCGTAGCTCGTCCCGTCGTCCGCGCGGAGCTTGACCGCCATGCCGCGACCATCGGGCTCGCCGTCGGCGCGGGTGGGGTCGCCGTTGCCGTTCGAGAACCGGACGGTCGCGGGCACGGGACCGCCCGCGAGGTGCACCGCGCGGCTGAGGTCCGCCGCCGCGGCGGTGCCGGTGAACGTCCCCGATGCGCACACGCCCTGGGCGTGCGCGGCCCGGTATCCCGGGTGAGCACCACTCAGCGCGGTGAGCGCGTCGATGAGCTGCTCGCCGAGCTCCGTCATGCGACGGAGGCTAGGCACCTTTCGCGGACGATGCGACGTGCCCCTGCGGAGGGGTCGTGCCAGGATGCCCGTCATGCGACCTCGGTTCGTCCTTGCAGCATCGCTCGCCGTCTTCGTCCTGGGCGCGTGCAGCGGGAGCAGCAGCGACTCCGCGTCGACGACCACGACGATCGCGAAGGCGACGAAGGCCGCGGATGTAGCGCCGCAGCCGTCGGCCGGCTGCTCGGCGGCCACCCCGGTGGCCGCAGGCGAGGCGAAGATCACCACCACCTCGGGCGGGGCCTCGCGCTCGGTACTACCGGCATGTGCCGACCGGGTACAGCGCCACGAAGCCCACGCCGGTGGTGCTCGACCTGCACGGCTACGCCGAGGGCGCAACCGTGCACGAGCAGATGTCCGCGCTCGGGCCGTACGGCGACACCCACGACTTCGTCACCATCACGCCCCAGGGCAGCGGGACCTCGGTGCCGATGTGGAACACCGATCTCGGGTCTGCCGACATGAAGTTCATCGGCGACCTCCTCGACGAGGTGGAGCGGACCGTGTGCGTGGACCAGCACCGGGTCTTCGTCACGGGGCTCTCGAACGGCGCGTTCATGACCTCCGCCGTCGCGTGCAAGTACGCGGACCGCATCGCAGCCGCGGCGCCGGTCGCCGGCATCCGCGACATCCCCGGGTGCAAGCCGTCCCGCCCGGTGCCGGTCATCGCGTTCCACGGGACCGCGGATCCATACGTGAGCTACGACGGCGGCCTCGGCCAGAAGGCGGCCGACCTCCCGGCCGGCGACGGCTCGGGCCGGACGCTGGGCCAGGCCGGCGCGGTCGACCCCAAGGCGAAGGGCCCGACGATCCCCGAGATCACCGCGGCGTGGGCCAAGCGCAATGGCTGCAAGACCACGCCCGTGGACACGACGATCGCCGCGGACGTGACGTTGCTGAGCTTCCCGTGCCCGGCGGGTGACGCAGTCGAGCTGTACCGGGTCACCGGCGGCGGGCACACCTGGCCCGGCAGCACGTTCTCGAAGGCCATCGTCTCCGCCGTCGGTCCGACGACGTTCTCCATCTCCGCGAACGACCTGATCTGGAAGTTCTTCGAGGCCCACCCCCTCGCCAACTGAGGTCCGGGGTTCCGTCGTGACCGAGCGCAACCTGCGGATGAGCACCCGCGCCGGCCGCTGGGTGCTGGTCGCGACCGTGCTCGGCTCCGGGCTCGCGATGCTCGACGCCACCGTCGTCAACATCGCGCTGCCCACGATCGGGAGGGACTTCGGGGCGGGCCTCTCGAGCCTGCAGTGGGTGATCAACGCCTACACGCTGACGCTGGCCGGGTTCCTGCTGCTCGGAGGCGCGCTCGGTGACCGGTTCGGGCGCCGGCGCGCGTTCCTGACCGGCGTCGTGTGGTTCGCGGGGGCGTCGCTGTTGTGCGCGGTCGCGCCGAACACCACGGTGCTGATCGGCGCCCGCGCGCTTCAGGGGCTCGGCGCCGCGCTGCTGACGCCGGGCAGCCTCGCGATCCTCGAAGCGAGCTTCGTGCCGGAGGACCGCGCCGCGGCCATCGGCGCGTGGTCCGGGCTCGGCGGGATCATGACGGCGATCGGACCGTTCCTCGGCGGCTGGCTCGTGGAGTCGGCGTCCTGGCGCTGGATCTTCGTGATCAACATCCCGTTCGCCGCGGTCGTGGTGTGGGCCGGCGTGCGGCACGTCCCCGAGAGCAGGAACGACCACGCGCCGCCCGGGCTCGACATCGCGGGTGCGGTGCTCACCATCATCGGGCTGGCCGGCGTCATCGCGGGTCTGACCGCCGGACCCGAGCGCGGCTGGTCGTCGCCCGTGGTCCTCGTCCCCCTGATGGGCGGGCTGCTGTTCCTCGGCGCGTTCCTCGCCGTCGAGCAGCGGAGCCCGCACCCCCTGGTGCCGCTCGCGATCTTCAAGGCGAAGCAGTTCAGCGCGGCGAACATCGTGACGTTCGTCGTCTACGCCGCGCTCGCGGGCGCGTTCTTCCTGCTCCCGATCCAGCTCCAGACCGTCGTCCACTACTCGCCGATCGCGTCCGGCGCCGCGCTGCTCCCGGTCACGGTGATCATGCTCCTGGGCTCGGCGCGCGCCGGTCGGCTGGCGACGCGCATCGGGCCCCGGATCCCGATGAGCCTCGGCCCGGTGATCGCCGGCTGCGGACTCGTGCTGATGATGCGCATCGGCCCCGGCAGCACCTACTGGGTCGACGTCTTCCCCGCCGTCGTCGTCTTCGCCTGCGGGTTGTCGCTCACGGTCGCGCCCCTGACCGCGACGGTCCTCGGCGCCGCGCCCGACCAGTTCGCCGGAGTCGCGTCCGCGGTCAACAACGACGTCGCGCGCACCGCCGGTCTCATCGCGGTCGCGGTGCTCCCGCCGCTCGCCGGGATCAGCAACGCCGACTTCGGGAACCCGATCGACTTCTCCGACGGGTTCCAGAACGCCATGATGATCGCGGGCGCGATCCTCATCCTCGGCGGCCTGCTCGCGTGGACGACGATCCGGCGTCCGTTGCAGGCGCCCGACGCCGGCGCGCCAGCGATCCCGACCTCGCACTGCGCGCTCGACGCGCCGCCCCTGCGCCCCGACGCCGCCGAGGTCGTCTGAGCCGCCTCCCCCGCGGTCAGAGGTAGTCGTGGTGGAGGAGGTCGTTGGTCGCCCACCAGCCCGGCACGGCGGGGATGAAATTCGCCACGAGCTGGTTCGCGAGCACCGCGGCCACCGCGACCTCGCTCGACACGCCGACCGCGACGAGCGCGCCGGACATCCCGACCGACGAGACCGCGGTGCCGCCACCGGGGATCGGCACGAGCGACGCGATCGTCGAGATGAAGATGTTGATCGCGAGCAGCGTCCAGAAGTTGACCGATCCGCCGAAGGCCGCGAGGCACGCCTCCATCACCAGCGCGTACATCAGCGCGTTGATCGTGTTCCCGCCGAGGAGCTCCAGGACCCGGCGTGGTGACCGGGCCGCGGCCCACATCGTGGCCGACGCGCTCTTGATCGGCGGCAGCGCCATCTTGCGCACCTTCGGGATGCCGAAGATGACGCCGAGCCCGACGGCGATCACGACGATCGCGATCAGGAGGACCTCGACGATGGAGCTGGTCGGGATCTTTCCGGGCTTCAGGGCCGTCGGCGAGAGCACGACCGCCACGCCGAGCAGCAGGACCTGGGCCACGATGTTGCCGACGTTGATCAAGAGCCCACCGGAGGCCACTGCGGACGCGAGGTCGACGCCCTGGCGCTGCAGGAAGCGGATCTGCGCGGCCATGCCGCCGACCGCGGGCACCGCGAGGTTCGAGAAGGACATCGAGAGCTGGAGCTCGGCGGTGCGGACCAACGGCAGGTTGATCGGCACCGTGCCCATGAGCGCGATCGCGGTCGCGAAGTTCGTGAGCAGCGAGATGAACATCGCGACCGCGAGCCACCAGAAGTTGGCGTCCTTGATCGTGTCGTAGAACGTCTGGGGGTCGCCGACCTGCGAGAGCAGGGCGAAGACCGCGATGAGCGTGCCGATCGCCATCAGCAGGTTGGTGCCGCTCACCCGGTAGAGCTGCTGGAGCGGAGGCGCTTCGCTGCCGGCCGCGGCCGCGGCCGCGTCGCGCAGCTCACCCATGTGCTTGGCGTGCTCCTTGCGGATCTTCCGGTTGCCACCCGTCAGATCGCGCGTGAGCGCGGCGGGCTGCAGCAGTGGGAGGGCTTCGACGAGCGTGGGTGCACCGAGGCCGCGCAGTGCAGCTGCGATCGCCCGGTCGTCACCGACCAGGTCAGAGATGCTGACGAGGAGCTCGGCCACGTCGCGGGCGCGCTGGGAGCCGGTGGCCGAACCCGTCGTGTGCTCGAAGTCGATGATCGCCAGGCCGTCCTTCGTGACGAGCACGTGCAGCGCGTTCAGGGCGCCGTGCGCGACACGTGCCTCGTGGAGCCGATGCACCTGGTCCCAGAGGTCGTCGAGCTGCGCATCCGTGATGCTCGCCGGATCGACGTCGACGAGCCGCGTTCCGTCGATCGGACGGATCACGAGCAGGGCGGCCCCGGGCCCGGCGACCCCGGCCACGATCACGGGTGGAACCCGCACGCCGGCTCGTTCCGCGAGCAGCGTCATGTAGGCCTGGTGCTCGACCTCGCTCAGGCGGGTGACGTGCACGCTCGGGCCACCGTCCTTGTAGAGGACGGAGCGGCCGACCTTCGACAGGAGCTGGGCGTCCGCCTCGTCGCGGCCGAGCACCCGGATCGACAGCGCGCCATCGCTCGAGTCCGAGAGCATCACCGTGCCGTAGTGCGGCTGCTCGGGCGAGAGCGTCACGGCACCGTCGAAGCCGGTGAGCTCGTGGAGCGCGACCCGCGACCTGCGCGGTCGTCGGCCGTCCACCCGGAGACCCGAAGATCAGGTGGACCGTCGCCGCGAGGCCCCAGCCGAGCACCACGGCCGCGAACGCGGCATCCGGCAGCGCGATGCCGAGGTACAGGGCGGCGACCGCGAGCAGGAGGATCAACAGCTGCCCGAGCCGGCGCATCGGCCGGGTGAGGTACGGCGACGCGACCGCGATCACCGCGACGATGACCGCCAAGCGCACCAGCGGGAACGACGGCGTCTCGTCGAAGCGACGCGCGTAGTCGATGCCCTGCATCACGCTCGAGTTCCCGACCACCACCACGCCGATGAGCCGCGCGAGGAACCACGCTGCGAACCCCGCGATGGCCATGTCGCGGGCGAGACGCCACCGGCGCGCGATCAGGGCTGCGATGACGACAAGCGCGAGCGCCCAGAGCGCGCCGAAGCGGTACAGGATCGTGAACAAGGGCGCGAGCGCGTCGGGCAGCCCGTTGATGAGGTGGAACAGGCTCTCCTCGCTCGTGTGGTCGCCACCGTCGCGATGCCAGATGACCAGGACCATGAGCGCGAAGGCGATCACGAGCCGGATCCAGTCGCTGGTGCGACGCCGGTACGGCAGCTCGGATGCCGGCCCGAACGCCCGGCCCCGCCACTCGGCCATCCGACTCGGTGTGCCCATGCGGTCGTCACCATACCGGCGCGTATCCTCCGGTTCGTTCCTTTGATCGGAGGCGAACCCATGGACGTGGTCGAGCACATCGACTTCCTGCAGCGCGAGGGCGACCTGCTCGCCGCCGCGGCGACCGACGTCGACCCCGACGCGCCGGTGACGACCGTTCCCGACTGGCCGTTGCGCGAGCTCATCCGCCACGTCGGCGGCATTCACCGCTGGGCCACGACCACGATCCGTGAAGCGCGCACCGAGCGGTACGACACCACGTTGCTCGAAGTCGTCGGCGCCTGGCCCGACGACGCGGATCTCGTCGACTGGTTCCGCGCCGGGCACGCCGGCCTCGTCTCGGCGCTGAGGGACGCGGACCCCGACCTCGAGTGCTGGACCTTCTTCGCCGCGCCGACGCCGCTCGCGTTCTGGGCCCGGCGCCAGACGCACGAGACGGCCATCCATCGCGCGGACGCGCAGAGCTGCGCAGGCTCCATCTCGCCGTACGCGCCGGAGCTCGCCTCGGACGGGGTCGACGAGATCCTCTTCGGCTTCGCGGCGCGCCGGGGCCGCTACCCCGAGGAGCCGCCGCGCGTGCGCCTCCGCGCCACCGACATCGATCGGGCATGGCTGGCCCAGCTCGGGCCGGAACGCACCGAGGTCCTCGTCGACGGCGACATCCCGGCCACGGCTCCGAGTGACGTCACGGTCGAAGCCTCGGCCTCGGATCTCTACCTGCTGCTGTGGAACCGGATCCCCGCCGGCGCGGTGCCCGTGACGGGCGATCCCGACGCGCTGACGGTGTGGCGAGACACGGTGCGCGTCCGGTGGAGCGAGTGACGGCGCTAGCGGGCCGCCCGGGCCCGGTAGGCGACCGGGCACGGCTCGGCGGCCCGGGCCACTCCGCCGATCTGGAGTGGCATCGGGTGCACCGCGTCGAACTCCGGCGTGAGCTCGTACGCGTCGACGAGTCGCCGCACCGCGCGCCCGATCGCCGAGAGCGAGAACCGTTGGGCCGGGCAGCGGTGCGGGCCGTGCCCGAACGTCGTCACGAGCTCGCGGGCCGGAAGCGCGGCTTCGTCGCGCAAGCGGCGACCGACCCAACGGTCGGGGTCGAACCCGTCGAGGCCGGGAGCCGCGGTCGTGTTCGTGAGCGGCACCATCGTCGCGAGCACGAGTCCGGGCTCGAGCCGGTACGTCGTCGCGCCGTTGCGCACCTCGCAGGGTTCGAGCACCGTGCGCATCATGATCGACCGTTGGCCGAGCCGGATCGACTCCTGCACGCACCGCTCGAGCAGGACGTCATCACCGTCGACGACGCGGTGCGTGCACCTCGGGGTGGAGCATCACCAGCGCGAGGGTCCAGCCGAGCGCGGCGAAGAGGTTGGTCATCGTGGCGACGTGGAGCAGAACGACGTCGCCCGCGACACCTCCGGCCCGCTCCGAGCCCGTCGTGCCCTCCCAGCGGCGATCGATCTCCGCGAGGAACCCGTCGTCGGGCGCGCCGGCGTCCAGCAGCCCGGCGACGACCTGCTCGACGCGCGCGAGCGCCGCCCGCTCCGCACTGCGGTCCGCGCCGGCGGCCGCGGCTCGCTCGGGGTGCACGAAGGCCTCGGCCCCGTCGAGCTGCTCGAAGTCGGCGATGAGCTCGTCCAGCCGGGGCGGTGCGGCTGCGTCGTCGCCCATCCAGCATCCGAGCGCGAGCCGATGACCGAGCCGGCGCGCGAGCGCGAACACCTCGAACGTCCCCGAGTCTCCGAGCTCGACGACCTGCCTCGTGATCGCAGTGTCGAGGTGATCGAGGTATCCCTCGACGTCCTGGGCCCCGAAGAGGTCGTGCGCGAACGTGCGGCGGTCGGCGAACAGCTCCTTGGGCAGCTTGCGCAGGAGCATCCGGTAGTCGGCCAGGCCCTTGCTCGCCCGGTGCTCCGGCAGCGCGTAGAAGTCCTGGAGCGAGTCGGGGGCGAAGAGAAACAGGTACCGGTCCCGCCCCGACGTCACGGTGAAGGTGTCGCCGTGCTGCTCGCGCGCCGCGCGGAACGCCTCGACGGGATCGGTCGCGGTCCCGGCGTCCCACGGGAACGTGAGCGCCGCGGCGGGTGGGAGCGGTTCGACGAGCGCGGCTTCGGCGGTTCCCACGTTTCGACCCTACGGCACCCGTTGGATCCGCGACCGCGCGGTAGGGTCAGCGACGTGACGAGCGCACCGGGCCCGCTGCTCCCCGCCGACGAGCAGCTCACGCACCAGATCGTGGACACGTTCGCCCGGGTCGGCGAGCGGGACCGGAGCTGGACCGAGAAGATCTGCGCGATGGCGGGCGCCACGGACGGGTCGATCCAGCTGGCGCTCGGACTCGGCAAGTACACGAACCGCGGCGTGATGGATGCGTACGCCGGCATCTCGCGCGGCGTCGAGCAGTGGACCGTCCGCTCGAGTCGCGCGCTGGCCCCGGACCCGGAGACCGCGACTGTCGGGCCGATCCACTACGAGGTCGTCGAGCCGTTGCGCGAGGTGCGCTTCGCGCTCGACGCGAACGATGCCCTGCCGATCAGCTTCGAGTGGGTGATGTCCAGCCCGCTGCCACCCGCGGTCGAATCACGCGAGGTCCACGTCAGCCGGGACCGCTACCGCGTCGACGCCGACATCATCCGCTACCACCACGCCGGCACCGCCCGGGGTTGGGTCGAGATCGACGGACAGCGCACGACGTTCGACGACTCCGGCTGGGTGTCGACCCGCGACCACTCGTGGGGCGTCCGCTACCAGGTCGGCGCGCCGCTCGCGGACATCGCGCCCGTCGTCCAGCCCGAGGGGACTGCGGCATACGTGCTCTGGTTCCCGGTCTTCTGCACCCGGCCGGACGGCGCTCCGTACGGGCTGCACCTCTACTACCAGCGCTTCTCGTTCGGTGACTGGAGCCGCCTGACGTTCGAGGGCGGGATCGAGCATGCCAACGGCCGCCGCGAGGCGTTCAGCGCCGCGCGCCCCGAGCTCCGCTTCGACGACCGCACGCGCCGGTTCCTCGGCGGCAAGATCACGTGCACGATGCGGGACGGGTCCGAGCGCGTCTACGGGCTCAGTCCCGTGTCCGACACCGGGTTCCACCTCGCGACCGGGCTGTACGGCGGCTTCGACGGTCAGTACCACGGGCAATGGCGCGGTGCGGAGCACCTCGAGGGCGAGCACTTCGCCGACTGCACTGCGGCGGACGCGTTGCCCCGCGTCCGTCAGCACCGCCAGGCACTCGTGCGGGTCGAGGACCGCACCGACGGTGGCGTCGGCTACGGCGATCTCCAGAGCATCGTCACCGGCGCGCACCCCGACCTCGGCCTCACCGACGCCGGCCCCGCCCAGTAGCCCAAGCTCGTTTCGGGGAGCCTGAGCGTCGCTATAGCGACCATGAGACGCCCCGAAACGAGCTCAGGTGAAGATGACGGGGACCGCGTGGGGGCCGCGCACGAGGCTCGACGGCAGCCACTCGGCCGCACCGGCGATCTCGTAGCCGGGGTAGCGGGCGAGGAGCTCCTCGAACACGATGCGCGCCTCGAGCCGGGCCAGGGCCGCGCCGAGGCAGAGGTGCTCGCCGAAGCCGAACGCGAGGTTCGGCGCCTCGATCGGGCGCATCGCGTCGAACCGGTCCGCGGTCGGTCCGAACGCGGCCTCGTCCCGGTTGCCCGACGCGTACAGCATCACGAGGTAGTCATCCGCCGAGACCGGCACGCCGCCGACCTCGGTGTCACGCGTGACCGTCCGGGCGAACTGCTGGATCGGTGTGACCCACCGGAGGCACTCCTCGACCGCCGCGGGTATCAACGCCGGATCCGCGGCGAGCGCAGCACGCTGGTCCGGGTGCTCCGCGAGCGCCATCATCCCGCCGGAGATCAGGTGCCGCGTCGTCTCGTTGCCGGCGACGAGCAACGACATGTTGAACGTCACGAGCTCACCCGTGGTCAGCGGGCGACCCTCGACCTCGGCCCCGACGAGCAGCGAGACGATGTCTTCGCCGGGGTGCGCGGCCTTCTCCTGCCGCGTGCTGCTCGAGGAACGCCACGAGCTCCATGACGTCCCGGAGCGCGTCGGGCGGGAGCGCGGCGCGGCCGTCGGAAGCGAGGATCGTGGCGTCGGACCACCGGCGGAAGTCGTCCCGGTTCGCGTCGGGCACGCCGAGCAGGTCGCAGATCACGAGCACCGGGAGCGGCGCCGCCAGCACGTCGACGAGATCGACGACTTCGCCGGCCGGCACCGCGTCGAGCAGCCGGCGCACGAGCGCGCGGATCTCGCCTTCCATCCGTCCCATCGCCCGGCCGGTGAACTCCCGATTGAGGATCCGCCGCCAGCTGCCGTGCTGCGGCGGGTCCATGTGCAGGATCGAGCCGTCGATGCTCCCGCCCTCGCGCAGCGGATCGTTGACGAGCGCGCCGCGCCCGGAGCAGAACGTCTCGGGGTCCCGGCTGATCGCGCGGATGTCGTGGTAGCGGGTGACGGCCTTGGTGCCGGGTGCGTACTCGAACACCGGTGCCTCGGCGCGCAGCCGCGCCAGCAGCTCGTAGTAGTCCGGCTGCAGGAAGAACCCCGGGGTCCCGGGATCGATGCTCAGATCGCGGACCGCCGTCACGATGAGCTCGCAGCCGAGATGCGGCGGGCCAGGAGATCGAGCAACGGGTTGTCCGTGAGCGGGAGCATCGGCGGTTGGCCGCTCTGCTCCTGCAAATGCGCGAGGCGGGTCATGATCGCCGTGCTCCTGACCATCGCGAAGACTTCGAACCATTCCAGGTCCTGCGGTGACCGACCGACCCGGGCCTCGTAGTGCGCGCACGCGGCGGTGTGATCCAGGAAGCCCGGCACCGCGCGACCGAAGAGCTCGTTCTGGGTCGCCTCGAGCGTCAGCTGCCACGCCAGGTCGTGCTCCGGCGCGCCGATGGTCGTCATCTCCCAGTCGAGGACGGCGACCGGGTGACGGCCCTCGTCGAAGATGATGTTGCCGAGGCGCACGTCGCCCCAGAGGAAGGCGTGCGGCGGCTCGTGCTCGGGACGGTGCGCCGCGCACCACGCCAGTGCGTCGGTCAGTGCAGGGACGAGCACGACCCCCGCTCCGTACCAGCCGAGGTAGCGCCGCCCAGTCCGCGAGCTCGGCGTCGAGGTCCCGCACGGGGACGGCGCGGTCGAGCCCGGCCGCTCGCCAGTCGACCTGATGGATCGCCGCGAGGATGTCGTAGAGCCGGCGGGACACGTCGGCCGCGGCGTCCGGCCGGTCGGTGATCCACGGGTCGCGCACCGGCGTCGAGCCGGGGACGTGTCCCACGATCGCGGGCATGACGAGGAACGGGGCGCCGAGCCACTGCGGATCGGTCTCGAGCTCGACCGGCACCGCGGCCGGGATGCCGTGCGCAGCCGCGGCCTCCTGCGCGCGGGCCTGCACCGCGAGGTCGTAGTCGGGAAAGATCCCGGACGCCGACGGGGCCAGGCGCACGACGAGCGACTCCGAGTACGGGCCACCGGCGCGGGTCCCCTGCGCCTCGACCATCAGCGTCTCGCTCGAGAGCCCGCCGGACGCCCGCGCGCAGTGGGTCACCGTGAGGTCGTCGACGCCGCGTCGCGCCCCGAGCCAGCGGGCGATCCCCGCCGCGACCGCCGCCTCGTCTCGTTGCACCGCCAACGTCATCGGATCCCCCAGATCGGGGCTGACGCTACCGCCCCCGACGTCGCCACCGGCCGGACGGCATCCCTTGACTTCAAGGACACTTGAAGTCTTATCGTGCCCCGAATGACGATTCCGAACCTGTTCACGACCCCCCGCGACGCGTCGGACATCCGGCTCGTCGCCGACATCGGCGAGATCCTGGCCGTGCCCCGGGAGGACCCGGCCGACTCCTTCGTGCTCCACGCGCCGCTCGAGCTCGTCGCCCGGGCCGCGTTGCTGCCGTTCGTCCGGCCGGCCCAGCGCGACCGCGCCCGGGACCAGATCACCGCCATCGCGTCCGAGTTCGAGGACTTCGGTCCCCCGGTCGCGGCACCCGCGCCCGACGGGTACGACTCGGTCCAGGCCGCCGCCACACAGCTCGTCGCCGCCATCGACCGGGGTGAGCTCGACGACGTGGACCACGTCGCGCGCTGGCTGGGTCGCGCCGCGTCGGCTGCGGAGCTGCGCTCGCTCCTGTCGTCCGACGTCATCCCCCGGCTCGCGGCCGCGGGGCACGCACCGATCTTCCTCTTCGAGCTCCCCCGCATCGCGCCGCGCGGCGAGATCACCGGTGAGCTGCTGCGCGGCCTCGCGCGCGAGCTCGGTCGCGCGCCGGACTGGCGCATCCACTGGATCGACGACCGTGACCCCGCCGCGGACCCGAGCGCGGATGGCGACGCCGGCGCGGGCGCGATGTTCACCGCCCTCGCGTCCACCCCCCTCGGCCAACACGAGCCGGGTGACACACCGTTCATCTACCCGGTCATGTCGCGCGCCGACGAGCGCGGGATGGCCGCCGACCGGCTCGGCCCGGTCACCGGCGGTCGCGACATCGAACAACGCGCGGCACGCGGTGCTGCGAGCCGCCGCTTGGAGCATGCTGCTCGAGCCCGGCGACCACGCGCCCTACGGGTGGAGCCACTGCCTCACCATGCCGCAGGCCGTGCTCGGGCTCGCGGGGACGGTGGACCCGTCCACGGCGCTCGCGGTCGCGTCGACCTACGTCGTCGGGTTCCGGAGCGCGCTGGCCGTGAACCCGCTCGAGCCGGTCTTCCCGACCGACGACCCGGGGCTCGCGCTCGCCGAAGCACTGGACGCAGGCCCGGCGGTCGCGGCCGCGGCGGTCTGGCACCTCCCCGAACCCGCGACTGCCGACGTGGTCACGGAGCTCGTCACGCGCGCGTCCGTCCAGCGGGACGCGCACCTCGTGAAGTACACGCTCGCGTGCCTCGACGCCGCGTCGACGGACCGTTCGCACGCGCGCCTCTACCTCGCCGCGGCCGCGTCCCTCAATGGGTGGTGGGCCCAGCTCACGAGCGGGATGCAGACGACGTAGGCCCGCGTCGGCAGAGAACAGACCCATCCGCGCTCGACTCCTGGTTCGAACCAGCAGAGACACGGGCGGACCCCCCGCCTTGCCGACGCCAGGAGTCACCTATGTCCATTGACGAACGGGCGCTCAAGCAGCTCATCGAGCAGTCCGAGGATGTGCAAGCCGACGCCATGCGAGCCACGCGGGCACCACTGGCGGAGCTCACCGAGCAGGGCCTCGACCGGCGGGCTCACGGCGGTGAGGACCCGGACGAGACCCGCGACTTCCAGTCGAACCGGAACCAGCTCCTGCGCGGCGGCGCCTTCTCCGGTGGCCTGCTCACGGCGGCCGGCTTCGGCGCCGCGCTGATCGCACTCACCAACACGCCCGCCTGGGCGGACAAGAGCAGCGACGTGCAGATGCTGCAGACGGCCGCGTCGATCGAGAACCTCGCCGTCGCGACCTACGGCACGGCCCTGACGTTGCCGTTCATCGGTGGCGCCACCGCGAACCCGGTGGTCAAGGCCTTCGCAATGAAGACGAAGGACCAGCACCAGGAGCACGCCGACGCCTTCAACGCGGCGGTCACCAACCTCGGTGGCAAGACCCAGATGAATCCCGACCCGACGCTGCTGACGGTGGTCGACAACGCCAAGCCGACCCTGACCGGCCCGGCGCAGGTCGTGGCGCTGGCCCTGCAGCTCGAGAACGGTGCGGCCCAGACCTACGTCGCGAACACCGCGGCGCTCACCGACAGCAACGCGCGCAAGGTGACGTCGAGCGTCATGGGCGTCGAGGCCCAGCACGCCGCCATCCTCTCCGCCGTCCAGGCGTTGGTGGCCGGCGGGGCCGCCGATCTCATCGCGCTCCCACCGGATGCTTCGAAGCTCCCGGCGGCCGCGGGCAGCGTCGGGTTCCCGGATTCGTTCTTCAAGACCGACGACGCGCGCCGCGCACAGGAGGGGGCAGTCAAATGACTGACCGTGACCCGATCCAGATCAGCGAGTCCGAGCTCGACGAGATGACCGTGGAGCTCGATGACCGGCACCACGACGCGATGCCCAAGATGTACGAGGCGGTCGCAGAGTGGGCCGAGCTGCGCAAGGAGTCCGCGGTCGAGACGCTCCACGACCTCGGTTCGTTCCGGGCCAGCCGGCGGGGCTTCCTCGCCGGCGCCGGCCTGGCGCTCGGCGGCGTCGTGCTCGCGGCCTGCGGCTCGTCCAGCTCGAAGAGCTCGTCGACCAGCACCACCAAGGCCGCGGCGGCGGGGTCGGGGAGCGCCGAGCTCACCGGTGACCTCGCGATCGCGGCACTGGCGACGTCGCTCGAGAACCTGGCCGTCGCCACGTACCAGGGTGGGATCAAGGCGGCCACGGCGGGCCAGCTCGGTACCGTCCCGCCCGCGGTCGTGACGTTCGCCCAGACCGCGCAGCAGCAGCACAAGGATCACGCGGCGGCCTGGAACGCGATCCTCACCGGAGCCGGCAAGCCCGCGGTGTCCGGCGTCGACAGCACCGTCAAGACCGCGGTGATCGACCCGGCGTTCGCGAACGTGAAGGACGTTCCCGGGTTGGCCAAGCTCGCACTGCAGCTCGAGAACGTCGCGGCGGCCACGTACCTCGAGAGCATCGGGCTCGTGAAGAGCAGCGGAGGGATCAAGGTTGCCGCGTCGATCCAGCCGGTCGAGATGCAGCACGCGGCGATCCTGGGCTTCCTGCTCGGTCAGTACCCGGTGCCGATGAGCTTCTCGAGCACCGACGGCGCCCGGCCGCTCAGCGACAAGATCGCGGCGTAGCTCGCTACACCCACCACGACACGACCGGGAAGCCCAGGTCACCCGCTGACCTGGGCTTCCCAGACTGGAGTCACCATGTTCGGACTCGGCGCTCCCGAGCTCCTCATCGTTCTCGCGATCGTGCTGCTCGTCTTCGGCTCGACCAAGCTGCCGCAGCTCGCGCGGTCGCTCGGTGAGGCGAAGCGCGAGTTCTCCAAGGGAGCAGACCACGGTTCCGACATCCCGTGATCGCGCGCATCTTCTAGCCTGAGCGCGCATGGACGCGACCGACGCAACGGCAACCTGGACGGCGGCTCGGCTGGCGGCGGCGCTCCGCACCCGCGAGCTCTCGAGCCGGGACCTGCTCGAGCTGTACCTCGACCGCATCGACCGGCTCAACGCCCCCGTCAACGCGGTCATCACCCTCGACGTCGAACGGGCCCGCGTCGAGGCCGACCGCGCGGACGAAGACGCCGACCGCGGCGACTGGCGGGGACCGCTCCACGGCCTGCCGATCACGATCAAGGACGCGATCGAGGTCGAGGGCATCCGGGCGACGGGTGGCGCCCGTGAGCTGCTCGAACACGTCCCGTCGGTCGACGCCCCTGCCGTCGCCCGGCTCAAGGACGCCGGCGCCATCGTGTTCGGCAAGACCAACGCACCCCGGTGGTCGGGCGACCTCCAGACGTTCAACGACATCTTCGGCACCACGAACAACCCGTGGGACCTGGACCGCGTCCCGGGCGGGTCGTCCGGGGCGCGGCGGCCGCGGTCGCCGCCGGCTTCACGTCCTTCGAACTGGGCACGGACATCGGCGGGTCCGTGCGCATCCCGTCGCACTGCTGCGGGGTGTTCGGGCTGAAGCCGAGCTTCGGGGTGATCTCGCAACGCGGGTACCTCGATCACGTCGGCGGTGGCACGACCGACGCCGACATCAACGTGTTCGGACCCATCGCGCGTGGCGCCGACGACCTCGCCCTGCTCCTCGACGTGCTCGCAGGCCCTGATGCGGACCGGGCCCTGGCGTGGCGGCTCGAGCTCCCGGCCCCGCGCCACCGCGAGCCATCGGACTACCGGGTGGGCGTGTGGCTCGAGGACCCGTCCATGCCCATCGACCGGGACGAGCTCGCGATCCTGCGCCACGCGGCCGACGCGCTCTCGGACACGGGCGCGCGGGTCGAGGAGACCCATCCGGACGTGGCCTTCGTCGAGCAGCGGGACCTCTTCAATGACCTGATCGTCCCGGCGATCTCGCCCAGCATCGACGAGGAGACGGCGGAAGCGGCGAGCGGCTCGCACCTCGCGTGGCTCCGCAGGGACGAACACCGCGCGCGTCTGCGCGCGGTGTGGGCGTCATGGTTCGAGGACCACGACGCGCTCTTGTGCCCGGTGCTGCCGGTGCCGGCATTCGCGCACAACCAGGACGGGGACTTCGTGGCGCGGACGGTGCCGGTCAACGGTGAGCCGGAGCCGTACATCATGATGACCAACTGGCCCGGCCTCATCGGCGTCGTGGGCCTCCCGTCCGCGGTGCCACCCGTCGGCCGCACGCCCGCCGGCCTCCCGGTCGGGATCCAGTGCGTCACGCCGTACCTGCGCGATCGCGAAGCGGTGCAGCTCGCAGGCATCGTCGCCGAGGTCTCCGGCGGCGGCTACCAGCCCCCGCCCGGGTTCTGACCGGTCCGGCTCAGGCGCCCGGCGCAACGACCGCGACTGGCTCGAAGCGCCAGACGTCGTCGTCGGCGACGACGCGACCCGCAGGTGACCCGGTGAAGTGGGTGCCCAGCATCAGCGCGCCCGACGCCGCGGCCTTCGCCAGCATGCGGCGCCGCGTCGCCCGAGCCTGCTCGACGTCGTAGTCGCCGACCTCCGCCCACTGCGGCTCCGCGCACTGCACCGGATGGTGCAGGAAGTCCCCCGTGATGAGCGCCCGCTCCCCCGCCGACTCGATCCACAGCGAGACGTGACCGGGGGTGTGTCCGGTCGACGGCTCGAGCTGCAACCCACCGCCCAGATCCACGTCCTCGTCGATGATCTCCGAGAGACCGGCGGCGATGACCGGAGCCACGGAGTCTTCGTAGACCCCTTCGATCCCGGGATCACCCTGCGCGCGGCAGTACTCGAGCTCACGCTCGGTGTAGAGGTGGCGAGCGTTCGTGAACGTGGGGACCCACTCGCCGTCGACGAGGTGCGTTCCCCACCCGACGTGGTCCGCATGCAGATGCGTGTGCAGGACGGTGTCGACGGTCGCGACGTCGAAGCCGGCGTCCGCGAACCGCTCGAGGAACGGCCACGACATCTCGTTCCAGAACGGCAACGACCGCTTCTTGCCGTTCCCGACGCACGGGTCGACCACGATGGTCCGGCCACCCTGCTCGATCACGATCGCCTGCACCCGCAACCCGATGTTGCCGTGCTCGTCGGCGTAGTCCGGGACGAGCCACGGATGGCGGGCCACGGCAGCGGCGGTGGCGTCAGGGAAGAAGAGCTCCGGCGGGATGTGGAGCGTCTCGTCCTCGAGCACGCTCGTGATCGTCACGTCGCCGATGTTCCATCGCTGCGTCATGGCCCGGAGGATGGCACACGCCGGGCGTCATCGTCGCCGATCGTGACCCCTGCGACATTCGACGCACTCGGACGCCCAGGGCAGCGCCTCCAGGCGGGCGTCACCGATCGGACCACCGCACTCGTCGCAGCGACCGTAGGTCCCGTCGGCGAGCTTGGCGCGGGCCCGCTCGATGTCGGCGAGGAGGACGAGGAGCTGTTCGTGCGCGCTGACCCGCGACAGCTGCTCCGCCGCGACGTTCGTCGCATCGCCCGCGCGCTTGCCGAACTGGATCGTACCGACGTCGTCGGGCGCCTCGGTCAGCCCTTCAAGCTCGCCGCGCACCGCGGCTTCCCGTTCGGCGAGCGTCGCGGCGACGGCATCGAACCACGCGTCGGTCATCGACCCATCGTCTCGCATCCGTGCCCCGAGGGACAGGTGCGACTCAGGCCGCGTCCGCCGATGCCACCGTGCCGTGGATGAGGTCCAGGTCGGCCAGGCCGGGGATCCGGTTGATCTGGCTGTCCATCTGGCGCACCTGGTCCGGCCGGTCGGCGAAGAGCCCGGCCATGAGGCGGTCGACGTCCGTCCTCGTGCGCAGTCCCATGCCGACGGGGGACCAGAGGTGCTCGAGCGCCCACCGGACGATCCGCTGGCCGCGCGGGTTGTCCGTCAGCCGCCGGATCGCCACGCTCCGGTAGAACGAGTAGTGCAATGACTCCTGGGCGATCACGTCGCGCAACACCGACCGCAGCAGCTCGCTGCGGGTCTTCGCCGCGCATCACGCTGTAGAAGCGCAGGGTGGTGAGCTCGTTGATCGCGCCCCAGCTCATGTGCACCGCGAAGAAGTCGTCCCCGATGCCGATGCGGGCGAGCTGGTTGAGCAGCTTGCCGCGCGCCGCGCCCCAACGGTGCTTGCGCTCGAGGTGCACGGGTGCGACGGACACACCGTCGCGCGCCAGCACCCCGGCGAGCAGGTCGGCGTGCACGACCTCCTGGTCCAGCCAGACCCGCAGGAAGGTCTGGACCGTCGGGTCGCGTGAGATGTCGAGGCTCGCGAACGTCCCCTCCGTGCCCCACTCGACCTGGGCCGCGTAGGTGAGCTGGAACACCTCTTCGTCGGTGAGCTCGCCGGCGCGCGACGCGCCCCAGTCGTAGGCCGACGGATCGAGCGGTGCGCCCATGAGCGTCAACAGTGCTTCGGGTTCCGCGAGCTTCAGGTTCGGGTGATCGACCGTGGTTGGAGTCACACCTGGGTTTCGCTACGACGCTCGGCCTGGATGACCGAACCGGTGCGTCCACCCGCGGCGCCCTCTGGCGCAGATCGGTCAGATGCTGCGCAGCGAGGGCCAGAGGGCCGGCCAGTCGGCGCGCTGCTCACGACAGACCCAGATCGACGCGCCGTCCTCCATGTTGTGCACGCCCCCCGGCGAGTGGAAGACCGCGGCCCGCTGCACGTCTCCGAACATCCGCTCGAGTCGCGCCCGCGAGAAGCCGACCGCGATCGTCACCCGGGAGCGACCCTTGGGGTGACCCCAGTACCAGTAGGTGTTGTGGCCGCTGATCGGCTGGGGCAGCCCGCGCGGCCGGCCCAGGAGCTCGATCGATCCGGCCTCCGAGTAGTTCTGGGTCAGGATCGTCGCGCCGGGATGCTCCCGGTACACGTGCGCGACCGTGTCGACCAGCTCCGGCCAACCGACCATCTCGCCCACGTCCGGATTGACCGCGCGGACGACGTTGAGCGTGCTCATCGGGAGCAAGGGCATGGCGAGCGGCGCGAGCAGCACGCCGGTGCCGACGATGATCCACGGGAGCAACCGCGTCGACGAGTGCGTCGTGACGGAGACTGCGCCCGCCGCGATCAGGACCGGCGCGAACACGGCCGCGTAGTACGGCTTGCCGCCGGTGACCATCACGAGCACGACGATGACGAGGAACGCGAGCCCCAACGGCCGGTACTGCCGCGCCGAGTCGTCCCGGAGCAACCAGAGGAGCCCGGGGAGCGCGAGCAGCACCGACACGACACCCATGAGCACGAACTGGATCGGCGCGGTGAAGATCGCCTGGCCGTAGTTCCGCAACGTCCCCGCGAACTGGAGCTGCGGCCAGCCCCGGTCGGCCTGCCAGAGGAGGTTCGGGAGGACGATCACTGCGGTGATCAGCGCGCCCACCGCGGCCCACGGCGTACAGAGCACCGAGCGTTCCGGGAACGCGAGCAGCCCGACGAGCAGGCCCACGAGGAGGAATCCCGTCGTCCACTTGTCGAGCAGGCCCAGCCCGACGACGACGCCGACCACGATCCAGAGCCGCGGGTCGGCCCCGTTGAGGATCCGCACCAGGAGCAGCGTGATCATGGTCCAGAAGACGATCTCCACGCTCACCGTGCTGAGGAAGTGACCGGTCGCGAGCAGGATCGGCGTGACCGTGGCACCCAGCGCGGCGATCAGCTGCGCGGCGGGCTCCCGCCGAGCTCGCGCGCCAGCAGCGCGACGAGCACCACGACGAGACCGTGGAACAGAGCCGGCGTGACTCGAAGCCCGAGCTCGGAGTGACCGAAGATGCGGTCGGCCGCGCGGTACAGCAGCGGGGTGATCGGTGGGTGGTCCACGTAGCCCCACGCCAGCCGGCGCCCGGACGCGAGGTAGTAGAACTCGTCACGGTGGTACCCGTAGATCGTCGCAGTCGCGAGGTGGAACACCATGGTGGCCGCGGCGATGATCCAGACGCTCCGGTTCATGGCGCGAGCAGGCTCCGGGTCACGAGCTCGATCACCGTGGACCGCGCGGTTGCGTCTTCGATCGCCCGGCCGTCGCGATCACCGTGACGATGGTTCGCGAACCACGCGACGACCTCGATCACGTAGCGCGCCGCGACGTCCGCATCGGGCACCGCGGCGAAGTCACCCGACGCGACCCGTTGCGCGATGTAGGCACCGATCCGGCGCACCAGCGGACGCCGACCGCGTGCGTAGAACCGGTCGGCCAGCTCGGGCCAGTCGAGGGCCGACCGCTCGACCAGCTTGATGACCCGCCGGTACCGGGCGATGGCGTCGTAGTGCTCACCGACGATGGCCGAGAGCTCGGCCCGGGCATCGGCCGGGTGCGCGATCTCCGCGGCCGCCTCGAGCGTGGGGATGTTCGCGACGTCGCGCAGCGCCCGCCGGACGAGTGCATCCACCTCGGCCGGGTCCGGGTTCGGGAACGGGAGCGGCACCTCGCCGATCTCGGCGCCCAGCTCCCGCTGGAGGACGAGCGCGAACAACGCCTCCTTGCCCTCGGCGTACGAGT
Source organism: uncultured Acidimicrobiia bacterium (assembly GCA_963796755.1). Taxonomy (GTDB): domain Bacteria; phylum Actinomycetota; class Acidimicrobiia; order IMCC26256; family JAENVU01; genus Chersky-806. Next base: position 577,678 of record CAWCMX010000001.1, read on the forward strand.
AGATCAGCCCCGGCGACACCTTCGCGACCCGGGCCACGTCCGCCATGTGAGCCCGCCGGTACCCCTGCTCCAGGAAGACCTCGAGCGCGGCGTCGACGATCTCCTGGAGCCGTTCGGGCGACCGGGTGCGGGCCATGCCCGTGACTATAACTGAATGATTCGTTCAGTCAATAGCGTCGAAGGGCTCCCGGAGCCGCTTCGGCGCCCGGATCCTCCAGGACTCGGTCAGCAGCTCCGTGAGCTCCTCGGTGTCGACGGCACCGAAGCGCACCAGCACCGACGGGTGCCCGTCGTAGTGCGGCGTCGTGAAGAACTTCCCCGGCTCGGAGGCGATGAGGGCCTCCTTCTCCCCCTCGTCCCGGCACCACACGACGAGGACGTCACCCTCCTCCCGGATCCGCGAAGAGCTTGTCCTTCACGCGAAATCCCGGGGTGCCGTACGACGGCTTCTCCGTCGTCTCGGGCAGCGACTGCGCGATTCGTCGAACGTCGTCCTCGGTGACCATGACCGCACTCTTGTCCCGACGCGGGCTGCGTGCAACGGACGCGTCGGGTGGGGTAGGAAGTGCGCATGACGATTGACGGTTGGACGGCCCCGGGATTCGAGATCGTGCGCGACCAGTTCGAGAAGAACTTCGCCGACGGGCTCGAGGTGGGCGCGGCGTTCGCGGCCTACCACCGCGGCCGGAAGGTCGTGGACATCTGGGGCGGGATCGCGGACGAAGCCACCGAGCGGCCGTGGGAGGAGGACACGCTGATCGTCGTGTTCTCGACCACGAAGGGCGCCACGGCGATCTGCGCGGACCAGCTCGCGCAGGCCGGTCGGCTCGACGTCGACGCGCCGGTCGTCGAGTACTGGCCCGAGTTCGGCCAGGCCGGCAAGGAGAGCATCCCGGTCGACTACCTGCTCTCGCACCGCGCCGGCCTCGCGTGGGTCGAGGAGAAGCTCGCGCTCGAAGACGCACTCGCGTGGGAGCCGATGATCCACGCGCTCGAGCACCAGTCCCCGGTCTGGGAGCCCGGAACCGCGCACGGCTATCACGCGGTCACCTTCGGCTACCTCGTCGGTGAGGTGATCCGGCGCATCAGCGGCCGGTCGATCGGCACCTACTTCCGGGACGAGGTCGCGGCGCCGTTGGGTCTCGACTTCTACATCGGGCTCCCCGAGGAGCTCGAGCCGCGCGTCGCGACGCTCATCGGCGGCATCGGCGGCGAGGCGCCCGCCGGCGCGGACCCCGACGCCATGGCCGCGCTCGCCGCCCTCGTCGGTCCCGACTCGAAGCTCGGCAAGGCGTTGAGCGGAGGCGGCGCGTTCTCGGAAGCCGGGATCTTCAACACCCGAGCCGTGCACGCCGCGGAGATCCCCGCCGCCGGCGGCATCACGGATGCCCGTTCGATCGCGCGGATGTACGCCGCGTGCATCGGCGAGGTCGACGGCGTCCGGCTCCTCGGCGAGGCGCAGGTCGAGGAAGCCACGATGCAGCGCACCGAAGGCCCCGACATCGTGCTGCTCGATCTCGACCTGCAGTTCGGGCTCGGCTTCTTCGTCCCATCGAGCCTGCTGCAGCTCGGCGGCCCGCGCTCGTTCGGCCACTTCGGCGCCGGCGGGTCCGCGGGTTGGGTCGACCCCGAGGCCGAGCTCGCGTTCGGCTACGCGATGAACCGGATGGACCTCGGTCTCGCGGGTGACCTGCGCAGCTACTCGTTGGTGAACGCCTGCTACGAGTCGATCAAGTAGCTACTTCTTGGTCTTGTAGACGAGCGCGACCGCGGCTTCCGGCGTGTGCACCCGGAACGTGAGGCTCTCCTGCAGGTAGAGCGACACGCCGCCGGCATCGTGGGAGGCGAAGCCGATCGAGACGTCCTGACCGCTCGTCAGCTCGAAGTCCCCACCACGGATGCTCATCACGACCGCACCGTCCACCGCGGGCGCCCAGACGATGGGACCATCGAGGATCATGCGGAGGTGGTTGAAGATCGGGTAGCCACCTTCGGTCGTCTCGACCACGCCGGTGTAGCAGCGCGGCCCGAGCGCGATCGCGTACGGACCGTCGACACCCGCGCTGCGCAACTTGGACACCGCCGACGCAACCGGGCGCGGATAGTCCGTGTAGTCCTCTGGGATCGTGATCGCCGCGTGCTCCGACGCCTCGCTGATCCCTTCGACGCCCGCCGCACGGAAGCCGTGGAAGACCGCCTTGTCCTCGGCCTCGGCCAGGCGCACTGCCGCGTCCCGGACCGGATCCAGATCGGGTGACTGGCTCCCCCGCTCGATCGCGTCGAGCTCGGCGCGCGACACCGTGAAGTCCGTGCGCAGCTCGACCAGCGGCTGCACCTTGCGCAGCGACGCGCCGACCTCGGCGTGCGGCGACTTCACCGATTCGACCCGGCCGAGGTCCACCGCCGACTCCTCCCAGCCGTGTGGGCCCGAGAAGTCGACGAGCTTGCGCCCGGCGAGGTAGGTGCGCAGCGTCTGGCCCGCCTCTTCGTCGATCGCTTCCCAGCCGGCCTCGCTGATCGGTGCGAGCTCGCGGAACAGGTGGTTCACAGGAGTCCCTCCCCCTTCAAGCTGCCGATGCCCAAGGACTTGCCGCTCGCGCCGTCGTCCTCTTCGTGCTCCGCCTCGTGCTCGATCTCGGTGATCGAGCCCTCGGTGAAGAGGTAGGTGCGCAGGTGCTGGTCCAGCACCGAGTCGTGGCGGCGGAGCCACTCGAGCGTCATCGCCGCGTGCTCCTTCTCCTCGTCCCGGTTGTGGCGCAGGACCGCGGCGAGCGTGGCGTCGTCGGTGGCGTCGGCGCGTTGGTGGTACCAGTCGACCGCCTCCAGCTCTTCCATGATCGAGACCAGCGCGCGGTGCTGGTCGATCGTGTCCGGAAGCAGCTTCTCCGCGGGTTCGTGCAGGCCCGCGCTCGATGACGCCATCGTGACCTCCGTAGTGACGGTGCTGAAGTCCTGCGGGCGAAGTGTGTCCCGGTCGCCGCGGCGCCAACCCTACGTCAGGCCTTCGGCGCGGGTCGCACCTCGTAGGCGCAGTGGTGCGCGCCTTCGATGATGTGGCTGACCCGCTCGACGGTGGTGCCCGGCAGGACCGTCCGGATGAAGTCGATCTCGCTCGTGCAGGCCTGCCCGTACTTGCGGGCGACGGCGAGGATGGCGCAGTTGTGCTCGATGATCCGGTAGCCGCCGCGCATGGGGTCGCAGGTCGCGAGGTAGCCGTCCTCGTCGAGGATGCGGGTCAGCTCGGTCACCTTGGCCTTCAGGCTCTTCAACGGCCCCAGCCGGGCCTGCGCGTTGCGCACCCGCTCGTCCCGGCGGCGGGCGAACAGCTGGTCGACGAGGGTCGAGTCCGACTCGGACATGTACCCGAGCAGCTCGTTGGTCAGCTCGCCGTAGGCCTTGGGGAACAGGTTGTCCGCGCGGTCCGACACGACGTACTCGAGCTGCGGACGGCCGCGCTGGCCCTCGGGCCGCGGGATCTCGGTCGCCTCGGCGAGCCCGTCCTCGACGAGCGCGCTCAGGTGCTGGCGGGCGCCGCTCACCGTCATGTCCAGGTTGCGGGCGATGTCCTCCACTGTCCCCTGGCCGCGGCGGCGCAGCGCGTACAGCACCGCCCGACGTCCCTCGGGCAGCGGCGGCGCGACCCGCTGATCGCTCACCGCGAGCTCCGCTCCGGAAGGAGAAGGTGACTGTCCCCGAACTCGTGCCACAGGTAACCCTCGCGCCGCGCCGCGGCGTACGCACGCTCGAGCGCCGGCCGTCCCGCGACCGCCTCCAGCATCAGGAGGTGACTGGCCTCGGGCTCGTGCCAGCCCGTGACCAACCCGTCCACCGCGCGCACGCCGCGCTCGGGGGTGATGACGAGATCGGTCCAGCCCGCGCCGGGGTGCACCGTCCCCTGGAGGTCGGTGACGCTCTCGAGCGCCCGCACCACAGTGGTGCCGACGGCGACCACGCGGCCACCGGCGTGGTGCACCGCGTTGAGGTGCGCTGCGGTCGCGTCGGGGACGCGGTAGCGCTCGGGGTACGGCATCTCGTGCGCTTCGAGGGACGAGACGCCGGCGTGGAGGAGGATCGTCTCGATCGTGACGCCGCGCCGGGCGAGCTCGAGCACGAGCGCCGCGGTGAACGGCCGCGCCGCACTCGGCATCTCCGCGCTCCCCGGTTCGGTACCGAAGATCTGCTGGTACGCGCGCAGTGGCCACGGGCCCGGCGCGTGCCGGTACCGGATCGGGTCGCCGTGGTCGGTGAGGTGGTCGACGACCGCCACGCCGAGGTGCGGCGACGCGAGCCACAGCCGCTGCGAGCCCGGCAGGCGATCGAGCACGGTGAGGTGGCCGCCGCCGCGCCACGGCGAGGTCGATGCCGGTGAGGTCGTCGGCGAACGGGACGGTGCTCCCCCGTTCCGGCCGGCGGGCCTCGACGAGCCAGAAGCCACCGGGCATCTCCGTCGAGAAGTGCACGCGGATCGCGGTGCCGTCCGGGAGCGCGCCGTCGATCGCCGCCGGGATCGTGGCCGACGTGTTCACGACCACCACGTCGCCGCGGTGCAGCGTGCTCGGGAGGTCAGCGAACGTCGCGTGCACGACCTCGTCCATCCCCTCGGAGACGAGCAGGCGGACATCCGACCGGTCACGACCCCGCACTTCGGGCGGCTCCGACGCCTCGTGGGCGGCGTCCAGCGGCGCGACCAGTGCCGACTGCTCGATGACGGCGGTCATGACACCAGCTCCGGCACCCGGTAGCGCCCGCCGGCCTGGTCGCTCTCGATCAGGTCGACCAGCGCCGGCACGATCGTCTCCGGGCAGTGGACGGTCCGAGATGTCCTCGCCCGGGAACGCGTCCTGGTGCATCTCGGTGCGCATGTCGCCCGGATCCACGACCAGCACCCGCAGGTCGGCATCTTCGACCGCAAGCACCGCGGACAGCTGTTCGAACGCGGCCTTGGAGGATCCATACCCACCCCACGCCGGATACGCCTCGACGGCGGCGTCGGACGTCACGTTCAGGATCGTCCCGTGCGACTGGCGGAGCGTCGGCACCAGCAGCTGGGTGAGGGCCAATGGCGCCACCACGTTGACCTCGTAGATCTCGCGAAGCACGGCGAGGTCGATCGACGCCAGCACGGGCAGCGGGCTCGCACCGAGCGTGCTCGCGTTGTTCACGAGGAGGTCGAGCCGACCGAGCTTCCACCACCGCGTCGACGAGCCGGGTGCGGTGACGCGGGTCGGTGACATCGCCGGCCACGGCCACGACCTTCGTGCGGGTCTCGAGCTCCGACGCGCTGCGCTCGAGGCGATCGGCGCGCCGGGCGTCGAGGACGAGGGCCCAGCCCCGATCGGCCAGCGCACCCGCGAGCGCACGGCCGAGTCCCTGTGATGCCCCGGTGATGAGGGCGACTCGCTGCTGTCCCATGTCCGGCTCCTCTCTGAGCTCGTGGACATTGGAACAAGTATATACTGTTTTTATTCCGCGGTCACCTACTCGGTGCGGAGGACAGCGGGCCGGACGGATCCGCGTCGCCGCGTGGCCGGGACCGGCGGCAATGAGGTTCGCGACGATGATCGCCACCGGCACCACGGATGCCGGAGGGGGAGGGCGTCTTCCCACCCCCTCGCCGCGTGCTGCCCCCACCCCGGCCCCACCCTCGATCCACGGGGCGGGGTCGAAGGTGGGGGTCGGGATCAGGAGCCGGTCGCCGTCGTCGTCGGCTGGGTGAAGTCGTAGAGCGTCACGCCGCCGACCGTCGTGGTCTTGTAGTGCGCTGCGACCCAGGTGGTGATCCCGCTCGACGTCCCCGAGCCCCCGGGACCGCCGCCCACGCCACCACTGATCAGGTAGTGGATCTTGTGCTCGTGCACGTAGGTCTCGAACTGCGCGAGCGTCGGCGCCGGGTCGCTCCCGTTGAAGCCACCGATCGCCATGACGGCCTCGCCCGAGGCGAGCTGGTAGCTCGCGGCGTTGTTCGCACCGACCGCCGCGGCGGTCCAGCGGTACCCGTCGCTGCCCGCCTGGAGCAGCTTCGACAGCTTGGCGCTGACGGTGGTGCCGTTGAGGAGCCCGCCGATGCCGCCCCCACCGCCCCCGAAGCCGCCGGGTCGACCGGCGCCGCCGAAGCTCGGCGCGGTGCCGGTCGCCCCACCAGTGCCGGCTCCGGGTGGGAAGCCGCCGGCGAAGCCGGGTCGAGCGCCGCCCCCACCGCCGGGGAAGCCGCCCCCGCCGCCGGGACCGAACCCGCGGCCCGCGCTCGCCGGGCCGGCGGTCGGCAACGAGCCCGAGTGGCTCGTTCGGACGGTGGACAGCGTGTACGCGGTCGGTGCCGCGAGCGCGACGACCAGTCCCGCGCCGAGGATGGCCAGCCCGACCCGTCGCGTCATCGGCACGAGCAGTGCGACGGAGATCGCGATGCCCAGGATCAACACCATCGGCCGCAGCGCGGGCGCCCAGGTCGGAGTGCGACCGAGCAGCGTGTACGCCCAGATCGTGGTGGCGAGCAACGCGAGCGAGAGCACCGTGCGTCCGAACCAGCTGTCGCGGTGACGCCACATCAGTGCGCCACCGATGCCGATCAGCGCGCCGATCGCGGGCACGAGTGCGACCGTGTAGTACTCGTGGATGATCCCCTTGCCGAGGCTGATGGCCATGCCGGTGACGAGCAGCCAGCCGCCCCAGAGGATCAAGGCGGCGCGGCTGCGGTCGGTCCGCGGCTGCCGCAGCGTCACGATGAGCCCACCCACCAGCAGGATCAGCGCGGCGGGGATGAGCCACGACGCCTGACCGCCGAAGGCCTGGTTGAAGAGCCGGGTCCAGCCGGTCGGGCCCCACTGCCCACCCTGGGTCCCGGCCCCGGCCCCGCCGACGCTGCCCGTCTCGCTGCCGGTGAGCCGGCCGAAGCCGTTGTAGCCGAAGAGCACGTTCCAGAAGCTGTTGTTCTGCGAGCCGCCGATGTACGGACGGTCCGCCGCGGGGGTCAGCTGCACGATCGCCACCCACCAGCCCGCGGCGACGAGCGTCGTCACGCCCATGCCGATGAGCTGCACGATGCGGCGGCCGAGCTTCGGTGGCCCGGCCAGGAGGTACGCGAGCGCGAAGCCGGGCAGCACGAGGAACGCCTGCAGCTCCTTGGTGAGGAACGCGAACCCGACGAGCACCCCCGCCAGCAGCAACCACTTCGTCTTCCCGGCCTCGAGCGCCCGGGTCATCGCGTACGCCGCGCCGACGAGCAGCAGGACCAGGAGTGAGTCCGGGTTGTTGAACCGGAACATCAACGCCGCGACGGGCGTCAGCGCCGCGACCAGACCGGCGACGAGTGCGGCACCGGGAGAGAACCAGCGCTTGACCGCGGCGTAGAGGACGCCGACGACGGCCACGCCTTCGAGTGCCTGCGGCACGAGGATCGACCACGAGCTCACGCCGAAGATGCGCGCCGAGATCGCCATCGGCCAGATCGACATCGGGGTCTTGTCGATGGTGATGAAGTTCGACGAGTCGGTCGACCCGTAGAAGAACGCCTTCCAGCTCTTCGTCGCGGCCTGGACCGCGGCCGAGTAATAGGAGTTCGCCCAACCCGACGCGCCGAGCCCCCAGAGGTAGAGGACGGCGGTCGCCGCCGAGCAGCGCGAACAGCGCGGGCCGGGCCCAGGCCGGATCGGCCTCGGGGCCGCGCCACAGCCGGCGCGCCCGCGACGGGCGGGGCGGGGCGGCAGACCACTCGGGCGTCCCGGGCGGGCGCGGTTCGGGTTCGGCGGTCGGTGGGATCAGCGTCGTGCTGGACATGTCAGATCGATCCTCGTGTCGATGAGTGGGCGCAGCTCAGGCCGCGAGCCCGGGGGACGACGGAGTGGCCCGTGTGAGCGCGAACCGGCACCCGGCCACGGCCATCCAGGTGACGATCAGCACGGCGAGCTGGAGCCCGAAGCCGCCGCCGGAGAGGCCGACGACCAGTAGCGCCACGCTGGTGAACAGGAGCGAGCCCAGGTAGATCGAGCCGGCGATCCGCCAGTCCGGACGCCGCGTGCCGATCGTGAACCGGGCGTTCGCCCAGGTGTTGGCGACGAACGTCGCGCTCAGCGCCAGCGCGTTCGCGCCGATCGCTCCGAGCATGCTCCACGTCAGCAGGTAGATGACGAGCGAGACCGCGGTGCTCAGCGTTCCGATCGTGGCGAAGCTCACGAGTCGGCGGCCGAAGTCGTCGTCGAGCGTCGGTCGTGCCGTCGCGCCGAGCTCGAGGTTCCCCCGGCCGGTCGCGAAGGTGCGCACCATGCGGGCGGTGCCGCGCAGGTCGTCGAGTGCGGTGCGCGTCACGTGCACGCGGCTGTCGGCGTCGTCGATCCAGTCGACGGGGACCTCATGGATCCGCAGCCCGTTGTGCTCGGCGAGCACGAGGAGCTCGGTGTCGAAGAACCAACCGTCGTCCTCGACCGAGCGGGAGCAGGCGGCGCGCGACGTTGGCGCGGACCGCCTTGAACCCGCACTGCGCGTCGCGCACGCGCGTCGCGAGCACCGTGCGGAGGATCAGGTTGTAGGTGCGGGAGATGATCTCGCGCTTCGGGCGCGCGGGCCACAGTGGACCCGGGCGCGAGCCGGGAGCCGATCGCCAGATCCGAATGGCCGGAGAGCAGTGGCGCGACGAGGGGCAGGAACGCGTCGAGGTCCGTGGAGAGGTCCACGTCCATGTACGCCACGACGACGGCGTCGGATCCGGTCCACGCCGATCGGAGCGCAAGACCCCGACCCTTGCGGTCGAGATGGCGCGCCGTGACGTTCGGGAGATCACGGGCGAGGCGTGTCGCGCACAACCAGGTGCCGTCGGTCGACGCGTTGTCGACGATCGTGATCCGCCACGAGAACGGGAACTCGGCCGAGAGGTACGCGTGCAGGCGCTCGATGCTCGCGGCGAGCACCCGCTCCTCGTTGTAGACCGGGACCGCGACGTCCACCATCGGCGCGGCCATGGGCTCGCGAGCCGCGGGCGGGATCGTGCGGGGGTTGCCGTCGACGTCGTGCATGGCGCCACAGTGGCGGGGGCCCGTAAGAGCCGACTGCAGCGAGTGTAAGAACGGGTCAAGAACTCAATTCGGCGGCGCGACCGGGGCCGGGGCGTCGAACACACCGTCGATCATCGCCAGCGCCGCGATGCGGTATCCGTCGACGTCCAACCCGGGATCCCAGGCCTGCTGCAACACGAATCCGAGGATGAGCGCGAGCACCGCCCGGATGAATCCCTCCGGGTCCACGTGCGCGGGGAAGTGCCCGTCCCGCACGGCGACGCGCACCGCAGCGACGGCTTCGTCGACCGGTGCGACCCCGGCCGTCACGATCTCCAGGATGGGCGCGCGGTGCAACGCCTCGGCCCAGAGGTAGACGTTCACCCGGCGGCGCTGCTGCTCGTGCGGATCCTTCAGCCAGTCGAAGTACGTCTCGACGAACGTGTGCAGCGACGCCCACGCGTCGTCGGCCGCGAGTGCCGCGTCGAGCAGCTCACGCTCCCGCGCGTGACGCTCCGACGCGATGGCCGCGATGATCGCGTCCTTGCCGTCGAAGTACGTGTAGATCGCGCCGGCGCTCAACCCGGACTCAGCGACGATGTCCTGCATCGTCGTGCCGTGCAGACCGCGGCGGTCGAAGCAGGCCAGCGCGGCATCCAGGATCGCCCGGCGACGCTTCGCCCGATGCTCCTCACCGATCTTCGGCATCAGCACCTCCTGTGACGATGCGACCCACCGCGACGTGGTACAGCGCCGAGCCCTGCTCGCGCCGACCGCGTTCCGGGAACCAGCGTTCGCCCGCCTCGGCGGTCGAGACGTCCGAAGTGAGCGAGTACCCACGGTCGTGCAGGAATTCGGCGAGCGTCTCGGGCCGGAGCCCGAAGATCCAGGGCTCACCCGACATCTCGACCGCCTTGGTCCAGCGCCACGCCTCGGGGAAGTAGACGCTGCCGTCGAGCGCGCCCGCATGCACATAGGTGAACACCAGGACTCCGCCGGTCGTGCTCAGCCCCCGGATGGTGGCGAGCGTCTCGTCGACCGCTTCGGGCGTCAGGTAGTTCGTCACGCCTTCCCAGAGGAAGAGCGCAGGCATCCGGCGGTCGAAGCCCGCGGCTTCGAGCCGCGCGTCGAGTGGGTCGTGCTCGAAGTCCACCGGGACGTAGACCACGTTCGAGTCCCGCAGTCCGATCCGGTCGACGACGGCGCGCTTGGCCGCCTGCGTCGCGGGGTGATCCACCTCGAACACCGTGCGACCTGCGAGCGCACCGAGCCGATGGGCACGGCTGTCGAAGCCGGCGCCGAGGATCACGATCTGCGCGACGCCGGCGTCGAGGCCGTCGAGCACATCGTCGATGAGGCGCTCCAGCGGGCGTTCGAGACCCACCGCCCGGCCATCGTCTCGGCCGTGAAGCTGGACTTGCCCTTCATGGCGCCAGCCTGCCATAGAAAACGAGCGTTCGTTTTATAAGCCGGCGCCCTCCCCGGACCCGAGCGACTCGAGGAACGCGACGATCTCGGGCTGATCGGCGTGGCGGGCCCAGCCGAGCGGCGTGGCGTCGAACGCGGCGTCGTGCGCGTCCGGATCGGCACCGAGCGAGACCAGCAGCTGCACCAGCTCGAGGTCACCGTCGGTCGCGGCGTGGTGCAGCGCGGTGCTGTCGATCACGAACCCCTCACCCCGTCGCGCCCCGGCGTTCACGTCGAAGCCGAGCTCGGCCAACACGGAGACGGCCTCGCGCCGCCCCACGGTCGCGGCCTGCAGCACCGCGGTCGGCCGCTCGGCCCGGGCTCGCTCCGCCACCCCGGGATCCGTGGCGACGAGCCGGTCGACCGCGTCCCGGTCCTCCGCCAGGGCCGCGGCCGCGAGCGCCTCGGGCGCACTGAGCGCCGGAGCCGCGGCGCCGGCCGCGACGAGGGCCTCCACGATCTCGCGGTTGCCGTGCAACGCGGCCAGCTCGACCGGCGTCCGGCGCTCGCCCGGGAACGGCGTGCTGACGTCGACGCCGTGATCGACCAGCAGTCGCACCCGGTCCGGGAAGTTCCGGGTCACGGCCCACGCGAGCTGCCCCCGCACCATCTCGACCGGTGAGTCGAGCGCGGCCCCGAGGCGGGCCCGCCACGGCCCGCCCGATCCGGTGCCGAGGCCGTACTCGAAGAGCAGGACGAGATGGTCGTCGTCCGGCTCGAACATCCGGTCGTAGAGCGTCTGGCCGTCGTTGGGATCGGCGCCGGCGTCGAGCAGGACGCGGGCGAGCGCCTCCCAGTGCGGGTGCCGCGGCTGGTCCCACGGGCCGCGCTCCCCTTCCCCGAACGTGCCGGTCAGCGCGGTGAACGGCGTGGGCAGGCCGTGGTGCAGGAAGCCCGCGTTCGGATCTGCACCCGCGTCCAGCAACGCACGCGCGGGTCGCGACCACGGACGACTCCGAGACGTCCGGGTCCAGGCGGGAGTACGCGAGGTAGAGCAGCGGGGCCCAGCCGTGCGGACCGCCGTCGCGCGCGGCCCGCGCCGGGTCTTCGCGCAGGAGCCGGTGCACCGAGTCGACGTCGGCCAACGCCGCGGCCACGTGGATGTCGGCGCCGTGCACCTCCGGGTGGTCATGCAGGATCCGGCGGGCCTCGGCCCGGCGGGCGGGACCGTCCTCACCGCTGTAGACCAGGCAGCCGAGCCGCAGGAGGTCGGCCGCGGGATCACCCGTCGTGGGGGTCTCGTCCGGCACGCGCGTGTACCGGGTCACCAGGTCGACGTGGTGCTTGAGCCGGGCCCAGCTCGCGAACCCGTACTCGCGGGCGACCACCAGCTGGGCCGCCGAGCGCGTGAGCTGTGCCCGAGACGCCTCGGCCGGGGCCCCGTCGGGGTGCTGGGCCGCGACCCGTGCGATCGCGGCGGGGTCGGCCGCACGAACCGCTCGTTGGAGCGTTCGGGCCTGCGTCCGCAGGTGGTCGAGGTTCGGACGTTCGGGCAGCGGGGTGGTCGGCATCGCGACCTCCTTTCACACGCCTGCGGTCCGCGGCCTCAGGCCGAAAGGAGGTTGGGATCAACGCTCGACGTGCTCAGGTGGGCTGCGCCCTTCCCGCGGACCCGGTGGCGACCTGAACGCCGCCACCACGATATCCGCCGCTGCTCACCCACGGGTCAGGCGCGCAGGATCGCTTCGGTCTGCGCCGTGTCCTCGGTCCCGCGGTAGTACGCGATCTTGCCGTCGTGGAACGTGAACAGGTGGTGGAGATCCATGGCCGAGCGACGGCCCGTGCTGCGCGCCTTCACCCGGAACCGGACCACCGTCAGCACGTCCGTGTCGTTCGCGGCGTACACGATCGGCGTGAACTCCTCGACCTCCATCGAACCGCCGAACGCCTCGAAGAACTCCGCCACGGCGGCCTTGCCGCGGTGCGGGCCGTACCAGGGCGCGACGGTGGACGTGGTCTCGGATGCCCAGTCGACATCGTCGGTCACGACGTCCAGGATCGCGGCGACATCACCCCGGCTGAACGCGTCGTACACCGCCTCGATGGTCTTGACGTTCACATCGGCACCCATGGAAGACCTCCTCCTCGTCGTCACTGCTTGACCACGATTCGCCGTGGTCCGGCAAACGGATCACTCAGGCGTGGGCGCGGTGATGCCAGCGCAGCTCGCGGCGGGCGTCGACCGTCACCGTCCCGCCGACGAAGAGCAGCGCGACGACGAGGCCGATGACCGCCAGCGCGGCATCGACCTTGAACGCGTTGCCGATGCCGGTCGCCAGGTCGGCCTTCGAGGTCCCGGCGGCCACCACGATCGCGGTGTTCAGTCCGAGGCCGATCGCGCCGCCCGCGATCTGGCACATGTACACGATGCCCCCGGCGAGACTCGCTCGCGACGGGTCGAGCGCGGTGACTGCGGACGTGGTGACCGACGAGTAGAAGAGCCCGACGCCGATGCCGAGCACGACCATCCCCGGAACCAGCGACGCGTAGCTCGAGTCGACATCGAGCATCGACAGCATCAGCATCCCCACGCCGAGGAACGCGGCGCCGATCGAGACGATCGTCTTCGCCCCGAGCCGTTGGTAGAGCGATCCGGCGATGAATGACGTCGCCGCGAAGACCCCCATCATCGGCAGCAGCCCCGCGCCCGACCCCAGCGCCGAGTACCCGAGCACCTTCGTCATGAACTGCGGCAGGTACAGCAACGCCGAGAAGAAGATCGCCGACATCAGGAGGACCGCGACGTTCGCCGCCGTGAACACGCGGTTCGCCAGGACGTCTCGCGGCACGAGGGCGTGCTCACCCTGTCGAGACTCGACCACGCCGAACAGGACGAGCATCACCGCGCCCACACCGAACAACGCGAGGATCGTGGGGCTCGTGAACCCTTGATCCGATCCCTCATCGAGCGCGAGCAGCAACGACACGACGCCGACGGTCAGCGTCGCGACGCCCGGGTAGTCGAGTCTCCGATCGCCCACGACGACCTGGGTCTCCTTCACCTCCCGTTGGGTCACGAACATCGCGAACAGGGCGATGGGCAGGTTGACGAAGAAGACCCAGCGCCAGCTCAGCTCGTCGGTGAGCAGGCCCCCGAACATCGGTCCCACCGCGTTGCCGAGCCCGGCCACCCCGAGGATCAGGCCGCCGGCCAGCCCGGCCTTGCTGTCCGGGACGAGCGCGTACGTCATGCCGAGCACCGCGGGCCACATCATCGCCCCGCCGATCCCCATCAGCGCGCGGCACACGATGAGGACGTCGATGTTGGGCGCGAAGCCGCCGATGACGGAGAAGCCGGCGAAGATGGCACTGCCGATCATGAAGATGCGCTTGCGGCCGTACAGGTCGGCCAGCCGGCCGCCGGTCACGATCAGCACGCCGAACACCAGGGCGTATCCGTTGATCACCCACTGCGCGGTGCTGAGGTCGGTGCCGAGGTCCTTCTCGATCTGCGGGATGGCCACGCTCAACGCGGTGAAGTCGTTCGCGATGACGAACACGCCCAGCGCCATCGCGACGAGCGCGAGCATGGTGCCACGGTCGATCCTGTCGTCCGTCGTTGCCACGACGGCCCCCCTTTGCGGTCTCTCCCAGCCCGCCCGAGAATTCGCAGGCCGTTTCGGGGGTCAGCCGCGCATGAGGTCGACGAGCTTGTTGAGCGTGTTCCAGTTCCGTGCGGTAGCGCGGGTGCCGAAGCACCGCTCGAACCAGTCGATCGTGAGCTTGGTCCGCCCCATGCCGTTCGCCAGGAGCATGAAGATCTCCCGGCCCACGACCGCGAACTCGTCCGGCGGCGACCGATCGGGATCGAGCTCGGCGATCGCCGCTTTGGAGGGCCGGTCGGCGAGGAACGTGACGTGCAGCTTGGCCGGGGCGACGCCGGCGTCGAGGTACGGATTGCTCGTGAGCACTCGCCGGAGCTCGGTGCGGCTGCGCACGATGACCGGCACCGTCAGCCCGAGCTCCCCAGCAATCGCGTCGGTGATGTCGGCCGCGATCTTGGCGGGCTTGGTCGCGCTGGTGAACACGATGTTGCCGCTCTGGATGTAGGTCACGACGTCGGCGTGCCCGAGCGTCTCGAAGAGCGCTCGGAGATCCGCCATCGGCACCTTGTTCTTGCCACCGACGTTGATCCCGCGCAGCAGCGCGGCGTACGCGGTCATCGGCACACGAACGCGCCGACGGCGGACGTCATCCGCAGCTCGCCCGACTCCGACATCGCCTCGCGCGAGGACTCGCACCCGGTCCACGACCTCGGCCCACGGTCGACCGGCATCGGCCTCGTAGTGATCCGCGACGCTCGCGACGTAGTCCGTGATCGCTTCGAGATCACTGACGACGACCGCGCTCGGCGGACAGTCGACCCGTTCCACCCGAGTCGAACGCGGTCGAGAGCGGCGCGGCACCGTTCTCGAGGCTGAAGTGCCGGTCGGACGGACGGACCATCTCCCACCCGGTGCCGACGGCCGCCTCGACCAGCTCCCGGAGCTCGGCGAGGTTCCGCTCGCTGTTGGTCACCGCGAGGAACACACCGTCGGGGTCGAGGACGCGGCGGGCCTCGCGTGCCGCGGCCCGGACATCCGGCACGTGGTACAGCATGTGCGGCGCCAGGACGAGGTCGAACGAGGACGCGCCGAGCGGCAGCCGCTGGACGTCGGCCTGCATCCGGAGCCCCGGGACGTGCTCGAGCATGCCGGCCGAGAGATCGAGCGCGATCCGCGGCCCGACGTGGCCGCGATCGCTCAGCCTCCGCTCGTAGCCGCCGTTGCCACAGCCGACGTCGAGCACCCGCCGGCCGTCACCGGCCGTGACGCCGGCCCGGTCCAGCACCCAGGCGAACAGGTCGAACGGCGGCTGGCGCCGGCTCTCCGCCCACAGGCGCTGACGCGCCGCGAGGTTGGCGTCCGTCGCGTACTGGGTCGGCGGGTTGACGGTCACGACCACCAGCCTGCCGCACCGACGACGGCGGCGCCTCCGAGGTCGAGCGGGGTCAGCCGCGCCACTCGGCCGGGGTCGGCTCGACGGTCGAGGCGCTGACCGGACCGAGGGCTTCGATCCGTTCCATCCCGGCCTCGTCGTCGGGTCGCGCCGGCACCTTGATCCTCGGGATGAGAAGTGAGACGAACGCGCCGATCGTGACGACGACGGTGGCGAACAGCAACGCGCTGCGCGTGCCGGCGGCCACCGCGCTCTCGAGCAGGTGGTGGAGCTCGGCGATGTCGGCCACCGAGGTGCCACGCGGTGCGGAGAAGTTCACACCATTCGTGTGGAGCCCGACCCCCGCACTTGCTTTCAACGACGCGGGGAACTGCGAGCTGCGCACGCTCGAGATCGCGTGCGAGATCGTCACGCTGGTGAGCAGGCCCCCGATGGTCGCGATGCCGAGCGCCGCGCCGAGCTGGCGGGTCGTCGTGTTCGCGCCGCTCGCCGCGCCGGAGCGGTCGTTCGGGATGTCCGACAGGATCACGTTGGTCAGCTGCGAGCCGGCGAAGCCGATCCCGATGCCGAACAGGACGAGGCCGGGCAGCAACGAGACAAATGTCAGCTGCGGTGAGATGGCGATGACCATCGCGACGAGCCCGACCGCCTCGAGCACCAGGCCGATGCGCACGACGGACGTCACGGAGATGCGGCGGGTGAGCCGCGCCCCGATCTGGGTCCCGATGATGATCGAGATGCCCGACGGCAGCAGCCACAGCCCGTTGTCCACGGCCGAGAGGTGGATGCCGTCCTGGAGGAAGACCGGCAGGACGAACAGGAAGCCGAGCTGGCCGAGCGCGAGCACCATGGTCGTGAGCAGGCCGTAGCGGAAGCTGAGGTAGCGGAGCAGGCCGAACTCGAACAGCGGGTCGGCGTTGCGCCGCTCCTTGTGCCGTTCGACCAGGTAGAACGCGGTCAGCGCGACGATCGCCAGCACGATCGTCACCGGCACGATCGAGACGCCCCGGCTCTTCGGCCAGATCTGGTCGCCGAGCACCGCGAAGTTGTCGAGCGGCCGCCACCAGCCGTAGCGGGTGCCTTCGCTCAGGCTGAAGACCAACAGGAACATGCCCAGCGCCACGAGCAGCGCGCCCGGGACGTCGATGCGCTCCCGTTCCGACGCGGTCGGGCTGCGACGCATCACGAGCAGTGCGCCGATGATCGCGACCGGGACCACGATGAGGTTGATCCGGAAGGACCACCGCCACGAGTAGTTGGTGGTGAGGAAGCCGCCGATCAGCGGACCGATCGCGACCGCGGCTCCCGCGGTGGCACCCCAGATCGCGAACGCGGTCGCGCGCTCGTGGCCCCGGAACGTCGAGGAGAGGATGCCCAGCGTCGCCGGCATCATCAGCGACGCGCCGATGCCTTCGATGATCGCCTCGCCGAAGATCAACACGGGAACCGACTGCGCCAGGGATGCGAGCAGCGATCCCACGCCGAAGAGCGCGGCACCGATGATGAACATCCGTCGGGCGCCGAAGAGGTCTGCGAGCCGGCCCCCGATGATCAGCAGGCTGGCGAAGGTCAACGAGTACCCCGTGATCACCCACTGCAGGCTCGGCAGCGTCGTGTTCAGGTCGCGCAGGATCGTGGGGATCGCGACGTTCAGCACCGTCGTGTCGAGTGCGACGATCAGCACCGAGAGCACGACGATCGCGAGCGAGAACCACCGCCGCGGATCGGGCGGGTCGAGATCGGCGGTGGACGGGCCCTGCGGTGGTGCCACGCCCCGGACCGTCGGGGTCGAGGTCACCGGCCCGGTGCGGATTCCGACTCCACGGACGTCCGGTCCCCGATGTCGGGCTTCTGGTCTTCCAGGTCGGACTTCCGGTCCTCCACGTCGGCGAAGATCGGTGGGGTGCCGCCGAGGCCGAGCTCGGCCGCGTCCTCCATGGACTCGACCGCCCCGTGCATGGCCCCGTCCTGGGTCGTGACGTGAGGCAGGAACCGGTACACGATCACCGCCGCGACGATTGCGAGGATCGCGCCGGCCGTGACCGCGAGCTGGATCCCGCCGATGAACGCGTCCTGGGCCCCGAGCGTCAGGGCATGACCGGCCGCCGCCGGGCAGCTTCGCCGCGATCCCGAGCGCGCCGGCCAGTGACGTCTCGGCGGCGCCCCGTTGACCGACGGGGATGTGGCTGACGACCTTGCCCATCGCGCTCGCGTAGTGCGATGCCGCGACACTTCCGAGCACGGCGACACCGAGCGCCGCGCCGAGCTCACGCGACGCGTCGTTCATGGCCGAGCCCGCACCGGCGCGACGGGCCGGGACCGCGCCCATGATGGCGGCGGTCATCGGCGACATGGTCAACGCGATGCCCCCGACCAGCGGGAGGAACGCGAGGAGCACGTACCAGTACGGCGTGTCCACCGAGAGCGAGCGGAACATCAGGAACCCGAACGCGATGAGGAGCATGCCTCCGGACACGACCCGGTGGGATCCGAATCGCTTCGAGAGACGGGGCGTGAGTGGCGCCACGATGATCATGATCGGCGCCATCGGCAGCGTCCGCAACGCCGACGAGAGCGGGGTGTAACCGAGCACGAGCTGGAAGTACTGCGTGATGAGGAACATCACGCCGTACATCGAGAGGAACACGAGGATCATGCCGCCGGTCCCGGTGCTGAACGCGGGGTTCTTGAAGAAGCTCATGTCGAGCATCGGCTCGTCGACCCGCAGCTCCCAGGCGACGAACAACGCGAGCACCACGGCCGCGATCGCGAACGCGCCGAGCGTGCCGCCACTCAACCACCCCTTGTCGGGCGCCTGGATCAGCGCGTAGACGAGCGCCGAGATGCCGATGATCGACAGCACGGCACCGAGCGGGTCGAGCTTGCCCTGCTCCGGGTCACGCGGACCGGGGAACGAGGAACCAACCCGCGATCAGCGCCACCGCGATGATCGGGACGTTCACGAGGAAGACCGAGCCGTACCAGAAGTGGCCGAGCAGGAAGCCGCTCGCGACCGGTCCGATCGCGCCGGCCGCGCCCGTCGTCGCGGCCCAGATCGCAATCGCCTTGGTGCGCTCGTGCGGCGGGAAGACGTTCACGAGGATCGAGAGCGTCGACGGCATGATCAGCGCGGCCGAAGCACCCATCGCGGCGCGGCACGCGATGAGCTGCCACATCTCCGTGGACTCCGACGCGAGTGCCGCGGCGACCAGGAAACCGACGAGCCCGAGCTGCAACGCACCCTTGCGACCGAACCGGTCACCGAGCGCGCCGGTCGAGAACAGCAGTCCCGCGAACACCAGGGAGTACGCGGCGACGACCCACTGCAGCTGTGACGTGGTCGCGTGCAGCTCGCGCGACAGCGTCGGGATCGCGACGTTGAGGCTGGCGTTGCCGACGAAGACGATCAGCAGGCTGAGGCAGAGGACGGCCAGCGTCCACCACCGCTTGGCGTAGGCGGCGTGCTCCGCGTCGGTCGCGTCGGGGCCGGGGCCGTGAGGTGCGCCCGCCGTGCTCTCGGTGGGGGAATCCGCAGTCGTGGTCACGTCATGACAGTAACTGACTTTCGGCGGTTTGCGCCAATCGTTAGATTCTGCCAAACTGCAGCGCGTGAAACATCTTGGTCAGCCCGGCGCCCCTCCGAGCCACGAGGACGACCCCGACCGGCCCGGCCTGCGGGAACGCAAGAAGGAGAAGACCCGTCAGGCGCTGGAGACGGCCGCGCTCGAGCTGTTCGCCGAGAAGGGCTTCGACGGCACGACGGTCGACGAGATCGCCGAGGCGTGCGACGTCTCCCAGCGCACCTTCTTCCGCTACTACAGCGCGAAGGAAGACGTCCTCTTCGCCGACGGTGACGAACGGCTCGAGGCCCTCCTCACCGAGATCGCCCGCCGCCCCGCCGACGAGCTCCCGATCCGCGCGGTCCAGGCCGCGTTCCTCGCCACCACCGACGAGTACTCGCAGGACCGCAAGCGCCTGGTCCTCCGGTCGCGGATCTTCGACGGCAGCTCCGGACTCCGGTCCCACAAGTTCGAGCGGCAGCAGAGCTGGGAGGAAGCCGTGGCGACGGCGCTCCTCGCGCGCGACGCGCAGTCGGGCGGGAAGACGCCCGAGCTGCAGCTCCGTCTCGTCGCCGGCGCGTCGATGGCCTGCCTGCGCGCGGCATTGCACGAGTGGCTCGATGTCGGCGGCGATCTCGCCGCTCTCGCGAACGACGGGTTCGACTACCTCGGCTCGGGGCTATCGACGCACGACGTCGGACGCGTAGCCACGTCCGCGTAGGAACTCCGGGATCTCCGCGGCCGGCAGCGGGCGCGAGAACAGGTAGCCCTGCACGAGCTGCGAACCGAGGCGTTGCAGCTGGTCGGCCTGGTCCCGCCGTTCGACCCCCTCGGCGATCGTGTCGAGCGCCAGCGTGTCGGCCATGCGCAGGATCGCTTCGACGAGCCCGCTCGACTCCGTGTCGGTCGCCACGCCGTCGATGAACGCCTTGTCGATCTTGAGCACGTCGATCGGCAGCTCGCGCAGTCGGCCGAGGGACGAGTAGCCGGTGCCGAAGTCGTCGAGCGCGACGCGAACGCCGAGCGCCTTGAGCCGGTAGAGGCAGGCGACCGCCTGCTCGCGGTCGTTGAGCAGGATGCCCTCGGTGATCTCGAGCGTCAGGGCGCGCGCGTCGAGTCCGGTCCCGACGAGGACCGCGGCGACGTCGTCGATCAGCCGAGAGTCGAGGAACTGGCGGGGCGAGAGGTTGACCGCGATGCCGAGCTCGGGATCGGCGTACATGGTCTGCCACGTCCTGGCCTGCGCACACGCCTGGGTGAGGACCCAGCGACCGAGCTCGACGATCATCCCGGTCTCCTCGGCGAGCGGGATGAACTCTGCGGGCGCGAGGTGCCCCCGTTGGGGGTGGTCCCAGCGCACGAGCGCCTCGAACCCGGAGACGACACCGGTGTCGAGGTGCACGGTGGGTTGGTAGTGCACGACGAACTCGCCGGTGGTCAGCGCGTTGCGCAGCTCGGCTTCGAGGTCGAGTCGCGCGAGCGCCGCGTCGTGCATCTCGGGCTCGTAGATCCGGAAGCAGGCCTTGCCCTCGCTCTTGGCGAGGTACATCGCCATGTCGGCGTTGCGCACCAGCTCTTCGGCGCCTTCGCCCGACCGGTTCAGCGTGACACCGAGGCTCGACGTGACGAGGAGGTTCTTCCCCGCGACCGCGAACGGCTCGCGGAAGCAGTCGAGCAGTCGCTCCGCGAGCGCGGCGACCTCGTCGAGCGCATTGATGTCCTCGAGCAGGATCGCGAACTCGTCGCCGCCGAGGCGCGCGGCGGTGTCTCCGGGACGCAGCTGGTTCTGCAGCCGTTGCGCAGCCGCGACGAGCAGCTGGTCACCTGCGGTGTGACCGAGGCTGTCGTTGATCGTCTTGAAGCCGTCGAGGTCCAGCACGACGACGGCGATCGAGTTCTCGGCCCGGGCCTGGCGCGCGATCGCGTGCTCGACCCGGTCGGCGAAGAGCGAGCGGTTCGCGAGCTGGGTGAGCGAGTCGTGGAACGCGCGGTACCGGAGCTGGCTCTCGAGCCGGTTCTGGTCGGTCACGTCCTGGATCGCGACGAGCGCGGCGTTGACCCCGTTGAAGTCGATCTGGTGCGAGGTGGCCTCGACGTCGATGAGCCGGCCGTCCTTGGTCTGGTGACGGCGGGCGCCACTGTGCACGAGCCCCGCCGCGGTCGAGATCTCGGCCAGGAGTCCGGGCACCTCCTCGGGCGGTCGGATGTCCGTGATCCGCATCGCGAGGAACTCGTCGCGGGTGTACCCGTAGTGGTCGACCGCGGCGTCGTTGACCTCCAGGAAGCGCAAGCTCTCGACGTCGAAGACCCACATCGGTTGGGGGTTCTCGGAGAAGAGCTTGCGGACGCTGCGGGCGTGCTCCCGGTCGGAGGCCTGGGATCGCCGGAGCTCGTCGGAGACCCACGCGATCGCCTCACCGAGGAGGACACAGGCCGGGAGCACGTACCACGCCGAGCTGACCGTCAGCATCGTCCAGTCGCCCGCGACGGCAAGTGGGATCAGGTACGCGGCGGCCGCGAGCGGGAGCACGGCGACGGACGTCCAGCGCCGTTGGGTCAACCCGATCCAGGCGAACGTGATGAAGAAGAACGGGGCGTAGCGGAAGCCGTCGGTGCCCTCGAACCCGTTGTTGAACGCGATGAGCACGAACGTCGGGGCGAGCAGGAACAGCGTCGTCCACACCGGCCAGCGTGGCCACGGCAGCACCACGATGATCCCGCCCGCGATCAGGGTCACGACCGACAGGCCGAGCAGCGCCCGGCCGTTCCCACCCGGTGGCACCGGGAGCACGACGACCGCGAGCAGGGACATCGCGCCCGAAAGCAGGTACAGGAGAGCCGAGAGGCGCCCGGCGAAGCGGGCCGAGGCCTCGTCGACGATCACGGCCCGTGTATCGGCGCGTTTCGTCCCCTCTTGAACCCCGGGTGCTGCCGGGTCGTCGCTACGACGCGGCGTACCGGGCCGCGGGCGTCCCGGGCGGGTGGGTGACCCCCGGCTCGGCGTCCGGGTTCTCGACGCAGACCTCGCACTCCAGCCCGTCCGGATCCCGGAAGAACAGGCTCAGGATCGGCCCGAAGTCCGTGACGAACCCGTCGGTGGACCCGCGGGCCGTCAGCCGGTCGCGGATCGTCTCGAACTCGGCGAGGGACCCGGCCTGGAGCGCGAGGTGGTCGATGCGACCCCGGCCGAACATCGGGACCTGCCGCTCGGCCTCGGAGTTGCCGTCGATCTGGAAGACGTTCAGCTCCGAGAACGGCCCGACGTCGATGATCGAGAGGCGAAAGCCTTCGGACGGCACGCCGTCCGGCTTCGCCGGGTCCTGCGGCCGGACCGGCGCATCGAACACCTCGAGGTAGAAGGCGTGCAGGCGCTCGCTGTCGCTCGTCAGGATCGCCACGTGGTTGAACCCGTTCGTCAACATCGTCCACCTCCTTCGCGGCCCGAGCCTACGGCGTTCTACGATCCCGCAATGGACGTTGACCTCCTCGCCGGGGACCTCTACACGGACGACCCGTACACGACCTACGCCTGGCTGCGCGAGAACCAGCCCGTGTACTGGGACCCCACCAACGAGCTCTGGGGTGTCTCGCGCTACGACGACATCGAGTTCATCGAGAAGCACGCCGAGCTCTTCATCAACTCCGACCAGAACCGGGGCGGCTACCGGCCCAACATCCCCGCGGACTCCTCGCTGATCGGCCTCGACGATCCCGAGCACCGCACGCGCCGCAACCTCGTCGCCCGCAGCTTCACGCCACGCGCGGTCGGCGAGTGGGAGTCGGAGGTCCGGGAGACGGTCACCCGGCTGTTCGACGGCGTCGCGGCGAACGGGGGGAAGGCGGAGATCATCGGTGACCTCGCCGCGCCCCTGCCCGCGATGATGATCGGCAAGCTCCTCGGCTTCGACCCGGATGCGTGGCCCGACCTGCAGAGCTGGTCCGAGCGCACGATCGCCCTCGGCGGCGGCCCGCGCTACTTCGCCGAGGACGGCATGATCGCCGCGATGGAGTTCGCGCAGGCGTCGGCGGACCTCCACGCCGAGAAGCTGCAGTGCCCGGCGAAGGACGTGATGACGATCTGGACCCGGGCCGAGATCGACGGCTGCCCGATCGGCGTCGACGCCACGATCGCCGACTCGTTGCTCCTGCTCGACGGCGGCGCCGAGACGACCCGGACCGTCATCGCGCGCTCACTGATCAACTTCACCCGGTTCCCCGACCAGTGGAAGCTCCTGAAGGACGGGATCGACCTCGAGATCGCGACGGAGGAGCTCATCCGCTTCGTGACGCCGATCCACAACATGTGCCGGGTGGCGACCCAGGACATCGAGCTCGGTGGGAGCCTGGTCCGCGCGGGCGATCAGCTCGTCCTCATGTACGGGTCGGCCAACCGCGACCCGGCGCACTTCGACGATCCCGAAGCGCTCGACCTGACCCGGTACCCGAACCGCCATCTGGCGTTCGGCTTCGGGACGCACTTCTGTCTCGGCGCGTCGTTGGCCCGGCTCGAGATCCGGCTCTTCCTGGAGGAGCTCGTGCGGCGCGTCGGCGCGTTGCGACTCGAGCCGGATTCCATCGAGGAGATGCCGAACGCGTTCGTGTACGGCCTGCGCTCGGCCCGCATGGAGCTCGACTTCATCGACGGATGAGCAACGAGCAGACGCCGTCGTTGGACGCGGACATCGTCCACCGCGCACGACGCCGCGGTCGCGGCCGGCGAGCCCGGCTACCTGGACCCGAAGACCGGCTACTTCGTGTTCACCGAGGCGGCACTGCTCGCGAACGGCACGTGCTGCGAGAGCGGGTGCCGGCACTGCCCCTACGGCTACTCCCCAGCCTGAGCGCCGACCACGCACCGGAAGCCGAGGTTGCCGGTCGAGCGCGTCGGGAGTGTTCGCGCTCCGGGCCACGACTCGGTAGCGGGTGCAGTACGACTCGTGACACAGGTACGAGCCGCCCCGCATCACGCGGTGCGTTCCCGTCCCGGGGCCCGCAGGATCGTCGGCCGGGCTCGCCGCGTAGTAGTCCGCCGCGAACCAGTCCGAGCACCACTCCCACACGTTGCCGGTGGGGTTGAAGATGCCGTACCCGTTGGGGAGGTACGCGTCGACGGGCGCGGTGCCGTACCAACCGTCGGCGCGGGTGTTGTCCGCCGGAAAGCTCCCCTGCCAGACGTTCATCCGGTGCATCGCCACCGGGTTCGAGCTCGGCCCCCCAGGGGAACCGCGCCTGCTCGAGCCCGCCCCGCGCCGCGTACTCCCACTCCGCCTCCGTCGGCAGCCGCGTCCCCGCCCACGCGCAGAACGCCTGCGCGTCGTCCCACGAGACGTGGACGACGGGGTGGTCGGCCCGGCCGTCGAGATCCGACTGCGGACCTTCGGGGTGGGCCCAGTCCGCGCCGAACACCTGGCGCCACCACGGCGCGGCGGCGACCCCCGCGTGTCTTCGAAGTCGTCGGGCAGCAGCCCACCGAACACGAACGACCACCCGAAGGTCTGCGCGGCGGTGACGTACCCCGTCTGCTGCACGAACGCCGCGAAGCGCGCGTTCGTCACCGCGACGGTGTCGATCCGGAACCGCGAGAGCCTGACCTCGTGCACCGGCCCCTCGCCGTCGGCCGCGTAGCCGTCCGCGTCGGCGGTGCCCATCAGGAACGATCCACCGTCCAGGTCCACCATCGCCCCAGTGTCGGGTGTCGGCCGGCGGGCGGTCGGCCGGCGGGGCGTCCGCGGTGCAGCTGCCGGCCCGGCCGCGACGGGCGACGACGCCGGATCCCGTCCCGGTCCACAGCAGGGGGAAGCTTCCACGGCGTGAGTCTCGCGCCTCTGCCAGAATCACCCCCATGCCCAGACACGCCGAGCGCGCGCCCGAGCCCAAGGGTCGGATCACGAAGGCCGACATCGAGGCGAAGCTGCCGCGAGGCCACCGGTGAGCTCGACGAGGAGGTCGAGCACGGGCGGCGGTTCGGGCCCTGGTTGATGGGCGCGGCCGCGGTCATCGTGGTCGTCTACCGAATCGGCCTCCGTCGGGGCACCCGGCACTCGACGATGCTCGAGATCCGCCGAATCACCCCGGGCTAGACGGACCGGGCATCCATCCCGGGCAGGAAGATCACCCAAGAGGGATGATGCGCCCGCGCCGCGGTGCGGCCGATACTGACCGAAGCAACTACCAAATACGACAAGGGAGCGCACGTGTTCGCAAACGACTTCGGTACCGGCCAGATCTTCTGGTCGATGCTCTGGTTCTTCATGTTCTTCATCTGGATCTGGCTGCTGATCACCGTGTTCGCCGACATCTTCCGCAGCCACGACCTCGGCGGCTTCGCGAAGGCCATCTGGGTCATCTTCGTGATCCTCATCCCGTACCTCGGCGTCTTCGTCTACCTCATCGCGCGCGGTCACAAGATGCACGAGCACGCGGTGGAAGCCGTGGAGCAACAGGATGCTGCGGCCCGCGCGTACATCCAGTCGGCGACGGGAACGTCCGCCAGCACCGCTGACGAGCTCGCCCGCATCGCGGACCTGAAGGAGCGCGGCGTCATCGACGACGCGGAGTTCCAGAAGCTCAAGGCCAAGGCGATCGGCTAGGTCCGGCACCAGCTGCGGCACCAGCTGATCGACGGCGCGACGAGCAGGAGGGCACGACATGGCGACCGATTCCGAGAGTGACGAGAAGACCCACTCGGGACGCGGCCGGCGCATCGCCGTCGCCCTCCTGCTCATCGCCGCCTGCGTGCTCGCACCGCTGTCCGTGCTGGCGGTGTGGACCAAGAACACGCTGCTCGACACGGACCAGTACGTCTCCACCGTCGGGCCGCTGGCCCGGAACCCGGCGATCATCGACGCCCTGGCCGCGGACATCACGAACTCGCTGGGGTCGGAGAAGAAGGTCGAGGCCCAGATCAAGAACGCGCTCCCGCCGCGCGCCGACTTCATCGCCCCGGCGGTCGCGGGGTCGTTGAAGACCGTCGTGCACGGGCTCGCGGTCAAGGTGCTCAGCTCCGACCGGTTCGCCGCACTCTGGGAGCGCGCCAACCGGCGCGCGCACGGCCAGGTCGTGAACGTGCTCACCGGGAACGGCGGCCATGCCGTCACGACCAGCAACGGTGAGGTCGCGGTCAACCTCGGTCCGGTCGTGGCCCGCGTGCGCAAACGACTCGAAGGTCTCGGCATCACCGCGTTCTCGGGCGCGAACGCGACGCGGGCCAGCCCGCGCTTCGTGTTGTTCCAGTCCAGCGACCTGAAGTCGGCGCAGTCCGGCGTCAACCTGTTGCAGAAGCTGTCGATCGTCCTGCCGATCGTCACCCTGCTGCTGTTCGCGGCTGCGATCGCGCTCTCGCGCAAGCGCCGCAGGACCGTCTTGTGGACCGGCATCGGGCTCGCGATCGGGATGTTCGTGATCCTCATCGTCTTCAACGTCGGGCGTGCCCTCTACCTCGACGCGGTCACCACGCCGCAGCTCACGAGCGCGGCGGCCGCGGCGGCCTACGACCAGGTCCTCAGCTTCTTGCGCCTGTCCGCCCGCACGGGCGTCGTCGTCGGGCTGCTCATCGCGATCGGGGCCTGGCTCTCCGGCCCGTCGTCGAGCGCGATCCGGCTGCGGACGCTGGCCCGCGGCGGGGAGAGCCGGCAGCTCGCGACCGAAGGGTTCTCCGGCTGGGTGGCCCACGCCCGGACGGGGATCCGCATCGTGATCCTCGGGATCGCGGCCCTGGTGCTCGTCCTCTGGAACCACCCGAAGCCGGTGACGGTGCTGGTCGTGGCCCTGCTCGCGCGTCATCGCGATCGCCGTGACCGAGATCGTCGCCCGGGAGCCGCGCCCCGGTGCCGACCTCCTGATTCTGCGCAGTTCTGCCCATTCGAGGCATTCGCTCAGGTCGGGGACGGCGGGTGCCGAACCGTAGGGGATGAGCGAGGCAGGAGGAACCGGGCGCGACCAGCCGGGTGACCGCCAGCCCGGGCAGGGTCACGAGCTCCTGATCCGCGAGCTCGCCGCGTGCCGAGCCGAGCTCCGGGAGCTCAGCGAACGCGAGGAGCAGGCGCGCGCCCGAGCAACGCGGCGATCCTCCTGCGGTCGCGGGACCTCACGATGATGTTCGAGCCGGACGGCACGATCGTCTGGGCCAGCCCCAACTGCACGACCGTGTTCGGCGTCGAGCGCGACACGTTCATCGGCATGAACGGGATCGACATCATCAACGCCGAAGACCGCGACCGGGTCGCGGGCGAATTCCATCGGCGATGGCGACGTTGGGCGACTCGGTTCGCACCCGGTTCCGCATCACCGACGCGCACGGAAGCATCCACTGGATCGAAGAGGTCGCGACGAACCTGATCGACGAGCCCGCGGTCGGATACGTCCTGGGCAACCTGCGCGACGTCACCGAGGAGGAGGTCGCGACGCGTGCGCTGGCCGCCACCGAGGCGCGGCACCGGTCGATCCTGGACACCGCGGAGGAAGGCATCTGGGTCACGGACTGCCGCGGGTGGACGGCGTTCGCGAACCCGCGCATGAGCGAGATCCTGGACACCGAGATGAGCCGGCTCGAGGCCTCGACGCTCATCGCGTTCGTCGCGCCCGACGAGCGCGCGGTCGTCGCCGCCAACGACGGGATGAGCGCGAGAGGAGAGGTCCGCCGGTACGAGACCGAGCTCGTCCGTACCGACGGGTCGTCATGCTGGGCCCTGGTCAGCTCCGCACCGCTGACCGACGTCCGGGGCGAACGTGACGACGCGGAGGTGGACATCCTGCACATGGTCACGGACATCACCGACCGCAAGCGCGACGAGGCAGAGCTTCGCCGGGTCACGCTCCACGACGAGCTGACCGGACTCCCCAACCGGCGGCTGCTCATGGACCGGCTCGCCCACCATCTCGGTCACGGGCACCGGCGGCCGACCGCGGTGCTCTTCCTCGACGTCGACAGCTTCAAGGACATCAACGACTGGCTCGGTCACACCGCGGCCGACGCAGTGCTGGTGGAGGTCTCGCAGCGGCTGCGCCACGCGGCGCGGAGCCAGGACACCGTGGCCCGATCGGGGGCGGACGAGTTCCTCGTCCTCAGCGAGGACGTCGCCGACATCGACGAGGCGGTCGCGATCGCCGAAAGGATGCGCATCTCGCTGCACGCGCCGATGCGATCGGGTGAGAGCGAGTTCGTCGTGACCGGCTCCGTCGGGATCGCCATGAGCCCGCCGTCCGACGCGGCCGAGCTGATCCGGGGCGCCGGGATCGCCATGTACCGCGCCAAGCAGAACGGCCGCGACGGCATCGCGGTCGTTCGATCACCACAACGAAGCGGAGCTGCACGAACGGGTGCGGACGCAGACCGACCTCCGCCACGCGATCGCCGACGACGAGCTCGAGGTCTGGTATCAGCCCATCGTCCGGCTCGATGACACGTCGGTCCGTGCGGTCGAGGCGCTCGTCCGATGGCGGCACCCGCACCGTGGCCTGCTGCTGCCCGGCGCGTTCATCGGCGTCGCGGAGTCCACGGGCTTGATTCGCGAGATCGGAAGCATCGTGCTCGAGACCGCGTGTCGTCGACGCGACCGCGTGGATGGACCCGGACCGTCCGGTCCGGGTCAGCGTCAACATCGCGGGCTTGCAGGTCGTCGACGACCGGTTGTGCGCGCAGGTGGAGGACGTCGCTCCGGCGGACCGGGCTGCGACCGGAGTGGTTGACGCTGGAGCTCACCGAGAGCGCGGCGATGGGCGACCAGGAGGCCGCGGAACGCAACCTGCACGGGCTCTGCGCCCTCGGCGTGCCGCTGGCCCTCGACGACTTCGGGACCGGCTACTCGTCGCTCTCGTTCCTCCGCCAGCTCCCCGTCTCGGCCGTGAAGATCGACCAGTCGTTCGTCGCCGGGCTCGTCGAACGGCGCGAGGACGAGCTCATCGTCGCCGGTGTCATCAGCATGGCCCACGCGCTCGGGCACACGGTCATCGCCGAAGGCGTCGAGACCACCGAACAGCTCGCCGCGCTGCGCCGGCTCGGCTGCCGCTACGCGCAGGGCTTCCTCTGGTCCCGCGCGGTTCCGGTCGCCGAGCTCGCCTCGACGATCGCCACCATCGAGCAGCGACCGGGCGCCCCGCTCCCACCGAACTTGGCGGTCCTATAGGTTCGTGCCGACCGAGGGAGGTTGGCGTGACCGACGAGATCGTGCCGTTTCGCATCGACGTTCCCGAGTCGGACCTCGTCGACCTCCGGGCGCGCCTCGGGCGCACGCGCTGGCCCGAGCCGGAGACGGTGGCCGGCTGGTCCAGGGCATCCCGCTCGCGTACGTGCAGGAGCTGTGCGAGTACTGGGCGACGAAGTACGACTGGCGCGCCTCCGAAGCCCGCCTCAACGCGTTCCCGCAGTACCGCACCGAGCTCGACGGGCTCGGCTTCCACTTCCTCCACGTGCGCTCGCCGGAGCCCGACGCGTTGCCGCTCGTGATCACGCACGGGTGGCCCGGATCGATCGTCGAGTTCCACAAGGTGATCGGGCCGCTCACGGACCCGGTCGCGCACGGCGGCGATGCCGCGGACGCCTTCCACGTGGTCTGTCCCTCGCTGCCGGGGTACGGGTTCAGCGACCGTCCGACCGAGCCGGGATGGAAGACCCCGCGCATCGCGCGACGCGTGGGCCACGTTGATGGCGCGGCTGGGCTACGACCGGTACGGCGCGCAAGGTGGCGACTGGGGCGCGAGCGTCACGACGAGCATCGGCCGGCACGACCCCGAGCACGTCGTCGGGATCCACCTGAACATGGTCATCGCGTTCGCCGACGCGTCGATGGGCGAGATGACGGCGAGTGAGCAGGCCGCGATGGCGTCGCTCACCCACTACCAACGGTGGGAGTCCGGGTACTCGACCCAGCAGTCGACCCGGCCCCAGACGCTCGGGTACGGGTTGGTCGACTCCCCCGCCGGGCAGGCCGCGTGGATCGTGGAGAAGTTCTGGGCGTGGACCGACTGCGACGGCCACCCCGAGAACATCTTCAGCCGCGACGAGCTGCTCGACAACGTGATGCTCTACTGGCTTCCCGGCACCGGCGCCTCCTCGGGCCGGCTCTACTGGGAGAGCTTCAACGACTTCGGGACGAAGCTCGAGAAGGTCGACGTCCCCGTCGGGGTCGCCATCCTGCCGAAGGAGATCATCCGCGCCTCGAGGCGTTGGGCGGAGACGCGGTTCTCCGACATCCGCCAGTGGAACGAGCTCGAGCGCGGTGGCCACTTCGCCGCGTTCGAGCAGCCGGATGCGTTCGTCGACGAAGTCCGGTCCTTCTTCCGTGTGGTGCGCTGACATGCCCCGGAGCATCGCCAAGGCCCAGCGCGTCGATCGCGACGAGCTGCTGGAGTTCCTGCGGACCCGGCATCGGGGGATGCTCGTGACGTCCCGGACCGACGGTCGCCCGCAGATCTCGCCGGTCACCTGTGGTCTCGACCCCGATGGCCGGATCGTCATCGCCACGTATCCCCAGCGGGCCAAGGTGCACAACGCACGGCGCGACCCGCGGGTCTCGATCGCCGTGCAGTCCGACGACTGGAACGGCGAGTACGTGCAGGTCGACGGGTCCGCCTCGGTCCTCGACCTGCCCGACGCGCTCGAGCCACTCGTCGACTACTTCCGCGGGATCTCCGGCGAGCACTCGGACTGGGACGAGTACCGCGCGGCGATGGTGCGGCAGGGGAAGTGCATCATCCGCATCGACATCGAACGGTGGGGACCGATCGCCACCGGCGGCTTCCCACCGGAGCTCGCCGGCGGCTGACGGTCAGGAACCGGTGCTGACCGGCTCCCGCACCGGCAGCTCGAGGTCGTCCAGGGCGCTGGTGTCGCCTTCCACGTTGATCCGGGGCAGCAGCCGGTCGAGCCAGCGGGGCAGCCACCAGTTCGCCTTGCCCAGCAGCTCCATCGTGGCCGGCACGAGGATGACGCGCACGATGCTCGCGTCGATCGCGACGGCAACCGCAAGGCCGAGGCCGATGAGCTTCAGCGCGCGGATGTCCGACACGACGAAGCTGCCGAACACGAACACCATGATCAGCGCGGCCGCGGTGATGACCCGGGCCGTGGACTCGAGCCCGTCGGCGACGGCCTGGGCGTTGTCGCCACTCTGCTCGTAGTGCTCGCGGATCCCGCTGATCAGGAACACCTCGTAGTCCATCGAGAGTCCGAAGACGATCGCGAACAGCATCATCGGCACCCACGCCTCGATGGGCCCTGCGCTGACGCCGAGGATGCTGCCACCCCAGCCCCACTGGAACGTCGCCACGATGACGCCGTACGCGGCCGCGATCGAGAGCAGGTTCATCAGCACGGCCTTGAGCGGCACGAGCACGGAGCGGAAGACGAGCAGCAGGAGCAGGAAGCTCAGCACCAGCACCGCCCCGATGAAGATCGGGAGGCGAGCGCCGATCACGTCGGAGAAGTCGATCGCGGCTCGCGGTCTGCCCGCCGAGGTTGACCACCATCCCCGTGCCGTTGGTTGCCGCGGGGACGACGTCGTCGCGGAGGTGGTGGATGAGCTCCGACGTCGCGACGTCCTGGGGCCCGGTCGTCGCGATCAAGGTTGCGATCGCCGCGGTCCCCGCCGGGTTCGGTCGCGCGTCGGTCACCGATGCGACCCCTGGCGTGGAGCGCAGCGTCGCGATCAGCTTCGGCAGGTCCGTCGACGCGCTCGTCCTTCGACGTGTTGACCACGACCAGGACCGGCCCGTTCGCGCCGGGGCCGAAGCCGCTGGCGATGAGGTCGTAGGCCTTGTGCGTCGTGGTGTTCGCGGCATCGTTGCTCGCGTCGGCGCTGCCCAGCCGGAGCGAGAACATCGGCAGGGCGACGGCGATGAGCACCGCGAATCCCACGAGCGCGATCGGCCCCGGATGCCGCTGCACGGTGCGGGCCCAGCGATGCCACATCCCCTCGCCGGTGCTCTGCTTGCGCCGCCCGACCCTGAGCTTGTCGATCGTGAAGCCGACGAAGCCGAGCAGTGCGGGCAGCAGCGTGATCGCGGCCGCGACGGCGATGACGACCGCGAGCGACGTGCCGACGGCGAGCCCGTGCAGGAAGTTCAGACCCATCAGGAGCATGCCGAGCAGCGAGACCATGACCGTGAAGCCGGCGAACACGACGGCTCGTCCCGACGTGGTCATCGATTCGAGCACCGCGGCTTCAGGGTTGTTCGTCCGGTGCAGGGCTTCGCGGTACCGGGTGACGATGAAGAGCGCGTAGTCGATGCCGACCCCGATGCCGATCATCGCGGCCACCTGCGGCGCGAAGTCAGGAGTCGTGAGGAAGTTGGCGAGGATGCCGACACCGGCAAGTGAGATGACGATCCCGATGATCGCGGTGAGGATCGGCAGGCCCATGGCGATCACGGAGCCGAACGCAATGAGCAGCACGATGACCGCAGCGAGGATGCCGATCACCTCGCTCGCGGGCATCGCGGCGGAGCTGAACCAGTTGCCCGCGAACTCGACCTGCACGCCGTCCTTGGCGAGCGGCGCCGCGAGGCCCTTCACCTTGTCCGCGGTCTCCTTCGGGTGCGTGCCGGAACCAGATGCAGTGGTGATCGGCACGATCGCGACCTTGCCGCCGCGCGAGATCTCGATCGGCTGCACCGCGATCACACCGTGGACCTGCTTGACCCTCGCGATGTACGCGTCGATCGCCGGACGATCCTTGGTGACGTCGGCGAAGACGATCTGCGCCTCGTCGCCGTGGCGCTGGGGAAAGTCCTGCTTCAAGGTGTCGTACGCGGCCTGCGAGTCCGTGTTGGGCAACCGGCCCGACGTGGCCGACTCGCCCTTGAGCGCGGGCCCGCCCACGATCGCGAGCACGAACCCGAGGATCCAGAGCACCACGACGACGCGTCGGTGGCGGTAGCAGGTGCGGGCGAGTCGGGCGAGCATCGAGAACTCCTCGGGTCGTCTGCCGTGAAGCGCGTCGAGGTTGAGACGATCGGACGTCCGAGAACTCATCGGTCGCCCGACGGCTCTCCTTCCGCGGTCTACCGGATCCGGCTCCGACCGTAGGCGACGGAAGCGGTCAGCTACAGACCTGTTTTCCGAGACCGGCCGACTGTGACCGAAGTCGCAGCTCCCTAGCCCACGCCGAGCGGCAGCTGCGTGGCGTTGAACGCCTGGTTCCCGGGACCAGCTGCGCCGTGAACGCGGTGTGCGCGTGCAGATAGCTCAGCTCGAGGGCCAGGTCGCCGACGCCGTTCGACGCCGGGACCGGTGCGAGCTCCAGCGTGCTCAGTATGCCCAGCGCGTGACCGGTGCTGTCGAGGAACGCGCTGCCCGAGTCGCCGGGAATGCCCGGTGAGACGGTCGCGACGCTGTGGCTCCAACCGCCACCGGCATCGCCGAGGCTCACGCCGGTCTTCGGGCTGAGCTGGGTCAGGCCACCGCGCAGCTCCGAGTTGCCGTACGAGTACAGCGTCTGCCCGGCCGTCGTCCCGGTCGTCGCGACGCCGACCGGACCACCCAGTGCGGGATGGACGGGTTGACCTTCGCCACGTCGGCGGGATCGAGACGAACGAGCGCGAGGTCGTTGTACGCGCACGTGTTCGCGTCCGTCTCACCGCGAGCCTGCATGGTGAGCCACGAGTTGTAGACGAGCGTGCCCGGCTTGGACGCGCCGTCGACCGTCACGGGCGTCCCGATCGGCAGCGACGCCGACGTGCAACCGTTGGTGTCCGTGCTGCCACCGGTGCCCGAGCAGTGCGCCGCTTGACCGATGTAGACGTTGCCCGCGTCCGAGAAGATGAAGTTCGCGGTGCACTGCGCGCCGTCGGTGAGCATCTGCACGCCCGGGTGGATCGTCGCGGTCGCCGCCGGCGCCCACGTGGGTGCCGCCCCGCTCGATGGTGCTGCCGTGATGATCAGCGCCGAGATGGTCAGGGTCATCAGTGCGAGCACACGCGGCGTTCTCAACATCCGTTCCTTCTCCAGGGGACGCATCCCAAGTACCCAGCCCGGCGCCCGGGAACCCCCGAAGTGTCAGACCACCTCGACCCGCAGCACCTGGGTGCTCGCGATCGCCCGAGCACGCAGGTCGACCAGCGCGAGCCGGGCCGGGTCCTCCATGTACGCCTCCAGCGCGGCCTCGGTCGGGAACTCGATGACCTGCACCTCGTACGGAGGCTCCGCCGGATCGACGGAGCGCACCCGCTGGAGGAGCTGCGCGCCGTGCGCCGCGAAGAGCCCGAGCACCTGGTCCTCGTACTCGACGAGCAGGTGCTCGTGGCCCGGGACCGCGGTCAGGAGCACGCAGAGCGTCACGGCCATGGACGGGACGGTAGTGGGTCCATCCCGGCGCCCGTGTCCCCCGTAGAGTCACCGAAGGAGGTCACCGTCATGATGCGCTTGATCCTCGGAGTGGTGCTCGTCCTGGTGGGTGGGGTGTGGGTCGGCCAGGGCATCGGCGTCATCGGCGGCTCGTTCATGACGGGCGAGATCGTCTGGGCGGTGATCGGCGCGCCGATGGTGTTCGTCGGCGCGTTGCTGATCCGCGCGGGAGCCCGGGCGCGTGGAGCGACCGCACCGTAGCGATCAGACGCCGGGGATCGATCCCGACTCGAGCTTCTCGAGCATCCCCACGTAGAGGTCGCGCTTGAGCGTCTGCACGATCGCGCGCTCCTTCCCGACCCGCGGCGAGGCGAGCTCGGTGGCGACCGCGACGAGATGGTCCGGACCCGCGACGGCTTCCACGATCCCCGCGGCGAGCGAGGCGTTCCCGTCGTAGCGTCGACCGCCGAGCACCGCTTCGCCTGCGGTCGGGCGGGAGAGCTTGCCGACGACGAGGCCGAGCTGGAACGGGTTGAACCGCATCTGCAGGTCCACCTCCGGCAGGCAGAACCAACCCCGCTCGGCGTTCTGCACCCGCTGGTCGTGCGCGAGCGCGAGCAGCGCGCCGATGCCGAACGCGTGACCGTTCAGAGCGGCGACGGTCGGGATCGGGAACACGAGGATGCGCGCGCGAGCGCCCGACTGGTCCGGTCCATGAACGCCTTGAGCGCATCCAGGTCCAGCCCGCCGAGGAACCCGAGGTCGAACCCGTTCGAGTAGTGCTTGCCGGCCGCGACGGTGACGAGGGTCGTGGCGTCCAGATCCGCTTCGATCGTGTCGAGTGCGCCGTGCAGCTCGTCGACGAACGCCGCGTCGAACGCGTTGAGCCCGTCACCGAGGCGAAGCACCCGGATGCCGTCGACCGCTTCGATGTCCATGCCGTGCCTCTTTCCCGCAGCAGTTGGGGCGGGTTCTGTCTACTCCACACGGCTGCGGCCCGACGCGACATGCTGGGCGGGTGGAATCCCAGCTCTTCGAGGAGGTCGGCGACGCGCTGCGCGGCATGTTGCCCCCGGACCTCGGCGAGCTGCGGCTGCGGGTGCGCCGGTACGGGATCAAGGTGTGGTTCGGGCCGGCCGACCCGCCCCGCGAGCACTACGAGGCCCAGGTGATCGGCGCCGACGCAGTCAAGGAGGCCAAGGTGCTCGCGCTCGAGATCGGCTTCCACGCCGAGCACTCGCAGGCCCGCGACAACACGAAGGTCATCGAGCACCTGTTGGCGTGTGAAGCCGAGTGGCGTCCGGGTGTCGGGGACGCGGCGGTGGTCGGGCCGTTCCTCGGCCGGACGAAGTCGTGGCGCCGGGTGTCGGAGACGTGGGCCGATCCCGACCTCGGTGATCCCGAGCTGGCCATCGAGCTCGCGGCACTGCTCGCCGACTACATCACCGCGCTCGAGCCCGCACGCCCGTTCTCGGCCCGTTCGACCGCGCCAGGCGCGGTTCAGCGTGCCGAGAACGACGGATCGGGGCGGTCAGACTGAGGTGATGGACTGGGAACGGACCTCGACGGTCGATCACCTGCCCGAGGATCCGGTCGGCGAGGTCGTCGCCGCGACCCTGGTCGAGATCTTCCAGGGTGCCTCGGTCGAGCTCGTCTACTCGCCCGACGACGCGCCGCTTCCGGATCCCCCGACGACGCTCAGCACGACGAGCACGACCGGTGACGGTCCCGCCGGGTGGCGGATCACCTGCACCTTGCGGCTACGCGAGCGCCTCGCGGGGTTCATCTCGGCCGAGAGCAGCCAGGTGCTGATGCTGTTCCACGCGCTGCCCGGCGCCGCCATGCGGGCTTCGGCGCGGTTCCGCGACCGTCACCACGAGCCGCGTCGATCAATCCGCCCACCCGGCGCGCGCTGCGCGACACGATCATCATCGAGCTGCTCGGTGAGTACGCCGGTGCCGCGGACCGACCGGCGACCACCGACCTGATCGCCGAGACCCTCGAGTACCTGATCGAGCTGAGCGGCACACGGGTGGAGTCACACGAGCTGACCCACGGCGTCATCATCACCGACGCGCTGCGCGACACGCCCCGCCTGCGCTTCGACTACCCCGCGCACCTCCGCGCCACGAAGCGGGCCCCGTTGCTGTTCGACGGTCAGCGCGCGCTGCTCGTCGTCGACCGCGATGGCCACGCGCGCTCCGAGCTGCAGCGGCACCGGCTGAACGAGCGCTTCCCCGGTGGAGGAGGCCGGCCCGGGCGCTCCGCGCTGCTCGACGCCGGTTCGTTCGTCGCCGAAGCGACCCGGCGACTCGGCGGCGTCGGCTTCTACCTGCGCTCGGACCGCACGATCTGGGTGTTCGTCGACGGCCAGCCGCTGGTCCTGCGCCGCGGCGAGCACTGGACCGCGTTCCCGCTCGAGCTCACCGCGTTCATCGCCGACCTGATCGGCGGTGGTGAGGCGACCGGCATCGTCGTGCAGGCCGCGCTGACGGTCTCCGCCGAGGGCCGGGGCGCGATCCTCGCCATCGTCGACGACGCCGGCTCGCTGGACCCGATCGTGTCCCCGAAGGACCGCTACGACCTCCGCAACGAGTACGACCCCGCCGCCATCCGGACCGAGACCCGCCTGCACCACCTCATCGACGGGGAGGACCTGGACGACCAGACGTTGTCCCGCCTCGCCGGACTCGACGGCGCGACGATCGTCGATCGCGACGCGAACCTGCTCGCGTACGGCGCGATCGTGACCAGCTCCGACAGCCAGCACGAAGGCGCCCGCACCGCGGCGGCCAAGAGCCTCTCCTACACCGCGGACATCGTGCTGAAGGTCTCCGAGGACGGTGACATCACGGTGTTCCACACCGGCGAGGTCATCACGCGCCTGCTCGGCGGCGGCCTCGACCACTGAGCCACCGGGCGCACGGCGCGCGCAGCTGGCCGTGGACCTCTTTCGACAGATCCGGCCCGAAACTTGAGCGGAAGCGCGAGAAGTGCCCTGACCAGCACCTTCGCGACGCTCAGTCCGTCGGGAACCGCACCTGGGTGAGCACCTCACCCTGCTCCCAGAGCCCCGTCGCGGTCGCCGCGTCGAGCGCACGGCGGGGCACGGTGGCCGGCGCCGGGAGCCCGTTCAGCTCCTGGAACCCGTTCGGGCCGTAGTAGCCCGCGCCCACGGCATCGGGGCTCGTCGCCGCGTAGAGCGTGGGCAGCGCGCCGGCCGCGGCGTCCTGGGAGACACCGGGGAACCGCATCAGGATCCCCATCATCCCGTTGCCCTGCTTGCTCGTCCCGTGGTTCGGCCCGGTGCTCTGCAGGTTCGTGTGCGTCGATCCCGGGTGCGCGGCATTGCTCATCACGTCCCACCCGTGGGCCGCGCTGCGCCGCTGCAGCTCGAGGGCGAAGATCAGGTCCGCGAGCTTCGACTGGCTGTACGCCCGCCACGCGCCGTAGCGCCGTTCGCTCTGCAGGTCGGACAGGTTGATCCTGCCGAAGCGCGCCGCGGAGCTGCTGATCGTGACGACCCGCGGCGCATCGGCGCGCCGGAGCAACGGCAGCAGGAGACCGGTCAGGGCGAAGTGGCCGAGGTAGTTGGTGCCGATCTGGAGCTCGAACCCGTCCTCGGTCTCGTCCCGCTCGGGCACGGCCATGATCCCCGCGTTGTTGACGAGCAGGTCGATCGGCTGGTCCCGGCTCGCCATCCCTCCCGCGAACGCGCGCACGGACGCCAGGCTCGAGAGGTCGAGGGACTCGGCCGAGACCTCCCCACTCGGATGCTCGGCGCGGATGTCCTGGACCGCCGCTTCGCCCTTGGTCGGGTTGCGGACCGCGAGGACGACCCGGGCACCGGCCCGGGCGAGCCGGCGCGCCGCCTCGAGCCCGATGCCGCTGTTGCCGCCCGTGACGACGGCGATCTTCCCGGTCTGGTCCGGGACCTCGATGTCCTTCGTCAGCCGGGTGCTCGTGGTCATCGCTACCTACCGGTACTCGAAGGCGGACAGATCGGGTGCGGCCATCTGCTGGCGGAACCGGTCGAACGGCCACGGCCACACCGCCGGGATGCCGCGATCGTCGAGGTACCAGCTCTGGCAACCGGTCACCCACACCGTCTTCTTCGACGCCTCGACGCGGGCCGCCTCGAACTCGTTCATCGCCGTCTCGGTCGCGCTGATCTCACGGTGCCCACCGGATCGCAGCTCGTCGATGAGCCCCATGATGTATCCGAACTGCAGCTCGGCGACCTCGATGAGCGAGAAATTGCCGACCGGACCGTTCGGGCCGTTCAGCATGAAGAAGTTCGGGAAGTCGGGGATCGAGATCGACAGGTACGCGTTCGGCCGTTCGGACCACGCGTCGTTGAGCGCCCGGCCGTCGCGCCCGATGATGTTCATCGGGCGCATGAACGCGTCGGCGTGGAAGCCGGTGGCGAGCACCAGGACATCGAGCTCGTGCAGCTCGCCGTCCTTGGTGCGCACGCCCTCCGGGACGATCGACTCGATCGCCTCGGTGACGAGATCCGTCTGCGGCGCCTGCATCGCCTCGTAGAAGTTCGGGGAGATGATCAGGCGCTTGCACGCGGCGCGGTACTCGGGGCGGAGCCGCTCCCGGAGCTCAGGGTCGCTTGACGTTGTTCTCGAGGTTGGCCAGGCACGCCGACTGGATCCAGTGCGCCTCCTGTGACTCCGCGTCGACCACCGCGTTGGCGAAGATCCCGAACGCCTGCGACAGGCTGTCGTGCAGCTCGATCAGCTTGGACGGGTCGGCGCGGAACGACGCCTTCTCCTCGTCCGTGAACGCCGGGTTCTCCTGGGGCAGGATCCACTGCGGGGTGCGTTGGAACAGATCGAGGTGCCCGACTTGGTCGACGATCGCCCCGACGATCTGCACCGCGGTCGACCCGGTGCCGATGACCCCCACCCGCTTGCCGTCGAGCGCGACGTCGTGGTCCCAACGCGAGCTGTGGAACATCGCACCCGCAAACGAGTCGAGGCCTTCGATGTCGGGGTAGTTCGGATGGTGCAGGACTCCCGTCGCCGCGATCACGACGTCGACCACGTCGTGGTGCCCGTTCGCGGTCTCCAGGTTCCAACGCCCGTCATGGAACTCGCAGCCGACGATCTCCTCGCCGAAGCGGGTCTTCGCCTCGAGGCCGTGCTCGCGTGCAACCCGCTCGAAGTAGGCGTGGATCTCCGGGCCGGGCGAGAACTGGTGGCTCCAGTCCGGGTTGGGTGCGAACGAGTACGAGTACAGGTGCGACGGCACGTCGCAGGCGAGGCCGGGATAGGTGTTCTCCCGCCAGGTTCCACCGAACCGATCGTTCTTCTCGTAGATGGTGAAGTCGGTGAGGCCCGCGTCCGTCAGCTTGATCCCGCTGAGGATGCCGGCCATCCCGGCGCCGATGATCGCGAAGTTCATGCCTCTCCTTGTCGTGCGAGCTCACGGGTGCGGTGGCGTTCGATCCCCAGCGTCGTAGACGGTCTCGAACCGCGGGACCAACCCGTCCCACGACAGCTCGGCCCGAGCGTGGGCCGCCGCGTTCCTGCCCCGCGCGGCGGTCTCGGCCGGGTCGTTCACGACCGCGACGATCGCATCGGCGAGCGCGTCGGGATCGTCGGGTGGGACGAACCAGCCCGTCGGGTGGTCGGGATCGAGGTTGACCATGGAGATGAGACCCCCGCTGCGGCACGCGAGCACGGGGAGCCCGACGGCCATCGCCTCGAGCGGCACCTGCGGGTACGGGTCGGCGACGGACGGGACCACGAGCGCGTCGCTCGCGGCGAGCCCCTCCGGCAGGTCGCCGTGGCCGCGCCAGCCCGCGAAGTAGATGCCGTCGGCGCCGACCGACTCGGCCACGGTGACGGGATGCTCGTCCTCCCACTCCCCCGGGTGCCCACCCCAGAGCACCAACGAGCCGGGGCGGGTGAAGCGGTCACGGGCTCGCGCGAAAGCGCGCACCAGCGCGGGCACGCGCTTGAAGCCGAGGAACCGTCCGACGAACAGCAGCACGGTCGCGTCGTCGTCCGGGCCGAGCAGCCGGTCGAGGTCCGACTCGCGGTACCGGAGCGTCCCCGGCGGCCCGGTCTCCGTCCAGCCCTGCGGGTCCTCGACGAGGAAGCGACGGAACGCGGCCCGCCGCGCCCCCGCCACCCGGGGCCGCGGATGGAAGCGTTGGATGTCTACACCGTTCGGCAACGCCGTGACGTGCTCGGGCTCGACGCCGAAGATCGCCATCGCGCTCTCCCGGTTCTGCGGCGACACCGTGATGAGGTGATCCGCGAGGAGCGCCTGCTCCTTCAGGTGCGAGGCCCAGAACTCGCCGTGCCGCCAGGCCGGCCAGCGCGTGGAGTGCAGCAGCTCCGCGTCCTGGGGGTCCAGGTCGCGCGCCGCGCCGGTGTCGACGATGCCCGCGACGGACTCGGGCATCGTGGCGAGCGTCTCGTCGAGCTTCGCCGCGAGTGCGGCCCGCGACTCGATGGAGTCGATCAGCTTCATCTCGGTGCCGTGCAGATGCACGATCTTCGGGACGTGCGGCCAGAGCCGGTGCGCGGCGTCGAGCTGGGGCGTCAGGTGATGGAGGTGCAGCACCGCTCGCGTCGTCCGCGCCGGCGGCGCGCAGCGGGCCTTCCCATACCGCGGCGAGGTGCTCTGCGAGCCCGGGTGGCACCGACGCGAACACGACGTCCGGCACCCCGGCGCGGTCTTCGTAGGACGGGTGCATGGGTTGCGGTGCCGCGATCGCGTCGCCACCGGCTTCGAACGCGCGCGCCGCGTCGGTCGAGTCGAGGAAGTGGACGTCCAGGCCGGCGAAGAACGTCGGGGCGTAGGTCTCCTCACCGGGCCCGCCGACTGAGCCGACCGCGAGTGAGACCGACCAGCCGGCCCGGGCCAGCGCCGGGCTGAGGTAGCGCACGACGTACGCCGATCCACCCCGCGGGTAGAACAGCAACCCCATCACGACGCGACCCTCACCCATCGCTGCCGACCCTAGTGGTGGGCCCGGTCATCGCTCCCGCCGAGCCGCCGCGGCGGCCCGAGCCGCTATCCGACGGCGGACTGGTCGTCCGGGATGATCGCGTAGGTCCCGAAGCACATCTCGTCCTCGGTGCCCTCGGCGAACACGATGTACTTCGGCGGCCGGTTCGGATCGAGCGAGCGATCCCAGCTGCACTCCATCCGGACGGTCTGGCCCGCCGTGACGTGGATCGGCTTGGCCAGCTCGTAGTTCATCTGC
Source organism: uncultured Acidimicrobiia bacterium (assembly GCA_963796755.1). Classification (GTDB taxonomy): domain Bacteria; phylum Actinomycetota; class Acidimicrobiia; order IMCC26256; family JAENVU01; genus Chersky-806. The sequence goes on from CAWCMX010000001.1 coordinate 619,138, forward strand.
CAGTCGAAGTTCCACACCGGGATGTCGAGCAGCACCGTCGGCTTCGGCGAGTCGGGGTCGAGCGTGAACCGGAACGTCTTGCCGAGCGTGTGCATGTGCCCGAGCACGCCGGTGATCGTGCCCGACATCGGCACCTTCGTGTCACAGCTCGAGTGTCGCGATCCCGTTCTTGAACGTCGCCGCGAGCTCCTGCTGGGTCTTGCCGCAGAGCCCGAGCAGACCGGGCTCGATGAAGGAGCCGGCCGGGCCGTAGAGCCGCGCGTCGTCCTTGAGCGCGTTGTTGCGGTCGCACAGCGCCGCGACGACCCCCGGCATGCACGGGATCTCGACCGGGGCGATGGGGTTGATGATCTCGAGCTTCTTGATGTTCTCCGTCCCCGGGTCGAGCTGCAGCGCGACCGTCGACCGGTCGGGGATCGGCGTCTTGTCGTAGTGGTAGTGGATCTGCAGCACCAGGGCGTCGCCGGGCTGGAGAAGGATCCCCGAGTGCTCGGGGTAGATGACCGGGTCCTGGCCCGGCACCCAACCCGCGACGAGCCCGGGCTGGCCGGTGAAGCCCTGGCGCCGATGCGCGCTCGGCTCGGGGGTGTTCGGGCGGATCGCGGTGCGGTCCGGTCCGCGATCGGGCAGCGACGGGCCCGTGTAGCAGCTCCAACCGGGCTTGCCGTCCTGGCCCGCGATCGTTCGTGCTCGCCTCGACCTGCGGCCCGGTCGATGTGGAAGATCTGCGCGTGGTGGATCTCGGTGGGGTGGCCGGGCGTCACGGTGTACCCGGTCATGAAGGTGGGCTTGGTGATGTGCGGATCGAGCACGAAGCAGCGGTAGTCGTTCGGGTTGGCGCAGGGACCCCGCGTAGCCCTGGGGCATCTTCATCACGACGTCCTGCCGAGGCGGGACGCCCTGCGGACCCTGGGTCGGCTTCACCGGGGTCGAGGCAGGCACGTCGAGCGGGCCACCGGCCTTGGACCAGGCCACGATCGCGGCGAGGGTCTTCGGGGCGAGCTGCTTGGAGTGGTCGAGCGGTACGCCGTACGTCCGACGCAGGCCACGGTGGCATGTACTTGGCCGCGACCACGGTGCCGATACCGTCCGAGACCTTCTGCGCGTCGGCCGCAGTGTCGAGCGTCCAGTGCGCCGCGCCGACCTGCGCCGCGTGTTGTGGCACGAGGCGCAGTTCGCCTGGAGCGCGGGCATGACGACCGTCTTGAACGACGGGCTGTCACCGCTGCGGGGCGCCGCCGGCCGGTGCGGCGATCTGGTTCGGCACGGTGAACTTGGACGGGTCGATCGCGGTCAGCTTCATCGTGAGCGTCACGTCGTCGGACGTGCTCACGAGACCGGCGATGCTGATCGGGCCGATGCCGAACGTCGACATCTTCACCTTGGTGGTCGCGGTGGCCGTGAGCTTGCCGTCGTTGACGGTCGCGTCGACGTCCCAGGTCACCGGAGCCGGCGTCTTGTGCACCGTCAGCTGGCTGTCGAGCTTGAAGTGGGTCGGCGAGCCGGGAGTGATCGAGGCCGGCATCCCGGTGAGACCCGCAACGGTCAGGTACGCGAGCGGGTAGTCGTGCGAATCGAGGTAGCCCTCGCGCATCTTCGCGTCACGCAAGTTGTTGTCCGAGTGCAGCTGCTCGACGTTGACGACGATCTCGCCGACCCGGCTCGCGGCGGGATGCGTCGGGTTGACCGCGATGTCGCCCGCGATCCCGTTGGTCGAGCCTTCGGCACGGTGTGCGTCCTGCCCGAACAGCTTCTCCTCGACGCCGTAGCTGAGCGACGACTGCGTCGGGTCGATCCGGTAGACGGTCTCACCCTGACCCGCGACGAGGTGCGGCGAGCTGGGGACCGAGTAGTTGATGACGTTGTACTTCGACGACGTGAGGTCGCGCACCTGCGCCCACACGTAGAGGCCGGCCCCGAGGGCGACGACCAGCACCACGCCGGCTACGGCGAACGGCCACCGCCGGCGGCGCTTCCCCTCGGACTCGGTCGAGACCATCTCGTCGGCGCGCGAACCGGGCCAGTTCATGACGTCTCCACCGTTTGCATCTGGTTGACAAGGCTGCCGATGACGGTCTCCCAGTCATCGGCAGGTGGTGCGGGAAGATCGATCGCACGGGTGACGACCGAGCCGAGCGCGAGCAGCATGCAGAGCCGGCTGACCGCCTCGGGTGACACCGCGCCGGAGATCTCGCCGGACTCCTGGCCGAGTCGGATGACGTCCGCGAGCCGCTCCTCGCGCGCGGAGATGCTCTCGCGCAGCACGGCGGCCACCTTCGGCTCTCGACGGCTCGCGGCGAGTGACTCGATCAACACGTCCCCCCTGATCCGGGCCCGGCCCGTGCGCACTCCCGAGACCAGCCGGGCTCCGAGGAATTTCAGCGTACCGGCCACGGAGCCCGCGATGCCCGCGTCCAGCAGCCCGGCCACGGCATCCGGGCCCCCGCGGTTGATGGCCGCGCAGAGCAGATCGGCCTTCCCGTCGTAGTGGGCGTAGATCGCCCCGGTGCTCAGGCCGGCCTCGGTGGCGATCTCGGAGACCCGGGCGCCCTCGTAGCCCCGGGTCGCGATCACGCGGGCGGCCGCGGCAAGCAGCTGCTCTTTCGTATCTACGGTGGTGCCCCCCGGCCTGCGTCCCACGGTCGCGGAGCGTAACGAACGTTCGTTTAATTGTCCACCATAGGATCGTCGCCATGCCCGCGTCGCGAGCCGTTCGCCGCCTTACCGGAGCGCTGGTCATCGTCGTTGCGCTGGTCGTGGTCGCCGCCGCGTGCTCCGGTTCCTCGTCGGGACGGCCGTCGACCCCCGCGACGCTGCAGATCCTCGCCCCGGCGCCCAACGCCGTCACCGGCACCGACGTGGCGCTCAACCTCCGCCTGCGCCACGCGAAGGTCGTGCCGGCGTACCAGGTCGGCGGCAAGATCCAGCCCGACCGCGGTCACATCCACGTTTCCGTCGACGGCCAGCTGACCCAGATGTTCTACGGCGTGACGCAGAAGGTCCCGAACCTGACGCCCGGGACCCACACGATCCAGGCCGAGTTCGTCGCGTCCGACCACCTGCCGTTCGCGAACCGCGTCGTCGCGGCCGTGACCTTCGAGGTGAAGTGACCGCGTCGCTCCGTCCGCGTCCGACGCTCGCGACCGGCGCGTCTCCCGCGCGCTCCACGCTGCTCGTCGGGGCGATCGTGGTCGTTGGTTGTGGCCTGCTCGCGGCGCGCCCCGCGCTCGTGGCCGCGACCCCGTACCCCGTCGCCGTCCTGACGGTGCTCTTCGTGGCGATGCTGGCCGCCGGCGCGCTCCTGCCCGTTCCCGCGCCGGGCCCGACCGCCCGCACGCGCCGGGCGTGTGGACCACCGTGCCCGCCGTCCTCATCGGCGTCGTCGCGTTCGGCGCCGGTCGGTGGCTCGTCGGCGGCCACGCGCCGACGACCGCGACCGCGTTCCTCATCCTCACGAACACCCTCGCGGCCATCGCCGAAGAGGCATGGTTCCGGCGGCTGTGCTTCGGCCTGCTCGCACCGGCCGGCAGCGCGGTCGCGATCATCGGGTCGACGGTCCTGTTCGCGGCCGTGCACGTCTCGATCTACGGGTACTGGGTCCTGCCCCTCGACCTGGCCGCCGGGATGCTCCTCGCGTGGCAGCGATCGGTGACCGGGTCGTGGGCCGCGCCCACGATCACCCACGTCGTCGCCAACCTCCTGATCGCGCTCTGACGGTGCGTCGCCGCAGCCTGATCGTCGGCGTGATCCTGCTCGCCGGGTACCTCGCGGTGCTCGGGGCGACAGTGGGGCTCCGCGACGATCACGTCCGCCCGCTCTACGACGGCTTCACACCTCCGCCGTCGTACCGCTGGGTCGAACCGCCGTCGTTCTTCTCGTCCGGCAACGTCAAGCCCACCCCAGTCACCACCACGATCGAGCTCGGGCGCGACGGTTCGGCCGCCGCCGGCGTCGCGACTCCCGACGGCCAGTTCGTCCTGAACCTCGGGCGGGGCGCGATCGCACCGAAGGCCGGTGCCACCCGCGTCAAGGTGAAGATCAGTCCCGTCGCGCCGAGCACACTCGCGCCGCTGCCGCCCCCGCTGCGGCCCAACGGCAACGCCTACAAGGTCGTGATGACCTACGAGCCCGACGGATCGCGGGTCGCGCAGCTCGCGCACCCGGGAACCCTCGTGATGGACATCCCCGAGCTCGGCGACGCCCTGTTCCGCTCCGGTACCGGCGCCGACTGGATCACGATGGACGCGACCGCGGTGCCGCCCCGGCAGCTCAGCCTCACCTCGCCGTGGTCGGAACCCGGCGAGTACGTGGCCGGGACGCGTCTTCCCGAGCTCGTCGGGCCGAGCGGATCGTCCAGCCACGCCGTGGTCATCGGGATCGTCGTCGCGGTGCTCGCGGTGCTCGTGCTGGTCGCGGCTTTCCTGCTCGTCCGGCGACGACGGCGCGTGAACACCCCGTGACGAGCCCCCCGTCAGGGGAGACCGGAAGGCGCCGATCCGCGTAGCGTAGGCACCGTGGTGGACAGCGCGGACGTCAACGCCGGGGACCTGAGGATCGACCAGCTGGCCCTGCTCGAGACGTTCGGCGTCCGGCGCAAGGTCTCGGTGGGCGACGTGCTCTTCGCGGCCGGCGACGAGACGTACAACTTCTACGTCGTGATGTCCGGCGCGGTGGACATCATCATGCCGGTCGACGGCGTCGAGGAGGTGATCGTCCAGCACACCGCCGGGCGCTTCATCGGTGAGCTCAACCTCCTCACCGGCTCCCGCGTCTACCTGACCGCGCGCGTCGCGCGCGCCGGCGAGGTCATCGAGATCACGCCGGACTCCTTCCGCCGGATCATCGCGACCCAACCCGGCGTGAGCGACACGATCCTGGCGACCCTCGTGCTCCGACGAAACCTCTTGCTGGAAGGGGCGGCGCGCACGGTGCGGGTGATCGGATCGCGCTACTCGGCCGAGTCGTTGGCGATGCGTGAGTTCCTCGCCCGCAACCGGCTCCCGCACCAGTGGCTCGACGTCGACACGGACCCGGACGTGGACCGGCTCGTGGCCGAGTTCGGGCTCGAGGTCGAGGACCTGCCCGTCGTCATCGCCGGCTCCGAGGTCATCCGGAGCGCGACCCCCGGCGTCGTCGCGCAGCACCTCGGGATGACCATCGAGTCGATCCCGGACCGCTGCTTCGATCTCGTCGTCATCGGTGCCGGGCCGGCGGGGCTCGCGTCCTCCGTCTACGGCGCGTCCGAAGGTCTGAACACGCTGACGGTGGAGTCGATCGCACCCGGCGGGCAGGCGGGGACGAGCTCGCGGATCGAGAACTACCTCGGCTTTCCCCAGGGTGTCTCCGGCACCGAGCTGACGAACCTCGCGATGACCCAGGCGCTCAAGTTCGGCGTGCGGCTGACCACCCCGTGCGAGGTCGTCGGGCTGAAGGAGCGGGGCGGCCACCTCGTCGCCTACCTCTCGGACGGCACCGAGCTCGCGGGCCGGGCCGTGGTGATCGCGACCGGCGCGCACTACCGGCGGCTGCGCATCCCACGCCTCGAGGACTTTGAAGGTCGGGGGGTGTACTACGCGGCGACCGAGGTCGAGGCCCGGCTCGTCGGCGATGCGCCGGTGGTCGTGGTCGGCGGTGGGAACTCGGCCGGCCAGGCCGCGATCTACCTGTCGCAGGCGAGCCACGTCACGCTGCTCATCCGGGGCACCGACCTCGGCAAGTCCATGTCGAGCTACCTCGCCGACCGGATCGAAGCCGACCCCCGCATCACCGTGCGGACCCAGAGCGAGTGCGTCGAGCTGCACGGCGAGTCGATGCTGCGGCGCATCACCGTGACGACCGCGGCGGGGAACGTGGAGATCGACGCGGTCGGCCTCTTCTCGTTCATCGGCGCGAATCCCGGCAGCGACTGGCTCGAGGGTCAGGTGGCCACGGACGAGGGTGGCTTCCTCCGCACGGATCGCGCGCTGACCTCCGAGGACCTCGGCGAGGGGTGGGAAGCAATCGGGCGGACGCCGCTGCCGTTCGAGACGAGCCAGCCCGGCCTGTTCGCGGTCGGCGACGTCCGCAGTGGCTCGGTCAAGCGCGTGGCGTCCGCGGTCGGCGAAGGCTCGGCCGCGATCCGTTCCGTGCACGAGCACCTCTCCTTCCTGACCTGACGAAACAGGTCCTCCGAGAAAGCGGACGGCACATGGTGGGATTCACCCGAGGGTTCAAGGGCCGAGGGAAGAACCGCGACCCGCGGCTGCCGCCGGGCCAGTACGACACCGGCAAGCGGTGGCCGGTCCTCACCGCCGAGGCGACCCCCAAGCTCGATACCGCGTCCTGGTCGTTCACGATCGAGGGTCTGGTCGACCGTCCGACGACGTGGAGCTGGGACGAGATCCACGCGCTGCCGTCGTCGACGTACTCCGGCGACATCCACTGCGTGACGACGTGGTCGAAGCTCGGGATGGAATGGGTCGGCGTCTCGGTCGACACGTTGCTCGAGGCCGCGAGACCGCAACCGAGCGCGACGCACGTCCTCGCGAGCTGCCACACCGGGTACACGACGAACCTGCCGCTCGAGGACGTGACCGGCGGCAAGGCGTGGGTCGCGTTCGAGGCCGACGGCGAGCCGCTCGAGCGCGAGCACGGAGGTCCGGCCCGCCTGCTCGTGCCGCACCTCTACTTCTGGAAGAGCGCGAAGTGGGTCTCCGGGCTCCAGCTCCTCGACCACAACGAGCCCGGGTTCTGGGAGCGCAACGGGTACCACGACCGCGGCGACCCGTGGCTCGAGCAGCGCTACCAGGGTGACTGACGACGGGCCGACCGCGCCGGACACCGCGATCGCGCCGATCCGGTGGCAGCAGGCGAAGGTCGTCGCGATCACCGACGAGACCCCGACCGCGAAGACGTTCCGGCTCGCGCTCGCGAACCCGACATCGCATCTGGCCGGTCAGCACTTCGTCGTGCGGCTCACCGCGCCGGACGGCTACCAGGCGTCGCGCTCGTACTCCGTCGCGTCGCCGCCGGACGACACCGGCGAGATCGAGCTCACCGTGGAGCGGCTGGAGGACGGCGAGATCTCGTCGTTCCTCCACGACGTCGTGGTCGAGGGTGACGAGCTCGAGGTGCGCGGCCCGATCGGTCGCTGGTTCGTCTGGGAGGGCGACACGCCCGCCCTCCTCCTCGGCGGTGGTTCCGGCCTCGTCCCCCTGATGGCGATGCTCCGCCTCGCGCGCAACAACGGCACGGCGGACCTCGTCCGGCTCGTCGAGTCGGTCCGGACCCCGCGCGACCTGTACTACGAAGCCGAGCTCGCGGGTCCGGAGACGAGCATCGTCTACACGCGCGTCGCGCCGCCGTCGTCTCCGCGCCCCGCGGGTCACCTCTCGGCCGACGACGTGGCTCCGGCGATCCTCCCCGACGCCACCGCGTTCGTCTGCGGCTCGGCCGGGTTCTGCGACGCGGCCACGAACCTGCTGACCGACCTCGACTTCCCCGTCGATCGCATCCGGGTCGAGCGCTTCGGCGCGACCGGCTGAACCCCGGATCTTCCTCTGGTTCAGCGCGCGTCGAAGGCGAGGCGGAACGAACGGACCGCGCCGGCGAAGATGTTCGGCTCGATGTCGGGCTCGGTGACGACCCGCAGGTTGGTCAACCGCTGGGTCAGCGCGCCGAACAGCATGCGCAGCTCGGTGCGGGCCAGGTTCACGCCCAGGCAGAAGTGGGTGCCGTAGCCGAACGCGACGTGCCGGTTCGGGGTGCGGCGGATGTCGAAGCGGAACGGGTCGTCGAAGACGAGCTCGTCGCGGTTCGCCGACGGGTAGACGAGGCACATCCGGTCGCCCGACGCGATCCGCTGCTCGCCGATCGTCGTGTCCCTCGCCGCGCTGCGGAAGAAGTTGTTGAGCGGCGTGACCCAACGGATCACCTCTTCGACCAGGCCGGGCACCAGGGCCGGGTCGGCCGCGGCCGCCTCCCACTGGTCGGGATGGTCCGCCAGCACCCGCAGCCCGCGCGAGATCGCGGTGCGCGTCGTCTCCGCCCCGCCGGAGATGAACAGTCCCGTCTCGTGGATCATCGTCAGCTGGTCGAAGTCGGCTGCCACCCAGCTCGAGATGAGATCGTCAGCCGGGCAGCCCCGCCGTTCGATCGCGGTCAGCGTCGACGACCTGCGCGAACTCCTGGATCGCGAAGAGCATGCCCATGGCCGCGTCGTTCTCGACCCGCGCGGAGTCGATCCGCATCAAGCGCTCGGACCAGCTCTTGACGTCGCGCCACTTGTCCTCGGGGAAGCCGAGCAGATCGGTCGTGAGCCGTGACGGCAGCTGCGCGGCGAGCGCGTCGATCACCTCGACGGCACCGTCGCGCGCCACGGTGCCGACCATGCCGTCGATCAGCTCGCCGATCAGGTCGTCCAGGCGCGGCGCCATCTCGCGTACGGACTTCGGGGCGAACTTCGCGCTGACGATCCGGCGCTGCTCCATGTGCTCGGGGTCGTCCTTGGCGATCATGTCGGACTCGTTGAGGTCGCCGAACGACCGGTAGGCCGGACGGGACGTGAACTCCTCGTCCCGCCGCTCGACGTCGAGGATCTCGTCGTGGCGGACCACGGCCCAGATCTCGTTCTTCTCGTCTCGCCACAGCGGGCCGGCCGTGCGAGCCTCGGTGAAGAACTCGTGCATGCCGTCGAGGTCGGCCCAGAACGTGGGGTCGAGCAGATCTGGTGCGGTCATGCGCGGGGAACCTACTGCCATCCTCGATCTCGATCCCAAGGAGCGCCCATGCCCCGCCTGCGTCAGGTCGGCCGATCGGACACCGACGACCGCCTCGTCCACGCGATGTACGACCTCGTGTTCGGTGCCGGCGTCGACCCGCTCGCCGGCGCGGAGACGGGCACCGGAACCGAGGGTGACTGGTGGACCGTGTTCGCGCTCGTCCCCGACGTGTTGGAGCACGCGGTGCAGGGCTTCGTGCTCTACCGCAGCCCCGAACGCCGGATCGACGAGCAGCTGCGCGAGCTCGCTCAGGCCCGCGTCGGATGGGCTCGCGGCAGCAAGTTCGTGTTCAGCCAGCATTGCATCGCGCTGCGCGGCCTCGGTGTCGACGACGAGAAGATCGCGGCCATCCCCGGATGGGCAACCTCAACGCGCTTCTCCGAGCTCGAGCGGGCCGCGCTCGCGTACAGCGACGCGATCGTCTACGACGGCGGCCGGGTGAGCGACGACCTCTTCGAGGTGCTGCACCGTCACCTCACGGACGAGGCGATCCTCGAGCTCACGTATGTGACCGCGCTCTACGACATGCACGCGACGATGGCCCGCGCGCTGCGGCTGGAATGGGACGACCGTCCCGACCCGGTCACCGAGGTGGACGCGCCGGCGGACTTCGACGCGGAGGCATACGTGCACCTGGGCGCGACCGCCGAGGCGAAGGATCAGCTCAAGCGGCTGCGTTAGGCGCTCGCCGCGCGCACCGCGCCCCAGAGGCCGATCCCGATGCCCGCGGCCGCGCCGCCGAGCCCGCGGATCTTCTGCTGATCCGTCATCCGGTCCTGGTTCGCGATGCCTCCGACGAAGTCCGCCGCGTCCGCGCCGGCTGACGCGAGGAACCATCCGGCCACCGCCGGCGTGCCCCGCAGCCCGCTCCAGAGCAGCAGCCCGCCGACCAGCGCGTCGCGGTAGCCCATGGAGCGCAGCAAGAGGCTCGCGGTCGGGCCGCTGTCCTCGGCATCACCCCACAGCTTGTTCGCGGCCTCCGGCGCGACCAGGAACGACACCCCCGACGCCAGGCGGATCGTGCCGGCCACCACTGCGAGCCGGTTCATCCGTCGTCCCGTCCCGAACGCCATCGCCCACGCCTCCAGCTCCTCGCGGTCTCCTCTGCCACAATCTCGCGCGTCGACAGCAGCTCGGGGGAGGTGCGGCTCATGGACGCAACGGTGGTGGCGACTCCCTTCTACTTCGGGAGCATGGAGGCCGAACGCCGGTACCTCCGGGCGCGGGCCGCGCGCGAGGGGCCGTCGCGGGCGGACTACGAGCGCCGGGACACGATCACCAGCCTGACGATGGGGGTGGCGAGCCTCCTCGCGCCGATGGTGATGCCGCGCCTGCTCGCACCGTTCACGCCGGGCAAGGGCAAGTACGGCAAGGCGTTGGTCGCGAGCGCGATCGGCGCGGTCGCGGTGACCGCGATCGCCGACCGGGTCGCGCGCCGGGCCGGAGCGGACGACACGTCGCCGACCGCGAACCGGACCGGTCGGCGCCGACTCGCCCGCGCGGCCAGCCAGGTCGCGTCGGTCGGCGGGGTGGCATCGGTCGTGACCGGTGGCATTGCGATCACGACGACGTGGGCGTCGCTCTTCAACGCGGAGCGCCTGTGGAGGCGGCGGGTCCTCCCCGACCTCGGGAAGGGCGCGGTCGGGCTCACCGCCGCGGTCTTCGGCTGGGACTTCATCTACTACTGGAACCACCGGTTCATGCACGAGAGCCGGTACATGTGGGCCATCCACGTCGTGCACCACTCGAGTGAGCGCTACAACCTCTCGACCGCGCTCCGGCAGCCCGTCGCCGACGCGTTCGGAACCTTCGTGCCGTACTCGCTGCTCTGCCTGCTCGGGGTGCGCCCGGAGCTGATCGTCTCGGCCCGTGGGATCAACCTGCTCTACCAGTACTGGATCCACACCGACACCATCCGGCGGCTCGGCCCGCTCGAGGAGGTGCTCAACACCCCGTCGCACCACCGCGTGCACCACGGCACGAACCAGGAGTACCTGGACCGCAACCACGGCAGCATCCTGATCGTGTGGGACCGGCTGTTCGGCACGTTCCAACCGGAGCGCGACCCGGTCGTCTACGGGCTGACCAAGAACATCAACACGTTCGATCCCACGGCGCGTGATCGCGCACGAGCACGCCGAGATGCTGCGGGACGTCCGCGGCTCGGACACCTGGCGCGAGCGGCTCTCGTTCGTGGTGCGCGGTCCGGGCTGGGCGTACCGCCGGCACGCGGAGCTCGAGGGGCCGGCGACGGAAGGTGTCGCCGCTTCCTCGCGGCCTACGGGAGTCGCAGCTGCGCAGCTCCCGTGATCGGCGGAAGATCGAGTGGGCTGACCGGTCCCGACGGGCCGTCACAAACCGCTGGGATCGCGTTGACGATGCGGTTCGCGGCCGTCGCGTTGCCACCCCCGGCCGCGCCGGGCTCGCCCGGCTCGGTCCCGTGCACGGAGACGGTCAGGTTCGGGTGGCCCGACAGCTGCACGCGGTGCTCGCCCCCCGGTGAGCCGGAGCGCGCCCAGTCGGGCGCGCACTCGTCGTCGATGCGCGTCACGTGCTCCACCACCAGCAGCGGATGGCCGCGGACCGTTCCCGTGACCTCGAAGCGGAACGCGCCCTGCGTCCCCTCTTCGAACGTGCCCATCCCGGGCACCTCGATCGTGCGTTCGAGCGGACGGCGCTCGACGAAGGTCGCGATCTCCTCGACCTCGACCTCGAGCAGATCGCCGAGGATCCGCAGCATCGGCGCCCAGACCATCTGCAACGAGAAGTCGAGGAGCATCAGCGGCAGCTCGTCCATCGACTTCCCGAAGCCGATCACCTCGCGCACCACGTCGGGCTGGTCGTAGAGCGCGTAGTTGAAGAGCTCCTGGACGCGGACCTCGGTGATGCCGGCACCGACACCGCTCACGAGCGCGGGGAGGATGTCGAGCGCCCAACCGGGATCGATGCCCGAGACGAACACCGACGTGTCACCTGCGGCACACGCGGAGCTGACGAGCTCGAGCAGCTCGGGCGGGGCACTGCGCGGGTGGAGCAACGGGTAGAAGGCCGTCGACACGACGTCGGCCCCGGACCGCAGGCACACGAGCAGGTCCTGGAGCGCGTCGTCGGGCCGGGTGTCGGCGGTCGCGGTGTAGACGACCGCGTCGACGTCGCCGGCCAGCGTCGCCTCGATGTCGTCCGTCGCGGCGACGCCGAGTGGGCCGATGCCCGCCAGGACGCCGGCGTCGCGTCCCACCTTCGCCGGGTTCGCCACGATCACCCCGGTCAGCTCCAGGTCGCGGTGCGCGGCGATCGCCCGCAACGCCGGCCGGCCGACGTTCCCCGTCCCCCACACCACCACTCGATAGGTCATCGTGCCGACGCTACCGACCCCGCGCCGGCCGGAGACCGCCCCGGACCGCCGGCCGTGCGAGAATCGCCCGCATGCCTGATCTCCTGCAGACGGTCTCGGACAACGCGCTCGAGCTGCGGGCGCCGACCCGGGCCGAAGCGCTCGAGGTGCTCGCCCTCGGCGACGACGACGTGCTCGAGGTGGTGGCGGCCGCGTTCCGGGTCCGACGCCGGTTCTTCGAGCGCCGGGTGAAGATGAACTTCCTGGTGAACGTCCGGTCGGGGCTGTGCCCCGAGGACTGCAACTACTGCTCCCAGCGGCGCGGCTCGTCGAGCGAGATCTTGAAGTACCGACTCCTCGACTCCGACGTCGTGCTCGAAGCCGCGGGGCGGGCCGTCGACGCGGGGGCACGTCGCCTGTGCCTGGTCGGCAGCGGGCGCGGCCCGACCGACGCGGACGTCGGCCACCTCGCGGAAACCGCGACCCGCCTGCGCACCGAGTACCCCGAGCTCGAGATCTGCGTGAGCCTCGGCCTGCTCGGCGAGGGCCAGGGCGAGCGCCTCCACGATGCCGGCGTATACGCGTACAACCACAACCTCAACACGAGCGAAGCCCGCTACGACGAGATCTGCTCGACGCACACCTACGACGACCGGGTCGCGACCGTCGATGCGGCGCACGGAGCGGGGCTGTCGCCGTGCTCGGGGGCGATCTTCGGCATGGGCGAGACGGACGACGACATCGTCGACCTCGCGATCGCGCTGCGCGACGCTGGAGCCGGAGTCGGTCCCGGTCAACTTCCTGATCCCGTTCGACGGCACCCCCCTCGCGGGCACGCTCGAGCTGACGCCCGAACGCTGCCTGCGGATCCTGGCGCTCTACCGGTTCTTCTTCCCGAACGTCGAGGTGCGCATCGCCGGCGGCCGCGAGATCCACCTCGGCGCGCTGCAACCGCTGGCGCTGTACATCGCGAACTCGATCTTCGTCGGGGACTACCTGACGAGCGAGGGGCAGGCGGGTGAGGCCGACCGCCAGATGATCGCCGACGCGGGGTTCGTCATCGAGGGGGCCGAGGCGGTGGCCGGCGATCGGACCAAGCTCGCGACGAAGGTCGAGCTCCGGCGCCGGGGACCGGGCAGCACGCTGCCCGCGAACGCCTGATCCGCCGGGGCTGACCCCGTGGCCGTCGAGCCCACCACCGAGGACGACCTGACGCCGGAACGTCCGACCCTGCGGCCGGTCGCGGCCGCGTTCATGGTCTTCGGCAGCTTCGCGGGCGCGTTCGCGGTGGCAGTCATCGACATCAAGCGGACGTTCGGGCTCTCGGACGCCGGCCTGGGCCTGGTGCTCGCACTCGGGATCCTGTTCGCGGCCGGGGTCAACGCGGTGGGCGGCGCACTGACCGATCGCTGGGGCGCCGGGGTCGCACTCGCTCGGGCGCTCCTGCTGTGGAGCGCGTTGCTGCTGGCGGTGGCAGCCGCGCCGGCGCTCGGATGGTTCGCGGTCGCGTTCACGCTCGCGACCGCCGCGGGCGGATTCGTCGACGTCGTGATGAACGTCGTCGCTGCGGCCGCGCTCTCGCAACGACCCGGCCACCTCGTCCGCTTCCACGGGTTGTTCAACGGGGGCGCAGTCCTGGGTGCGGCCGCGACCGGGATCGCGCTCGAGCTCGGGTTGAGCTGGCGCTGGGTGTGGGTCGGCATCGCCCTGCTCGGGTTCGCGACCGCGTTCATGAGCTTCCGCACGCGCCTGCCGAGCCCACCGAGCGGCGCGCACCCTTCGTTGCTGCGCGCGATCGCCGGGCTCCGGCACGAGGGACTCGTGATCCTCGCGACCGTGTTCGCGGCATCCGCGATGGTGGAAGGCGGCATCGCGACCTGGGGCGTGCTCTACCTCCGGGGCCACCTCGGCATCGGCGTCCTCGTCGGGGTCGGCGCCTACGTCGTCGGCGAGGGTCTGGCCACGATCACCCGCCTCGCCGGTGGGCCCGCGGTCGGCCGGCTCGGGACCCGACGCGGCGTCAGGTTCGGCGCGGGCCTCTCGGCCGTCGGCATCGCGCTCGAGGCGCTCACGTCGGTTCCCGCGCTCGGTGCGATCGGGCTGGCGATCGCGTGCGTCGGCATCACGGTCGTCTGGCCGCTGCTGCTCGCGGACGTGAACAACGAGGCCCGGCATCCCACGCTCGCGATCGGCGGGGTCACGGCCGCCGGCTATCTCGGCATGGTGGCCGGCCCGCCGATCGTCGGGATCCTGTCCGGCGTCTTCGATCTCACCACGGGCCTGATGGTGCTCGCCGCGACCGCGCTGTTCGTCGCGGTCACCCCCGCCCACGTCCGCCGCACCCGACCCTGACCGGTGCCGGGCTCTAGATTCCGGAGATGCGGATTCTGGTGACGGGTGCGGGACGGGCCATCGGTCGGGCGACGGCCGCCGCGTGCGCGGCAGCGTGGTCACGAGGTGGTGGCCACGGCGCGCGACGTGACGTTGCTGGACGATCTCGACGTCGCCCGACGCTCGCACTCGACGTGACCGACGACACGTCGATCGCCGCGGCACTCGACGCGGCCGGCGAGCTCGACGGCGTCGTGAACAACGCGGCACTGCAGAGCCGGGGTCCGCTCGAGGGGTACCCGATGGACCGGTTCCAGGCGATCATGGACACGAACACCTACGGGCCGTTGCGGATGATCCAGGCGCTGATCCCGTCGTGGCGCGAACGGGGCTCGGGCGATCTTCGTGAACGTGAGCTCCATCCAGGGCCAGGTGTCCACCCCGCTCGAGGGCGCGTACGCGGCGTCGAAGTTCGCGCTCGAAGCGATCTCTGAGACGTTGAAGTACGAGCTCGGCCACTTCGGGATCCGGGTCGTGATCATCCAACCCGGCTACATCGCACCCGGCATGAAGCGCAGGCGCGCACCACGAGGGGACCGGGGTCTACGCGCCACTCCTCGAGCAGTGGGAGGGGACGGACGCGAAGGTGACCGGTCCGGGGGGCCGGCCGGGCCCGGAGCTCGTCGGGAACAGCGATCGCGGACGCGATCGACGACCCGGACACCTCCGTTGCGCGTCCCGGTCGGTGCGGATGCCGAGATGGTCCTCGGCGCGCGCCGGCAGCTCGACGACGCGTCGTTCGAAGCCGCGATGCGCAAGACGCTCGACCTCACCTGGTGAGCTGACGCGCCACCGCGTTCAGCTCGACGCGAGCCAGTCGACCTTGACGTTCGCGACGACCTCGGGGTGCTTCTGGAAGTACGCCCACGCGTAGGGGCACAGCGGCACGATCGTGAGGTGCTCGCGCTCCGCGCGCGCGACCGCGGCCTTCACCAGCTCCGCCGCCGACTCCGTGGCCCTCGAGCTGCTTGGGCACGCCGGTGTGGACGAGCACGATGCGGCCGTCGGCGACCTCGTAGGTGAGGTCGGCGGTGTGTCCCTCACGCGTGACCTCGAACCGGGCCTTCGACTCGGGTTGTCGATGATGTCGCTCACCGTGGGTCTCCTTCGAGCGGTCCGAGCGCCTCGCTCGCCTTCGCCAGCACGTCGAGGTGGCCGTCGACGGAGCCGAGCCCGGCTCCCATCGTGTTGATCGCGAGGTGGGTCGCGCCGGCGCTTGCGCCACCGATCGGCGTGCTTGACCAGCTCGGCCATGCCGGCGTCGCTCCAGCTGATCCGGCCCTCGACGCCGATCGCGTCCGGATCGCGGCCGGCGTCGGCCGCCGCGCGCTTCACGGTGCCCCACGCGTCGTCGAGCTTGGGCCCCGGCGGAATCTGCGGGAACCAACCGTCGGCCAGGCGACCCACGCGGCGGAGCGCGGGCTCGGCCACCGCGCCGACCCACACCGGGATCGGGCGCTGCACCGGGAGCGGCGCCAGCCCCGCGGCGGTGACCTGCTCGAACGCGCCCTCGTACGTGACCGCGCGCTCGGTCCAGAGCCGGCGCATCAGCTCGATCTGCTCGTCGAGCCGCTTGCCCCGGTTTGAGAAGTCCTTGCCCAGCGCTTCGTACTCGACCGCGTTCCAGCCGAGCCCGACGCCCAGCCGGAAGCGGCCCTCCGGTGAGGAGATCGACTTCAGCCGCCTGCTTGGCCACGAGCGCGGTCTGGCGCTGCGGCAGGATGATGATGCCGGTGACGAGCTCGAGCGACGTGACCGCGGCGAGGTAGCCGAACATCACGAACGGCTCGTGGAAGGTCGTGTCCACGTTGTACGGACCCTTCCACGGCGCGTGCACCTCCGGGTCGGCGCCGACGACGTGGTCGTAGGCCAGGATGTGCGCGAAGCCGAGCTCGTCCACCCGTTCGCCGTAGGCGCGCACCGCACCCACGTCACCGCCGAGCTCGGTCTGGGGAAACACGACACCGATGCGCATGCGCACGTCCTTCCGCGGGGGCTGCTGCGACGCTACCGCCGGGATGGTCGCGAGAAACGCTAGTGGCATAGGGTCTGCCAAAAGCTGGAGGGAGTGGACGATGCCGACCTACGACGAGTTCCACGGAACCATCGGGACCACGCACCACGACTCGACGCCCTGGTATCCCGAGCCGCCGCACCCGGGTGAGGACGCGCCGAACGTCGTCGTGATCCTGCTCGACGACACCGGCTTCGCCCACTTCGGTTGTTACGGCTCCGAGATCGAGACCCCGAACATCGACCGGCTCGCCGCGAACGGCTTGCAGTACACGAACTTCCACGTCACCGCCCCTGTGCTCGCCGACGCGCGCCGCGTTGCTCACCGGCCGCAACCACCACAGCGTGGGGATGCGGTGCCTCGCGAACTTCAACACGGGTTTCCCGAACATGACCGGGCACATCTCGAACCACGCCGGGACCGTCGCCGAGGTGCTGCGGGACGGGGGCTACACGACGTTCGCGGTCGGGAAGTGGCACCTGTGCCAGATGGCGGAAGCGTCGCCGGCCGGCCCGTTCGACCAGTGGCCGCTGCAGCGGGGATTCGACCGCTTCTACGGCTTCCTCGAGGGCGAGACCGACCAGTACTCGCCCGATCTCACGTACGACAACCATCGCGTCGACCCGCCCGCGACCGCGGCGGACGGCTACCACCTGAGCGAGGACCTCGTCGACCGCGCCGTCGGCTTCATCCACGACGCGGTGTCCGTCCGGCCGGACCGACCGTTCTTCTGCTACCTGGCCTTCGGCGCGACGCACGCGCCGCACCAGGCGCCGCCCGAGTACATGGCCAAGTACCGAGGTCGGTTCGATGCCGGCTGGGACGTCGCGCGGGAGCGCTGGTTCGCCCGCCAGCTCGAGCTCGGCCTCGTCCCCGAGGGTACGGAGCTCGCGCCGCGCAACCCGGGAGTCGAGCCGTGGGACGAGCTCTCCGAGAACCAACGGAAGCTCGCCGGCGCGGCTGCAGGAGGCGTTCGGCGCGTTCCTCGACCACACCGATGCGCAGATCGGTCGCTTCGTCGACTCGCTGCGCGACATCGGCCGGCTCGACAACACGCTGCTCTTCGTCCTGGCCGACAACGGCGCGAGCCAGGAGGGCGGCCCGTTCGGCGTGCTCCACGAGATGAAGTTCTTCAACGGGATCCTCGAGACCCCGACGACGCCGATCGCGCAGATCGACGAGATCGGCGGGCCGCACAGCCACTCGAACTACCCGTGGGGCTGGGCCCAGGCCGGCAACACCCCGTTCAAGTGGTACAAGCAGAACACCCACGAGGGTGGCGTCCACGTCCCGCTGATCGTGCACTGGCCGAACGGGATCGCCGAGCGGGGCGGGATCCGCCGGCAGTTCCACCACGTGAACGACATCGTGCCGTCCATCTACGACGTCGTGGACGTCGAGCCCCCGGCCGTGTACCGCGGCCTCGACCAGATGCCCGTCACCGGGATCTCGATGCGCTACACGTTCGCCGAGCCGACCGCAACGAGCCGCAAGGACCGCCAGTACTTCGAGATGGCCGGACACCGCGGGATCTACGCGGACGGCTGGAAGGCGGTCACGAAGCACCAGGGTGGCGTCCCGTACGACGATGACGTGTGGGAGCTGTACCACGTCGACGAGGACTTCTCGGAGTGCCACGACCTCGCGGCGACGATGCCGGACAAGCTCGGTGAGATGATCGAGCTGTGGTGGCGCGAGGCCGAGGCCAACGACGTGCTGCCGCTCGACGACCGGCTCATCGAGCTGTTCGGTGCGCGCTTCCAGGATCGCACTGCCCATCCGGCGGACCGTCGCTACACCTACTGGCCACCGATGTCGCCGCTGCCGGCCCAGGCCGCCGCCGCGCTCGGCGGGCGCGGCTGGGACATGACCGCGTCGATGACCCGCGGTGAAGGCGACGAGGGCGTGATCTACGCCTCGGGGACCGAGAACGCGGGATTCAGCTTCTTCGTCCAGGACTCGAAGTTGGTCTTCGACTACAACGCGTTCAACGACCACCAGATCCTGGTCTCCGATCGGAACGTCCCCGTGGGTGACACGGAGGTGGGCGTGCGGGTCCGGCGCACGGGTCGCCGCACCGGGACCGTCGAGCTGCTGATCGAAGGCGCACCGAGCGGCGAGGTCGAGCTGCCACTGCTCATGACCGTGATCTCGAGCGTGGGCCCCAGCGTCGGGTTCGACCACGGCTCGGCCGTCAGCGCCCGCTACCAGGGACCGTTCCCGTTCTCGGGCCGGCTGCACCGGGTCGACATCGACGCCGATCCCGAGCACAAGCACGGCGATCCGACCGAGATCTCGGCCGCGGAGCTGCGGGCGGAGTCAGCCCGCCAATGACGAACGTGGCCACTGACACGCCGGTCGACGGGCGCACCGCGCGCCGTGATCGCAACCGCGATCTCGTCCTCGACGCGGTGATCGACCTCTTCGGGGAAGGCCGGCTCAGCCCGAACGCGACCGACGTCGCGACGCGGTCCGGGGTGTCGTTGCGCTCGGTGTACCGGTACTTCGAGGATCAGGACGCGCTCGTCCGCGCGGCGATCGCCCGTCACGCGGAGCGGATCGCGCCACTCCTCGAGGTGCCCGACCCGGGCGAAGGACCGCTCGACGACGCGGGTGACCCGCTTCGTCGCCGGACCGCATGCGGCTCTACGACGCGGCGGCGCCGACGGCTCGGGCGACGTTGCTGCGCGCGCCGATGAACCGATACCTGCGCGAGCAGATGGAACAGGCGCGCGAGACGCTGCGCGAGCAGACCGAGGCGATGTTCGCTCCCGAGCTCGCGGCGATGCCCGCGGCGCAGCGTCGGGCCGTCAGCGCGGCCGCCGACACGCTGCTGCAGTTCGAGAGCGCCGAGCACCTGCGCGTCCGCCTCAGCCTCTCCCCTGCCCAGACCGCCGACGTCCTCCGCCGCACCCTCACCGCCCTCCTCACCTGACCCGCACCCCCGTTTTGGCGTCACTTACCCACGAAATACGTGGGTAAGTGACGCAAGAAGCGAGGGGTCAGGCCCAGCCGCCGGCGTAGGCGACGAACTGGCCGGTGGTGAAGCGGCTGGTGCCGTCGAGGAAGACGGCACAGAACGCGGCGCACTCGTCGACGGTGCCGAGCCGGCGCAGCGGGACCGCGGCCTCGAGCTGCGCGCGCACGGCCGGGTCGTTCCCGCCGGTCGCGCGGAGGAACTCGGGGAAGTCCATGAAGTTCGTGCCGACCGCGTTGACCTGCACGCCGTTGCGCGCGACCTCGTCGGCGACGTTGCGCACCAGGTGGTTCGCCGCGGCGCGCGCCGACGAGTACAGCGGCGCGCCGGGCGTCGCCCGGGCACCCGATGCGCTGGTCACGATCAGCACCTGACCGTCACCGCGCTCGACCATCGCCGGCACCACCGCCTTCATGAAGTGGTACGGCGACTCGAGGCATCCGGACACCACCGCCCGCAGATCGTCGATCGTCGACTTCAGGAACCGGCCGGTCACGACGCGGCCCGAGAACGCGCACGCGGCGTCGAGGTGCCCGAACCGCTCGAGTCCTGCGGCCACGAGTCGCTCCGAGGCCGCCGGGTCGCTCAGGTCCTTCACGTCGTTCACGACCTCGACCGTTGCGCCGAGTGATTCGAGCTCGTCCACGAGCCCGGGCTCCGGATCGCCGATCACGAGGTCGTGCCCCCTCGCCGCGAGGATCCGCGCCAGCGGCGGCCCGATGTAGAAGTCCGTGTTGGCGACGAGCGCAACCCGGCGCGCGTCCCCCGTGGGCAGGTTCTCAGTCATGTGGCGAACCTACTGCCACAATCTGGCGCGTGCGAGCGCCCGACCCGGCACTCCTCCCCGTCCGTTGCGCTCCCGGTCGCAGTGACCGGAAGCGCAACCAACGGGGGTCCAGGTGGGAGAGGTCAGGCGTCGGCGAGCCGGGCGTGGACCCAGTTCATGATCGTCGTGAGGTAGTCGGGAGAGCTCGACGGGTCGGTGTTCACCAGCCCGGCCTTGTTCGTCACGACGTGGACCGAGCAGTCCGCCACCGGGTCGTTGTCGACGCAGAGCGGGAGGTTCATCGACTTGCTGGTCGGGCCCTGCGCGGCGATCGCCCGGCGCAGCGGCTCGTGCACGCAGTCCGTCATCCCCATCGTCACGGTCGAGCCGTCCCGCATCGGGCAGGCGACCGGCGGTGAGCCGCACGTGTTCACGTCGCCGTGGTTCCAGATGTTCAGGAGCGGGACGGTGAGGCGCCCGCTCGACACCAGCTTGTCCACCTCGTTGTTCACGTTCGCGATGTCGGGGTGGATGCGGGCCGAGACCGCCGCGGTGCGCGCCGGGTCGTTGTTGTCGGTGCAGATGCCGGCGTTGAACCCGGCCTGCATCGCCTCGGCGTTCACGACGCTCGCGTCGGCCACGACCCCGGCCGGCGGGATCCCCTGGAGCTGGAGCGCCCATGCCATGTAGTACGCACCCGCGGAGCCCGCGCTGCCACCGTGCAGGAACGTCTTGGTGGTCGGGTACTTGCTCTGCGCGAACTGGATCGCCGCCTTCGTCGCGATGAGGCCGGTGGTCGGGCGCGCCTTGCCGTCCGGCGTGGTGTTCGGGTTGTGCGGGTCGGGGGTGTTGAGCCCGCCGTAGATCTCGTGGCTGCAGTACGAGACGGCGAGCGTCCGGAAGCCGGCGGCGTCCACGCGGACGCGCGCCATCAGCCCGCCGTTGTCGAGCATCGTGTTCAGGGAGGCGGCGGACTCCTCGACCTTCTCCTTCGAGTTCGGGATCGGGTTGCCGGCCGCGTCGAAGTAGCCGACCCCGCCGCCGTGCATGAATGTCCACAGCGGAGCCGGCGCGGTCGTCGACGAACCGATCTTCGTGCCGATGACGAACGTCTGGTAGCCGCTCACGCTGCAGGGGTACGCCATGTTCCGGTAGTAGTCGTACTTCCAGCCGTCGAGGTTCTTCGTGCTGACGAGCTGGATGTTGCTGGTGTCCCCCTTCGTCGACAGCGGCGGGACGCACGCCGCCGTGATGAGTGCCACCAATGCCACTGCCGCCAACGCACCGAACCGACGCATCCCCGCTCCCTCTCCTCCGTCCGACTGCGTAGTACCCGAACACCGGCACACCAACCGTCGGCCAGGGAAACATGAGGAAGTCGTGAGGCCACGCTGACTACTCTCCGTGCATGTCGGGCCTCGAGGACGCGATCGACCGGCTCGCGGCCGAGACCCGGTTCACGGGGCTCGTACGGGTCGACCGGGGCGACGACACCGAGCTCGCACGCGCCTACGGCCTCGCCGATCGCCGCTGCGACCAGCCCAACACGATCGACACGCAGCTCGGGATCGCGAGCGGCGGCAAGGCGCTCACCGCGCTCGCGGTCGTGACCCTGATCGAAGACGGCGTGCTCGAGCTCGACACGACGGCCCGCTCGCTGCTCGGCTCCGACCTCCCGCTCGTCGACGACGCGGTCACGATCGAGCACCTCCTCGGTCACCGCTCCGGCATCGGCGACTACATCGACGAGGAGGACGACGAGGGCGAGATCACGGACTACGTGATGGTGCGGCCGGTCCAGGAGTTCGAGACCACCGAGGGCTTCCTCCGCGTCCTCGACGGGCATCCGCAGAAGTTCGCGCCCGGTGAGCGCTTCTCGTACTGCAACGGGGGCTACGTCGTGCTCGCCCTCCTGGCCGAGCGGGCGAGCGGGATCCCGTTC
This sequence comes from uncultured Acidimicrobiia bacterium, assembly GCA_963796755.1. GTDB lineage: Bacteria > Actinomycetota > Acidimicrobiia > IMCC26256 > JAENVU01 > Chersky-806. The sequence goes on from CAWCMX010000001.1 coordinate 641,321, forward strand.
CACGAGCTCGTCGAGTCTCGGGTCTGCTACCCCGCGGGGATGGACGACACCGAGTTCCTGCGCTCCGACGAGCTCCCCGGGCGCGCCGCGATCGGATACCTCGCACCGGACGGGTCCGACCGGACCAACGTCCTGCACCTTCCCGTGCTCGGCAACGGCGATGGCGGCATCTACACGACGGTCGCCGACGTGCACGCGTTCTGGAACGCGTTCCTCGGCGAGCAGATCGTCTCGGATGGGTGGATCGCCGAGATGATCCGACCGAGAAGCGACGCGCCGGCCGAGTCGAAGCGCTACGGGCTCGGCTTCTGGCTCCACGAAACCAGCGACGCGGTGATGCTCGAGGGCTACGACGCCGGCGTCTCGTTCAAGACCGTCCACGATCCGGCTTCACGCATCACGCACACCGTCATCTCGAACTGGACCGATGGTGCGTGGCCGATCACCCGCGCGCTCGACGATCTCCTCGAGCTCCACTGAACCGGCAACGGGTCGTGGATCACTCCGCGTCGTGGAAGATCAGACCGAGCGTCCGGCGATCACCGGCCCGCAGGGTGCTCACCCCGTGGCGCATGGGTGCGTTCGCCCAGCCCCGCGTGGTACGGATCGGACGATCGCGAGTCGTGAACACCAACGCGTGACCGCGCGGGATGGTCGTGGACGTCGCGCGCGACTGCGCGGCGGGGCCGTTGCTCGACCACGACGAACTCTCCGCCCTCGTAGTCCGCTCCAGGCTCGTCGAGACCCAGGACGACCTGCAACGGGAACACGAGATCGCCGTAGAGGTCCCGGTGCAGCGCGTTCCAGTCGCCCGGGCGGTACCGCAGCATCAACGGCGTCGGCTGGGTCTGCCCGCCCGCGTGACACTGTTCGAGCCACTCCCCGAAGTCGTCGGGCCACGGACTTGGCTGGTCCCGCCGCTCCGCCCACGCGCGCGCGACCGGCAGCAGGTGCGGCCAGAACGCGGCGCGGAGATCCGCGACCAGACCCGGCAACGGATGGTCGAAGTACCGGTACTCGCCGGCGCCGAACCGGTGGCGGCTCATGTCGACGGTCGACCGGAACCGCGCGTCGTCGTCATACAGGGCGATGAGCGAACCGCACTCCCCCGGGCCGAGGACGGGCTCGGTGAGCGCGACGCCGACGTCGTCCAGGCCGGCGGTGATCGACGCCCAGTCCAGCCGGTCGACCCGCGCGCCGGGGGCCATCGCGTTCGTCACGCCGCGCCTTCCAGCGCGAGCAGCGCGGCTTTCGCTTCGACGCCGCCGAGGTACCGGCCGATCGTGCCATCGCTGCGGACCACACGGTGGCACGGGACCACGACCGGGACCGGGTTGTGCGCGCACGCGGTGCCGACTGCGCGCACCGCGGCCGGGCTGCCGGCCGCGCGTGCGACCTGGGCGTAGCTCTCGGTCGCGCCGTACGCGATCTCGCAGAGGTGCGAGATGACCGCCCGCCGGAACCCGTGCACCAGCTGGAGGTCCACGGGAACGTCGAACGTCCGCCGCCGGCCCGCGAAGTACTCGTCGAGCTCGGTCGCGACCGCGTCGGTGCGGCGACCGGAGTGCAGGATCCGGGGGCTGAGCGTGCCGGCGAGCTGGGCCAGGACCTCGTCGTGGCCCTCCCGCTCGAAGGCCACCCGCACCAAGCCGGCGGGGCCGGCCACCAGCAGCAGCGGACCGATCGGGCTGTCGAAGGTCCGGTACGCGAGGTCGAGCAGGCCTCCCGCGTCGGCGTCCGTAGCGAGCCGGGCGCGGAGCGCGTCGAGCTCGCCGGGACCCGGAGCGGGGAACGCATCGGCCAGCTCGGCGACCATCTCGGTGTCGGTGCTCATCAGGTCGTTCCTTTCACGGAGGTCGCGCGGAGCTTGGCGATGCCGTCGGCCGCGCTCCGCCGCGCCGCGGCCTCACTGCTGTCGAGCAACGCCGCCACCTCGGCGTACGGCAGATCGGCGAGATAGCGGTAAATGACCGCGCGGCGTTGCTTGTCGGGCAGGGCGTCGAGCGCGGCACGGAGCGCAGCGTCGGGTTCCGCCGGTTCGCCGGTCGTCAGCGACTCGGGCAGGTCGGCGGTGGGACGTGGGTTGCGGTCGCGCTTGCGAATCTGGTCGATGGCCTTGTGATGCGCGATCGTGACCAGCCATCCGCGCACGTTGCTGTCGGGCCGGAGATCGGGATAGGCGCGCAGCGCCGAGAGGAACGTCTCCGACCACGCATCCTCCGCGTCGTGCGGCCCGAGCAGGCTCCTGCACACGCGCATCACGACCGGACCGTGCTCGTCGACGACCCCGTCGAACGGCGGCAGGCTCATTCGGGACCGGCTCAGGAGAGCCCGGTCTCGCGCACCGTGATGCTCAAGCGGCCGGGCGGGAGGCCCAGGCCGTCGGGCGCGGTGGCCGGGAACACCTTGGGCACACCATGGTAGATCCGGCGGGTCGGTCCACCGAAGACGAGGAGGTCCCCACTGCGCATGTCCAGATCGGTGTAGGGACCCGTCCGCCGGTCGACGCCCGCGAGCCGGAAGGTGCACGAGTCCCCGAGGCTGATCGTCACGACCGGCGCGTCGGACGGCTCCTCCCCGTCCTGGTGGAGCCCGAGATGCGCGTCCGGCTCGTACAGGTTGACGATGGCAGCATCGGGCGCGAACGCCGTCGCCGCGGGGCTCTCGGCGCCGTACGAGTCCGCCACCGCGCGGCGCGCGAGCTCGATCATCTCAGCGGGGAGCGGTTTGACCGGCGCACCGTCGGTGTCGTCCACGGTGCGCGTGTAGACGTAGGGGTACCAGTGCCATCCGAGGCACACCGATTGCACCGTCATCAGGTGGCCGGTCGGCACGCGCGGGTGGCGGAGGCCCGCGGGCGGCACCGCCCACTCGCGGAACTGCGCGACCAGGTCCCGCTGGGCGTCGAGGTCGAGCCAGTCCGGGACGTGCACCGCGCCCGGCAGGACCTCGCGGCCGGCGCGGGCCGGCTCCGGTTCGGGATCGACGAGCGTCAGCTGACTGTCCGGACAGGCGTCCGGTGGTGCGGGCGGCGGCGGGACCACCGGGACCCCGCCGAGCCGGCTGCGCCTCGAGGTCGTCGTCTTGGAACCCATGCTGTGTGAACGCTCACCAGCTCTCATCTGTGAGGTTGCTCTCGCGAAATTACCCGTCCGTCCGGTCGGCTCCGATCTCGCACCTCGACCCAAACTGTTTTCGAACTACCTTGCGCCGAGGCGGGTCGAGAGGACGGACTCAGGAGCGTTTCATGGCAGATTTCACGGACCGGGCGGACTTCGACGAGGCGCAGCGGGGCCTGATCGGATCGATGGAACCGTGCGTCGTGCACGGCGCCGCCGGTGACGTCGTGTGGGACAACGACTCGTACGCGTTCCTCGACGGCGACTGCCCCGAGACCGCGAACCCGAGCCTCTGGCGGCAGAGCCAGCTGACCGCGATGCAGGGGCTCTTCGCGGTCACGGACGGCATCTACCAGGTGCGGGGGCTCGACCTCTCGAACATGACGCTCGTCGAGAGCGCCAACGGGATCATCGTGATCGACCCGCTGCTGTCGAGCGAGACCGCGGCCGCGGCCCTTGCGCTCTACCGGAAGCACCGGGGCAACAAGGCCGTGCAGGCGATCATCTACACGCACGCGCACGCCGATCACTTCGGCGGGGTCCACGGCGTCTACGAGTCCGAGGTCCCGATCTACGCCGGGCACGGCTTCATGGACGCGGCCATCGCCGAGAACGTCTACGCCGGGACCGCCATGGGCCGGCGCTCGTTGTACATGTACGGCAGCCAACTCGCGAAGAGCGCGACCGGTCAGATCGGCGCCGGCCTCGGCGCGACCGCGTCGCTCGGCACCCTCGGCCTGATCGCCCCGACCCACGAGATCACCCACACCGGGCAGGAGGAGGTCATCGACGGGATCCGCATCCAGTTCCAGATGACACCCGGCACCGAATGCCCGGTCGAGATGAACTTCTTCTTCCCCGAGCACCGCGCGCTGTGCATGGCGGAGAACGCGACCCACAACCTGCACAACATCCTCACGCTGCGGGGCGCCGTCGTACGCGACCGCGCGCATCTGGTCCCGCTACCTCAACGAGGCCATCGACCTGTTCACCGCGAACGCCGACGTCGCATTCGCGTCTCACCACTGGCCGATCTGGGAGCAGGCCCGGATCGTCGAGTACCTCTCGCAGCAACGGGATCTCTACGCTTACCTGCACGACCAGACGCTCCGACTCATGAACCAGGGCCACACCGGCATCGAGATCGCGGAGCTCATGGAGATGCCGCCCGCACTCGAAGCCGCGTGGCACACGCACGGCTACTACGGATCGGTGAGCCACAACGTCAAGGCGATCTACCAGCGCTACCTCGGCTGGTTCGACGGGAACCCGGCCCACATCTGGGAGCACCCCCCGGTCGAGAACGCGACTCGGTACGTCGAGTGCATGGGCGGTGCCGACGCGGTGATCTCGAAGGCGCAGGGTTACAAGGATGCCGGCGACCTTCGCTTTGCCGCCGAGCTGCTCAACCACGCGGTGTTCGCCGACGAGACCAACGCGAAGGCCAAGCACCTGCTGGCCGATGTCTACGAGGCACTCGGCTACGGGTGCGAGAACGGGACCTGGCGGAACTTCTACCTTCAGGGCGCGTACGAGCTGCGCAACGGCGTCGTCGAGATGGCGATGAACGTCGGTGGCTCACCCGACCTCGTCGGGGCGTTGAGCATCGACCAGCTCATCGACTCCATCGCGATCCGCGTGAACGGCCCGAAGGCCTGGGACAAGCGCTTCACGATCGACTGGGTGTTCACGGACCTCGGCCACACGTACCGAACCGAGCTGACCAACGGCGTGCTGATCCAGGACATGGACCCTCCGGGCGGGAGCGCGGAGCTGACCCTCACGCTGACCAAGCCCCAATTCCTCCGTCTGCTCGGCGGCGCCGGGCTCGACGGCGTCACGACCGACGGCGACGTCACGCTGCTCCAGCAGCTGCTCTCGGTCCTCGATTCGCTGAACCCGAACTTCCCGATCGTCACGCCGTGAGACAGGGATGGTCGGGCGTCGCCTGACCACGACCGCGACATCACGCTTCGCTGACGTCCTCCGCCGCGAGCAGCCGGGGGATCAGTCGCTCCAGCAGCTCGGCGAAGTCGTCGTCAAAGCCGGCCTCCGCGTGGCCGAAGCCCGGGAGCACGACCAGGAGGCGCGGCTCACTCAGCCGATCGTAGAGCTCGTGCGCGTCGCTGACGGGAACGTACCGGTCGCGGCCTCCGTGAACGATGGCGACGGGCACGGTGATGTCCGCGGCAAGATCGAGCGGCGGGGACTCGACCGGGGTGCGCAACGGGTCCACGTGGGTGCCGTAGCGATCGAGCAGCTTCCGGCCGCGCGTGGTGCGCACCAGGGTGCTGAGCACCCGGGCGCGCGGCAGCCGCGGCTCGCGGCCGTCGGCCGGGCTGCTGATCGCGACGACGGCGTCGACCCGCCCGCCGAGGCCCGCGTGCCGCAGGGCCACGAACGCACCCATCGACGCGCCGACGCTGACGATCCGGGTGTGGCGGCTGCGCGCGAGAGCGACGAGAGCCTCGAGGTCGTGCACCTCGCGGTTCCCCAGGGTGGACAGCCCGCCGCTCTCCCCGTGGCCGCGGAAGTCCGCGGTGTAGACCGCGACCCCGTGTTCCGCGAGGTGCTCTGCAAAGGCGACGACCTTGCGGTTGTGCTGGGAGCCGGTGAACCCGTGCCCGAACACCACGGCGACCTCGGACCCCGCCGCCCCGTACATGCGCGCGCTCAGCTGCACCCCGTCCGAGGTGACGAGCGGGAACGCGCGGGGGGCCGAACCGGCCGGGCGACTCGACACGACCCTCCTCGAGATGGGGCTCAGGAGAGGCGTCGGGCCTGTGCGCGGGCGACTGCCGGATCGGCCGTCGAACCCAAACGAGGCGTCCCTACCAAGGACTTCCTTCGGACGGTACACCTGACCCTCCAGATGAGTCGCCGTTTTGCGTCACTTTCAGCGGACCCGCCGCGTCCGTGACCTCGTAAGCCGCGACGATACGCCGCGAATCGCAACCCAGACCACGCCACCCGCGTAGAGCGCGGGTGTCAACAGCTCTTCGGCGGGGACGCCCCAGATGTGTGCAGTCATGAACGTACCGACCGCGCCCGCGGCCGAGACTCATCGGTCGTCGCGCGCGTGGTCCATCACGACCGCGGACCCGGGGCGGGTCAGGCGCTCCGCCTCGCGAGCGCCGGCGACCCTAGGTCGTCGCCACCAGGAGCTCCTCGCCTCTCGACGTCCGCAGCCCGTCCGGCCGGCCGGCGAAGTACCGCTCGTTGAGCGTGTCGGCCGAGACGTGCCGGGCGGCGCGGAACCCGGCGTCGCGGGCCAGGGCCAGCATCTCCGGCGGGCTGAAGAAGCTGATGAACGGCGTCCCGGATCCTCGGGCGCCGTTCATCGCGGCCTGGAGCGCCGGGCGCTCCGCCTCGTCGAGGAGCTCGATCGGGAGCATGAACGTCATCACCAGCGTGGAGCCCGGGGCGAGCGCCGCGAGCCGGCGCAGCGTGGCCGCGTTCGCGTCCTTGGTGAGGTACATGCTGACGCCGGTGGAGGCCACCACCGCCGGCTGGTCGGCATCGAACCCGGCTGCCGCGAGACGCTCCCACCACGACTCGTCCGCCTCGAAGTCGACCGGGACCAGTGACAGCCAGTCGGGGATGTCGAAGCCGAGGTCGATCAGGCGTTGGCGCTTCCACGCCTGGGGCCCGGGCTGGTCGACCTCGAACACGCGGAGACGGGAGGCGACCTCGGGCCGGCGCTGCGCGAAGGAGTCGAGGCCGGCCCCGAGGAGCACGTATTGGCTGACGCCGAGGCCGGCCTGCTCGGCCACCAGGTCCTCGACGAAGCGGGCGCGGGCCACGACGCCCGCGCGGTAGGGACTCGTGCCCTCCGGGTGCATGTCGGGGCGGAGCCGCCAACCGTCGTCCGGCGCGACCAGCTGCAGGCCGATCTCGTCCTCGAGCACGTGCGGCGGCGCGTCGACCTCGACGTGCAGCGCCCGCCAGAGGGCGACCCGAGCCGCCGTGCTCTCCGGAGCCGCAGCCTGCTCGTCCGCCATGAAGGTCGCTCCTCGTTCGGGTCAGTCGGGTGGGCAGGGCTACGCCATCGCGGCCGGGTCCACGCCGGTGCCGCCGGCCTCGCTGCTCGCGTACACCGCGAGCGCGAAGCGCAGGACGTCGATCGCGGCTTCCCCGCTCCACAGCAAGGGGCCCTCCCCCGTGTGCAACCAGTGCAGCCAGTGTCGACCCGAGTCGCGGAAGCTGCTGGCCCAGTCGTCGTCGAGCGCGTGCGCGCTGCGCATCTCACCGTCGGCGTACACCTCGAGGCTGGGCTGCTGGATCCCGCGTCCGGTGCAGCGGTTCACGCGCGCGAAGCCCCTCTGGCCCGTGACCTCCCAGCGCTCGTCGTTCGTGTAGTAGTCGGAGCGCAGGTACATCTCGGGTGCGAGCGTGATGTCCCACACCCCGCGGATCCCGTTCGTGTGCTCCCAACCGATCGTCGTCGGCACGTCGATCGACACTCCGGGAACGACCTCGGTGCCGCCGACCCACGCGCGCACCTCCCGGATCGGGCCGAAGAGCCACAGCGCGGTCGCGAGCTTGTGCCAGCCGTCGTCGAACACGAGGATGCCGCGGCCCCGCTGCATCTGCTGGAACTGCCACTGGTAGCTGCTCATCGGGACCTCCCAGCCACCCTGCCCACTCGCGACCATCTTGAGGTGGTAGCCGGCGACGTCGCCGATCTCACCCGACTCCACGGTCGCCTTGAGCCTCCGCAGCGGCTCGTAGAAGAGGTAGTTCTCCATCACCCGGAGCACCCGGTCGTTGGCGCGCGCCGCATCGACCATGAGCTGCGCATCGGCGATCGTGTTGCACATCGGCTTCTGCAGGTTGACGTGCCAGCCGTTGTTCAAGAGCTCGATCACACCGTCGACGTGCAGCGGGATCGGGAGCAGCGCTTCCACGGCGTCGACCTCCACCCCACTCGCCGCGAGCTCCGCGGTCGTCGCGAACGTCCGGGCCTCGGGCCAGTCCTGCTGGCGCTGCGCGCGGCGCTCCTCGCTCGGATCGACGAGCGCGACGACCTCGACGTCGGGGCTGTCGCGGTACGCGCGCACGTTGAGGTCGTAGATGCGCCCGAGGCCGACGAACGCGGCTCGGACGGGGCGGTCGTAGGGCGTGAAGCTCACGCGACCACCGCCGGTTCGAGCTGCTCCATGAACTCGAGGCGGATGCCACCCGGGGCCTCGACGAATGCGATGCGGCGCTTCCCGAAGGCACCTTCGACGACGGCCGGCCCCCACACGACCGTGTGCCCCTCGAGCTCGGCGTCGAGGTCGTCGGTGAACAACGCGGGATGGAGGAACCCTTCGGCCGGGAGGTCCACCGCGTCCTCGTAGATCGCCCTCGTGAACAGGGTGATCATGACCGGGCCGAGGAAGACGTCGGCCCGCTCGCCGTTCCCCCACTGCATCCGGTCGCGCACCTCGGCTCCGGCCGCGGCATAGAAGGCGCACGCCGCGTCCAGATCGGCGACCTTCACCGCCAGGTTCGCCATCCCCGTGACCGCCACCGCGCCTCCCCCAGAACTGACACCGACGTCAGGGAGCGTATCGGGCGGGCCCCGCGGGGATCGGCGGGCCGCGGGCGGGTCTGACCGGCCGGTCGTGGGCCTTGCGGCGCAGGTGCAGGTTGATGGCGACGCTCGCGATCGCCGCCCACGCGCACCACAGCGAGATGAACTGATGCGTGAGCAACCACGCGAGCAGCCCGACCATGACGAGGTTCGCGACGCCGAAGGCGACGATGCGGCGGGAGCTCGACAGCAACACCACGCCACAGGTCGCGAGCACGTACATCGCAGTGAGCTGGCCGCCGTTCGCGAGGTGGGTGCTGTAGGCGATGCAGTGCGCCTGCTCGTGGGCCGAGACCGGACCCCTCATCAGCGCGTGCAGCATGACGGCCGCGACCGCCACGCCGAGGAGCGTGAGGACGACCATGATCCGGCGTCGGCGCGCCAACGGCTCCGGCGAGCGTCACCGCCATCGGTACGAAGACCGGCACGACCACGAGCGCGATGAGCAGGTACAGCCAGATGGCGTCGTGGCCCACTTCCGGCGACACCTGCCGCTCCAACCCCCACCACACGAACGCCTCGATCGCGAAGTGGGCCGCGAACAGCAGCGGGACCGACGCCAATGGCCAGTCCTGGCGATCCCGCACCTGGCGGATCGTGTCCACGCCGACCACCCCGACCGCCACGGCGCCCGCGACATCAGCCTGGGGAGAGAAGCACATACCCGAATCTTCCCACGCGGGGCGGGCGCAAACCGGCGAACCTCGTCGCCCCGCGCGCGTCCTTTGCCGCAGCTTGATCCCGGCTCACCCGTCGACCGAGACCGGCCACCCCACCTCGGTGCGCAGGTCCGCCGGGTCGTCGGCCTCGGCCACGAGATAGCGCTCCCGGATCGGCCCGACGGCACCGATGGCTCGGCCGGCGACATAGGAACCGAGCGCCGCGTAGGTGCGGTCGAGCTCGGCGAACGCGCCCTCGTGCACGGTGACCGCCAGGCTCGCGGCCGGGATCTCGACGAGCTGGACGCGATCGTCGCGCACCGCGTACTCCTCGACCTCGATGCACGCGACGACCTCACCGACGTGCGCCTCGAAGAACTCGCCCGCGTACAGCGCGCTGTCGGGGCCGCGCCGGGCATCCGGCGGGAGGACCGCGTGCAGGACGTCGAACGACTCGGACAACCAGGTTTCCGCGTCGTCCCAGGCGACGATCTCCGAGATCACGAGCGAGCGGGTCGCGGGCACGGTTCGGCGCTCGACGGTGAGCTCGGACGGCGATCCCTCCAGCAACGCCCGGAGCGAGGCCACCGACGCCTGGGTCTGCACGAGCTGCGCCTCCATCCGGGCCAGGTGCTCGAGGATCAGCCGGTCGCGCGCGTCGGTGTCGCCCTCCTCCGACGCATCGAGCACCGCGCGCACGTCGTCCAGCGGCATGTCGAGGTCGCGGAGGCGCCGGATGACCTGGGCCGGTGGCACCTGCGCGACCGAGTAGCACCGGTAGCCGGTCGCGGGATCGACAGCGACGGGCTCGAGCAGGCCGACGTCATGGTAGTGCCGCAACGCCTTCACGCTCAGGTGCGTGGTGCGCGAGAACCCGCCGATGCTGAAGAGGTCGTTCACGGCGTCAGTCTCCACCTTCCAACGTCGCCTTGATGACCCCGAGACCCCGATCCATGAGGCCACTGACGGCGGGCTCGAGCTCGTCGGGCAGCACGTCGGTCACCCAGACGAAGCGGCTGCGACCACCGGTCTCGGCCACGACCTGGGCCGACGCGTTGTGATGGGTCGCCGCCAGTGGCCCCTCGACCACCGTGTACGCGAGTCGGCGCGCCGCGTCGTCGGTCCCGACCAGCTGCTCATGCGCGACCGAGCCGTTGAAGAACGTGATCACCCGGATGTCGTCGCGCCGCTCGGCCGCGATCACGAAGCCGGGGACCAGACGTTCGTGCAGCGCCCCGAAGTCGCGCAGCGCGGCCCAGACCGCCTCGGGCGGCGCGTCGATCACGATCTCCTTGTAGATGGAAGCCAACGTTCCTTCTCCTCGTTCGGTGGATGCCTCCCCACACCCTGCGGCCTCCCGCGACAGGAGAGTCAAGCGATGCTCGGCGATCGGCGAGACTGATCGTCGATGAGCTCTTCCGACCCGTCGATCGCCGCGCGGATCCGGCGCGAGCCGCCGACCTTCCAGCCGATCACGGTCGGCCGGGTCGAGCCGCTCACCCCCCGCATGGTGCGCGTGACGTTCCGGGGTTCGGACCTGGGACCGCTCGGAGCCGGTGATCCCGCGGCGAGCGTGCGGATGCTGCTGCCGTCCCCCGGGGTGTCGGAGCTCGTGATGCCCACCTGGAACGGCAACGAGTTCCTGCTGCCGGACGGGAGTCGCCCGGTGATCCGCACGTTCACGCCGTACCGGGTGGATCCACGCGGCACCGAGCTCGAGCTGTGGGTCGTGGTGCACGCGGGTGGCATCGCGTCCGAGTGGGTCGAGGCCGCGACGGCAGGCGACGAAGCCGCCGTCTCGGGTCCCGGCCGCGGCTACGCGATCGACCGCGACGCGCCGAGCTTCCTGTTGGGCGGCGACGAGTCCGCGATCCCCGCCATCAGCCAGCTTCTCGTCGCGCTGCCCGAGGCGACCTCGACCCAGGTGCACATCGAAGTCGCGCATCCCGACGTGCGGCTCACCCTTCCCGAGCACCCGAGCGCGACCGTCACGTGGCATGACCTGCCACCCGGTGGCCGATCGGGCGACGCGCTGTTCGACGTGGTGCGCACCGCCGACATCGACCCTGGCGCGCGGGTGTGGGTCGCCGGCGAAGCCGCGGCCGTCCAGCGCATTCGCAAGCACCTGTTCGACGATCGGTCGCTTCCCCGCACCCAGACCGCGGTGCGCGGCTACTGGAAGCACGGCCGCGGCGGCGATCCCGACTGAACCACGGTGCGCGGCGTGGCGTGGGCGCGGCGGCGGGCTCACCCGCCGGCCGAGAGCTCCAGCGTGACCCGCCCGGAGGGGTCCGCGACGAGGTCGCCGTCACCAGTTGCGCCGGCGAGGTCGCCGGATCCGCCGAGGACCGTGAGCGTGGCAACGGCCGCGCCGTCGGCGAAGTTCCCGACCTGTTGGAGGACCAGTGCGCCGTCGCGTCCGTTGACCGTTCCGGTGATGCGCTCGATCCCGACGAAGCCCGCGGTGCCGTCGGGGCGGTAGGCCAGGAGGTACTCGAGCACCGCATCGCCCTCGATGTCGCCCGAGTACCGCTTGGTGATCGACGCCTTCGTGACCTTCCCGTCGTCCCACTCGTCGAACGGCTTCTCGTCCCAGCTCTGGATCTCGAACGTCGCCTTCATGGTGCTCTCCTGACTACGATGTGTGAGTCAGTCATATGTACCCGACGACCGGATGGGCAAACCTCCGCATGGCAGCACCACCGCCGGATGAACGCCTGGTCAACATCGTCGGCGCCCTCGCCCTCGCGCTCTCGGATGCGATCGAGTCCGAGACGAGCGCCGCGGCGGGCCACACCGGTGCCACGCCCGCTGCGCTCGTCTCGCTGCTCGACCTGCTCGCCGGACGATCGGTCGACGACCTCCGCCACGCGGTCGATCTGACGCACTCCGGTGGCGTTCGGCTGCTCGATCGGCTCGTGAGCGAGGGGCTCGCTGAGCGTCGCCCCGGCGCGGATGCGCGCTCGATCGCCGTCGTGCTCACTGCACGGGGCCGGCGACTCGCCCGCCACGCGCGCGAAGCGCGGCAGGCGACACTCGCGGAGGTGCTCGGCGTCCTCGACGACCACGATCGGGAGCAGCTCACGAGGATCACCGAACGGCTGATCGGCGCGGTCGTCGCACGTCGCCTCGAGGCGCGCGCCACCGGCCACGATCCGGTCGGTGGCTGGCTCTGCCGGCTGTGTGACCCGGGCGCCTGCGGACGTCCCGACGGCGCGTGCCCCGCTGCGAGCACGGCCACCGACTGGCGGTCGGTGCCCTAAGCGCTCTCTTGGGAAAGCGTCAGCCCTCGTGCTCGTGGAGGTGGTGGCGCTCCTCGGCGCGCGCCTCGGCGAACCGCAGGGTCTCGAACCCGATGAGCGCGGCGACCAGCGCGGTGACACCGGCCAGCGCGACGACGGCGTCGACCCCGTGCCAGACCGGGATCAGCGCGAGGAGCAAGGCCGCGACGAGGACTCGCTGGATGCTCCAGATCCCGACGGCCCGCCGCTTGAACGCCACGTGGGCGAGAAGGTACAGCGCGACGCCGCCCCCGAGCGCGGCGGCCGGCACGAGATGGAGGTGATCGTCCACGTGCGCCAACGTGCTCTTGAGCGCGAACGCGGTGAGCACAACACCGGCGACCATCGGGAAGTGCAGGTACGAGTACGCGTCGCGCGCGAGCTCGTTCTGCTCCCTTCCCTTGGGCAGCGCGGCGAGACGGCGGGACGCGACGATGGAAGCGACGTCGAAGTAGAGCCACCAGAGCCCCGCGGCGAGAAAGACGCCGAGGACCGCCCCCACGATCACGTCGGCACTCAGCGCCACCCCGGCGCCGACCCCGATCGCGACGACCGACTCCCCCAGGGCGATGATGATGATCAGGCCGTGACGTTCGGCGAAGTGCTGGGGCACGAGCTGCCAGCCCGCCGCGCCGAACAGGTACGGGCCACCCATGTCCACCGCGAGCGCGATCAGCCAGACCACCTCGCGCGGATCGCCGGAGACCAGCGCGCCGGCGATGACCAGGCCCACCGCCAGTGCGGTGCTGACGGCGAGCCCGATGACAGACTTCCGGAGGTCCGCTTCGCCTCGGCTCGCGAGCAGGAACAACGCGATGTGCGCGACCCGGAAGACCGCGAGCGCGAGCGCGAGCGCCATCGCCGCGTCGCCGAACGCCTCGGGGACGGCGAGCGCGGCGACGAGGAACGCGGCCATCGCCGCGAACATCACGAGCCGGACGCTGCCCTCCTCGGGGTCCAGCACGCTGGTGAGCCAGGCGTACCCGACCCACGCCCACCACAGCAGACCCAGCAGGAGCAGGGCCTGACCGACACCGGCCCAGCTCGGCCGATCGACCATCACTTCCGTGCACTGGGTCAGCGCCAGCACGAAGACGAGGTCGAAGAACAGCTCGAGTGGCGTCACCTGCTCGCCGTCGCGCCGAACCGCGCGTATCCGTGCCGAGCCGCCAGGTTGCTGAGCCATGGCGCGGCATTCTCCCACGAGCCTGCCGACGTGGCTCAGACGGGATCAGCGAGAGAGGCTCAGGCTCCGGAAGGGCTCACGCTCGCGGCGAGCGCCCCACTAGGCCCGGTCGTGCTGGAACTGGCCCTCCACGACCTGCCAACGCTGGCCGTCCCAACGGTTCGGGTGGCCACCGTCGGGGCCGGCGCGATTGCAGTGGCGAACCTCTGCGTCACGCGGGGCACTGGCTTCGAAGGAGGCGAAGCAATTCTTCGTCGCGCGACGACTGGCGGGGTGCGGCCATGGGTGGACCTTCCTGGAGCGAGAGGGCTCAGGGAAGAGGCGGAGGGCTCAAGTCGAGCGGAGGCTGGACCGGGCTCGAACTCGGCGTCGCTCCCAAGAGAACGTGCTCTCGAACGCTACACCTGTCGTCGCCCACTGACGGGCGGAACCACGCGAATCGCCATTACGGTGACCGGGTGCCTGGCTGTGACTTCACCCGACGGGACTTCCTGCGCTGGTCCGGCGTCGCGGCCGCTTCACCCCTCTTCGCCAAGCGGCTCCTCTTCAACGGCGTCGCGGCTGCACCGACCGGCGGCGATCCGGTCTCGCCGGTGAACCTGGAGCTCGTGACGCTCACCGAGGATCGGGCGATCATCACCTGGTACACGGGCATCACCGCTACGGACGACGGCCTCGGGCGCATGCAGCCCGCCGCGGCTGAAGGCGTCGTGCACTGGGGCACCCACCCGCAGCGACTCAACCGGACTGCGTTCGGTCGACGGAGCCGCACGCCCTATCACTACGTCGAGCTGGCCGGCCTCGAGCCCGGCCAGACCTACTACTACCAGGCGAGCTCGAACGGGAAGCCGGTCCCGCCGACACCGTTCACGCTGATCGCCGGCAACGCGGTGGGCACCTCCGACTACGGGATCGGCACCACCGGACCCTTCAGCTTCACGACACCGCAGCCCCCGCCGGGCCGGTTCCTGTTCTCGATCGCGTTGTGCAACGACCTGCACATGGGCGAGACGACGGCCGGGCTCAACGGCAGCATCCCCGGGCTCACCGGCATCCAGCAGGCGCCAGGACTGGCGCCGTACCCCGAGGTGATGCTCGAGTCGCTCGTCGAAGATGCGAACGCGCTCGGCGCCGAGTTCCTCCTGGCCGCGGGCGACATCTCCGCGGAGGCCGTCCCGCTCGACCTCAGCCGGGCGGGACAGCTGCTCCGCCGGTTCGGGCGGTACCGCAGCGACTACTTCGTGACCCGCGGCAACCACGACCGGGCGCACACCGGCGACGCCTACGCGCACTGCCGGGTCGGGCAGTGGCAGGGCAACGACTGCTTCCACGACCGCTTCTTCCCCGGGGAGGAGCCCACCTACTTCACGCGCGAGCTCGCGGGACTGCGCGTCCTCGGGATCGACACGTACGACAAGCCCGGGAACGGGAGTGACGCCGGCGCCCTCTCGCCCGATCAGCTCGAATGGTTCCGCGCGCAGCTCGCCGAGCACCGTGACCGCCCGACGATGGTGTTCGGCCATCACCCGCTCGTCGTCGAGAGCTCACCGTTTCCGATCACCGCGAGCAACACGCTCGATCCGACGCAGGCGACCTCCATCCTGCAGGAGTACGCGCGCATGCCGGGGATGTTCCTGCACCACGCCGGGCACACGCACCGCAACCACCGGACGATCAGCCCGATCGCGCCGGCGGTCACGCTCCAGGAGATCGCCGCGGGCAAGGAGTACCCCGGTGGCTTCTCGCTCCTCCGCCTCTACACGGGCGGCTTCGCGTTGAACTTCTACAAGTCGCGCAGCGATCAGGCCCGAGCCTGGAGCGAACGCAGCCGGCAGGAGATCTTCGGGCTCTGGCCGCAGTTCGCGCTCGGTGCCGGCGTCGCCGATCGCAACACGATGGTTGCGCACGACCTCTCGGACCTGCGCCACGCGCGCCACCGCAGGTGGGATCGTGAGCACCGCCACCTGCAGCGCGACCCGTCACCGACCTCCGCCTGACCACGCTCACACGGCGGCGCGCATCTTCGTGACGAGCCGCTCGAACATCGGGTACGTGCTGGTCCCACCGATCGCGTCGATCGACGGCTTCCAGAGCTCCCACCGGTCGATGAGCCGGTGGCCGAGCAGGAGCTCGATGAGCTTGAAGTCGAAGCCGCCGTACTCCTCGAGTGCACCGAGCTGCTCGAAGTAGTCGAGCTCCCGGTACAGCACGTACGCGTGCATCGAGTTCTCCGCGATGTAGCCGAGGAACGCGTCGCGCAACGCCTCGCGGGTCTCGTACTGCCCCACGAAGCGACGGGTCTCGACGAGCGGCGCCTCGTTCCATCGGCGGATGAAGTCGCCCGCCATCTCGGCCTGCCGACCGATGCGCGCTTCACGAACCTGCTGACCCGCGAAGATCGCGGCACCGATGGCGCTCACGAGTCCGATCGCACCAACCGCGGTCGCGATCGCAGTGACCTGCTCGGCCCAGTTCGGCATGTCATCTCCTCCTCGTCCGATGGGGTTCCGGTGTACCCCACGAGGAGATGCCTAGACGCGCCCGTCCGGCTCGAGGTGCATGCGCAGGGTGCCGGAGTGGTCAGGCCGGCGCGTCGCGCAGCAGCGCATCCGGACGAGTCGACAACACCTCGGACGCCTCTCTGACCAGCCTCACTACGACATCCGCCGCGGATTCGACGCGAGTCACGAGCGACACCGCCTCACCCGCCCAGACGGCCTGGAGATCGACCTCCGTGTCGGGCCCGAGTGCCTGGTACTCGTCGCGATGCTCGTCCGCCCACGCCGCCAGCTCGGCTTCGCGGCCGTGCCACTCCGCCGAGAACCGGTTCGCGATCGCCCGTCCGGAGACTCCGTCCGGCCACGGTCGTCCGGCGGCCAGGTCGAACACGTCGGTCAGGACGGTGTCGTCGGCGTTCGAGGCGACGACCCGGTCCCGATACGCGTCCGAGACCCCGGATTCCGAGGTCGCGATGAAGCGGGTCCCCAACCAGACCCCGTCCGCGCCGAGCAGCAACGCGGCCGCCACGCCGCGCCCGTCGCCGATCCCGCCCGCGGCGACGACGGGCCGTGGTGCGACCGCGTCCACGACCGCCGGGACCAGCGGAAGGGTCGACACGCGACCGGTGTGTCCGCCCGCCTCCGTGCCCTGTGCGGTGACGACATCGACCCCCGCAGCCGCGGCGAGGCGCGCGCCTTCGACTGTTCGCACCTGGCAGAGCACGATCGCACCCGCGGCGCGCGCCGCACCCATGAACGGCGCCGGGTCCGCGAACGAGTGCGAGATGATCCGGACCCCCTCGTCGAGTGCGGCCGTCATGAGCTCGGCCGCGCCCGGGAAGTGGCTGATGACACCGACACCGAACGGCCGGTCGGTGAGCTCCCGGGCCCGGCGGATCTGCCCGACCAACCACGGCGCCCCTCCCGCGGTCGTCCCGCCGATGAGACCGAGCCCGCCGGCTTCGGACACCGCGGCCGCGAGCTCCGCCGGCGCGTCACCGCCGCCCATCGGCGCGTTCAGGATCGGGTGCTCGATCTCCAGCAGATCGCAGAGGCGCGTGTGCAACGTCATGGGCGCATCTTCGCCGCTCGGACCGCGAGGGGGCAGCAGGTTCGACATCAGAGCGGGCCGAGCAGCGCACCCTGCTTGAGCCGGTCGAGCTCTTCGAGATGGCGACGGCTCAAGCGAGCCAGCTTGCTGCCGCCTTCGGGCGTGAGCCGGAGACGCACGGAACGGTGGTCATCCGCATCATGGGTCCGGCGGATCAGGCCGGCGTCGGCCGCCCGGTCGACGAGTCCCACGGCGCTGTGATGGCGCAGCAACAACGAGCTCGCGACGTCGCCCACGGTCGGGCCCCGGCGGTCAGGGTGTCCGCGCACAGCGAGCAGCAGCTGGTGTTGTGCAGCCGTGATGCCCAGGTCCTCCGCCTGCTCCTCGCTCCAGTGCAGGAAGCGGCGAAGCTCCGTGCGGAAGCCCAAGAGCCGCTGGTAGTCACGGTCCGTCAGTCGCTCAGGTGCCATGCAACTTATATCGTACTACGATACTTTCTCGTGCGCCGGCTTCGTCCTTCCCGACTCTTCGACAACCTCTTCGTGGGCTTGGACCCTCGCGTCGTCGGCCTCGTAGTGATCGTCGGCATCGTCTCAGGTCTCGTGGGCGCGTTGTACCTCTTCGTGCTCCACCTCTTGCAGAACGTGTTGTGGCCCACCGAGTGGAGCGGGCTGATCGGGTTCGCGATCCTCGGCGGCGTCGGCCTCTTCGCCGGGCTCATGACCCGCTTCGCCGGCAGCCCGGGTGACGTCGAGCTGATGGTCGACAACATCCACGTGTCGGGCTCGGCGACGGGGATCCGAACCCTCCGTTCACTCATCCCGATCTCCTGGCTCTGCATCGCTTCGGGTGGCGGCATGGGTCCGGAGGCGCCATTGGTGCAGACGACCGGGACGCTCGCGTCCTGGACCGCGAAGCGCGCGGGCCTCGTCGTGCGCGAGTCGCGCGTCTTGACCATCGCGGGCATGGCCGCGGGCTTCACCGTGCTCTTCGGTGCGCCCCTCGGCTCGGCGATCTTCGCGCTCGAGATGCTGCACCGGAAGGGCCTCCAGTACTACGAGGCGCTCCTTCCGGCGGTCCTCGGTTCGCTCGCCGGCTACGTCGTCTACGTGCTGGCGACCGGCGCCGGTCTCCATCCGATCTTCCACCTCTCGTCACCTGTAGCGCTGCGGCCGATCGACCTGGCGTGGGCCGTGGCCGCCGGCATCGGTGGTGCGCTCATCGCCGTCGCGTTCACCTACCTCAGCACCGCGCTCCGCTTCGGGGCGCGCAAGATCAGGCCCGAGCTCCGACCGGTGATCGGCGGCCTGCTCCTCGCCGCGCTCGGGCTCGCATCGGCGTACGCCCTCACGTTCGGCGAGGTGCAGATCAACGAGATCCTCGACCATCACGGCGGCACCGTCGCGTTCTTCGCGCTCGCCGCGTTCGCGAAGCTCCTCGGGACCTCGGTCACGCTCTCGTCGGAGTGGCGCGGCGGTTTCATCATCCCGTTGTTCTTCATGGGCGCGTGCCTCGGACGCGCCTTCCACGTGATCGCCCCCGGCACGAACGAAGCCGTGATGGTCGCCGCGTTCATGGCGTCGGCCAACGCCGGGGTCACCAAGACCCCACTCGGCTCGACGCTCGTCGTCAGCGAGATGGCCGGGTTCAAGCTGTTGCCGACGACACTCATCGCCACCGTGGTCGCGTACGTGCTGACGAGTGAAGTGGGCCTCATCAACACGCAGCGCGAGCGCGACATCGTCGGCGAAGCGGCGGAGTAGCGCGGATGGCCGGACCCGGCGTTGCTTCCGAGCCGCCCGATGCCGGCGGGGATTCCGCCTGCTGGGCCCACCTCGTGTGCGAGGAGTGCGGCGCGCTCGAGCACGACGGTCACCACGAGGGTTGCAGCCGGGGTCCGCAGTAGGTTCGAAACCATGGAGTGGCCGACCGGGTTCATGTGGGGGACGGGAGCCTCGTCCACCCAGTGCGAGGGGGCCGCGCCCGGGTCCGACTGGTTCGACTGGGAGCAGGGAGGGCACGCACCGGTCTCGGGCGACGGGAACGGCTTCGCCGCGCGCTACGCCGATGACTTCCGGACGCTCGCCGACCTCGGCCTGACGCACCATCGCCTGTCGATCGAATGGGCCCGGATCGAACCGGAGCCCGGGGTGCACGACCCGGACGCGGTGGCGCACTACCGCGACGTGTTGGGCGCGGCGCGCGATGCCGGCGTCACCCCCTGGGTGTGCCTCCACCACTTCACGTTGCCACGCTGGTTCGCGGCCACCGGGGGCTTCCTCGTCGCGGCCAACCGGACCGACGCGTGGGCTCGACACGTCGACTTCGTCGCCGAGACGTTCGGGGACCTGGTCGGCGGTTGGAAGCCCGTCAACGAGACGAACATCTATCCGTCCGTGGCCTACCGCGGCGGTGGCTTCACGCCGGGCCACGACGACCCTCGCGAGTTCGCCGTCGTCACGGAGGCGATCCAGCTGGCCACGGCCGAAGCCGCGGTCCGGCTCCGGCAGACCGGCGCACCGGTCGCGTCGATCTTCTCGCTCGCGACCGTCGTCACCCACGACGACGACCCCGCGACCCTCCGGTTGGCCGACCGGGTCTACGACGTCAACTGGACGACCGGGCTCGGGCTCTTTGAGGACGGCGTCCTGCGGGTGAAGGGCCGCGACCCGATCGAGCGTCCCGACCTCGCCGGCGCGTTCGACCTGATCGGCTTCTCGTACTACCTCACCCTCGGCGTCGAGGCCGGCCGCATCGTCCCGCACCCTCCCGACGCGCCGATCTCACCGCTCGGTTACGGCATCTCGGCCGACGGACTGCGCCTCGTGCTCGACCGGCTGCACGAGACGGTTCCGGGCACTCCCCTGCTCGTCGGCGAGTACGGCATCGGCACCGACGATGACGCAGTCCGGCGCGCGTACCTCGAGCGCGGCCTGCAGATCACCCACGACGCGATCGCCCGCGGCATCGATGTCCGAGGCTTCTTCCACTGGACCGCGGTCGACAACTACGAATGGCTGCACGGCTTCGACGTCTCGTTCGGCCTCATCGACCGGGCGCGGAACGTGCGGCCCAGCGCGACGGTGCTGCGGCGCGAGGCCCGCCCATGACCGCAGCCGAGCCGGCCGGTGGCTTCGCGACGTGGCTCACCGGCCTGCAGCACGCGCTCCGCGGTGAACAAGACTCGGACGTTCCGTGCGGTGACTGCACCGCGTGCTGCACGGCGAGCCAGTTCATCTACGTCGGCCCGGACGAGGCCGACGCGCTCGCGCACATCCCGCACGAGCTGCTCTTCCCCGCGCCCGGAATGCCGCGGGGTCATCGGCTGATGGGCTACGACGAGCACGGCCACTGCCCGATGTTCTCCGGCGCCGGATGCCTGATCTACGAGCACCGGCCGCGGACGTGCCGGACCTACGACTGTCGGGTCTTCCCGGCGACCGGCGTGACCGCCGATGACGGCGACCCGTCCAAGGCGCGCATCGCCGAGCGGGCCCGGCGCTGGCAGTTCACGTTCGAGCAGCCCGGCGCACGCGCGCAGCACGAGGCCGCGGTCGCCGCCGCGAGGTTCCTGCGCGACCACCGCGAAGACGTCCCGGACGACCTCGCGCCCGCGAACCCGACGCAGCTCGCGGTGCTCGCGATCGAGGTCCACGACGTCTTCGGGCCGGCCGAGCCGGCGCCCGAAGCGGTGGTCGTCGAGCTCCGCCGACGCTTCCCCGCCCCGTCGGCCTGACCCGCCCGTCCGGAGCGACGGTCAGGGATTCGTCGTCACCATCGTGGGTGGTGGCTCGGACTCGGTTGGCGGCTCCCGCCGCGCGGCCTGGCGGAGCAGGTACGCGGTGTGCGCGTAGCCGGCGGCGCCCAGCACCACCGCGACGATGATCGCCGCGCCGCGGTCGACGGACGCCGCGAGCAGACCGGTCGGGAGCTTGAAGCCCATGGCGAGCGCGGCCCCGGCCACCGCCGCCTCGCGGATGCCCAGCGCGCCCGGCGTGAACGCGAGCATCGTCGACACCGACGCAACCGGCGCAAGGACGAGGTAGAGCACGAACGGCGCTTCGACGCCGAGCAGCTTGAACGCGACGGCGATGCGCGCGGCCATGAGGATCATGCGACCGGACTCGACCGCGAGCACCTGCAGCGCGCTGCGGGGCTTCTTCCGAACGAGCTCCCAGCCGGTGTGGAAGTCGCGCCACCAGTGCTTCACCTTGCCCGGCAGCCAATTGGCGTGCGGGAGCGGCACGAACGCGAAGACCAACGCAGCCGCGCACATGCCGGCCGAGACCCCGAACATCACCCACGAGAACGACTCGCCCGTCGTGAGCGCGGTGCCGAACACCCCGATCAGGCCGCAGACGCCGCCGGCGGCGACCGTGATCACCAGGTTCTGCGCGTAGGTGGTGACACTGCGCGGATAGCTCACCTTGTAGATCTGCTTCATGAAGTGCAGCCGGTACACGCTGCCCGCCTGGAGGGGCAGGTAGTTCCCGAGCTGCCCGGCGTTGTACGCCGACATGTTGCCGGTCCAGTCGACATCGGCCCCGCCGGCTCGGTAGAGCATCCAGTACTCGGTCGCGTTCACGAACTGGCCGACGAGGTTCAGCAGGATCAGGAGGACGAAGTACTCCCACGAGGTCTCGAACGCCTTCTGGAGCTCCTGGCGCTGGTTCCAGAGGAAGAGTCCGAGCAGCACGACGGCAGCCAGGGTCAGCACCGGCACGGCCAGCCGGCGCCACGGACTCTGCTTCTCGGATGCTGGTTCCACGTCCATCAGTTCCTCGGCGAGACTGACGAGGCTACCGAGTCACCGAGCGGACAGGAGTCCCCTGGTGCCCCGAATTGCTGACGAATTCGACGCTGGACCCGGGTCGCGCTGGCCGGATCTCACCCCGGCGGGCTGGGAAGAAACCCGCGCCACGGTGCACTGACCTGCCGCGCTTCGGGGGGTTGCGCTGCGGACCACCAGATACGAACATGTGTTCGTGTCCGAAGCCACGATCCTGCACGCCGACCTCGACGCCTTCTTCGCCTCCGTCGAGCAGCGCGACAACCCGGCACTGCGCGGCCGGCCCGTGATCGTGGGCGGTGGCGTCGTCCTGGCCGCCAGCTACGAAGCGAAGGCCTTCGGCGTGCGCACCGCGATGGGACTGCGTCAGGCCCGAACACTGTGCCCGCGCGCGATCGTGGTCCCGCCGCGGATGTCCGCGTACTCGGAGTCGAGCCGCGCGGTCTTCGAGGTCTTCGCGAACACGACGCCGCTGGTCGAAGGAATCTCGATCGACGAGGCGTTCCTGGAGGTCGGAGGGCTCGCGCGCCTCTCTGGCTCACCAACCGAGATCGCGATGCGGTTGCGCCGCGAGATCCTCGACGGCGTCGGGCTGCGGATCTCGGTCGGGGTCGCGCGGACGAAGTTCCTCGCCAAGGTGGCCAGCGCGGCCGCGAAGCCCGATGGCCTCCTCGTGGTGCCGCCCGACGGCGAGCAGCGGTTCCTTCATCCGCTCCCGGTCGACCGCCTCTGGGGCGTCGGCCGCAAGACCGCGGCCAAGCTCCACTCCCGTGGCATCACGACCGTCGGCGAGGTCGCGGACCTGCACGAACGGGTGCTCACCTCGTTGCTCGGACCGGCATCCGGGCGTCACCTGCACGCGCTCGCGCACAACCGGGACCCGCGACCGGTCGAGCTGGGTCGCCGGCGCCGATCGATCGGCTCCCAGCACGCGCTCGGCCGCGCGCCACGATCAGCCGCCGCGATCGATGCCGTGCTCGTGGGTCTCGTCGACCGCGTCACCCACCGGATGCGATGCGCCAACCGCGTCGGGCGGACCGTGGTCCTCCGGTTGCGGTTCGACGACTTCAGCCGCGCGACCCGCTCCCGCACCCTGCCGCAGGCGACCGCACAGACGGCGACGATCCTCACCGCGGCGCGCCACCTGCTGGCCGCCGCCTCGCCCCTGATCGAGCGACGCGGCGTCACGCTCATCGGCGTGAGCGTCGGCAACGTCGACGATGACGACGCGGTCCAACTCGAGCTGCCCTTCGACCGCTGCAGCAACGGGGCTCTCGATGGCGCGATCGACGACGTGACGAACCGGTTCGGGAGCTCGGCCGTCACGTGTGCCGTGCTGCTGGGTCGCGACCGGACTGTCGCGGCCCCGATGCTCCCGGACTGAACGCGCTACGCGAACCGCGCTCGCGCGTGCGCGACCAGGGCGGTCGCCGCGGGCGTCGCGAGCGCGTCGGCCTTCCACACCAGCTCGAGGCGGGACCGCAGCTTGGGCTCGGTGATCGTCATGGGGTGCAGCTCGGACTGCGCGGTCGCCATCGATTCGCTGAGGATGGCCACGCCGAGACCCCGGACCGCGAGCCCGGCGACGACGTGCGGCGCGCTTGCCTCCAACGCGACCCGCGGCTGGAGCCCACGCGACGCGCACGCGGTGTCGAACGCCGTGCGCACACCCGTGCCGCGGGGCAGGCACACCAGCGCTCGCGCCTGGAGGCGTTCGAGCGTGATCGTCGTGCGGTCAACCCAGGCGTCATCGAGCGGGACCGCCGCGACCAACGGCTCGTCCGCGATCACACGAGACTCGAGCCCCTTCGGGGTCACGCCGCCGAGCCCGACGAGCGCCAGATCGAGCTCACCGGCCAACACCGCGTCGACGAGTCGGTCGGACGTGTCCTCGCTCAGCGTGATGTCGATGCCCGGATTGCTCGCGTGGAAGTCCTCGAGCTGGTCGAACAGGCTCGGGATCGTGCACGCGGTGATCATCCCGACCGCGACGTGGCCGTGCACCAGGCCCGCGAGCTCGTCGACGACGTTGCGGATCCCCGCGACCGACGCGAGCGCGGCGCGCGGTGCGGGCAGGACCACCGCGCCGGCGTCGGTCAGGCGCACGGTCTTGCCCGAGCGGTCGAGCAACGGCTGGCCGAGCTCCCGTTCGAGCTGGCGGATCTGCGCGCTCACCCCCGACTGGCTGATGTGCACCCGCTCCGCCGCCCGGGTGAAGTTCGCTGTCTCGACGACGGCCACGAAGTACTCCAGCTGCCGGATGTCCATAACCACAGATTCTAGTGAGCATGTCAACCAGCTATTGGACTTCTGCTCCGGTCACGCCCAGGATGGAGACACAACCCCCACCGAGCACGAGGAGCCGGGCCATGCCGAACCGTGAAGGGGCCAAGACCCCCGAAGACCTGACCCGTCTGTTCGTCGAACGGGCCAACGAGGCGGACGCCGAGGGCGCGGCGGCGCTGTACGAGGCGGACGCGGTGCTGGCGTTTCCCCCGGGCGCGTTCACCGTCGGCCGCGATGCGATCCAGGCGCTCTTCGTCCAGATGTTCTCGAGCCGACCGCACTTCGAGCCCGAGCCTCCGTTGCCCACCGTCATGTGCGCTGACCTGGCGCTCACCTCGACACCGCCGAAGGACGACGCCGGTGCTCGCGCGCAGGTCGTGCGCCGGCAGGCCGACGGGACGTGGCTGCGGGTCATCGATCAGCCGGAGTTCCGCCGTCCGTGACCCTGGGGGCAGAATCGTTCCCACCATGGCCACCCGCATCTACCGCGTCGTCGTGCGCGGGCACTTCCACGGCCTCGACGAGGAGCAACGCGCCAACCTCCGCGCGGCTGCGGCGGACCACGAGATCTTCAAGTCCGCCTACACCCGCGACGGCACGCTGACCTACGAGCCGAACCTGGTCGCGTTCAGCTTCCGCTACGAGATGCGCGAACCCGACGACACACTCTCCGATGCGGAAGCGGAGAGTGCGGTCATCGATGCGGCCAAGGCGAAGGCCCGGGCGTCGCTCGACGTCATGGGCGTCGAGCACCGGCACCTGCGGGCTACCGCCACCAACATGGCCGACGTCTGGTCCTGAACGCAGATCTTCGGCGAGCCGGAGGCACGCGTCGGCTCGGCGCGAGTGGCACGGGCCCGCACCGAGCCGACGGTGTCGTGCACCGCACCTTCGCATCGGCGCGGTATGAGAAGTGCAAGAGCAACCCAAGAAGAAGTTGAGAAGCTCAGACGAGCGCGCCGAGGAACTCCTCCCAGCGGGCGTACACGCCGTAGTGGCCGGCCCCGGGCCACGCGTGCGCGACGCTGCTCGGCAACCGGGCATCGAGTCGGCTGCTCATCTCGGGGTCGAGGATGTCGTCCTGGTCACCGTAGAAGAGGGTGACGGCCTGGGTGACGTCCTCGGGCTCGAAGCCCCAGTCGAGGAACGCCCACATGTCGTCGAGCGCGCCGATCCCGCCCTGGGCGAACGCAGCGTCGAACTCGGCCTCGAACATCGGCTCCAACACCGGATCCGTGAACACCGGCGCATCGGCCTTCCACTCCTTCGCACAGTGGGCGACGAACCCGTGGAGGTGCTTGCGGTAGTGCCTGCCTTCGACCTTGCCCATCGCGGCGGCAAGCCACTTCACGTGCGCGAGCTTGAAGATCATCTTCAAGTCCTTGTCCTTCACCATCGCCTTCGTCCCGTCCTGGTCGAACGGTGCGATCGACGAAGCGAGACCGACCTTGGTCACTCGGTCGCCGAGCACCTTCGCGACCGCCAGCGCGTGCGGGCCGCCGCCCGAGTGGCCCGCGACGACGAACGAGTCGAGCTCGACGCGCGTCCGCGATAGCGGCGACGTCGGGAACCCATTCGAGGATGCTGCGGCCCTTGAACGGCGACGAACCACCGACGCCCGGCCGGTCCGCCGTGATGATGCGCACCCCGAGCGCCGCGGTCACGGAGTCGTCCGGGTGCTTGCAGAGTCGCGAGTCGCCGGTCCCGTGCTGGAAGAAGACCGGGACACCGTCCGGAGCCCCGCCCACCTCGTACGTCACCTGGCGGCCGTCGGCCACGGTGATGGTCTCCATCAGCTCTCTCCTGTTCGATGCAGCTCTCGATAACGGCGCGTTCCGGTCAGGTCTTGACCGTCAGGATCCGATGGCGCCGAATGTGACCGCCGGCAAGATCGAGCAGCCCGTAGGTCCGGGCCGGAGCTCGACGCCGCTCGGTCGGTGAGCCGGGGTTGAACAGGCGCTGGCCGCCTTCGCCACGCGAGTCGTCGGGGAGATGGCTGTGCCCGTAGACGACGATCGTCACGTCGGGAAACCGACGCTTCATGCGCGCGGGACGCCCCGCACGAGCACCGCTGTCGTGCACCATCGCGATCCGCACGCCCTCGAGCTCGAGCTCGAGGGCTTCGGGCAGCTCGCCGACGAGCAGCTCGTCGTTGTTGCCGAGCACCGCGTGCACGGGCGCGTACGCACCGAGCTCGTCGAGCAGCTCACGGGACACGACATCGCCGGCGTGAAGGATGACGTCCGCGCTCCGGAGCGCGGCGTAGACCTCAGGCGGCAGTCGGCACGCCGGCGCCGAGCGCCCCGCGCCCGCCGCCTTGATGTGTGTATCCGCGAGCACGACCACGCGCATCTGCCGAGGCTCTCGGACGTCGACTCAGGTCACCGGCCCGAGCGTCTCGTCGAGCAGGTCGAGCAGTGAGCGCCAGGACCGCCGGTCCGCCGCGGCATCGAAGGCGAACCCCGGCATCCCGAGCTCGTCCACCCGCGGGTTCGTGAAGCTGTGGCCGACCCCGCCGTAGACCTCCATCCGCCAGTCGGCGACGCCCGCCTCGCGCATCTCCGTCTCGAACGCCAGACGGGCCTCGGGCGGCGCGACGGGATCCTCGGCACCACAGCACATGAGCACCGAAGCCGTGATGGCCTGCGAGTCCTCCGGCCGGGGCGAGCCCAGGCCGGGATGGAACCCGGCGACGGCCTTGAGATCGGCCCCGTCGCGCGCGAGCTCGAGGGCCATCGCGCCACCGAAGCAGTAGCCGATCGCCGCGACCCGATCCGGGTCGACGTTGTCCTGGGCCAGCAGGGTGTCGAGGCCCGCCCGGGCCAGCCGACGGGTCGCGTGAGCGTCGGCGATCAGCTCGTTCAGGCGGGTCATCGACTCCTCGATGGGGCGGGCACCGCCGTGGTAGTCGAGCGCGAACGCGGCGTACCCGAGGCTCGCCAGGCGCACCGCGCGGCCCCGGACATGGTCGTCGAGACCCGGCCCTTCGTGGCACAACAGCACCGCCGGCCGGGGCCCGACGCGGTACTCGTCCACCGCGAGCCGGCCGAACATCAGCCGGTCGTCGACCTCGTACGCGATCTCCTCGATCCTCATTCCGGCAAGGTACCCGACCCGACTTCGCTGAGAATTGGCCCGAAGATCACCCTTCGAGGCCGCCGAAAGCGGATTTCTGTGAGAGATTGACCCGTGATGTCTGACACCCCTGAATGCGCACGGTCCAAAGAGACCGATCTCCACGCCGACGACGAGGACCTCGCGCCGACGCCCCCGAGCCCCCCGGACGAGCGCGCCCACGCTCGGGCGCAAGCGGCCGAATACCTCTACTGACGCCGAGCATCCGGCCCCGGCGCGAGCCGAAGGGTCGGTGAACGCGGGTCTGCCCGCGATGTGCTCCGGTGCGCCGACGATCATTCCGGACCGCGGCTCGCTACCGTGGCGACCGTGACCCTCGAGTTGAGCGCGGACTGACCGGAGTGCAGGTCGCCGCGCTCGGAATCGCGATCGTCAGCCTCGTCGTCGCCGTCCTGGTTGCCCTGGCTCAGGTCCGCCAAGGTCGCCGACTGACGGCGCTCCGCGAGCCCTCGCCGCCCGTCGACGACCGCACGCCCGAGGACCTCGCCCGGGACACTGCGGCCGAGATCCAAGTGAGCCTCGACCGGATGGGCCACGCGAGCGAGCTCGTCGTCGAGAACACTGGCAATGCATCCGCCAGCGACGTGACGGTCACGTTCGATCCGCCATCGAGCGCGGGCGGTCCGATGCTGCATGAAGCTCCGTTCCCGTCCGCGGTCCACGCTCACCACATCATGCGGATCCCTGCGGTGATCTCGTTCAGCACTCCCCCGAACGAGCACACGACCGTGCGGTGGAGTGACGAGCGCGGTCCGCACGAACGCATCGTGATCCTGCCGACGACCTGACGCGTCGGAGCCGCGGCCGTCCGGAGTGGCGTCGGCATCAGAACGAAGAGTGGCCCCCGGAATGCTCCGGGGGCCACTCACCCATGAGGAAAGTCAGGCGTATCCCAGCCCGCTCCATCGCTAACCCGGGGAACCGATCAGCTGTGCAGTCGGTGCTGCCGGTGACCACTGCCGCAACCGGACCAAGCCGGCGAACATGAGACGCTGGAGACGCGGCCCGTCGACCAACACTGCGCTGACCGGGGCGTGACCGCCGTCCTGGGCCCCGCTCACCGACGAGCTCGACGATGACACGGGCGCGGCGGGCGCGGGAACGCCGGGGGCGATCGGTGCCACCGGAGTCGCGGGTGCACCACCGGTGGGCGAGCCGGTCGGCTCGCCGGCGGGGCGGACCGCCGGTGCGCTCGCTTCGCGGCGCGCAGCCGTCGTCGCCAGGACGGTGGACTCGCTCCGGCGAGCCAGGTCGAGGAGGGCGGCCGGGAGCAGATCCGCAGAAGCGTCCGAAGGGAAGAGGTGCTCGGGGCTCAGCGTCGGGGTGAGGAACGTCGGCGGGAGCAGCGTCGGGTTCCCGATGACGAGCACGGAACCCAGCGCGGATCCGAACACGAGCACGATGCCGTGCAGTCCCGGACCCGTGACGAAGTACACGGTCCGACCGTGGACCTTGCGCGAGGTGATCTTCAGGTCACGGCCGAGCGGCGAGTTCACGACGGCCAGGAGCGCCAGGCCGAAGGTCGGGCCCAGCACCATGACCGGCGCGCCGTCGGGGAGTCCGGGGATGCCGGGAACGCCGCCACCGACGAGCAGGCGGGAGAAGTACACGCCGACGACCGACTCGGTCGCAGCTGCGTTCGACAGCAGCACCTGCACCACCGCGCGAACTGTGGCGGCGCGGGCGCGGCTCGGCATCGGGGGGCCCATGACGGACGCGGCCGCGGGGTCGGGCGCGGCGAGCAACGGCGGCGGCGCGTTGACCGGGGCCGGAGCCGGCGCGGGCGTCGAGGCGGCCGCCGGGGTGCTCGACTGCGGCGCGGCCACCTGGACCGTCGGCGTCGCGGTCGGGGCCGGGGTCGGGGCTGGAGTCGCGGCGGGGGCGGGGGCGGAGGCGACGACCGCGGGGACTGTCGCGGGCGGCGCTCGGCGCGGCGGCCGCCGGCGCGGGCGTGACGACCGGCGACGCCGTGGTGACGGCGGGAGTCGGGATCGTCGGCGTCGTCGACAAAGCGGGCGTCGTGGTCGCGGCCGCGGCCGGCTCGAGGCCTGAGCTCGGAGGCTCTGCCGCGGGAACGACCGCGGGTGCCGGCGCGGTGTCGCCGCTGGAAGGAGTGGGGCTGATCGCCGGCACCGGCACGGGCGTGACGTCGGTTGATCCGGAAGTCGGCACGGGGTCGGCGACCGGCGCAGGCACATCGGCAACCGGATCGGTCGCCGGGACCGTGACGGGCACATCGGCGACCGGAGCCGGGTCAACGACGGGAGCCGGATCCACCACCGGGTCGCTCGGTGGCACGTCCACGACCGGAGTGTCGACGACCGGCGCGGGATCGGACACCGGCACGTCAGCGACGGGCGCGGGGTCAGACACGACAGGGACATCAGCGACCGGATCACTCACCGGCACACCCACCACCGGCGGATCAGACACCACCGGCACGTCCACCACCGGCGCGGGGTCAGCCACGGGCGCCGGGTCCACCACCGGATCAACCACCGGCGCGGGGTCAGACACCACCGGCACATCAGCCACCGGATCACTCACCGGCACATCCACCACCGGCGCCGGATCTGACACCACCGGCACAGCGACCACCGGATCACTCACCGGCACATCCACCACCGGCGCCGGATCAGACACAGGCGCGGGGTCAGACACGACAGGGACATCAGCGACCGGATCACTCACCGGCACACCCACCACCGGCGGATCAGACACCACCGGCACGTCCACCACCGGCGCGGGGTCAGCCACGGGCGCCGGGTCCACCACCGGATCAACCACCGGCGCGGGGTCAGACACCACCGGCACATCAGCCACCGGATCACTCACCGGCACATCCACCACCGGCGCCGGATCAGACACAGGCGCGGGGTCAGACACCACCGGCGCCGGATCAGACACAGGCGCGGGGTCAGACACCACCGGCGCCGGATCAGACACCACCGGCACGTCCACCACCGGCGCGGGGTCAGACACAGGCGCGGGGTCAGACACCACCGGAGCTGGGTCCGTCACCGGATCAGACACGGGCACGGGATCAGACACGGGCACGTCGGCCACCGGCGCGGGGTCGGACACGGGCGCCGGGCCATCAACCACCGGAGCCGGGTCCACCACCGGATCAACCACCGGCGCCGGGTCAGACACCACCGGCACATCCACCACCGGCGCGGGGTCAGACACCACCGGCGCGTCGGCAACCGGAGCCGGATCAGTCACCGGCGCAGGGTCCGTCACTGGATCAGACACCGTGGCGGGATCCGTCGCGGGATCCGTCACGGGCACGTCGGCAACCGGAGCCGGATCAGTCACCGGCGCAGGGTCCGTCACCGGATCAGACACCGTGGCGGGATCCGTCGCGGGATCCGTCACGGGCACGTCGGCAACCGGAGCCGGATCAGTCACCGGCGCAGGGTCCGTCACCGGATCAGACACCGTCGTGGGATCCGTCGCGGGATCCGTCACGGGCACGTCGGCAACCGGAGCCGGATCAGTCACCGGCGCAGGGTCCGTCACCGGATCAGACACCGACGCGGGATCCGTCACGGGATCCGTCACGGGCACGTCGGCAACCGGAGCCGGATCAGTCACCGGCGCAGGGTCCGTCACCGGATCAGACACCGACGCGGGATCCGTCACGGGATCCGTCACGGGCACGTCGGCAACCGGAGCCGGATCAGTCACCGGCGCAGGGTCCGTCACCGGATCAGACACCGACGCGGGATCCGTCACGGGATCCGTCACGGGCACGTCGGCAACCGGAGCCGGATCGGATCGGCAGCCGGGTCCGTCACCGGATCCGCGACGCGGGATCGATCACGGGACCGACACGGGGTCGGAAACCGGCGCCGGGTCACTCGCGGTCACCGGATCGGACACCGGCGCGGGATCAACCTGGGATCGGTCGAGCCGGCGAAGGATCGACCGCCACCGGAGGGTCACTCGCGGTCACCGGGTCGGACACCGCCGCGGGGTTCAGACGCGGGAGCAGTCGACTGCGAAGGATCGACCACCGGATCAGACGCCGGCGTGGAACCAGTGACGGGATCCTGCGCCGGAACGTCAGCTCCAGGTCCAGGCTGGTCTCCCACCGGTGCGGGTGTCGCGTCGACGACGGAAGGAACATCCGCGGTAGCGGGCTCCGTCGCTGCAGTGGTGTCGGCGGGAGTCGACGTGGGATCGGCCACATCGCTCACTGGCGCGGCAACCGATGCGGGATCCACCGACGCGGGCGCGGGATCAACCGCGGCACTCGCCGGCTCCGCCGCATCGGGTGCGGGCTGAACCACTGGATCGGAGCTCGCCGGCGCAGCATCGGTCGCGACCGACGAGGAGTCGGTCGCGGCCGGCGGCACGTCGGAGGTCGGCGCAACACCGGTCGCGGGCGTGGCGTCCGCCGACGCGGGGGAGCCGTCGGCGCGACGTCGGCGCTCGGAGCAGTAGCGACATCCGCGTGCGCCGCGGACGCGCTCACAGCTTCGACCGCGAGCACAGCGAAGGCACTCAACCCGAGCATGAGCAGCAGCCGCGAGCCGCGCGACAACACGGTCGATTCGCGCCTGCCGTCAGAAGCGCCTTTGGAGCGTGCCCAGGTCCGCCGCGACATTGCCTCGTCCTTCGTCACAAAACGCGCGGGGTGCCACTTCGCTCTTCTTCGCTTCCGGCAGTGTCCACGGATGACGGGCTCATTTCAAGGAGAAAAACGCGCGCATGACTGCTTGTCGCAATTTCGTCGAGCTCGAGCAACACCGCGGTGCGATGTGATCTGCGTGCGGCGACCGGAAACACTCGCGTTCGTCGACCCGACGCGACCGACCACCAATTCGCGCTGCGACGCGCGCGGTGCGCGCGTGGAGCGATGATTGACGGTTGTCATTGCCGTTCTCGTCGGGTTATGTTCACGTCCACCCCTGAGGAGAGCGGGACGATCCGTCCGCTCCACTTCGACGTGTACGAGTGCCGCCGTCGGTTTGCGCACCGCACGTGTCGATCTGGGTCCGTGTACTGGATGTTCGCCCGGGACGTCCGGATGTAGCGGTCCCGCGACGACGCGCGGCGCCCTGGGCCAGCAGCACTCAGGAACACGTCCGCTCGCCTGCCCGCTGCGCCCTCTGCGCGAGGCCGCACGCGAGCTCCTATTCGGAAGGATTCCTCGGGAGGGAAACTCGTGAACAGAACACTCATAAAGGTGTTGAGTGCGGTCACCGTCTCCGGTGCTGCGCTCTTCTTTGGTGGAGGTCCCATCACCGCAGCCATGCAGGTTGCGGACAACAGCGGGTCGTCCAAGGCCGCGAACGTGGCCGCGACGATCCAGCGTGCGCAGCAGGGCCAATGGGCCCGCAGCAACAGTGGCAACGGCGGGGGCGGCAACCTGACGCCTCAGTCCCAGAACCTGGATCAGAAGGCCAACACCGGACAGAATGCCTTGTCGCTCGCAGCCGCGAAGCAGCAGGGCCAGAACACCAACGCGCCCGTCGCGATCGAGAGCGGCGGCAAGCGCAAGGGCTCGTCGAGTCGCTTCGATGACCCGTGGGGTTCGGGTTCGGCCGATCAGGTCGGGTTCAACCACGCCGGCTCCCGAGCCGGGAACGCGGCATTCACCGGTCAGCTCGCGAGCCAGGGCCAATGGGCCGACAGCTCGTCCGGGAGCGGTGGCTGCTGGATGTTCTGCACGGGCGGAGGCGGCAACCTGACGCCCCAGTCCCAGAGCCTCGACCAGCACGCCAACACCTCACAGGATGCGGCGTCGCTCGCCACGGCCAAGCAGGACAACCTGAACGTCAACGCCCCCATCACGGTTTCGGGCTCCGGCTCGTGGAAGCCGGCGGGTTCGGGTGGTTCAGCCCAGCAGCTGGCATCAAACGGCGCGAGCTCGTCCGCGAAGAACATCGCGGCGACCGGGCAGAAGGCGAAGCAGAGCCAGAAGGCGTCGAGCTCCAGCGGGAACAGTGGCTGCACCAAGCTGTGCACCGGTGGAGGCGGCAACCTGACGCCGCAGTCCCAGGACCTGGGCCAGAAGGCGAACACCTCGCAGGCCGCGGAGTCGATCGGCTCGGCGAACCAGCAGCTGCTCAACGTGAACATCCCCATCACGATCGTGGGATGGGGTTCGGTCGGTACCTCGGGCGGCTCGGCCAACCAGGTTGCCTTGAACGACGCCGGCTCGTCCGCGAAGAACGCAGCGGCAACCGAGCAGGGCGCGAGCCAGGGCCAGAAGGCCACGAGCTCGAGCGGCAACCGCGGCTGCACGTCGTACTGCACCGGCGGCGGTGGCAACCTCACCCCGCAGGATCAGAACCTCAACCAGTCGGCCAACACGTCCCAGCAGGCCGCGTCGGCAGCACAGGCGAACCAGAAGGTGATGAACGTCAACGTGCCCGTCACCATCGTCGGTTGGGGCTCGGTGGGAACGTCCGGAGGCTCGGCCAACCAGGCCGCGGCCAACTCGGCCAGCTCCTCCGCGAACAACGCCGCACTGACGGCGCAGCTCGCCAGCCAGGGCCAGCAGGCCTCCAGCTCGAGCGGCAACACCGGCTGCACCTCGTTCTGCACCGGCGGCGGTGGCAACCTCACGCCGCAGAGCCAGAGCCTCGGTCAGCACGCCGGGACCAGCCAGGGCGCCGCGTCCCTGGGAACCGCGCACCAAGGAGCGTCCAACACCGCGAGCCCGGTGGCGGTCGGCTAACGCCCCCGCACCGGCACTGATCGACCCTGCCGCTTCGGGCCCCGGGCGTCCGTCGCGACAGGCAATCCCAAGCCCAATGGGGAGAGCCACTGTCCCATCCCGCGGTGGCTCTCCCCTCACGGGTGCGCGCGCGGTCGAACGCGCGGCCATCGCACGTGGTTAAGGTCGGGCACCGGGCGGGCTCGTGGTCGGGGGTCGGGTCCAGCCGGTGGGGAGGCGACCGTGACGCGCACCGCGCAGTGCTCCGTGATGGCTCTGACGATCCTGTTCGCGCTCGGCATCGCGCTACCGGCGGTCCCGGCGTCGGCGGCAACGACCGCAGTGCAGTGCGGGCAGACCATCACCCACGACGTCCGCCTGACCGCGAACCTGACGAACTGCCCGGCCGACGGCCTCATCATCGGCGCCGACAACGTCCGACTCGACCTCAACGGCCACACCATCAGCGGAGCACCGCACGGGTTCATCGACTGCTTCATCGGCGGACCATCGCCGGGACCATGTGTGGGCATCGCCACGGACGAGCACCTCGGATTGACCATCACGAACGGCACGATCTCCGACTTCGACACCGGTATCGGAGGACCGGGCGCGACGGCGTCGTCGCACGACCTCATCACACGGCTCAGGCTGACCTCCAATACGAACGACGACATCGCGGTCGGCAACGACAGCGTCGTCTCGTTCAACAACGTCACCCGGCCGGTCGTCGTCGGCTCGCGCAGCGAGGTAGCTCACAACACTGCGACCGGGGGCGGCTCCTTCGTGGCCTTTGCCGGTGACCGCGACCGCATCGAATGGAACGTCATCCATTCCGGCACGGTCGAGTCGCCGAACATCGACCTGGACGGCGCGACGAACAGCTACGTCGGGAACAACTGGCTCCTCGACGGAGGCCTCGCCGTCGAGGGTCACTCGGAATCGAGCACGGTGACCTCGAACGTCCTGGTCCGAAGCCACATCTTCGTCGGTGGGTCAACGGGGGTGACCGTCTCCGGCAACGTCATCCTGCGCACACCGGCCGGGCTCACCCTCGACGGCATCCGGGTCGGATTCGATCCCGCCAGCGGCGGTACCGACCGGGTGGACGTGTCCAGGAACGTCATCTTCGGCGCCGGCAACGACGGGATCGCCGTCGACTACGCGGAAGCGGCAACCAACACGACCATTCGGGACAACGTCGTCTGGGCCAATCATCACGACGGCATCGAGAACGGCGACAGCACCGCCACCCTG
This sequence comes from uncultured Acidimicrobiia bacterium, assembly GCA_963796755.1. Classification (GTDB taxonomy): domain Bacteria; phylum Actinomycetota; class Acidimicrobiia; order IMCC26256; family JAENVU01; genus Chersky-806. The sequence goes on from CAWCMX010000001.1 coordinate 676,830, forward strand.
GCCCGGAACACCGCGGTCGGGAACACGAGCTTCGGCATCGAGTCGGTCCCGGGCGCCATCGACGGCGGCGGGAACCGTGCGGCCGGAAATGGCAATCCGGTGCAGTGCGCCAACGTGACCTGTCGCTGAGCCTCGACCCGAACCCGGAGCAGCGGCCGATGCGTCGTCAGTCGGTCGCCGCGGCGCGGGCGGTGCCCACGAGGTCGACCATCGCGTGCCGCACCTGCTCGCCGGTGGTGCACGCCTTCGGGAAGCCGAGCCGGACCGCGGCCCGCCCGGCGGGGCTCACCGCGATCATCTCGAATCCGTAGCGGTCAACCGCCGACATGGTCGCCGCGGTGGTGTCCGGCCGCCCGAGCAGATGCCGGCAGAACAGGACCTGGGCGTCGGCGTGGTCCGCGTTCATGTGCTCGATGATCCCCGCGGCCGCGTCCACGAGCGGGTCGGGCTCGGCCGCCGCGTACGCCGCCGCGTCGACCCAGCTCATCCGGCCGTAGCCACCGACGTAGCGGATGCTCTGCACGTCGAGGCGGTAGAAGGTGAAGTCCCCGAAGTCGATGTAGTACGCCGACGCGGGGTTTGCCTCGAGGTACCGGTCGCGCGCCGTCGAGCGGTCCGCCTCGGGCACGGTCGACAGCAGACCCATCAGCGTGGCCCGCCCGCTGGCGAGCGGATCGGCTCCATCCGGTACGGGCTCGGTGACGAGCAGGCTCGCCCGCGGGTCGCGGATCGCGTTCTGGGTGTGCTCCGCCATGAGGCTGACGAAGAAGAGCGGGTTCCCACGATCATCCAGCCCGTAGCTGGCGACGGAGCCGTAGGGGTAGCCCTCGGGATCGGCGGCCAGCGTCGAGAGCGCGCCGCGACTCGCGGCGGCGACGAGGGTGCGACACCGCTCGGCGTGCGACGGCTCGGGAGGCGGAGGAGCCCCGCTCCCGGCGCTCGGCGCGGCCCCGCCCTCGTCGCCGGATGGAACCTGGTGTCCAGTGGGTCGTTCGGTCATGGGCAGAACCTACGGCCAGTAGCGTCCGGCCGGTGCACGTCTCGATGACGGTCCCGACCGAGAACCTGAGCGACGTCCGGACGTTGTACCCCCGACTCGAGGCAATCGGGTACGACCGCGCGTTCTCGTTCGAGGCCAAGCACGATCCCTTCATCCCGCTCGCGGTTGCCGGCGAGCACACCTCCACCATGGAGCTCGGCACAGCCATCGCGATCGCCTTCGCCCGCACCCCGATGACGCTGGCGAACACCGCGTGGGACCTCCAGACCGTCACCGGCGGCCGCTTCGTGCTCGGGCTCGGCTCGCAGATCCGGCCCCACATCGAAGAGCGCTTCTCGATGCCCTGGTCGCGCCCGGTCGCCCGCATGCGCGAGCTGGTCTCCGGCATCCCGCGATCTGGTCGAGCTGGCAGGACGGGACGCCGCTGCGCTTCGAGGGCGACTTCTACACCCACACCCGGATGATCCCGGCGTTCGATCCGGGACCGAACCCGTTCGGTCCCCCACGGATCCTGACCGCCGGGTTCGGACCCCAGATGACCGCGGTCGCCGGTGAGGTGGCGGACGGGTTCCTCGTGCACCCCGTCAGCTCGCGGCGCTCACTGCTCGAGCTGACCCTCCCTGCGGTCGCCGACGGCGCCCGCCGCGCCGGGCGCGCCGTCGACGACATCGAAGTCGTGTGCGTCACGATCGTGGTGACCGGCCGCGACGAAGCCGAGATGATGCGCAGCCGCGAGGCGGTCCGCGCCCAGCTCGCGTTCTACGGCACGACCCCCGCGTACCTGCCGGTGTTCGAGCTGCACGGCTACGGGGCGCTGCATCCCGAGCTCAAGCGCATGGCCCAGCGCGGACCGGTGGCAGGAGATGGCAGGTCTGATCGACGACGAGCTCATCGAGGCGATCGCGGTCGTCGGCGAGCCGCACGAGATCGCGCCGAAGCTCCGCGAACGGCTCGACGGCATCTCCGGTTCGGTCAGCCTCGTGAACAACCGGGCACCGGATCCCGGTCACTTCGCGGAGGTGGTCGCGGACCTCCACGCCCGCTGATCTCGCGCGCCGGGTTCACTCGAGCGTCTGGCGCGAGAACGTCTTCGGCTCGCGGCCGGCGAGGAGCCACCCGGCCAGGGTCGCGATCACGGGCAGTCCGACCGCGAGGAGCGCGAGGTCGTTCAGCGGGAGGGGCACCAGCTTGTCGAGCTCCGAGTGGTAGCCCGCGACCAGGGCGGCGTAGGCCCCGGCGGCGCCGAGCACGACCCCCAGCAGCGCGAGCGCGCCCGCGGTGCTCGCCGTCAGCGTCCGTCGGGTGCGCCGTGCCGCACCGGTGGCGGTCAGCGTCCGCAGGTCGCCGGCGGACTCACCGCGGATGAGGCCGATGGTCATCGCCACGATGGCGAGCGCGAGCAGTGCGCCGACGGTCGTCGCCACGGTCCGGAGGGTCCCGAGACCGGCCTGGCTCCGGCGCGTCTCAATCGTCAGTCCGACGACGGCCGCCGCGGATCGAGCCGCGGCGATCTGCTCGGTCGTCAGTGGCCGGGCCGACTCGATCAGCCAACCCGAGCGTTCCTCCATCCAACCGCGTCGGCGCATCGCACTCCGGGTGATGAGCGCGCTCGGCGCCGACGAGTACGACGGGAGGTCGACGTGCTGGACCGTCGCATGCTCATCGCTGCGGCTGGTGACGTCGACCAGCGCGAGGGCGCCATTCCGAGCAGTCAGCAGGTCGCTCGCATTGCGGATCGTCCTTGGGTCGATCCCGTAGTGGTGGAGGAGCTCAGGTGTCGCGACGAACCCGACCGCGACCATTCGCGTCGAATGCGCGTCCAACGCCAGCCCGACCGCGACCGGATCCCAGGTGGCCGGATCGTCCGAGACGTTCGTGCCGATCGCGACGTCGAGCGGGAGCATCGAGGGATGGCCCAACGCCTTGCCGACCCTCGCCGCGTTGGCGTCGAGCGTGGTCCGGTCCGCCGCGCTCAGGCGGGGATCGACCGGTGTCCCCTGGCCGCTCCGCCGGATCAGCAGCTCCCGGTTCGAGAGGTTCCCCTCGTCGGCTCCGCGCACGTTGGCGCCGGCGATGCCCACCACGCCGACCGAGATGCTGATCGCGAGGGTGATCGCCGCGAGCGCGGCCGCGGCTCGCGCCTGGTAGCGAGCCAGGTCGCGGAGCGCGAGGCGGGTCGCGAAGGGGAAGCGACCGGCCGGCGCGGCGGCCACGCGAATCGCGGCCGGCGCCACGAACACGACACCCAACATGACGGCCACCATGGCGGCGATCAGCAGGAGCGGTCGGTAGCTCGCACCCGTCGGGTGTGACAGGACGATGCCGACCAGCCCGAGCGCCACCAGTGCGAACGCCAACGTCAACGAGCGGTGCACGGGCAACGGGCGCGGCGGTCGACCCGACACCGCGCCCATGACCGAGATGCGCCCGAGGTTGCGGGCCGGCCACCACGCAGCCGCGGTCGCCATCACCACGGCGAGCGCGCCGCACTCCGCGATGAGCGCCCACGGCAGGTCGAAGCGGTCGATGCGATAGTTCGCGGCGACTTCGACCGCCGGGGCCGCGGCGATCCAACCGAGGACACCGAGCGCGACCCCCGCGACCGCGGCCAGGACGCCGACGATCGCACCGTTCGCCACCATCACGAGCCGGAGCTGCCGCGGCGTCGCGCCGATGGCTGCGAGCAGGCCGAGCTGCCGTTGCCGGCGCTGTGCGACCACGACGAACCCCGCGGCCGCGATGAGACCGACGAGCGCCAGCACCAGGGTCGTCGCCACCAGCACGAGGACCGCTTCCTGACCGTTCGTGCCGCGGACCTCGACCGGCAGCGGCCCCGGCCCGCCGCCGGCCGACGCGCCATTGGCCGACGCGCCGCCCGGCCCACCAGGAGCAGGCGCGGCGTCGGCCGGCCCGCCACCAACCTCACGGTTGACGTCGAACAGGAGCACAAGCGTGTGCGCCGCGCTCTCCCCGCCCGGTGCGACCAACGCGAAGTCGTCGGTCAGGTCGCTCGGGTTCTCGACCCGGCCGACGACCGTACGCTCCACGCCCCCCAGCTCGACGAGCGAGCCGAGATGCGCGCCGAGCAGGTCCGCCACCTGGCCGGTCAGCGCGATCTCGTTCGCAAACTTGGGATAGCGACCCTGGCGCAACGCCAGCATCGCGTGGCTGAACTCGCCGTTCGGATCCTCGCGCGCGGATGTCAAGGCTCTCGGCCGAGCCGGGCACGCTGACCGACGTGTGCGAGATCACGTCCACGTGACCAAATCGGCGCCGTGCGTTCGCAAGCGCGGTCCTCTCGGTCGCCGGATTCGTCGCGTCCAGCTCCGCCTTCGCCGTTGCGGAACCGAACGTCGGATTGCTCTTGGCGGCCGCGTTGGTCGCGACCGTCGCGACGGTCGTCGCGGCGGCAACCGCGACGGTCAGCAAGATCAGCACCAGCAGCTGCTGCCGCCAGTCGCGGCGAAACAGACGCCACGCCCAGCGCAGCACGGCCCGTCGTGCCGGGCCGCCCGGTCGGGTGCTCACGCCCGCGGCTGCGGGCCGGAAGCCAGCAGCGACTCGGGCCCGTCCGGCGTTCCGGTCTCGTCGACCAACCGTCCGTCCCGCAGGAACACCACCCGGTTCGCCCACGCGGCCAGCTGCGCCTCGTGGGTCACCACCACGCCGGCCGCGCCGCGCGAGCACACGCCGCGCAACATCCGCATCACGGCCTCGCTGTTCACAGAGTCGAGCGCGCCGGTTGGTTCATCTGCCAGCACCAACCGGCGCTCACCCACCACCGCGCGGGCGATTGCGACCCGCTGACGCTCACCACCGGAGAGGTCGTCGGGGTAGTGCCGCGCGCGTTGCGCCACGCCGAGATCCTCGAGCGCGGTCATGGCGTGACCCCGTGCCTCGCGGGCGGGCATGCCGTCGAGCTCGAGTGGCATCGCGACGTTCTCGGCCGCAGTGAGCCCGGCCAACAGGTTGAAGTCCTGGAAGACGAAGCCGATCGAGCGGCGGCGCAGTCGGGCCTTGTCGTTGCGCGACAGGCCGGACAGCGATGCTCCGTCGACGAACACCTCGCCGTCGGTCGCCTCCTCCAGGCTTCCGGCGATCGTGAGCAGGCTGCTCTTGCCGGATCCGCTCGGCCCCATGATCGCCACGAGCTCACCCGGCGCGACCGCGAGGTCGACCGAGCGGAGCGCGTGCACCTCGGTCGCACCTTCGCCGTAGGTCTTCGAGACCTGGCGCAGCTCGAGCATCGCGCTCATGACCGGGCGCCCAGGGAACCGTGGGACCGACGGGGCGCCGGTGCGCTCGGCGCCGGCTCGGTGTTCGGCGCCGGCCCCTGCCGGAGCCGGACCTCCGCAGTGTCGAGCCAACGCACCGCGGCTTCGAAGCGGAAGAGCTCGGCATCGACCACCAGGTTGAGGGCGACGTCGGCCTCCGAGGACTCGGCCTTCACCGCCGTGTAGCGCTGCATCAGCTCGAGCAGGTGGCGCCGGTGGACCTGGATGACGTCGTGCACGTCCACGCCCGGCACCTGCACCGCGACCAGCACCTTGATCAGCAGCTCGTCGCGTGGGGTTGCGCCATCTCCGGCGGGGTCCGCAGCCATTCGGCCAGGGCAGCCGCGCCGGCGTCGGTGATGCTGTACCCGCGCTGGGGGCCGTCATCGGCGTCGTCCGCCTCGACGAGACCGTCGCGCTCGAGCCTCTGCAGCGTCGTGTACACCTGCCCGACGTTGAGGGGCCACACCTCCCCCGTCCGCGCCTCGAACTCGTGGCGCAGCTGCAACCCGTACTTCGGCCCTTCACTGAGCAGCGCCAGCAGCGCATGACGGACGCTCATCGCCAACCTCCGGGAGTGGACATACACAGTAGGATACTGAGTATCCTCTCGGAGTCAAGGCGCGATCCAGCCCGCCGTTCCCAGGGTCGGAGGGAACCGGGTTCAGCTCCCGGCGAACGTCTTCGCGTCGCGGCAGGTCGCTCGAACCCGTGGGCCGGGACCCGGCCCCGTCACCGGCATGCACGAGCGCTTCGATCTGCTTGCCGGTGTCCGGGTCGACGTGCTTCCAGTACTCGAACGCACGCTCGAGGACCTCGCCGGTGACCCCATTGAGCAGGTGCCCGGCAACGGTGTGCACGAACCGGTCGCGCTGCTCGTCGTCCCACACGTCGCGCACGAGCGTGCCGGCCTGCGTCCAGTCGTCGTCGTCCGCACGGAGCTCGTAGGCGGTGCGCATCATCTCGCCGTCGGCGTCCCAACCGTCTTCCACCGGTCCGGTGATGTCCGAGTACGGCCGGCCCTCGGTGTTGGGCGCGTACTTCGCCTCGTCGCCGGAGTGCTCGTAGGCCATCGGGCCGTCGAACGTGTACGAGTTCACCGGGACGCTGCGGCTGGTTCACCGGGAGCTGCAGGTAGTTCGGGCCGATGCGGTAGCGGTGCGTGTCGGCGTACGCGAAGGCCCGGCCGAGCAGCATCTTGTCCGGGGAGAACCCGATGCCGGGCACGAGCGCGGACGGCTCGAACGCCGCCTGCTCGATCTCGGCGAAGAAGTTCTCGGGATTGCGGTTCAGCGTCATCGTGCCGACCGGGATCAGCGGGTAGTCGGCGTGCGGCCAGGTCTTCGTCAGATCGAACGGGTTGATCCGGTAGTCCTTCGCGTCCTCGTACGGCATGACCTGCACCGACAGGGTCCACTGCGGATGGTCGCCCCGCTCGATCGCGTCGCGGAGGTCGCGGCGGTGGGCGTCGGCGTCCTGGCCCGGCGAGCTCGGCCGCCTCGCGTCGGTGATGCCGTCGACGCCCTGGCGGGAGTGGAAGTGGTACTTGACCCAGTGCTTCTCGCCGGCGGCGTTGATCCACATGTAGGTGTGGGAGCCGTAGCCGTTCATGTCGCGCAGCGTGCGCGGGATGCCGCGGTCGCCCATGAGGTAGGTGACCTGGTGCGCCGACTCCGGGTTCAGGGTCCAGAAGTCCCACTGCATGTGGTTGTCGCGCAGGCCCGATCCGCCGCGGCGCTTCTGGCTGCGGATGAAGTGCGGGAACTTCATCGTGTCGCGGATGAAGAACACCGGGGTGTTGTTGCCGACGAGGTCGTAGTTGCCTTCGCTCGTGTAGAACTTCAGCGCGAAGCCGCGGGGGTCGCGCCACGTGTCGGGGCTGCCCTGTTCGCCGGCGACGGTCGAGAAGCGCGCCAGCATCTCGGTGGTCACGCCCGGCTGGAAGAGCGCGGCCTTCGTGTAGCGCGACACGTCCTCGGTCGCCTCGAAGACACCGAACGCACCGGTGCCCTTCGCGTGGACGTTGCGCTCCGGGATCCGCTCACGGTTGAAGTGCGCCATCTGATCGAGGAAGTGCACGTCGTGCAGCAGGATCGGTCCGTTCGGCGCCGACCGTGAGCGAGTTGCGGTCACTCGGGGTCGGCGCGCCGGTGCTGGTGGTCGAACCGGCGGTGCCGGTGCTGTCCGTCGTTGGTTCGTCGCTCATCGGGTCTCCTTTGCGGGGAGTCGCTGGCTCGTGCGGCACGCCGGGCAGCGGCCCCAATAGATGACTTCGGCTTCGCTGATCTCGAACCCCTGGTCGTCGCTCGCCTGCAGGCACGGCACCGCACCGACCGCGCAGTCGACGTCGACCGTCGCGCCACAGACCTGGCAGATCAGGTGGTGGTGGTTGTCACCGACCCGCGCTTCGTACCGGGCCGGCGACCCCGCGGGTTGGATGCGGCGGACGAGACCGACCTCCACCGAGCGCGCCCAGCGCGTCGTACACGGTCTGGACGGAGATCGCGCCCAACGTGGCGCGCACCGCCATCGCAATCGCGTCCGCGCTCGCGTGCGGTTGCCGGATCACCTCGCCGTAGACCGCGAGTCGCTGCGCGGTCACCTGCAGTCCCGCGGTGCGGAGGATCGCGGCTCGGTCGGTGTCGGTCACAAGCGGACCCTACGCCAACTCTGGAAGAAGTCAAGAATCAGAATGACTCCTGATCCGACGGGCCGGTTCAGACGCGGGGGTGGTTGATCAAGAACCGCCAGATGACCGCGCTCGAGTCGAGCCCGGCGTAGGTCGGGTTCCCGGGCCGTCGCACCGCGGGGTGGCCGCCCATCCACGCGTGCGCCGCGCCCCTCACCGTCATGAGCTGGACTTCAGTCCCGGCGTGGCACGGCCGCCACGTCTGGATCGAGACATCGGCGTTGGCGGGATCGGTCGACCGGCTCGGTGTCGCGGGGCAGCCGTCGAGGCCGGCGAACGTCTTGATGCCGTCGATCGGTGGTCGATACGACACGCCGCTGAGCGCGTTGGCGCCGATGCCTCCGTTGATCGGGACGTTCTGATCTGCGGTGCCGTGGATGTGCAGCAGGGAGACCGGTTGCGCCGGTCGGCAGCCGTCGAGCTCGAGCGACGCGGACTGCACGCCGATCGCGACGATCTGATCCGACAGCTCGCACGCGAGCCGGTAGGCCTGCATCCCCCCGTTGGAGTGACCGGCTGCGAACGTGCGGGCCGGGTCGATCGGGTACTGCGACTGCAGCCGCTCGATGAGCAGTCGGATGAACGTGACGTCGTCGACCTTCAAGCGTTGCGCGACCCCACAGCACTCACCGCTGTTCCAGGTGCGGTTCACCTGGTTGGGGCCGACGCCGACTCCGTCCGGGTACACGACGATGAAGCGGTTCGCTTCCGCGAGACCGTCGAACCCGGACGTCCGTTCAAACTGGGTTCCCCATCCGAGACCGCCGTGCAGCGCGACGAGCAGAGGGACGGGCCGTCCCGACCGACCGCGTGTGATCGTCGACGGCACGTACACGTGAAAGGTTCGGACTCGACCGTCGGGGGTCTGGAGGGTGGCCGGGATCGCCCGTGCCTTCGGCGTGACCGCCGGGAGCACGTTCACGGCGCTCGCCGAGGGCGCGGTCGAGGTCGAGGATCCCGACGAGTCCGGCGGAGTCGTCGGGCTCGGTCCGCCATCCGACTCGCTCCCGCTCGAGCACGCCGCGCCGACGACCGCGACGAGCAGGAGGGCAATGAGCACCGGTCGATGTCGCGCCATGACCTCACCATCGACGACCAGTATGAGGTGAGTGTGACGGAACCATGCGGGACCCGCCAGCCTTCGGGTTGCCGCGAATATTGAGAATGGTTATTATCCCCGTCCCTGACGTTCGACGAGAGGCGAGACGGCGTGGTTCGGCTCCGGATGGGTCTGGTTGCCGCCGCCATCGGCGTGCTGCTGCTCAGCGCCTGCAGCAGCTCGGGCGCCAACAGCGTCAGCAGCCGACCGAAGGGGAACTGCCCGACCGCGGCGGTGCCCGTCGTCGTCAGCGTCGACCAGTGGGGCGACATCGTCCACCAGCTCGCCGGCGACTGCGGGAGTGTCACCACGATCTTCAAGAGCACGTCGGCCGATCCGCACGACTACGAGCCGACGCCCGCCGACAACGCGGAGTTCACCGGTGCGAAGCTCGTCGTCGTGAACGGGCTCGACTACGACCCGTGGGCGGACAAGGCGGTTGCGACGCTCGACACCAGGCCGGCGGTCGTGAACGGTGGCAAGGTGGTCGGCCTCGAGAACGGCGACAACCCGCACATCTGGTACGGACCTGAGTACGTCTACAAGATCGCGACCGCGGTCACCAAGCAGCTCGAGCAGCTCCAACCGAAGGACGCCCACTACTTCGAGCTGCGCCACGACGCATGGCGGAGCTCGATGCAGGCGTACGACGCGGAGATCGCCACGATCAAGCCGACTGCGGCGGGGAAGACCTACGGAGCCACGGAGGGGATCTTCGATTACATGGCGAAGGCGCTGGGACTGACCAACAAGACCCCGGAGGGTTTCCAACGCGCCACCGCCAACGAGTCGGACCCTGCGCCCGGTGACGTCAACGACTTCGAGCAATCGCTCGCCCACCGGAAGATGACGGTGCTGATCTACAACACGCAGACCCAAGGCGCGATCCCCGAGCAGCTTCGCAGCAAGGCCGAGGCCGCGAAGGTCCCGGTCGTGAACGTGACCGAGAGCGTGCCGCCGAAGTTCAGTACCTTCGAGGCATGGCAGGTGAGTCAGCTCAAGAGCCTCGCGACCGCGCTCCGGACGTGAGCGACGCGCTGCGACTCGACGGAGTCAGCGCCGCGCGCGGCGGCACGCCGATCTGGTCGGAGGGGACCTTCTCGGTTCCGGCGGGGGCCATCGTCGGCGTGATCGGACCCAACGGCTCGGGCAAGACCACCTTGCTCGAGATGGTCCTCGGCCTCCTTCCCGTGGCGACGGGCTCCCTGACCGTGCTCGGGGAGCTCCCGCATCAGGGCAACGCCCGCATCGGCTACGTCCCGCAGAACTACACCGCCGAGATCGGCGAGGCGATCCGGTGCCGGGACCTCGTCACCCTGGGCCGCACCGGCACCCGTTGGGGCTTCGGTGGCCGGTCCGGCGACGACCGGGCCCGCGTCGACGCCGCGTTGCGTGCAGTCTCGGCCCTCGAGGTCGCCGACCGACGCGTGTCCCAGCTCTCCGGTGGCCAGCAGCAGCGGGTCGCGATCGCACAGGCCCTGGTGGGTGACCCCGAGCTGCTCCTGCTCGACGAACCGCTCGCGAACCTCGACGTCCGGAACCAGCACGAGATCGTCGAGCTCCTCCGCGACCTGCACGCCGAACGCGCGGCGACGATCCTCGTCGTCGTCCACGACCTCAACCCGCTCCTGTCCATCCTCGACGGCGCGATCTACCTGCTCGACGGGCACGCGCACTACGGAGCGATCGGCGACGTCGTGGACAGCGATCTGCTCACCCATCTGTACGACACCCCCATCAAGGTCGTGCGCACCGCGCAGGGCGACCTCTTCACCAGGAGCTGACGCCCGTGATCCACGTGCTCGCCGACGTCGGCTATCAATCGAACTGGCTGGAGGTCTTGCGCGCTGGGTTCATGCGCAACGCGTTCATCGGTGGCACCCTCGTCGCGATCGCGTCCGGGCTGATCGGCTACTTCGTCGTGATTCGCCGCGACGCGTTCGCGGCGCACGCGCTCGCGCACATCGGGTTCCCCGGGGCGACATTCGCCGTGCTCGCGGGGATCCCGGTCACCCTCGGTCTCGCGATCTTCTGCGTCAGCGGTGGCTTGGCGATCGGCGCGCTCGGCAAGCGGGTCTCGAACCGCGAGGTCTCCACCGGCACGATCCTCGCCGTGGCGACCGGCCTCGGCGTCCTGTTCGCCTCACTCGCGTCCGAGAACACGAGCACCGTCACCAGCGTCCTGTTCGGCAACCTTCTCGCCATCTCACCGAGCCAGATCCAGACGTTCACCGTGTTCACCGTCGGCCTCGCGGTCGCCCTCGTCGTCATCGGTCGTCCGTTGCTCTTCGCGTCGGTCGACCCGCAAGTCGCCGAAGCCAAGGGTGTGGCGGTTCGGCTCCTCGGGATCGCGTTCATGGTGCTGCTCGCGCTGGCGATCACCATGGCGGTGCAGGTCGTCGGGACCCTCCTGCTCTTCGCGCTGGTCGTGACCCCTGCGGCCACCGCGCTCGCGATCACGGCCCGGCCCTCGGCAGTCGTCGCGCTCGGCACCGGCATCGGGCTCGCCGCCGTCTGGATCGGGCTCGTCGTCGCGGTGATGTTCAACCTCCCGCCGAGCTTCTGCATCGTGACCCTCGCGTTCCTGGCGTGGATCATCACGCTGGGGATCACGCGAGGTCGGCGGCGCCCGGCCCGATCGGGTGGCGGCTCCGGCCACTCCGATCACGACCGCCACCATCCCACGGCCGCCGAGCTGAGCATCTGAACCGACGAGCGGTCAGGAGCCGGGGCACGGCGTGAGCTGGACGATGGGGATCGTGCGATGCGCCGCGGTCGCGTCGCGCCGGTAGGTCGCGAACGCCGGGAAGACGCGGTCTGCCAGAACCCACAACCGGGCGCGCTCGGCGTCGTCGTCCACGACCGTCGCCCGCATCGGGAGCCCACCGAAGGTGACATTCGGGTGCGCGCAAAGGTTATGGAACCAGGAGGGGTGGCTCGGGCTGCCGGCGTTCGAAGCGACGATCGTGACCCGGTCGCCGTCGTTGAAGTAGATGATGGCGTTGCGCCGGCGAGCACCACTCCTCGCGCCCTCGGTCTCGAGGAGCGCGGTCGGGAACATCAGCGTCGTCGCGATCCGGCCGCGGGTGATCCGTAGGAGCAGCGGGTCGAGCTTCCAGTTGATGTGGCGCGAGATGAGCTTGGCCACGCGGGTGGCGGCCGAGCGCGGCGTACGCACGGGCGATCAGTCCGGGTGGGCGGGTCGGGTCGACGGGTCGCAGCGTGGCGGGCACCGGTGGCCTCCTCTGGGAATGCACCAATACTGGCGCCGATGAGTCCTGACCCGGCGAACGGTCTCAATGTCGACGCGCGCCGCCCGGCCGCGGAATCGGAGCAGATGTGACGGCAACAGTGGCGCGCTACCAGGCCAAGCCCGAACGGGCCGACGAGAACCAACGGCTCATCGAGGCGGTGTTCGCCGACCTGGAAGCTCGGCAACCGGATGGCTTCACGTACAAGGTGTTCCGGCTCGAAGACGGCGTGAGCTTCATCCACGTCGTGATCGAGCACGACGTCGCGGAGCCCGACTCGTTGCAGGACGTCCCGGCGTTCCAGGCCTTCGTGGCGAACATCGCCGACCGCTGCGCGGTCCAGCCCGTACCGTCCGGAGCGACGATCGTCGGCGGCTACCGCTGACCCGAGACCTCTGTCCGAACGATGTCGTGCACAGCCGCACCCGGCCGGGTGACGGGTCGCGACGTCAGCGGTTCCCGGGGACTTGACCGCAATTCGATGCCCGGCCCATGGTCGACCCCGTGACAGACGCCGCGGACACGCTGGTCGCGCTCCTCGATCGCCGGGCCGATGACGACCGGCCGGGGATCGTCGTGGACGACCGCCAGTGGAGCTGGCGCGAAGTCGCGGTCGAAAGTCTGCGGTGGTCGGCGGCGCTGGCGGCCCTGCGCCCCGACCGCGGGTCCGTTCCACGTCGGGGTGCTCCTCGGCAACACCCCGGAGTACCTGTTCGCGCTCTTCGGCGCGGCCCGGGTCGGCGCGGTGATCGTGGGCATCAACGAGACCCGGCGCGGCGAGGAGCTGGCCCGAGACGTGCGCCACACCGACTGTGCCGCGGTCCTCACCGACGCGAGCCGGAGGCTGCTGCTCTCCGGTCTCGACCTCGGCGGCACCGAGGTCATCGACGTCGACGATCCCTCGTGGCGCGATCGGCTCGCCGGGGCGCGCCTGTCGGCGTCCCCTCGGGTCGATCCGGCGGACACCTTCGTCCTCATCTTCACTTCCGGGTCCACGGGCGCGCCCAAGGCGGTGAAGCTGTCGCACGGTCGCGCGGCCCGCGCCGGCATCGCGGCTACGTGGTTCAACTCCGACGACGTCCTCTACTGCGCGATGCCGCTCTTCCACGGCAACGCGCTCAACGCGATCGTCTTCCCGGCCCTCTCCTCGGGCGCTGCGATCGCGCTGCGGGAGCGCTTCTCCGCGTCGCGGTTCATGCCGGACGTCCGTCGGTACGGGGCGACGTTCTTCAGCACCGTCGGACAGCGCGTTGGCGTACATCCTGGCCACCCCGGTCTCGCCCGAGGACCGCGAGCACCGGGTGAAGTTCGCACTCGCGCCGGAGTCGTCACCGCGCGACATCCGTGCCTTCCGCGAGCGCTTCGGGATCCTCTGCGTGTCCGGGTACGGCTCGAGCGAGAACGTGATCATCATGGAGCCGCGCGCCGGCCTGCCCAAGGATGCGCTGGGCACACCGCAGGCCGGGGTCGACGCCGCAGTCGTGGACCCGGAGACGGGTGCCGAGCGCGCGGTGGCTCGCTTCGACGACGACGGCAAGCTCCTCAACGAGCGCGGAAGCGATCGGCGAGATCGTCGGCCGCAACGTCGTCGACCGGTTCGAGGGCTACTACCGCAATCCCGAGGCGGAGGCCGAGCGCACGCGCAACGGCTGGTACTGGTCCGGTGATCTCGGGTACCGCGACGACGCCAACGTCTTCTACTTCGCCGGTCGCGCGCGGTGAGTGGCTGCGCGTCGACTCGGAGAACTTCGCCACCGCGCCGGTGGAACGGATCCTCGCCCGCTTCCCCGGCGCGAGTGGTGTCGCGGTGTACCCCGTCCCCGACGAGCGGACCGCCGACGACCAGGTGATGGCGGCGGTCGAGCTGGATGCCGACACGGTCTTCGACCCCGAGGCGTTCGGCCGCTTCCTGGCCGCGCAGCCCGACCTCGGGACGAAGTGGGCACCGCGCTATTTGCGGGTCACGACGCTGCCGGTCGGCGCCACGAACAAGATCGACAAGCGGCCGCTCCGGAACGAGCGCTGGTACACCGACGACCCGGTCTACTGGCGGTCCGGACCCGATCCGACCTACCGGCGCTTCACCGCTGACGATCTCACCGCGCTCGAAGCCCGGTTCCGCGACTTCGGCCGCGCCGACGCGATCGGCCGCCCCTAGCGACGATCAGGGGCCGGCGGGATTGATGAGCTGGGCGTAGTCGACGCGTCTCACCGGAGCGTGGGTGAGCGACCCGTCGGCGCGTGGCACATCGGCGCGTTGACCGTCGACGAAGAACCTGACCGCGTCGATAGACCGAAACGCCGTCGCCGTGTAGACGATCTCGGCCAGGGCAGTCGGCCGCTCGCCGATCGCCATGGATTCGAACCCGCGGTCGAGGGCTACCCGAGCCACGCCACGCCGCACTCCCTCGAAGCGAGCGCCCACCGGCCCCATCAGCGCGGATCCGATCCCTCGACGGCGTTCTGCCGGGAGCGGTCCGGCCAGCAGGGCCCGCAGCGCCCCGCTGGGCGCGACCCCATCGGCGATCGGACGCTTGATCTCGACCAAGCCGCTCGGGCCCGGAAGGTACAACGTCACCACGCCGCGGGTGACCTCGTTCGTCCAGCCGTGCTTTCCCTCGACGAGCCCGAACGGGACCTTGCGGGCGGCGACCCGAGTCGGATCCGGCTGGTCGGGAACTCCGCAACCGGCCACCAGCAGCGCGCCGAGCAGGGCACCGGCGACCACGCGCAGGCGCACGGCCCTCACCCGGGGATCTCCACGACGAAGCTCGAGCCGCCGGAGTCATGGTCTTCGACCCAGACACGACCACCATGGAGTCGAACGTGCTCCGCTACGAGCGCGAGTCCCAAACCACTCCCGGACCCGTTCGCCCGCCGCCCTGATGCGGTTCCGCGGTAGAACCGTTCGAAGACGAGCTCACGATCCGATCGCGGGACGCCTGGACCGTCGTCGTCGACCGCGATGTGGACGACGTTGCCGTGGGCGGAGATGCGCACACCGCTGAGCCGGCTGCCGTGCGACTCTGCGTTCGTGATGAGATTCGTCAGCACACGTTCGAGTCGGCGCTTGTCCGCAGTCGCGAAGAGCTCCGCGCCGTTCTCGCTTCCGTTGGGCTCTACTGCGACCGGGATCCCCGCGACGTGGTTGGCTTCGAGCGTCTTGACGACGAGCTCGCGGAGCCCGACGCGCTCAACTTGGAGGTCAGCGACTCCCGCATCGGCGCGGCCGAGCTCCAGGAGATCCTCGACGAGCTCTTGCAGCTTCCGCACCTCCGCGTCCAGAAGCGCGACCGCCTGTCGTGACCTGGGCGGCAGGTCTTCCGAGTGCGCTGATACGAGCTGTGAGGCCGTCGAGAGCGTCGTGAGCGGCGATCTGAGCTCGTGACTCACGTCTGCGACGAAGCGGCTCTCTCGCTCGATCCTCTGGGTCACCGCGTCCACCATGCGATTGAACGACGTCGCCAGCGAGGCGAGATCGGGATCATCGCCGGCCAGCAGTCGAGTGGTGAGGTCGCCTCCCGCGACCTGCTCGGCAGCAGCCGCGAACGAGCTCACCGGACGCAACACGAGTCGACTCATCCAGAGCCCCAGGAGCGCACCGAGCCCGACGGCGAGCAGACCGCCCAATGCGAGCGCGGTGCGCAGCGTGTGAAGCGTCGAGCTCAGCTCGCTCAGCGTGAACGTCTCGTAGTACTGCAATCCCGACGGACCGGAGCGGGAGCCCGACGATGAAGTGTGGCAAGCCGTCCTTCGTGATCAGCACGTGAGCCGCGTGACCCGCACGGACCTCTCGACGCAAGGATGCCGGCACCGAGCGTTCGCTGGATCCGGCCGACGTGCCGTGCCAACGACCATGGATCGAAACGACGACTCCAGAACGCTGGCCGAGGTCGAGACCTTGGAGCGCCGACGTCACCGGTCGGTTGCGGTGGAGCTCGCCGCGCAGCACGCGAGCGTCGACGAAGCTTTGACGGAGCAATGAATATTCTCGTTGACGAACCAGGTAGTGCTCGGAAAAGGCGTAGGTGGCGACGCCGAGAACCCCGACGATCGCGAAGCTCCCGATCGCAAAGGCAACCGCCACCCTGAATCGAAGCCGGCGCGGATGCCTCCAGACCGGCGCGCGCTTGCGCTTCGCCGTCATGCCGTGAGCTTGTAGCCCAGTCCCCGAATTGTGAGCAGCAACCTGGGTTTCGAAGGATCGGCTTCGATCTTCGTACGGAGCCGCCGAATGTGCGCATCGACGAGCCGGCTGTCCCCGAAGTAGTCGTACCCCCAGACCTGCTCGAGCAGCCGCTCCCGGCTGAGGACGAGTCCCTCGTTCTCGACCAGCTCGCACAAGAGCAGGAACTCGGTGCGAGTCAACAGGATCGCCTGCCCTCCCCGAGAGACGGTCCCGGCTCCCGGACGGATCTCGAGCTCTCCGATCCGACGCACCGCCGCGCCAGAGCTCTGGTTCGGAGACTCGGCACCGAGACGACGAATCAGCGCGCGGATGCGCGCCTCCAGCTCCTTCACCACGAACGGCTTCCGCACGTAGTCATCCGCCCCGGCCTCGAGTCCTGCGACCACGTCGTGGCTGTCGGACCGCGCGGTCACGATGACGATCGGAACCTCGCTCACTCCTCGTAGCGACCGAATGAGCTCGAAGCCACTCATCCCAGGGAGCATGAGGTCGACCAGGACGAGGTCGGCCGGATCGCGGGCCATCTGATCGAGCGCGCGCTCGCCACTGTGCGCTTCCATGACCGTGTAGCCCTCGTCCTCGAGAGCCAGGCGGAGCGTCGTTCGAATCCCATCGTCATCCTCAACGATCAGGATCTGGATCGGCACTTCCCAATCTTGCCTGGAATGAGGGTCGCGACGGGCGCGGGCCAACCTGCCTCCGCGATGAGTCGCTGTCCCCTGGGCGCGCCTGCGACGGACATGGCGGCAGGATCCACGCCGAATCCGCGGATTTGATGACGAATCTTCGCGAATCGCGTCGACAATCGGCGGCCGCGACCGTTGGAGGTCGATCGGTCCGGTGCCACGTGACGGCGCCGTCCCACCTCCCAGGGAGAGAGATTCGGAGGAGGTGGGACCGACCACCGCTGCGGTGAGGCACTCTCCCTCTGGGCTGAGTAAGCGGAGAAACCAACGCCGTGGTCGGCACGCTACGGAAGCAACATTGCGATCCCCGCGCGTTCTCGTCGCGATTGCGGTACAGCCAAACTTGTCCTGTTACCTTCTCCCCTGGGGGGAAGCCTCGCACCAGCATCGTCGCGACGTCCGTGATCGCGCGTGGTGCTGTCGGGCTCTGGGCCTCCATGTCGAAAGCCTGTCTGACATGGGAGTTCATGATGATTCGTAAATTCGTGACGGCTGCGGCCGCGGGGGCGCTCGCCCTCGGAGCGTTCGCAGCCTTCGGGGTGGGTTCCGCAACCGCGGTGACCCAGATCACCGCCGGCGCGGGCAGCAGCATCAGCTGCAACACGTTGAAGGCCAAGGCCACGATCACCCCGGCGCTGAAGGACAACTGGGTCCAGGCTGACCACTCGTCCGACCCGAACGCGGCGGTGAGGGCGATCCCGAACACGACGTTCGCGGCAGAACGGCCCCACCGTCGTGTCCGGCAAGACGAGCATCAGCGGCTGCACCGGCGTCGTGAAGCAGGGTTCGTTGACGGCGACCGTCAAGAAGATCACCGTCCTGCTGACGACCGACCCGGCGCACCCGGGCCTGGCGAACCCCGCAACCTGCGTGGCACTCGTCAACATGGCCCCGCCGGCACCGACCGACGCTCAGTACAAGCTGAACGCCGTGTACAAGTCGGGCACCAAGGGCGTCACCATTGCTGACACGAACATCACCGACGTCTCGCTCGGTTCCTCGGGCGCCGGCTTCGCCGTCACCGGCGGGACCATCACCGGCTCGTTCGCGGGTGGGACGACGCACACCCAGGCGAACGTGGACAGCAAGACGCTGACCGCGTTCCTCTCGTCGTCGGGGCTCGGCCACGTCGTGTCGAGCACGAACCCGTCGGTCGGAGCGAAGCCCTGCCAGGCTGCACTCAAGGTGAAGACCAAGAAGGGTGTGTCGACCGCGTCCCTGAAGCCCCCGAAGGGCATCAGCAAGATCGGCATCGCTTCCGGCAGCTTCACGGCGAGCCGCTAGCACTGCCGTAGGTCAGTCTCAGCGCAATTCGAATGGGGTGGGGCCTTCGGGCCCCACCCCGTTCGCGCCGCGGTCGTCCGCGGAGCGGTCCCGAGCCCGGCGGTCTCAGGCCGGGCAGCTGTCGCGATCGGTGCCCAGCTCCGCGCCGTCACCAGCGGGATCGAACCGATGGCGGAAGGTGAATGCCGTCGGGGTGGGACCGTGGGCGCGCAGGTGCTCGAGCCGGGCGATCGCCTCGTCGACCGTGGGAATCGTCCCCTCCGGGATCCACCACAGGCACATGATCGGCTGGGTCGGGGCCTCGAAGAACTCGCGCCGCCGGCGGAGCAGCTCGACGTGGCCGGAGCGGTAGGTGAAGTCGGCCAGGGCCTCGATCGACTGCCAGACCGTGAGGTTCACGATCTCGAGCTCGTCCCCGAAGGGATTGATGCTCGTGGCGTCACCGCTCTCGTCCTGCAGTCGCCAGACGAACCCGGGGCTCACCTCGGCCAGCGCGTTGACCGGCTCCAGGTTCGTGCGGAAGTCATCGATCATCGCGTCGTCCATCGGGGCTCGGAGACGACCGACGTTCAACTGCGCCAGGTGCACGCAGTCATTATGCATGGTGCATTGACGGGCACGGGCCAACGGATGACCACAAGGACAGCGCTACCCCAGGCGCGTCAGCACGTTCCGGGTGATCTGTTCGATCTGTGGATCTCGCCCGGCCAGCCCGTGCGCCCAGTCGGTCGACCCCGACGTCAGCACGGTCGCACCCGCGGCGTTCGTGTACGCACCCAGCACCGCGTGGCCGTGACGGATGCGCTCCATCGCCTCGGGATCACGCGTCCCGAACACGCGAGACGCGATGTACTCCAGCTCGCTCGGCTCACCCGGCTTGGGCGGGCGCGGCGCGGTCTCGCGCGGTGAAGTGCTGCGTCGGGCACGTGCCGAGGATCTCGAAGCTCGCCGGCGTGCCGTCCTCGCCGGTCGGGTACGGCAGCCCGTCGCGGTAGGTGAACATGCAGCCGTCGCACTCGTAGCCGACGGTCGTCGGGCCGGCACCGAGCACATCGCCGTAGCCGAGCCCGGTGCCGTCGAAGATCCAGTGATCCGCGCGGTGCACCGTGTAGCCGCCGAGGCCGGAGGTCACGTTGCGACCGATGCGGTGATAGCCCCCGCGGGTGAACGAGACGCCGGTCATCTGGTTCTCGGGGCGCCCGACGATCACGTCGGACCAGAACGTCGTCACCTCCGACTCGCGGTCGGTTCCCATCAGCGGGTCCTGCTTGAGGAAGCCCTTGTACCCGACCATCACGTCGTGCTCGTCGCCCTCGATGCGCACCTGCCACAACGACGTGTTGCCCGAGAAGAACGCCGCATTGCCGCCGCGCGCGATGAATGCTTCGACCGTGTCGCGCATCCCTCGCGACCAGTACTCGTCGTGACCGACCGACAGGTACAAGCTCGCGCCGTCCAGCACTTCGGGGTGTTCTTCGAGATCGGCGTTCGTGCACACACCGATCTCGAACCCTTCGTGTTCGCCCCACGCGATGAACGGCAGCTCCCAGTCGGGCCAACCCGCCGAGCCGGCATAGCCCGACAGATGGTTGAGCTGGATGTAACCGACGTGCGCGGCGTTCTGCGGGTCGGGCGCGCCCGTTCCCGTCACGCGCCGGCCCTTGCCCGGAGGCTTGGAGAGGTAGCCCGCCGCCATCGGCCGTTGCATGGCGACGTGGGTGCCGCCGGTGTACAGGTTCGGTCCGCCGAAGTCGTTGTAGGCATGCCACGTGTTGGTGGCCAGTGCGAGCACGATGCGCGCGCCGGGAGACGGACGTACCACGAAGAACGCGTAGTCGCGCCGCACCTTCTCGCCGACGTCGATCTCCATGATGACCTCGTAGTAGCCCGACCGCCATGCCGGATCGACGTCCAGCGTGAGCGCGACGGGCCAGCCGCACCCCTTCGAGGAAGCGTCCTTCGGTGTCTCGTGCTCGTCGGTCGCGACCGCGTCCGACCTGAAGACGACCTCCCGTCGCGCACCGACCCGCGCCACCTCGACGCGCACCGGCCGCCCGGCGGACGACGATAGGTGCAGACCGACCTGCTCGCCGGGGCCCACCGATTCCGGCCAGCAGTACCCCGTCACCACCTCGCGCGCCATCGCCCGACCCTAACGGGGCGAGGTGCGACTCGGCGCCCCGATCACGTCGATGACGGGCGGAAGTAGTGGCCTTGCTCGAGATCCTCGATCAGGCCCTGGTGCACGGGCTGCCAACCCAGCAGCTCACGGGTCTGGATGCTGGATGCCGGGCTGTCGAGCGCGAGGAAGCTGGCGAGCCACGTGAAGTGCACGGGCGCGTCCTCGGGCGCGACCGAGACGGTGGGAAGGTCGAGATGTCGCCCGATCACTTCGGCAACGTCGCGGATCGGCACGCCCTCGTCGGCAACCGCGTGCAGCGTGGTTCCGGCCGGCGCCTGCTCCACGGCGAGGCGGAAGAGGTGCGCGGCGTCGACGACATGCGCGGCGGGCCAGCGGTTGGAGCCGTCGGCGATGTAGCCGGAGACGCCCTTGTCCCGGGCGATCTCGACGACGGTGGCGATGAAGCCGTGATCGCCGTCGCCGTGCACCGTCGGCGGGAGCCGCACCACCGACGAGCGGACGCCACGCGACGCGAGCGAGAGCACCACCTCGGCCGAGGCCAACCGGGTGCGGGGCCCGGCGCCGAGCCCCGCGCGCGCCGGGTCGGGATCATGCCCGTCGCGTTCGGTCGCGACCCGTCCCGGCGCGAGCCCGAGGATCCCGGAGGCGATGACGAACGGTCGATCAGAACCCGCGAGCGCTTCGCCGAAGGTCTCGACCGCGCGGCGATCGGCGTCGGCCGCCCCCTCGAAGTCCCCCGAGAACGCGAGCTCGTGCTTGAACGCGAGGTGGATCACGCCGTCCGATTCGGCCGCGGTTGCCCGCAGCACGTCGAGGTCGTCCAGGGTGCCCCGTTGCACCTCCGCGCCGGCGGCCGCGAGCGCCGCGGCGGACGCATCCGAGCGCGCCAGCCCGACGACCTGATGGCCCGCGCCGATGAGCTCGGGAACGAGGTTGGAGCCGATCCAACCGGACGCGCCGGTGACGAAAATCCGCATGAGAGACCTCCCGTTGCTGATGTCATGTACTGTCATCACAGTAGCAGGGCTGACGTCAGTCCCTGTCATCAGCCGGGAGGATCCACCGATGCCACGTTGGGAACCCGACAGCCGGGGCCGGCTCGAGCAGGCGGCCCTGGCCCTCTTCGGCGAGCGCGGCTTCGAGAGCACCACCGTGGCGGAGATCGCCACGCGGGCCGGAGTGACGGAGCGCACCTTCTTCCGGAACTTCGCGGACAAGCGCGAGGTGTTGTTCGGCGGGGCCGGCGCGCTGCAGGAGCTCCTCGTGACATCCGTCCTCGGCGCGCCGGCATCCACCGCGCCCATCGACGCGGTCGTCGCCGCGCTCGAGGCGGCCGGCGCCATGCTCCAGCAACGCCGCCCGATGGCGGTGCAGCGTCAGGCCGTCATCATGGCGAACGACGAGCTGCGCGAGCGCGAGCTGATCAAGCTCGCAACGCTCGCGGCCGCGATCGCCGACGCGCTCGTCCAGCGCGGCGTCGCCGGCCCGGCCGCATCGCTGACCGCGGAGGCGGGCATCGCGGTCTTCCGGGTCGCGTTCGAGCGCTGGGTAGAGGCCGGCAACGAGCGCGACCTCCCGCAGCTCATCCGATCTTCGTTGGTTGAGCTGAAGACGGTGACCGGCGGCGGGTGACGCGCCGCACACCACCGATAGATTTGGCGTCGTGGTGTCGAGCGCCACGCATCAAGCCCTCGGGACGAAGGAAGAGCATTGGTCGCGAAGAAGAGCCCGGCGCAGAAGAGCAAGTCGCCTTCTCAGCTGATCGACGAGAGAATCGAGGAGCTCGGCGATTGGCGGGGCGAGATGCTCGGCCGGCTCCGTGCCTTGATCAAGGAGGCCGATCCCGAAGTCGTCGAGGAGTGGAAGTGGCGGGGAGTCCCGACGTGGTACCACGACGGGATGCTCTGCACCGGCGAGACCTACAAGGCCGTCGTGAAGGTGACCTTCGCCAAGGGCGCGGCGCTGAAGGACACTTCGGGCCTCTTCAACTCCAGCCTCGAGGGGAACACCCGGCGTGCCATCGACTTCCACGAGGGCGAGAAGGTCAACGCGAGGGCGTTCAAGGCACTCGTGCGCGCGGCGATCAAGCTGAACGAGTCCAACGCCAAGAGCTAGGCAGCGCACCTGCGCCACTGGCGCCCCTTCGCGTGAGCGCATCTACTCGTTTCGGCGTGATTTCGCGTCGCCATAGTCACGCGAAGTCACGCCGAAACGAGATTGCCGGTGGCGCCCGATGCGCGATGCGCGGATGGCTCCGGGTCGCGCCCGAGCACCTGCGCACGAAGCGACAGCTCTCGAGGTGGGTCCGGCTCGGAACTTCGTACGCGCGCTCACTTCCCGCAAAGCGATGAAGGAGCGGAGCCCGTCTTGTGCTTCGCAGTCTGATGAACTATTGTCAGTTTTGACAAATACTACGCCTCGACGACGGGAGCACCTTCGTGGACGACATCACGTTCGTACCGGCACTCTCCTACCGCGACCCGAAGGCCGCGCTCGAGTGGCTCGCCCAGGCCTTCGACTTCGAGATCACGATGGCGATCGATGGTCCCGATGACGACCCGAGCCAGTGCCACTACGAGATGGGCTACGAAGGACGGGGCCGGGTGATGATCGGCGGCGAGTGGAACGAGTGGACGCGCAGCCCGGCGTCCGGAGACGGTCACGTCAACTCGAGCGTCCACGTCGCAGGTGGCGCACGACATCGACGCGCACTGCGAACGCGCGCAGGCCGCCGGCGCGCGGGTGCTCGCCGAACCCTCCGACCAGTTCTACGGCGACCGCGTCTACCGGTGCGCCGATCCCGAAGGACATCACTGGACCTTCGCCATGCACGTGCGCGACGTCACCCACGCCGAAGCCGAGACCGCGATCGGCACACCAATCCACGCGCCGAGCTGGCAATGAGCCCGCGGTCGGCCGCGCTCGCCGCGAGCGGCGACGTCGACCTCACTCTCGCCGCGCTCGCGGATCCGGTGCGGCGACGATCCATCGAGCTCCTCGCCGAACGGCCGCGCCGAGCCGGTGAGCTGGCTGACGCGATCGGCGTCTCGGCCCCGGTGATGAGCCGGCACCTCCGGGTGTTGCGCACGGCCGAGCTGGTCGAGGAGGAGCACCCCCCGTTCGACGCACGCGTGCGGATCTACTCGCTTCGTGCCGCATCCATGGGCCGCTTGAAGGCGTGGCTCGCCGACGCCGAGGCGGGCTGGACGCAACAGCTCGCCGCGTTCAAGGACCACGTGGAACGCGGGTGAGCGGCTCGCGCGTCCTCGTCGCACTCCGGGTCAGCGCGCCGGCGGAGCGCACCTTCGCCGCGTTCACAGGCGAGATCGGCCAATGGTGGCGGCCGAACGGGTTGTTCCAGTTCACCGATCGCGACGGCGGCCGCCTCGCGTTCGAGCCGGATCCCCCCGAGCGGCTGGTCGAGATCGGCGTCGACGGCGAGCGCTTCGAGATCGGACGGGTCCGAGTCTGGGATCCACCGCGCCGGCTCGTGTTCGGCTGGCGCCAGGCGAGATTCGACGAGGACCAGTCGACCGAGGTCTCGGTCACGTTCGACGCGGTCGAGAGCGGCACGCGCGTGACCGTGGAGCACTTCGGCTGGGACACCATTCCGCAGGAGCACGCGGCGCGCCACGGAATCCCTCTCGGCGTGTTCCAGCAACGGGAAGCGGAATGGTGGCAGGTGCTGCTTCGGTCGCTCGGCGAGCACGTCACCAGCTGATCGCATCCCTAGCGCGCTCGAGCCTCCCGAACCAGCGCGGCGAGGGCCGCGACCAGCACGTCCCGTTCGCTCGCGGGCGCCTCTGGGGCGATGCGGCGGACGCGGCCCTGCGCGGCGTCGGCGAGAACGAGACCGATCGCGAGACCGCGCAGGATCTGCAGCAGGGTGGTCGGTGGGAGCACCTCGGCGATCTCGCCGTCGACGACCTGTTCCGCGAGCCCGGTGAGCAGCTCGCCGATCTTCGCCTGCCGGCGCCGCACGAGCCGCACGGTCGTGGCGTCCATCGTCGGATCGCGCAGCAGGTTCAGCGTGAGCTGCTCGTAGGCGACGAATCTCGGTTGCCGGTAGAACTGCCAGATCGACTTCGGCCAGCGACTCGAGGCGGGCTTCGAAGCGTTCGCCGGTGATCGCCGCCGACTCGAGCGTGTCGATGAGCTCCTGCATGCCACTCCTGGAATGTCGCGAGGAGCAGCGCTTCACGGGATCCGAAGTGGTGCTGGATGACTCCCCAGCTGACGCCCGCGCGCTTCGCGATCCGGTTCGAGCTCGCGCGGTAGAGGCCCTCCTCGAGGATGCAGTCGATCGTGGCGTCGATCACGCGCGCCGTGTCGCGCTCGCCGAGGTCGCGGAGTCGGAGCGGCTGGAGGTACCGGATCGCGTGGTCACCCGGGCGTCATCATGGCTCGCGGACGGTGACGGCGCCGACCGCGATGAGCTTCTCGATGCGGTCGTCGTCGTAGCCGAGGTTCGCGGAGCACGGAACGCGTGTCCTGACCGACCGCGATGGGAGGGCCCTGCACTCGGCCGGGTGTCGCGTCCAGGTCGAAGAGCAGGCCGGCGGCGTCCATCCGACCGACGAGCGCTTGCTCGTACGAGCGTGACCCAGCCCTTTTCGATCAGCTCGGCATCGTCGAACACCGAGAGGACGAAGTCGGGGTCGGCGACCTCGCACGGGATGCCCGCGGCGTCCAGCACGTCGAACCAGTCGCCGCGCGGCTCGTGTCGTCAGGTCACCACCGGTGAGCCGAGCGAACTCCGACACGTGCACGTCGGTGACGAGCAGCGACGCACAGCCATCCGTCGGCCGTCTCGTGCAGCCGGTACCGGTCGTCCCATCCGGTCTGCATCGCGTCGAGCGCCGGACGATCCGCCGGGACGTCCCGTCCGCAGCCGAGCCACGTCATCGACGCGTTCAGCAGGTGCGCGTTCACGATCGAGGTGTGGACGAACTGACCCTCACCGGTGCGCTCGCGGTGGGCG
This sequence comes from uncultured Acidimicrobiia bacterium, assembly GCA_963796755.1. Taxonomy (GTDB): domain Bacteria; phylum Actinomycetota; class Acidimicrobiia; order IMCC26256; family JAENVU01; genus Chersky-806. The sequence goes on from CAWCMX010000001.1 coordinate 702,426, forward strand.
AGGGCTTGGAGGATGGCGATCGCCGAAAGGTAGCCGTTGCCCGTGTCGCCGAGCGAGGTGTTCGGCCAGATCGGCATGTTGCCCGCTTCGACGCCGCCTTCCATCCACGACGTGCCGGCGAGTGCCGCCGCGGTCTGATCGTTGCCGGGCAGCAGTCATGCGACTCGAGTCGTGGCCACGGGTGTGGCAGTAGATCAGGGAGGGGTTCAGGTGCTTGAGCGACTGCGTAGTCGACGCCGAGCCGCTCCGCGGCGTCGTAGCGCATGTTGTGCTGCAGCGACGTCGGCGCCGCGCACCAGGTCGTGCAGCACGCCCGAGGCCCTCGGGGTGCTTGAGGTCGATCGCGATGCTCTGCTTCCCGCGGTTGCACGACATCCCGAAGCACATCTGGAGGAAGAAGCCGTCCATCGCCACGTTGTTGACCTTGATCACGGTCGCGCCGAGGTCGGCGAGCAGCTGGGTACCGAACGGCCCGGCGACCGCGAGGCCGAGGTCGAGCACGACGACACCGTCAAGCGGCGATCCGAGCGATCGAGTGCCGACGGACGAGGGGTGCGTCGTGATGTCCGCGTGCCGCCTCGGCCCGAACCTCGTCGGTGTGCTCGCCCCGGCGCGCGGCGCCACGGATCGGTCGGCGCGGCGACCTTTTCGAACCCGTACACGTGGCCCACCATGCGCATGCCGTCGACCTCGACCACGCTGCCGTCGCGCTCGAATTCCGGATCCCTCAGCGCCTCCTCGGGCGACCGCACGGGCTGGACCGGAATGCCGAGCTGCGCCGCGAGACGCACCCAGTCATCGGCCGGGAACTTCGCCACGGCCTCGCGCATCGCGTCGTCGTACTCGTGGAGGACCAGCATCCCGTCCGGCGTGGGGAAGACGAGGCCCGGAGCATCGCTCGGCGCCGTCGAGTGCGGGCCCCGGTTCGAGCGCATCCATCGCCGCGGCGTTGAGGATCGTCCGCGGCACCGCCAGCCAATGGTGGGTCCAGCGACCGTCGGAAGCCTTGAAGAACCCCTTCGGGTGCGCGCGGGTCGAAGACCCATGAGTTGAACCCCGCACGGTCCGCCCGTTCCACCCGCTGCCAGACGCCCACCGTCGTCGCGAGGACACCCTGCAGCATCGACGTGTGCACGTGCTGTCCGCAACCGGTGATCTCTCGGGCGAGGAGCGCGGCGTTGATCGCGATGGACGCGTTGTAGAAGGTCGCCAGGCTGATCCAGGGAAGCCCGCTGAACAGCGGCCCGGACCGCGGTGCACCGATCATGCACCCGGCGGGCGCTTCGTACCCCGGAAGGATCTCGGCGTGGCCGAGCCGACCAATCGTGGTGCCCACCGGGCCCCGGCTCTCGAATTGGTGACCGGTGCGGGCCGCGACGAGCGCGTCGTACGCGGGTCGGTGCGCGTGCTTCCCGGTTTCGCCGTAGCCCGTGATCGAGCAGTGCACCAAGCGTGGGTTCGCGGCCAGCAAGGTCGCGTGATCGATCCCGAGCGTCGCGGCGACACCCGGCCCGAAGCTCTCGATCACGACGTCCGCTCGGCACGCGAGGTTGAGGAAGACGTCACGGTCGGCGTGGTCGCGGAGATCGAGGGTCGCGCGTCGCTTCCCGCGCTGCCATACCGCGGTGCCCGAGATCGTGGCGAACGGATCGCCCCCCGGCGGCTCGATCCGGGTCACACGAGCACCGTGATCGGCCAGGAGCATCCCGGTCATCGGGCCGGCGATGCCCCACGAGAGGTCCAGGACGTCGAGGCCATCAAGGATTCCGGGACCGGGCTCGGACAGCGGGGGCGACGGACGGGGGCGGGTTGCTCATGCTGACATAGTAGATACTATGTCAACGCTGACGTCGAGATCGGAGACCACATGGACACGATGACGGGCGAACGTCTCATCTCCGCCGATGACCATGTCGACCTCACGCACGACTCGGTCAAGGCGCACCTCGCGTCGAAGTACCACGACGCCTACGACACCGCGCTCAGGGAGTTCGGGGCCTCGATGACGAGCCTGGTCTCGGTCGAGGCGAACCAGCGCTGGCGCGAGCAGCAGCACCGCGGCGCCCCGTCGACCCCCGTCGGGATGGGTACCGGCCGGGGCCAGGATGTCTTCGAACTCGGCCGGTCACACTGATGCGACGGCGCGCCTGGTCGACATGGATCGCGACGGTGTCGACGCGTCGGTCACCTACTGCGAGGTGTCGGCCTTCCGCTACCTCTACCTCGTGCGCGACGGGCGCCCCGAGTCGACCCGCGCCTTCAACACCGCGCTCATGGAGTTCGCGTCCGCCGACCCGAGCCGCCTGATCGTGTCCTGCCAGATCCCGATCCACGACATCGACGAGGCGGTCGCCGAGGTGCACTGGGCGGCGGGCACCGGGTGCAAGTCGCTGCAGCTCCCGGTGTTCCCGTCCGAGCTCGGCGTGGCCGACTACTGGGACGCACGCTACGAGCCGTTGTTCGCCGCGATTGAGGAGACCGGGCTGCCGATCTGCTGCCACATCGGGATGAACACGATGCTCGACGATCTCGCGCAGCGCGATCCCGACTCCGCAGAAGGGCATCTTCGTTCCGATGGTTCCGTTGTCCGCGGCCGAGTCCCTCGGCCTGTGGATCATGGGTGGCGTCTTCGAGCGGTTCCCGCGACTCAAAGTCGTGTTCGTCGAACCCGGCTTGGGCTGGGTGTCGTGGTGGCTGTACGTCGTCGACGACCTCGCGACCCGCCAGGGCTACGAGTTCCCGGCGATCACCGAGCTGCCCAGTCACTACTTCCGCCGGAATGTCTTCCTCACGTTCGTCGACGAGCCCGACACGCTGGAGCAGGCCCGCGGCCGACTCGGGGTCGAGAACGTGATGTGGTCGTCCGACTATCCGCATCCCGTGACGAGCTTCCCGCACTCGAAGGCCATCGTCGAAGCGATGTTCAAGGATGCCGATCCACGCGAGCGCGAGCTGATCGTCAGCGGCAACGCCGCGCGAGTGTGGAATCTGTGACCTCCCGTCCGGCGCCGCGACCGACCGAGGACAGCGCCGTCTACTGGGATGCCGTTGCTCGTCACGAGCTCGTGGCCCAGCGCTGCCGACGTCTGCGCGGAGCTGCGACATCCGCCGCGGCCGATGTGTCCCCACTGCCGGAGCCTCGAGTGGCAGGAGCAAGGCCTCGCGGGGACCGGAAGCCTTTACTCCTACGCAGTGCTCCACCACCCACGCAGCGCGGCACTCGAGTATCCGCTGCTCGTCGTGCTCGTCGACCTCGACGAGGGAGTGCGCATCGTCACGAACCTCGTCGGGATCGAGCCGGCCGATGTCCGCATCGGGATGCGGGTCGCCGTCGACTTCGTGCCGACGAACGACGGCGGCACAGTGCCCGTCTTCCGCCCGATGCTCAGCGCCGGTGCACCTGGATGACCCGCTCGCACGTGCTGCCCCGAGACGCAACGGCGATCACCGGCATCGGCCAGACCGAGTTCTCTCGTCACGCGGGGCGCACCGAGCTGCAGCTCGCGAGCGAGGCCATCGTCTCCGCCTGCGCCGACGCCCAGATCGACGTCGGAGAGGTCGATGGTCTGGTCAGCTACACGATCGACCCGGTCGAGGAGAGCGAGCTCGTCCGCACGGTCGGACTTCAGGAGATCGGATACTCCGGCGCGGGTGCCCTACGGCGGTGGAGGATCGATCGGTGTGCTCATGCACGCGGCTGCAGCAGTCACCGCCGGCATCGCCGACGTCGTCGTCGCCTACCGCGCGGTGCGCGCTCGCTCCGGCGCGAGCCGCTTCGGAAGCGCCAAGGTGTCGACACCGAGCGGCAACGCCCACTCCGGCACGACTGCAGCTCAGTGGTGCACGCCGCACGGCGCGCTCACACCGGCGTCGTGGATCGCGCTCAACGCGACGCGCTACATGCATCAGTACGGCGCGACGAGTGAAGACTTTGGACGGGCGGTCGTGCAGCTGCGTGCGTACGCCGCAACGAACCCGGATGCGTGGGGGTACGAGCGGCCGATCACGCTCGCCGACCATCAGGAGTCGCGCTGGATCGCCGAGCCGTGCATTCGGATGTTCGACTGCTGCCAGGAGACTGACGGAGCGGTCGCGTTGATCGTCACCAGCCGTCGAGCGCGCCGCGGAGATGCCGCGCCCCGCGGTCGGAATCGCCGCGGTTGCCGGCGCCGGGCTCTTCGAACAGGAGATCGCGTCCGATCACTACCGCCCGGACCTGTCGGTCATGGAATCCTCCGTCGTGCTCGGCGGCCATCTGTTCGACGACGCCGGGTTCCGGCGCGATGAGGTCGACGTCGCCTTGATCTACGACGCCTTCTCCCCGATCCTGCTCATGCAGCTCGAGGGCCTCGGTTTCTGCGGGTTCGGCGAGGCAAGGGACTTCGTCGGCGACGGCAACTTGATGCCCACGGGCGTGCTGCCGTGCAACACGAACGGTGGCTTGATCGGCGAGGGCTACATCCACGGGCTCAACCTGGTCACCGAAGCGGTACGTCAGATCCGCGGCACCGCGGCGAACCAGCTCCCGAGCGTTGATGTCGCGCTCGTCTCGGCCAGCCGAACCGGAGCGATCCTCACGCGGACCTGACGACGGCCGGGCCCTGGAGTGGGCCCGGCCGTGTCGCGTCGTCTGCCGCGCTTGGGAGCGCGTTCGCGGCGGCGTACGAGTACGGCTACGTTTCCCGGTTGGACACGGGTGATGACCGGGAGCCGTAAGGGGCGCCTCGTGGAAGGGTCCACGAAGGACGTCGGCGGACTTCCCGAGATGCACACCTGACGAGGAGATGCGCATGACGATGACGGTGCGACCCATCCGCGAGGACCTCTCGTTCGGCGCGCGCGTCGCCGGGGTCACCGACGACGACCTTCGCGACGATCGAATCCGATCCCGGCTCGTCGAGCTCTTCGAGGAACACGGCCTCTTGATCTTCGAAGGCGTCGACCCGACCCCGAGGATGCAGGTGGCGTTCAGCACCGTCTTCGGGCCGCTCAAGGATCATCCGAGTCAGGCGGTGGCTCGCGCCGAGGGCGAGGACATGCTCGGCGTCATCGAGATGCGCCACGAGCCGAACCAGCCGGGCGCCGTGCTGGTCGACGGTCAGCTGCTCTCGTCGTGGCTCCCGTGGCACTTCGACCACTGCTACAACGACCAGCTCAACCGAGCGGGCGTGCTGCGCGCCGTGGAAGTCCCGCCCGACGGTGGCTTGACCGGATTCGTCGATGGCATCGCCCTGTACGGCGCGATCTCCCCCGAGGTGCGGGACCGGATCGAAGACGAGACCGTGATCTACGCGATGGACGTGATCATGGACAACCTCCGGTTCGGACGACCGGAGGGATTCGTCGAGGTCGAGCGAGCTACGCAGGCGACCGAGGTGATGGAGGAGTTCGAGGGTCGGCGCACGAGCGCTGCACCCTGCCGTCTGGACGCGCCGCTCCGGGGAGAAGGTGCTGCACGTCTCACCGTGGATGGCGAAGGGCATCGAGGGTCACGAAGATCCCGAAGGAGAGGCGCTGCTCGCCGCGGTGTGCGACGAGATCGTCGAAGCGGCAAAGGACCTCTGCTACTTCCACGAATGGAAGCCGACCGACATGCTGATCTGGGACAACTGGCGTTGTCTGCACCGTGGGTCCGGGATGTCGCCCGAGCACACCCGGTGCATGCACCGCACCACCATCGAAGGCGACTACGGCCTCGGTCGGTTCGAAGCGGTGAGCCGCTAGGCGGAAGCCGCGTTGCGGTCGCGGCGAGGGAGCTTCCAGTTCGGCCGGAGGAAGTGGCACGTGTAGCCGTCGGGGTACTTCTCGAGGTAGTCCTGGTGCTCGGGTTCGGCCTCCCAGAAGGGGCCGGCCGCCGTCACCTCGGTGACCACCTTGCCGGGCCAGAGTCCCGAGGCATCCACGTCCGCGATGGTGTCCTCGGCGATCGCCTTCTGCTCGTCGGACGTGTAGAAGATCGCTGATCGGTAGCTGGCCCCGATGTCGTTGCCCTGGCGGTTCCTCGTCGTCGGGTCGTGGATCTGGAAGAAGAACTCGAGCAGGTCGCGGTACGAGATCAGCTCGGGATCGAAGGTGATCTCGATGGCTTCGGCGTGATCGCCGTGGTTGCGGTAGGTCGCGTTCGGGACGTCCCCGCCCGTGTAGCCGACCCGGGTCGAGATCACCCCGGGCTGCTTGCGGATGAGATCCTGCACGCCCCAGAAGCAGCCCCGGCCAGGATCGCGGTCTCGTGTGCCTTTGCCATCGTGGTGCTCCTTGGGCTGGGTCCGGTTCAGGGGATGTCACCATCTCCCACTCCCCGAATCTTCGTCGATCTCGACGGCGTTGGAAAGACCCGGGCCCTCCGCGCCGGCCCGGTGCGGCGAACGCCGTGCGGGTCAGCCGGGTCCGAGGATCAAGCCGCTCGTCGGCACGCCGGTGCCCGCGGTCACGAGCACGTGCTCGACGCCGGGGACCTGGTTCACGGACGTGCCGCGGAGCTGGCGCACACACTCGGTGATGCCGTTCATCCCGTGGATGTAGGCCTCGCCGAGCAGGCCACCGCTGGTGTTGACCGGCAGCTCGCCGCCGAGCGAGAGCCGCTCGACGTCGCGAAATCCTTCGCCTCGCCCCGAGCCGCAGAACCCCAGCTCCTCGAGCTGCATCAACACGAACGGCGTGAAGTGGTCGTACAGGAACGCGGTGGAGATGTCTCCGGGCCGAGCCCGGATTGGCGCCACAGCTGGTCGGCGACGACGCCCATCTCGGGCAGGCCCGTGAGGTCGTCGCGGTAGTAGCTCGTCATCATCTCGCCGTCGTCGGTCGCGCCCTGCGCGGCCGCTTCGACCACCGCGAGCGGCTGGCGCAGGTCCCGAGCTCGCTCCACCGACGTGACGACGAGCGCGACCCCGCCGTCGCTCTCCTGGCAGCAGTCGAGGAGGCGGAGCACCGGCTCGACGATCCAGCGCGAGGCCTGGTGGTCCTCGATCGTGATCGGCCGCTCGTAGAACCAGGCCCCGGGGTTCGTCGCGGCGTTCGCGCGGTCGACGACCGCGATGCGCCCGAAGTCCTCGTTCGTGACGCCGTACGCCTCCATGTAGCGGCGGGCGTGCAGGCCCACCCAGCTCGCCGGCGAGAGGAGCCCGAACGGCCCGTACCACGACAACCACAGCGGGAGCCCGCCGCCGCCCATCGAGCCGCCGATGTTCCCGAAGCGCATGCCCGAGCGCTCGTTGAACGCGCGGTAGCAGACGACGACCTCGGCGGTTCCGGTCGCGACCGCCATCGCGGCCTGCATCACGGTCGCCGCCGACGCGCCGCCGCCGTAGGGGATGCGGGCGAACATGGAGAGGCGTTCCATGCCGAGGTTGCGGGCGACCTCCATCTCCTCGCTGGAGTCGAGCGTGAAGGTCACGATGCCGTCGACGTCGGAGGCGGAGAGTCCGGCGTCGTCGAGTGCGGCGAGCACGCACTCGCAGGCGAGCTGCAGCTCCGTGCGACCCGATTCCTTGGAGAACTCGGTCTGCCCGATCCCCGCGATCGCGGCCCGGCCGGCGAGCGGTGCTCAACCCGGGCCTCGCGGCACGCCGACCTCGGCGGTGCCGCCGACGTGCTCGCCGAGCTCGTCGATCGCAGTGAACGCGACCTCGAACGACCGTCTCGTCGCCGTCCTCTCGCAGCGCTGCCACCGTGCCGGTGTACGTGAGCGTGTGACCGGGGTGCACCGGCACGCCGAGGCGGATCGCGAGCTTGCGGATCGCGCGCGTCCGGACCGGCCCAGTCGGTGAGGAACCGGCTGCAGTAGCCGGTGTCCGAGAGGATGTTCATGAAGGTGTCGGGCGCGCCCTGGGCCTGGGCGTAATCACGGTCGTGGTGCACGGGCATGAAGTCGCGCGACGCGATCGCGCCGGCGACGATCACCGTCGCGGTCACGTCGATGACGAGCGGCGGCAGCTCGTCGCCGACGCGCACGGATCCGGGATCGAGGGTCACGGGTCCACGATCCGGAACATCGGCAGGGTCAGGTCACCTTCGAAGTCCTCGTAGGTCACCTCGACCGGTGCGCCCATGACGTCGTCGGCCGAGTCGACGCCGACCAGGTTCGCGACGAGTCGCCATCCCTCCTCGAGCTCCACGAGGACGACGACCGGGTCGGTCTCGAACCACGGATACCGGGGGTGCCGCACCACCACCGCCGACAGGATCGTTCCCCGCCCGGACGACTCCACGGCCGTCCACGACAGCGAATGGCACCGCGGGCACATCGGCCGCGGCGGGTGCCGCAACGTCGCGCACCCGTCGCAGCGTTGGACGAGGAGACGACGCTCGCGGAGGCCGTCCCAGAAGAACTGCGTGTCGGGCGACATCGACGGCGTGAGCCGCGTCGGCAGGCTCACGACCCGCCCCCGTCGACGAGCCCGCTCGGGTCGAACTTGAGGATGCGGAACGTCTGGCGGCCGACGCGCTCGCCGTCGGCATCGGTGTACGTGGTGACCCACGTGACGAAGCGGCCGGCGCCGATGCGGGTCCGCTTCTCGGGCGAGACCGACTCGAGCACGGTCTCGCCCGACACGACATCGCCGAGGTGCAGGTACCGGTCGATCTCGAACTCGGAGTTCGTGGCCAGCGTCCCGACGTATCCGGCCTTGTCGAGCAGGCGGAGCACCTCGGCGCCGCCGCCCTCGACCGGCGAGCCCCCCGCTCGCGGATGCCCGTGATCTTCGGCGTCGCCATCGTCCAGGTCTGGAGCATCAGCGGTGGCGCGACGATCTCACCGTGGCGGGATGCAGCCGCGGCGTCGGCATCGACGTACACCGGGTTCGCGTCCTCGAACGCGGCGGCCCAGTGCCGGATCATCGGCTGGTTGACGGGATCGGGGGCCACGTTCGGACCGCCAGACCCGATCGGTCTGCCGACGAGCGCGGCGAGTGCGTCGTCGAGGTCGGAGGCGCCGGTCACAAGCGGCTTGCTAACACACGTGAGCGCGCCGTGAGAACTCACGGAAACGGTCCGGTCTTCCAAGCCTTCTCCACCGTCAGTACGATCCCGGCGGATGCTCGCAGCCGATGCCTTCCGACCGGATCAATGGCACGACTTCTTCATCATGGTGGGAGGCGCGGCGGCCGTCCTGATGGGGCTCGTGTTCGTCTCGTTGTCGATCAACCTCGAGGGCGTGGTTCGCGATGCCACGCACCGTTACCGCGCGATCGGCACGCTGGCGAACTTCGCAGGGATCTTCGTGCTGTGTGCCGCCGCACTGATGGGGGGCCAGGACCATGCCGCGATCGGGGTCGAGTGGCTCGTCGTCTCCATCGCCCCTAGCGGTCAGCGCCTAGGCAGACGCGCGGTGAGGGAGCTTCCAGTTCGGCCGGATGAAGTGGCACGTGTAGCCGTTGGGGTACTTCTCGAGGTAGTCCTGGTGCTCGGGTTCGGCCTCCCAGAACGGACCGGCCGCCGCCACCTCCGTGACCACTTTCCCGGGCCAGATCCCCGACGCATCCACGTCCGCGATGGTGTCCTCGGCGATCGCCTTCTGCTCGTCCGACGTGTAGAAGATTGCTGACCGGTAGCTCGCCCCGATGTCGTTGCCCTGGCGGTCCTTCGTCGTCGGGTCGTGGATCTGGAAGAAGAACTCGAGCAGGTCGCGGTAGGAGATCTGCTCGGGATCAAAGGTGATCTCGATGGCTTCGGCGTGGTTGCCGTGGTTGCGATAGGTCGCGTTCGGGACGTCTCCTCCGGTGTAGCCGACCCGGGTCGAGATGACCCCGGGCTGCTTGCGGATGAGGTCCTGCACGCCCCAGAAGCAGCCCCCGGCCAGGATCGCGGTCTCGTGTGGCTTGCTCATCGTGTGCTCCTTGGGCTGCGTCCGGGTCAGGAGGTGTCACCGTCTCCCGCTCTCCGAATCTTCGCCGATCTCGACGGTCGAGGAAAGCGCGGGCTACTGAACGGGGGTCGAGGCCCAGCTGGCGAGGAGGTCCAGCGCTTCGTGGGAGGGCGAGCCCGGCTCGGCCGTGTACACGTTGATCCGTTGACCGTCCGCGGGGAGCTCGAACGCCTCGTACGCGAGCGTGAGGTCGCCGACCACTGGGTGGTGGAGGCGTTTGCTGCCGGTGCGGTGGAACTTGACGTTGTGAGCCGCCCGACGGATGCGGAACTCCTCACTTCGGGTGGAGAGCTCGCCGATCAGGTCCGAGAGCCGTCGGTCGTGGGGGTCGCGGCCCGCTTCGGCCCGCAGGATCGCCACCGCAGCTGAGCCGCGAGCAGATCGACCAGCTCACCAACGTCACGCCGGCCGCGGGCGACCACCACAGCAAGGAACAGATGCAGATGATCGAACGCTGAGCGAGGCTCGACGCTCAGGTGCTTGCGGTGTCGAGCTCGGCGACGTCGTCGGCGGACAGGGTGAGATCGCCGATCGCCACGTTCTCCACGAGGTGCTCCAGGGACGACGTGCCCGGGATCAACAAGATGGCATCGTCGTGAGCGAGCAGCCAGGCGAGCCCGACCTGAGCCGGCGTGGCGCCGACGCGCCCGGCGACCGCGCGCACCGTGTCGTTGTCGGTGACCTTCGGCAGCCCCGGGAACGCCGATCCGAGCGGAAAGAACGGGACGTAGGCGACCCCGGCGGCGCGACACCGGTCGAGCACCGCGGCGTCGTGGCGGTCGAGCAGGCTGAAGGGGTTCTGCACGCAGACGATGCCGGCGGTCTCGATCGCGGTCTCGACGTCGCCGAGTGCCACGTTGGAGATGCCGACGCCGGCGATCTTGCCCTCGTCGCGCAGCGCGACCATCTCGGCGAGCTGATCTTCGAGTGAAACCGGCTGGGTCCCGGCCGGAAGCTCGTCGTCGGGCAACCGTCGCAGGTTCACCGCACCGAGCTGCTCGACGTCAAGGGTGCGGAGATTGTCCTCCACTCCCGAGCGCAGCTCAGCGGGCGTCTGCGCGGGGAGCCAACTACCCTGCGCGTCGCGTCTCGCTCCGACCTTGGAGACGAGCAACAGATCATCGGGGTACGGGTGAAGTGCATCGTGGATCAGCTCGTTCGCGACGTCGGGTCCGTAGTATTGGGCGGTGTCGACGTGGTTCACGCCGAGCTCGACCGCACGCCGGAGCACGGCCAGGGCCTCGTCGTGGTCGCGGGGTGGACCGAAGACTCCCCGACCGGGAAGCTGCATGGCGCCGAAGCCGATCCGGGCCACCGTGCGACCGGCAAGTGAGCCCGAGAACGTGAAGGTGTCCATCTCGGCGACGCTACTGCGGCGGGTTCTGACTCGAGCACCTTCGGGTATTGCCCGGTCGTGACGGCACGGGGAGACCGCGATCCCGGTAGTGCCTGCATGGTCGGCCCGGCGCGCGGCACGGCGCGGATCGGATGCTCGGGCTGGGTCTACAAGGACTGGCGCGGCGTGGTGTACCCGAAGACGCTCCGCCAACGCGACTGGTTCGCGTACTACGCGACGCAGTTCGACACGGTGGAGATCAACAACACCTTCTATCGGCTGCCGACCCCGGACGCGGTCGAAGGATGGGCCGCGCAGGCACCCGCGGGTTTCGTGTACGCGGTCAAGCTCGGCGCGTTCGGCTCTCACCGCATGAAGCTCCGCGACGCGCCGCGGTGGCTGCCCAACCACCTCGACCGGGTGCGCAGGCTCGGCCCCGCGCTCGGCCCGACCCTCGTACAGCTGCCGCCGCAGTGGAAGCGCAACGTCGAACGGCTCGACGATTTCCTCTCGTTCGCGCCCAAGGACGTGCGCTGGGCGGTGGAGCTCCGGGAGCCGTCGTGGCTCCACGACGACGTGTACGCAGTACTCGAGCGTCACGGCGCCGCGCTCTGCGTCCACGACCTCCTGCCCGATCACCCGTGGGAGCTGACGACGTCGTGGACCTTCGTGCGATTCCACGGCCCGCGCGCGCTGGAGGAGAAGTACCGGGGGCGTTACGGCGGGAGGCGACTCTGGCGCCCGGCCCGGCGGATGCGCGACTGGCTCGACGCGGGAGTCGACGTCTACGCCTACTTCAACAATGACTACGACGGCCATGCCGTGGCGGACGCGCGCTGGTTGCGCAACAAGGTTGGCGCCCTGGGAGCCGACGACGCGTAGTCGGCGCAGCTCCCGTCAGCTGATTGCGCAAGATCAGACGTCGTCAGCGAGACCGAAGAGCTCCGCGAGGTGGGTGATCTCGAAGATCCGCTTGGCCTGTTGCGGCACCGAGGTGAGCTCGAACGCGATGTCGTGCTGCAGCGCCCGGTGTTGAGCGGCGACCAGCGTGGCCAGGCCGGAGCTGTCGACGAACGTGACGCGGGCGAGGTCCACCGTGAGGCTGGAGACGCCGTGCTCGAGGACGGCGACGACGTTGCGGAGCATCCGGGGTGCGTTCTGCATGTCGAGCTCGCCGCGCACCGCGACGATGGCGCCGTCACCTGCGTACGACACGTCGCAACGGAACGGCGGGGCAGCAGGCACAAGGCCGTGAGCGGCGGTCATGTGACGAAGGCCTCCGGGGTCCTGAGAGGTCCTGCCCTTCGGTTCCATCTTCACCCGCGCCACCTCCGGGTACAACCGGATGGGTCTCTCCGTCGATGAGAATTCACGTTCGGCACCGTCAGTACAGACATGACGGCCATCGGCGACTTCTGGGTCGACTCGAGCCGACTCACGCTGTGCGTTCGGAGTGACCTTCCAAGGCGACGACGTCGCGCTCGGGCCGTGCGCCCGGGTGACGGACGACGCGCAGCTGCTCCTCTGTCAAAGTGTCGACGTGGCCGAGCAGCAGCTCGATGGCGGGATCGCGAACGCAGGCCAGGTTGTGCGCTTCGGTCCGCATGTCCTCCGCCCCTCGAGTCCGTACTCGGGTTCGATCCACGCCTTCCTACGGGCGCTGAGGCACGCCGGCTTCGAGGGCGCCTCGTCACCAGTCGGCATCGACGAGGACGGACGCGAGCGCCTCGTGTTCGTCGAGGGTGAGGTCCCCCTTGCGCCCTATCCGGACTGGAGCCAGTCGGACGCCACGCTGGCGTCCATCGCCAGGCTGCTGCGCGGGCTGCACGACGCCGCCGCGCGGTTTCGACCCTCAGGGTCTCCCCTGGCACGACGCTCTGGCTGATCCTGCGGGCGGGACGCTCGTGTGCCACAACGACGTCGAGCTTTCGAACGTCGTCTTCCGTGACGGCATCGCGGTTGCGCTGCTCGACTTCGAGTTCGCCGCCCCGGGCCGCCCCGTCTACGACGTGGCCCACCTCGCCCGCCTCTGCGTACCGATCGACGACGACTTCGACCAGGCCCGGCTCGGCTGGCGACCCGCCGATCGGCCGGCACGGCTACGACTCGTCGCCGACGCCTACGGACTGGACCGGGACGGGCGGGCGGAGCTGCTCACCGCCATGAACGACGCCATGGATCGCGTCGAAGCAGCCGTCCGCCGTAGCGTCGAGGCCGGTGACCCGAACTACCTCGCGATGTGGAACCGGTCCGGTGGCAGCGAGCGCTACGACCGCCGGCGCCGCTGGTGGACGCAACACCACGACGAGTTCGCGGCCGCCCTGGACTGACCACGCGTCGCTCACTGGACGGTTCGACGCAACCCCGCGGTGCACGCGGAGCGATCGCACGAGATCTCAGGCCAAGAGCTCGTCGATCGGTTCAGGTTCGGAGAGGCTCGTCGCCGACGTCCCGCGCCGCACGAACTCGACACCCGCCGGCCAACGTGTCACATATTGATCGTTGGTCGACGAATCCCAACGGATGAACGCGACCTCGTCGATGTCGACTCGGAACAGATGGAACCTGCCCGGCTCCGGCTGCCATCCGACTTGCGACGCAACTTCGTCTGCGAATCCAGCCTGCACTTGTCGGTCAGTCTCAGCGACGGCTCGACCCCGAAGCTTGTATTCGCCGGTCGTTCCCTCTCTGCTCGTCACGATGTTGTGCACGAGGATGCGCGGATCGTGCTCGAGGTCCCTCACCTTGCGAGTGTGCCAACCCATCGAAAGCCAGAGCTGGCCCACCCAGAAGAGTGGCTCGACGGGACTCAGGCGAGGGGACCCGTCGGCGCGGACCGTGCCCACGAGGACGACGCCGGGCCCGCCGAGCATCGCTCGACCGAGCTGCCCGAGGCGGGGCTCCGAGAGCTCGAACTCGTCCCATCGCACCTCGCCATTGTCTGTGAAGCAGGCGACCGCGGCAATGCCGTGAACCGACGCGGGGCTGCGCCGGGATCGGGCATCCTGTGCGCATGATCTTCGGCTCCCATGTCATCCTCTTCAGCAGCGCCGCTGACGCCGATCGCGCGTTTCTCGCCGATGTGCTCGGCTTCGAGCACGTTGACGCGGGTGGTGGATGGTTGATCTTCGGTCTGCCTCCATCCGAGGCTGCGATACACCCCGCCGACGCCCCCGGGGCGGAGCTGTACTTCATGTGCGACGACCTCGTCGCGGAGATGCGGACCCTTGCCGCAAAGGGCGTGCAGCTCTCAGAGGTCGAGGAGGCCCGCTGGGGATCAGTGACCAAGATCCGCCTTCCCGGTGGCGGCGAGGTCGGCCTCTACCAACCAAGACATCCGGCAATGGTGGAACAGCCCTGACCCAGAGCTGCCATGAGTGCAGGTGGCGTTACTCCCTGGTCGCCAGCCGTGCGCATGGTCGATGATTGTGAGCATGGCCACGACGCGACGAGCCGACATGTTCATCGATCTCGACGACGACCCGCGCGAGAGCGGACCGACGTTGGGCGACGAGCGCACCACGCTGGCCGAATCCCTGCGCTGTCTGCGCCTCACCTTGGAGATGAAGTGCTCAGGTCTCGACGCAGAGGCCTTGGCGCGGCGCTCCGTCCAGCCGTCGACGATGTCGCTCCTGGGACTGGTGCGGCACCTGGCCGAGATGGAGCGGGCGACGTTCCGGCAGCTGATGGCGGGACAGGACGTGCCCCGGCTCTACATCTCCCCCACCGACCGGGATGGTGATTTCGATGGTGCGGTCGCCGACCCCCAGGTGGTGGCGGAGGCGTGGGAAGCGTGGCGCGCCGAGGTGGACTTCGCCACGCAGTTCGTGGCCGAGGCGCCCAGCCTCGACATCACCGGCGACGATCCCTTGAACCAGCACGGCAGCGGCGGTGGGACGATGTCGCTGCGCGAGGCGCTGGTCGGGACGATCGAGGAGTACGCACGCCACCTCGGTCACGCCGACCTGTTGCGCGAGCGGATCGACGGACGACTCGGCCAGTAGACCTCCCAACTGGCATCCGTCGACATCGGGGTCCTTCAGGTCGAAGAAGGCGAAGGGTCCCGCCGCCGATGCACTGTGAGGAACGCGTGAGGGCTCTGTGAGGCCCGGCGTTTGCGGCACCCGGGTGCGTAGGCTCCGCGACACCGGTTGGGCGCGATCTTGGAGGTAGCCATGGCCAAGTTCCGTTGGCACGGACGCCGTTCGCCGATGCTGGTGACGCTGTTCGCCGCCGCGCTGGCCCTCGCGACGATGGGCGCCACGCCGGCTCGGGCCGCGACGCCTGCGCCGACGTACTACCTCGCGCTCGGCGACTCGCTGGCCTCGGGAGGCGGCGCGCCGAAGGGTGAGACCTACCCCGCCGACGTGTACCGGGCGGAAGCGCGCGGCGTCCCCGGGTTGCAGCTCGAGAACCTCTCGTGCGGTGGCGACTCGACGACGCGCATGATCCACGGCGGGTTGTGCACGTACGCGACCGGCAACCAGCTCGGCGATGCGGAAGCGTTCCTCGCCGCGCACCGTGGGCAGATCTCGTTCGTCACGATCGACATCGGCGGGGACGACATCCTCGGCTGCGTGCTCAAGCACACCGAGATCGACCAGGCGTGCGTCAAGCGGGCGCTCACTGCGATCGACACGAACCTGCCCGTCATCCTCCAAGGCCTCTTCGACGCCGCGGGTCGGCACGTCCACATGGTCGGCATGACCTACTACGACCCCGCGCTCGCAGCATGGGTGACGGGCGCGCCCTTCTTCCCCGGCAACGACAACAAGGCGCTCGCGGCGTCAAGCTTCGAGGTGCTGCACCAGGTGAACGGCGAGCTGCGCACGATCTACGACAATTTCAAGGTGCGGATCGCGTCCGTGCAGAAGCTGTTCCGGTCGGGTGACTTCCAGCTCACGGGGTCGTGGCAGGGCCAGGCGGTCCCCGAGAACGTGGCGCGCGTCTCGCGTGTGGACGCACATGTGCGGCACCGGTCCCGGCGAGCCGAACGTTCACACGAACGTGCTCGGGCACCAGCTGCTCGCACTGAAGTACGAGCGCCAGCTCGAGCACTGGACCGGGGTCTCGCCGGGGGCTCGACGCCCTCGCCCGTCGCCGGGTGCAGGTCAGTCGTTGAGCGGTCCCGCTCGCGTCACTCCGGTGCGGGTCCCGGCGGTGCCTCGTACGTGGGTGATGCGGGGGGCGCCGTTCCTGCCGGCGCTTCGAGCGCCGGCGAGGTGACCGGCGCGACCGGCAGGGTCTCGGAAGGGCGTCGCCCGGCGCGCCAGGCTGCCCGCGCCAGCGCGCCCAACCCGTAGATGCAGGCCAGCCACCACACGATGAACCCGAGGCCGGGGATGAGCGCGGCGGCGCGCAGGATCCCGAACCCGGCGAAGAACGCTCCGATGCGTCCGCCGGTGCTCGCGCCCTTCACCATCAACCGCCCGAGGACGAGCGAGCTCGCGACGTAGCCGAGGGGGGCGAGCACGCTCAACGCCGAGACGATGTCGAGCCCGAGCGGGATCCCGATGACGGTGACCAGGACCACGGCGCCGATGATCGGGCCCAGGATGCCGACGAGGGCGCCCCACCCGAGCGTCGGCCAGAACCTCCGCCCCGCAGCCGTGGTGGCGTCGGCTGCACGCGGGAACAGCAGGAGGAACACCAAGCCCAAGACGGCGAACGACACCGTGACTGCGATCCACAGATAGATCAGGAACGCGAGGAGGAAGCCCGCGAAGACGTTCCCGACGTTGAGCCGCTTCACGTGACCGCGGCACCGTGCCGGGAGCGATGCTCGGCGCTCGTCGTGACGTGACGTCACCATTCACTCGGGCCCCGTCGCGCGTGGTGACTCGGCCTCGTAGCGCGACGACATCGCCGTTGACGCGACCCGTGATCAGGACGTCGCCGCTCACGACGAGGACGTCGCCGGTGACGAGCCCACGAATCACGAGATGGCCCTTGCCGACGAAGACGTCGTCGTTGACGGTGCCGTTGATCGTCACCGGCCCGTCGACGGACACCACGGGACCATTCACCCTCTCGCCCGACGAGACCACGACCCCGCCGCTGACGGTGATCCGCCGGTCAGTGCGAGGCGAAGGGCTCCCCAAGGCGCCCGCCGGCGAGGCAGACGCGGCCAAGACGACGACGCCGAGCGCGAATACGGCAAGCAACCTGCGATGCATGCGCTTCCCTCCCCTGCTGAGTGGCGAGCCTGGCACGGGAAACCGTGCGCGTAAAGGCCCCGGCGTGGGTCGACGATCGACTGATTCTCACGCCCGAGGGGCTCCGTCTCCGAGTTCCGGATGACGTCGGCGGCGCGGGTCCTTCCGACCCGCACATCAGGCCGATCTTCGGCGATCTCAGCGGGCTCCCACCGCTCTTGATCCAAGTGGGTTCGCACGAGATCTTGCCCAGCGGCGCGCTCCGCCTCGCCGGCCGGGCCGCGATGGACGAGGTGCCGGTCACCCTCGAGGTCACCCCGGGCGTGCCGCATGTGTTCCAGGGCTTTGCGGCGATGCTCGACGAAGGGGACGAAGCGCTCGACCGGGCGGCGACGTTCCTCAACGCACACCTTTCGGCGTGAGTTCGGGCCGCTCTGGCGACCAAAAGTCACGCCGAAACGCGAAGGCGATCGCTCTCCTGCGCTACGACTCGACGAGCATGACGATGGATTCGGGGATCACGCCGTCCTTCTTCTCGGCCGCGGCGAACTCGGGGCTCGGCAGGGCGGCCAGCAGCGCGTCCATGTCCGGAACATCGAAGAGCAGTCCCACTCGCTGCGGATTCGTCGGGTCGACGAAGGTGCGGATGCCGGTGATGCCGAGCGGGCCGAACGCCTCCTCCCTCACCTTGGAGGCGAGCCAGAGATCAACGTCCTTCACGTCGTGGTGCACGATGACGGTGGGCATGGGTTCCTGCTTTCTCTGATCGAGGTTGGGATCGTGTCGACGGCGGGGCTCAGTAGAACTTGGCCCACCCACCGGTGTGGAAGCTGACCTCCGGCTCTGACACCACGCCGGCGTTCTTCATCGCGGCCGCCAGGTCGGGGTTGGTCAGGAAGGCCCGCAGCGTGTCGAAGCTCTCGGCCTGGTGGTAGACGGTGACGAGATCGGGCTCGTCGATCGACCGGTTCGCGGCGTGGCCGATGATCCCGCTGGACTGCTGGAGCTCACCGGCCTTGTCGTAGCCCTCGACCCACGCGTCGAAGTCCGCGACGCGGTGGTGCAGGATGAATGCAGGCAGCTGCCGGTCCCACACGACCTCCTCGCGCACCGGCTGCAGCCACCGGACCTCGGGGGGCCCGGTCACGCCGAGGCGCTGCATCGTGTCAGCGAGGTCCGGTGATGTGGAGAACGCCTTCGCCTGGTCGAGGTCGGACAGCGCCAGGAAGATGGTGATCAGGTGCGGGTCGGCCTCGGCCCGGTTGATGTGGTGCCCGAGCATCCCGGCCGCGCGGGCGCTGCGGCTCGTGCTCGTCAAAGCCGATCTTCCATCGGTCGACGTCGTCGACCGGGTGGGCGATGAGTGCCGCGTACGGCGGGAGCTCGGCCATGGTGTCTCCTTGGATGCGATGACGTGAGGTACCACCGCAGTGTCGGCCTTCGGCCGCGTCATCCGCGCTGTCACCGAGTCAGCACGCGAGCTGGGCCCGTATTGCTTCCGTTCGTTTGGTCCAGCTCTTGATGCCGTGGGTCGTGCAGAGGTCCTCGGCGGTGGCGAGCCACTGCTCGCCTTCGGCATCGAGCCCGCCATCGGCCCGGAGGCGGTTCCGGGCCAGACCGATGAGCGTCGTCGCGTGGTGGTACACCCAGCCGAATCCCTCCGCGGTCGCCAGCGCGTCGAGGAGGTGGCGCTCCGCGTCGTCGTGTCGCTCCAGCAGGAACTCGAGCTTGCCGACGTAGGCCGAGATCGGGCCCTGGCTGGTGACTCCGTTGTACGAGACCTCATCGGCCATCGGGGCGATCGGTGCGTGCAGCCACTCGGCTGCGGCGACGTCGTCGAGCTCGACCGCCAACGTAGCCAGGCCGATCAGCGTCGTCGTCCGGGTGTGGTCGTGCGGGATCGGGCCGAGGCGGCCCGCGATGGCGTCGTGCAGCACGGTCAACGCCTCCTCCCGGCGGCCGACCTCGCAGCAGAGGATCCCGTAGGCGACCCGGAACGGGAGCGCGAGCAACGGGTCGGACTCCATCGCCTGTTGGGCGACCGGGAACAGCTCGTCGTGACGGCCGGCGAACATGCCGAGGACGGAGTACTGCAGGAGGAAGAACGGGAACGCGTCCGGGTCACCGCTCTGCACGCCCAGCTCGAGCGCCTCGGCAACCATCGAATCGGCCTCGGCGAAGCGGGCCTCCATCATGGCCACGAACCCGTCGATGAGCCCGCTGGCCCAGCGCATGACGGGTTCCCCGACCTCGGCCGCGATGGCGCGGACCCGGTCGCGGTACGTCCTGGCCCGCACGGCGTCCCCGGCGCAGACCGCCGAGCAGTGGGCCGCCTGGTACAGCCGGAAGACCAGGTGCGGATCGTCCATCTCGTCGACGGCAGCGGTGGCCTCCGCCGACAGCGCAGTGCGGATCGCTGCTGTCCCGGGCAACATGAGCGCCCACAGGATGTTGGGCGCGACCGTCGCCAGCAAGCTCGGGTCCAGGCTCGAATGGGCCAGGTCGAGCGCAACGAGTGCAGTCTCCCGTCGACGATCACCCTGGTCGGTGTGGCCGAGGCACTGCGCGAGCAGCGCGGTGAGGGTGGCGCGGGTCGTCAGGTCGTCGTGTCCGACCCGCGGGAGCGCGGCTTCGACGATCGCCAGCTGGTCGGGCGCGAACGACCCGTACCGCAACGAACCCCGGTCGGTGGCCAGCGTCGCACGCACCAGCGTGGCGTCGTCGCCGCATGCCTGCGCCAGGTCGGCACCCTGCCGGATGGTCTCGAGGGCAGTCGGGTGGCCGGCCCGGGTCGCGGCCTCGCCCAGGCGGACGAGCAGCTCGGCGCGCTCGGCGTCCGGTCGGTCGAGCGCGGTCGCGTGCTCCAGGGCGCGGGCGAACCAGCGCGCGGCCTCATCAGGAGCCAGGTCGGCCAACGCGAGATCGCCTGACTCGGCGGCCCAGCGCTGGGCCTCGGCGAGCAGCCCCCCGAGCTCGGCGTGGCGGGCCAGCTGCGGCGCCAGCTCGGCGGGAGGAGCGGGGTCGACCGCCAGCATCGCGTCGTACGCCTGGGCGTGGAGCTCTGCTCTCGCCCGGGTCCCCAGCTCGGCCTCGAGTGAGCGGGCGACGAGCGCGTGCGCGAACCGAACGTTCCCGGAGATCGACGCCTGGTCGGCGAGGATGCCGGCCGCGACCGCGCTGTCGAGCAACCGCCCGACGTCGTGGTCGGCGAGGCCGGCCATGAGCGCGAGCACCCGTTCGTTGAACTGGAGGCCGAGCACCGCCGCGGCCGTGAGCGTCGGTTGTGCGTCGGGGCCCAGCACCTTCACGCGGTACCAGACCAGGTCGCGGAGTGACGACGGCACGTCGACCGCCGCCTCCGCGGCCAGTGTCACGACGTCATCGGCGACGTCGAGCTGGTCGGAACCGGACCAGTGGCGGAGCAGGTGCTCGGCGAACAACGGGTTCCCGGCCGTCTCCGCGTGGAGCCGAACCGCGACCGGGCTCACGTCGCGCCCCGCGGTCGACGCGATCCGCTCGCGCACCAGCGCGCTCAGGTCTTCGGGGTCGAGTCCCGTGAGCTCGATGCGGACCGCGTCGTTGCGGGCGAGGTCTGCCACCGCGCTGCGGAGGTGGTCGCCCGCGGCCTCGCCGGTGTCGCGGAACCCGGCCACCACCAGCGCGGGCGCGTCGACGAGGTTGTTCACAAGGTGGCGGAGCAGGAGCAACGCCGCCGGCTCGGCCCAGTGCAGGTCGTCGAACACGAGGACGAGCGGGGCGATGGCTGCGGCGCGCCGGATGAGGTCGACGACCGCGTTGAACGACCGGTGCCGGGCCGTGCTCTCGTCACCGACGGGAGAGACCGGAGCGTCGATGCGCCGCTGCAGCTGGGGGAAGAGCCGGAGCACGTCGCCACCGGACGTGGCCATGTGGGCGTTGAGCACGTCGGCCGGGAGCGAGTCGACCAGTCGACCGAGGAGCTCCGGGAACGGTTGGAACGGAACGGCGACGTGCTCGTCGCACCGGCCGTAGAAGACGTCCCAACTCGACGCCGCGCACTCGCGCGCGAACGACGCGATCAGCGTCGTCTTGCCGATGCCGGCCTCGCCCGAGATCAGCACGGTCTGCGTTCCGGTGCTTCGCGCCCGCTCGGCGGCGTCGACGAGCATCGCGAGCTCGCCGGCCCGCCCGACGCCGGTCGGCGCCACAGCGAGCACCTCGTGCAACGAGCGGGCAGGTCGGGCCGGTTCCGTTCCGACGGATCCACCGTCGTCGTCGACGCCGTCCCAGCCGGTCGCGATCCGTTGCTCGATCAGTCGCAGCGCGTCGGACGGCTCGGTGCCGGCGGTCTCGCCCAGGTGCTCGCGATAGGTCTGGTACGCGCGCAGCGCCTCGGTCTGACGGCCGCTCGCGGCCAGCGCCCGCATCACGAGGCCACGCGGTCGATCGCGAAAGGGGTGCTCGATGACGTGCGGCTCGAGGACGACAACCGCCTCCGCCGCCCGATGATCGGCGATCAACGCGTCGGCGAGGTCCTCGACCGCCGAGGCCCGCAGCTCGGCCAGTCGCGCGGCATCGGCCACCGCCCACGATTCGTCGGCGAACTCTGCGAGCGCGGGCCCGACCCATCGAGCGAGCGCGCGAGTGAGCACCTCCGGGTCACGAATCGGCGCCTCGATCTCGGCGCGCGCCAGGGCGGCGTCGACCGGAGCATCGAGCCGGTACCCGCCGACCGTGGTCTGCACCCGGTCACCACCGAGGACTCGGCGCATGCGGGAGATCGACGTCCGCAGCGAGCCCGGCGACACGTCGAGGATCCCGCAGAGCCACTCGGCCCGAACCGGAGCCGGCGCGTGCAGGGCCAGCGCGGCGAGCAGTCGGCGTTGGCTCGAGCTCGGGAGCTCGACGACCGCACCCTGCGCGTCCACGATCTGGACCGGGCCGAGCACTCGCACGGTGGCTCGGTCCAGGTCCACGGCGCCATTGTCGTCGATCGAAGGTGACGCGCAAATGAGGCGGGCCGGGCCGCACACTCAGCAGTGAGCAGGGTCCGCACCCGCGGTCACCCGGATGAGCAAGGAGACGCCTCATGTTCGTGACGGTCATCCACAAGATCCATGATCCCGAGGGGTTCCAAGCGGCCGAGAAGCGGGCGCTCGAAGCGGGGCTTCCTTCCACCGTGGCCCTCCCGATCCACGCGGCGACGAACGATCACTCGTTGGGCATCTGCATCTGGGAGGGCGAGTCGGTCGACGCGGTGCGTGAAGTGGTCGAAGGCGCGGTCGGCGCCTGGTCCAACAACGAGTACTACGAGATGCACGTCGACGGACTCACTCCGGCGCTTGCCAAGTAGCTGATCGGGACGTGGTGAGGCTCCGCACACGGCGGGGCCTCTGAACGTCCCGGCGGCCGCCGGTCGTGGCCGACTGGGTCGACGTCACGGTGGCCAACGGTCCCGAGGGCCTGCGAGCCGACTGGCTGGAGGTGCTCGCCGGCTCCACCCCACCCCGCACCGGACACGTCATCCAGCTGTAGCCGTGCCGCGTTCGCGCCGCGACCGGTGCGTCACGTCGCACTGCTCATGACCCAGCACCCTTCGGAAGCGTGTCCACCCAAGAGACCAACGTGTCGACGTACAGCTGCGGGTCGCTGCCGTGCAGCGAATGCGGGGTCGTCGGCAGGCTGACGTACTCGAATGGTTGACCCGCCTCGGTGACGAGCTGCCCGACGCGCGTGGCTTGCAGGTCGGAGCTCGCGCCCATGAGCGCTCCCGTCGCTTCGTCGATCGTGCGGAAGTGATGGGTGAACAGCACCGGGACCCCGACCGACCGAAGCATGCGCTCGTGGTCGCACGAGGCGTAGAACGCTCCCGCCCAGAACGCGCGTCCCCATTCCGGGTCGTACTCCTTGAGCGCCTGGGGCGGTCCGCCGTCTCCCATGCCGAAGGCACCGGCGAGCATCGTCATCCACTCGGGAAGCTCGCGAGGCAGGGACGCCACCATCCCGTCCCAGTCACCGATCGACCACTGGTCGCCAAGGTACTTGGCCATGACCGCGAAGATCGGGCCGATCGCCTGGCGGATGCTCTGCCCGACCGCGGGTCGCACGTCGGAGGAGAAGAGCGGCGGGTCCTCGTAGTAGGCGCCGACGACCTGGCCGGGCTTCGCGTAGGCGGAGAGCCACGCGGCGATGACCCCGCCGGACGAGAGGCCGGCAACGATCGTCGGACGTCCGATGACCCCGTCGATGAACCGGACGAGGTCGTTGCCGATGAGGTCGAGCGTGTAGCGGCCGGGCGTGCGGGATGATCGTCCCTGACCGCGGAGGTCGACCGCGAACGCCTGGAAGTGGTCGGCCAACCGCGGGAGCGCTTGCTCGTATCCCCACCAGGACTCGGTCTGCCCGGGGATCAGCAGGAGCGCGGGTCGCGATGCATCGCCCACGGCGGCGTAGTTGATCTCGACCTCGCCGACGTCGAAGCGCTGCTCGTCGAAGTCGTGGGCCACGTAGGTGTCGTCAGGGGCGTGGGGCCCGAACGCGTTCGCAAAGGTCGCCATCAGTGGTCGGTCTCCCCGTTCGGTGGATCGCTGCGGTCGGGTATCGACGCGTGGGACATCGACGCATTGTTGGCAAGATGCCGGCGAAGGCGGTCGACGAGCTCGGCCGCGCCGGCCGTGTCCGCCGCGGCTCCGTAGATGTGGAAGTCGGGTCGCTGCAGGACCCAGCGCACGTCGTGATCGCGCAACCACGCGGTGAGGTCCGGTGCGGTGTCGGCAACCTGGACCACTGCGCCGCCGATGGCGCGGAGCCAGTCGACGAGGTCAGCCCCGAGGTCGCGGGCCGCGGGATCATCGGTCACGAGACGCCACCCCGCGCCGTGGACGTCGTCGAACCAACGGCCATCGAGGTTCGCCTGGGGAAACCGCTCCCCTGCCAGTGGAGCAGCCGGGTGGACGAGACCTGACGCGAGACCCGGCTGGCCCGGCACCTCCGACACCTCCCCGGTGACGGACGCCGCCATTGCTTCGTCGCGCGCCGCGGCCTCGGCTTGGTCGGGAACGCAGATGACCTGGCCGAGCGCGATCGACGTGTCGATGGCCGCCACCGCGCCGGGCCGCCGCTCCTCTTCGTACGTCGCGAGCAGCGCCGGTGCAGCTCGCGCGGTCACGACCAGGTCCAGCTTCCACGCGAGGTTGGCCGCGTCCCTGATGCCGGAGCACATGCCCTGGCCGGCAAAGGGAGGCATCAGGTGCGCAGCGTCACCGGCAAGAAGGACGCGCCCCTTCTGCCAACGGTCGGCGACCCTGGCTTGGAACGTGTAGACGGCGTGACGTTCGATGCGCGCGTTGCCCGGGTGCACGTCCCAGGGGTCGAGCAGCTTCCAAGCGGTGGCTTCCTGGTTGAGCTCTTCACGCGACTCGTCGGGCAGGCGCATGAACTCCCACCGGCGGCGGCCCGGGCCTCCCGACACCGCAGTCGTGGGCCGGTTCGGATCACAGATCTGGAGGTTGATCGGATCGAACACCCGCGGCTCGTCGAGGATGACGTCGACGATCAGCCAGTCGTAGAAGAAGCCTCGGTCGTCCACCCCGATGTCGAGCAGCTCCCGCACGGTCGAGTTCGCGCCGTCGCACCCGACGACATGCCGAGCCCGGACCGCGTCAGCATCGCTGCAGCCGACGGTGACGGAATCCTCGTTCTGTTCGAGCGCGTTGACCGCGACACCGCGACGGATCTCGAGCGTCGGCAACGAGCGGGCTCGCGCTTCGAGCGCCGCCTCGAGCTCGGGCTGGCAGAACATCGACGAGAAGGGCCAGCCGGATTCACCCGTACCGATGCGCCCGAAGCGGAGCAGCGTCGTACCGGCAGCGTTGCGCCACTCGTACACCTCGGCCGGCTCGGAGACGGCGCGGAGCTGGTCGCCGATGCCGCAGGACTGCAGGAGGCGGCCGACCTCGTCGTCGAAGTGCACCGCGCGCGGCATCGTGTACGGCGCGGGCCACTGCTCGAGGACGACAACCGAACGACCGACCTGCGCGAGCAGGATCGCGAGCACGAGCCCCGTCGGTCCGGCACCGACGATCGCGACGTCGCAGTCGACTCCGACGACGGCCGAGGGATCAACCACGTCGCTCACGGCTGCCGGAGCGGCTGGTGGCCCCAGGCGCTGATGCGGTGGTACAGACGGTTGTCGTCCCAGTGGTCGTCGACCACGCGGGCGCCATGGCCGAACTCGATCTGGAACCCGGCCGGGGTCTGCAGGTAGAAGCTGAACATCCCGTCGTTGTCGTGACGACCGAGCCCGTTCGGGATCGGCAGCCCCGCTTCCCAGGCCCGGTCGAACGCAGCGCCGACGTCGTCTCGAACCTTCGCTTCGAACATCACGTGGTGGAGGCACTGCGGGAGCGCGAACGGCGCGCGCGCCAGTGCCACGGTGTGGTGCCGGGCGTTGCAGTGGAAGAACCGGACCTCGAGGTTGATGCCGGGAGCGAGCTCGGTCTCGAGCCAGTCGGACTGCGCGAGCCCGAGGCCATCGGTGAGGAAGCGCACCGACTCCTCGAACGCCGTCGTCGCGAACACGACGTGCCCGAACCCGACTCCCTCGGTGAGGAAGCCGCCCGGGACGAGGGGTGACGAGTACGGGGTGGCCGCCGCCGCGAGTCCGAGCGCGAGCTCGACTGCGACACCCCACGGCGCAGTGGTGCGGACCAGGCGGCTGACCTGTCGCGCGTGAGCCTCGTCGTCGGTGCCGTCGGCGATGTCGACTCCGATCCCGCGGAGCCGGTCGACGGTGGCCTCGAAGGCAGCAACGTCGACGGCCTCGAACCCGACAGCAACCGCGTCGTTCGCCGGCCCCGGCTGCACCACGAGTCGCTGGGCACGATCGTCGTCCCGCCAGGTGAGCGCGCCGGCCGCAGGCTCGCCGGGAACGAGTCCGACGACGTCGGCCAGCACGGGCGTCAGCTCGTCGGGGTCCGGAAGCTCGAGGACGAGGTAGCCGAGCTCGATCTGGTGCTGCATCGGGAGGTCCTCTCGGGGGAGGGTCAACGGGGAGCGGCCAGCCGTGGAAAGAGCCGTGTGGTGTTCGCCCGCAGCGCTTGGGTCAGCGAGCCGGGCGGGTCGCCGGCGGCGTCGAGTCGTTCGCTCGCCATGGCCGCGACGAAGTCGGGCGTGAAGGGGAAGTCGCTGCCGTAGTGAAGGTGATCGAGCGTCGTCAGCGCGAGGAGCGCGTTCAGCTGGCGCGGGATCGGCATCCCGGCGAGGTCGAAATGGAGGTTGCCGAGGTCACGGATGACGTCGACCGACGGATCGACATCCAACATGAGCGAGAACGCGGCAACGCGGTCGGCGATGACCGGGAGCGTCGCGCCGGCATGCGGGACGATCAGGCGGAGGTTCGGGCACCGCGCCACCGTCCCGTTGAGCACGAGGTTGACGACAGCCCGCGTCGTGTCGAACAGGAACTCCAACATCGGCCTCGGCCGACCGAACGACGTGTGCTCCCAGCAGACCGGCGACGTCGGATGGATGAGGACGCGGGCGCCGCGCCGATCGAGCTCGCGGAACACGGGGTCCCAGGCCGGTTCACCGAGGTAGATGCCGCCGACGTGGGTGAGGAGGACGAACCCGTCGACGTCGAGTTTGTCGATGCAGTGCGCGATCTCTGCCATCGCCGCGTCGACATCCGGGAGTGGGAGCGAGGCCAGCAGACCGAAGCGACCGGGGTGGTCGACGACCGCGCGGCGGCCGGCCTCGTTCACCTCGCGGGCCAGATCGTGCGCAGCCGCCTCATGGGCGAGGTGGACACCGGGGGTCGAGATCGACAGGAGCGACGTGGCGATTCCCAGGCGGTCCATCAGCTCCACGTGCGCTTCCGCAGACCACTCCGGGATCTGCGGCATGCCGTCGGGCTGCGCGTGGCCGGCGCGTCCGAGCGCGACCCGGTACGGCTCGGGCAGGTAGTGCGCATGCACGTCGAGCTGGCCGAGCGCGGTCATGACTCGCCGAAGAGCAGCGTGCATACCGCGTCCGCGTGCGCCTCGATCACCTCGTCGGACTCGGGATCGAGTCCGGTCAGGCGGCGGCACTCGGGCGCGAGCACGAACATCGTCGGCCCCGCGCCCGTGAGGATGTAGTACAGGTGCGCCGGAGGGATGTCGGGGACGGCCCCGTCGCGCACCAGGTGCTCGAAGAGCGCGACCGTGCTCTCGTACTGCGGACGCACGTGGTGCTCGACGAGGTAGTCCATGCGCGCGCTGTTGGCCTTGGACTCCTGCGTGATGATGCGATGAAGCTGTGGGTTGCGAGCCGAGAACGTCACGAACTCGCGCACACTGAGCTTGGCGCGGGTCAGCTCGTCGACGCCGCGCAACTCCTCCAGGTGTGCCGCCATCGAGCTGGTCAGGGTCTCGAAGAGCGAGTCCACCGCCGCGCGCCACAGCGCGTCCTTGGACCGGTAGTGGTAGTTGAGCAGCGGCTGGGCCACCCCGGCCCGAGCGGCGATCTCACGCGTCGTCGCGCCGTCGAAGGACCGCTCGGCGAACAGGTCGGCGGCCGCGACAAGGATCCGATCGCGGGTCGGATCCGCCGACGGACGCCGGGTCCGATCCTCCACTCTCGCCAGGTCCTTCGCCACCCTCGCCACCTCCACACCTTGACAGATCTTTGATCGGTTGATCAACATGGCGCGATGAAGCTCGCCAACCTCAACGGGCGCGCCGCCCTGATCACCGGCGACGGAGCCGTCGACCTCGACACCGCTACCGACGGGCAATTCGGTCCCGAGGTCCAAGCGCTCTACGACGACTGGGCGGCGTTCACCACCTGGATCGCCGGGGCCGACCTCCCCGCCGGCGCGCCCTACGACGAGGCCGACCTCGGTTCACCCGTGCCGCAACCGCGCCAGGTGTTCGCGATCGGGCTCAACTACCGGTCTCATGCGGAAGAGTCCGGCATGGCCGTGCCCGACGTGCCGGCGACCTTCACGAAGTTCCCGGCTTCGCTCACCGGCCCGTTCGCCGACGTCGAGCTGGCGGGCGCGACCGTCGACTGGGAAGTCGAGCTCGTCGCGGTCATCGGCACCCGGGCCGACCGAGTCGCCGAAGCCGACGCCTGGGCGCACGTCGCCGGTCTGACCGTCGGCCAGGACATCTCGGAGCGGACTGTGCAGTTCGCTGCCGGCAGTCAGTTCTCGCTGGGCAAGTCGTACCGCGGCTTCGGCCCCCTGGGTCCATGGCTGGTCACGCTGGACGAGGTTGCCGACCCGGACGACCTCGGGCTCGGCTGCTCGGTCGACGGGACGATCGTGCAGGACGCGCGCACCAGCGACCTGATCTTCTCGGTGCCGCGCCTCATCGCGGAGCTGTCCGCAGTGCTGCCATTGCTGCCCGGCGACATCATCTTCACCGGCACTCCCGCCGGCGTCGGCGTCACGTCGAAACCGCCCCGCTTCCTCCAGGTCGGAGAGACGCTCGAGACCTGGATCGAGGGCATCGGCACGATCCGCAACCGCTTCGTAGCTCCGACCCCGTGACGCTGCCGTCGTCCGGCGTCGACCTCTTCATCGGCGGATCGTCTACCTCACGGGAACATGCTCGCCGACACGCGGTACGCAACGAGACTCGGGTTCTTGCCGTTTCCGATCGGCCACACGATGGTGTCGCGCGTCGCTGCAGGCCATCCGTTGATGCCTCCCGGCGCGGCGAACGTCCGGACGATCCGCCCCGTCGTGCGATCGAGCACCACGATGTTGCCCTGGAAGGTGCCGGTGAGCACGAGATCACCCATGACGAGCGCGCCGCCGAGCGGATCTCCTTCGATCGGCGTGTGCCAGAGGACGCGGCCGGTCCGCACGTCGACGGCCGCGACCTCGCCTGGCATGGTGCCGAGCGTGGTGCCTCCGACCGCGTGGTCAACGTTAGGTTCCTCGGTTGACGGCGCATTGAGCACCGGTGCGTAGACCACGCCGTCAGCGACTGCGGGAGGCGTCTCGAGACCACCGAAGTAGCCGGGCATGACCTCCACCTGCTTCGTGAGCTTCGCCGGATCATCGTTGACGTGCTCACCCACCGGCGTATCGGTCTCGAGCTTGCCCGTCCCCGGATCAAGCGCGAGCACTCGTCCGGCCTTGCCCGTGCCGATCACTGATTCGGTCCCGTCCGAGCTGCGGGCGATTGCGGTCAGCTGCAGGTCGTGGTCGAACAGATCGTGCGGAGTGGCCTGGTGGTACCAGGCCAGCTTGCCGGAGCGGATGTGCAACGCAACGACCGAATCCGTGTAGAGGTTCGGGCCCGGTCGGCTCGAACCTCTCGGGAACTTCGGGGTGCCCCCGTACGGCGCGGGGTTGGCCACGCCCCAGTAGACAAGACCGCGCTTCACGTCGACGGCGGGGGGAAACCACGCTCCGCCGCCCGCGTTGAGCTCGGGGTGGCCCCAGAGGTCCGGGCTCTTGATCGTGTCGAAGGTCCACACCTTGTGACCGGTCTTCGCGTCGAGCGCCCAGAGCTTTCCTCGGTCTCCCCCGTTGTACTGCCCCTGCACGCTGATCGGTACCGTTGCCACGAGCACCAACCCCGCGACGACGGTCGGTTGGATGTCCACGCCGTCGGTTTCGGTCTCTGTGATCTTGGTCGACCACTCCTCTGCCCCGGTCTTGATGTTGAGCGCAGCGATGTTGTGTGGTCCGTCGGCGACGTAGACGCGGCCGTATCCGACTGCGACCCCGTTGGGACCGATCTGGAACTTGTTGAGCTTGCTGGTCCAGCGCACCGTGCCCGTGGAGAGGTCGATCGCCCGGACGTTGCTCCCCAAGTCCTGCACGAAGACGGTCTGACCGATGATCACCGGAGTCGTCGACGCGTTGCCGTACGCAGACGATCCGGGAAGCGGAACCGACCATGCCGGCTTCAGCTGCCCGATGTTCGCCGCAGTGATCGTCGAGTCGGCACGAGCGCGCGAGTTGTCGTAGTCCCGCCCTGGGAGCGGCCATTGCGCCGCGTGGCTTGCCACTTCGGGTGGCACCATCGGCGCGAGGGATTGATGCGTCGATCCTCCCCCGCTCGAACCGCAGGCAGTCAGGAAGAGCGCCCCCATCACGAACAGCGGCAGGAGAGCTCTGCGGTCAGGACTCAACGGACGGCGTGCGTTCCGCGCACGAATGGCAGCTCGCCGCGGTTGACGATGCCGGCGGGCGCCGCGCAAACCGCGGGGATCGCGTTCACGAGCAGCAAGGCGGTGCTGATCGAGCCGCTCCATTGCTCGCCCGGCTCGATCCGGACCCGGAACGAGGGCGTGCCTTCGACGTCGATCACGTAACCATGTTCGACCGGCCAATCAGGCGTGGTCCGATCGCCGAGCTTCCAGACCGATCGGCACTCGATGCGCGGCCGGCCGCCGGCCGCGCCGGCGATCGTGCCGCGAATCGCCGCAACGTGTCCCTTCCCGACGCGCATGAAGCCGAAGTCGGTGTCCTCGTCGACGACGGCGAAGTCGGCGTGGAACGTGATCTCGTCGAGGTCAAGGGCGAGCGAGTGTGCCATCACCGCAACCTGGTCGCGGAACGAGCCGCACGCCTGCTCGATGAGCGTGGCGGCCTCGGGATCGGTCGGGTCCCGGTCGATCCCCATCGCGCGGTACATCGTTTCGTTCTCGTAGCCGCGTAGGTCGACGGATTCGAGCATCGTGATCCGCTCGATCCGTAACGACACGGCGGTGGCCGCGAGCGCGACCATGCCGACGTAGCGGGGATAGGTACCGCTCGCGTACAGCGACGCGCCCCCGTGCGCCGCGGCCGCGACGATGCACGCAGAGGCGCCGTCGCCGTAGCCCGAACCCGACAGCTGGTACATCGAGGTGACGATGTTGCTGCCCGACTCGAGGATGCGCACGAGCTGATTCGTGTCCGGCCGGTACGGGGTGTAGACGACGCAGTCCGGTTCGAGCTCGAGCAGAGCGTCGACGTCGTCGCTCGCGATCACTCCGGTCGGCTCGATGCGGCACAGCTCGCCGACGTCGTGGCCGACCTTGTCGGCGGACCACGCGTAGCAGCCGACGAGCTGCAGCGCAGGATGGTCGACCAGCGCGCGTACGGCGGCGCGGCCGGTCTTGCCCGTCGTCCACTGCACGACTCGAAGCGGGTTCACTCCCACGGCTCGAACAGGCCCTCGAACTCGAGCGCGCCGTTCGTCACCCGG
This sequence comes from uncultured Acidimicrobiia bacterium, assembly GCA_963796755.1. GTDB lineage: Bacteria > Actinomycetota > Acidimicrobiia > IMCC26256 > JAENVU01 > Chersky-806. The sequence continues at coordinate 733,950 of CAWCMX010000001.1, forward strand.
CCGTAGAGCAGCCAGTCGCCGCGGAACATGCAGTGCTCGTACGGTGAGCACGCGATGTGCGTCTGCGCGCTGCCGGTCGTGCTCGGCATGAAGCGGATGCTCTCGAGCCCGGCCTTCAGCCCGGGACCGGACAGGATCGGCGCGCGGAACAGGCCCTCGACGAGCACGCGCGGTGTCGTAGGCGAGCACGGGAATGGCGTTCGGCCAGAGCGGCGGGTCCTGGTCGTATCGAGCGACGAACCGATCGCGGAACCTCTGGGTCAAGGGGTTGCGTGGGTCGAACTGGTCGATGCCGACCCATCCCTCGAACTTGTCGAAGCCCATCAGGTACCACATGAACGCAGTGCTCATGATCCGCGGCGGGTCCCACTGGAGCTCGTCGAGCGCGTCGCGCAACAGGCCCTTCGCGGCGAGCATCCCGTAGCCCATGTACGCCAGCGCGTCGGCATTCGCCTGGCGGAGGTTGTCGAGGTTGTCGGCGAGGCGCTCGGGGCTCTGGCTCACCGTCTCGACCGCCGAGATGCTGATCCCGTGGCGGCGACACTCCTGCCGGAAGAAGCGGAAGTACTCCTCACCGTTCGGCGACAGCTCGCTGAGCACGGCGATGCGCTGATGGCCCTGCCGCTTCAGCCACGCGACCACGAGCGCGGCGTCGCCACCGACATCTCCGTTCCCGAGTCGGAAGCAGTACTCGCCCTGCAGCCGCTCGGTGCCGGCCCAGCTGATGAGCGGGACGTGCAGCTCGTTCGCGAGCGGTGCGACCGTGATCGCGTTGTCGGAGCTGTAAGCGCCCGCGACACCGAGGCACCCCTCGTCCACGAGGTATCGGAAGCCGTCGGTCGCGTTCTTCGCGGTGCCGTTGGGGAGACCGTTCTCGCCGTGCAGCACGAACTCGTAGGGCCGGTCCAGGAGCCCACTTTCCACGCCCTCGTCGAAGGCCATCCGGTGGATCCGGTCGTAGCCGCCGTCCGGCCCATCGAGGGCCGAGCCGAGCCAGCCGATCTTGATCGCTTCGGGCATGTCAGACCTCCGTCGTCATCCCCTGGGATTCGACACCATTCCTCGACTCAGGCGCCAGCGGGCGTGAACTGGCTGACGGTGAACTCCGCTCCCTGCGGAGCGCGGACCAGCGCGGTCCGCGTCCATTGCGTCTCGTCCTGGGCGAGTACGCCGGCCTCGAACGTCCAGCCGAAGAGCGCACCGTAGAACGTGATGGCAGCGCCGACGTCGGGTTGCACCGTGTCGACCCAGCACGGAACACCGTCGGGATACGTGCGTTCGGTCATGTCTCTCTCCAACGTCAGGTGAGCTGCTCGGCCAGCGCGACGATGACTCCTTCGGGACCGCGCACGTAGCAGAGCCGGTAGCTCTCCTCGTACTGCTCCACCTCGCCGACGAGCTCCGAGCCGCGGGCTCGTAGGCCGGCGACGACAGCATCGATGTCGTCGACGGCGAACATGATGCTCCGTAAGCCGAGTGTGTTCGCCGGTGCGTTCGGCTGGAAGCCGACCGCCGTCGGCCGGTGGAACTTCGTCAGCTCGAGTCGGCTGTGGCCGTCGGGAGTCCGCACCATTGCGATGTCGACTCGGACATCGTCCAGCCCCACGACGCCGTCCACCCACGCTCCCTCGACCTGCCCCTCGCCCTCCAGCTCCAGGCCGAGCTCGACGAAGAACGCGCTCGCAGCTTCGAGGTCGTCGACGACGATGCTCACGTGGTCCATCCGTTCGATCATGGTGATGCTCCTTCGTTGCGGTCTTCGCGGCCGGGAGAAGCTGCGACCGTGTGGTCGTGGATCGCCGCCATGATGCTCGGCCAATCGTCCCGGTCGATGCCGTGGCCGGCTCCATCGATCGGCAGCAACGTGGCGCCGGGGATCTCCTCGGCCAACGCTTGGCCGTGTGCGAACGGGAACATCGGGTCGGCCGTGCCGTGGATCACCAACGTCGGCACGGTGATCGATGACAGTGACGCATGCGGCCGCTCGTCGTGATCCATGACGTCGTGGTTCTGCCGCGACGCCACGTTGCGGGCGCGAGCAAGGTCGCGCTGGACGAGATCACGGCTTGCGCGCTCATCGAACGGTCGCTGCCCGCCGGCGAGAAGGCGCGAGTAGCCGACCAGGTACTCGATCACCGACTCGCGGTTCGACCAGTCGACCTCGGCTTCCGTCACGAACTGGATGAACTCCCCGGTCGGCGGCGGCAGGTCTCGGTCGATGGACATCGCGGCCGTGGTGCTGATGAGCACGAGTGAGAGGACGCGGTCGGCGAAGTCCAGGGCGAGGAGCTGTGCGAAAGCTCCGCCCGCGGAAACGCCGACCACGTGTGCGGCTTCGAGACCGTACGCGTCGAGCACACCGACGGCGTCCGCCACCAGGTCGCTGGCGCGGTAGCCAGGGCGCCCGGGTGCGTACGTGGTCGACCGGCCGGTGTCACGGTGGTCATAGCGGATCACGAACCGCCCACCTTCCGCGACGCTTCGACAGAAGCCCTCCTCCCACCACAGCATCGATGCGCCAATGCCCATCACGAGAAGAACCGGCGGATCGGTCGGCTCACCGAACGACTCCGTGCAGAGCTGGACTCCGCCCGCGTCAATCATGCGTTCGGTCACGTCGCCTCCTCTCGCAGCCGATCCGTACCCCGAAACGGCGTGGTCGAGTCGGCCGCGGTCGCCGCTACGAGACTTGCGCTCGCCGCTCCGGCCGCGACGGGCGCGTACCATGACCGGACCGACGAGCCGGAGTGTGGCGTGGAAGAACCCGGAACACCGTCGAAGGGCGCCCTCGACGAACGGTTCCGACGCGCGCTCGACAGCATCCTGGATCTGGTGGTGATCGAGCGGGCAGTCCGCGATGCCGCCGGCGACATCGTCGACTTCGAGATTGAATGGATGAACAACGCGCCCGTCGACGTCGCCGGACGCCCACGCGAAGAGCTCATCGGGCGGCGGATCTCCGAGCTCTATCCGGTGCTCGCGGGCGGCGAGCTGATCGCCGGCTACCGGCGGGTCGTCGAGACCGGCGAGCCGATGGTGGTCGAGGTGCTGCCGTACGAGGACGTCATCGACGGCAACCCGGTTTCGGGCTACTACACGGTGCAGGCGAGCAGGTTCGAGGACGGCGTGCTGGTTGCGTCGCGCGACATCTCGTCGCTCGAGCGGTCGCGCCGCGAGCTCGAGACCGCGCTCCAGGAGCTCGAGGCTGCACAACGCCTCGCGCAGCTGGGGGTCTGGCGCCTCGATCTCAAGACCGGTGGACTCGTGCTCTCGGATCAGATGCAACGGATGTACGGCCTGACCAACGACGATGCGACCGGCTTCGGACTCTCGACGCTCGCACCGGGGATCCACCCCGAGGACCGTCGTGTCGTCAGAGCGGCCTTCGAACGCGCGCTTGCCACCCAGACTGCCGTCGTCGTCGATCACCGCATCGTGTACCAGGACGGTTCGACTGGCTACGTCCGGAGCTACACGCAGCCCGTCGTGGAGGGGTCCGAGGTCGTCGAGATGTGGGGCACGACCCAGGACGTGACGGAGCGGGTCTTGAGTCGCGACGCACTGGACCTCGAGCACGGACGACGGGTGACCGCGGAGGTGCTCGCCGAGTTCGCGTCGACGGTGAGCGGAGCACGGAGCCCGCAGGACGCGGCCGATGCGGTCTTCTCCGCGATGGCGACTACCGGCGAGGTTGCGCTCGCGACGTTCGGTCTGATCGAGGTCGAGGAGCCGATGCTGCGGCAGTACTTCGGCGGCCCCGGCGTACCGCACAGCATCGAGGCGCGGTATCTCCGGATACCGGTGTCGGCCGAGACCCCGATCACCTGGGCGGTGCAGCAGTGCGACACCCTGTTGCTGGCCGACCCGGCAACGCAACGGGCCCGATACCCCGCGCTCACCCCCGACTTCGAGGCGGTCGGCGCGCAGAGCCTGGCCGTGGTTCCGATGCGACGCGCCGGCGGCACCGTCCTGGGAGCGATGGCCATCGGGTGGGCGCAGCCGCGCGAGCTCGGACCGGAGCTCGTCGCGATGCTCCAGGAGGTTGCCGCGTTGACGGCCCAGGCCATCGAGCGCGTGGAGGTCCTGAACCTCGAACGCTCCGTCGCGATCACACTGCAACAAGGACTGCTCGCGCTCGATCCGCACAGCACCCGCGCCATCGTGCGCACGCAATATCGCGCCACGGACGCGGCGATGGAGATCGGAGGCGACTGGTACGACGCCGTCGAGCTGGACGACGGGCGCCTCGCAATCGCCGTCGGCGACGTCGTCGGGCGAGGCCTCCCCGCGGCCGCGACCATGGGCCAGCTCCGTGCGGCGCTCGGAGTCACCGCGCTGCAAGCCGCGGATCCATCCGATGCCGTGGCGATCCTCGACCGCTACGCCGGTCATGTTCCCGGCGCGGTCTGCGCCACCGTCGCCTTCGCGATGCTCGATCCCGCCGCGGAGAGCATGACGTACATCACCGCCGGGCACCCACCGCCACTCCTGGTCACTCCCGACGGAGAGGTCAGCTACCTCACCGAAAGCGTGTCGTGGCCGCTCGGCATCGAGTTCGCCAATCACCGCGTGCCCGCCGCCACCACGGCGCTCCCGGCGGGCTCGCTCCTGCTCCTCTACACCGACGGGCTCGTCGAGCGGCGAGGCGAAAGCCTCGAAGTGGGGCTGGAGCACCTGCGATCGGTGGTCAGCCGGTGCTGGTCCCTCCCACTACGGCGGCTGAAGCAGACGATCTTCGCGGAGATGGTCGACGAAGAAGCGCGCGACGACATCGCGCTCGTGGCCGTACGAACGGTCGGGTCAACACCCTCGCTGTTCGCCGATGCATTCCTCGCGAGCCCGAGTGAGCTCGGGCACTCGCGGGGCCGGCTCTCGCCGCGTGGCTCGACGAGCACGGGATCGGTCGCGCTCAGCGAGACGACGTGCTCCTCGGGCTCGGGGAAGCGATCGCCAATGCCATCGATCACGGCAGCACCGACGAGAGTCAGGTCGTGCGCGTCGAGATGGCCTTCGACGGCGATGCACTCGTCGCCAGCGTGAGCGACTCGGGCCAGTGGCAGCCCGGCATCGAGGGGTTCTTCACTGGCCGGGGCCGTGGGCATGTGCTCATGCGAGCCTTGGCAGAGAGCGTCGACCTTGACACCGACCAGCATGGAACGATCGTGACCTTGCGATTTCTCCCACAACGTGAGCTCGTATGACCGACAACCTTCATACGCTGCGCATCGACACCCGGGGGCCCATCGCGCTCGCCGTCCTCGCCGGAGAGATCGACGCCTCCAACGCGGCAGTGATCGCCTCGGAGCTGTCGGCCGGTGGTTCCCGCACCATGGTCATCGATCTCGTTGACGTCAGCTACCTCGACAGCGCCGGAATCGTGATGCTCGACCAGCTGCGACGCACTTCGGAGCTCCTGCTCGTGGTCCCCGAGCGCTCGATCATCCACCGCACGATGGAGATCGTCGGGTTCGATCAGGTCGTACCCATCTTCCGGTCAGTGGACGACGCCCTCGCCGATGCCGCGAGCTCCGATCCGCGCTGACTGAGTCCGAAGGTACGGGCTCCATCCGCCCGGTTCGGACCACCGGCTCGGCCCCGGCCGTGGCGCCGTGGGGCCCTCGCTCAAGGTTTCCGGGGAGGAACCGATCCCCAGGTGGTGATTCCGCGGGCTCCGGGATGCCTCCGACGGTGCCTCACCGTCGCGTGCTGCGCGGGTCTCCTCGCGCTCGGACCACCGATCGCCGCCGGCGCCGCGGTCCGGCACCAGGGTCCCGGCCACTCGGCGAACATCGAGGAGCGCGACTTCCACATCACCGCCCCGACCCGCTTGTCGGCCAGCACCGACCGCTTGTTCATCCAGGGCATCGAGCACGACCCGAAGGACGTGGCCATCGCCGCGAACCTCGTGAGCCTCGCCCACGCGCTGGGACTCGACGTGGTCGCCGAGGGGATCGAGACCGAGGGGCAGCTCGCGCAGCTCGTCGAGCTCGGGTGCGACCTGGGCCAGGGCTACCTGCTCGGCCGACCCGCCCCCGCGAGCGCAGTCAGCGCGCTCCTCGCCGCGCAGCGCACGCCCGCGTCGACGACCGCCTGACGCGCCCGTCCGCGGAATCCCCTCCCGGCCCGGTTGCCGCGTTAGGTGAATATCCGTAACTTGTCGGGCACGGTGGTGGTCGCGCACCCACGGACGAACGGAGGTCGCGCCCATCCGCTCCTGACCTGAGGGGATCCGCCATGACGTACGCCCACCGCCCGATCATCCTCGATGCCGACAGCCACCTGATGGAGGGGCTCGACTGGTTGCGCGACCACGTGGACGCGAAGACGCGCGATCTGCTGCCCGATCTCACCGGCGCACTGGACAAAGGCGGCGCCGGCGCGGGCAAGGCCATCCAGATCGGTGAAGCCCGCATCGGGAATGCCGGGAAGACCGCAGCCCTCGAGGAGAACGTGATCGCCTCGGCCAAGGGCTGGGCTGCCCTCGGGGCGATGGACACCACCGAGCGCTCGCGGGCGCTCGACCTGCTCGGCTTCACCTCCCAGCTCGTGTTCTCGACCTTCTCGCTCGGCCTGTTCGCGTTCTCGGACGACCTCGACGCCGTCTACGGCGGCACGAGTGCGCACAACCGGATGATGGTCGACTTCTGCGGCGACGACCCTCGGCTCGTCAGTGTCGGCTTCCTGCCGCTCAACGACCCCGACCGCTCCCTCCGCTCCTTGCAGGAGGCCCTCGATCTCGGTTGCGGCGCGCTGTGGGTCGCGCACGCACCGTCATCGGGTCGATCGCCCGCGCACGTCGACAACGACCCGGTGTGGGACGCGGTTCAAGAGTCGGGCGTGCCGATCGTGATGCACATCGGGGGCGGCAAGAGCTCCGTCTCGAAGGCGTGGCACCACAACGGGCGACCGCGGCCGGTCGACATCCACGGCGGCGGCGAGAACCTGCGGGCCAAGGACCTGCCCTCCGTCCATCATGCCGCCGAGACCTTTCTCACCGCGATGATTCTTGACGGCGTCTTCGAACGCTTTCCCCGGCTGCGCTGCGGGGTCATCGAGATGGGCGCATCGTGGGCACCGTCCTTGCTCGGTCGTCTGGACCACGCGGCGAAGAGCTTCAAGCGCACCGAGCCGATGCTCGGCGAGCTCAGCCTGATGCCGTCGGAGTACATCCGGCGCCAGGTCCGCTTCACTCCGTTCCCGGGCGAAGACGTGGCCGAGATGGTGGCGATCTCGGGCCCCGAGCTCTACCTGTTCTCGAGCGACTATCCCCACCCGGAGGGCACGAAGGACCCGATCGGTCGCTTCGAACGCTCCTTCGACGAGCGCGGCACCGACGATGCCGCTCGCCAGCTGTTCTACGAGGACAACTACCGCACGTTGCTCGGCACGTGAGGGTCGAGTCGACGCTCGATCAGGTCGCGTCCCCCCGGCAGCGCATGCGAGGCGACGATCGGCGACGCCAGCTCCTCGACGACGCCGCGCAGATTCTCATCGAACGCGGCGCGGCCGCGATGACCATGGAACGACTCGCGGCCGAGGCGGGCGTGTCCAAGGCATTGCCCTACAAGCACTTCGAAAACAGCGAGGCAGTGCTGGCCGAGCTCTACCGCCGCGAGACCGTGGCGCTGGGACGCGCGGTGTGGGTCGCGCTGCGCGATGCCGGCCCGGACGAGGACCTCATCCGCGTCGGAATCCGCGCCTACTTCGACGAGGTCAGCAAGCGCGGACCGGTCTTGGCGGCGCTGTCGCGCCCGGGCTCCACCATCGCGTCCGTCGCCGACCCCGGCCAGGCCGGGGTGATCTTCGAGGTCGAGGTCATCAACCGGTTCCACGGGCTTGATCGAGATCGAGCGAAGGAGATCGCCGGGATGATCCAAGGCGCCGTGGTCGGCGCCACAGGAACCTGGCTCGCCGGCCACAGCACCCGCGCTGACCTCGAGGACGATCTCGTCGCCATGATGACGAGTCTCGTCCGACGAAGGAGCGAGACTTGGGCATCGATGACATCGAGGCGATCCGCCAGCTGAAGGCCCGCTACTTCCGGACCATGGACACCAAGGACTGGGACGCGATGCGGCAGGTGTTCACCGACGACGTGGTCATGGATACGACCGCGGCCGGCGGCGGACTCGTCACTGGCGCCGACGAGTTCATGGCGTTCCTCCGCGAGACGCTCGACCGCGCGGTCACCGTGCACCAGGGTCACATGCCCGAGATCGAGCTCACGTCGGAGACGACGGCCACCGGCATCTGGGCGCTCAACGACATCGTGATCTTCCCGGGCGGCGCGCGGCTCGACGGCTACGGCCACTACCACGAGACCTACGAGAAGAGCGCCGGTGAGTGGCGGATCAAGTCGTCGAAGCTCACCCGCCTGCACGCCGACTTCGTGATGCCTGAGGAGGGCTGATGCCGGTTGCCGTCGTCACCGGCGGGGCGTCGGGCCTCGGTCTGGCCCTCGGCGAGTCGTGCGCGGCGCTCGGCATGGACGTTGCGCTGCTCGACCTCGACGGTGAGCGCGCCGTCGCCGAGGCCGCTCGCATCACAGAAGCGCACGACGTGCACGCGCTCGGCATCGTGGCCGACGTCGCCGAGACCGCCAGCGTGGAGGCGGCGGCCGCAGCCGTCGAGGCGCGCTTCGGCGTCGCCGATCTCGTGCTCTCGAACGTCGGTGTGCAGCTCTTCGGCGCCGTGGAGTCCTTCACCGACGACGAATGGAGCTGGCTGCTCGACATCAACGTGACCGGGTCCGCCCGCGTCGCGCGCGCGTTCCTGCCGTTGCTGCGCCGGTCCGAGCACCCACGGCTCGCGTTCACGACGTCGTCGTCGATCCTGGATCCGGCCAGCCGCCTGGGCGCCTATCAGGCGAGCAAGTTCGCCGTGTGGGGCCTGGCCGAGACCCTCCGGCTCGAGCTGGCCGACGATGGCATCGGGGTGTCGGTGATCCTCCCCTCCGGGATGGTCAGCCGGCACCTCGAAACCAGCGAAACGGCGCAACCCGCGCACCTGCGCCGACCGATCGCGGGCGAGGGCGACCTCGACGCCATGATCGCGAGCAATCCCCAGATGGCCGCGATGCTCGCGACGCCCGAAGCCGCAGCTGCCGGCGTGGTCGAAGCGGTGCTGGCCGGCGAGCGGTACATCATCACCCACGGCGATCTCGTCGATGCCGTCGCCGCACGATCCAACATGCTCACCCGCGCGGCCGCGAGGGCGCGCACCACCTGAGGGGGACGACCACCAGTGTTCTTGATGCGCTTCGACATGCGAGCACCTGAGTTCGGGGCGCCGACCAACGAGCTGTACGCCGCCGCGCTCGAGATGGCGAGCTTCGCCGAGAGCCGCGGTGCAATCGCCGCAGTCGTGTGCGAGCACCACACGATGGCCGACGGGTACCTGCCGTCACCCTTGGTGCTCGCGACCGCGATGGCCGCCCGCACGAGCAGCCTGCCGATCATGACGGCGGCGTTGATCCTGCCGCTGTACGACCCGATCCGGCTCGCCGAGGACATGGTGGTGCTCGACATCATCAGTGGCGGCCGGGTGAGCTACGTCATGGCCGTCGGCTACCGGCCCGAGGAGTTCGAGCACCATGGCGCCGACTTCACGCACCGCGGCCGGCTCGTCGAGGGCCAGCTCGCGCTGCTGCTGCGGGCCAAGTCGGGCGAGCCGTTCGACTACGACGGCCGACGCATCCATGTGACCCCGGCACCCTTCACGCCCGGCGGGCCGACGGTGATGTGGGGCGGCGGAAGCCGAGCCGCGGCGAAGCGCGCCGGACGTTTCGGTCTCGACTTCTTCGCGCAGGGCGGCGGGCCGGAGCTCGAGGACGTGTACGCGGCCGAAGCCCGCGAGCACGGCAACGAGCCCGGGTTCTGCATGATCCCGCCGACGGACCTGGCCACCACGGTGTTCGTGGCCGAGGACCTCGACGCCGCATGGGCCGAGCTCGGCCCGCACCTCATGCATGACGTCCGGAGCTACGCCGCGATCAACGAGGGCAACACCCACACCGCGAGCCTCTCGAACGCCACGACGATCGACGAGCTGCGCGCCGAGAACCGCTCCCACCGCATCGTCACCGTCGACGAAGCCGTCGCGATGATCAGGGCCGGCTCGCCGTTGGCGCTCCAACCCCTCGTCGGAGGCCTCGCACCCGAGGTCGCGTGGCGATACCTGCGCAGCGTCACCGACGACGTCCTGCCCCGCCTCTGAGCCTGACCTCCCCTTTCGGTGCGACGTACCGGTGCCAGAGCACCGCGCACTCACGCCGGAACGATCTGCACTGGCGTCAGCGGGTTCGACGCGAACGAATCAGAGGTCATTGACGCACACTCGCCTGCCGCTCGGGCAGTCACGACTCAGCCCGGGCGGACGATCTCGGCCAGGAGGTCCATGGAGCGGAGCCACGCGTCGAGGTCCTTCCGCCACGGCGCTGCCACCATGTGCTGGACGCCCGCGGCCTCGAACGCCGCGTTCTCTTCGGCGATGAGACCCGGATCCATCCCCTGAGGATCCCAGCCGGTCCGGGCCGAGATGGTGAACGAGGGCTCGGGCCGGTCGCGCCGGAGGCGCTCCACGATCGGGACCACCTCCGGCGGCTTCAGACCGACGACGTGGAAGCCGTCGCCCTTCGCGACGGCGTGTCGGAACGACGCCTCGACCCCGCCACCGATCCAGATGGGGATCTCACCGGCGGGCTTGGGGAAGAAGCGGATCGCCTCGAGGTGGTACCCGGCGCCGTCGAACGTCACGGGGTCGTCCCTCCATGCGGCGCGGAGCAGATCGAGGATCTCGTCCATGCGCCTGCCCCTGGTCTCGAAGGGCTGACCGAGCGCGTCGTACTCGCGCTTGCTCCACCCGATCCCGGCCCCGACGATCAGGCGGCCGCCGCTCATCGCGTCGACGGTCGCGAGGTGGTTGGCGAGCCAGACGGGGTTGTGCTGCGGAACCACGAGCACGCTCGTGCCGAGACGGACCCGGGTGGTGACGGCCGCCGCCCAGCTGAGAGTGGCGAACGGGTCGAGGAGGAACGGCGAGGGGTAGGTCTGCTCGGCCGGATGCACGATGTGGTCACTCACCCAGACGTCGGTGAAGCCGAGGTCCTCTGCGTGCCGGGCCGCGCGAGACACTGCGTCGCCGCTGGCGACCCGTCCGTACTGGGGCAGGTGGATGCCGTAGGTCATCGCCATGCGGTGATCCTGCCAGGGCGGGTCAGTATGTGGAGGCCGTCATGATGGGATCGGGAGTCGTGGACGAGCAGAAGATCGCACGCTGGGTGGGCGAGGTGACGGGCGGCTCGGTCACCCGCGTGGAGCGGCAGGCCCGCTGGCGACCGTGCTGGTGGGTCGACGTCGAACGCGACGGCGAACCCATCCCGCTCTACCTGCGCGGCAATCGGGTTGGCTTCGGAGCAGCCAACGACGTCTTCCGCGAGGCTCGCGCCGCCGAGGCCATGGCGATCGCGGGAATCCCGGCGGCCCGGGTCTGGGGCCGGTCCACCGAGCTCGACGTCGTGCTCTGGGACGCGCTGCCCGGCATCGACAACGCCAACGTCCCCGAGCACGAGCGACCCGCCGCGCGGCGCGCGTTCGCCGAGGTGCTCGCGCGGCTGCACCGCGCTGACCCGGAGCTCTTCGTCCACACGGATCGGAAGCGCCCGCTCGGTGCCCGGGCCATCGCCACCGCCGACCACGACTTCTGGGTGAAGGTCTGGCAGAACACCCAGGATCGTCCCGAGCCGCTCATCACGTTCGTCGAGCGCTGGCTCTCCGAAACCATGCCGCCCGACTTCGAACAGGTCTCCCCGCTCCAAGGCGACGCGGGCCAGTTCATGTGGGACGGCGAGCGCGTCACCGGCCTCATCGATCTCGAGATGGTCCACCTCGGTGACCCGCACCACGATCTCGCCTTCGTGCGCATGCGCGACTTCAGCGAACCGATCGGTGGTGTGGCTGACACGTACCGCTGGTGGGCCGAGGCCGGCGGGTTCGACCTCGACCTCCAGCGGGTGCGTTGGTTCGGTGTCATGGCCGCGATCGAGACGCCCCAGGCCCTCAGCCTCGCGACGACGATGGCCCTCCCTCCCGGTGACCTGGCTCAGTACCTCACCTGGTACGTCCAGCAGCAGCGGTGCGCGATCGAGATCCTGGCCGAGCACGACGAGATCGAGCTCGACCCACCCGACCTCCCCACCGAGGGCACGGCGCTCAGCGGCGATGCGGTCCGCCTGGCCAACGGGTGGCACGCCACGACCAGCTGGCTCGAGCAACACCACCGCGAGCTCGTCGGTGAGCGCTCTCCCGACCCGGACGTCGAACGTCAGCGTCGCGGTGCCGGCGCGCTCGTCGAGTGGCAGCACCGGTGCGCGGCCTTCGGGCCGAGCCTCGACGCCGCGACGCGCGCCGACGTCGCAGCCATCGACGGCGAGCTGGAAGCAGGCGATGCCGTCGTCGATCGCCTGGCTGCGGTCATCACCGCCGGCCTTTCCCGTCCCGAGGTCGTGCGCGCCCTGCACCGGTGGATCGTCCGCACCGAGTGGCTGCTCGAACCCGTCCTCGGCGACGCCGCCGGCAACGTCCTCTCGCCGATCGACTAGGAACCGACGAGCTGCGGTGGCGGACTCGAGCCCGTCGGTCGCTTAGGCGTTCCGCAGCGACGGAACGAGCCGCTTCTCGTCTCGCTGTTCATCGAGGACGGCCGTGAGCTGGCGCAGTGCACTGGCGGAGTCAGCGGCCCGGTTGTGGCGTTCCTCGGGGTCGGTCGTGAGGTTGTGCACCTCGTAGACGGGTTCTGCGGCGGGGCCGACGAACGGGTTCTTCGTGATGCCGTGTTCCTCGTTCCAGTCGTCGAGGCGCTCGTAGTAGTGGTTGAGCTTCCAAAGCTCATCGGCGCCGCCCGCTCCCGTGGGTAGGGTCGCGATCACCGACTCGATGAAGCACGGGTTCGCAACGGGTTCGAACGGCGCGCCGGTCAAGACGTTGTTCTGGGTGAGGCCGCGGGTGACATCGTCCTCAGTCATGAAGTAGATCGGACCATCGACCGTCTCGGACGAGACCGTGCCGGTGATCAGACCGCTCAGGTCGCGGCCGGGGAGCGGATGGACTTCGGAGTGATGCACGGCGACGCCTTTCGCCGCGCGCTCGGCGTCGATGCCCGCGAGGCCCATGAGCGTCGGGATCAGATCGACATGGCTGGTGGGTGTGCCGATTCCGCCGGGAACGGGTTCGACGCCGGGACCTGACACGAGGAACGGAACGCGAGTGGCCTCGTCGTACGCGTTGCACCACTTCTGTTGCAGCCCACCGTGGGCCCCGAGCAGGTCCCCGTGATCGGAGGTGAACACGACGATCGTGTCGTCCGCCATGCCCGACTGCCGGAGCGCGTCGAGGATCCGCCCAATCGCCTGATCGACCAGCTTCTGCAGGTAGTAGTACAAGCGGCGGTAGGCGATGTCGGCCGGTTGTTCTGCGGTCATCGACGGCCAGACCCGCTTGAATTGCTCCTGACACGCGGGCCGCCCCGCGAAGGAATCGGACTGCGAAGGTGCTTCCGGTACGTCCGGCACGGTGTCGTCGGGCGGGTCGAAACCGAGCAGGGCCTCGTACAGGCCGCCCGCGAACGCGATGTCGTGGGGGTTCACGAACGACGCGACGGCGAGCCAGGGACCGTCGCTGGACGCGCCGGTGAGCTGACGGAAGAGGTCGACGACCTGCTCCGCGAACACTCCATCTCGTACCGTCCCGCAGTCCGACTTCGCGACCCCGTGTGGTTCGCGACCGATCCATCCGGAGAATCCGAATGGGTTGAGTCGATCAGCCTTGCGGTACGCGTCGACGGCTCGCGTGACCGGGTTGCCTTCGTCGTCGGATGCCATCAGGCCTTCGTGACCACCCGGGATCGCGAGATCGGCGTGGCTGATGTGCCACTTGCCCCGGTAGTGCGTTTGGTAACCACCGGCGCGGAACCAGTCACCGAGCGTCGGGACCTCATCAGGATCGAGCCATCCCATCGCCGGGTCGGTGTTCTGCTTCGCGATGCCATCCGTCTTCGACACGCCGTGCAGCGACGGGTACTGCCCCGTGAACAGCGTTGCACGGCTCGGAACGCACGCAGTTGAACCCGCGTAGTGACGATGGAATTCCAACCCGCTCTCGCGGATCGAGTCACGGGCACCCAGCTGCTCACGCCGGAACTTCCCGACCGCCGCGTCTTCATACGGAGGTGGATACCGCTCCTCGTCCGTCATGATCAGCAAGATGTTCGGCGGAGCCATGGCCGGAGGCTAGCGGCCGGCTCCCTGGCCGACCGATCGGGCGTTGTCGCGTGGCGAGCATGCGTCCGCCGATGAGCCGCTCGTCGCTCGTGGGAGCGAGGCGTCAGGTCACGACCTCGTAGGTCAGGTGGGTCGCGTGCGGTGAGACGCGGACCTCACGCTGCCGAAGCTCACGACGGGCCGCGCCGGCGAACAGTGGGGTGCCCGCGCCGAGGACGATCGGAGCGAGGTGCAGCACCAGCTCGTCGGCGAGGCCGTCGTCGACGCACTGGCGGACCACATCGGCCCCGCCCATGACGACGACGTCCTTGGTCCCGGCCGCGCCCCGCGCGAGCCGGATGGCCGACGCGAGCCCGTCGGTGACGAACGTGAAGTCGAGCGCGAGCCGGATGGACTCGGGCTTGGAGTGGGTCACGACGAAGAACGGCGGCGTGCCGGCCTGCCTGGCTCCGTACCCCACCTCGTCGTTCCAGCCGCGCGGTCCGTCGACGATGTCGAAGAGGCGACGGCCCATGACGACCGCGCCGGAACGCTCGCGTACGGTCACCAGGAGAGACTTCCCCCGATTGGCGAATTCATCGCGCCTCGGCGGGGAGTCGAGCAGCGCAGGGGCGAAGGTGCTCAGGTGCTCGCCGTCGAAGTCAGGTGAAGATGATCTGGCCGCCCGCGGCCTGTTCGTAGAACTCGCCGACGGTGATGATGGCGTCGATCTCGTCGATGAAGTCGTCCCTGGTCAGCTCGAACATGTCGACCGAGGCCTTGCACGCGTACAGACCGGCTCCCGAGTCGTGGAGCAGCTCCAGGAACTCGGGGATCGAGGGGAAGTCGAGCTCCTCCATGCGCTTGCCGAGCTTGTGGGTGACCATCGCCGACATGCCGGGGACGCCACCGACCCAGGTGGCCAGGTGCAGGCCGGGGTTGCCGACGGACGCGACCTTGACGTGTTCGTTGCGGGCCTTGTTGATCGCGTCGAGCCCGAAGAAGGTGAAGAAGACATTCGCTTCGATCCCTTCCATGCGCGCGCCGTTCGCCATGATCAACGCCGGGTAGATGCCGTCGAACGCGCCCTTCGAGACGATGATCGATACCTTTTCGATGGGTTCAGCGCCCATGGTTGCTCCAGTGATCGGGATTCGGGTTCGGGATCTAGATGCACCCGCGTGGCTTCGGGATCCCCGCGATCTTGGCGGCGAGCTTCGCGGGGCCCTTCGGGAAGAGCTGGTACAGCTCCTTGACCGGGACTCCGGACGCCTTGCCAAGCGCACGGATCGACGGAGCGTTGCCGGTGTCGAGATACTGCTGGCGCATGTAGCGCACGACCTGCCAATGGCGATCAGTCATCGGATCGATGCCCGCCGTCTTCGCGATCTCGACTCCGATCGCGTCGCTCCACTGCTCGGGGTGTTCGAAGAACCCCTCGTCGTTGAGATCGACTTCAGTGCCGGCGATGGTCTGCGTGCTCACGATGTCTCCTCTTCACTCGGACCGTGCTTGCCGGCCATGCTCATGGCCGGTGTGATCCCGGGAAGGCCCCGCCCGGGCAGCAGCGCATGCCAGTACAGCGGCTGGAACATGAGCTTCCCGAGGTGGTTGAGCCGTGACTCCTTCAAGAGCGGCATCGGTCCGGCTCGCCCGGGGAAGTGGCCGGTGAGCGGTTCGGTGTCGTAGTTGAAATCGATCAGCAATGCCTTGTGGAAGCCGGTCTCGATGAAGCAATTCGTGTGTCCGTCGAAGGAGGCGTCGAGCGGCTGGTCCGCGAGGAACCGCACGATGTTCTCCTCGAGGACCTCGCCTTCGAAATGGGTCACCGAACCGGCCTTCGACGTGGGCACGTTGGCAGCGTCCCCGAGCACGAAGATGTTCGGCGCGGCATCGGACTGCAGGGTGTGCAGATCGGTCGGGACGAAGTTCAGCTCGTCGCCGAGCCCGGGTGAGCGCGCGACGAAATCGGCGCCGCCGTGCACGGGCACCGTGACGAGGAGGTCGAAGAGGACCTCGCGCTGGTCATAGGAGACGAGGCGACCGCCGGCGCCGTCGACCTCACCCGTGTTGAACTCGGTGACGAGCTCGATCCCCTTCTCGGCAAGCAACCCGCCGAGCGCCGCGGACGCGACCGGCTTCGTGAACGCGGCATCGAGCGGGGTCACGTACGTGATGTCGACCTTGTCGCGGATGCCACGCTCGCGGAAGTACCAGTCGGCCAGAAACGCGAACTCCAACGGCGCGACCGGGCACTTGATCGGCATGTCGACGACGTTGACCACCAGCCGCCCGCCCGGGAATTGCTCGAGCGCGCCGCGCAGAGCCGCGGCTCCCTCCGGGGAGTAGAAGGTGAAAACGTTCTCCATCCAGCCCGGCCCGGTCATCCCTTCGGTCTCACCGGGCAACAGCTGCGCGCCGGTCGCGACGATCAACACGTCGTAGCCGAGCACGGTGCCGTCCGACAGCTGGACCTCACTGTCCCCGATGTTCACCGAGTCGATCGCGCTCTGGTGGAAGACGATCCCGTCGTGCAGCTGCTCGTGGCGCGGCCTGACGATCTCGTCCGGGCCGAGCAGTCCGAACGGCACGAACAGGAGCCCCGGTTGGTAGATGTGGCGATCGTCCTGGTCGACCACGGTGATCAACATCTGGTCGTCGTGGTAACGGCGACGGAGACGGTTCGCAATCAGTGTCCCGCCGGTGCCGGCACCCAGCACCACAATGCGATCGCTCACGATCCACCTCGCCCGTTGATCTCGCGGGGACTCATGGATCTCAGGGTACGGAGCCGCGTGACGCCCGAGTAGGGCCACAAGTCCCTGCGCGCTGGGCCTACGACCCTGACGCTCGGACCGCCGCGCCGGCGACGATCAGGGGCGGATCTCGTAGAACGCGTTGACCGGATGGTCGATGTCGAGGCGACGGAAGCGCCTGAACCCTGCGGCACGTGCCATCGCTTCGGCCCTGCCTGCCGACAGACCGAGGGTGCCGAGGCCGGCACCGTCGGGCGCCGACATCGCCGACGACATGCACGACAGGACGCTGATGCCGTACATCAACGACGCCATCGGGTTCTCCGACGCGTTGAGCGCGAACGTGTCGTGCGCCTTGATGTCGACGAGCAGCCACGTGCCGTCCGGGGTGATCGCTCGCCGCAGTGTCTGCATCATCTCGAATGGATGGGTCATGTCGTGGATGCAGTCGAAGGTGGTGATGAACCCGATCGATGCGTCGGCTGGCAGTGGCTCGACCCGCGGGTCGTGGAACGACACGTTGGACGCGTCGGCCTCCAATCGTTTCTCCTCGGCGCGATCGAGCGCGAAGTGGCTGATGTCGTAGCCGAGGAACCGACTCTTCGGGAACGCGCCGGCCATCAGCAGGAGCGCTCCCCCGGCACCGCAGCCCACGTCGGCGACGGTTGTGCCCGCCGCGAGCCGTTCGGCGACACCCTCGAGTGCGGGGACCACGACCGGCAACAGGTTGGCACGGTTCCATGGTTCGAATGAGCGCTCGATGCCCACAGCCGCTTCCGGGCCGTGGCTGTCGTAGTCGTGTCCGAGCCCGGTACGGAAGCTCTCGGGCATCGCTCGAAGGGTGTCCATCGTGTTCGGGAACCGGTGGAACATCCCCATCCCGTACGCCGGATGGTCGGGAGTCGCAAGGACCGCGGCAGCCTCCTCCGAGAGGGAGAAGCGTTCGTCGTCGTCGCAGTCGATGATGCGCGCGGCAGCCTGGTTGTACGCCCATTCACGAACCCAGCGCTCGTGGAGGCCGGTTCGTCGCGCGAGCTCATCCGAGTGCAGTGGCTCGCCGGCAGCTCGCATGGCCGCGTAGAGACCGAGCTTGTCGCCGAGGTGGATCATGCCTGTGGTCACCGCGCCCTCGAGCTTGGTGAAGACGAGGAACGAGAACATCTGGAGCTTCTTCTGATCCATCCCTGCAATCCCCTCGGACGGCGGGCGGGCCGCCTGCGGACGCTATCGAGGTCTGGCGCCGGCGGACGTCACGGGCTCGGGTTCTTCGCCGGTCGCCGCCGGCGCAACCGGCCCCGCGGCGCGGAAGCCGTGTCCTCGGGGCCGCACTGGCAACGTTCGGCCGGCGGCACGTGGCCGAGGACCTGTTCCACGTGGGCACCGCAGCCCGCCCAGCTCGGGCGCCCGCACTTCGAACATCTCGTCTGTGTGCACATACCCCCCAGGGTATCAGTTCGGAAGGCCGCAGGTTGGCAACGGGCGGCCCCGTAGCCTCTTGGTCGATGGGCCCACCTCACCCCGCGGTCGTCGCGTCGATCCCGAGCCCGTCGCACGGGGTGTTCCACCTCGGTCCCGTTCCGCTGCACGCGTACGGGCTCTGCCTCGCGGTGGGAGTCGTCGCGGCGATCGGGATCGGCGAACACCGCTGGGCCAAGCGTGGGCACGACCGGAAGGAGATCGCGGACATCGCGATCTGGGTCGTCATCGCAGGGGTGGTCGGCGCGCGCCTCTACCACGTGGTCACCGACTTCGAGCTGTACACCCATGACCCGGTGCGTGCGCTCGCCATCTGGGACGGAGGTCTCGGCATCTGGGGCGCGGTCGCCGGCGGGGCGATCGCCGTGGTCATCCTCGGCCGGCGACGCCATCTCGACGTCCTCGCGCTCATGGACGCGCTCGCGCCGGGCGTCGTGCTCGCGCAGGCGATCGGACGGTGGGGCAACTACTTCAACCAGGAGATCTTCGGCCGGCCGACATCCCTTCCCTGGGGGCTGGAGATCGACCTCGCGCACCGACCCGAGGCGTACCGCCAGTTCGCGACCTTTCAGCCGACGTTCCTCTACGAGTCGCTGTGGTGCCTCGCCGTGTTCGGAGCCCTGCTCGTCGTCGAAAAGCGGTTCACGTTGCGGCAAGGCCAGGTCCTCGCGTTGTACATCTCGCTGTACACCCTCGGGCGGTTCGTCTTCGAGAACATGCGGAGCGACTTCGCGCACACGATCCTCGGCTTGCGCATCAACGCGTGGCTGAGCATCGGCTTGTGCGGGTTCGGGACCGTCTGGTTCCTCTGGCTCGGACGTCACGGCCGGCCGTACGACGCGCTCGACGCGGACGCTCCGGGGTCGGCAGCTCTCCCACGGCCGGTAGAACCGCGATGATCCTCGTGCCCGCGCCCTGAGCACCGCCGTCGCGGCGGGTCAGGACGACGGCCGGTGCGCGCGTACCAGACAGTCGATCGCCATGACCGTGCCCGACTCGGTCTCGACCGGCCGTTCGATCCGCTCCGCGCGCTCGACGACCAGGTCCCCGACCCCCGACCTCTCGAGATCGCCGCGTACGTCGTCCGGTGTGTAGAGCACGGCGGGATCCCGCGGGCCGCCGACGCCGTCGGTCAGGTTGGTGAGGTCGTGGGCGACGACGAGGAGCGTCCCGCCGGGGACCAGTGCTCTCGCGGCCGATCCCAAGGCGGCGCGTCGTTGCGCCTCGGGGACCTGGAGGTAGAACACAACGACGAGTTCGAAGCGCTCGGCCGACTGCCAGCCGGTGACGTCGGCGCAGATCCACTCCACGGTGACGTTGTTCGCTTCGGCGAGGCGTGCTGCCTTCTCGAGCCCGGTCGCGGAGAAGTCGACGCCGGTCGCGTCCCAGCCCTGCGTCGCGAGCCCACCGCGTTGCGGCCTTCTCCGCAGGCAACGTCGAGCGCCCGGCCGGGCGTCAGGCCCGCGACCTCGGGGGGCAGGAACCGGTTCGGTTGCGTCGACCAGACGAACTCGGCGGCTCGGTATCGCTCGTCCCATGACGCCGCGTCGCTCATGGCCGCATGCCGGTCTCGCGGGTGCTGTCGGGTGCGTTCATCGCTGCCTCCTTGGGCAAGTTGCTGCTGCAAACGGTCGAAGCCTTGTCGTTTCATCCGAGTTGGCGAACGAGGAAGAAGATCGAGAACACGATGAGCATGATCCCGAAGGAGGATCGGAGTCGTTCGGGTGAGATGCGTTGCGCGACGCGGGCGCCGACGGCAGCGCCCGGGATCAGCCCGGCGGCGAAGCCGGCTGCGACGGTCCAGTCGATGTGGCCGAGGGCCCAGTGCGTGGCGAGGGTGGGGATGGTGAGGATGCCGACGACGACCATCGACGTGCCGGCTGCCTCGACGGCGGTGAGGCCGAGGACCAGCACGAACACGGGGACCAGCAGGAACCCGCCCCCGTTCGCGAGCAGGCCGGTCAGCAACCCGACGCCGAACGAGGCGCCGACCACCACTGCGGTGCTGTCGCGCCGACCCGCGGCACGGTGCGCGGCTCCGACCCGGTCGGGCAGGATGAACCGCACGCCGATGCCCAAGAGCAACAGGCCCGAGAGCACGAGCAGGTTCGGCCCGCCAACGAAGTTCGATGCCAACGCGCCGATGAGCACGCCGGGGACACCACCGATGACTGCGAGCTTGGCGACCCGGCGGTCGAGGTTGCCGGAACGGAGGAAGCGGCGGGCCCCGACGAAGGAAGCAGGGAGCATCGCGGGCAGCGGCGACGCCACGGCCAGGAGCCCGGGGACGCCGAGGAGCGCGAGCACCGGGGTCGCGAACGCGGAGCCGCCCGCACCGAACAACCCGAAGACGACGCCGACTCCGAGGCCGGCCAGGACGTACTGCGCGACTTCCACGGTTCGATCGTATACCCCCCGGGGTAGGGTTGAATACCCCCTGGGGTAAGGAGTACACTGGCTGCATGAGCAAACGAGCAGCGTCAGCAACCCCGGCCATGGAGCTTCCCGAATCGACGATCTCGGATCTGCAGCGTCGATTGCGCAAGGTGGAGGGCCAGGTGCGGGGCATCCATCAGATGGTGGCCGACGGTCGCGACTGCCGCGAGGTGGTCACCCAGATCGCGGCCGCGAACAAGGCCCTCGAGCAAGCCGGGTTCCTCCTGGTCTCGGCCGGGCTCACCTGGTGTCTCGAGGATCCGGAACGTTCCGCCGCGGCCGGGTACGACGTCAGCGACGTGCAGAAGATGTTCCTCAAGCTGGCCTGATCAATCCGGCCCGGGCACTCGACGGCGAGGTGTCGCATGATCTTCAAGCAGTACAACCTGGGTTGTCTGTCACTGTTCAGCTACCTGGTCGGTGACGAGTCAACCGGGCGCGCGGTCGTCGTCGACCCGCAGCGCGACGTCTCGCAGTACCTGGCGGACGCCGACGCGTCAGGGTTGCGCATCGAGCGGGTGATCGAGACCCACTTCCACGCCGACTTCCTCTCCGGTCACCTCGAGCTCGCCGCGGCCACCGGTGCGGTCATCTCCTACGGTGACGAAGCCCGCGCCGACTTCCCCATCGAGAGGCTCGCCCACGGGCAACGTCTCTCCCTCGGCGACGTCACGCTCGAGATCCGTCAGACCCCGGGTCACACGCCGGAGTCGATCTCGATCGTCGTGTGGGAGCACGCGAACGACTCGGAGCCGTGGGGCGTGCTCACCGGTGACACCCTCTTCATCGGTGACGTCGGCCGTCCCGACCTCCTCACTTCGATCGGATGGACGGCCGATGACCTGGCCCGCCGCCTGTTCCGCTCGATCCACGACCAGCTCCTGAGCCTCCCGGACGCAACTCGCGTGTACCCCGCCCACGGCGCCGGCTCGGCGTGCGGCAAGAACCTGTCGACCGCCGTCGAGTCGACGATCGGAGAGCAGCGTGGCACCAACTACGCGTTGGCGCCGATGACCGAGGACCAGTTCGTCGAGGCCGTCACGCAGGGACAGTCCGTCGCTCCGCTGTACTTCGCGTTCGCAGCCAACGCGAACCGCGCCGACCGCGCGCTCCTCGACGATGCTCAGGGCACCCCGCGCCTCGACGTCGACGACGTGGTGCGCCGCCAGTCTGAGGGTGCGGTCGTGATCGACGGCCGAGTCGCCGAGCTCTTCGCATCCGGGCATCTCCGCGGGTCGATCAACGTCGGGCTCGACGGCCGGTTCGCCGAATACGCGGGCGACGTGCTGCGCCCCGGCGACGCAGTCGTCGTCGTCACCGACGCCGGTCGTGAGAACGAGGCGAGGATCCGGCTCGCCCGCATCGGCTTCGACCACGTCGTGGGCGCGCTCGGCGACATCGAAGGGGTCCTCGCGGCGCGGCCCGAGCTCGCCGCACAGGCGCCGCGGGTCACGGCATCCGAGCTCGAGGCGTGGCGACGCAACGACCCGTCGCTGCAGATCCTCGACGTCCGCAACCCCGCGGAGTGCGCGGACGGGATCATCCAAGGATCGCTGAACCTGCCGCTCCCGAACCTGCTCGACCGGGTCGATCAGCTCGATCCGAGCCGGCCGACCGTCGTGTACTGCGCCGGCGGGTACCGCTCGGCCACCGCTGCATCGCTGCTCCGCGCGCGTGGGTTCGCCATGGTCGCCGACCTCCTCGGAGGCTACGCGGCCAGCACCGGTCCACAGCTCGCGAAGACCTGAACCCGCACAGTTCGGGACGTCTGGCCCTACTCCGCGCGACGCGCGCTCCCATACCGTCGGCTGCAGAGATCCTCGATCGGACCCGATCGGATCGGAGAGGAGACGGAGAGATGCGAGCCGTCGTGTACCACGGTCCCGGCCAGAAGGCCTGGGAAGAAGTCCCGATGCCCGTCATCACCGACGACACCGACGCCATCGTGCGCGTGGACGCGGTGACGATCTGCGGCACCGACCTGCACATCCTCAAGGGCGACGTCCCGGCCGTCACCGACGGCCGGATCCTCGGCCACGAGGCGGTCGGCACCGTCGAGTCCATCGGCACGGGCGTGAAGAACGTGCACGTCGGAGATCGGGTGCTGGTCTCGTGCATCACCGCGTGCGGTGCGTGTCGCTACTGCCGGGAAGGTCGGTACGGCCAGTGCCTCGGCGGCGGGGGCTGGATCCTCGGCCACAAGATCGACGGCACCCAAGCCGAGTACGTGCGGGTTCCGTTCGCGGACACGTCCACCTACGCCGCTCCGGCCGGAGTATCGGACGAGCAGCTCCTGATGCTGGCCGACATCCTGCCCACCGGCTACGAGGTGGGGGTCTTGAACGGCCACGTGCAACCGGGCGACGTCGTCGCCGTCGTCGGTGCCGGTCCCATCGGCTTGTCGGCGATCATGGGCTCGCGCCTCTACAGCCCCAGCCATGTCGTGGCCATCGACCTCGCCGACTCGCGCCTCGAAGCCGCAAAGCAGTTCGGCGCCGACATCGTGATCAACAACGGTCGCGAGGACGCGCTCGCGGTGGTCCGAGACCTGACCGGTGGGCTCGGGGCGGATGTCTCCATCGAGGCGGTCGGCGTCCCCGCGACGTTCGAGCTCGCGACCCAGCTGGCTCGGCCGGGCGGCCACATCGCGAACATCGGTGTCCACGGCGAACCGGCCACGCTGCACCTCGAGGAGCTGTGGATCCGAGACGTGACGATCACCACCGGCCTGGTCGACACGTATTCGACCCCGACGCTGCTTCGACTGGCGCAGGGTGAGCTCGTCGATCCCGAACGGTTCGTCACCCACCACTTCACCCTCGACGAGTTCGACAAGGCCTACGAGGTGTTCGCGAACGCGGCCGAGACCGGCGCGCTGCAAGGTCGTCCTGACCCGGCCCTGACGGGGCGCAGGGAGCTTCGGCTCTCAGTGGCTGAACTTCACGACGGGCAGGATCCGTGCGAGCCACTTCGGCAGGTACCAGTTCCGATCCCCGAGCAGAGCCATCGTCGCCGGGACGAGCATGACCCGGACCACGGTGGCGTCGAGGAGCACTGCGAAGGCAAGGGTGAGACCGAGCTCGGTGGGCGGGATGGGGCCGGTGACGCCGAAGGCGATGAACACGACGATCATCACGAGCGCCGCGTTCGTGATCGGCCGGCCGGTGCGGGCGATGCCCTCACGGATCGCCCGGCGCGTGTCGCCAGTGGCTTCGTAGCGCTCCCGGATCGCGGCGAGCAGGAACAGCTGGTAGTCCATCGAGAGCCCGAACAGCAACGCGAAGAAGAACAGCGGGGCCCAGGCGTCCACGAACGGTTGGTGCTGGATGCCGAGCAGCCCGGTGCCGATCCCGTGCTGGAACACGACCGTCGCGAATCCGAATGCCGCGCCCACGGTGACGAGGTTCATGAGGATCGACGTGAGCGCGATCACCAAGCTCCGGAACACCAACAGCAGGAGCCCGAACGCGAGCGAGCAGGATCAGCCCGATCGCGAGCGGCGCCCGACCGGTGAGCACCGAGGTGAGGTCCGCGTTCTGCGCGGCCGGCCCGCCGACGCGGGCACCCGGAACCGCAGCCGCGAGTCGGTCTCGAAGATGGTGGACGAGCGTCGCGGTGCGCGAGTCGTCGACGGGGGTGGATCCGGTCACCCGCACGACGGTCCGTCCCGACGCCGCGGTCGAGGTGACGACCCGGGCGTCGACGACACCCGCCTGTCGCCGACGCGACCTTGACGACCGTGGGTGCGTCGGCGGCGGGCGCGGTGATGAAGACTGGAGCGGCGGCGCCGGCGCCGAAGGACTGCACGAGCCGGTCGTAACCGTCTCGGCTCGTATGACCCTGGTCGACGACGCGGGCCCCCGGCATGCCGAGGTGGATCCCGACCGCAGGGAGCACCAGCGCACCGAGCAGCACGATCCCGACGGCGAGGACGGTGCCGGGCCGACGCAGCGCCACGCCCGTCCAGCGGGCCCATCGGCCCTCGGCCACGATGTCCGGGTCCTTCTTGCCCCGCGTCACGAGCACGCGGTCGCCCAGCGCGACGAGGAGTGCGGGCAACAGCGTCAGAGACGCGAGCGCGACCGCGACGACGGAGAGGATCATCCCCAGGGCCATCGAGCGGAACACCATCACGGGCACGAGGAACACGGCTGCGAGCGCGAGCACGACTGTGAGGGCGGAGAGGAACACCGCCTTGCCGGCGGTGGACAGCGTGTTCTCGATCGCGGCGATCGCGTCCTTGCCTTCGATCCGTTCCTCTCGGTAGCGGCTGACGATGAACAGGCTGTAGTCGATGCCGACGGCGAGACCGATCATCATCGAGAAGTTCATCGACCACACCGACAGCGGGGTCGCCATCCCGAGCAGATGCAGCAACGCGAAGCCCGACCGCGATGCCCGCCATGCGCGAGGAGGAGCGGCAGGACCGCGGCGATCACCGACCCGAACGCGAAGAACAGCAGGATCATCGTGGGGATGCCGCTGACCAGCTCCGCCTTGTGCAGCGCCTCGCTCGTTCACCTTGTTGAAGTCGCTCCACACCGGCCACTCACCCGTCACGTCAGCGTGCGAACCCGGACGCGAGCTTCAGACCGCCCACGTAGGAACCCAGGTCGCCGGCCGCGACGGGGCGCGACGCGTCCGGACGTGACGCGCGAGGTCGACCGGAACGATGGCCGTCCGACCGTCGCGGGAGATCGAGTCCGGCGTCGGCGGGCAGGGTCAGAGGGTTCGCGACCGAACGGACACGGGGAGCGCCACTCAGCTGACGCACCAGTGACTGCAGGCCGCTCGGGTCGGTCGCGATCGGCGTCGACTGCCGGTAGACGACGACCGGGTTCTCGGCGCCGAGCGGCCGGGAAGTCCTTCCGCAGCTCGTCTCGCACCTTCTGCGCGGTCGAGCCCTGCGCCTCCCACCCTGCGCCCGACAGCGCGCCGGTCAGGGTGAGCGGCGAGCGGCGCCGCCGCGAACGCGACGACAAGCCACACGGTGATGACGACCCTCGCGGTGGCGGGCCATCGACGCCGCCAGCCGTGAGAACAGTGCCCGGGTGTCGGGCGGCTCCGACGCGGAATGCTCGGTCGTCGGGGCACCGGACGTCGAGGTGGTGGTCATTCCTGCTCCTGGGTTGGACGATATACCCCCCTGGGTACCTGGGATACGGTAGTACATACCCCATGGGGTATCAACACCAGCCGAGGAGACCGCAAACGAGAAGGTCCGCGCTGCAAGCACGCCCGCGGTCGACCGGCCATTCTTGGCGGTGATGCCGCCCGTTCCGAGCTCCGGTGTGGTGCTCTTCGAGGGCTTGCCCGGTTCGGGGAAGTCGACGGTCTCGTCGCGCGTCAGCGAGCGGCTTGCGGCTGCCGGGGTCTCGTGCCGCTGGGCTCTGGAAGAGTCGAGGAGCCATCCGTACTTCGGTCCCAGCGTCCGCTCCCAACGGCGGCGAAGTGACTTCGCTGATCTATGCCTCGAGCAGTGGTCTCTCGTCGTGCGGGACTCGGAGACGGCCGTCTTGGTGCTCGACGGCTGCGCATTCCAGAGCACGGTTCGGTATCTCTTCGAGCAGTGCGTCGCCGTCGAGGCGATCCGCTCCTACTGGCACGACGCTGAGGTGATCCTCGCCCAGGCCGCCTCCCGTGTCATCTATCTCACCCAGCCCAACCCGCGCTCGTTCATGTATGAGCGGACACTCCCGCTGAGAGGTGAACCCTGGGTCTCGAGGCTTGTCTCCTACGTCGAGTCGACGCCGAAAGGACGGGATGCTCGCTTCGTCGGCGTAGGCGGCATGGTCGAGTTCTGGATGCAGTACCGCGAGGTGTGCGACGACCTGGTCGAACGCTCGGTGCTCCCGGTTCTGAACCTCGATACCTCGGCGATGGAGTGGTCTGCGGTCGAAGACGAGGCGGCTGGGTGGACACTCGGCGAATAGTCCCGAGAAGCAGAGCCCTCGGGCCACGACGGCCTTCGCGAACCTCGTCATGCGGAGCTACACCTCGTCGGCCATGCTGCCGTATGTGGGCGTGCCGGCCATCTCGTACAGGAGCTGGAGCGTGCCCTTTGCGTACGTGTGCGATTCGGTCAGGCGCAGCGTCGTCGGCACCGTTCCCTCCCCGAACACCGGCTTGCCACTCCCGAGCAGCAGCGGATACAGCCAGAGGTTGAATCGGTCGACGAGGCCGAAGCGCAGCAGCGACTGCACGAGATCCAGGCTGCCGATGACGTGGACCCGGTCGTGGCGCTCCTTCACCGCGGTGATGCTCTCGGCGAAGTCGCCAGTGAGCAGTGTCGAGCCTTCCCAGGTGAGGGGGTCGGACAGGGTCCGGCCGCGACGTACTTCGGGACGCCGTTGAGCAGGCCGGCGAACGGGTTGTCCCCTGGAGCGGTCGGCCAGTAGTCGGCAAAGATCTCATACGTCTTCCGTCCGAGGAGCAGCGCGTCCATGCTCCTCGCTTGCTCGAACATGGCGGCGCCGGCCTCCTCGTCCAACAACGGTGCCTGCCACCCGCCGTGCGCGAAGCCGCTCTCGCGATCTTCGTCGGGTCCTCCAGGCGCCTGCGCCACCCCGTCCAGGGTCAGGAATTCGGTGACGATCAGCTTGCCCACGGTGTCCTCCCACGTCGTAGCGGTCCGTCCCGGTTGAGACGCCGGCGCCGGCCGGAACTCATCGGCGACCGGTCCGGGGTGAGTCTTCACGAGCGCCCTCGATGACCGACCTCGCTTCGCCGAGCTGAGCCTCAGAACCTGGTCAGGTCGGCCACCGGCAGTGCCGATGCGACGGTATGGCGAGAGCCGATACGCACGGCTTCGCAGTCGACCTGTCTCCGCGGCTGCACCGCCTCGAGGAGCTGCTGGCCAGCAACCCCGCGAGTTGCCCATCGGGGTGGCGAAGTTCGACGCGGCGGGACGGCTGAAGCATGCCAATGGCCGTCTCCGGGACCTCCTCGCGCCGCTCGATCCCCAGGAGGTCCTCGACGAGGCTTTCCAGGATGGGCTCGCCGATCTCGATCGGACGCCTCGGAGGCGACGAGTTCGTCGTCATCTGACCCGCTCTGCAGTCGGCTCAGGCGGCGCGGGGCACACGGCTGCGGTTGAGGACGGCGAGACCTGGGTGGTTCGCACGCCGCGTTGACGTCGATGAGCCTGGTGAGCAGTACGACTACCGGTCCCCCGCGTTCGACTTCGCGTGCCGTCTCTCCTATGACGCCACCGGACTCGTGCTCGAGTACCCCGGCATCGCGACCCGCACGGTCTGATCCCACCTCTCCTGGTGCTGAACGGTGCGGATGACGGGCGTCACGAGGGCAGTGCTCGACCGACGATGACCGGCAGGGAGGTGAGTCCACGGAGGACGAGGCCGTCGCCGTGGCCCCAGTGGAGCTCCTCGACGGGAACGGCGAGCCGTAGGTCGGGGAACCGCCGGAAGAGCTCGCCGAGCGCGATCTGGCCTTCCATGCGAGCGAGGGGGGCGCCGAGGCAGAAGTGGATGCCGTGGCCGAAGCCGAGGTGTCGGCTCCCGCTCGCGCGATGTCGAAGCCGTCGGGTTGCGAGTATGGGAGCCGTCGCGGTTCGCCGACGCCAGGTTGACGATGATCTGCGCGCCGGCCGGGATCACGACGCCGCCGAGCTCCATCTCCTCGGGCGCGTAGCGGAAGGTTGAGTGCGGGACGGGCGCGTCGTAACGGATGATCTCTTCGACGGCGCCCGCGATCAATGAGGGATCCTGACGCAACCGGGCGAGCTGGTCAGGGTGCATCAGGAACGCGACGACGGCGTTTCCGATGAGGGTCGATGTCGTGTCGTGACCGGCGATGATCAGCTGGAAGATCGTCGACATCAGCTCTTGTTCGCTCAAACGGTCCTCGCCGTCGCGTGCGCTGATCAACGCGCTGACCAGCGCTTCGTCGGGCTCGCTTCGCTTGAGTGCGACGAGCTCTCCGAGTGTCGCGACCACCTTGTCGGATGCGACCTTCGCGGTTGCGAGCTCCTCGGACGTGCGCGTCGGCACGAGCATCTCCAGTAGCGATCGGCCGAACGGCGGCGCGCCACGATTCGGGCACGCCGAGCAGCTGGCAGATGACCGTGAACGGCAGCGGGAACGCGAACGACGGAACGAGGTCGACGACGGTGTCGGGACCCTCGGCCGCGATTGCGTCGAGTCTGGACGTGACGATCTTCTCGACGTCACCTTGCAGTGCTTCGATGCGGCGGACCGAGAACGCGGCCGCGACGAGTCGGCGCAGACGGGTGTGGTCGGGAGGATCGACCGCGAGCATGTGGCGCGCGAACGCGGGTCCGGGGAGGCCTTGGGCGACGACGCCCCCGGCGAGTGCCATGGCGGCTTGCATGTCCTTGGAGATCCGCGGGTCGTTGAGCGCGGCTTTCGCTTCCTCGTAGCCCACGATCAGCCAGGCGTCGTGGCCGTCGGCCAGCGTCACCTTCTGCACGGGCCCGTGCCTGCGCACCTCCTCGAACAACGGGAAGGGGTTGTCGCGGTCGAAGTTGCCCCAGGCCTGGAGGGATTGCTCGATGCTCGTCATGGTTCAGTTCTACGCCAACGGCTCGGGGCTGACATCGGGCGTCTGCCCCATCTTCCGGTCAGCCGGCCGTGCCGTCGGCGAAGCCGTGTTGCATCGCGAACAGGGCCGCTTCGGTGCGCGTCGAGACTCCGAGCTTGGCGTAGATGTGCTCGAGATGCGACGAGACGGTCTTGCGGGAGATCGAGAGCTCCTTGGCGATCTCCGGATTCGACCGGCCCCGCGCCACGCATACGAGCACGTCCGCTTCGCGCTGCGTGACGCCGCCGGGAAGCTCGGCGCGGCGCCGCACCCGCTGGCCGCCCCGCGCAGCACCGCGTTCACAACCTCGCCGTCGAGTCGTCCCGCGCGGAGCCTCGTCGCGCAGGATCTCGGCGGTGCGCGTCGCATCGAACGCCTCGCGGTACGGACGCGGTTGGCCGAGCGCGTTGTGCACGTCGGCGACCGCGACGATCCGCGCCGGGAGTGGGAGGCCGTCGCCGCGCAGGCCGTGCGGGTACCCGGAACCGTCGAGCCGCTCGTGGTGCAACGACGCGCACTGTGCGACGCGGGCGAGCAACGACGTGCGTATGAGCATCCGCTCCAACAAGTAGGGATGCGTCCGCGCCCGTTCGCGCTGGCTCACTGACCACGGCTTCGTTTCGTCCCACACGCCGCTGGACACGCCGATCATCCCGACGTCGTGGACAAGTGCCGCGCGCGGTGGACGAGTTGCACGTCGCTCGCGCCGAGTCCCAGCGCAGCAGCCGCCGCGGTTGCGGTCGCGGCGACGCCGCGCGAGTGACCGGTGCGACATGGCGACTTGAGATCGGCGAAATCCGCGAGGGCGCAGAGCGCGTTGTCGAGACCGTCGTCGCTCAACTCGACGCCCAGACGCGGATCGAGCGCGATGACTTCGTCCCACGCCGAGATCTCGTCGATGCCACCGAGGACGTCGGCGTGCTTGTCGCAGAAGTGGTCGACGAGCTCGGGATCGAAGTGCGTTCCCCTCCGTTCGCGGGCAACGTCGACCGCCGCGTCGGAGCCGCCCGAGAAGTGGCACGCCTCGACGCAGTCGGCGAGCTGCACGACGCGTGCAGCCAAGGCGAGATCCTCCTTGCCGACCTCGCCCGGAACGCCGCGCCCGTCCCAGCGCTCGAACGCCTGCAGAAGTGGACGCTGGACTTGGTCGCCCAGGCCGAGGCGATCCGCGAGCTCACCCGTCGACTGGCAGTGCGCGGTCATGATCTGGCGAACCGAGCGGCCATTGGTCGCGAGGAACTGGCCCGCAATGCCCACGCGGCGCATCGGTGAGCGGCCGCGTCCGAGATGGCGCAGCATGAGCAGGGCCAGCGTCATCCCGGCCATGTCGCCGCCCTCGCGCATGTCGGTGTACAGGCCCATCTCGTCGCCGAACAGCTCGGCCAGCTCACTCGTCTCGGCGGCGCAGCCGATCCACGTCAGCAGCGAGGTGTAGTACGTGGCGGCCCGGACGTCGTCGGCGGCGCCGGCGATGTCGGTCAGTCGCATGGCGATCACGGTCTGACGCAGGACGTGCTCGACCGGCCGACCCATGCCCAGGTCGGAGACCAGCGACAACGTCGCCACCAGCTCCGAGAGTCGCACGGCCGGGGTCGATCTCACCGGAGGATCTTGGCACGCCGCGTGAGCACCGAACCGCCCGCACTCGGCCGAAAGATCGGGTAGCTGCCCGATGTCGGCCGTGGTCGTGCCGTTGTAGAACGTCGACATGACCAACACCGAGCCCACCGCCAACCTGCACTTCGCGCTCGCCGGAGTGCTCGTCGACGCGCTCGCCGCGAACGATTTCGACGGACTCGCGGCCGCGCTCGCGCCCGACGCCACGATGTCGGCGCTGTTGCCGCGTGGCTGTGTCGAGTTGCAGGGAGCCGCCGAGATCTGCGCCGCCTTCGCGAAGTGGTTCGGCGACGTCGAGGAGTTCGAAGTCGTCGATGCCGCAGTCGGTCAGGTCGGTGAGCTGCTGCAGCTCCGCTGGCGCGTGCGCGTGCAGGGCATTCGCTTCGGCGCAGCGCCAGTGGTTGCCGAGCAGTGCGCGTACGCGAGCACCGGTCCGAACGCTCGCATCGATCGCATCCGGTTGTTGTGCACGGGCTTCTGGAACGAGCACGTGGAGGAGCAAGGCGCTCGGTAGGATTCGGCCGTGAACCAGTACCGGAGACACACTTCGTGTCGGTCGGGAACGCCGGTGTTGCCCATCAGGTGAGCGGTCCAGTCATCCTGCCGTCGAGATTCCGAACGCGGCGAGCAACGCCAGAGCGAGGCTGCCGTAACCCATGGCCAGTCCAGCGATCGCGAACGCCCATCCTCGCCTCCCCTCGCGCTCGCACTGCCGGAGACCAACGTGCGAGACCACGATCGCGACGAGGGCAATCGGAAACAGGTACGAGAAAGCCAGCAGAACGCTCAAGATCCCGAGCAGCATCCCCGCGACCGCCGCTCCACTCGTGTGCGCGCGGCGCCGGCGGACGCTCCGATCGAGAGTACGGCGCTCGGCGAGGACCGCCGACGCATACTCGGAGTCCGAGAGTTCCCCGGAGTCGTGGAGAGCCGCAGCACTCGGAAGGTCGGTCGAGATCGTCATGTTCTCATCTCCATCCTCGTAGCTCACTCACCCGAGCGTGAAGCCTCGACGCCTCGAGCTGTAGGGCCTTTGGTCACCACGGGCGGGATATCGGCATCGAATCAGGTGCCGTTGCGGTCAAGCCCACGAGCGACGTCATCCCCTTGCTCCGGAGGGAGTTCAGGACCTTCGGCTCTACGAGTTCGGTGTTCGGGCGAGCGAGACTGAGCACCTGAACGACATGGGTACGAGGTGAGTTTGCGTATGGATGCCAACGGGAATGGGCTGAGTGCGATCGCGAGTCGGAAGTGAGCCGCATCGTGGTGGGTGTCGACGGTTCCCACGGATCTCAAACCGCGTTGCGATGGGCACTCGAGCAAGCCGCGACGACAGGCAGCGACATCGACGCTGTGCTCGTCTACGACTCCGGCCTTGCCTGGATCGACGTCGGATCGGACTACGAGGATTCATGGGCGCGCAACGCGGCCGCGCAGGCGCAGACGGAGCTGCGTCGTGTTCTCGAAGACGTTGCGCACGAGCCGCGATCGGTCCCGATCCGGGCGGTGGTCGTCGAGGGCCAGCCGGCCGACCTCTTGGTCGAGCTCGCGAGAGACGCGGACGAGCTCGTGGTCGGTACGCGGGGTCGAGGCGGTTTCGCGGGGCTGCTCCTCGGATCAGTCAGTCAACGGTGCGTGGAGCGGGCGCCGTGCCCGGTCGTGGTCGTGCCCGACAGATAGTGGACGCTCGCACTCGAGCCTGACGTGACGGATGGCAACCATGACTGACAGCGAACGCTGGATCGGCCTCCACGAGACCGAGCTGCACGAGCTCGCGGAACGCACCGAGACCCACGACGACACCATCCACTTCCTCGCGACGCTGGTGCTCGCCGGCTGGACCGATGACGCCATCCACGAGCAGTTGCGCGACTTGGTCCCATCGCTCGACGGACCGCGCAGCCCGCTCGAAGGTGCGCCCGCGCGGCTCGAAGAGGTTCGTCGCCTCGCCGCACCCGCGTGAACGGCCACGGCGTCGGCGGGACGGACCACGACGAACCGGGCGTCCCGCCTGCGGTGCCCGATCAGGAGGAGACCCAAGCCGCCACGATCACAGCACTGCGCCGTGTCGGGTTCACGGAGGACTTCCACGTCGATGGTCGCGGGATTTCCGCAACCGGTCATGCACCTCGACAAGTGCCTCCCGAAGAGTTCAGAGTCATCGGCACGTACCGCTTCGAGGGTGCAAGCGATCCTGATGATGAAGCCATCGTGCTTGCGCTCGTGCACGAGCCGACCGGCCTCATGGGTACCTTCGACGCGGCATTCGGGCCCGGTGGCTCGGCCGATGAGGCCGCCGTCCTCACTCGCCTTCCACGGCCCGCGCCGCCGGGTTGACAGTCATCGATCGCCGAGACCCTCTCCTCTGGCAGGAAAGCGCCTACGTCACGCAACCTGGAGCGAGTCGCCGGCACTCAAGGGTGAGGAGCTTCGGGTGACTCTGCAACTCGTCGAAGAGAGGCCCCCACCGAAGTGAGGGCCTCTGACCTGCGCTGACGCGCCGTTTCGCCGGATTTCAGATGGTGGCGGGGGTAGGATTTGAACCTACGACCTTCGGGTTATGAGCGAGCGGGCCTCCGTCCTTCTAGTGACGTCGAGTGCCAACCAGGCCCGTTCTCGTCTCACGTTTCGCGGTCGTCGTGCCATCCAGTACCAACGAGTCCCAACCTGTACCAGGGATCCCGTTAGAAGTCGCGTTAGAAGTCGCGATGCAGAACCGCTTCGCCACCTCTGACGCCGGCTACTTCAGATCGGCAAGGCTCCCGCGTGAGCCCGACCAGTTTCACGGTCGACCCTGGCCGCGAGATTCCGCGCAGCTGACGCAACCCAACCGCTTCAGAGCGCTTTGGCGCCGAAGGCGATGTCGAAGCCGGCGCCGTTGCGGGCCACTCCGACCAGGAGGATGCCGGCCCATTCAAGGACGTGCGCCATCTCGAGCCCTCCTGCGTCGAGGGGCCGCATGGCCAAGCTCTCCAGAAACGCCGCGACGCGTGCTTTCGCCTCGGCGCCGTCACCGGCGAAGAAGCCGTCCATGGGCTTGTCTTCAGCAAGGACGCCGCTGAAGATCGTGTTGAACGCCTTCACGACGTGTGTTCCTTCGGGCGCGGCGGCGGCCATCTGCTGGGACACCGAGTCTCCCGCGGTAGTCACGAGTCCGGTGCCGTCGGCGTTGAACGGGTTGGTGATGTCGACGAGGATCTTGCCGGCCAGCGCGTCGCCGTAGTGCCCGACCACTTCAACCGCGCCGGTGTACAGGACGGCGATGATGACGAGGTCACCCGCGGGCCGTGCGCCGAACGTGCCGACGGTGGCTCCATTGCCGATCTGGTCGGCAAGTGCCTGAGCCTTGGCGGTGTTGCGGCTCATGAGCTCGACGGTGTGGCCGTGCTTCGCCGCCCGGGTGCCGATGGCGGTGGCCATGTTGCCCGAGCCAATGATGCTGATGGTGGTCATGACTGGTGCTCCTTCGCGGTGTCCGGACCTACCTCTCGCGGATGGCGGCGAGTCCGGTCAGCGGTCCGCCGTCAACTTGCATCAGGCGACCCATCTGAAGCGGACCCAAGTCGACCGGCGCGAATCCGAAGACTTCGACGACCGAGCGGAACTGCTGCTTTGAGGCTTCGTCGTCGCCGGCGTAGAACAGGATGCGGTTGCCGACTTCCGTGACTGGGTCGGCTGCGACGTAGCGGCCGTACATGTTGTCGAAGGCTTTGATGACGTGTGACCCGGGCGCTAACGAGGCGACCAGCTCGCTGCCTCCAATGTCGAGGTGCTCGGCGACGGGGGTGGGAGTCGCCGTGACCCACTGGTTCGTCCCGTCGACGAGAATCCTCCCGTCGCGGGCAGGCAGGCTGCGCAGCGCGTCGCGCACGTGCGTCCAGGGCACGGCGAGGACCACGAAGTCCGCGGCACCCGCCTCGTCGATCGTCCCCGCCGAAGCGTGTGGGCCGAAAGCTTTGACAACGGCGCCGAGAGTGTCGGGACCGCGGCTGTTGCTGAAGACGACGTCGAAGCCGGCCTTCACCACGTGACCGGCCACCGCCTGCGAGAGCGTTCCCGCTCCGATCATCCCGAACTTCATGGTTCCTCTGTGACTGCCGTATGGATCGCTGGAGTTTGGTGGACACGGCAACCATAGTCGGTCTTTGTTGATACATCAACCAGACTACGGTTGGCGCATGCCCGCAGGACCGCACTGGCTCGACGTGAAAGAAGACCGCGCCTGGCGAAGCTTCGTGCACGCCCACCACCGGCTCGAGTCACGCCTCCATCGACATCTGCTGCAGGACTCTGGACTGACGGCGGCGGACTACGAGGTCCTCGCGGTGCTCTCGGAACATCCCAGGGGCCGCATGGCGGCAGGGCAGCTGTGCGCCCTGCTGGACTGGGAGAAGAGTCGCCTCTCCCACCAGGTTCGCAGGATGGAGGAACGCGGACTGATCGCGCGGGACCCGAACCCTGACGATGCTCGCAGCGTCGTGATCCGTTTGCTTCCCGCCGGACGCCGCGCCATCAAGCGCGCCGCTGCCCCAGCACATCGAACACGTCCGTGAACACTTCATCGAACTGTTCACGCCATCCGAGCTGGCAACCCTCACCGCCCTCAACGAACGAGTGATGCGCCACCTGGCTGAGCAACCGTTGGCGGAGGAATCCGCTCCCGACGAGCGCTGAGCAGCGTGGAGCGAGCGAACGCGGAGTCAGCGGATGGGGCGTCGCCGGAAATCCCCGGCGGATATCCGGAGCTCACCGCGTCGCAGCTGGACCTCATCCGCGAGCGTTCCACGGAGACGGTCGTCGACCCAGGCGCGTTCTTGGGCAACGCGGGGGACGTCGACTACGACTTCATCCTGATCGAGGTCGGCAATGTGGAAGTCGTGAGGTTCGCAGCGTTCGGGTTGCCTGAGAAGGTCATCGCCATCTTCGGGCCGGGCTCGTTCCTGGGCGAGCTGGACATGCTGACCGGGCAGTCGGCGATGTTTTCGGCGCGCATGCCCGTCGGCGGCGTGGTCCAACGGATGCCACGTCCGATCTTCCGGCAGCTCATGTCCGACGCACCTGAGCTGTCCGACGTCATTCTCAGGGCGTTCATGGCGCGGCGCGAGTTCCTGCGCACGAGCGAAGCGGCGCGCAGCTTCCAGATCGTCGGAAGCGCGGGGTCGGCCGAGACCCTGGAGCTCCGCAACTGGGCAACGCGTCTCAACGTGGTGCACAGCTGGCTCGACGTCGAGACCGACGAAGGGCGCCGGATCCTCGAGTCGGTCGAGCTCGACGTCACAGACCTCCCGGTCGTGATCACCCCGACGGCGGTCCTCAGCAACGCGACCCCGAGCGAGCTGGCGGACCAGCTCGGGCTCGCGTACCGCCCGGTGCCAGGGAAGGTCTACGACGTTGTCGTAGTCGGTGGTGGGCCCGCCGGACTGGCGAGCGCCGTCTACGGCGCCTCGGAAGGCCTGGACACCCTGGTGTTGGAAGGGATTGCTGTGGGCGGGCAGGCCGGCGCGAGCGCACGTATCGAGAACTACCTCGGCTTCCCGTCCGGCCTCGCCGGCGCCGAACTGACGTCCAAGGCACTGGTGCAGGCCCAAAAGTTCGGGGCCGAGATACAGAGCCCGTTCGAGGTGACGTCACTGAGGATGGCGGACGACCTCGTTGTCACCCTGTCGGACGGGAGCGAGGTCGCGGCGCGCTCGATCGTGGTCGCGAGCGGTGCCCACTACCGGAAGCTGAGCCTCGAGCGATGGGCGGACTTCGAGGGCAACGGCATCTACTACGCGGCAACCGAGCTTGAAGTCCGCGCGTGCGGGATCCACGGCACTCCGGTCGCAGTGATCGGCGGGGCCAACTCCGCCGGGCAGGCGACTCTGTTTCTCGCGAGTCGCGGGTTGCGGGTCCGGCTCGTCGTGCGCGCCGACGATCTGGGCATCGGGATGTCGAGCTACCTCGCGACCCGGATCCTCGCCGACAGCCGCATCGAGGTGCACGTGGGCACCGAAGTCGTCGGAGTCGACGGTGGCGACCATCTGGAGTCGATCGTGCTCGCGAGCAAGATCGGAGAGAATCGGGAGAGCGTGCCGTGCGCGGGACTCTTCTGGTTCATCGGCGCCGTGCCCGCGACATCGTGGCTCGAGGGCGTGCTGCTCGACCGAAGCGGCTTCATCCTCACCGACACCGATCTACCGGAGACCCAATCGCGCGACTCGTTCGCGATGCTCGGCCGTCAGCCGCTGGCGTTCGAAACCAGCATGCCCGGACTCTTCGCCGCCGGCGACGTGCGTCACGGCTCGATGAAGCGGATTGCCGCGGCTGTTGGCGAGGGCTCGAGCGTGATCCGCTCGGTCCATCAGGCGATCGGCAAGTAGCGACAGAGAGCACCTGCGGTCGCGATCCATTGCGTCGTCACTCCACGAGGAGGTTTTGCCAGTTGGCGGGGACCCGTCCGACCGGTCCGGGCACGGGTTGGTCGACAGGATGGTGGTGCGGCGATGCGAGAGGCGGACCGTCCAAGTACTCGTTCGTTCGGTAGTCCCAGAACCAATCCTCGCCCGGCTCGAAGCTGCCGATGACGGGGTGCCCTATCGAGCGCGCGTGCGCGCTCGTGTGCTGACTGGGTGAGTTGTCACAACATCCGATGTGGCCGCACTCCGCACAGCGTCGTAGGTGGAACCACCAACCCCCGGACTCGAGACATTCCACGCACCCGGTCCCGCTCGGCGGGACTGCTGGATCGAACGAAGTCGTCACGATGCTCCTCTCAGCTTTGTTGCGACGCTCGGTGAGCGAGGTGGGCTTCTCTACAGCGTCACTACATTGCGCGGTCCCGTGTAAGCCCGCAAGGACGAAATCTTGGCGTCTTCGTCGAAGGTCATCACGTCGATGACGTCGACACGCCGGCCGGGAAGAACGACCTGCACGTGAACGGCCGCCTCTCCACCGGACACGTTCAGCGACACGAGGTCGACTCCCTGCTCTCGGCCGTCCCACATTGAGTGATACGCACTGCGAATCGCTGCAACCCCGCGCCGGACTTCGCCGCCGATTGGACTCTCGAAGGTTGCGTTGTCGGCAAAGAGGGCCGCCACTTCGTCAGCACTCCTGTGTCCCGCAGCACTCCCGTGTCCCGCCAACTCGATGTACGACCGGACGACCTGGGCGATCTTCTCTGTGCTCAGCTCCGGCACGTCGTTGACGACATCAACCCCGAAGCTGATGTTGAACCCTGCGCCGTGACGGGCCAGGCCCATGAGCAACGGACCCGCAGCTTCCAGCCAGCGCGCCGCCGTGATGTCCCCGGCATCCAGCGGGCGCAGCCCGAGGCTCTCGATCAACGCCGACACCCTGGCTTTGGAGTCGGCGTCATCACCTGCGATGAGCACGTCCCGCGCGCCACCCTGGGCCAGGACGTGGCCGAAGACGGTGTTGAACGCCTTCACGACGTGTGCGCTCGCCGGGGCGGCCTTGGCGATCTCCTGCGCGCCGGAGGTGCCGTCAGGGGTCACCAACCCGGTGGCGTCGGCGTTGAGGGTGTTCGAGACATCGACGATGATCTTGCCGTCCAGCGCGTCCCCGTACTGGGCGACGACCTGCACGGCGCTGGCGTAGGGCACGGCGAGGATGACGATGTCACCGGCCGGAGCGGCGCCGAACGTTCCGGCCGTGGCGCCGCCGGCGAGGTCGGCGGCCAGGTCCGCAGCTTTGGCTTGGTCGCGGCCGACGACCTCGACGGCGTTGCCGCCCTCAACCGCGCGGTCGCTATGGCGCGGGCCATGCCGCCCAGGCCGATGAAGCTGACGCTGCTCATAGGTGCTCACTTTCGTAGTCAGAGTCGAACGTTCAGTGCTGTCGACCACCGGGCCTCAGATCTGGCCGAACCCGCCGTCGACGACCAGGTTGGCTCCGGTGATGAAGCTGGCGTCCGAGGAGGCAAAGAACAGCGCGGCGGCCGCGATCTCCTGACTGGTCCCCAGCCGTCCGAGTGGGATGGCGGAAATGATCTGTTCGCGGAACTCGGGCGGCACGGTGTTGAAGAGTGCCGTCTCGATTGAGCCGGGGCTGATCACGTTCACTCGGATGGCGCGGTCTTTCAGCTCCGCGGCCCAGGTGATGAGCGACGGTGCCTCGGTCATCCTGAACGGCACGACCAGCGCCACCAAGGGCATACCCGGGACCGGGGTGTACTCGGCCAGCAAGGCGGCGGTGCGCTCGCTCGCGCAGGCCTAGGCCTTCCGGGCCACGGGTCGAGGTGACAGATGGACCCTGTTGGTCGTGGTCATGATGCTCGGTTCTTGCGGTGTTGGTCGAGCACCTGGCGTGGTGTGCGTCCGGCCATGTAGTCGCTGTGGTTCGGCCTGCGGGTGTTGTAGTCGACGAGCCAGGTATTGATCTCGGCGCGGAGTTGGGTGAGCCGGTCGAAACGTCGCCGGTGAAACGCGGGTCGCCAGCACTCTTGGAGCGCGGTGCCTTGGAACCGCTCGCACACCGCGTTGTGGTTCGGTGAGCGTGGCGGAGTCCGGTGGTGCGTGATCTGGACCTTCTCGAGGTGCTTGTCGAAGGGGGCGCTGAACTCGGGACCGTTGTCGGTGAGGACCCCGGTGACCCTCACGCCGAGCCGACGCAGCTTGTTGATCACCAGGCCGAGGAACCGAGCTGCGATGTCGGTGTTCGATGGTCCGAGGAACACGTGACAGATCGCCCAGCGGGTCGCGGTGTCGACCGCGGTGAGCTGCCACACCGGCCCGACGCCTTTGAGGTTGCCGATGTAGAAGCTGTCGAGGGCGACCAGGTCACCGGGACGGGCCGCGAAGTGGCAGAACCCGAACGGGCCCTGCCGAGCATCGTCAGTGACCAAGCCGCTCGTGGCCGCGGTCAGCTGTGCGAGGGCTCCGACGCGCTGGCGTCGCCGACCGAGGCCATGACGGTTCAGGATCTTCTGGACCCCACTCGCCGAGATCACGAACCCTCGCTGGCCGAGGTCATGGGAGTAACGCCGAGCTCCCAACGTGGGCCGCACCACCGCCTCAGCCAACAGTTCGTCGACCACCCACGCCGGCGTCTGGTTCGGCATCGCCGGCGGCCGACGCCCCTTCGGCATCAAGGCCTCGCGACCCCCGCCCTCGATCCGACGTTGCCACCGATAGAACGTCGTGCGGGACACGCCGAACACACGACACGCTTCCGACACGGTGGTCTTCTCGGCGTGTTCCAAGACGCGGACACGCCGGTGGTAGATGATCTCGTCTGGCGTCACGGTGATGGGCTCCTTCGGCTCTTTGGTAGGAACCAAAGGGTCCATCGCCGTGGCCGCCATCTCGCGGACCTGCAACCTCAACTCGTGAACTGGAAGGCCTAGGCCTGGATCCCATCGACGTGCGCGCCGTACTCGGTGGCCAGCACCGGCGCGCAGTCCTACACCGCCGAGAACGCGACCGAAGGCTCCGAGGCGGGTTGAGCTCCGCGCTCACTCAACTTTCGAGGCGGACACAGCTCGGGATGTCTCGAGGTGCATCCGCGAGTCGATGCATCACCGCCGATGTGGGCTCGACCGCAAGCACCTCCGAGCTCTCGCTCGGGAGTTGAGCGTCGCCATCGACGATCAGGCTGTACTCGCCGCCGGGTCCGGTGGGCCACACCACTGTCACCGACGGGAACGCGGTCACGTTGACCGCGCGATCTGCGGCACTCGCACGAACGTCGTAGACCGATCC
The DNA here is from genome assembly GCA_963796755.1 of uncultured Acidimicrobiia bacterium. Taxonomy (GTDB): domain Bacteria; phylum Actinomycetota; class Acidimicrobiia; order IMCC26256; family JAENVU01; genus Chersky-806. The sequence continues at coordinate 774,752 of CAWCMX010000001.1, forward strand.
GGGGCTTCCACGCATAGGTCTCCCCGGCCTCCCGCCGCCTCCGCCTCCCGTTTCGTCAAGCCCGGCGTGCCGTCTGACCGTCTCACCGGACGAGCTTCGAGCAAGAGGCGAAGGCTCGACGGTTGTGTCCGGGCGGTTGATGTGCTCAGGAAAACCCTCGAGTGGACTCGACCAACGCCTCCCTGCTCCGGTACGGTGCAATTCGGCCACAGGTCTCCTCGGCGGCCTCTGGGCCGCATTTGGGCACGGTAGCGGTAGGCATTGGAGTTGCATTCGTGCGACCTGGGTCGTGAAGGCTCCAGTATGGTCAACCTTGTTTCGAGGCGTTGGGGTCGCATAGCTCTCGCGGGGGTATTGCTTGTCGCCGTCGCGGCGGGTGTTCTGTGGGCCACAGCGCGGCATGCGAGTTCGAGCCAGGCAGGCACGACCATTCCCGCTATCGCCCGCTCGCAACGCCTCGGTCCCGTTGCACTGGGTCAGCGGATCGTGCTTCGGGTCCTGGTTGGCAGCCCCGCCGCGAGACCGACGACTCCGGCAACGCGTGGTTCCGCCAGCGCGGCCGGCGGAGAAGCGCTCAGATGCTCCAACCCACCCGGCGTGCGCCGTCGCCAACGCGAGCCGACCCTCAGATCGCGAAGTTCGCTGCGTATCTTCGTGGTCATGGCGTGCAGGTGCTCACCGTGCAGAAATTCACGCACGCGATTGTCGCGGCCGGGCCCGTCCATGCTGTGGAGTCGGTCTTCGGGGTCAAGCTCTACAACTGGCGTGAACGTGGTACGGGCCGGGAGTTCTTCGCGAATGCGGGTCCGGTGAGCGCACCACCAGGGTTCTCATCGAATCTCGTTACGGTCCTCGGACTCGACGACTATGCGGTTCCGGTTCCGCTGGCGGATGTGCATGGTCAACAGCACATGTACAGCGCGGCCGACTTGCGGCACGCGTACGAAGGGAATCCGGCTCTGCAGTGTGGCTCGGGCGTCTGTGACGGTTCCGGCCAGACGGTCGCGATTTACGCGGCTGGTGGCTTCAACCCGAAGGCGATCGCCGAGTTCGACAATCTCAACGCTGGTGTCAATCTTCAGAGCAACGATGCGTCGTTCCCGAACATCACGGTCTCCGCAGAATTGCTGACTGGCGGAGCGTTCGCTCCGACGGCGTGTACCGCTTCATCGACCCAGTGCGGCAACACACCCGCTCGAGATGAATACGAGACAGAGATCGAACTCGACATAGAAGCTGTCCACGCGGTCGCGCCCGGCGCGACGATCCATATCTATGAGGTCCCGGAATCGTCGGAGTCGAGTCCCGGCGATGCACCCGGCGCTTATACCGATTTCATCAATGCGGTTCTGAGTGACGGTGCGAGCGTCGCGACGATCAGTTACGGCGAGTGCGAAACCGACTTGTCTTCTTCGGAAGAGAACACACTCAGCTCGTTGTTCGCCGACGCAAGCAGCGCCACGACACCAATACTTGTCGCATCAGGCGACACCGGGTCTTCCTGCCAGTCAGGCGGCTTTCACCTCTTCGGTCTCCACAGCATCCACAACAATGAAGTCTCGTACCCCGCGAGCGACCCGAACGTAACCGCGGTCGGCGGGACCTCACTCCAGCTGAACTCGAACGGGTCCTATCAGTCGGAGTCCACGTGGGACGACCGCAACACCAGCGCGAGTGGGGGCGGCGAATCCGGGGTGTTCGCCAAGCCGACCTGGCAAGCCAGCCCAGGCGTCCCCGGAAACAATCAGGGGACGAAACGGTGGGTTCCTGATATCGCCGCGATCGGCGATGCCGAAACCAGTCTCCAAACCGTGAGTTACGTCGACGCCTCACACTTCCCGTGGGACGACGGGCTTCGGACCCAACCCCTTGGGGGTACGAGCCTCTCTTCACCGGTTGCCGCGGCGCTGATCGCCGTCTACGACCAGTACGCCACGACCCGCATGCACCCCGCGCTGTCGTCCGCGAGCGCAACGCTCTACAAGATCGCCAACTTGCGCGATACGAAGCGACCGTCTGGAGTCGGGCCGGCCCTCACTGTCACGCCGCTGATCGATGTGAGCTTCAACGGCTCGTCCACCGCCGACCTTTGTAGCCCCGCGAACCCATACTGGGACTGCGCCACCGGCCTCGGATCGCTGCAGATCGCGGACCTCGCCCATCTACTCATTCCCTCCGTGACCGCTACCCCGCAACCAGGGCCCGCCGACGCTACCCAAGAGTTCGACACCACACTCAACGTCAGTGCGGCCGCGTTCCCCGTCGGCGACCAAGTCGCCTTCGATCTTCCGACCACGTTCCTGGCCCAACCACCGAAGCCACTCTGTCAAGCACCGGCGGACCATACGGGTAGCGCCTCGTGCACGATCCACCTACCAGCCGAAGGACGCCTCGACGGGACACAAGCCTTCATCGCGACTGACTCCACGTTCGGAAGCTGGGGCGGGACCAATGCGTCGGTCCCCATCACCAGCAGCTCCCTACTCGCAGCGGTGCGCAAGATGGTGACCCAGAACCCTTGGCCCTTCTCCGAGTGGACCGTTGACGTCCTCAAGGTCGACACGACCGACCCAACCTGGGTGAAGTTCGGGATACGAGCCCTCCCCGGATACGAGACCACCGTCCAGGGTGCGTACGGCGTCGCGAGGTGGCAGAACTCGGCGTGGAAGATCTACGACCTCGGCAACGCCACCGTCGGCTGTGGCGGCGGCATACCTCCAGCAGTTGTCCAGGGCCTCGGACTCGACTGCCCACCAGCAGGCGGGTCACCAACACCACCGGTTCCGCCAACAGGCGGCGCGGCCCCAACCCCGGGACCGGGCGATTTCCTCACGGCGGCCAACACGCTCTGCGGCCGGACTGACGCGCAGATCCCGGGGGTCTCAGACCCGACCGATTTCACCGCGGTCGCGGCCACGGTCCGCGCCGTACTCGCGGTGTACCCCGACTACTTGGCCAAGGCAACGACACTCGCTACGACACAACCCAACAACGCTGACCTCTTGGCCCAATGGATCACGCCCGAACAATCTGACTACCAAGCCGCGCTGCCGCTGAGCCAACAGTTCCTGACCGCTGTGCAAAGCGGCGACAGCGCCAGTGCAGAGGGCCTCCTGGGCCAGATCTCCAGCCAGCCCGACCACCGCAGCCAGGTCGAGAGCTACCTCACCGGTATCGGCCTCAACAACTGCGCAACACTCGAAGCCAAGTAGAAGGCCGAGACATGCGCCGGACCCCAAATGGGACGAATCTCGTGACAGGGCCCGCGGTCGCGTCTACCGTCCGAGCCCATGAGTACCCAAAACTCGGGATGGTACGCGGACCCGTTGGGCCGCTTCGAGTACCGATATTGGAACGGCACCGAATGGACCGATTCCGTCAGCCGCCAAGGCGTGCAGGCCACGGACCCACCCGTCGCCAACTCGGGTGACATCGTTCCCGTCGACCACGCCCACCCCGCGACAACCACATCGTCCGCTTCGCTCACGATCGGCGACATCGCCATTGTCGGCGACCAGATCATCACGCCGAACGGTTCGGCACCTCTCGCCGGGAGCACCTGGATCGTCGCTGACCGAACCCACGAAGAGACGAAGATTCCTGCGTTCGCGATCGTTCTGGCGATCATCTTCGCGCTCGCCTGCCTGCTCGGACTCCTGTTCCTCCTCATCAAAGAAAAGACAATGAGCGGCTACGTCGAGGTCTCCGTACACAGTGGCGACCTTCTCCACGTCACCCAGGTGCCAGCCCGCAGCGCGTACGAGGTGCAACAAATCCGAATGAGCGTCAGCCAAGCACAAGGCCTCGCCGCACGCGCAGCCGCCACGAACACGACGGGAACACAGCCAGAGGACTCACCGACCAGCGACTGAACCCGACTCGCCGTCCGCCCCTCCTGAATCGGCTAGTGGTCCGTCTCTCAATTCGTGCGGCGGGTCCGCGTGACCGCAGCAGAGTTCGGACTCTCAACGCAAGCATGGTCGGGCGTCGGAGAGCCTGAAGCGAGTCGTCTCCCGGAGTCCCTGGCGACCGAGGGTCCTCGATCCAAGCCACCCATTGGCTTCTTCACGTCGACCTGGGATGCCGACCGACAATCGACGGCGTGGCTCGACTTCCTGCGCAGTCACGGCGAGCGACGACCCCGTGAGGGTGAACGGCTCTGGCTCCTGGAGCCGGCGGGCGACGCGGTCGTGTTCATTGTTCACGCCGTCGACGACTTCCGATGGCTCGCCGAGAGATTCCCGCACCGCTGGAGCGACCAGAACCCAACGCTCGCACCGGACTGGGGCCGCATTCTCGACGAAGGCGAGATCGACGCGGTTCACGTAACGGATCACACGGTCGCGGAAGCACGAGCGCAGCCGAGAATGGACCAACCCCAGATGAGCGGCTGGGACGCCGAGTCCACCCTTTGGGTGAGGTGGCACGTCGAAGCACCCCGATGCGCAGGTGTCATCCGCTGCAACTGGCGACTGGTGCAGTAGGCAGGCGCGGGCAGCGCTCAGAGGTTGTCTCCGATCGCCGGTTGAGCGCGGCGTCGGTTCGTCAGGATGCAGTGCGCCAGGTCCAGACAAAGCTGATGGGCCAGCCCCGATAGCGGTCCCACTTTGGCTTTCGCCGGATCCAAGCCGGGTCGATGACCGCCTCGTACATCTCCGACGCCACCAAGCCGGCAGCACGGGCCGCGTCGACATGGGCGCTGGGCAGGTGTACGTACGTCTCGATCGCAACGAGCTGACCGTCAGGACCGTCGAAGTGCGTCGGCATCCCCGCCGACATGATGAAGTACGGGTGGTAGCCGACAACGACGAACGCCCCTCCGGGCGCGAGCAGCCGACGGGCCTCCGCGTACAGCTCGTATAGCTCCGGCAGATGTTCGTCGACCAGCGAGCACACCCCCACGTCGTAGGTAGCAGCCGAGAGTGGCGTCGCTCGAACGTCGGCCTCCTCAAGACGCCGATGAAGACCCAACTCCCGCGCTCTGTCCAACATCTCTGGGGTGAGATCGACGCCATCGATGGTGTCGACGCCCTTGGCGGCCAACCCACGCGCGGTTCGGGCGCCGCCACACCCGAGATCCGCGACCGCCTTCGTCTCGCTCCAATGAACCGTCTCGAGGCGGTCCAACAGCGAGAGGTCCATCAAATCCAAGACCGTGTCCTCATAGCTCGGCTGCCACGCGCTGTACCCCTCGCGCGCAGACACGGTCGGGTAGCCGCGCTGATCGAACGTGGCGAAGTCGGGCACAGCCGCAGCCTACGTGTCGCCCAAGACCGTGCCCCGAAACGCCGGCTCGGGGGCACCCGGGGCGACGGCTCACTGGCGATTTCGCCCGCTTCGCTCTCTGACGCGCGCGCAAAACCACTTCGGGTTCTACGCCGAGGTAACCCGATTGTGCCGAGCACCTTCTCGCCGAAACCCGGTACCAGGACGTCCTGGTACCGGAAGGCACAGGACGTGACCAGATGGGACGGCCTACGCGGCACTTCGGGTTCTTCGTTAGAAGCGTCGCGACACGATTTCGCAATCGCGTTAGAAGTCGGTCCCAGAACGGCAAGAGCCGACCCCGAGGGACCGGCTCTGACCTGCGCAAATGGTGGCGGGGGTAGGATTTGAACCTACGACCTTCGGGTTATGAGCCCGACGAGCTACCAGACTGCTCCACCCCGCGGCGTGGAATGCACTCTAGGCGACGAGCCCCCGCTCCGTCGACGCGGCGCCGAGGAGCCCCAAACGGTTGACGAAGGACCGGGGCTGTGGCCTCCTGAATACGACATCGTCGCGGCGGCCGGGCAGGCAAGAGGCGTCGTTCGTACGACCGCGCTGAGCGACGGAAATCCAGACTTGCAGGGGGTCTGAGATGAAGCAGCTCCGGTTGATCGCGCTGACCATCGGCGTCGTCCTGATCATCGCGTGCGCGGCACCGATCGCGACGCGGAACGCAGGAGCGAGCATCCGCGTCTTGTGCTCACGTTGCCGATGTCCCATCGCGAGTTCCATGCCGTCGGCAGCGCGGTGCATGCTCCCGGACTCCCCGGGCCGGCGTGGAAGGCGCTGCACACGACCTGGCTCGCCGTCCACAACTACAAGGCCGAGCTCTGTAGCAACAACTTCGCCAGCCGACCCAAGGTGGACCCGCTACCGAGCGACGTTCCCGCGTACGAGCACATCCTTGACACGGTCGCGGGCAATTGCCTGTTCGTCACGTCGGCGAGACTCGACTCCGAACGAGGTGCGATCGCCGAGCAGATGTCGAGCGATCAGATCCTGTTCGAGGGGACGAGCTACCTCCCGGACCAGGCGCACGGCTTCTGCAAGGCATTGGAGGTGGGCGACCACGTGATCAGCAGCGTCATCGGCCACCTCGCGGAGAAGTGGTTCGGTGAAGGAATCGGCGAGCTGGCGGACTTCGGCACGAGCGTCGCAATCGCGGAGTGTCCCGTGATCTTCCACTGACACGCGTTGCCCGTAACTTGTGGCGAAGGAGTTGTCACAAGTTCCGGGGCTGGTTAGGGTCGGCCGCATGGACACTCCGATGGTTCGCTACGGCCAGATCGACCCGCAGTACTTCGAGCGGCTCGCCACCACGCCCGCCGAGGACGACGGTCCGGTGTGGATGGTCAACCTCATGAAGTACGGCGAGGTGGCGGACTACATCGACGGTCGCGCCACGACGCTGACCGGGCGGGAGGCCGACGATGCCTACGCGCCGCTCGAGCCGTTGGCCGCGGTCGGCGCGGAGGTCGTGTTCTTCGCGGACGTCGAGGACCAGCTGCTCGGCGACACGCCGAAGTGGGACCGCGTCGCGATCGTGAAGTACCCGACCCGCCGTTCGTTCGTCGAGATGCAATCGCGTCCGGACTTCGTCGAGCTGCACGAGCACAAGGAAGCGGGGATGGAGCAGTCGATCATCCTGGGCTGCCAGCCGATGGTCACGCCGGTGATCCCCGACCCGCCCGACTGGGCCGAGGTGCCGCACCCGCCGACCGCGGACGACGGTCCGGTGATGGTCATCCACGTCATCAAGTTCGTCCCGGGCGGCATCCCCGACATGGACAGCTACCAGGACGCGGCCGGCGTCGTCGCGGTCCCGCACGGCGTCCGGCTCGCCGGCTGGTTCGGCGTCGAGGGCACGATCATCGGCGACGGCCGTTCGTGGGACCAGGCCCGCTTCAACGCGTTCCCGAGCAAGGCCGCGTTCATCGCCGTCGTCTTCGACCCGGAGCGGATGAAGGCCCACCGCGGACACCGTGCGCCCACGATGGCCGACACCTACACGATGATCCTCCGGCCGGTGATCGACCGCCTGAACGACTCGATCACCGCAGCTGGATGATCGAGAACGCGGCGCCGACCGGATCGGTCAGCACCGAGTAGCGACCCGGCGGGATGTCCGTGGGCGGCACGTGCACGATGCCGCCCTGGAGCTCCGCCTCGGCCGCGGCGATGTCCGCGTCCTCGACCGCGAACACCACCGTCCAGTGCGACGGGATCTCGTCGGGCCAGTCGTCGGTCATCTGCGTCACCCCGGCGACCGTGCGCCCGCCGACCTGGAGCTCCCGGTAGAGCAACGGCGCGTCCTCGGTGCCGAGGTTGATCTCGTGGACCGTGAGCCCGAAGACCGAGGTGTAGAACGCCAGCGCGGCATCGATGTCGCGCACGTTGAGCTCGTTCCACACGATCGCCCCCGGCTCGTTCACGAGGCGCGCGCCGATGTGCTCCTTCCCCTCCCAGACGCCGAACACCGTCCCCGTCGGATCGGCCACGATCGCCATCCGTCCCGAGTCGAAGACGTCGATCGGGCCCTGAAAGACGACGCCGCCCGCGGCTTGCACCTTCGCCGCGGTGTCATCGAGGTCGTCGGTCGCAAGGTACGTCGTCCAGTGCGGCTGGATCCCCTCCATCATCACCGGGAAGATCGCCGCGACCTCGAGGCCGTGCCGCCGGAACATCGTGTAGTGGCCGGCTTCCTCGCCCTGGTCCTCGTCGTCCCACCCGAACAGCGCGCAGTAGAAGTCCACGGTCGTCGGGAGATCAGAGCTCTGGGCGTCGACCCAGCACGGCACGCCGGTCTCGTAGCTCGTGACCTCGCTCAACGCCGCGAGCTCCTTCACTGCGCTCGCGGCCGGCTGCCGTAGTCCCCGAACGGGTCGTCGCGCTCGCGCACGGCCTGGCGGAAGCCGGCGTCCTCCGCGCGGGCGACGAAGTCCAGCCCCTCCTGGGTGTGGCGCGCGACGCCGTCGAACAGGGAGCCGAGCCGCCTCGACGCATCCGGTCGGTACATCTGCTCCGCGACGTCGTTGCACACGAGCTTGAGCATCTGCAGCTGGTTGAGCGGCAGGTTGGCCATCCGTTGCGCGAGCGCGCTCGCGCGGTCGAGCAGCTCGGCGTCGGGGACGCACTCCAGCACGAGCCCGAGTCGTGCCGCGGTCTCCGCGTCCATCTCGTCGCCGGTGAGCAGGTAGCGCTTGGCCTGCTCGAGACCGAGCCGCGCGACCCACAACCACGGCGCCTCGGGGATGCCCCACACCCGGGCCGGTGGGTAGCCGAAGCGCGCGGACTCCCCCGCGACGATCAGGTCCGCGTTGAGCACGAGATCCGTGCCGCCGGCGATGCACCAACCGTGGACGGCGGCCACGGTCGGCTTGCTGACCCTGTGCAGCTTGGCGAACGCGGCGGCGAACCGGCCGATCATCCGGAGGTCCGCCATAGAGTCCCAGACCCGTTCGCGACCTTCCTCCGTCGCCTGCGCGGCGGTCGACCAGTCCAACCCGTAGCCGGTGCAGAACGCCGGACCCTCGGCCCGCACGCAGGACCACGCGCACCGAACGGTCCTCGTCGGCGGCGTCGAGAGCCGCGACCAGCTCGTCGCGCAGCTCCGGGGTGATGGTGTTGTACTCATCCGGCCGGCACAGCACGAGATGCCGCACCGCGCCGTCATCCTCGGTCCTGATGGCAGTCACGGCGCAGACAGTACCGACGCCGGCCGGTCGGATGCGCCGCTAGGTGTCGCCGTCGAGCTCGCGTACCAGCGTCTTCGGCGCGACCTTGCGGTACGACTCCTCGACCCAGTCCTGGAGGACCCCGATCGACGGCGACCGGCCCTGCAAGGGCACGTTGACCCACCCTGCCTTGCCCAGCCCGTACCCGGACGGCTCCGCGCCGTCGAGTCCGAGCGCCGCCTCGAGGGACTCGTCCAGCTTCACCGCGAACCTCGGCTCCGTCGACCCGTCCTCACCCAGGAACACGAAGATCTTCTTGCGCACCTTCACCACGGTCTCGCCCCATGGATGGTCCTCGTGCGCACCCGGCAGCGTCGGCGCGAACTCGAGCAGCGAGCGTCGGGTCACACCACGACGCCGTCGAGGAGGCCGAGCTCGATGGTCCGCCGGGCTTCGTTGACCCACCAGTCGAGATCGGCGCGCTCGCGCTCGCGCACCAGCCGGTCCTCGTTCTCGGTGACATCGAGCGCCTTGTTCCACCCGAGCTCCACGAGCCCGAGGAAGAGCGCCAGGTGCACCGCGTCGTCGTCGTACCCGTCGCCCGGCCGCGACCGCGGTAGCTCGCGAGGATCTCTTCCCGGCTGACGTCCACCGATGCCGCGGACGCGGTGAGGTACGGCACCAGCTCGAGCGCCGGCGGCCCCCAGGTGGCCAGAGCCCAGTCGAGCAACGTGACCTGGCTCTCCTCGAACCCGATGTTCACGTGCGCGGCGTCGGAGTGCACGACCGTGCACGGCTGTGCGCCGAAGCGGGCCGCGAACGCGGCCGGCACCTCGTGCACCGCGCGCACCGCCGCGGCGACGTCCGGTGGCACCAGGTCCGGGAAACGCTCCCAGCCGCGCACGACGATCATCGGCAGCGGGTTGTCGGTCGTGTCCGTGATCGCCCGCATCGTCACCGGGCTCAGCAACGCGACGCGGTCCACGAGCGGGCACAGCGCGGCGCTCTGGAATTCGCGGAGCGCCTCGTGCATGGAGACGAGCGCGCCCATGAGCCGTTCGTTCTCCGACCACGAGACCAGGTCGTTCCATCCTCGTACGACCGAACCGAGGTCGCGCATGACGAGAACGGTCTCGTCGCCCTCCTGCCACCCGTCGACGATCGCGTGACCGATGCCGGACGGCAGTGCGTCGAACATGCCCTCACGCCACAGCGAGTACTCCCGCCCGACCGTGTCGCCGGTCAGCCGCATCGTGAGGTCGTGGTCCGGGTGCATCCGCTTGACGACGAGCCGGCGGCCGTCGCCCAGCCGCACCCGCTCGATCGACGCGCCCGATCGGCCGTCGTGCCCGCCGATCGGAACCCGCTCGATCGCTTCGTCGAGAATCGTGGTCATTGCGCCGCCTTGGCCCCAAGGAACTGCGCCCTGTGTAGCAGAGCCGGCGGCTCAGAACCGCCGAAGCGCGCAGATTGCCGTCACATCTGGACCACGTGCTCGTTCCAGCGGACGACGGGCGCGGGTCCCCCACTCCGATCCGATGACGTTGATCGTCGCCGGGTCGAGGCTGAAGCGGGCGCCGGCCTCCGGTCCGAGCTCCAGCGCCGTCGCGGTCAGCACCCGCAGGAAGTGGCCGTGCGCGAAGAGCAGCACCGGCCCCTCGCACCCCGCGACCCGGTCGAGCACCTTCTGGGCCCGGACCCCGACCTGCTCGGGGGTCTCGCCCCCGGGCGTGACGCCGGTGAAGATCGTCCAGTCCGGGTTCGTCTCGTGGATCTCGACGCTCGTGAGGCCCTCGTACTCGCCGTAGTGCCACTCGAGCAGGTCGTCGTCGACGATCGCGTCGGCGAACCCGGCGAGGCGCGCGGTCTCACGGGCCCGGCGCAACGAGCTCGTGAGCACCGAGGTCGAATCGTTGCCGGTCGAGGGTTCGGAACAGGGATGCGGCTTGGCGCCGGCCCTCCGCGGTCAGCGGGAGATCCGTCACGCCGGTGTGCCGGAGGCTCTCGCTCCACTCGGTCGCACCGTGACGGACCAGCCAGATGTCGGGCAGCGGGCTCACGGGAGGGTGCGGTGCTCCACGCCCTCGGCGCTCGCGACCACGAGGTCCGTGGCCAGGCCCAGGAACAGGCCGTGCTCCACCACGCCGGCCCGCCGTTCGAGCTGGGCGGAGAGCCGGGCCGGGTCGGCGATCGGCGGGAAGGTGCAGTCCAGGATCCAGTTGCCCTCGTCGGTGACGAAGACGTCGTTGTCCGCGCCGCGCCGCACATCGACCTCGGCACCGAGGTCGGCGAGGTACTCCTCCTCGACCCGCCACGCGAACTGCACGACCTCGACCGGCAGCGCCCGCTGGCTCCCGAGCATGCGGCGAGAGCTTCCCTCGTCCACCACGATCACCTCGCGCAGGCTCGCCTGGGCGACGATCTTCTCGTGCAGGAGCGCGCCCCCGGCTCCCTTGATCAGGTTGAAGTCGGGGTCGACCTCGTCCGCGCCGTCGATGGTCAGGTCGATGACGGGGTGCTCGGCCAGCGTCGTGAGCGGGATGCCGACTTCCGCCGCGAGCTCCGCGCTCGCGTTCGACGTCGGGATGCCGAGCACGTTCTGGAGGTCACCTGACACCACGAGCACGCCGATCCGGCGGATCGCGAACACCGTGGTGCTTCCCGTCCCGAGACCGACGACCATCCCGGACGTCACGAAGTCGGCGGCCCGCTCGCCGGCCACCTGCTTGAGCTCGTCGCGGTCGGTCACGGCTTGTTGACGATCGGGTCGTGCCAGCCACCGAACGCTTCGATCATGCGGTCTGCCTCCTTCGGCCCCCAGCTCCCGCGGGGATATGGGTGTGCGATGTGATGGTGGGTCAGGATCTTGTCGACGACCCTCCATGCTTCTTCGACCCCGTCCTGGCGCGCGAACAGGAGTCCCTCGCCGTTGAGTCGCGTCGCCGAGGAGCCGCTCGTACGGGCTCATCTCATCTGGGTACTCGTTCGAGAGGAACAGCTCGCGCTGCTCGCCGATGTTCGCCTCCCCAGGGATCTTGGCCCGGGCGCCGAGCCCGATCTCGATCATCGGGTTGAACCGGAAGCGCATGTAGTTGCAGCGCCCGACCTCGGGCTCGGAGTCCTCGAAGACCCGCTGCGGCGGTGGCTTGAGCTCGACGAGCACCTCGGTCACGTGCACGGGCAGCTCCTTGCCCGCGCGCAGGAACCACGGCACCCCCGCCCAGCGCCACGAGTCGATGTGCAGGCGCAGCGCGGCGTAGGTCTCCACGTCCGAGTCCGGCGCGACGCCCGGCTCGTTGCGGTACCCCTCGAACTGCCCGCGCACCACGTCCGACGGCTCGAGCTTGTCCACCGCGGCGAACACGCGCTCCTTCGCGTCGCGCAGCGCCTTGTCGCCCATTCCCTGCGGCGGCTCCATCGCGAGCAGCGCGACCACCTGGAAGAGGTGGTTCTGCACGACGTCGCGCAGGCAGCCGACCTCGTCGTAGAACGCGCCCCGACCCTGGACGCCGAAGTCCTCGGCCATCGTGATCTGGATGTTCGAGATGTAGTTGCGGTTCCAGATCGGCTCGAGGAACGAGTTGGCGAACCGGAAGTAGAGGATGTTCTGGACCTCTTCCTTCCCGAGGAAGTGGTCGATCCGGTAGACGCACGACTCCGGGAAGACGGTGTGGATGATCTGGTTGAGCTCGATCGCGCTCGCCAGGTCACGGCCGAACGGCTTCTCGACGATGACCCGTGCGTTGTCCGCCGCGCCCGACGACCCGAGCGACTCGATCACCGTGCCGAAGAGGCTCGGCGGGATCGCGAGGTAGTGCGCGGGCGTCTTCGCACCGACCTTGTCGAGCTGCACCTTCAGCTCTTGGAACGTGGTCGGGTCGGCGTAGTCCCCATCGACGTAGTGCAGGGAGCTGATCAGGTGGTCCCAGGCCTTCTGGTCCGTGACGCCGCCGCCGTAGGTGTTGATGCTGTCGAGCGCCCGGGCCTTGAGGTCGTCGAGCGTCCAGTTCGAGTAGGCGATGCCGATGACCGGCACCTTCAGGTGGCCGCGCTTCGCCATCGCGTAGAGCGCCGGGAACGTCATCTTGTGGCCGAGGTCGCCGGAGCACCCGAACCAGCACAGCGCGTCCGCCTTGTCCGCCGCCATCAGCTGGCCTTCTCGTCGTGGCCGCCGAATTCCTTGCGCATCGCCGACAGGATCTTGTCCGCGAAGTCGGCGGCACCCCGGGACTCGAACCGATCGAACAGCGCGGCGCTGAGCACGTGCACCGGCACCCCTTCGTCGATCGCGGCGAGGTTGGTCCAGCGGCCCTCGCCCGAGTCCGACACGCGACCGGCGAAGTCGTCGAGCTGCGGCGACTGCGAGAACGCGTGGGCCGCGAGGTCGAGCAGCCAGGACGCGATGACGCTGCCCCGCCGCCACACCTCGGTGACCGCGGGGAGGTCGAGGTCGTACTGGTAGTACTCCGGGTTCCGCAGGGGTGTGGTCTCGGCGTCCTCGTCCCGCTTCACCTTGCCCGCGTTGGCGTTCTTGAGGACGTTCAGACCCTCGGCGTACGAAGCCATCATCCCGTACTCGATGCCGTTGTGGACCATCTTGACGAAGTGGCCGGCGCCGTTCGGACCGCAGTGGAGGTACCCGTTCTCCGCGGTCGACGGCTCCCCCTTCAACCCGGGGGTGCGCGGCGCAGAGTCCACGCCCGGCGCGATCGTCTTGAAGATCGGGTCGAGGTGCTCGACGATCGCGTCCTCGCCACCGATCATCAGACAGAACCCTCGTTCCAACCCGAAGACACCGCCGCTGGTGCCGCAGTCGACGTAGTGGACGTCCAGCTTCGCGAGCTCCTTCGCGCGGTCGACGTCATCGCGGTAGTACGAGTTGCCGCCGTCGATGATGATGTCTCCCGGGTCCATCTTCTTGGCGATCTCCATCACGGTGTCACCGGTGAACGCGGCCGGCACCATCACCCACACCGCACGCGGCTTGCTCAGCTTGGCCAGGAACTCGTCGAGTGTGTCCCCGCCCTGCGCGCCCTCGCCTTCGAGCTCTTTGATCGCGTCGTGGTTGACGTCGTAGACGACGCATTCGTGACCGTCACGCATGAGTCGACGGACGAGGTTCGCGCCCATCCGACCGAGTCCCACCATGCCGAGCTGCATCTGTCGTGCTCCTTTGTCGGTGCCTCGTTCAGCGGGAACGCAGCCACCGGTAGCGGCGAATGAGGGTGTTCGTCGACGAGTCGTGCGCGAGCGGCGGCTCCGGGTCCGCGCTCAGCTCCGGGACGATGTTCTGCGCGAGCTTCTTGCCCAGCTCCACGCCCCACTGGTCGAACGAATTGATGTTCCAGATCGCGCCCTGGGTGAACACCTTGTGCTCGTACAGCGCGATCAGCTGGCCGAGGACGTTCGGGGTGAGCTTCGGCGCCATGATCGTGTTGGTCGGGTGGTTGCCCTCGAAGACGCGGTGCGGCACCTGGTGCGCGGGTACGCCTTCGGCCTCGACCTCCGCGCGCGGTCTTGCCGAACGCGAGCGCCTCGGGCTGCGCGAGCAGGTTCGCGGTCAGGAGGTCCTGGTGGTCGCCGACGATCTCGTTCGCCTGCGCGAAGCCGATGAAGTCGCACGGGATGAGCTTCGTGCCCTGGTGGATGAGCTGGTAGTAGGCGTGCTGGCCGTTCGTTCCCGGCTGGCCCCAGACGATCGCCCCGGTCTGCCACTCGACCCGGTTGCCGTCACGGTCGACCGACTTGCCGTTGCTCTCCATCTCCAGCTGCTGGAAGTACGCGGGCAGATGGGCGAGGTACTGGCTGTAGGGAAGGATCGCCACGGTCTCGGCGCCGAAGAAATTGTCGTACCAGACGCCGATCAGCCCCAGGAGCATCGGCAGGTTCGCCTCGACGGGCGCGGTGCGGAAGTGCTCGTCCATCGCGTGGAAGCCGGCCAGCATGTCGCGGAATGCGTCGGGCCCGATCGCGACCATGAGCGAAAGCCCGATCGCGGAGTCGAACGAGTAGCGACCCCCCACCCAGTCCCAGAACTCGAACATGTTGGCGGTGTCGATCCCGAACTCGGTCACCGCTTTGGCGTTCGTCGACACCGCGACGAAGTGCTTCGCGACCGCGGCCTCGTCGCCGAGCTTCGCGAGCGCCCACTCCCGCGCGCTGTGGGCGTTCGTCATCGTCTCGAGCGTGGTGAACGTCTTCGACGCGATGATGAACAGCGTCTCTTCCGGATCGAGATCGCGCGTGGCCTCGTAGAAGTCGGTGCCGTCGACGTTCGACACGAAGCGGAACGTCATCGAGCGGTCACTGAAGTCGGCCAGCGCGGTCGTGGCCATCCGCGGCCCGAGGTCGCTGCCGCCGATGCCGACGTTGACGACGTTGCGGATCCGCTTGCCGGTGTGCCCGGTCCACGCACCGCTGCGCACCCGGGTCGAGAAGACCGTCATCTTGTTCAGGACCGAGTGCACCTCGGCGACGACATCGACCCCGTCCACGAAGATCTTCTGGTCCATCGGGCGCGCGCAGCGCGACGTGCAGGACGGCGCGTTCCTCGGTGATGTTGACCTTCTCGCCCGCGAACATCGCGTCGCGCAGCTGCTCGACCCCGGCCCGCCGGGCCAGTGCGACCAGCAGCGACATCGTCTCGACGGTGAGCCGGTTCTTGGAGTAGTCGAGGTAGAGATCCCCCACCTCGAGGCAGAGCGTCTCGCCCCGGTCGGGCTCGTCGGCGAACAGGGTGCGGAGGTGGACGTCGCGGATGGCTTCGAAGTGCGCCTGCAGCGCTCGCCACTCGGGGGTATCGACGATCCGGGTCGCCGAGTCGGTCATGCGGGGGCTCCATTGTCGGCGGGCGCCCGATTCTGACAGACACCGCCCGTCCCGGCTGACCGTCGGGCCCGACCCTCGCTACCCGAGCTGGACCAGGCTGTCGAGGCCGAGCCAGTCGAGGAAATTCGTGAGCTGCGCGCTCGAGCCACCAGAGCCGGTCGAACATGAGGAGCAGGCCGAAGACCGCGAGGAGCGCGGCCGACGCGAGCGTGAGCGTCTTCATGTGGCGCTTCACGAAGTTCAGGGGGGTGGCCCACCGCCCGAACGCCAGCCCGACGAGCAGGAACGAGACGCCCATCCCGAGTGAGTACGCGATGAGCAGCGAGAAGGCCCGCACCCCGGTCTGGGTCGCGGCGACGCCGAAGACCGCGGCGATCACCGGACCGAGGCACGGCGACCAGCCGAACGCGAACGCGGCGCCGCGAGCGGCGCGGTGAACATCCCGAAGCGGTCACTCACCTGGAAGCGCGCTTCCGGGTAGAGGCGCGGGGCGCGCAGCACCTGGGAACCCGCGAGGTACAGCGCCATCGCGAACACGATGAGGCCGGAGATCCGGGTGAGCGTCGTCTGGTTCCTGAACGTGGCCTGACCGACCGTGGTCGCCGCCAGTCCCAGGAGGGTGAAGACCGCGGTGAAGCCGAGCGCGAAGAACCCGGTCATCGTCGCGATGCGGACGAGGTGCCGGTGCTCGCCACCCTGGAGCTCGGTGACCGTCAGGCCGGTGACGAGGCTCAGGTACCCGGGAATCATCGGAAGGACGCAGGGCGAGAGGATCGAGATGATCCCGCCACCGAACGCCACGAGGATGGAGATGTTGGAAGAGGTGATCGCACCGATGATCACCCCGAGAGGTTAGGGCGAGGTTTGCCGTGGTCCCCCTTCGGGATGCGGATCCGACCCGTAGTATCGGGCCCAACGTTCGTGTCCCACACGGTCACTACACTCCGAACGAACGTTCGCCCACTACTTCCGGGGAGCCTCAGCGCGTGGCACAGCGACGGAAGCCAACGTCGACTTCGAACTTCGGAGTAGGCAAGCGCGAGAGCCACGATGCAAGCGACTTCTACGCTCGCTTCTCAGCCCCGAAGCTCTTGAAGTCTGAGAAGCCGGAGCATCCCTCCGTCGTCGACCAGATCTATTGCAAGAGCGCGACTGACATGCAACCCGAAGTCGGAGACAACTCGGTTGCACTCGTCGTTACCTCACCGCCGTACTTCGCCGGCAAGGAATACGAGGAGGCGCTCGGAGTAGGCGACATCCCGGCGACGTACCTCGACTACTTGAACATGCTGCGCAAGGTGT
The DNA here is from genome assembly GCA_963796755.1 of uncultured Acidimicrobiia bacterium. Lineage (GTDB taxonomy): Bacteria > Actinomycetota > Acidimicrobiia > IMCC26256 > JAENVU01 > Chersky-806. The sequence continues at coordinate 791,824 of CAWCMX010000001.1, forward strand.
TCGCAGAATGTGAACGCGTGCTTGAACCCGGTGGCCGGATTGCAGTGAACGTCGCCAATCTCGGCCGCCGACCGTATCGGTCGCTCTCGGCTGACGTCATTCGGATCCTGCAGGATGACCTGCACTTGCTTTTGCGGGGGGAAATCATTTGGCAGAAGGCACATGGAGCCGGCGGATCATGCGCGTGGGGTTCATTCCAGAGCGCCGCGAACCCGGTGCTGCGAGATCTCACAGAACGCGTCATCGTCGCCAGCAAGGGCCGCTTTGATCGCGCGATTAGCCGGCGCGACCGAGAGACCGAAGGGTTCCCATCCAGTGTCTCGATCTACAAGGACGAGTTCATGGAAGCAACGACGGACCTCTGGGACATCCCCCCCGAGCAGGCGAGCCGGGTAGGGCACCCTGCGCCATTTCCCGTCGAGCTTCCGCAACGTCTGATCGATCTGTACACGTACGAAGACGACCTCGTGCTTGATCCATTCATGGGTTCGGGAACTACAGCCGTCGCTGCCGTGAGAACCAGTCGTCACTACCTCGGCTTTGACACAGACCAGAACTATGTCGACCTCGCTGACACCCGAGTGGATACCGAACGCGCACGGATTGAGCGCGCCAGCGCTCTGGGTGCTCCAGGTCGTCCATCTCTGCCCGCAGTTCGGCCAGACCCCGACCCTGACTCGGAACTCGACTTCCAGGCTCGGGCGGTCAAAGACGGGAAGAAGGCACAAGACCTCGCAAGAGACGTTCTAGAAGCAGCGGGCTTCGCTGAGATCGTTGATCGCATGCAGGCTCGCGACGGCGTTGCCCTCAACTTCACGGCGGTCGACGCCAAGGGTCAGCGGTGGTACTTCGACGTCTCCGGTGCCTTTACGAGTGCACGCGCTGGACTACGGCGAACGGACACTCTATGGAAGGCGCTGGGCCGGGCAGCGATCCTCAATGCAGACCACGAACAACGAATCCCGATCATCTTTCTCACCACGGATCTTCCCACCCGTGGTAGTGCGGGACACCTCGCCCTGCGCGCTGGGCGCGGTCAGCTCTTCGTGGATGCAGTCGAGATGCAGTCTCCCGAGCACTTCGCTCGCCTTGTTGAATATGCACAGGGAGGGTCTCGCGCCTGTAAGCCGATCGGCGACGACCTACTTCCGCCCCGCTGGACCGATGCCTGACGGGCTCGGGGCGGGACGCATTGCGTATGCCGTAGTCCATAGGGAACCGCCTGAAGTCTTCGTAGCGGAAGACGAGCACGTTCTCTCCCGGGTGCTCGCTCTCCAACTTGTGGCTCAGATGTCGGCCGACGAGGTGTCGACACCCGAGCGGCTGCGGGCGATGAGAAAAGCGCTCTTGGATGAACGATGGGGAGACGCGCTTCTACTGTGGATAACCGAGACGGACACGGCGGTCGATGCGTATCCGAGCGAGGAGATCTGGGGCAGCGAGCGACTCGACCTCGATCGAGCGTCTCTCGAGATCCGGGTCTCACCCTTGTTCACTGAGTAGACCCTTGCCCTCCGAGCGCACCGAGATCACCGAGATCGTGACTGGTCTCGCGATGCTGTCCTACCCGACGGCGGAGATGGCAGTGCTCGCACGGCCAACCACGGTCACGAACGTTCGAGACGATCAGTGGGAACGCCTCGCTGAGCTACTCGAGGTGGATGCGCACCGGCAGACGTTCGCGGCGGCCTGGGCGAACGGACTCGCGTTTGCGAAGGCACGGGACGGGCTTCGAGGGAGAGCACCGATGCTGGTCGAGTGGAAGGGACCGCATGGTTCGGTCGGCGACCAGGTCGCACCAATCGACTTGCGCATTGATCACGTCTACCAAGTGAGCTGCAAGTACCTCTCGCGCATCCTGCTGAACGTCGCGCCTGCAAGCCTGTTTGAACGAGGTCTCTTGGGTCCACATTCACGCTCTCGCCTGGACTGGTACCAACAAACCGCTCCATCTGAGTACCAAGCCCTGTACGACGTCGTACGAGACGCGCTCAGTTCATCGCTCGATCTCCCGCGTGCGGTCGATCAGCTCTCCGTTGGACAACGGCGAGCACTCAAGGAACGCCTTCGCAACGGTTGGACTGGCGCCGCACAGGATGCCTACGCGGAGCTCGCCGCTGCAGTGAGCGCCGTGTCTGCAACCCGCTGGCGTACATTGCTCGCCAGCCGCAGGGAACAAGAAGCGATGCTCTGGCGTCTGCTCCGGATTGGAAGTGCACCGTATTTCGTTCTCGGCGCCAACACGCACACGTCGATTCGGTTGCGGATCGCAACTCCCTGGGATTGGCGACAGCACTACGAACTTCGGGGCTTCGATGTATGGGCGGACACTGCTGGCCAGCCGCTCGTACGTTGGAAAGCCCACGTCAACACTCGCGGAACACGCACAGACCAAGAAATCGACGGCCACATCGAAATCCGATGGAGTCATGGTCGATTCGCTCAACCACCCGAAGCGAAGGTCTACCTCGACACAGCGCACGCGATGGTTCCCGGCTACGCCCCGTTGGTCTGACTTCTACGAGCCCGCTCAGCGGGGTGCGACGAGGCCGATGGTCCCGTGCACGTTGTCGTACGTGATGGTGAACGCGTAGAAGGCCTGGACGCCCGTGTTCACGAGGCGGGGCACGTCGGGCCGTATCGACACGGTGTCGGCGGACTTGGTGGTCCCCGCCGTGAACCTCCAGAACGGAGCGCTGCTGCCGCGGATCGTGGCGGTGACCGCCGTCCCGGGCGCGACCAGATCGGTCCCGACGAGGACGGGCGCGTCGGGGAACCGCGAGCCCGGGAGCTGCATCGCGAAGGTCCCCGAATCGAACAAGCCCGGCGCGGCAGGAGCTCGACGGCCCGACGACGAGGCAGAGGCGCACGGTCGCGTCCCAGAACCGGTTCCCACCGACGACACCGAGCGAGGTGAGCGGCACCGTCGCACGGGTGCGGGACGCGAGCGTGGGCAACGGGCCGAGCACCAGCCGGCCGGTCGCCCGGTGCATGTGCACGCTCCAGCTCTGTGCGAGGCGGGCGGGCATGCCGAGGATCGGGTTGGCCAGACCGTTCGGGCCCCGGTTCGTGCCGATGCCGAGGATGCCGTAGAAACCCCGCGCCATCGCCGCATCGACACCGCCCGCCAGCGGGCACACGGGCTTCGCGGGCGTGCACGTTGCGGACTGCACCAGCCCGAAGGCCACCGGGCGCGCGGTGCGCTGCGGACCGAGCGTGATCCGTGCCGTCGCGACCACTCCGGCCAGCTGATGCCCACCCGCGTACGACGCGTGGTCCGGTGTGCTCGTGACCGCCACGCCGGTCCCCGGTCCGGTGGGGACCCTGGCCGCGAAGATCTGCAGCCCGGTCGACCCGGTGTCGAGCAGCAGCGGCACCGGTGCCGAGTGCCCGACGCGCACCTCCACCATCGGGTGCGCGCCGCGTGCGGCGTCCCCTGGCCACCGACGACCGACACGGGCACCACGACCCGGCTCGGCCGCGCCGCCGCGGCGGCTGACGCCGGACCGGCGCTCCCGCAGGACGAAGCCAACCCGACGACCATCACCACTGCCGCCGCGACCCGCGAACCGGTGAAGGATCCGGGTCACGGCAGCGGGTGCTGTTGGAAGAAGGTCCACATGATGGTGTTCGCGTCGATCGCGTTCGAGGCGGGGCCGAGCAGCCGCCGGAGCCGCGGCGAGACCGGCGGCCCACCGGGCCAAGTGTGTCCCGCTCCCTGGAGCGTGTACAGCTCCACCACGCCCGTCGTGGAGCACGGCGTGTACGTCGTGAGCTGCACGGTCGGGGACGGCATGGTGGTAGCCGGCGGAGTCAGGCAACCGTCGTGCTGGGCCCAGCGGTGGGCCGCTTCGGAGACGCTGTAGGTCCAGTACGCCTGGCCGTTGCCCCCGTACGGATCGACCGGGTCGGCCGTCCCATGGAACGCGACGACCGGTACCGCCCGCCGGCTCGGGCACGGCGAGGGCAGGCGCAGGCCGCTGACCGGGGCGATGGCGGCGACCCGATCGGCAAGATCGCAGCCGAGCTGGCTGGTCATTCGCGCGCCACCGGAGAACCCGGTCGCGTCGACGTCGTGGGGGTTGATGCAGTAGTGCTGCTCGAGCACGGTGATCAGACGCGAGAGGTACGCGACGTCGTCGGCCGCACCCTTCGGCACCGGCTTGCCGCCGAGCAAGGGCACGCCGGGCACGTTCCAGTCGTACCCGGTGCTCGCGCGGATCGCGCCCTGTGGGTAGGCGACGATGAACCCGTCGCGGTCAGCCGTCGCGTCCATCCCCGTGAACGCCTCCTGCCCGGCCGCCGACGAGCCACTCCCGTGCAGGTTGAGCACGAGTGCCACCGGCGTGCCCGCGCGGTACCCGGTCGGCACGTGCACGATCGTGGCCCGCCGCCGCGATCCCTGCGTGACCGTGAGCGTCACGGTCCCGCTCGATGCGGTGCGAGAGCAGCCCGAAGACCTCGATGTTCCCGAGCTCGAGGTGCTCACGGCCGACGACGCGGTGGTCGACGAGCCGCCGCTCGAGGAAGCGCCGCTCGAGCACCCGGCGACGAGCAGCATCGCCGCGATGCCGGCAACGAAGCGGAACCGCGATCGCGGCACCGAGATCGACCTTCTGTGGCGCGGGACGTCGTTCATTGGTCCTCCCGTGCCCCGACCCGCAGAATTCATACCACGCGGCGCCGGCTCGGATCAGACCACGAGGTCTCAGCTGGCGGTGATCGTCGCCGTCATGCCGTGCGAGAAGTGGTTCAGGACGCCGCCGCCACTCGCGGCACTGTCGATGTTGCAGAACATGACGTAGGTGCCCGGGGTGAGCTTGAACGTCTTGACGACCGTCTTGCCCGCCTTCACGTCACCGGTCTCGCCGATCGTGTCCGCCTTGGAGATCGCTTCCTCGTCGACGTCGCCGACGGCTCGCTCGGAGGTCGCGGTCGTGACGCGCGGGAGCGCATCTGGGCCGGCCGCACGCACGAGAACCATCTCGTGGGTGATCGTGCCGACGTTGTGGACCGTGAACTGCACGGAGCCCGCCTTCACCTGCGTGGGCCTCGGGTCCATCGAGAACTCGCGCAGGGACACCGTCGCCTTGTGGCTGAGCAAGGCGCCGGCCGCCAGCTTCTTGACGTCGGATCGGGCCGCGTTGCTGCGGCTCCACGCCTGGCCCGCGGTGACGACTGCGACGAACGCGAGCAGGAATGCGAGCAGTGAGAAGACGGTGGTCGAGATCTTCCAGATCTCACGGTTCGGGTCCGGCGGCTTGGCGACCTTCCCGGTCTCGGAGCGCGCTGGCTCGGATTGCGGGCTGTGGGTCTGGGTGTCGGTCATGTGGCGAGGGTACGGACTGTTCAGTGCCGTGGGAAGAGCCCCACGTCGACCATTGGTCGGGACCTTCGTCCCGAACCGGACCCGTCAGGCGCCCCGGGCCCGGACCCGGCGGACGATGAGGATCGCGGCGACGATCGCGACGAGCAGGACCGCGAACAGGAGCAGGGACCAGCTCGAGCCGCCACCACCCCCGTCGTCGGCGCTGGCCAGCTTCGTGCTGATCGGCTTGCCGTTCGCATCGGTCTCGTGGTCGACCGCCGCGCTCGAGCGCTTCGTCGACGTGCCGGAGTCCTTGGCCGAGCCCGCCGGGGCGGTCACGGGCCGCGTCGATGCCGTCGTCGGCGACCCGGCCGGTACCGACCCCGCCGCGGCCGCGGCGGTCGGAGCGTTCCCGCCGTCGCCGGCCGGCGACCCGTTCGGGGGTTGCGTCGCCGCCGCGGTGGCCGGGGGACTCGCCGGGGGTGGAGGTGGCGGGGACAACGTCGCCAGCGACACGTACGCCGGTGCGGTTCCGGTCCCGAACTTCCACCCTTCGACGTCGCCGTCGTGCACGCGGGCGGAACCGGCACCAATCGACGAGTAGGTGAACGTCGACGTGCCCGCCGGCGCGCGGAAGTACGCCCAGTACCGGTTGTCACCGTCCGCGCCCCCGAGACAACCCGGGCCCGCGTCGCGCCCGACGCCGTAGATGCGGCACACCGCGCCACCCTGGCCCCCGAAGACGTACACGACCGGGTTCCCGCCCGCCCGCTGCAACGCTTCGATGCCCGAGATGGAGTCCTCGGTGAAGGTGATGACGACCCGGTGGACGGTGCCGCCGGTGTCGACGATGACCGCAGCCCGATGCGGTGACGCCGCGGCGGCGACCGACGGGCTCGCGCCCGCGCCGAACGCAGCTGCCGCGAGGCCGACCGTCAACGCGAGGAGCACCACGCGAGGTGATCGGTGACCGAGCATGTGACCCTCCGCCGGCCCCGTTCCACGAGGGCCTTCGATCTCAACCGCGGGAGCGGCTCGTACGGCGAGCACCGGCGGACCGGTGGACTGCGGCGGTGGTCCTGGCTCACGAACCGTGCGGAGAGGCGCTCCGGGCGGGTCGCTCACAGTTGCGGGTCAGCGCCGGTCTTGCACCGGCTTCCCCCGCCTCGAACCCGGGATCTGCCCGGCTCCGAGACCGCGCAGACCATCCGGGGTTTGCGCGACCGCTGTCGAGCGCGCACCCTAGAGGAATGCGTTCCGCAACGGCAACCACCCGACCCTGGCATTCCGTGGCCTGGGTCGTGTGGGCGCTGGCCGGCGCGGCGACGGTGCAGCTGGCGCCCAGCCCGGTCTACGTGGCGCTCATCATCGGCATCGCGTGGCTCGTCGTCGAGGTCCACGCGCCGGAGGGCCCGTACCGCCGCGCGTTCCCTGCGCTCCTGGCGGTCGGCGTCGTGTTCGCGCTGATCCGGGTCGTGATCTCGGCCCTCACCGCCCACGCGGCGACCGACGTGATGATGACCCTTCCCCAGGTGACCGTCCCTCGCCTCTTGGGCGGATTCACCCTCGGCGGGACGGTCGAGGCCGGCGTCGTGCTGCAGTCGTTGTCGCAGGGGTTCGCCATCGTCGGGATGATGGCGGTCTTCGGTGCGTTCAACGCGATCGCATCGCACTACGAGCTCGTGCAGTCCTCGCCCCGCGCGTTCCACGAGCTCGGGGTGGTCACGACGGTCGCGCTCGCGTTCGTTCCGTCGACGATCGAGTCCGTCAGCGCGGTCCGAGAAGCTGACCGGGCGCGCACCGGCGGCCGTTCCATCCGGCGCGGGCGGATCCTGCGCAGCATCGTGCCGGTCCTCGAACGGGGCATGGAGCGTGCGGTCTCGCTATCGGAGTCCATGGACGCGCGCGGCTTCGGCTACGAGACCAGCACCCGCGGCGACCAGGCCGCGGGCTGGTGCGGACTCGGCGCATTGCTCGCGCTCGCCGGCGCGTTCGTCGCGCTGGTCGGCCGCGCCCGGCCCGCGGCGATCGGGCTCGGCCTCGCGGGCATCGCGTTCCTCGTCGCCGCCGCGGTGCTCGCGTCGGGCCGCACCCGGGATCGGCGCCGCTACCGTCATCGCCGCATGGCGTCGGCGGACTGGGTGATGGTCGCGTGCGTGCTCACGACGCCGTTGCTCGTCGGGCTGTTCGGGTTCGCGGGCGAAGGCTCCCTCGTCTGGCACACGAACCCGCTGCACTGGCCGACGTTCCAGCCGCTGGTCGCGCTCGCGCTCGTGCCGTTGCTCTTCCCGCTGACCCGCACCCCTCGCCCACCCTCGGAGGCCCAGCGCGCGGGCATCACCGCGGCCGAGCCGGAGCTCCTCCCCGAGCCCGTGACCAGCGCATGAGTGCGATCTCCTTCGCCGGCGTGTCGTTCGGCTATCCCGACGGACCGCTCGCGCTCGAGCAGGTCGACCTCGAGGTCGCGGCGGGCGAGATCCTGCTCGTCGTCGGGTCCTCCGGGTCGGGCAAGAGCACGCTGCTGCGCTGCCCGAACGGACTCGTCCCGCACTCGACCGGCGGACGCTTCTCGGGCGAGGTCGTCGCGTTCGGACGGTCCACGCGCACGCACAAGCCACGGGAGCTGGCCGATGTCGTCGGCTTCGTCCACCAGGATCCCGAGGCCCAGTTCGTCGTCGATCGGGTCGAGGCGGACGTCGCGTTCGTGCTCGAGAACCTCGGCCTCCCCGACGAAGCGATGCGGCGCCGGGTCGAGGAGGTGCTCGACGCGCTCGGGGATCGCCCATCTCCGCGACCGCAATCCCGCGACGCTCTCGGGTGGGGAGCGGCAACGCGCCGCGATCGCGGGTGCGCTCGCGGCCGCGCCCGACGCGCTCGTGCTCGACGAGCCGACGTCGCAGCTCGATCCGCAGGGCGCAGAAGATGTCTTCGCCGCCGTCGGCCGGCTCAACGCCGATCTCGGCACCACGGTCCTGCTCGCCGAGCACCGGCTCGAGCGCGCCGCACCCCTCGCGGACCGCGCGGTGCGGCTGGACGGCGGCCGCATCACGGTCGCGCCGGCACCGACCGGCGCGGTCCTCGCGGACTACCCCGGCGCGCCGAGCGTCACCCGCCTCGGCCGCCTGCTCGGCTGGGATCCGCCTCCGCTGACCGTCCGCACCGCGGCGCGGCTCGCGGTCGCGATGGAGCACCGGCCCGAACCGCTCGTCGACGGCCCGAGCCCCGCCGCGCCCGGCGAGCTGCTCCTCCGGGCACAGGGCGTCGGCGTCGCGCTCGGCCGCCAGCCGGTCCTGCACGGGATCGACGTCGAGATCCACCGCGGCGAGGTCGTCGCGCTCCTCGGCCGCAACGGAGCGGGGAAGAGCACCCTGCTGCGCATCCTCGGCGGGCTGCTGGCACCGGACGCGGGCCGGGTCGAGCCGCGCCCGACCACCGCGTACGTGCCCGCAGGACCCGAACACGCTGCTGTTCGCCGCGACCGTGCGCGCCGAGCTCGACCGAGACGCTCCGACTGCTCGGCCGCCGCGCCGACGGCTGCCGTCGACCGGTGGCTCGACGGCGCTCGGCCTCGAGGCCGCTCGCCGACCACCACCCGCGCAGCCTCTCGGGCGGGGAACGGCAGCGGGTCGCCATCGCGGCGGTCGCGGTCGGCGGCGCGGATCTGCTCCTGCTCGACGAGCCGACGCGCGGCATGGACGCGCGACTCGCGCCACGCGCTCGAAGCGCGCGATCAGCGCAGCACGCGCGCGACGGGTGGCGCCGTCGTGCTCGCGACCCACGACGTCGAGCTCGCGGCGCGCTGCGCGACCCAGGCGGTCGTGCTCGGCGACGGCGAGCATCGTCGCCGCCGGACCGGCCCGCGACGTGCCTGGCCGGCTCGCTGTTCGCGCCGCAGGTGCTGCGCGTGCTGCCGCCGTTCCTCACCGTCGAAGAGGTCGCCGGCGCGCTGGACCGGGAGCCGAACATGACCGCGATCGCGCTCGCATCGACCGCGGCACGCCGGACCCGCCCGGTGCTCGTGTACGTGCTCGCGGTCGTCGTCGGGTGCGGCCGCGTTCCTCTACCCGTTCTGGCTGCCGAGCACCGCGCTGCCGAACGCGGCCCACGCGGGCGACGCCCCGCTCGTGGCCGCCGTCGTCGGCGGGCTCGTCGTGATCGCGATCGCGATCGAGGTCCGCCGGGGCACGATGACGGGCGCGACCGTCGCGATCCTCGGCGTGCTCGCGGCGATCGCGGGCCTGCTCCGCCTGCTCGGCCTGCCCGGCGGCGGCAACGGGATCTTCTTCCTCATCGTGCTGGCGGGCGCCGCGTTCGGCCCGCGGTTCGGGCTGTTGCTCGGGCTCTGCGCGATGGCGGTGTCGGCCATCATCACCGGCGGGATCGGTCCGTGGCTCCCGTTCCAGATGCTCGCCCTCGCGTGGATGGGCGGGCTCGCCGGTGCTGATCGGGCTCGCGACCGCGCGCATGGCCCCGCGGGTCGAGGTCGTCGTGCTCGCCGCGTACGGCTGGGTGTGGGGCTTCGTCTACGGCGCGATCATGAACCTGTGGTTCTGGCCGTTCCAGCGCGACGGCGGCCCGCTCTCCTGGGACGCCGACCCTCGGCCTGGCCCAGACGCTGCACCACTACTGGTCGTTCTACGTCGCGACGTCGCTCGCGTGGGACGCGGCCTCCGCGCTCACCAACGCGGTCCTCATCCTGCTGACCGGCGTGGTGCTGATGCGCACCCTCCGCCGCTTCGCCCACCGCCTCGACCCCGTCGTCGAGCTCCAACCCCTCACCCAAGAGCCGAACTTGCGTCACTTACCCACGAAATACGTGGGTAAGTGACGCCGAAACGAGGAGATCAGGCGGAGCGGCCCATGGGTTGGCCGGCGTCCCACGCGGCGAACAGGCGGGAGTAGCGGCCGCGTCGTTCGAGGAGCTCGTCGTGGGTGCCGACCTCCATCAGTCGGCCGTCGTCGACCACCGCGATGCGATCGCAGCGCGCCGCGGTCGAGAGCCGGTGCGCGACCACGACCACGGTCCGGCCCTCGGTCAGCGTCTCGAGCGCGCGTTCGACGACGCGCTCGGTGCCCGGGTCGAGGTTCGACGTCGCTTCGTCGAGGACGAGCAGCGCCGGGTCCGCGAGCGCGGCGCGCGCGAGCGACACCAGCTGCTTCTCCCCCGCCGAGAGTCGCGAGCCGCGCTCGCGGACCTCGGTGTCGAGACCGTCGGGGAACGCACCGAAGATCTCCGACAAGCCGATCGCCGCGACCGCCGCGTCGACCTCGGCGTCGGTCGCCTCGGGCCGGCCGATCCGGACGTTGTCACGCACCGTCCCGGCGAAGAGGAAGCCCTCCTGCGGCACGACGACGATCCGCTTCCGGAGGCTGCTCATCGTGGCTTCCCGCAGGTCCACGCCGTCGAAGCGCACGACCCCTTCGCCCGGGTCGTAGAACCGCACCATGAGCTTGGCCAACGTCGACTTCCCCGCGCCCGTCGGGCCGACGAGCGCGACCCGCTCACCCGGCTGCACGGTCAGCGACACGTCGCGCAGCACCTTCGGACCGACAGGATGGGACTCACCCGCGGTGTCCGGCGGGCCCCCGCCGTACGAGAACGCCACGTTGTCGACCTCGATCGCGCCCCGCTCGGGCAGGTCCACCGCGCCGGGCTTCTCACCCACAGTGCCCTCGGTGTCGAGCAGCGCGAACACCTTGTGCAGCGCCGCGCCCGCGGACTGGACGGTGTTGTACAGCTGGCTGAGCTGCTGGATCGGCTCGAACAGGCTGTTCAGGTAGAGGACGAACGCGAGCACCGTGCCGACGGTGATGATCCCCTGGTCGACGAAGATCCCACCCGCGCCGACGACGATCGCGATCCCGATCACGCCGGCGAACTCGACGAACGGGAAGTACTTCGCCGAGATGCGGACGGTCTCGAGGTTGGCGTCGTACTGCGCCTCGTTCGTCTCGTGGAACCGGCGGATCCAGCCGCGCTCCCGGCCGAACGCCTGCACGACGCGCACGCCTTCGAGCCCTTCCTGCAGCGTGGCCAGGTTCTGGCCGATCCGCTCCCGGACCTCGAGATACGCGCGGTTGGACTCGCGCCGGAACCAACGACTCGCCCACATGACGGGGGGCACGATGACGAGCGTGCAGAGCGCGAGCTGCCAGCTCATGACGAAGATGACGATCAGCGCGCCGAAGAAGATCAGGATGTTCTGGATGAACATCACGAGCCCCTGGGAGATGAGCTCCTGGAGCGCGTCGATGTCAGACGTCATGCGCGAGACGAGCCGGCCCGTCTTCTCCCGCTCGTAGAAGTCCATCGACAAGCCCATGAGGTGCCGGAAGACCCGTTCGCGCAACGCCTGCAGGAACCGCTCGCCGGTCTTGCTCACGAGCCAGATCACCGAACGGCCGGTCGTGAACCCGATGATCGCGACGATGAGGTACGCAAGTGCGGCCATGTCGAGCGCGTGCGCGTCGTTCCCGGTCAGACCGGAGTCGACGCCATACCGGACGAGCGCAGGCCCGGCGAGCAGGCACGACGTCTGGATGAACAGCACGACGCACGCCAGCGCGATCTCGCGCCGGTACGGCCGGAGCATCTGCCACAACCGGCGCATGACCTGGTGGGCCTGCGCGCGGTCGAGCTTCGACTCTTCGTCGACCGGCCCGCCGTCGACCCAGCCGCCCCTCATGACCGCGCCCCTTCGACTGCGGTCGGTCCGGGCGACTCTGCGGCCGCCAGCACCGTCCGGTACCGCTCCGACGTGGCGAGCAGCTCCTGGTGCGTTCCGTCGGCGACGACCATCCCGTCCGCGAGGAGCAGCACCCGATCGGCCAGCGCGATCGTCGCCGGGCGGTGGGCGATGATGATCGTCGTCCGCCCCGCCATGACCTCGCCGAGCGCCGAGCGGATCTCGTGCTCCTTGGTCGGGTCCACCGATGACGTCGCGTCGTCGAGGATCAACACCTTCGGGTCGGCGAGGACCGCGCGGGCGATCGCGATCCGTTGACGCTGCCCGCCGGACAGCGAGAAGCCGTGCTCACCGATCAGGGTCTCGTACCCGTCGGGCAGCGCGTCGATGAACGCCTCGGCACCGGACAGGCGCGCCGCGCGCCGCACCGCGTCCTGCGACGCCTCCGGATCCGCGAACGCGATGTTCTCCCGCACCGAGTCGGTGAAGAGGAACGTGTCTTCGAACACGATGCCGATCGACTTCCGCAGGTCTCGGACGCCGATGTCGCGCACATCCACCCCGTCGAGCAGCACCCGACCCGACTCGACGTCGTAGAAGCGCGGGAGCAGCCGTGCGACCGTCGTCTTGCCGCTCCCGGTCGCGCCCACCAGCGCGACGGCTTCACCACCGCGAATCGTCAGGTCGAGACCGTTCAACACCGAGCGGCCCGGGCCGTACCCGAAGTGGACGCCTTCGAACGTCACGGTCCCCGGGCCCGGCGGCAGCGCGACGGAGTCCGAGTGATCGATGATCTCCGGGTCCGTGACGAGGATCTCGTGCACCCGCCCGGCCCCCGCCGACGCGCGCGAGGCCTGCGCGATGAGCATGCCGACCATCCGCAGTGGCCAGATCAGCATCAGGATGTAGAGGTTGAAGGCGAGGATGTCGCCGAGCTGCAGGTTCCCGTCGAGCACCTGGTGCCCGCCGTACCAGAGGATCGCGACCATCGAGATCGTGGGCAGGAAGTCGATGAGCGGGATGAACCCGGCCCGTAGCCGCGCCGCGGCCAGCGCCTGATCGAGGACGCTCTGCGCCTCGGTGCGGAGCCGATTGATCTGCATGCGCTCCGCACCGAAGCCCTTGACGACGCGCACCCCGGACAGGCTCTCCTCGACGACGCCCGAGAGGTCGGCGAGCTCTTCTTGCAGCGCGAGGTTCACCGGCGCGATGCGGTTGCTGAAGCGGGTCGCCGCGATGTTGAGGAAGGGCAGCGCGCCGAGCGCGAGCAACGCGAGCACCGGGCTCGCGATGACCATGATCACGATGACCCCGACCATCGTGAGGCAGCTCGCCGCGGTGAGCGGGATCAGGATGACGACGGTCTCGACCTGCTGGATGTCCGTGTTCGCCCGGGCCATCAGCTGGCCGGTCTGGGACTGGTCGTGGAACGCGAAGTGCAGCCGCTGCAGGTGCGCGAACAGCCGTTGGCGCAGGTCCGTCTCGGTGCGCAACGCGATGCGGAACGCGGCGTACCGCCGCAGACCCGTGGCCACCGCCTGCACGACGCCGACCCCGATGATCGCCGCCGTGAGCCAGAGGACCTTGCCGGTGTCGCCGTTGCGCATGCCGTCGTCGATGGCGGCCGCCGCGAGCAACGGGATCGTGAGCTTCGCGAGGGTCCAGATGAGGCCGGCGCCGATCCCGCCGGCCACCCACCAACGCTGCGGGCTGATGGCGCTGCCCATGAGCCGCCAGCCCGCACGCCGGGCGTCCCGCTCCGCCGACCCGGGCGCCGCCGACCCGCTCTCTCCGCTCACGCTCACACGTCCACTCACCCCTCGCGTCCCCGACGCGGGATGCGTTCGGGGCGGTGGGCGAGGCTACCAGCGACCCTTCAGCGGGCCGTCAGGATATGGACGCCGGCGCTCAGCGGGTGGCGGCGGTGCCCGCGGCGAGCTCGGCTTCGGCGTCGTGGAGCACGTCGAGGATCTCGTCGCCGACCAGCTCTTCGTTCTGCAGCAGCGAGTCCCGCAGAGCCACGACGAGATGGCGGTGCGAGTCGAGCAGGTTGCGGACGTCGGCCTTCGCCGACTCGAGGATGCGCTCCACCGACCGGCGGGCTTCGTCGTCGTTCAGCACCTTGGCGACGATGCCCTGGTTGATCGGCCCGGCCTGGATCGCGTCGAAGCTCAAGAGCGTGCCGGCCATGCCGAACGAACCGACCATCTGCGCCGCGAGCGTCGTCGCGCTCATGAGGTCGCCGCCCGGTCCGGTGCCGGACTCGCCGAAGAACAGCTCCTCGGCCGTCATGCCTCCGAAGCTGATCTGGATGCTCGCGATCAGCTCCGAGCGCGTGCGCGTGTACCGCTCCTCCGTGTCGGAGTGCGCGAGCAGGCCCAGCGCGTCGCGGCGCTTGACGATGCTCAGCACCTCGAGCTTGCGCCCGACGCCGACGAGGTACGCCACCACCGCGTGGCCCGCTTCGTGGGTGGCGATGAAGCTCTTCTCCTCGACCGTGTACTCGACCGGCTGGGCGAGCCCGATCTCCTCGGTGAGCTTCGCCTGCTGGACGTCGGCCCAGTCCATCGCGTCGCGCCCGTCGCGCAGGCACCACACCAGCGCCTCGTCGAAGAGGTGCTCGATCATCACCGGCGAGTACTGGAACGTCATCGCCGCGAGCTGGTCGCGGCGCTCGTCCTTGTCCAGCTCGGGGACGTGCGCCTTCTTGTTCAGGTAGTAGTCGATGATCTCGCGCCGACCGCCGCGTCCGGGGAGCCCGAAGTAGATCGACCGGTCGAAGCGCCCGGGCCGCAGCAGCGCGGGATCGAGGTCGGCGGCCCGGTTGGTCGCGCCGATGACGAGGATGTTCGACCCCGTCGGCGGCTTCTTCAAGATCTGGTGGTTCGGGGGCAGGAACCGGTTCACCCGGTCGATGAACCAGCCGCGGATCCGGCCGCCGAACGTCGACTCGTCGAACGACTGCATCTGCACGAGCAGCTCGTTGACCACACCGCTGATGCCTTCACCCGCGGCGCGCGCGGTCCCGCGGCCCATGCCGTCGCCCGCCGGCGTCGAGCGGTTCATCCCTTGGCGCGCGCCGGCGATCGCGTCGATCTCCTCGATGAAGCCGATCGCGCCGCCCTCCCGTCGCGCGGTCTTGCGCAGCTCCTTGAAGAACGAGCGGATCTTGCGGTTCGTCTGCCCGTAGTACATCGACTGGAACGCGCTCGCGGACACGAACAGGAACGGCACCGCGGCCTCGCGCGCCATCGCCTTCGCCATGTACGTCTTGCCGGTGCCGGGCGGACCTTCGAACAGGATCGCCCGTCGCGGCGTCCCACCCATCGACTCGCGGAACGTCTTGAACGCGAGGAAGAGGTTCAGCGTCTTGATGACCTCGTCCCGGATGATGCCGAGGCCGACGACGTCGTCGAACGTCACCGGGATCTCGCTCGGGCGGTAGAGCGTGTGCGGCGACCGGCCCGCAGTGGCGAGCGGGACGATGAGGACCCCGCCCAGCACGATGATGAGGATGAACCCGGGCAGGTACTCCTGGAGCCCCGCCGGGATCGTGAGGTCGGGCCACCCGAAGCGCACCGGGTTCCCGCCGAGCAGGCGCCAGTAGAAGAAGAGCGCGATCGCGGCGAGCAGGAGCCCGACCTTGAGCACCCGCCGGCGCCGGTGGGTCTCGCGTTGACGGGCCACGTCACCGACGGCGCCGCGCAGCACCTCGGCCGAGCCGAGCATCCGAACGTCCATCGACCGCCTACACCGCCTGGAGCTTCGAGCTCAGTCGCATGGTCCTCTTCGTCCCTTGTACGGCCGTCGGGCACCATCGGTATCGACCCACCGAGAGTGACTCTGAAGATGCTGTTCGCGCGGAAGGTGAGGTCGGAGACCCCAGGGGTAGGGTCGGGCGGTGCCCGATGTCGACGCCCGGATCCTGCGCCTGCAGCAGGGCGTCGTGACGGTCGTGATCCTCGGCGGGTTCGTCTTCTCCATCGTCTGGCTCATCCCGGTGGCCGCGGTGCTGCCGGGCCTGGACGCCGCGTTCGGCCGTTCCGGGCCCACGTCCAGGTGCTGGCGGATGATGTTCGCGTCGAGGCTCGGTCCGGCCCGGGCCTGGGACACCGCGGCGGGGGCGCGCTTCCAGGCGCTCATCGTGTTCGGCGCGCTGATCATCGCCACGCTGCTCGTGCTCGCGGGAATGACCACGCTCGCGACTGTCCTCGCGATCCTCGTCGCCGGGGTCAGCGCGGCGTGCGCGACCGGTCTCTTCGGGCTCGGCGCAGAGCTCGACCGCTCGACCAAGCCCCGCCGCCGTGGTGGCTCCGGCCGGCCGCGCGGCCGAGGCGAGTAGCCGCCGGAGGGACTCGAAGACGTCCGGTCCGGTGACTGCCCTCCGGGGATCTTCGGACAGGCGCCTACTGGCTCCCGAGCAGTCGGCCGTACTGGCCCTGGTAGAAGAGCAGCGGCCCGGCGTCCGCGGTCAGGCCGATCTCGTGCACCCGGCCGACGACGATCACGTGGTCCCCCGCGTCGTGCTCGGTGTCGATCGTGCAGTCGAGGTACGCGTGCACGTCGTGCAGGATCGGGCCGCGCTCGCCGGCGTGCCACTCGATCTGGCCGAACCGGTCCGCGCCCTTGGTGGCGAACAGCTTCGAGATGTGCTCCTGGTGCTCGTCGAGGACGTTCACGCAGAAGTGCCCGGCACGCTGGATCCGGGGCCAGGTCGACGACGTCTTCGCGGCGCAGAACAGCACCAACGGCGGGTCGAGCGACACCGAGGTGAAGGAGTTCGCCGCGATGCCGACGGGCTCGCCCTGGTCCATCGCGGTGATGACCGTGATGCCGGTGGCGAAGTGGCCGAGGACCGCACGGAAGGACGCGCCTTCCGGCGTGACGATCTCCGTGTCGGCACCCCGCGAGACAGCTTCTTCGGCCACGCTCGCTAGTGGAGTCCGCGTGAATGGCGCGGTGCAAGTTCGAGGGTCGTGCCCTCCGACGCGGCAAGGACGTCGCCACCGCCGATCACGGCGGCCGTCTCGCGAGCGGCCTGGACCAGGAAGTCGATCTGGTCGTCGGTGTGCGCGGGGTCGTGGTGGAACAGGGCCAGCTGCGCCGCGCCCGCTTCCTTCGCGACGTGCACCGCGTAGTCGACCGTGCAATGGCCCCAGTGCCGCTTGTGCTCGAACTCGGCCCGGGTGTGCTGCGCGTCGTGGATCAGCAGGTCCACGCCGTCGCAGAGGTCGAGCACGTCGTCGGGCACGTAGCTGTCCGAGCGTTCCTCGGTGAGGCCCGCTTTGGACTGGATGCCGGCGCAACCCTGACCGTGGTCGGAGAGGTAGGCGATCGAGACGCCCTGCCACTCGAGGCGGTACCCGAGGGTCGGACCGACGTGGCGGATCCAGCGGGAGCGGACCTTGGCGGTCGTCGAGAGGGGGAAGTCGTCGTTGCCGACGTCGTGGAACTGCACCGTCCCCTCGAGCTGCTCCGGCGTGATCGGGAAGTACGGCGGCTGCATCATCCCGGTGAAGACGTCACCGAGCGCGCCTTCAGCCTGTTGCGGGCCGTAGACGTCGAGCGTGTTCCCGGGCCGGTGCAGGGGCACGAAGAACGGGAGGCCCTGCACATGGTCCCAGTGCAGGTGGCTCAGCAGCACCGTCCCGTGGAAGTCCAGGTCCTCGAACGTCGTGCCGTCGAGCAGCGCGAGCCCGAAATTGCGCAGGCCCGTTCCCAGATCGAAGACGATCGGTGCCTGACCCTCGACCTCGACCGCGACACAGGAGGTGTTCCCGCCGTAGCGGGCCAGCTGCGGGCCGTCGCACGGTGTCGAGCCGCGCACGCCGTGGAAGGTGACGTTCATGCCCCCCGACATTGGACGGGGAGGATACCCACAATCGCCATGGAAAAACACCCACGGACCTCGACCGGATCCTCCCCGTCCTGAAGGGGCTCAGGAAAGAACCCGCTTCTTGAAGCCCGCGATGCCGAGCCAGGTGAAGAGGGCGGAGAAGCCGAGCATCACCGGATATACCGCCCAGAGGCTCATGTGCTCGCTGGTCGTGAGCGCGGCCCGGAACCCCTCGCACATGTAGACGAGCGGGTTGATGAGGACGAAGACCTGGAGCCAACGGATCGGGGCCAGCGAGGACCACGAGTAGTAGATGGCCCCGAGGAACGTCAGCGGCAGCACCACGATCCCGAAGAGCATCGGCACCGTCCGGGGGTCGAACCGGGTCCCGAAGGTCAGGCCGAGCGCCCCGCACATGTAGCAGGCCAGCGGCGCCAACGTCAGCAGCACGGGCCAGTTGATGTCGAGGTGCACCGGGGTCGCCGGGACGATCGCCGCGATGGGGAAGACGAGCAGCGCGGCGAAGAGCCCGTTGAACGCGCCCGAGATCACCTTCTCGATCGCCACGAGCGCGAACCGGCATCGGCGCCAGCACCCGGTCCTCGATCTCCCGGGTGTACCCGAACTCCTGGACCATCGGCAGCGCGACCGACTGGATGCCCTGGAACATGATCGAGAGGCCGACGACGCCGGCGACGAGCCGGGTCGAGAACTCGCCCGCCGCCGCACCCGAGCCACCGACGCCCTGGCCGATCTTCGGGAAGACGTAGGTGAAGATGAACACGAGCAGGAACGGCTGCAGCAACGTGCGCGGCAGGAACTCCTTGAGTGACTTGCGCAACACGGTGAGGTCACGGAGGAAGAGGGCCCGGAACGCGGTGCGGGTCGACTTCCGGGCGGAGCGCTCGAGCTCCTTGACGCCCGGAATCGGGGCGACGCTGGTGATGGTGGTCATTCGCGCAGGTCCTTCCCGGTGAGGCTGATGAACACGGTTTCGAGGGTCGGTTCGGTGGAGGAGAGATCGGACACGGTGAACCCGTGCCGTTCCGCGGCGTCGACGACCTTGGGGAGCACGCCCTGGATCTGTTGCACCCCCATGCGCACGACGCCGTCGGAGTGCTCGACGGTCGTGGCGTTCGGGATCTCGTCGCGCAGGACGCTCGCGAGCTCGTCCAGGTCGCCGTCGGCCGTGATGGTCACCATCGCGTCGATGCCGACCGAACGCTTCAGCTCCGTCGGCGTGCCGAGCGCGAGCAGCGATCCGCGGTCGATGATCGCGAGCCGGTCGCACAGCTCGTCGGCTTCCTCCATGTAGTGCGTGGTCAGCAGGATCGTCTGACCCGCGGCGTGGAGCTCGCCGAGGATGTCCCACAGCGCGATGCGGCTCTGCGGATCGAGGCCCGCGGTGGGCTCGTCGAGGAACAGGATCGCGGGGTGATGCATGATCGCCCGGGCGACCATGAGCCGCTGCGCCATGCCGCCGGAGAGGGCCAGCACCGGTGCCTCCGCCCGCTCGGCGAGCCGGAACTGGTGGAGCAGCTGCGTGGCCTCGGTCTTGGACGTCTTCGCGTTCATGCCGAAGAAGCGGCCGTGGAAGTACAGGTTCTCCCACACGCTCAACGAGCGGTCGAGCGTGTTCGTCTGCGGGACCACCCCGATGACCTGCTTGGCCGCGGTCGGGTGCGCGACGACGTCCACACCACCGACGAACGCACCCCCGCTCGTCGGGATCACCCGCGTCGTGAGCATTCCCGCGGTCGTGGTCTTGCCGGCTCCGTTCGGACCGAGCAGCCCGAAGATCTCCCCCCGGCGGACCGAGAGGTCGAGTGCGTCGACGGCCTTGATGTCGCCCGGGTAGATCTTCGTCAGCTGCTCCGTGCGGATCACCTCATCGGCGTCGTGCACGACCTTCACCGGTAGCTGTTCAACGCTGGTTGGCACCGCGTTCCTCCTTGTGGGGGTCCTTCTGGTGGTCGAAGTGCTCGTGGATCCGCATGAGCGTCTTGCCCAGCACCTCGACCTCGCGCTCGGTCAGCAGCGAGCGGAGCTCCCGGTCGACCTCTTCCTGCAGCCGCCCCAGCTCGGCGAGCCGCTGGCGCCCCGCCGTCGTGAGGTACACGCGGGCGACGCGCCGGTCGTTCTCGTCGCGCCGCCGTTCGACCAGGCCTTCGTGGGCGAGCTTGTCGAGATGGCGCACCAACGTCGGTGGCTCGATGTGCATGTGCTCCGCGAGCTCACGCTGGCTCGAGCCTTCGCTCTCCGCCGCGTGCTTCAGGAGGATCCAGTGCCAGATGCTCGCGCCGTGCTCCGCCATGCGTTCGTCGAGGGCGTCGTGGACGGCGCGCTGGCCGAGCCAGAGGCGGCGTCCGAGGGGAGGCTCCATAGGAGACATATTATTAGTCACCTAACGGTTCGTTGGCAATCGATTTCTCGGTCGGCTCCCGCCGGACGGCTTGCGTACGCTCCGGCCCATGACGGAACCGAAGCGCGTGCAGGCCAACGGGGTGGACTTCGCGTACCTGGAGGACGGACCCAGCGATGGTCCGCTCGCGTTGTGCCTCCACGGCTTTCCCGATCACGCGCCGACGTGGGAGCAGCTGATGCCGGAGCTCGCCGCCGCGGGCTACCACGTCGTCGCACCGTGGCTGCGGGGCTACACCCCGACGGGACTCGCGCCGGACGACAACTACCAGGTGGCCGCGCTGGCGCTCGACGCGCTCGCACTGGCCGACGAGCTCGGCGGCGACCGCGACGCGGTGCTCATCGGTCACGACTGGGGTGCGATCGCCGCGTACACCGCCGTCGGCCACCGACCGGAGCGGTTCTCGAAGCTCGTCGCGCTGGCAGTGCCGCACCAGGCCGCGTTGATGGCCCGGTTCCTCTCGACCCCGGCGCAGCTCAAGCGGTCCTGGTACATCTTCTTCTTCCAGACCCCGCTCGCCGAGATGATCGTCCCCGGTGACGACTTCGCGCTCATCGACATGCTCTGGCACGACTGGTCGCCGGGCCTCATTCCGGACGCCGCCTTCATGCGGGCGCTGAAGGACACGCTCGGCGCACCCGGCTCGACCGCCGCCGCGATCAGCTACTACCAGTCCATGCTCGGCACGAAGCCGGGGAACCCGGAGCTGGACGCCGTGCAGAACGCAGGCAGCGGCCCCACTCCTGTGCCGACCCTGTACCTCCACGGTGCGGACGACGGCTGCATGGGCGCCGAGCTCGTCGTCGAAGCGGAGCTGCAGCCGTTCTTCCCGGCCGGCCTCGACCTCGAGATCGTTCCGGCGAGCGGCCACTTCCTGCACCTCGACCAGCCGGAGGCCGTGCACCGCCACATCCTGAGCTTTCTCGGCTAGGTCGCTCGGCCACCCCGGACCGGAAGCGTTCCAGGGGAGCATTACCGTTGTGACGTGGCGCACAACCACGCGCACACCGCGCCTGCCGACGGAACGCCCGAGCTGCACCGGACCCGCGTCCGCGCGCTGCAGATCGCGCTCGCGGCGAACGCCGCGTTCTTCGGCGTCCAGCTCGTCGCGGGCATCGCGTTCGGATCGCTCGCGCTCATCGCCGACTCGGCCCACATGGCGTCGGACGTGGTGGCGCTCGCCCTCGCCCTCCTCGCCCAGCGGCTCATCCTCCGACCGGCCTCCGCGCGCAACACCTACGGGATGCAACGGGCCGAGGTGCTGGCCGCCCAGGTGAACGCGGCGGCGCTCCTGCTCGTCTCGGGGTGGGTCATCTACGAGGCGATCCAACGCTTCTCGAACCCCGAGCCGGTCGACGGGCTCGGCGTCGTGATCGTCGGGCTGCTGGGTCTGGCCGTCAACGCCGGCAGCGCGTGGATCATCGCCCGCTCGAGCGGCGACAGCCTGAACCTGCGCGGCGCGTTCCTCCACCTCGCCTCGGACGCGGCCGGCTCGGTGGGGGTCATCGTGGCCGGCCTCGTCGTGATCGCGACCGGAGCCGAGTGGGTCGACCCGCTGGTCTCGATCCTCATCTCGGTGCTCGTCCTCGTTGCCGCGTGGCAGCTGCTGCGGGATGCGACCCGCGTGCTGCTCGAGGGCGCCCCCAAGGGACTCGACGTCGCCGCGGTCGAGCGGGCCCTCACGACGGCCGACGGCGTCGAGGCGGTCCACCACCTCCACATCTGGTCCATCGGCTCGGAGACCCCGGCGCTCTCGGCGCACGTGGTGCTCGGCGGCGAGCTGACCCTGCACGAGGCCCAGTCGCGGGGCGAGGAGCTCAAAGCCGAGCTGGTCGAGCAGTTCGGCATCGAGCACGCGACGCTCGAGCTCGAGTGCCACACCTGCGACGACGATGACCACGACACCGGAACCCACAGGAGAGCGGCGACGTTGTGACCGATGTGAGCGGAGTGACCACGCCCGATGCACCGACCGATCCGGCTTCCGGCGCGGGTCGCGCGGACCCGCCCGGTGCGGGCGAGTCCGACGACGACCGCCCGGGGCGGTCCCGCGGGCCGTCGCTCTGGCAGCTCATCGCACTCGGCGTCGCGGTCTGCCTCCTCGCGGGGATCGTGGGCTGGCGGATCGGAGACACCGGCCCGTCGAAGCCGAGCCGGTCGTCCGTTGACGTGGGCTTCTTCTACGACATGAGCGCGCACCACCAGCAGGCCCTCACGATGGCGCTCGACTACATCCGCAACGGCGACGACCCCCGTCTGCTCCAGATGGCCCAGGAGATCGTCACGTACCAGAGCTCCGAGATCGGGGCGATGAACACCTGGCTCACCCAGTGGGGGCACGTCGGGGACGCGCCGACCCTCGCGATGGGGTGGATGCAGCCCGCGATCCCGCGCAGTCAGATGCCGGGGCTCGCGACGAAGGCGCAGATGGCGCAGCTCGCCGCCGCCCGGGGCTTCGCGCTCGACAACCTCTTCACCGAGCTGATGATCAACCACCACGCGGGCGGCATCCACATGGCGGCCTACGCGGCGACCCACGCCGAGAAGAAGTCGACCCGGGCGCTCGCGGCGGCGATGGACGACGGCCAGCGCGGTGAGATCAGCGAGATGAACCAGTGGCGGACCCAGCACGGCCTCAAGGCGATCGTGCCGCCGCTCGCCGCGCTCACACCGTCGATCGACGGCTGACGAGCGTCTGCGCTCGCGCCGGCGTCAGCCGGTGAGCTTGGTGAAGTCCGGGTAGCCCTTGGTCGACTCGGCGCCGTCGACGTAGAGCGTCTCGCCCGTCACCCACGACGCCTCGTCGCACACCAGGAACAGCGCCGCGTTCGCGATGTCCTCGGCCGCGCCGGCCCGACCCATCGGGATCGACTCGAGGTATGCGGTGTGGATCGCCGGGATCTGCTGCGCGAACTCCGTGAGCGGCGTCTCCACGTAGCCCGGCCCGATGCCCGTCACCCGAATCCCCTCGGGCCCGAGCTCCATGCCCGAGCAGCGCGTGAGCATCTCGACGCCCGCCTTCGCGCAGCAGTAGGCGCCGAGCCCGACCGCCGGCACCTTCGCGTTGATCGACGCGATGTTGACGATGACACCGCCCGTGCCGCCCGCGCGCATCGCCTGCGCCTCGTGCTTCACGGACAGGAACACCCCGGTCAGGCAGACGTCGATGACCGTCCGCCACTCATCGGCCGGGTGGTCGGCGATCGGCGAGAACGACCCCAGCCCCGCGCAGTTCACCGCCAGGTCCAGCCCGCCGAACGTGGCGACGGCCCGCTGCACCAGGCGCTCGATGTCCCCCTCGACGGTGACGTCGACCACCTCGGTCGCGGCCGCATCCCCCAGCTCCGCCCCGATCTCGGCCAGCAGCTCGGCGTTCCGATCCCCGAGGACCACCCGCGCCCCCTCGGCGACGAACCGCCGCGCCGTCGCCAGCCCGATCCCCGAAGCCCCACCCGTGACCACCCCCACCTTCCCCACCAACCGCTCCCCCACAACAACTCCCTCTCTCTCGCAAGAACTGCACGCACGACAACGACCTGTGTGCGCAATCTACGAGAGTTGTGGGAGGCGAGAGCCGGCGTCGCTCCACCAAGCGCGTTGGGTGAGCGCCCTGTGCGAACCCCTTGTCTGAGCGACTGGAGCGATGCCGGCTCTCGCCAAGGCCTGGGAAAGAGGGGTGAGAACTTAGGAAGTGGGCCCTTCAGAACGAACCTTGTTGACCTCGACGAGAGCGTCCCGAAGCTTCGAGATCCAGTCGTCCTGATGCTCACCGACGAGCCGCACGCACCACGCCAGAGCATCCGACCGCGACCGCGCCACGGAAGCATCGACCAACGTGTCGAGCACCCCGCGCTCCTGCATCCGCAGCCGCGTCATCACCGGCACGCTCAGGCTCGTGAACACCACGCGCTCGCCGGCGCACTCGATGCCCCACGCGACCTTGCGGTCGAAGCGCGCCTCCGCGGCATCCGCGATGCCCATGCGCCGGGCCCGGGTGTCCTCGCGGAACGCCTCGATCCGGGACTGCACCGCCGCGGTCCGGGCGTCGTGATCCGCGTCCGCACCGAGGTCGGGGGCGGTGATCGTGCCGAGCACCAGCACCTCGTCCCGGTCGTACGTGACGACGGGGGGACCGGTGAACCAGCCGTCCGGGATCCTTCCGGCGAACCAACCGATCGTCGTGCTGCTCGCTGCTTCCATCGCCGAGACCTCCGTAGATCCTGGTGCTTTCGCTGTTGTTTACAAGATTACACCTTCGCGGAGCTGCTCGGCGACGGTGGCGGCCTCCTCGGCGGACGGGTACCGGCTCCGGGGCCAGAAGAAGCCCTTGAGCCCGTCCTTGCGCCGGCGGGGCGCGACGTGGACGTGGAGGTGCGGCACGCTCTGGCTCACGACCGTGTTCGTCGCGGTGAAGCTCCCTTCCGCTCCCAGGACATCGGTCATCGCCCGCGACACGGCGCGCACCGCGATCCAGAGTGGACCCATGAGGTCGTCAGGCATGACGTTCAGGTTCTCGATGTGGTCTTCCGGGACGATGAGCGTGTGCCCCGGGAAGAGCGGGCGGTGATCGAGGAACGCGCGGATCGGACCGTTCGGGATCACCCAGTCGGTCGGCTCGTCCCCCGCGATGATCCGGCAGAAGAGACAGCTCGGATCAGAGATCACTCCGGGCTCGTGTACGGCCGCTCCCTCGGCTTGGCGGCGCTCTGCTTCGGCACCATCACCTTGCGCTTGAAGTAGCAGACCTCTTCGCCGCGCTGGTTGAAGCCGAAGGTCTCGACCGACACGATGCCGCGGTCCGGCTTGCTCGACGACTCCTTCTTCTCGAGCACGCGGGTCTCCGCGTAGATGGTGTCGCCGTGGAACGTCGGCCGTTTGTGCTGGAGCGTCTCGACCTCGAGGTTCGCGATCGCGAGCCCGCTGACGTCGGGCACGCTCATCCCGAGCACGAGCGAGTACACGAGGTTGCCGACCACGACGTTCTTGCCGAACTGCGTCTGCGTCTCGGCGTACCAGGCGTCCGTGTGCAACGGATGGTGGTTCATCGTGATCATGCAGAAGAGGTGGTCGTCGTACTCGGTGATGGTCTTGCCCGGCCAGTGCTTGTAGACGTCGCCGGGCTCGAAGTCCTCGAAGTACCGGCCAAAGGGTCGCTCATGAACCGTCATGACCGGGAGGCTACCTAGAGTCCTGGTCCGTGGCCCCAAGCGAACCGACGGCCGGACTCTGGGCGAAGCTCCGAGCGCCGCTGAGCCAGAGCCTGCCCGGCTGGATCGTCGCGCGGGTCCTCGTCATCGGCGCGCTGGCCCTCTCGCACTACCTGGTCGACCAGCTCCACGTGCACGACGCCATCGTCCGCGCCACCGCGCACGCCGGCCTCGGCGCGTGGGATGCGGCGTACTACATCAAGATCGCGGCGCACGGCTACGGCTCGATGTCTCGCGACGCGCTGCGTTTCTTCCCGCTGGTGCCGATGCTTGCGAAGCCATTCGTCTGGATCGGGGTCCCCGCCAAGGCGGCGGTGCTGATCGTCAGCAACGTCTCCGCGCTCGTCGCCGGCGTCCTCATCTACATCCTCTCCCGACGCGAGGGTCGTGACGCGGCCCTCGCCACGCGGGCCGCGTGGTTCCTCGCGCTCGCGCCCGCGGCGTTCGTGCTCGTCATGGGATACACGGAGGGGACGACGATCGCGCTCGCGATCGGGACGTTCCTCGCCCTGCGATCGCAACGGTGGTGGATCGCCGCCGCGATCGGGATGCTCGCCGGGCTGACCCGGCCGTCGGGCTTCCTGCTCGCGATCCCGGCCCTGATCGAAGCGGCGCGGGGATTCCGGGGCCTCTCGATCAAGGCGTACGTCGGGCGCGCTGCCGCGGTCATCGGTCCCGGCGTCGGCACGCTGCTCTACCTCCTGTGGGTCGGCCACCAGTTCGGCGACATGTGGCTCCCCTATTCGATCCAGACCGAATCGAGCCGGCGCGGGTCGTTCACCAACCCGGTCGACACGATCGACCACGCGCTCCACGGCCTCTTCAACGGGCACGCCGTCGGCACCGGGCTGCACGTTCCGTGGCTCATCCTCGTCATCGTGCTGCTCGTCGTGTGCTTCCGGACCTGGCCCGCGAGCTACAGCGTGTTCGCCGCGGTCTCCATCCTCTCGGCCGTGGTCTCGTCGAACCTCGACTCGTTCGAGCGGTACGCGCTGGCCGCGTTCCCACTCGTGCTCGTCGTCGCGACGCTGACGAGAGACCGGAGGGTCGAGCGCGCGGTGCTCGTGCTGTCAGGGGCCGGGATGACGGTCTACGCGCTGCTCGCGTTCTTCCACGCGTACGTCCCGTGACCCAGTGGTGCGTCAGTCGATCGCGTAGCGCTTGAGGAGGCCGCGCGCGATCACGAGGCGCTGGATCTCGTTCGTGCCCTCGCCGATGATCATGAGCGGCGCGTCCCGGTAGTAGCGCTCGATCGGCAGCTCGGTCGTGTAGCCGACGCCGCCGTGGATCCGCAGGCTCTCGGTCGCGATCTCGAACGCGGCCTCGCTCGCGAACAGCTTCGCCATTCCGGCCTCGACGTCCGCCCTATCACCGTTCTGCTTGAGCACCGCCGCGTGCTCGGTCAGGAGCCGCGCGGCCTGGAGCTTCGTCGCCATGTCGGCGAGCTTCTGCTGGATCGCCTGGTGCTCGGCGATCGGCTTCCCGAACGTGTGCCGTTCCTGCGCGTAGCGGATCGCCGCTTCGAACGCGGCACGCGCAACGCCGCAGGCACGCGCCGCGATGTTGATCCGACCGACCTCCAGCGCGCCGAGGATCCAGCCGAGCCCGTGACCGAGACCCTCCTCGCCGCCGAGCACGCAGTCGGCCCCGACGCGGTGGCCGTCGTAGACCATCTCGACGGTCTCGATGCCCTTGTACCCGAGCTTGCCGATGTTCTTCGAGACGGTGATGCCCTCGAAGGCCGGGCCCGGCTCCTTCTCGACGATGAAGCAGGTGATGCCCTCGTCGGTGCGGGCCGCGAGCGCCACGATGCCGGCGCGCTCGCCGTTCGTCACCCAGAACTTCGTGCCGGTGATGACGTACTCGTCCCCGTCGCGGACCGCGCGGCAGGAGATGTTGCGGGTGTCGCTGCCGGCGTCGGACTCCGAGAGCGAGAGGCAGCCCCGCAGCTCCCCCGTCGCGAGTCGGGGGAGCCAGCGCTCCTGCTGCTCGCGGGTGCCGTTGCGCATGATGACGCTCGCCGCGATCGTGTGCGTGTTCACGATCCCGGACAACGACATCCACCCGGCCGCGAGCTCCTCGACGACCGCGATGTACGCGAGCAGGTCCAGACCGAGCCCTCCGAGCTCCTCGGGGATCGTGATCCCGAACAGGCCCATCGCCTTCATCTGCTCGACGATCTCGGCCGGGTACTCGTCGGCGTGCTCGAAGTCGCTCGCGACCGGAACCACCTCCCGGTCCACCCAACGACGGACGCCCGCACGCAGCTCGGCTCGGACCTCAGGATCAATCGTGGCAGTCATGGCCGCGAGGGTACGAGAACGCCGGGCCGGGCCGCCGAAGGGTGCAAGGAACATGCAGGACACCCGGTACGTTGGCCCGCCTGATGATGCACCAGACGATGATGAGCTTCCGGCGGGATCCGTCCGCCGTGAAGGGCAAGCACCTCGAGCGCGATCTGCTCCGGCGCGTGCTCCGGATGACCCGTCCCTACAAGGGCGCCCTCGTCGGCTTTCTCATCAGCGTGATCGCCGCCGCGATCATCGGAGTGATCCCCGCCCTCCTCTTCCGCTCGCTGCTCGACACCGCGGTCCCGGACAAGAACACGACCCTGGTCCTGGTCCTCGCGGCCGCCGCGGTCGCGGTCGCCCTCGCGAGCGCCGGGCTCAGCCTCGTCCAGCGCTACTACTCGGCCCGGGTGGGTGAGGGACTCATCTACGACATGCGGGTCGCACTGTTCGACCACGTGCAGCGACTGCCCATCTCCTTCTTCAGCCGGACCCAGACCGGCTCGCTGACCAGCCGGATGAACAACGACGTCATCGGCGCGCAGCAGGCCGTCACGTCGACCATCGGCACCGTCGTGCAGAACGTCATCACCCTCGCCGTCACGCTCTCGGTGATGCTGGGTCTCGAGTGGCGACTGACCGTCCTCACGCTCGTCGTGCTACCGGCCTTCATCATCCCGGCGCGCCGCATCGGGCGGCGGCTGCAGAGTGTGACCCGCGAGGGCTTCCAGCTCGACGCGTCCATGAACAACACGATTGCCGAACGCTTCAACGTCTCGGGCGCGCTCGTCGTGAAGCTCTTCGGGAACCACGACCGCGAGCGCGACGACTTCGCGAAGCGCGCAGCCCGCGTGCGCGACATCGGCGTGACCTCCGCGATCTACTCCGAGCGCGTTGTTCGTGGCGCTCGGTCTCGTCGCGGCGGTCGGCACCGCCGTCGTGTACTACGTGGGTGGGCGCCTGGCGATCGACCAGGTGATCTCGATCGGGACCGTCGCCGCGTTCGTGATCTACGTCGCCCAGATCTACTCGCCCCTGACCCAGCTCACGAACGCCCGGGTCGGGGTGCTCACCGCGCTCGTGAGCTTCGAACGCGTCTTCGAGGTCCTGGACTTCCCGGCCCTCGTGACCGAGAAGCCCGGCGCGGTCGATCTCGTCGACCCGGTCGGCGCGATCGAGCTCGACCACGTGTGGTTCCGCCACCCGGCCGGCGAGGTCGCCTCGCTGAAGTCCCTCGAAGAGGGTCTGCCCGGCGCCGACGACCTCGAGCCCGGCGCCTGGATCCTGAGCGACGTGAGCCTGACCATCCAGCCGGGCGAGCTGGTCGCGATCGTCGGCCCGTCGGGTGCGGGCAAGACCACCACCGCGATGCTCGTGCCGCGGATCGCCGACGTGAACGAGGGTGCGGTCCGGATCGACGGGCACGACGTGCGCGACCTGACGCTCTCGTCCATTCGCGAAGCTGTCGGGTTCGTGATGCAGGACCCGCACCTCTTCCACGACACCATCGCCGAGAACCTGCGGTACGCACGCCCCGAGGCGACGGACGACGAGCTGATCGCGGCGTGCCGCGCGGCGCGGATCCACGAGCTCATCGCGTCACTCCCGGACGGGTACAGCACGGTCGTCGGCGAGCGTGGCTATCGGCTCTCGGGTGGCGAGAAGCAACGCGTCGCGATCGCCCGCGTGCTGCTGAAAGCCCCCGCGATCGTCATCCTCGACGAAGCGACGTCGCACCTCGACACGGAGTCCGAGCACGCGATCCAGCAGGCGCTGACCGCGGCGCTCGCCGGGCGCACCGCCCTCGTGATCGCACACCGCCTGTCGACGATCGTGAACGCGGACCGGATCGTCGTCATCGACGACGGACGGATCGTCGACGAGGGCACGCACAGTGATCTGATGCGGCGCGGCGGGCTCTACGCGGACCTGTACCGCACCCAGGTGGACCAGCTCGCGGACGCGCCCGCAGACGACGCGCTCGAGTCCGCCTGACCCCCGGCTCGGACGCTCCGCCCGGTAGCATCGGGAACCCGATCCCGCGGCGGCACGTTCTTTCTTCGCATGGCTGATTCCGACTCCGTCCAACCCGCGTCACGAGGTCGAAGCGCGCAACGACAGCGCCACCGTCGTCAGGTGCGGAGCCGGATCCTGTCCGGTCTGATCATCACGGTCGTCGTGGTCCTCGCGGCGCTGTGGTTCAGCGACACGCTGCGGATCCCCACGGAAGGTCCGTCGTTCGCGAATGGCGCGGAGAGCATCAAGACGAACAGCGCGAGCCATCACAGCGCGGCGGGTGGCGCGGAGCAGCCGGAGCACCGGGCGATCAACCCGCTGCAACCGATGCGGCTCTGGATCGGCGGCGACTCGCTGGCCGGCGCGCTCGGCCCGTCACTCGGTGAGATGACCGCCGCGACCGGGGTCGTGCAGCCGCAGTACGACTCGCGGGTCGGCAGCGGGCTCATCAGCGGGGACATCGACTGGCCGGTGCACGCCCAGCAGCAGCTCAACGTGCTCAAGCCCGAGGTGGCGGTCTTCATCATCGGCACGAACGACGCGAACGTCTACGACGACTCCCTCGCCGCGGAGTACGAGATGAAGACGGAGCAGATGATGCGAATCCTCGCCGGCTCCGGTCGCGAGGTCTACTGGGTCAACGCGCCGGTGATGCGCGACCAGGACCTCGAAGCGAACGTGCTCAAAGTCAACAAGATCCAGAGTGAGGCCGCCGCCAAGGTCCCCGGCGTCACGCTCATCGACGCGCACACCCTCTTCGCGGACGAGACCGGCGCCTTCCAGTCCTACCTGCCCGACGCGACCGGCAAGAAGGTGCTGATGCGAGCGGGCGACGGCATCCACCTCACCGGGGCCGGGGGCGACCATCTGGCCAAGGTCATCTTCGACAAGATCGAGAAGGACTGGAAGGTGCTCGAGCAGGCGGTGCCGAGCCAGCCGAAGCAGGTGCTCGTGACCAAGGGCTCGACCCAGGTGGCCGGGGGCAGCGGCTCGTCCGGGAGCTCCTCCGGATCCGGTTCCAGCTCCGGCTCGAACCGCTCGAGCAACCGATCGTACAGCTCGGGTGGGGGCGGCTCGAGCGGCACGATCGCCACGACGCCGGCCACCGCCCCCGTCGTCTCGGCGCCACCACCGTCGACGACGGCCACGACCGCGGCGTCCACCCCGTCGACCACCGCGACCACCGCCGGCCCGTAGCCGCTGCCCCCTCGTCGGTAGGCTCCCGCCGCATGAGCCGAGAACCACTACCGGCAGCAGTCGCGGCCGTCGAGACCACCGAGGCGCTGGTCCAGGCGGCCGCCCGGAGCCTGGCCGAGCGCGCCACCGTGGACGGTCGCATCTCGGTGGCGGCCCTCGATGAGCACCAGGTCGTGGCGTACGACCTCGCGCACGCGGCGAGTGCGGTCGCCGGGTGCCGGGTGATGCTCGACTACGCCCGGCACGGTGAGCTCGAAGCCGCCCTGGCGTACACCTACATCGCCGACGCGATCGCGGACGTGAGCGCGCGCCTGATCGCGCGCGACGAGGAGTGGGGGGTCGAGCCCGGTCAGCTCGCGTCGACCCGGGACTTCCTGGTCCAGTACCGCGACCCGGCCTTCCTCGAGTCGGTCGCCGATGCTCTCCCGGAGTCGGGCACCGGCCCCGCGCACCTCGACGACGACTTCGACCTCGTGCGCGAGACGTTCCACCGGTTCGCGGCGGACAAGATCCGCCCGGTCGCCGAGCACATCCACCGCCACAACGACGACATCCCCGAGGAGATCATCGAGGGCATGGCCGAGATCGGCGGGTTCGGCCTCTCGGTGCCCGAGGAGTACGGCGGGTTCGCAGCCGGCGGCGAGTCGGACTACCTGGCGATGTGCGTCGCGACCGAAGAGCTCTCGTGGGGCTCGCTCGGCGCCGGCGGTGCGCTCATCACGCGGCCCGAGATCCTCACCCGGGCCGTCGTGAAGGGTGGCACCGAGGAGCAGAAGCACGCGTGGCTCCCGCAGATCGCCACCGGCGAGCGTGTGGTCGGCGTCATGGTCACGGAGCCCGACTTCGGTTCCGACGTCGCGGGGGTCAAGGTCACCGCGACCCCGACCGACGGCGGCTACCTGCTCAACGGCGTGAAGACGTGGTGCACGTTCGCCGGGCGGGCCGACACGCTGATGGTGCTCGCCCGGACCGATCCCGACCGGAGCCTGGGCCACCGCGGCCTGTCGGTGTTCGTCGTCGACAAGCCGCCCGCGCCGGGCCACCACTTCGCGTTCGACGACGGTCGCGACGGCAAGATGGAAGGCCGTGCGATCGACACGCTCGGCTACCGGGGCATGCACTCCTACGAGGTCGCGTTCGACGGCTGGTTCGTGCCGGCCGAGAACCTCGTCGGGCTCGAGGGTGGGCTGGGCAAGGGCTTCTACCTCCAAATGGAGGGCTTCGAGAACGGGCGGCTCCAGACCGCGGCCCGCGCCGTCGGCGTGATGCAGGCCGCGTTCGAGGCCGGGCTCACCTACGCGCAGGAGCGCACCGTGTTCGGCAAGCCGGTGTTCGACTACCAGCTGTCGAAGGCCAAGCTCGCGCGCATGGCCGCGCTCGATCTGCGCCGGTCGCCAGTTCTCCTACGACGTCGCGCGCGAAGATGGCCCGGGGCGAGGGCACGCTCGAAGCGAGCATGGTGAAGGCGTACGTGTGCCGCGCGGCCGAGTGGGTCACGCGCGAGTCGATGCAGCTCCATGGCGGGATGGGGTACGCCGAGGAGTTCCCGGTGTCGCGGTACTTCGTGGACGCGCGGGTGCTGTCGATCTTCGAAGGCGCGGACGAGACCTTGTGCCTGCGCGTGATCGCCCGTCGGCTCACCGAGCAGGCACTCAGCGCGTAGCGTGCTTCCTCCCGACTCGCGGGGTCAGGCGGGGAGGGCGAAGCGCGGGATCGGGGCGCCGCCTGCGGCGAGGTTCGACACCATGCGCCCGATCGCGGGCGCGAACTTGAAGCCGTGGCCCGAGCACGGCGACACGACCACGATCGGGCCGACGCGATCCAGCACGAAGTCCTCGGTCGCGGTGTTGGTGTAGAGGCAGGTCACCTCGGAGACAGGCTCCGGTACCAGGCCCGGCAACCAGGACTCCACGAACTCGGTCACCCGCCGGCGCGCCACCGCGTCCACCACCCCGTCGCGGGTCGCGGCCCTCACCCGAGGGCCGGAGTGGTGCTCGGCGACCTTCACCCCTTCGCCCGGGGTCTCGAGGCCGTACTGCGCGATCGGCCCGTGGTGGATGAAGCTCGGCCAGGTCGTCGACTCGCGCGGCGCGAAGTGGAACGCCGACTCCTGGGTGACGACGAGCTCCGGCAACGAGACCTGGGCGGCCAGCAGCGGCTCGATCCACCCGCCCGCCGCGACGACCACCACCGCCGCGTCATACGTCTCGTCGTCCGTCACGACACGCGCCCGATCGCCGACCAGCTCGATCGCGCGTGCCGGTGTGTTCCATCGCAGCGTGCCGTCGAGCTCCTCGAAGCGCTCCGTGAACGCCTGCCACGCGCGATCGGCGACCACGCGCCCGCCGTCGGGCTGGTGGAGCACCGGACCGTCGAAGCGCATCCCCGGCCAACGTCGGGCCGCGGCATCGGGCTCGAGCATCTCGTGGCGGACGTGGCGCGTGTTCAACGCCGACTCGATCGAGCGCACCGCGACCGGATCGCCGTGATCGAGCGAGCCGGTCTTGACGAGCAGCTCGGCGCCCGTCTCCGCCTCGAGCTCCCGCCATTCCTCGCGAGCGGCGCGGGCGAGGTCGATGTACAGGGGGTCCGGGTAGGCCAAGCGGTAGATCCGCGAGCCGCCGTGCGAGCTCCCGAGGGTGTGCGCCGGGCCGAACTGCTCGAGCAACGTGACGTCCCGGCCTCGTCGGGCCAGCCACCACGCGGTGGCCGAGCCCATGATCCCGCCGCCCACGACGATCGCGTCGACCCGTTGCACGCCGTCAGGCTAGGAGCCGTGGAGCCCCCGTTCACACCGTCGCCAAACCGGTTCGCCGCGGCCGAGGTCGCAGAGGACGACGCCTGAGCGGTTCGCGGTGCCCGGTCAGCCCTTGCTGCGTTGCATGCCGGCGCGCTCGCCGCGGCTCACGAGCTTCACGGCCACCTTGCGGCTCGCCTCGTCGATCATCTCGTCGCCGAGCATCACGGCGCCCTTGCGGTCGCCCTCGGTCGTCGCCTTCTCGTAGGTGTCGAGGATGTCCCAGGCCTTGTCGAACTGCTCCTGGGTCGGCGAGAAGAGCTCGTTGAGGATCTGCACCTGGTCCGGGTGCAGCGCCCACTTGCCGTCGTAACCGAGGATCTGCGCGCGGCTTGCGAACTCGCGGAAGCCGTCGGTGTCGCGCACCTTCACGTACGGACCGTCGATGACCTGCAGCCCGTTGGCCCGGCCGGCCATGAGGATCTTGACGAACACGTAGTGGAAGTAGTCGCCGGGGTACTCGGGGATCTCGAGCCCACCGCGCAGGCCCGGCATCTCCATCGACGCCGACATGTCGACGGGGCCGAGGATGATGGTCTCGAGCCGGGGCTCGCGGCGCAGATCTCGTTGACGTTGATCAGACCTTGGGCCGTCTCGATCTGCGCTTCGATGCCGATGTGGCCCGCGGGCAGCCCGGCCTGCTGCTCGACCTGGGTGAGGAGCAGGTCCATCGCGACGACCTCGGCCGCGGTCTGCACCTTCGGGAGCATGATCTCTTCGAGGCGCTCACCCGCGTTGCCGACCACCTCGAGGATGTCGTACGCGGTCCACGGCGTGTCCCACGCGTTGACCCGGACGCACAGGACCGTCTCGCCCCAGTCCTGGTCGCGGATGGCGGTGACCGCCTTGCCGCGCGCCGCCTCCTTCTCGAGCGGGGACACGGAGTCCTCGAGGTCGATGAAGACCATGTCGGCGCCGAGCGTCGGGCCCTTGCCGAGCATCTTCTCGCTCGATCCGGGGACCGAGAGACACGACCGGCGAGGCAGGTTCTTCGTGCGTTGAGACATGGTGGGAAGGCTACGACAGGTCGCTCGGGTGCTCCCAACCCGCCAGAATGCGGCCATGACCGATGCTGTTGCCTCTGGTGCCTTGGCCCTCGTCGACCGCTTGATCCGTGGGATCGAGGACGGTGACCTCGCCGCGGTCCGATCCGTCTACGCCCCGGACGTCGTCGTGTGGGCGGGCTTCGACAACCGGGCCCGGGACGTGGACTCGTCGTTGGGCGTCCTCGAGTGGCTGCTCGGCATCACGACCGAGCGGCGCTACGAGGTCGTGCGCCGGATCGAGATCGAGGGCGGAGTGCTCCAGCAGCACGTGCTCCACGCGACGACGCGCTCGGGCACGACCTTCTCGATGCCCGCGTGCCTGGTCATCCAGGTCGATGACGCGCTGATCACCCGCGTCGACGAGTACCTCGATCCCGCGCCCGTCGCCGCGGCCCTGGCCTGAACGTCGTCCGGTACCCTCCGCGCATGGCTGAGGACGCGCCGTTGAAGCTCGAGGAGCTGGCCGACGGGGTCTACGCGTGGATCCAACCTCACGGTGAGTCGGGCGTGAGCAACGCCGGTGTCGTCCTCGACTGGGACGGGCTCACCGTGATCGACACGCTCATGGTCCGTTCGCAGTGGGAGCCGTTCGCGGCCGCGGTCGCGGAGCTGGATCGACCGGTCAAGCGCGTGCTGCTCACGCACGCGCACATCGATCACGTCGGTGGGACGCAGGCGTTCCGCAACGCGATGGTGCTCGGGTCGCCGGCGACGAGCGAGCTGCTCGACCAGCCGATGCCCGTCGAGTCGTACAAGACGTTCTTCGGGGCCTTCGCGGACGAGTTCGACGATCTCGCGGAGATCGGCACCCGTCCGGTGAGCCACATCGTCGACGACGCCGCGCGAGCTCACCCCGCGCATCGAGCTGCTCCCGGCGTCGGGCCACACCGCGGGTGACGTGATGGCGCTCGTCGCGGACGCCGACCTCCTCTTCGCGGGCGACCTGTGCTTCTTCGGCGTGACGCCGTTCGCGTTCCAGGGTGATCCGGCGACGTGGGCCGACGTGCTCGACGCGGTCGCGGACCTCGCGGACGTCATCGTCCCCGGTCACGGTCCGGTCGGCCGCGCGGCCGAGGTGCGCGATCTCCAGGCGTACCTGCGCTACTGCGTCGAGGGCGCGATCCCACCCGGCCCGTGGGACCAGTGGACCGAACGCGCCGAGCGCGACGCGATCAACATCGAGAAGGCCGCCATGCTGCGCGCCGGCGACCCCGGCATGCCCCCGACCATGCTCAAGCTCATCGGCCTCACCCCCTAACCCCCTCCCAGAACCGTTCCGGCGTGACTTTGCGTTGCTCTGGCGACGCGAACTCACGCTGAAAGCGGATCGACTGGGCGACGACCGCAGGGTGATTCACGATGTCGTCCCACCGGAACCTCAGGACGGTCCATCCGGTTGCGCGCAGGCGTGCGTCGCGGCGCGGCATCGGACCTGCTGTCGATCAGCCCGTCGTGGAACGCCGCTCCGTCCACTTCGACGACGAGCTGTGCACCACGGAAGAGGAAGTCGACCCGCCCGATCCAACCGTCGTCGTCCCCGAGATCGACCTGACGTTCCGGCTCCGGAAGGCCGTGCCTGCGCACCAGCTCGATGAACCGGCCTTCCAGCTCGCTCTCGGGTGCGACGTACTCCACGGCGCGTTCCTCGAGCAGCGCCCGGAACAGCACCGTGCCTGACCGTCCGTGCTCCGCGAGATCGTCCAGCACCTGAACCAGAGAAGCTCGGGTGACGAGCTTGCGCGACAACGCAGTGTCCAGAGCGCGTTCGGCTCGACCCGCATGCACATCGCCGCAGAGATCGAAGAGCGTCCGCGCGACCGTCGTGCACGGAATCCCGTCGACGACCTGCACGTGGTGGTCACGCAGCTCCAACGACTCCTCGAGCCGCACTTCTTGGAGCCGACGGCGACCGTTTCGGTGAACGGAGACGATCAACGGCTCGATCGAGAATCCGGGCAGGCCGTGCAACGCCGCCGCGCTCCCATGGGAGAGAGCTGCTCCAGGCCCCGAAGCGAGGACTGCGACCAGCGCACGTTGGTGTGGCGTCTCCAAGGCGCCGACGAGCCGAAAGACGCCGCGACTCGCTGCGATCCATCGGCCCTTCCGCACGCGGTGCCGAATGCCGGCCGCGCTGACTCCGGCCGCGAGCGCTTGTCCGCGTGTCACGAGTCCATGCTGGGTTGCCGCAAGCGCATCCGTCCGCTGATCGTTCATCGCCGGAGAGTACGAACGTGGTGGGACACCGACCCCCGCCTGTTCACCATGCTTTCGGCGTGAGTTCGCGTCGCTATCGCAACGAAAAGTCACGCCGAAACGGGAATGGGGCCGGGGAGGCGGGGTTAGTAGAGGCCGGCGAGCTTGGCGTGGTCCCAGGTGACGGTCTTGTCGGCCTTCACCCGGATCACCACGCGCTTGGAGGCCTGCGCCTCGATCCCGGCGCGCACGAGCTCGTCGTCCGCGGGGCCCCAGTAGCGCGGGAACAGCGACAGACCGAACGCGAACACCTCCGGCGCGGACTCCACGATCTCCGTGTGCCCGGCGATCGACACCCCGCGCAGCTCCTCGTACACCTCGCCCGTCGCGACCAGCACCGTGAGGCGCGGGTCCCGGCGCAGGTTCACGACCTTCTGGCTCTTGCCGTACGTCCAGAAGCAGACGTCGTCGCCGTCGAGGTCGTACCACATGGTCACGAGATGGGGAGTGCCGTCGGCGTTGATCGACGCCACCTGCAGGTCCCGGCCCGCTTCGAGGAAGGCGCGCGTCTCGTCGTCGGTCATCCTGATCTGGTCGCGTCGTGACATGAAGTCGGAGCCTAACGGGGCGTCGCGCGACCGTTCCCGCCCGTGGCGAAGAACCCTGACCCGACTCTCGAGCTGATCACGAGCAAAGGCGTGAGCCGAACGCTCGACGACTGGTCCACGATGTTCCAGATGTGCCTGGTGATCCTGCCCGACCGTCCGGAGGCATCGGCCTGGATCCCGGTGGCGCGAGGATCTTCGACGTCCTCGGCGACAGCGACTGCCGCACGGCCTACGTCGTCACCGGCACCGCGTCGATCGCGCAGCGGATCCTCGGCGACGAGGAGCAGCGCCAGGCGACGTTCGTCGATCCGGATCGCACGCTGGTGAAGTCGCTCGGACTCGAGCACCTGCCCGCGTTCGTCTTCCTGCGCCAGGACACCACGGTCGGCGCGGCGACCGAAGGATGGGACCCGGCCGAGTGGCAATCCGTCGCTCGCGCGGTGGCGAAGGCGATGGCCTGGTCGACGCCGGACGTGGCCCCTCCGGGTGAGCCCATTCCCACTCCCAGTGGTGGCTGGCAGGTCTGACTCGTCCTGAATTGGCTGGTCAGGGGACTTCTCAGACACTCTGCGTCACCGCAGGTCAGCGGGATTTCCTTCGCCAAAAATGCTTTCGGTGTGCCCCCGCGGTAGGGTTCTCGGAACCGCCCGTCGCAGTGAGTTGTAGCGGCGCGCGTCGTGATTGCACCGTCATGCATGTCAGCACCGTGTTTCGGCGGGCCGTGTTCAGCAAGGACCGACGGCGGCACCTCAGCGCCAAAGGGAGTCCCCGTATGAACCTCCGGACCAAGGTCTCGGGAGTTTTGATCGTCTCACTCATCGCCGCCGGCGTCCTGCCCGCGGCGGTGGCGCAAGGTTCGCCGGTCTCCGACAAGCAGGCCCAGGCGGCCGCGCTGGAGGCCCAGATCTCCGGCAGCCAGTCCAAGATGGACGCCCTGTCCGAGCAGCTGAACGGCGCCCGCATCAAGCTCCAGCAGGCGCAGGCCGCGATCGCCGACGCCGAGGCGCGCACCGCCGCCGCCCAGGCCGCGACGGACAAGATCCACGACCAGCTCAACGCACGCGCCGCGGAGATCTACAAGGGTGCCGGCACGAGCAACCCGCTCGACGCGGTCGACGTCAGCAGCGTCACCGACATGGCCGCGCGCTCCAAGTACGCGTCGGCCGCCGCGGACCACGACGACTCGCTGCTCGGCAAGCTGCAGCAGGCGCGTGAGGTCCTGGCGGTCCAGAAGGGCCAGCTCGAGACCCAGGAGGCTGCGGCCACGGCGCAACGTGACGCCGCCGACCATGCCCGCAGCGAGCTCGCCTCGGTCACCAGCCAGCGCCAGGCGCTCCTCAGCCAGGTCAAGGGGCAGCTCAAGACGCTCGTCGCCGAGGCGGCAGCCCGCCAGGCGAACGCGACCCGGGCCGCGGCCGTTGCCAGGGCCCGCAGCTTCGCGAACGGTGGCGGGGGCGGCCGCTCGAGCCGCGGTTCGATCCCGGCCAACTTCCCGAACGCGCCGGCACCCAACGCCCGCGCCGCCCAGGCGGTGGCGTTCGCCAAGGCCCAGGTCGGCAAGGGCTACGTCTTCGCCACCTCGGGCCCGTCCACGTTCGACTGCTCCGGCCTCACGGCCGCGGCGTGGGCGTCCGCCGGCGTGGGCCTCGCCCACTACTCCGGCGCCCAGTACCAGGAGACGATCCGGATCGGTCCGGGCGACCTCCAGCCCGGTGACCTGATCTTCTACGGTCCCGGCGGCTCCCGCCACGTCGAGATCTACATCGGCGGTGGCATGGTGGTCTCGGCCGCCAACCCGGCCGAAGGCGTGATCGTGTCCGGGGTCCGGTACGGCTCGGCCAGCGGCTACGGGCGGGTCGGCTAGCCCCGAAACCCCGCCCGAGATCCCCCACTTCGGGAGGATCCGGGGATACGGTCGTCTCTGCTCGAGAGATGGGACGGGTCGGCGTTCCTGCGTCGGCCCGCACCTGTCGGGGGAATCTCCGTGGCCGACCGGTACCCGCTCCGCCGTTTCGCGACCGTGGCGACCACACTGCTCGGCGCGTCGGTCCTCGGCGTGACCCTCGGTCTCCCCTCCGCCGGCGCCGCCC
The DNA here is from genome assembly GCA_963796755.1 of uncultured Acidimicrobiia bacterium. Lineage (GTDB taxonomy): Bacteria > Actinomycetota > Acidimicrobiia > IMCC26256 > JAENVU01 > Chersky-806. The sequence continues at coordinate 831,518 of CAWCMX010000001.1, forward strand.
GCACCCCGCCGATCGCCCCGGCCCCACCGGTGACCGGGATCCGGCCCAGCGCCACCTCCACCACGTCGACGTCGACCTCGACCACCTCGTCGACCTCCACGACCTCGACGTCGACCACCTCGACCACGACGGCGACGACCCCGCCCACGACCGTCGTTCCCACCTCGCTCATCCCACCGATCGTGCTCCTCGCTCCGACGCCCCGGGAAGTCGCTCCACCGACGACCCGACCGCGCAGCACCGTCCGCTCGACCCAGGCGACGGGCGCGAGCACCGGCGCCGAGCTCCCGTTCACCGGCAGCGGCACCCCGATGGTCCTGGCCGCCGGCCTGGGCGCGCTCGCCATGGGTGCGCTCGCGCTCTGGTGGGGCAGCCGCAAGCGGCCGGAGCTCGACGGCGCGGAGCCCGAAGCTACGGGATGACCAGCATCCCCAGCTCGGCTTCGAGCTGGGGCCGGGGCTTGGCGCCGAGCGACGACCGCTCGAGCCGCCCGTTCCGGAACAACGCGATGAGCGGGATGCTCTGCACGTCGTACTCCTGCGCGAGCGCGGGCTCCTCGTCGATGTTGATCTTCACGACCTTGTAGGCGCCGGTGCGCATCTCGGCGATCTGCTCGACGATGGGGCCCACCTGGCGGCACGGCCCGCACCACGGCGCCCAGAAGTCGACGATCACCGGCAGCGCGCTCTGGAGCACCTCCGTCGGGAACGTCGCGGTCGTGACGGCCTTGACCGGGCCCTCGGGCGGGTCGTCGGGCACCGGCCCGGTCGGCTTCTTGCCCGCGATCACCCCGTCGATCCACGACCGGGCGTGGCGCATGCTCTCCAAGGCCACCTGGTGGCCCATCGGGTACTCCGAGTAGACGGTCGGGACCCCGTTGCCCTCGAGCACCCGGGCCAGCTGACGGACCCGGGCCACCGGCACCAGCGGATCCTGGTCGCCGTGCTGGATCAGGACCGGGATGTTCGCCGCGGCGGTCCAGTCCACCTCGAACACGTCCAGGCCGGGGAGCGCGGGGCTCATCGCGAGCACGCCGATCGGGCGGGGCCGGTCACTGGTGCGCAGGGCGAGCGCGAGCATCATCCCGGCACCCTGCGAGAAGCCGGCGACCAGCGCCCGCGAACGCTCGAACCCCTGCTCCGCGCAGGCCTCGTCGAGCAGGTCGTCGAGCGCATCGAGCGACGTCCGGAACACGATCGGGTCGAACTCACCCTGCGGGCTCCACGAGTACCAGGCGAAGCCGGGAGTGCCGGCCGCAGCCTCGGGACCGCGGGGCATGACCGCGCAGAACCGGCCCTCCGGATCGAGGTGCGGGAGGAGGCCACCGAGGTCGCGCTCGTCGGCGCCGTACCCGTGGACCAGGAGCAACAGGCGCTCGGCCGCGTCGCCGCGCACCATGTTCGTCACGAGAGAGGTCATGCGCAGCAGCCTACGATCCGGCTCATGAGACTTGGCATCAACTTCGGGTACCAGGACTGGGGCACCGGCGTCGCGGCCGCGGTGCAGACGGCCAAGGAAGCCGAGCGCCTCGGCTACCACTCGGTGTGGACGGCCGAGGCCTACGGCACGGATGCGATCACGCCGCTGACGTGGCTCATGGCCAACACCGAGACGCTCAACTTCGGCTCGGCGATCATGCAGATGCCCGCCCGCACGCCGGCGATGACCGCGATGACCGCGGCGACGCTGGACCTGATGAGCGGCGGACGGTTCCTGCTCGGACTCGGGCTCTCGGGGCCGCAGGTCGTCGAGGGGTGGCACGGGCAGCCGTACGGCAAGCCGCTGGGCAAGACGCGCGAGTACGTGGACATCGTCCGCACGATCCTGAAGCCGCGAGGCGCCGCTCGAGCACCACGGCCCGCACTACGACATCCCGTACAGCGGACCGGACGCCACCGGCCTCGGCAAGCCGCTCAAGATCATCGTGCACCCGCGCCGCGCCGACCTGCCGATCTACCTCGCCGCGATCGGCCCGAAGAACGTGGAGCTGTGCGCCGAGATCGCCGACGGCTGGCTGCCGATCTTCTACTCACCCACGCGGTTCCGCGACACGTACGGCCCGGCGATCGACGCGGGGTTCGCGAAGGCGGACGGCGCGAAGTGGCTCGCGGACTTCGACGTCGCGCCGACCGTCACCGTCATCGTCGGCGACGACCTCGACACGCTGCGCGGCTTCGCGAAGCCGATGGCCGCGCTCTACATCGGCGGCATGGGCGCGCGCGGCAAGAACTTCTACAACGACCTCGCGTGCCGCTACGGCTTCGAGGACGCGGCGAAGAAGATCCAGGACCTGTACCTCGAGGGCAAGAAGAAGCGACGCGATCGCGGCCGTGCCGGACGAGCTGGTCGACGAGATCTCGCTCATCGGGCCGAAGGAGCGGATCGCGGATCGGCTCGAGGCGTGGAAGGAGAGCGGGATCACGACGCTCATCGTCGGCGCCCAGCAGCCCGAGGCGCTCCAGCTGATGGCCGAGCTGGTCCTGTAGCAACGGCTCCGATGCGCCTCGCACTGATCTCGGACCTCCACGGCAACTCGATCGCGCTCGACGCGGTCCTGGCCGACATCGACCGGCGCGGTGGCGCCGACCGCCACTGGGTCCTCGGCGATCTCGTCGCGCTCGGCCACGATCCGATCGGGACTCTCGAGCGCATCACGCAGCTTGCCGATGTGGCCGTGATCCGTGGGAACACGGACCGCTACGTCGTCACAGGGGACCGCCCGCCGCCGGCGCTCGAGGCCGCGGTCCACGATCCGGATCTCGTCCCCGTGATCACCGAGGTCGCGGCGACGTTCGCCTGGACCGCAGGCAACGTGCAGGCCGCCGGCTGGATGCCGTGGCTGGCGGCGCGGCCGTCCGAGGTCCGGATGACGTTGCCTGACGGAACGCGGCTCCTCGGTGTCCACGCGACGCCTGGGTGCGACGACGGGCCCGGCATCAATCACCACGACACCGACGCCGAGCTCGACGCGCGTCTGGCCGGGGCCGATGCCGACGTGGTGTTTGCGGGTCACACGCACCTCCCCGTCAACAGGGTCGCCGGCGCGATCCGGGCGGTGAACCTCGGCAGCATCAGCAACCCCTTGCCTCCCGACCTCGCGCGCGTCGTACGTGATGGTCGAGGCAAACGAGACGGGCCACACGATCGAGCATGCACCGCGTCGACTACGACCACGACGCGGTGATCGCCGCCCTCGATGCGCTTCACCATCCTGGTCGCGACTGGTTGATCAAGCACCAACGGGGCGATGTGAAGCCTCGGCCCGGCGGTCCGTAGCGCCGCGGTCAGAACAGGAAGTTCATCGACCGGGTGACCGTGAAGCCGAGCTCGGCTTGGCCCGTGATCTCCACGGTGCCCGAGCCGAGGATCACCTCGGCGTCGCCCCGGCCCGCGCCGAGGCGCACGAACGTCTCGCCGCTCAGCCGGATGCGGACCGTCGGTGTGCCGGGCGCCGCATCGAGCATCCGCGCGCGACCGTTCTCCATCCCCAGCGCGATGTCACGGCCGGCCGGACCGACGAGCTCGAACACGATCGTCGTCCCGTCGGCGGGCTTGACCCGCTTGCCGACCACCATCGGCATCACGTCCGCCATGCGGTCCAACGACGCGCGCGCGGCCTCCCCGTCCCAGCCCCCTGGCTTGCCGACCGCGCGGCGCATGTCCTGCTCGTGCATCCACGCGTCGAACATGCGGAACCCGAGCATGTCGCGCACCTCGCCCGGCCCGATCGGCGTCCACGAGTCGGCGCCGAAGTCCATCTCCGGCGCGCGCAGCGCGGCGAGGCGCTCGGCCGTCACCGCGCGGAACTCGTCGAGCACCTCGGCGCCGGTCCGGTCTCGATAGGCCTCGACCCACACCTCGTTCGAGCGACCCATCTCGTTCTTCACGTGATCGCCGGTCGGCGGACTGACGTCCGGTTCGGAACGACCGAGGATCACCGACTCGATCCCGATCACGTGCGCGAGGTTGTCCTGGACGCTCCAGCCCGGGCACTCGGTCGGAACCTTCCACTCCGCTTCGGTCAGCGAGTCGCCGAGCCGGGCGGTCGACGCCCAGACCTCCTCGAGCCGATCGACGTGCGCCCGATCATCCGTTGGTGCCGGCATGGGACATCACCTCCGTCCCCGACCGTACCGGTGAACCGAGCCCGAGCGTCACCCGGCCGGCCCCATGTGGTGGCTCAGGTCGCCGATCAGGTCGGGCAGGATCAAGCGGTCGGTGAACCGCCACTCCCCGTCGACGCGTTCGAACTCGTCGTGGTACCGCCCGGCCAGGATCGGCTGCAGGCGCAGGCCGGGCGCGGCCTGCAGGACGGTGAAGTAGCAACGCGAGGCCGCGACCGGCGCGTCGGCGCAGACCACCGTCACGTTCGTGATGACGTGGCGCGTCCGCGGGACGCCGTCGTACAGGATGACCCCGCAATAGGCGTTGCGCACCTGCTCCGACCCCCGCAGCACGTCGGCGCGCGACGAGCTGCGCCAGGTTGCGTGCTCGAAGAGCGCGGCGACGCCGTCGAGGTCGCCCGCATCCAGGAGCTCCGCGTACGAGTGGAGCAGCGACCGGATGGCATCGGCATCGTCCACAGCAGGGCAAGGTATCGCCTGGGGTACGGTCGCCGCCCGTATGACGTTTCGCGCGGTGATCTTCGATCTCGGAGGCGTGGTCTTCCCGTCGCCGTTCGACGTCTTCGCCGCCTACGAACGGGACCATGACCTCCCGGACCGCTTCATCCGCGGCGTGGTCGCGGCGAGCGCGGATCACGGTGCCTGGGCCCGCTTGGAACGCAGCGAGCTGAGCTTCGACGAGTTCGCGATCGCGTTCGGCGCCGAGTGCGCCGACGCGGGCGGCACGGTGGATGCCGCGGACCTCATGCGCGAGATCGGCCGGGGCTTCGAGCCGCGCCCCTCGATGGTGGAGGCCATCACGGCCATCCGCGCGCGGCACCTCAAGGTCGGAGCGCTCACCAACAACTGGGCCCCGAGCCGCACCGAAAGCGACACCGCGCCGAACGCGCTCGGGCACATGGGCCACTTCGACGTCGTCGTCGAGTCTGCGGTCGAAGGGCTGCGCAAGCCCGACCCCCGCATCTACGAGCTGGTCTGCGCGCGCCTCGATGTCGCGCCCGTTGACGCCGTCTTCCTGGACGACCTCGGCGTCAACCTCAAGCCGGCCCGCGAACTCGGGATGACGACGATCAAGGTCACCGACCCGGACTCCACGCTGGCCGAGCTGACGGCGGTCCTCGGCTTCCCGCTGGACGGGTCCTGATGGAGCTCGTGCTCGTACGCCACGCGGAGCCGGTGCGCATCGGGCCCGGTGAGTCCGCGGGTGCACCCGCGGATCCCGAGCTCACCCCCCGCGGCGCCGAGCAGGCGGCCCGCCTCGGTCGGTGGCTCGCGCTCGAGCCGGTCCACCACGTGGTCAGCAGCCCGAAGCGCCGCGCGGTGGAGACGGCGGCGCCGCTGGCCTCGGCGCACGGCCTCGAGGTCGAGATCATCGACGGCCTGGTCGAGTGGGATGCGGACGCCGACCACTACATCCCGATGGAAGAGCTGCGCGCGTCGAAGGACGAGCAGTGGACTGCGATGGTCGAGGGCCGGTGGGAGGACTACGGCGGGGAGAGCCCCGGTTGGTTCCGCGATCGGATCGTCCCCGCGCTCGACGCCGTGATCGAGGCGCACGCGGGCGAGACCGTCGTCGTGGTCTGCCACGGTGGTGTGATCAACGTGTACCTCGCCGCGCTCCTCGGGCTCACGCAGCATCTCTGGTTCGACCCGGCCTACACGTCGGTCAGCCGGGTGCTCGCGGCCCGCAGCGGCGCACGATCACTCGCGTCCCTCAACGAGACGGCCCACCTGTACGCCACCCGGGAGGCGATCGCATGACGGTGGAGATCACCACCGACGGAGCGGTGCGGATCATCGCGATCAACCGGCCCGAGGCGCGCAACGCCGTCGACGGACCGACGGCCGCCGCGCTCGCCGGACGCGTTCCGCGCGTTCGACGCGGACGACGACCTCGCGGTGGCGGTGCTGACCGGCGCCGGTGGCACGTTCTGCGCGGGTGCAGATCTGAAGGCCTTCGGCACCGACACCGCCAACCAGGTCCGCGACCACGGTGACGGTCCGATGGGTCCGAGCCGGATGATGTTGTCGAAACCGGTGCTGGCCGCGGTCGAGGGCTTCGCGGTCGCGGGCGGGCTCGAGCTCGCGGTCTGGTGCGACCTCCGGATCGCGGCGCGGGACGCGGTCTTCGGCGTGTTCTGCCGGCGCTGGGGTGTCCCGCTCATCGACGGGGGCACCGTGCGGCTGCCCCGGCTCATCGGCCACTCCCACGCGCTCGACCTGATCCTCACCGGTCGCGGCGTGGAGGGCGACGAGGCGCTCCGGATGGGGTTGGCCAACCGGCTCACCGAGCCCGGCGAGGCGCTGCCCGCCGCGGTGGCGCTCGCCCGGGAGCTCGCCGGGCTGCCCCAGACCTGCATGCGCATGGACCGCCGGTCGTCGTACGAGCAGTGGGATCTTCCGGTCGATGCCGCGATCGACAACGAGCTCGCCCTCGGACGCGTGTCCGATGCGCGCACCCGACCAGGCCGTCGGCCGGTTCGTCGCCGGAGAGGGACGCCACGGCTCGCCGCGCTCCTAGACTTGCGCCAGCACTTCCTCAGGTTCAGATCGCACTTCCCTGCGAGGAGACGTCCATGCCCCCGGCTGACACCGGCAAGTCCCGCACCGTCGGCGACATCATGAGCACCCCGGTCATCGTGGCCAGTGCGGACGACAAGGTCGCCGAAGCCGCGTCGAAGATGCGCGAGCAGCGCGTCGGCTCGGTTGTCGTCGTCGACAACAGCCATCCGGTCGGCATCCTGACCGAGCGGGACCTCGTGCGGATCGCGGCCGCGGGCGCGGACACCGGCACCGTGACGGTGCGCGACTGGATGACGGCGAACCCGGACTCCGTGGCCCCGGAGGTCGACGCGACCGAAGCCTTCGCCAGCCTCTCGCAGCACGGGTACCGGCACATCCCGGTCGTCGACGACGACGAGGTCGTCGGCATCGTCTCGATGCGCGACCTGATGAAGATCGCGCAGATCCAGCCGGCCGAGAACCTCGCGCACGAGATCCCGCGCGGTCTCGAAGGGGTCGTCGTCGCCGACACCGAGATCGGCGACGTGCGTGGCCTCGAGGGCTTCTACCACTACCGCCAGTACAACGCCGTCGACCTCGCGCAGAAGCGATCGCTCGAGGATGTCTGGCACCTGATGTTCGAGGGTGAGCTGCCCACGAAGGCGCAGGCCGAGGCATTTCACGCGCGCGTCGCGCCGTTGCGGGAGATCCCGGCGGAGGTGAAGCGCGCGCTCCCCGAGGTCGCGCGGCTGGGACGCGGCGCACCACCGCTCGACATGCTCCGTACGACGGTCTCGCTGCTCGGGGCGAACCTCGGCTTCCAGCCGTCACTCGACATCGACGACGCCGAGCTGCGGACGCAGGCGCTCCAGGTCTGCGCGGTGGTCCCGACGCTCCTCACGTCGATCTACCGGCTGCAGCACGACCTCGAGCCGATCGACCCGAGAGCCGACCTCGCGTACGCCGCCAACTACCTGTACATGCTCAGCGGCAAGGTCCCACCGGCCGAGCACGCCCGGGCGGTCGAGCAGTACCTGATCTCGACGATCGACCACGGGTTCAACGCGTCGACCTTCACGGCCCGGGTGATCACCTCGACGGGAGCCGACCTCGCGGCCGCCGTGACCGGCGCGATCGGTGCGCTGTCCGGACCGCTGCACGGCGGCGCGCCGAGCCGCGCGCTCGACATGCTCGACGCGATCGGCACCATCGACAACGCGGAGCCGTGGCTGCGCGACGCGGTCGAGCGTGGTGACCGGCTGATGGGCTTCGGGCACCGGGTCTACAAGACCGACGACCCCCGCTCGGTCATGTTGCGTGGCGTCGCGGAGCAGCTCGGCGGGGACAAGATCGAGCTCGCGAAGCAGATCGAGGCCAAGGCGATCGAGGTGCTCGCGGAGCTCAAGCCGGGCCGGAAGCTCTACACGAACGTGGAGTTCTACGCCGGCATCGTCATGGACCGGGCCGGGCTCCCCCGCGAGATGTTCACCCCGACGTTCGCGTCGAGCCGGGTGATCGGCTGGTGCGCGCACATCCTCGAGCAGGCGGCCGACAACCGGCTGATCCGCCCGAGCGCCTGCTACGTCGGCCCTCCGCCGCCGCAGCCCGTGCCCGACGCCGAGTAGCCCGAACCGGAGCCGGGACTAGCCCTCCGGCGGGACGGACTGCAGCACCCAGATCGGCAGGGTGCGGCGGTGCTCGTTCGACACGTAGAGGCGAATCTCCACCGAGCCGAACTTCTCGACCGGCACGTTGCGCAGGTCGAAGGTGATCGGGACGTTGAGGTTCTCGTTGATCATCAGCTGGGTCTGGCCGAGCTGGATCTCACCCGCGATCTCGGCGAGCTGCTGGCCGTCCTCGTCGACGACGAGGACCTGGAGCTGGTGCATCTGCTCCGCTTCCAGCCGATCGAGCTCGAGCACCGTGGCCAGGAACACCCCGAGTGGTGCGGGGAGCTGGTCCCGGTAGCAACGGGTGACTCCACCCGAAGCGACGAAGAGCAGGCCCTCGCGCACCTGGGCGAAGTCGGCGAGCATCGCAGTTGTGACATCCATCAGGCGCGGCAGGTTAGCGGCTGAGCGTCAGGTCGCGGTGCTGCTCCCCGGCCGCAGCCGCTGGAAGAGCGCCGCCGCCCGCGGTGAGCGGTGCGAAAGGAGCAGCAGACCGAAGCCGATCAGGACCAGGAGGTTGCCGATGATGGCGAAGCCCCGGATGTCCGAACCGGTGAACGGCAGCGTCGCCGCCTTGGTCGCCGCCTTCACGGCTGCAGGCGTCGTGGTCTTCGCGGCGACCGTGACGACACCGGGAGAGACGACCGTCGGGCCACCCGGGTTCCCGCCACCACCGCCGGCAGGAGCGACGGTCCCCGTCGTGGTGGTGCTCGTGCCGGGGTCACCGCTGGTGGTCGTCGTGCCGTGCGACCTGGTCGTCGTCGTGGTACCGCCGCCGGTCGTGGTCGTCGTGGTGCTGCACGGTGAGTCCGGCACCGTCATCGTCTTGGTCTGGCCCGCGCTCGTCACGGTAAGCGTGTGCCGCGGGGTCCGGCTCGACGAGGTGAGGTGGACGAGCTGGCCCTTGCCTGGCGCGATCGGACCGGGCGGGTCGTAGACCGCGGTCGCGAACGCGTCCTGCACGAGGATCGACTCCGACGAACGCCCGGTGTTCCGCACCGCAAGCCGAGTGTGCAGGTTGGGCCCGCCGTTGTCGCACATCTGCGAGTAGATCTGGACCTTGAGCGAGCCGACCTCGCTGGAGAACCCGTCGACGCGGGACGATGCGGACGCGAGGGAGGCACTCATGGTGGTGAGTGCGAGCGCGCTCAAGAGCGCCATCCCCACCGCCAGCGACCTCGCCCGAAATCCGCGCATCAAATAGCCCCATTGGGGATCCTATCGCGCGCTACGTGAAGGGCAACAGCGGGTCTTTCGGCCCACCGTGGGACGATGGGACCATGCAACGAGATCCCTCGCGGCGGTGGGTCGTGGACCCGATTCGGGCCCGCCGCGGCGCTCCGGGGCGGCCAGGAGCAGGCCCGGCGGCTCGGTGCGAACGCCCGCAACCGGGGTGTCGACGGGCTCGAATGGGCCCTGGACCGCATCTTCGACGAGCCGTTCGACGTGCCGGACGCGGTGACGGCCCGGCGGCTGCTCTCGGGGGCGCAACGGCCGCCCGCGAGCGCCATCGGCCGGTACCTCGAGGGCCAGGCGCTGGTGCGGATCACGGCCCAGGTGGCCAAGGTCGCGGGCCGGTCCCGCGCCGTGCTGGACCGCGACCGGGATCGCGGCGCTCCCCGCGGCGATGTCGGAGACCGGGGCCACCACGGCGGCGGCGACCGCGGGTGGCGCGGCCATGAGCACCGCCACCTCGATGGGCGCGGCCGCGCTCGCGGCGGCCGCGGTCGCGGCAACGACCCGGACGACCCGCACCGCGCGTCGGGGGCTGAACGACCTGCGCGTGCTCGCGTCGTTCCTCGCGTCGCGGGCGCGCGAGCAACGCGTCGATCTCGACAAGTCGAAGCTGCGCGCCGCGATCCTCGCGATCTACATCGACCCGCGCCGGCGCGTGGACCTGCGCTTCTCCGGGTCACGCGGCGCGGCGGCCGTGCTCGGTCGCTGGAGCCGCGACGCGACGTCGACCCCTACCGAGGCGCGCCGCCGCGAGACCGCTGAGGCGTGGGTGGACGCGATCGACCGCCTCGACGTCGCGACCCTCGCTGACGACCGGTAGCGCTACGGCGTCGACGTCGTGGTGGTCGGTGCCAACGCCGGCGTCGTGGTCGACGTACCGGGCTTCGTCGTCGTGGTCGTGGTCGTCGGCGGTTGCACCGACCCCTGACCGTCCTTGACCTGCCAGTGGCCGAATTGGGTGGCGACCTTCACCTTCGCCGCCGCCATCAGCTTGACCAGCGCCTTGCGGCCCGCCGCGCCCTGTTCGATGAGGTCGGTGCGGATCTCGCTCTTCACCGAGTCGAAGGGCAGTGCCTGCTCGACGTCCTGCACCTTGATGATGTGCCAGCCGTACTGCGTGTGCACCGGCGCCGAGACGGTGCCGACCGGCGTCGCCGCCGCGGCGGCTGCGAACGTCGCGTCGATCTGCTGGCCGTCGATGCACCCGAGCGCGCCGCCGCGCTGGGCCGACTGGGTGTCGGTGGACTCCTTCGCGGCGACCTGGGCGAAGTCCGACCCCGCCGCGAGCTCGGCTTCGGCGGCCTGCGCCGAGGCTTCGCTCGTCAGGAGGATGTGCGAGACGTAGTGACGCGACGGGCAGTTGGTGGTGAGTGACTGGTCGTACGCGGCGCGAATCGCGGTGGCCGTCGGCACCTTGCTGTGCGTGCGCACGTACGCGGGAACGTTCGCGTACCGCGCCAGCGCTTCGTCACGGAACGCCTTCGGGAACGCCGCGAACGCTGCTGCCGTGCCGAAGAACCCGTCGGCCCAGTTCTTCGCTTCGTTGTTGTCGTCCTTCGTGATCTTGGTGCCGGCCTTGTCGACGGCCTGCTTGGCCACCTCGGTCTCGACCAGCGCCGTGAGCCACGACGCCGTCACACTCGGGTCGAGCTTGCCGTTCTTGACCGCCTGGGCCTTGATCACCTTGTTCTTGGCGATCGCCGCGAGCTGGGCCTTCACCGTGGAGTCGGAGACGCTCGTGGAGCCCACGTTGACCGCGGCCGGCGAGCTCGAGCCGCAGGCCGCGAGCACGACGGCGAGGACGCTCAGCAGGGCGATCAGGCGCCAGGAGCGCCGAACGCGGGTGCGCCGTCGGGGAGCCGCGGCGCGGGGAAGCTGTGGGAGGGTCTCAGGCATGGCCAACCAGTCAAGCGCGGATACCTCTGTCGAACGGCCATTCAGCGCAAGAAGTTCCTGAGATCGGGAGGGTCAGGCGATGGATCGACGCGTCCTGTACGCCACCGCGGTGTACGACCACGAGGAGATCGAGGCCGTCCTCGGGGTCCTGAACGACGGGGCGGGGACGCTGCGCATCGGCCGGAACGTGGCCGAGATGGAGCGGCGGGTCGCCGAGCTGTTCGGCAAGGCCGGGGGCGTGATGTGCAATTCGGGGTCATCCGCCCTGTATCTCGCGGTCGAGCTGCTCGACCTGGCGCCCGGCTCCGAGGTCCTCACGTCCCCGCTGACGTTCTCCACCGATCTCGCACCGCTGATCCGGGCCGGACTGGTTCCGGTGTTCGTCGACGTCGAGCCGGACACCTTCAACGTCGACGCCGACGCGATCGAAGCGATGATCGGGCCCGCATCGAAGGCCATCCTCATGCCGAACCTCGCCGGCAACACGCCGGACTGGGACCGGATCCGGGAGCTCGCGGATCGGCACGGCCTCGCGGTGATCGAGGACTCCTGCGACGCGCTCGGCGCCAAGCTCCGGGGCACCCCGACCGGCGCCCGCTCCGACATCTCCGTCACGAGCTTCGCGCTGTCGCACATCATCACGTGCGCCGGCAACGGCGGCATGGTCCTGCTCGACGACGACGCCCAACGCGACCGGTGCCTGTCGCTGCGGCGCTGGGGTCGCCGGTCGGAGCCGCAGCTGTTCGGGTCCCGGCGCGGTGAGCGCAACTTCTGGGAGGACCTCGACGGGATCCGCTACGACAGCCTCTTCATCTTCGACGACGTCGCGTGGAACTTCGAGCCGTCAGAGCTCGGCGCGGCGTTCGGGTTGCGCCAGCTCGACAAGCTCCCGACGAACTACGCGCGCCGGCAGCGCAACTTCACGCTCTACAACGAGCTCCTCGCGCGCTACCCCGAGCAGTTCGTCGCCCCGCGCCAGCTCACCGGACTCGACACCGCGTGGTTGTCGTACGTCTTCCTCATCCAACCGGACGCAGGGTTCGCGCGCAGCGACGTCCAGCAGTTCCTCGAGCCGCGTGGCATCGACACCCGCACCGTGTGGACGGGCAACGCGGCTCGCCAACCGATGCTGCGCGGCGTCCCGTTCCGGCAGCCCGCCGGCGGGCTCCCGAACGCCGACGCCGTGATGGAGCGCGGGATGCTGGTGCCGATGGGTCACGGCTTGTCGGACGACGACGTCGCCTACGTGTGCGACGGGATCGAAGCGTTCGTCCGGCAACGGTGATCGCCGGGTAAATCCGCGTCGACGGCAGCCACGCTCGGATTAGATGGACGGATGCAGCCGATCTTGCACCTGTCGTTGCCGGTCTCGGACCTGGAGGCGAGCAAGGACTTCTACGTCGACGTGCTGGGCTGCGGGCTCGCTCGGGAACGCGCGCGGTTCATCGATGTGTGGTTCTACGGCTTGCAGCTCACGCTCCAGGAGCTTCCCGACCAGGTCCTGGCGCCGGAGCAACGCGGAATGCGGCACTTCGGCGTGACGCTGAGCGGCGCCGACCTGGCCGCGCTGCTGGCCCGACTCGAGGATTGCGACGTCGAGTGGGTGAGCCGGGTGCGCACGGACTACGCCGGCACCCCGCAGGAGCAGACCAAGGTCAAGATCGCCGACCCGAGCGGCAACGTGATCGAGCTCAAGACCTACGTCGATCCCGCGGCCGCGTTCACCCTGTCGTAGCTGCTGCAGGACGTACCCGGTCAGCCCTTGACGTAGGACAGCTTCTCGGCGACCAACCCGTCGCGGATCGCGAAGACGTCCACGCCGCGGATGTGCCCGTCGGCGAAGCGGTAGCTCCAGCGCTGGGTCGCCCGATCGCCTTGGATGATGAGCTCCTCGACCTCGAAGTGCGCGGCGGCATCAGCGAAGATCGGTGCCCACGCGGCTCGCACCTGCTCCGGACCCACCGCACGCTGACCGTCGGGCGCCGGCCCCGTGCTCTCGAACACGCAGTCGGGCGTCATCATCTCGAGCGCACGGTCGAGATCGTGATCGTTCCACGCCTGCCCGAACGCCTCCAGCAGGGCACAGGTTGCCGCTTCGTCCATCGGGGCTCCTCTCGATGCTCGTCACCGAACACGGCGCGAGGCTAGTGATGAACCCTTCGCCTCGCCGCGGTCCTTCCAGCTGCACGGGAAACGCGGATCGCCTGTTGCATACTGCGCACGTGAGCCGCCAGCGCGTGTACCTGATCGCCGCGGCTGTGCTCGTCCTCGTCGCCATCGGCGCGGTCGTGCTCGCCGCGGGTACGAAGCCGAGCAGCGTCGGTGGTGCCGACGCGTCGGGCGACGGGAGCACCGCACCGCAGCTGGTCGCGAAGGGCTGGATCAACTCCGCACCGCTCACGCCCGCCGCGCTGAAGGGCAAGGTCGTCCTCTATGACTTCTGGACCTATTCGTGCGTGAACTGCGTGCGCACGATCCCGTACATCCGGTCCTGGTACGACCGCTACCGGGCCAACGGGCTCGTCGTGATCGGCGTCCACTCCCCCGAGTTCAACTTCGAGAAGAACCACGCCAACGTGCGCCGGGCGGTGAAGAAGCTCGGCGCCGACTACCCCGTCGCCCTCGACGACGACATGACGATCTGGAACGCGTTCGGCAACCAGTACTGGCCGGCCGACTACCTCTACAACCGCTCGGGCCACCAGGCGGACGTCCACTTCGGTGAGGGGGGCTACACCGCGACGGAGAACGAGATCCGCAAGCTCCTCGGGGTGTCGTCCTCGTCGCCGCGTGCCGTCGTCCACGGGCACGAGGGTGGGACCGACGGATCCGGTGCCATCACCCCCGAGACCTACAACGGCTCGGAGCGCGGCAGCGCGGGCTTCGCATCTCCGCAACCGCTCACGGACGGCACCCAGACGTTCAGTGCGCCGGCGACACTCGAGCCGAACGCGCACGCGCTCAGTGGTCCCTGGACGATCTCGGACCAGTACGTCCAGTCGGCCGGGCCCGGATCCTCGATCCTGATCCGGTACCAAGCCGGTCAGGTCAACCTCGTCATGGCGACCGGGGGGAACCAGCCGATCGCGGTCAAGGTCCAGGTCGACGACCAACCGCCCACCACGGTCCGGGTGCAGGCCGCGGATCTCTACTCGCTCGTCAACAACGGCCCCGCGGGTGTCCACACCCTCCGGGTGACCCCCGCGGCCGCGGGACTGCAAGCCTACGCGTTCACCTTCGGCGGCTAGCCACCACCGTGCTCCGGGACTACATCGCGCTCTTCGGTGCCGGCATCGCGTCGTTCCTCGCCCCGTGCGTCGTCCCGTTGGTGCCGGCCTACCTCGGCATGGTCGCCGGGGAGTCGGTCGATGCGCACGACGCGTCCCGCGCGGTTCCGGCCACCGCGATCTTCGTGCTCGGCTTCGCCACGGTCTTCGCCAGCTTCGGCGTGATCGCGGGGCTCGTGGGCCAGTCGCTCTCGCCCGTGCAGGACGTCGTCCAGCGGGTCGGCGGCGTGGTCATCATCATCTTCGGCCTGGCCCTCCTCGGGGTGATCCGGGGACCGTTCTCGCGGGAGCGCCGCGCGATCACCACGTTGCCCAAGGTGACGGGCCCGCTCCGGCCGTTCGTCATCGGCGTCGCGTTCGGCGCCGCGTGGAGCCCCTGCGTCGGACCGCTCCTGGGCGCGGCCCTCGTGGTGGCGGCCCACTCCGGGCGGCCGCTGCAGGGCGGCCTGCTCCTGACGAGCTACGCGCTCGGGATCGGCGTGCCCTTCATGATCGCGTCGCTCGGGCTCGCGTCGTCACCGAAGCTGAGTGACTGGCTCCGACGCGCGGGGCCCAGGCTGGAACGGTTCGCGGGCGTCGTGCTCGTCATTCTCGGCGTGCTGCTCGCCACCGGCATCTACAAGTCCCTCACGTCCTACCTGGCGCGCTTCACGCCCGCGATCGGTGGGCTGTAGGGCGTCGCCGACGTCCGGCGCGTCGCGAGCGCGAGGTAGCGGTCGGCCCCATCGTCGATCGACACGGGCCGCCAGCCGGATGCGGCGAGCAGGACTCGGAGGTTTGCAGGGTCGAGTGGGTCATCGGGTCGCAGCGGATGTGCATGCTTCCGCGCGAGCGCGCCTCGCCCCACGGGATGGAAGATCGCGAGCCGACCACCGGTTCGGGTGATCCGCGCGAGCTCGACGAGACCGAGCCGCGGGTTCGAGAGATGGCTCAGCAAGCCGCCGGCGAAGATCGCATCCGCCGCGTCGTCCGCCAGCGGGACCTGCTCGCGTCCGCGAGGACGAGCGCGGCGTGCGCCGTGCCTGCATCGCGGGCGGCCCGCAGCATCTCGATCGTCACATCGATCCCGATGACGCGGCCGCGTGGGCCGACGGTCGCCGCCAGATCCGGGAACGCCCGCCCGGCGCCGCACCCGACGTCGACGGCCGTCCATCCCGGTTCGATCCCGAGCTCGCGGATCGCCACTCGGAACGCGGGTCCGTCTTCGGCGAACCGCTCATTCCATCCGTCGGCTCGGGACGCGAAGAACGCGCGCGCGTCGGCGGCGCGCGGATCCGGGCGGCCGCGATCACGCTCGACGACGGGAGCCTGCGGGTCCTCGTGGTCGATCACGATGCCGGCCCGGCGTTCGGGCTGCCATTCCTCGAGGTAACGCCGCTGCGCGGCGTGGTACCGGGTGACGAAGGCATGCTCGGCTGCAGCGCGGAGCCGAGCTGTGTGGCGTCCCTCGCCGCGCCCCGGTCCCGGGCGGCTTCGAACGTGGCCGAGAGGAACACCACGACGTCCCACCCGCCGTCGAGCTCGCCCCGTTGGAGGAAGCTGCCGTCGACGATCACGACGAGCCGCGGCTCGGCGCGCCGCGTCGGCAGGTCGAGCGGCTCGTCCGCGGCGAGGTCGATCACGGCCGTGCGGTAGCGCCGGTCCCCGGACCCACCGAGCGGATCGAGCAGCTCGCGGCGCAGCGCGGCGAAGTCGTACGCGTCTTCGTAGTAGCCGTCGGCCGATCCACGACCCTGTCGGTAGCGCGTCGCACGTGGATGGTGGAACCCGTCCATCGTGACGTTCACGCACGGTCGGTCCAGGATTCGCACCGCATCACCCAGCTCGTTCGCGAAGGTCGTCTTCCCCGCGCCGGTGATGCCGTCGACCGCGACGCGAACCGGGTGACCGAGGTCGAGCCCTGAAAGGTCGGCGGCGATCGCCTCGATGACGATGCGCCGCTGATCGCTGCTCGTCACGTGGGATAGACGGTGACGTCGGTCGCCTTGTACGCGGTCCAGACCCGCGCACCATCCCGGAGATCGAGCTCGCGCAGCGCATCGGGGGTGATCTCGGCGATCAGCGGCACGGGCCCGCCGACCCGCACCCGGGTGCGGTCACCGAGCAGCTCGATGCTCTCGACGGTGCCGGAGGCGACGTTGCGCGGGCTCCCGCCCGGTTGGTCGCGATGCAGCGCGACGGCCCTCGGGTGGATGACGGCGAGCACGTCTCCGGTGCCGGCGCCCGGCACGACGACCGTCCCGCCGCCCGGGAGCTCGATGTGGTCCCCGTGACCCGCGCCGCGGAGCAGGTTCACCCCGACGAGCTCGGCGACGTAGGTCGATCGGGGCCGGGCCGAGACGTCGGCGAACGTCCCGGTCTGCACCACCCGGCCCGCCTCGAGGATCACCAGCCGGTCGGCGAGTGCCGCCGCGTCGAGCGGGTCGTGCGTGACGAGCAGGCGCACGCCGGGAAACGAAGCGAGCTGCGACCGGAGCTCGCGACGGACCACGCCGCGCGCGCTCTGGTCGAGCGCGGCCAGGGGCTCGTCGAGCAGCAGCAACCGAGGTTCGGTGGCGAGGGCCCGGGCGAGCGCGACCCGCTGTGCCTGCCCCCCGGAGAGCTCGCGTGGTTTGGTGCCGGTGAGGCCCTCGAGCCCGACCCGCTCGAGCGATGCCACCGCGGTGCCGCGCGCGGCGCGGCGGTCCACGCCCCGGCTCCGCAGCCCGAACGCGACGTTCTCGAGCACCGAGAGGTGAGGGAAGAGCAGGTAGTCCTGGAAGACCACACCGACGGGTCGACGCTCGGCCGGGACGAAGACCCGCGCCCCGTCGTCGAGCACCACGTCATCGAGCTCGATGCGACCACCGTCGAGCGCCACGAGACCGGCCAGCGCACGCAGCAACGTCGTCTTGCCCGCACCGTTCGGTCCGAGGATCGCAACCGTCTCCCCCTCCTCCGCGCGCAAAGCGGCGTCGAGCTCGAGCGTCCCGATCGTGACGGAGACCCGCGCGTCGAGGCTCATCCGACGCCGAGCCAACGGTCGCGCAGCAGAGCCAGAACGGCGACGCAGACCGCGAGCAGCACGACGCTCAACGCGACGGCCACCTCGGGCTTCGACTCCAGTAGGAGGTACACCGCGAGGGGCGTCGTCCGGGTGCGGCCCTGGATGTTGCCCGCGAACGTGATGGTGGCCCCGAACTCACCCAGCGCCCGGGCCCACGCGAGCGCCGCGCCGGCGGCGAGACCGGGCGCGATCAGCGGCAGCGTCACGCGGCGGGCGACCGTGAGCCGGCGGGCACCGAGCGTCGCCGCCGCGTCCTCGTAGCGCCGGTCCATCGACCGCAACGCGGCCTCGACCGTGATCACGAGGAACGGCATCGCGACGAACGTCTCGGCCATCACCACGCCGGCGGTCGAGAACGTGAGCTGCACGTTGAACCAGTCGTAGAGGTACTGACCGACCAGCCCGTTGCGACCGAACGCGTAGAAGAGCCCGACGCCGCCGACCACCGGCGGGACCACGAGGGGGATGAGCACGAGCGCGCGCACGATCGAGCGGCCCGGGAACGTGACTCGCGCGAGCACGTACGCGAGCGGTACCCCGAAGACCACCGAGAGCGCGGTCGCCCAGAGCGAGCAGATGACGGAGAGGCGCAGCGCGGACGTCGCCTCGGGGTCGGTGAGATCGCTCCAGAGGTTGCCCCACGGGACCTGCTGGATCAGGCCGATGAGTGGGAGCGCGATGAACGCGAACCCCACGAGGGCGACGAGCACCGCGATCCACGGCACCCGCCGCCCCCGCCGGCTCACGACGGCGGGAGGAAGCCGAACGACTCGAGGGTGGCCTGGCCCTTCGACGACATCGCGTAGTCGATCCACGCCTGCGAGGTCGCGGCGTTCGCGCTGCCCTTGATGGTCGCGATCGGGTACGTCGCGATCGCGTTCTGCGCGTCGGGGATGGTGATCCCGTCGACCGTGCTGCCCGCGCTCTTCGCGTCGGTCACGTAGACGATGGCTGCGTCGGCATCGCCCGTCGCCACCGCCGCGAGCGTCCCCTTCACGTCCACGCCACGCGTGACCTTGGTCTCGGGGATGTTCACCCCTGCAGTCTGCAGGATCTGGGCTGCGTACTTGCCGCATGGGACCGTGAGCCCGCACAGGGAGACGACGTCCGCCTTCGTCAGGTCGGCCAGGGTCTTGATGTTCTTGGGGTTCCCGGGCTTGGTGACGATCTCCAGCTTGTTCTTCGCGAACACCGTCGGCGTCCCCTCGATCAGGCTCGCGCTCACGAGCTTGTTCATGTTGTCCTCGTCGGCGGAGGCGAACGTGTCGACCCCGGTGCCCGAGCTCTGCTGGATCTGCGTCTCGAGCGTGCCCGACGATCCGAAGTTGAACGTCGTTCCGGCGTTCGGGTTCGCGGCCTTGAAGTCCGCGCCCATCTTGGTGAACGCCTCCGTCAAGGACGCCGCCGCCGATACCGTGATGGTGCCGGACACCTTCGAGACCGTCGTGGTCGTCGTGGACTTGGACGCGCTCGACGAGCTGCTGCCACAGCCGGCCGCGACGAGTCCCACGATCGTGACGACGAGCAGCCAGAGCCTCATGGCCTTGCGCACGGGCTGCCTCCCCCTTGTGCCGCGGTCAGGTGACCGGCGGCACCTCGATGATCACGTTGGTCGCCTTCACGACCGCGACGGCGAGGTCGCCCACCTCGACCCCGAGGTCGTCCGCGCCCTCACGGGTGATGAGCGAGACGACCCGGTGCGGTCCGGCCTGCACCTCGACGATGGCGGTGAGCTTGTCCCGCTCGATCCGGGTCACGACCCCGACGAAGCGGTTGCGCGCCGACTGGACCACGACATCCGACTCGGAGGGCTTCGCCTGCTCCGTCAGGAAGCGCGCGAGGTCCTTGCCGTCGATCAGCCGGTGCCCACCCTCCGACTTGCTGGTCTGCAGCCGGCCCTCGTCCGCCCACCGACGCACGGTGTCGACGCTGACGCCCAGGAGCTCCGCGGCCTGGCTCGGACGGAAAGACGGCATCTGCGGGAACTTATCGGGTCTTGACCCGCAGATACCAGAAATACTGGCCAGGGAACCGGCGGTTGCCCCGCACAACGGGCCGAGGCGCCGGACGTGCGAGGACGTCGAGCCTCAGGCGGGCGGCGAGTCCTCCGGCGCGTCGCCCCGAGCTTTGGCCAGATAGAGAGGGAGCAGGCACGGCCGGCCCTGGTCGTCCCGCACCGGGCAGAGTCGGGGTACGTACGGCGCGTCGGCATCGACGACCTCGATGACGCCGTGCTCACGGCAGCGCCAATCGAGCGGTCCCCGTCGCAGGGGGGAGGTCGTCACACCCTGACGCTACCGCCGCGCCGGCACCCTGGTTTGTCGGTGCCGGCGCGACCCGCAGCCCGCACGGCCGGGGCGGAGGCCTCCACGCGCTTCAGGTGGCATTCAGGTTTCGGTCCGTACCGTGCGTGGTGCGTCTCGAGGCCTCGACTCCACCCTGCCGGAGCCGGGGCTTCGACGCGTCGAGGCTCGGAGCTCCGGGTCCCGGCGAGCCCGGTCAGGCGGAGGCGGCGGCCGCCAGCTCCACGACGAGGAGGGTCAGCGGGAGCGCACAGCGCGACCGGGCACCGTGTACCGGGCAGCGGTGGCGGTCTCGCAGCTCGCTCACCCGACCGTGGACGGGGCAGTGATATTCGAATCGCATGGCGGAGGCTCCGGGCTCGACGGGTGACCAGCTCACCTCTGCAAACGCCGCGGGCGCCGAAAGGGGTACGGCTGATTCGCCTCGTCTCAGGCCGCTCCCAGGCGGGGCCGGTACGGTGCTCTCCGGCAGGCAGTCCCGGACCTTCGGGAACGGGCTGCGCCGCGTCTTTGAGGCCCCGACTCCACCCTGCCCGGAGTTGGGGCCTCGACGCGTCTACTTCCGCTTGCCGCTGCTCTTGCGCGCCCGGCTCCGTTGCTTCTTGCCCGCCGGACCTTCGGGACTCCCCGCGGGAGTGTTGCTGTCGCCCTTTTTCTTCGCTTTGGCCATGCGGCGATCCTACGGGCGAAACCCGGCCCGCGGCGTCAGTGCGCGAGGGCCCAGATCACGAAGGCCAGCGGCGCGAGCACGAGCACCGGCACGAGGACAGCGACCAGACCGATCCGGACCGGTCGGGGCAGCGGGCCGAGCAGCCGCTGCGCGAGCGTCGGGACGACGATCCCCGCCTCTTCCGGACTGACGGCCGTCGGCTCCTGCTGCTCGTCTTCCTCCACGCCCCGAGGCTACCGACCCGATCACGCAGGAAGCGGTGGAACATGCGGTGGCAGCATGGGGTTGCAGCGTCGGTCGACGCGTTCCGTCGTCGGCATCACCGTCAAGCGGGGCACACCATGGGTACGACGATCGACATCCGCAGGGCCGCCGACCGGTTCCACACCGAGACCGACTGGCTCGACTCGTGGCACTCCTTCAGCTTCAGCAACCACTACGACCCGAAGAACGTCAACCACGGTCTGCTGCTGGTGCACAACGACGACCGGGTCACGGCCGGCAGCGGCTTCGGCCGGCACGCGCACCGCGACATGGAGATCGTCACGTGGGTGCTCGAGGGCGAGCTGCGCCATCAGGACTCGCAGGGCAGCGACGCGGTGATCTATCCGGGTCTCGCGCAGCGCATGAGCGCGGGGAGCGGGATCACGCACTCCGAGTTCAACGCGAGCAAGCACGAGCCCGTGCACTTCCTGCAGATGTGGGTCCTCCCCGACGTCGAAGGCGCGACGCCGGGATACCAGGAAGAGGACGTGCAGCAGGAGCTCGCGACCGGCGCACTCGTGAAGGTCGCGGGCGGTCGGGGTGACGCCGCGCTGCACCTCAACCAGGTGAACGCGGACCTCTGGATCGCACGGGCCCACGCTGACTCCGCCTTGACGGTTCCGGACGCGACGCACGTGCACGTGTTCGTCGCGGCCGGCGACGCGATGCTCGACGGCACCGAGCGACTCGCGACCGGCGACGCGGCCCGGCTCACCGAGGCGGGCTCCCGCCAGCTGACGATCGGACCGGACGGCGCCGAAGTGGTCATCTGGGCCACTGCATGACGAACGGAAGGATGCCGGCGCTGTTCATCGGTCACGGCAACCCGCTCAACGCACTCCAGCACAACGAGTACACGGAGGCATGGCAGGCGCTCGGCGAGACCTTGCCGCGCCCGAAGGCGATCCTCGCGGTGTCCGCGCACTGGTACGTCCCCGGCGGGCGGGTCACCGCGGACGAGCAACCGCGCACCATCCACGACTTCGGCGGCTTCCCCCAGGAGCTGTTCGACGTGCAGTACCCGGCGCCCGGATCACCCGATCTCGCGGCCCGCACGCGCGACCTGCTCGGTCCCGTCGACATCGCGATGGACCGGAGCTGGGGGCTCGACCACGGCACCTGGTCGATTCTGGTGCACCTCTACCCGGACGCGGACGTCCCGGTCGTCCAGCTCGGCATCGACGAGACGCTGACCGCCCGGCAGCACTACGAGCTCGCGACCCGGCTCCAACCGCTGCGCGATGAGGACGTCCTCATCCTCGGCTCCGGCAACATCGTGCACAACCTGCACACCTACTCATGGGGTCGGCATCCGATCGATCCCTACGACTGGGCCGTCGACTTCGAGACCGCGGTCCGCGTCCACATCGACGACGACGACCCCGGCCCCGTCATCGGGTACGAGACCGATCTGCCCGGTGGCGAGCTCTCGGCGCCGACGCCCGACCACTTCCTCCCGCTGCTCTACGCGCTCGCTCAGCGCCACGATGACGACTCGGTGGCGTGGAAGGTGGGAGGGTTCGACGGCGGCTCGATCTCGATGCTCGCCCTGCAGCTCGGCTGACCGCCGTCCACCACCCGTGCACCGAAGGGAACCCATGAGCGACGACCACGACATCATCAGCCAGATCGACCGGCTCGTCGACGAGGAGCACACGCTCGAGCAGCGCCACACCGGCGACTCCGAGCCGCTCTCGGAGGATGAGAAGACGCGCCTGCGTGAGCTCGAGGTGCACCTCGACCAGCTCTGGGACCTGCTGCGCCAGCGCCGGGCCCGCCGCAACGCGGGCCTCGACCCGGACGATGCGGCCGAGCGCGACCCGTCGATCGTCGAGCGCTACCGCCAGTAGTCGCGGCTGCTCAGGGGTGCGACGGCGCGGGTGGCGCGCCCTCGAGCTCGAAGAACAGCTCGTCGGGGTAGCACCACCACCAGTCCTCGCCCGGTTCGTACGAGCGGATCAGCGGGTGCTCGGTCTCGTGGAAGTGCGCCGTGGCGTGACGGTTCGGGGAGTTGTCACAACAGCCGACCTTGCCGCACTTCATGCACATGCGCAGGTGCACCCACCGGCCACCGATCTTCAGGCACTCCTCGCAGCCGGTGCTCGACGGTGTGACGTCAGCAATCGTGTCGAGGTGCGTGCACACGTCCGCCATGTTCGGTCCCTCTCGTCGCCGCGCGGCCGAGGACCGACCGCGAACGAGAGCCTAAGGAATCCGATGCGGGTGCAACAGGCCGCCGTTGCTCGTCGGCTCCGTCAATCCCGGAATCGACCCGAGCGGGCCGAGCGCGGGCAAGGCGCCGATTGTCGGGACCGGGACCGTCGGCGGGGTCGGCAGGCCCGGCGCGGGGACGGTCGACGGGATCGACGGGATCGTGGAGACGGCCGCCGGGACGGTGGTCACGGTCGTCGAGCGACTTGTGGGCTGGGGCTGCGAACCCGGGGTGCCCGGGACTGTCGCACGTGCGGTCGTCGGTGTCGTGGCCGTGCCGCCGCGGTGGTTGTCCTTGGCGTCGGGACCGCTGGACGCGGGCAGCGGGGTGTTGCGACCCGGGAGCTCGATCCCGAGGTGTGAGGTCGCGTCGGCAACGGCTCGCTGGGCCGGGCCCGGGAGCGCGCCGGCGGTCGCGAGCCCGCCGAAGAGGACGACTCCGCTCGCGACCATCGCGGCGAGCGGCTTGAGGCGGTAGTGCACCCGCGGCCCGGGCTCCGGGATCGTCGGCTTCGGCACGGGCGCGGACGCGGGCCGCAGCTCGCGGCGGCCGTCGAGCGTCGCCGCCAGCGTCGGACGCGGCGCCGGCGCGGGCATCGCGCCGAACTCCACGCGCATGTCGGACAGGAACGCGGCGACGTCCTCGAGGCCGGAGCTCTCGTCGAGCGCATTGCCGTCAAGGAGCGCATCACTGTCGCGGTGACGGAGCAGGTGCTTCATGACGTTGCCTCCTGGAGCCGGCGCCGGAGTGCGGCGACCCCTCGGTGTTGCAGGGACTTGACGGCGCCTTGGCTCTTGCCCAGCACCTCGGCGACCTGCTCGACGGTGAGGTCACCGACGACGCGTAACGTGAGGACGTCGCGCTGGTCCGGGGCCAGCTCCGCCAGCACCTCGATGACGCGACCGTCCTCGAGGGATTGCAGCGCGTCGGTCTCGGCGTTGCCACCGGGCGCCGACTCGGTGACCGGATCGGAGAGCTCGACGGTCTGCGGGCGTCGACTCCGGGTCCGGTGCTCGTCGATCAGGAGCCGGTGGGCGATCGTGAACACCCAGGAGCGGAAGCCGGCTTCCTCACCGACGAAGTCGAGGAGGTGGTCGAAGACCCGGAGGAACACTTCGCTCGTCAAGTCGTCGGGCTCGCGGGCGCCGTGCAGCCGGAGGTACCCGGCCACCCGTCCGGCCAGGGACTCGTAGAGCCACTGGGACGCCGGCGGTGACCCCGCCTGGGCCCGGGCGAGGATCTCGGAGAACTCGTGGGGCAGCTCCGGGACCTCGACGCCGTGCGATGCAATCACTCCTGGTGTTTCGACCCGGGAGTGATCGCACCTGAGCCCTGATGGGCGCAGCACGGTGGTAGCGGTCACCGACCGTCCACGTGGCCGACGATGTGGAGCCCGGAGACGTTCGCGGAGCGTCCGATGACCGTGGTGCCGGTCGGCGGCACCGAGTTGCCGGCGACGGTGCTCGAGTTGGTCCACTCACCGAGGTCGAGGAACGGACGGTTCGAGCTGTTGCCGGTGCTCGGCACCGACGGAACGGTGGGGGTCGTCGGCAGCGTCGGCGTGCCTGCGCCCGCGGTACCGGTGCCGGGAAGGGCCGGGATGCTGATGCCGCCCGCGTTGCCACCCTGGGCACCTGACGTGCCGTCCGCGCCAGTGGCGCTCGCGCTCTTCGCGGCGTCACTCGCGGCCTGGGCCGCCGCGCTGCGGGCCGCGTTGGCCGCGGCCGAGTGGGCCGAGCCGGCCGGTCGGCAGCTCGTGTCGGCGCCTGATGCGCCCATCGTCATTCCGACGACCCCGACGGCAACGCCGGCGGCGGCGAGGAGGCTGAATCCAGTCTTGGTGTACATGGTTGGGGGTTCCCTTCATGGGTCCTGGTCGCTGGGGGCGATCCCCGACGACCTCGTTCCATCCCGGCCTCCCAACCGTGTTCGCATCTGTGTCAACGCCGGGCACCCCCGAAGGGGTACGGGCTCTCGCCAAGAAGACGGGCGCGGGATCTAACGGGTGCGGCGGAGCTGCTCGCACGCGGCGCGGTCCCCGGGACCGTCGCGCGCCTCGAGCCGGGTGGCGACCGCGTCCCGATGGGCCTGGTCGACGTTGCCGCCGTACTTGTACTTCGCGCGCACATCGTCGATCGACAGCCGGATCCCGCGGATCTGGCGCAGCCGCGCGCCATGCTCGGTCGGCGCGACGTACCGGCCATGAGGATCGATCTCCGCGAGCTGCGTGGTGAGCACCGACGCCACTGCTCCGGGATCTTCCTGGACCTGACACTCCCCGCTGACCTGGACCGCGGCGTAGTACGTCGTCGGGATCCCCCATGCGGGGTCCTCGTCACCGATCGCCTTCCACGCGCCGGGGATGAACGCCCAGTCGCCGGCGACGCTCATGAGCGCCCGCGGGTTCTCGGCGAGCGCGTCGAACACCGGGTTCGTCGTGGCGAGGTGGAAGACGAGCTCGCGCTCGGTCAGCACGAACTGCGTCGGCACCACCACCGGCACGGGCCGGCCCGAGCCGGCAGCGACGAAGTGACCGAAGCCCTGATCGGCGAGGAACGCGCGCCAGCGCTGCGGGTCGTCGTCGCGGTCCTGGTCGCGGATCAGCACGTCCACGTTGCTACCAGTCACCGGCCGGAGCGTCCACCGGATTGCGACCCACGCGTCGCGATCAGGCCGGGGTCGAGTCCCGCACCGACGGTGGTCGCGCGAGATGCTTCCGCGCGTGCGCGATCGCGTCGTCGAGCCGCGAGAAGACGTGCCCTTCGTGGGCCAGTCGATCCAGCGCGCCAACGGCGCCGAGCAGTCGCAGATGGTCTGCGCTCGGCCCCTTGAGCAGGACGGTGATGCCGCGGCTCTCCAGCTCCGCCACGATCTCGCCCAGCGCCTTCGCACCGGTGGCGTCGAGCACCTGGACCTGCGGGAGGCGCAGGACGACGACCCGGACGTCGCTGACCGCGGTCAGCTCGGTGAGGAATCGCTGCGCCACGCCGAAGAACAACGCACCATCGAGCCGATACGTGACGATGTGCTCGTGGAGCAGCTCCGACTCGGTCGTCGCGTCCACCTCCACCTGGGTCAGTGGCGCTTCGGCGGCCGATGCTGATCGCGAGACCGCCCGCAGCGCGAGGACCGCGGCGACCGCAACGCCGATCTCGACCACGCGGATCAGGTCGAAGGCCACTGTCGCTGTGGCCGTGAGCACGAGCACGAGGGCGTCGGCACGGGTCGACCGCAACACCGCCCGGACGTTGTGGAGCTCCACCATCCGCACTGCGGTGACCATCAGGACGCCGGCGAGCACCGCCAGCGGGATCCGGGCGACGAGGGGCCCCGCAAAGAGCACGACGAGCACCAGGAACAGGCCGTGGACGATCGCGGAGACGCGAGTCCGCACGCCGGCGCGCACGTTGACCGCAGTGCGGGCGATCGCACCGGTGGCCGGCATGCCCCCGAAGAGCGGTGACACGAGGTTGGCCAGACCCTGGCCAAAGAGCTCGCGATCGGGATCGTGCCGACCGGTGTCCGCCATCCCGTCCGCGACCTTCGCGGAGAGCAGGCTCTCGATCGCCGCGAGCGTCGCGATCGCGAATGCCGCTCCGAAGAGATCGCCGACCCGGCTCACCGAGACGCCGGGCAGCGACGGCAGGGGCAGCGAGCTCGGGAGCGCGCCGATGCGAGCGACGTCCCATCCGGCCACGCCCGCCACCACGCTGGCGAGGACGACCGCGAGCAGGGACGCCGGCACCGACCGGTGGATCCTCGGCGCGATGAGCATCACGACCGCGACGACGGCGACCAGCGCGAGGGTCGGGCCGCGGCCGTGGCTGAAGCTGTCCACGACCGCCCGGACGGCGACCGCGGCAGTGTTCTCGCCGTTGGGCTTCGGGACACCGAGCGCTGCCGGCACCTGCTGCAGGAAGATGATGACCGCGATGCCGATGGTGAAACCCTCGACCACCGGCCACGGGATGAACGCGAGGTACCGCCCGAGCCGAAGGAACGCCGCGGCTATCACCAGCACCCCCGCCATCATCCCCACGAGGTAGACCGAGTTCGCGCCGTACTTCGCCACGATCGGGACCAAGACGACGGTCATCGCACCGGTCGGGCCCGAGACCTGGACGTTCGAGCCGCCGAAGACGCCGGCCACGATGCCGGCGACGATCGCGGTCATCAGACCGGCCGTGGCGCCGAGGCCCGTCGTGATCCCGAACGCCAAGGCCAGCGGCAGCGCGACGACTCCGACCGTGATCCCGGCGACGACATCACCCCGCCACGAACGACGCAAGCCCGCGTAGTCGGACCGGCGGGGAAGCAGGCGCTTGATCATTCGACCGCCGCTCGGAGGTCGGCGAGGAGGTCTTCGGTCTCCGACAGCGACGTGATCAGGATGCGCTTCGCCACGGCGAGGAGCTCGACGAGCTGGGGATCCCGGATCGCGTAGATCACCGACGGCCCCTCCTTGCGCGTCGTCACCAAGCCGGCGCGCCGGAGCACTCCGAGCTGTTGGGAGAGGTGCGAGAGCTCGATCCCGACGAGCGGCTGGATCTCCCCCACCGAACGCTCACCCTCGGCCAGGAGCTCGAGCACCCGGATCCGCGCCGGGTGCGCCAGCGCCTTGAACAGCTGGGCCTTGATCTCCGAGATCGGCTGGCTCAGCGCGATCGACGTCCCGCGGTCCGGCATGAGAGCTCCTCGTTCGAGAATATGATGTTTTTATCAGATGATGAATCTGATCCTCCGACCGGGCTGGCAGCATTCCCGGGTGCACCACATCGGCAACGACGAACGGCGCGCCCGGCTCGCGGTCCGCCACCACCTTGCGGTCGCGGCGCGCGCCACCGACGTCCGCACGATCGCCGGCGACCTCGTCGGCGTGCACGGCACCGACCCGGCGACGGTCTACCTCTCAACCGCAGCCCGGCTGAAGACACCGGGCGCGCGGTCGCGTCACTCGAGCGGGCGCTGTACGACGACCACACGCTCGTGCGCACGCTCTGCATGCGCCGGACGATGTTCGTGGTGCCGCTCGACCTCGTACCTGTCGTCCAGGCCGCGTGCACGGACGCGCTGGTGCCCGGGCAGCGCAAGCGGGTCGTGGACATGATCGAGGCCGCCGGCATCACACGCGACGGACACCGGTGGCTCCGTCAGGTCGAGGCCGAGACGGTCGCCGCACTCGACGACCTCGGTTCGGCCACGGCGACCGAGCTGGTGAACGTCGTTCCCCGGCTCGGCATCCAGCTCGCTGCAGCCGAGGGCACGAAGTGGGCCGCCTCGGTCGGCGTGTCGACGCGCGTGCTGTTCCTCCTGTCCCTCGAGCAGCGCGCGGTGCGGGGCCGGCCCAAGGGTCAGTGGACGAGCAGCCAGCACCGGTGGGCGCCGATGGACACGTGGTTCCCGGACGGCATCCCGTCGATGCCGGCGGTCGACGCCCGCGCCGAGCTCGTGCGTCGGTGGCTGGGGACCTATGGACCGGCCACGACCGCGGACGTGAAGTGGTGGACCGGGTGGCCCCTGGGTCAGACGAGGGCGGCACTCGCGGCGGTCGACGCGGTCGAGGTCGAGACCGACGACGGCCCGGGCTGGGTGCTGCCGGACGATCTCGGACGGACCCGGGCGCCGAAGCCGTGGGTCGCACTGCTGCCCGCGCTCGACTCCACGACGATGGGGTGGAAGGAGCGCGACTGGTACCTGGGAGAGCACACCGCATCCCTCTTCGACCGCAACGGGAACGCGGGGCCGACGGTGTGGGCGGATGGAC
This sequence comes from uncultured Acidimicrobiia bacterium, assembly GCA_963796755.1. Lineage (GTDB taxonomy): Bacteria > Actinomycetota > Acidimicrobiia > IMCC26256 > JAENVU01 > Chersky-806. Next base: position 860,492 of record CAWCMX010000001.1, read on the forward strand.
GCATCGTCGGCGGATGGGCGCAGCGCACGGGCGGCGAGGTGGTGTACGAGCTGCTCCAGGACGCCGGCCGGGAAGCCAGGACCGCGATCGACCACGCGGCCGCGGCGCTCGCCGATCGGCTCGGCGCGGTGCGGGTCAAGCCGCGCTTCCCCACTCCCCTGCAGCGGCAGCTGGCCGGCTGAGGGCAAGATGGGCTCTCCCCGCATTGGAGATCACCGCATGGACACCGACCGAGCCCGGGACGATGACGACCTCAGCGATCTGATCGACGACGGTGAGGAGGACATCCCCCGCACCGACCTCGACGAGGACGAGCAGGATGCCGAGGACGTGCTCGAAGTGGATCAGACGGAGCTCGAAGAGCTGGGTCTGACCCTCGACGACCCCCACCAGCCCGAAGACGAGTAGCCCTCGGGCCGAGCCCGCTGGAGTGACGGATGGAACCATCGGAGCTGCACCAGCTCGTCCAGGACGCGTTCAACGCCGGTGACGCGGACGCCCTGGTCGCGCTCTACGAGGACGACGCCGTCATGGCCACGCCGGATGGTGAGCTCCTCGTCGGCAAGGACGCGATCCGTCAGCAGTGGGCCGACTTCATCGCGCTCGGCGGCACGATCACGATGGTGACGCGGCACGCGGCGGTGCACGGCGACATCGCGCTGCTGCGCAACGACTGGCACTTCATCGCGGCGGAGCTGGAGTTCTCGTCCCGCACGGCCGAGGTCGCGCACCGCCAACCCGACGGGAGGTGGCTCTACATCATCGACCACCCGTTCGGCGCGGCTGAAGTCACGGACGAGTAGCGGCTCAACCCCGGGCGGCGGGCAGGGCGAGGCGCTTCCGTTCGAGGAGCGCGCGCTCGGCGTTGTTGCTCGCGAGCTCGAGCGCCCGGTCGTAGGCCTGCCTCGCGTCGTCGTAACGGTCGAGCCGGGCGAGCAGGTCGGCGCGCACCGCGTGCAGGAGGTGGTACTCGTCCAGGTCGAGCCCGTCGACGATCGCAAGCGCGGGCTCGGGGCCGTCGAGCTCCGCGACCGCGACGGCACGGTTCAGGTCGACCACCGGGTTCGGGCTCATCGCGAGGAGCTGGTCGTACAGCGCGACGATCTGGGTCCAGTCGGTGTCGGCGGCGCGTCGCCGCGTCGGCGTGCACCGCGTTGATCGCCGCTTGGACCTGGTACGGCCCGGGCAGGTTCGCCCGCAGGCAGCGCCGGACGAGCGCGTGGCCCTCGGCGATGAGCGTCGTGGTCCCACTGGCTCCGGTCCTGGTCCGGGAGCAGCACCATGGTGCCGTCCGGCGCGGTGCGCGCGCGCCCGACGCGACTCGGTGAGGACCAGGAGCGCGAGCAGACCGAGCACTTCGAACTCGTCCGGCATGAGGTTCGCGAGGATGCCGCGCGAGCCGGATCGCTTCGGCACACAGGTCGGCCCGGACGAGCTCGTCGCCCTCGGTCGCGGTGTAGCCCTCGTTGAAGATCAGGTAGATCACCGCGAGCACCGGCGCGGAGCCGGCTCGGGAGCTCGGCGTCGCTCGGAACCCGGTACGGGATCTTCGCGTCGCGGATCTTGCGCTTCGCCCGCACGAGGCGCTTGGCCATCGTCTGCTCCGGCACCAGGAAGGCCCGGGCGATGTAGGGCGTCTCGAGCCCTCCGAGCAAGCGCAGGGTGAGCGCGATCTGGGCGGTCGGGGCCAGCGCCGGGTGACAGCAGGTGAAGATGAGCCGGAGCCTGTCGTCACTCACGTCGCCCACCGGTCCCTCGGGTTCTGCCTGTTCGTGGAGCAACGCGGCCTGAGCATGGCGGTCATGGCGGGAGGCTTCCCGGCGGAGGCGATCGATGGCGCGGTTGCGGGCGGTGGTGGTGAGCCAACCGCCCGGGTTGGGCGGCACTCCCTCCACCGCCCACCGTTCCGTCGCAATCGCGAACGCCTCCTGGACCATCTCTTCGGCGATGTCGATGTCGCCGAAGAGACGGACCAGGGTGGCGACGACCCGGCCGGACTCTTCTCGGAAGATCCGATCGAGCTCGCGTGCGTCGATGGCCGGCACCGATGACTAGGCCTCGGGCTCGGCCTGGAACGGACGGACCTCGACCGGGCCCATGCAGGCAGCCGAGCCCTTGGCCGCCCACGCGAGCGCAGCATCCAGGTCGGGCGCCTCGATGATCCAGAAGCCGCCGAGCTGCTCCTTGCTCTCGGCGAACGGACCGTCGGTGATGACCTTCTCGGCCCCTTCGGCGCTGACGACCGTCGCGATCTCCGGCGACTCGAGTCCGCCGCCGAAGACCCATGCGCCGGCGGCCTGAACCTCGGCGTTGAAGGCATCCACCTGGGCGAAGGCCTTCTGCATGTCCTCGGGGGCGGGCTGGGGGGTGGTCGGGCTGTGGTGCACGGCGAGCATGTACTGGGTCATGGCAATGATCCTTTCGGGTAGTGGGAAGGGTGTCAGTCGGAGAGGCGGGAAGCGAGGGCGGAGACGATGATCGCGGCGGCGATCAGGTGCGAGGCGACCAGCGCGAGCTTCGTGGCCGACGACGCGTCCGCCGTGACGTCGGGGAGGATCGAGAGCGCGGTCAGGGTCATCGTGGCGATGACGAAGGTGCGCCGCGGCCGGGTCGCCCGGCGGGCGAGCACGACCGCCAGGATCGTGCCGAGGAGCGCGCCGACCAGGGTGAGCTGGCCGAAGCCGAGCACCGGGATCGCCTGGCCGCTGACCTTCAGTGAGACGTCGGCGGCCTGCGCGAGCGCCGCGAACCCGGTGGTGGCGACCGCCGCGGTGACGCCCGCGACCGCGCCCGTCTTCCAGAGCCGCCGGCTCGTCCCGGCCGGGGCCGTGGTCCTCTGCGTCGATGCTGGGGTGAAGGTGCTGGTAGCAGCCATGGGTTCCGGTCCTTCCGTGCCGCCGGCCCGTTGCCGGCGCTCACCAGGACTACGAACGGCCGGACGGCCACAGGACACCGCCGCGTAGATTTCTCGAGGCGCTGGCGCGAGAACCGTCACCGGGTGCGCCAGCTGGGCGAAACGCACCCTTGACAGGGCGGTCTCCGGAGACGACCTTGGTCCTCCGAGCGTGTCCTTCCGCTCGACCAGCGCAACCCGGCTCGGACCGGCAGTGTCTTCGAGCGTCCGGATCGGGCAGTCACGGATGATGAGGCAGGCAGCATGGATCGCTACCGGGTCGTAGACGGCCGTATTCTGAACCGGCGGTGTGAGATCAACGTCGCCGAGCACTGCAACCTCTCGTGTCGCGGTTGCAGCCACTTGTCCCCCGTCAACGAGAGATCGTTCGTCGATCCCGAAGTCGTGGCCCGCGATCTCACCGCGCTCGCGCAGGTACCACGTGAAGGTGGTCCGGCTGCTCGGCGGTGAGCCGCTGCTGCACCCCGACTTCGCCGCCGTCATCGACGCAGTGCGCCGCGCCGGTGTGGGCGACACGATCGCCGTGGTCACCAACGGTCTCCTGCTGCCGCGGATGGCGCCGGAGCTGTGGTCGCGCATCGACTCGGTCGAGGTCTCGATGTACCCGGGTCGCAGTCTCACCGTCGCGGCCCAGGAGCAGTGCGCCGACAACGCGCGTCGCCACGGGGTGCAGATCCGCTTCCGCGCCTGCGCCGAGTTCCAGGAGTCGTACTCGGAGACCGGCACGGACGACGTCGAGCTCGTCGATCGCATCTACACGACGTGCAACGTCGCGCACCGGTGGCGCTGTCACAACGTGATCGACGGTTGGTTCTACCGCTGCCCGCAGAGTCACTACATCCCGAAGATCCTCGACGACGACCCGGACGCGCGCACCGCGGACGGGATCGAGATCGACGACTCGCCGGCGTTCGGACCACGGCTGCTCGCGTACCTCCAGTCGGCGGAGCCACCGCGATCATGCGCGAACTGCCTCGGGACCGCGGGCCGGTACGAGCCTCACGAGCAGATCCGTCGAGCCGAGTTCCGCGACCGGCAGGTCGCGCCGACCGAAGACCTCGTGCACCCGCGGCTCGTGGGGATCGGACGCGTCTCCCTCGCGAGGATCGAGTCGCTCGCGCCCCGAAGGGTCGTCGCGCCGGTCGAGGACGCGCTGCTGTCGCCGACGTTCATCCGCACGGTCCAGAAGACGCAGCGGACCACCCGTGCGGCCCTGCACCTCGCGGACCGGCGCACCGTCGCCCACCAGGAGGAGCCCGCGTGACGAGCACCGCCCCCGCGTGGTCCGCACCATGCGCCGACGTAGCGTCGTTCACCGATGTCGAGGCGCTGCTCGGTTCCCTGCTCGAGCCCGGTGCGTTCCAACCGGTCAAGGTGCTCGACGTGGAGCTCACGGAGGGTCTCCGACGCGTGCGCCGGCGGACCGGCGAGCGGCGCGAGTACCGCGTCGCGCTCGCCGTGGTCCGACTGCACGGGCAGCCGCTCGGGCTCGCGGTCCTCGACCTCGACGTCGACGAGCCCGAGCACGCGTGGACCACCGCAGTGCGGGCGGCCGTGGGGCCGGCGATCGAGTCGCACGTCGCCGACGACGCGCGCTCCGGGATGCGGCGCGACCCGGACCCCGACCTCTGGCACGGGTGGGCCGACGCTCACCCGCCCTGCCTCCTCGCCCGACGCGCCGCGACCGAAGCTGCGCCGGCCGTCACCGTGGTCGTCGCGTCCCGTGAGCGGCCCGAGCTCCTGGCCCGGTGCCTGGGCTCGCTGGCGGAGATGAGCTACCCGGACTTCGACGTCATCGTCGTCGACAACGCGCCCGAGACCGACCGGACCTATGAGCTCGTCACGAGCTTCGACGGCGGGTCGAGACGCGTGCGGTACGTACGGGAGGACCGCCGCGGGCTCGCCGCCGCGCACAACCGCGCGCTGACCGGCGCCCGCGGCCAGATCATCGCCTTCACGGACGACGATGTCGTCGTCGACCGGCACTGGCTCGCCGAGCTCGTCGCCCCGTTCGTCGCCGACGCACGGATCGCCGCGTCGACCGGCCTCATCCTCCCGGCCGAGCTCGAGACCGAGTCCCAGCTCCTGCTCGAGGCGACGGGTCGCTACATCAAGGGGTACGAACCCCGGCGCTTCGACCGCAACGGCCACCGTCCCGCCGATCCCCTGTTCCCGTTCACCGCCGGGACGCTCGGCGCCGGCGCCAACATGGCGTTCGCCGCCGACTACCTCCAGGCGGTCGGCGGCTTCGATGCTGCGCTCGGGACCGGGACCCTGGCCCGTGGCGGGGACGACCTCGCGGCGCTCTTCGGAGTCGTCGCGTCCGGACGTTCCCTCGCGTACCGCCCGGGCGCGGTCGTCTGGCACCACCACCGCCGCGATGCCGCGTCGCTGCCGCGCCAAACCTACGACTACGCCGTCGGGCTCGGCGCGTACCTCACGAGTGCCGTCGTGCATCACCCGAAGGAGATCGGCGGTCTGCTGCGCCGGCTCCCGGGCGGCGTGTCGCTGCTCCGGAGCCGGGAGGCGCACCGCGCTGCCGCGCACTGGTCGCCGAGCCTGGAGCGCATCGCGCACCGGGGCCTGCTCGTCGGACCGTTCGCCTACGCCCGCAGCCGGTGGCACGGTGCGCGGCTGAAGGCACTCGATGGTGAACCGCGATCCGCCCGCGCGTGACCTAGTGGTAGCGGGCGGCCTCGGTCGGACGGCGCACGAAGAGGTACCAGGCCGTGTTCCGGTCCTTGGTGGCGCTCCACTGCACGTTGCTCTGCTGCCAGTTCACGAACCGGCGCTCCGCATCACACAGGGGGCGATGGTCGACGATGCGCCAGACGCTGCAGTCGACATCAGAGAGCCACGTGTCGAACTCTCCCGGTTTGCCGAAGGTGATCCCCGCCTGGTTGTGGAGCCACGTTCCCCACGGTTGCGACGCACCCTCCACGAGCTTGCCGATCCCGGCCTCGGTCCCCATGCACCAGGAGCCGTTGGTGCATTCGGTGAAGTACGGGAGGTACGGGTAGCCCGGGAAGATCAGGCGCTGGTCCGTGACCGGGAAGCCGGCGTACTTCGCCGGGCACTGACCCGTCTCGCGTGGCCCGAACGAGCTGTAGGTGCCGCAGAACACCGAGGTGCTCCACATGAGCCCGGTGCGCAGGTCGAGCACCGTTCCGTCGGGAAGCGGTGAGTACACCTGCTTCTGGAGCTTCACCTGCGAGTCGAAGACGTTGATGTCGCCGACGATGCTCTTCTCGGGCCGACCCTCCCAACGCCAGTAGTTCGTCGCCAGCGCGATCGCGGTCATCTCCACGTCCTGGAAGTAGGCGATCGTGGCGAGCATCGCCTTCGAGCGCTCCTTGGTGAAGAAGGTCACGGGCTTGCGCGAGGCATCCAGGGTCACCACCGTCGGTACGACGTCGAGGATCCCCGACGTGGTCTGGCCCAGGGTGCGGCCCGACACCCGCTTCCAGACACCGTCGATGACTCCGTTGTTGATCAGGCTGGACCGGATCGCGATCCGCAGCTGTCCGGGATTCGCGGCGGTGCTGTCCCCCAGCTGGTTCTCGCAGAACAGGTTCTTCTGCGTCACCGCGCAGTTCTCGGTGACCTCCTTGAACGTCGTCATCGCCCGGTTGATCGCGTCGGGGTTCATGAACCCGACCACTGAGTCGTAGGTCAGCTGGTCGAGCCGGCCGACGATCGTGTCGGCCGTGGCCTGGAGCTGCTTCAGCTGTTCGAGCACGAGGTCGAGCTTGGCGGTGATCTCCGCCAGAGCCTTCTCGGTGTTCGACGTGAAGAAGCGCAGGACGTCACCGAACGGGATGTCCTTGCACGACGCGGCCGGCGGCGTCCTCAGGCACTCCGGCCGGTTGGAGTTGGCGCGCAGCGCCTCGAAGAGAAACGCCGCGATGTCGGTCGGCGACGGCTCGCCCACCTTCGCGCTCGTGGTCTTGACCGACGTGAACCGGTGTCGCTTGCCCGCGTCCATCTGGCGGACCAGCGCCGCGACGAACGAAGTGAGCCCACCCGCATGCGCAGCTTCGGCGAGGAAGCGAGCCTGATCGAAGTCCGCAGTCGACAGGCTGGTCATGTCGGCCAGGTCCACCGGCGACGGGAGCCCGAGGAACTTCGAGACGGTCGCGTTCGCTCGGGTCAGCGAGGCGCGCGGGTGCTGGTCGAGATAGGCGGAGACGAGGGTCGTACCCGGGTTCACCGACACGAGCTCGGCCGCCTCCGGCTCGAAGCCGCGAACGTCGGCCATCAGCACACCCGCGAGCGGATGACCGCCCACTCGGCCCCCGCGAACGACGATCCTGAAGTCCGCCGGGAGGTCGCGCACCGAGAGCGCGAACGCGCCACCTACGAGCGTGCGGGTCTTCGGCGGGCCCGGGAGCGAGCTGCCGTCGGCACCGACCATCGTGACGGTCGCGCCCGCGACGTTCCCGCCGGCGTAGACCTCACCCGAGACCGCGGTGGCGGACCCCGACGCCGCGCCGTGCGACGTCGTGACCAGCGCTCCGACGGGAGCCGCGGCGGCGACGACCAGCGCCGCGACGACGAGCACCGCCGTTGTCGACGCACCTACCCGGCGTCTCGTGCGAGCGCAGACCACGTACGAGGTTCGGCACCCCGGGGCGGTTGCTGAACCGGATTTTCGGACCCGTGGTACCGAAGCGGCTTCGGCCGCTCAGCCACGGGCCGAGTCGATCACAGGTCGATCGCGAGATCGGTCTCGGGGCGCGAGCAGCACACGAGCAGGTTGCCGTCGGCGGGGGCCTCGAGTGGCTCGGGCGCGTAGTCGACGGTTCCGTCGAGGAGACCGGTCTCGCACGTGTGGCAGACGCCGGTGCGACACGACCATCGCACCGGAACGTCGCAGGCCTCGGCCAGCTCGAGGATGCTCCCGTGGCCGGTGCCCCACCGCACGTTGAGCCCGGTCCGCACGAACGAGATGAGGGGTCCCGAGCCGGGCTCGCCTTCGGGTTGGTGCGGTGGCCGGGTCGGAGCGGCAACGACTCCGGGTGTGATCGGGCTCTCCGCGCCGAAGACCTCGGTGTGCACGCGTCCGGTGGCAACCCCGAGCGCGGCGAGACCGTCGCGCAGCGCGTCCATGAACGCGGTCGGTCCGCACAGGTAGTGCTCGGCGTCGATCGGGACTCCTGCCGCGGCGAGTGCCTCCGGGGTGATGCGCCCGACCGCGTCGTAGTCCGTGTCCGCGCGGTCGGTCGGGTCCGGCCGGCTGTACCAGATGCGACGGTGCACACGGGCAAGGTCGTCCAAGAGCGACTGCGTCTCTTCGGCAAAGGCGTGCTCGGCGCGGTTCCGCGCGCCGTGCAACCACCAGATGTCACGAGTCGAACGGTTGTCGTGGAGCGCGTGCACCATCGCCAGCATCGGCGTCACGCCGATCCCCGCGCTCGACCAGCGCCACCGGCCGCTCGCTGTCGTCGAGGATGAACGATCCGCGTGGGGCGCCGACCTCCACCGAGTCGCCGACCCGCACGCCGGTGCGGATGTAGTGGCCGGCGGCGCCATGGGGTTCGACCTTGACGCCGATCCTGTAGTGAGCGTCGCCCGGAGATCCCGCGAGCGAATAGCTGCGCACCACCGGCGCGGAGCCCTCGCCCGGCCTGAGCTTGAGCGTGATGAACTGGCCGGGTCGCGCGGGGGCGAGGGGCTCACGGTCGTCCGACTCCAGCTCCAGGGCGACGATGTCGCGGCCTTCCGATCGCTTCGCCGCGACCCGCAGCGTGCGAAAGCCACGCCACGCCGGTGGCGGACCCTGTGCCGTCAGGCCTGCGTTCCCTCCGCCGCGTGAACCCGAGAGCTCCTCGTCGAGGAGCGCCTGCAGCGACGTCTGCCAGCCCGGGCTGAGCGCCGGGATGCGCAGCGCGCGCCGGAGCTGGTCGACATCGTGACCGGCGTCGAGGTACAGCAGCGCGTTGACCTCGGCGACGGTCATCGCCTCGAGCCCCGTCGAGACCTTCATCACGTCGTCGCCCGCGCGAACGTCGCCTGCTTCGAGCACGCGGAAGTAGAAGCCCGGACGACCGTGCGAGACGAGGAGCGCAGCCATGCGCGGCTCGTCCATCCGGATCCCGACCCGGTAGCACGTGACGCGTGGCTGGGTGACCTCGAAGAGCGCCGAGCCGATGCGATACCGGTCGCCGATGCAGACCTCGTCGTCGCCGAGCCCGTCGACCGTGAAGTTCTCGCCGAACTGGCCGTAGGTGAAGTCGTCGCGCCGCATCTGGTCCTGCCAGTAGCGGTACGAGTCGAGCTGGTACACGAACACGGCCCGCTGCTCGCCTCCGTGACCGTTCAGATCACCCTGGCCGTCACCGTCCAGGTTCAGGCGGCGGACGGTGCGCGGCCCGTCGACGGCCTCCTTCCAGATCCCCGTGAAGACGGTCCGGCCCTGCCAGGTGATCTCGCGCGGCATCCCGACGTTGACCGAGACGAGCGTGGCAGCGCGCTCCGACATCGTCCGGACCTCCACTCCGATTGCCGGCGGTGCGCCCCATGATCTCGCATGTTGCGTCGGCGTCAGGCCTCCCAGGCGCCCGCGACCTGGCGGGTGGCCACGTTCAACCGGTTCCAGACGTTGATGTTGGCGATCGCCAGCACCAAGGTGGCCAGCTGGCCCTCGTCATAGTGCCGGACCGCCTCCTCCCAGACCGCGTCCGGCACCGGGTCGGACGTGTCGCTCAGGCGGGTCACCGCCTCGGTGAGCGCAAGCGCGGCCCGCTCGGCCTCAGTGAAGAACGGGGCGTCGCGCCAGCCGGCCACCGCAGCGAGACGGTCGTCGGTCTCGCCCCGCTTCTTCGCGCCCCGCACGTGGCCGACGAGGCACACGCCGCAGCCGTTGATCTGGCTCGCCCGCACGTTCACCAGTTCGATGGTGCCGTCGGACACGTCGCCCTGCCCCACCGCGGCACCGACGGCCTGGAGCGCGGCCATGGCCTCGGGGACGATCATGGCCGGGTGCTGCATCCTCGGTCGGAGCTCGGTCGTGAGGGTCGTCATCGTCGTTCCTCCTGGTCGGTCACATCCGCCCGGTGGCGGGGGTCAATGGGTATGACACGGCGCGACGACGGGATGTGACCGATGAGCGACCAGGAATTCCTGACCACCCGGTTCGAGGAGCAGCGACCCCGGCTTCAGGGGGTCGCGTACCGGATGCTCGGCTCCCGCAGCGAGGCGGAGGACGCGGTGCAGGACGTCTGGATGCGGCTCGACCGCTCCGACCCCGACGCGATCGAGAACCTCGGCGGCTGGCTGACCACGGTCACGGCACGCGTCTGCCTGAACCGGCTGCGCGCCCGCGGCACCCACCCGGAAGACCCGGTCGGCACGCACGTCCCCGATCTCGTCATCACGCGCGAGGGCTCGGACGATCCCGAGCAGGAGGCAGTGCTCGCGGACGCGGTCGGCCTCGCCCTCCACGTCGTGATCGAGACGCTGCCGCCCGCCGAGCGTCTCGCGTTCGTCCTGCACGACCTGTTCGCGGTGCCATTCGACGAGATCGCGCCGATCCTCGATCGCTCCGTCGCCGCGACCCGCCAGCTCGCGAGCCGGGGCCGGCGGCGCGTCCAGGGCGCGCCGGTCCCCGACGCCGACAGGTCGCGCCACCGCGAGGTGGTCGACGCGTTCTTCGCCGCGGCGCGCGACGGCGACCTCGAAGGACTGCTCGCGGTGCTCGACCCGGAGGTGGTCGTGCGCGCCGACGGCGGGGCGAGCCGCCCCGAGGTGACCGGCATCGAGCGCGGCGCCAGGACCGTCGCCTCCCGGGCGATGATGTTCGCCCAGCCCGCGGCGGAGCTGCTGCCGGTGCTCGTGAACGGGGCAACCGGTGTGGTCGTGATGGCGGACGGCCGACCGGTGACCATCATGGGCTTCACCGTGCGCGGCGGTGTGATCGCCGAGATCGACGCGCTCGCCGACCCCGAACGGGTCGCCGCGCTCGACCTGTCCGCACTCACCTGACCCGCGCCGCGACCCCCGTGGTCACATGCCGAACCGCGCTCGTTCGACGGCCTCGAGCGCCTCGCGAGGGCCGCTGACTTCGACCCGGGCCGAGTCCTGACGCCCGAAGAGGTAGAGCAACAACTCGCCCGGTCGTCCGGCGAGGCGGACCGCCGGCTCTCCTCGCCGTGCGCGCCGGACCTGGGTCGTCCCCACCCACTCCAGCTCGAGCCCTACGCCGCGGAGCCGCCGTGTGAGGAACCACGCCGCGACGCCGACATTGCGCCAGAGCGCTTCGTCCAGTGCGCCGACGTTCGTCCGGGGACCGAGATCGTTGGCTCTGCGGACATCCTCGTGGTGAACGAAGAACTCGTTGAGGTTCGGACCACGGCGCACCCACCCGATGCGAAAGAACCCGCGGCGGAGGTCCCGACCGAATCGTCGTGAGCAGGGTGGCGTACCCGCTCCGCGTGAGTGCCTGTCGGCGTCGCTCGGCAAAGCGGCCCCACGCGCCGGGCACCACGAGCCCCGGTGCCGCGCGGTTGTCGTGCTCGCGAAGGACGAGGTGCGCGGCGAGATCACGGGTCGTCCACGGATCGAGCAGCGTCGGCGCCTCGGGGCCGAGCTCTTCCATGAGGTCGCACAACCGTTCGCGTTCGATTGCGTCCAGAGAGAGATCAGTCATCGGTCGGCGCTCGCGCCGTCGTCGCCAACGTGTCCGCGCGGCGGGGTCAAGAGATCCGGCGGCCGCCGCGTCGCGCCAGCTCGTCGGCGACGACCGCGAGGTCCCGGTTCCAGTCCGGCTCGGGGGTGGGCGGGAGGGTCATCGCCCAGAGCGGCAAGCAGAATCCGATCATCTGCGTGTCTCCGATCGGGCGGCCGTAGAACCACAGGTGAAAGTGTGATCCGCCGTCGCCCCAGCGGTTGACGTGGACCCGGCCGATACCGCCGACGGCATGGATCGCTCGCTCGAGGCGCACGATCATGCGGCCCATGTCGGCTGCGCGGTCGTCGTCGAGATCCTCGAGATCGATGTGGTCGCGTGTTTCGAGAAACAGCTGGACCGGCGCGCCGGTCGGCCGTTGCGGCGGCTTCACCCTCCAGCGCTCGTCGACCCACAGGTAGTCGTGGTCAGGCGCTCGACAGGCCTGACAGGGTGATCCGCCCGGCTCACCGTCTCGCGGAAAGTCCTCGGATCGAAGCGCCTGGCGTTCCCGCACCCGGAACGTGCCCTCGAAGGGAAAGATCGGCCAGCTCACGAAGTCCGGCAACGGGATCGGATCTGGTGACGGCACGAGAGGATCATCTCCCACGTCTTCGAGCGCGTCTATCTCCGAGCACCTTCGGCGGCCACCGATTCGGGACGCTCGACAAGCCCACCGGCGCTGCCGTCAGCGGGCGACAATGATGGCCATGGCTCACGTCACCGCCAACAAGGTGCTCGAGGCAATGGTGGCGATGTTCGCCTCTGGCGACCCCTCCACCGCAGCGGACGTCGTCGCCCCCGGCCATCTCGATCATCAAGGCCTCGGATCGGAGCCGGATGCCTGAGGGACACCACGTTGCGGCGGCGCGAGCCGTCTACGACGCGTCGGCCGACACGTACGTCGAGTTCGTGGGTACCGAGCTCAGTCCCGCGACGGAAGTGTCGGTCGACCGCTCTTTGCTCACCGCGTTTGTCGAGCTCCTGGCCGCCGGATCCGTCAAGCGCGTCGCGGATGTCGGATGCGGACCGGGCCGCGTCACTGCGTTCCTCGCGAGACATGGCCTCGACGTCCTCGGAGTGGACGTGTCGGCGGCGATGCTCACTGCGGCGCGGAACGCCCATCCAGCTCTCGAGTTCGAGGAAGGGCAGCTCGACGACCTCCCCATCGACGACGGTTCGCTCGGCGGTGTCGTGTGCTGGTACTCGATCATCTACACGCCCCCCGAATGTCTCGGTGACGGCTTCGCCGAGGTCGTGCGGGTGCTCAGCAGCGACGGGTACCTGTTGGTGGCCTTCCAAGCAGGACGGGGCGAGCCCGTACATCGGACGGACGCTCACGGGACCGGCCTCCCACTGACCAGCTACCGGCACAGCCTCGACGACGTCACCGGCCGCCTAGAACACGCCGGACTCGAGGTGCGCGTCACGACGCTCAGGAAACCCGAACTTGACCACGAGACGACAAGACAGGCGTTCGTCATCGCCCGTCGCAGATAGCTCGCGCGTACGTGCGGGTCCCATCAATTGACGGCTGCTCCGGCGGCCCGGTCCTTGTCCTGGTGGCCTCGCCTTGATGGGAGTGACGCCCTCTGATCGGCCGAACCGAATGAGGCCATCGACGCCGTCGGTGGCGAAGTGCGGTGGCACCGCGAGCTTCCCCTCGCGCGACCTCAACCGTGGCTGTGCTCACGGCGTCGGGTCGGTTCCGAACGACCGGAAGCTCTCGAAGGTTGGCTCGAATCGCGGGTCGGGCAGTCGATAGGCGCGTAGGCGCGTGTCGGAGTCAAGCAGCCGTCGCTCCCAGCCACAGTTGATCTCGAAGTACCTGGCCGCAGTCGCGACAGACGTCCAGTGGCAGTCGTCGAGTATGACGAGGCCTCCCGGGCGCACGAGCTCACGAAGGAAGAACAGGTCGACGAACACGTTGTGGAAGACATGGCTCCCGTCGACGAAGGCGGCGTCCGCGACGATGCCCTCCTCGACGAGTCGGGGCAGTACGAGCTGCGATCGATCTCGAACGAGCGAACAGATGTCGGTGAGCCCGGCTGAGACGATCGTCTGCCATCCGGCATCGTGAAACTCATCCTGGAATGCATCGATGATGACGTGAGCTACGACGCCTTCGGTCCTCGTACTCACGAGGGCCTCGGCGATCGCGAGCGCAGAACTCGCGTAGCCGAGACCGATCTCGACGACGACTCGGGCGTTGTCAGCAATCAGGACGTCGCGAAGCGCATCGCCGTCGCGGTTCGGGAGCGCCACTCGATCGAAGTCGCCGCCAGATCGAGCTTCGGGCGGACCCTTCTCTGCCAGCCGGCCTCGTACCTCTCGAACACGCGGGAGGCGCGGCAGGTCGGCAGGCACGATCTCAGTATCTCCGAGAGTGGCCGGGTCGGCTCATCAGTCCCGTTGCGAGCCCGGGTGCACGGTCCCGGGAAGAGATACAAGACCGGTCACCATGGAGGGCTCTCAACTCGGTGTCCGGATCCACTTGCTCACGGGCAGAGAGACGACTCAGTCTCCCGGTGCCCGGAACAGGATTCGAACCTGTACGCCCCCGAGGGGACCGGCGGGTTTAAGCCGCCTGCGTCTGCCGTTCCGCCACCCGGGCCTGGGTCGCCAGGGTAGGCGGCTCCGCCGGGGCCTCCCGCTCGAGCGCCGTGACGTCGATGTCGACCTCGACCTCGCCCAGCGCGAGCTGGAACGCCTGGCGCAATCGCGGGCGCGACTCCGCGCTGACCCGGTTCGTCGCGAGCACGCCGTCGATCATGTCGTCCACGACCTCGGCGTAGGTCCGCTCCCGCAAGCGGACGGAGACCACCGCCCCGCCCGGGTAGCGCTTCAGCGTCCGGCTCGCGCCCCGGACGCGGGGCGGGCTGCGGAACGCCGGGACGATCATCCCGGATGCCCGCGCGGCCGCGCCCAACCGGCGAGCGGCGGTTGCGAAGCGAAGCGCGGGGACACCTTCCACCGGTCGAATATCTCATGGGGCTGGGACAGCTACGACCTAGCGTCCGGCCCGATGCCCCTCCGCCTGCCCGCTCGTCGCAGCGAGCACGACCGCGACATCGTCCGGCTGGCGGTCCCGGCCTTCGGCGCGCTCATCGCGGAACCGCTCTACCTGCTCGCGGACACCGCCATCGTGGGCAACCTCGGCGTCCGGCCGCTCGGAGGGCTCGCGGTCGCCGGGATCGTGCTGACGGCGGTGTTCGGGATCTTCAACTTCCTCGCCTATTCGACGACCGGGGCCGTCGCGCGCCAGCTCGGCGCCGGCAACCAACGCGCCGCGGCCGAGCAGGGCATCGACGGCATCTGGCTCGCCGCAGGGCTCGGGCTGGTGCTCACCGTCGCCGGGATCCTCCTCGCGCCGGTGATCGTCGACGTGATGGGCGCGTCGGCGTCGGTCCGCCCCTTCGCGCTCACCTATCTGCGCATCAGCCTGCTCGGCGCGCCGTTCGTGCTCGTCGCGCTGGCCGGGGCGGGCTACCTGCGCGGCATGCAGGACACGAAGACGACGCTCGTGATCGCGCTCGTCGCGAACACCGTCAACCTCGCGCTCGAGCTCTTCCTCGTCTACGGCCTCGATCGCGGCATCTCCGGTTCGGCCTGGGGCACCGTCGCCGCGCAGGTCCTCGCCGCGCTCGCCTTCCTCGTCATCGTCCGCCGGTCGGCTCGACGCGCCGGTGCGGCGATCAGGCCCCGCGCCGCGGGCGTCAAGGCGTACCGCGGTCGTCGGCAGCCACCTCATCGTGCGCACCGGGTCGCTGCTGCTGGCTCTGCTCCTCACCACCGCGGTGGCGGCCCGCATCTCGGACGTCGCGGTCGCCGCGCACCAGATCGGGTTCCAGATCTGGACCTTCCTCGCGCTGGCCCTCGATGCCATCGCGATCGCGGGCCAGGCCCTCGTCGGGAAGTTCCTCGGTGCGGACGACGAAGCCGGGGCCCGGGCCGCCTCGCGCCGCATGCTCGAGCTCGGCCTGAGCGCCGGTGTCATCCTCGGCGTGCTCACCGCGTTGCTGCGGACGGTCCTCGTGCCGCTCTTCACGGACAGCCATGCGGTCATGCGGCTCGCGGAGCAGGTGCTCTGGTTCGTCGCCGCGCTCCAGCCGGTGGCCGGGGCCGTCTTCGTTCTCGACGGCATCCTCATCGGCGCCGGCGACTCCCGGTACCTCGCGCTGGCCATGGCCGCCGCGACGCTGCTGTACCTCCCGGCCGTCGGCTACGTCGCCGCGAGCAACGGCGGGCTCCTCATGCTGTGGGCCGCCTTCTCACTCTGGGTGGTGGCCCGCCTGGTCGGGATGGGCGCCCGCTTCACGACCGACCGCTGGCTCGTCACCGGGGCCGTGCGCGGCTCAGCGCGACGGCATCCGCGTCCGGGTCTCTGCGCGGACAGGCTTTGGCTTGCGGTCGGAGGCGCGACGCGGTTTCCTCTGACAGTGCCCGAGCTTCCCGGAGACGGCGACGTCCAGTTCCTCCCCAACCGGGATCCCGACGCGCCCAAGGCCGAAGGGCAGGCGCCCCGGCCACCCAAGGAGCCGGAACCGCTCGACGCGATCGGCGGGCTGGTCGACGCGCTCGACCCCGCCGCCCCCGGCCTGTCCCTGGTGCCGGCCCCGCGGGCCGAGCGACTCGACCTCGAGCCGGAGGACGAGCGGATCCGCCGCGGTGACGTCGACGCGTGGGGTCGGAGCGAGAACCTCCGCGCGATGGCCCGCAGGATCTACGACCCGATCTACAAGCACTGGTTCCGAGCCGAGTGGGAGGGCCTCGAGCACGTCCCGCGCGAAGGCGGCGCGCTGCTGATCGCGAACCACGCGGCGGCAATCCCGTCGGACGCGCCGGTGATCATGCACGGCATCGAGACCGAGCTGCGCCGCCCGGTCTACGGGCTCGCCGAGTACCTGTTCCGCGCGCTGCCCGTGATGGGGACGCTCTGGGCCCGCTCGGGTGGCGTCCCGGCGCATCCCGACAACGCGTACCGGTTGCTGCACGACGACAAGCAGCTCGCGCTCGTCTTCCCCGAAGGGGCGAAGGGCACGGGCAAGCTGTTCCGCGACCGGTACAAGCTCCACCGTTTCGGCCGCGGCGGCTTCGTCGAGATCGCGATGCGCTCGGGCGTGCCGATCGTCCCGATCGCGGTCGTCGGCGCGGAAGAGTCGATGCCGATCCTCTTCAAGAGCAAGCGGCTTGCCGCGCTCCTGAACCTCCCCTACTTCCCGATCACCGCGAACATGCTCATGTTCGGCCCGGCCGGCATCGGGATCTACCTGCCGGCCAAGTTCCGGCTGCGCGTCCTCCCGCCCGTGCACTTCGACGTCCACCCGGACCAGGAGCGCTACCCGCGGGCGCTGGTGATGGAAGAGGCGGAGAAGATCCGCGAGAGCGTCCAGGAAGCCCTCTACGACATGCTCCGGACCCGCCGCAGCGTCTGGTTCGGCTGAGCGCATGCCGGGCATGCGCATCCTCGTCACCGGGCTCGGCACCTTCTGGGGCAGCCGGCTCGCCCAGCAGCTCGAGCAGATCGACGGCGTCGAGACCATCGTCGGCCTCGACAGCGACGAGCCCCGGCTCCCGCTCGAGCGCACCGAGTTCGTCCGGGCCGACTCCAACTACTCGATCCTCGACCGGATCGTGCGGGCGACCAAGGTCGACACGATCCTGCACACCCACCTCATCGTCGACTCCACCGAGATCTCGGGCCGTGCGCTCCACGAGATCAACGTCATCGGGACGATGAACCTCCTCGCCGCGGCCGGCGCCGCCGGGAGCCCGGTCCGCAAGGTCGTCGTGAAGAGCTCGACCCTGATGTACGGCGCGAACTACAAGGACCCCTACTTCTTCCGCGAGACCATGCCCCGGACGCGCCAGCCGCGCACCCGGGTCGAGCGGTCGCTGCTCGACGCGGCCGCGTTCGTCCGCGACTTCGCGATCGACAACCCGCACATGACGGTCACGAAGCTGCGGTTCTCCAACGTCCTCGGCGACGACATCTCCACCACGTTCTCCAACGCGCTGCGCCTGCCCGTCGTCCCGGAGATCTTCGGCTTCGACCCGCGCCTGCAGTTCACGCACGAGGACGACGTGACCGGCGCGCTGCTGCACGCGACGCTCAAGGACGTCCCGGGCATCTACAACATCGCCGGCGACGGCGCGATGCCGTGGAGTGAGGTCTGCACGATCGTCGGGAAGCGCCGCATCGCGCTCCCACCGCTGCTCACGGCGTGGGCGGCCGAGCCATTGCGGATCCTGCGGATCGTCGATCTGCCGCCCGAGATCCTGAGCCTGTTGCGGTACGGGCGGGGCGTGGACAACAGCCCGTTCAAGCGCACCGGCTTCCGGTACCGGTACAGCACCGCGGGAACCGTCGACTCCTTCGCCCGCAGCCTGCGGCTCGAGCGCGCGGTCGGCGACAAGCACCCGGCCTACAAGTTCGAGCGGGACGTCGAGACGTTCTTCCGGCACTCGCCGGCCGTGCAGCGCGGCGACACCTGACCGTGGCGCCCTGATGCTGCTCCACGTCGAACGGCTCGAGGGGGTCGGGGTGCTGACCCTCGACGATCCGGAGCGCCGCAACGCGTTGAGCCAGGAGATGGTCGACGAGATCGTCACGGCCGTCGACGAGCTCGAAGCCGACTCGGCGATCGGCGCGCTCGTCGTGACGGGCGCCGCGCCCGCGTTCTGCTCCGGCGCGGACGTGACCGCACTGACGAAGCTCAGCGCCGACGGCGAGAACCCGCACGACGTTCGCGACATCTACGCCGGGTTCCTGCGGATCCTCGAGTGCCCGATGCCCACGATCGCCGCGGTGAACGGCCCCGCGGTCGGCGCCGGCTTCAACCTCGCCCTCGCGTGCGACGTGCGGATCGCCGCCCGGAGCGCTCGGTTCGACTCCCGGTTCCTGCGCATCGGGATCCATCCCGGCGGCGGGCACACCTGGCTCCTCGACCGCGCGGCCGGTCCGCAGGCCGCCGCGGCCATGAACCTCTTCGGCGAGCGCCTCGACGGGGAACGGGCCGCGGCGACCGGTCTGGCCTGGGAGTGCGTCGACGACGACGATCTCCTCGAGCGAACCATCGCCCTGGCGAGCCGCGCGGCCGAAGCCCCGCGGGAGCTCGCAGCCCGGGTCAAGGCCACGCTCCGCCACGCGCCGTGGCACAGGAGCTTCGACCACGCGCTCCGCTTCGAGCTCGAACACCAGGTGTGGTCGTTCCGCCAACCCGAGCTCACCGACCGCATGAAGGCGCCGCGCGATCGGTGACGGTCCACCCGGGCCGTGACCCCCCGCCTCCCCACCGCGCGGTCGCGCCGCCTACGCTCCCGGCCTGTGAATCAGGTCATCGAGCCGACGGACTCCGACGCCCTCGACGCGATCCCCGTCGGTCCCGGGCCCGCGCGCACGATCGGGCTCGTCCTGGCCTGGATCGGCGTCGGCATCGTCCTCGTGTGCGCGGTCTGGTTCATCTGGAGCCAGCTGATCAGCTCCGACGGTGGCTCCGTCGTCGAACGCTACGCGAACGGCGCGCACGGCCAGCTCTACGAGTCGCTGCGCGACCAGTTCAAGGTCGAGCTGCCGACCACGCCCCGCCGGACCGAGCGTGCGGGAACGGACGGCCGGACGGTGGTCGTCGTGAGCACCCCCGGACCGGGCTACCAGTTCTCGGTGACCCGCGAGCCCCAGCCCGCCAGCGCGCTCGAGAGCTACACCGCGACGCTCAACACCGCGGCCGGGTCGCTCGCGCAGCAGGTCGGCGGCGAGATCGTCTCGCAGACGGACCCCACGCCCTTCGTGGACGTCGCGGTCAAGAACGTCGTGTTCCGGAAGGGCAAGGAGTACTACCGGAACACGTTGATGCTCGCGAAGGATCGGCTGTACACGATCCAGGCCAAGGTGAAGGGCTCCGACCCGAAGCCGTTCAACCGGCTGTCGACGAGCTTCTCGATCCTCGGGCCCCGCTGAACCGTCCGGCGACATCGCGGCGGCGGGGCGACCGCGCCGCTCAGGTCAGGAACGCGGCGGCGAGCTCGTTGCGCCGCTCGGCCCACTCCTCGGCGGTGATCGCGTAGCGCACGTGATCCTCGTACACGCCGCGGATCTGGAGCAGCCGGCGCGCGACGCCTTCGTCGCGCAGCCCGAGCTTGTCCGCCACCCGCCGGCTCGGCGCGTTGCGGGGCACGATCGCCGCCTCGATCCGGTGCAGGTGGAGCTCGTCGAACGCGTATCGCAGCATCAGCACGACGCCTTCGGGGATGTAGCCGTGCCCGGCCGCGGCCTCGTCGATCCAGTATCCGACGTACGCGGACTGGAATGGCCCGCGCTGCACGTTGCCGAGGCTCACCTCACCGGCGAAGCGCTCTCCGTCGCGCAGGAACACGCCGAACCCGTAGGCGGCGTCGAACTGGCGCTGCCGGTCCCACGCGCCACAGCGGGCGCGGAACGCGTCCGGGTCGGTCGCCGGGTCGGGGCTGCCGGGCTCCGGCAGCGGCTCCCACGTCTCCAGCCAGTCCCGGCTGCGGTCACGCACCTCGTGCCACGCGTTGAAGTCCGCGGCGCGCAACGGCCGCAGCAGCACGCGGGGGCCTTCGAGGCACGGAGCATCGCGCTGGGTTCTCATACCGCGTCCATGATCGCATCGAGTGAGGCCGGATCTTCAAGACCGGAGAGGTCTCCCGGCGGCTGGCCGAGGGCCACGGCGCGGATCGTACGACGCATGACCTTGTTGCTGCGGGTCTTGGGCAGCGTGGTGGTGAACCGGACCGTGCTCGGCCGGAACGACTTGCCGAGGCGGTCGGCCACGTACGCCCGCAGCTCGGCCCGGAGCGGCTCGGTCGGCTCGACGCCTGCGGCGAGCACCACGTAGCAGGCGAGCGACTCGCCCTTGAGCTCGTCGGGCAGCCCGACCGCGGCCGCTTCGACGACTGACGGGTGCTCGACGAGCACGGTCTCGACCTCGGCCGGGCCGAGTCGCTTGCCCGCCAGCTTGATCGTGTCGTCCGAGCGGCCGTGGAGGTACCACTGGCCGTCTTCGTCGATCGACGCCCAGTCGCCGTGCCACCACACCCCCGGCCACCGCGACCAGTACGTGTCCAGGTAGCGCTGCGGGTCCTTCCAGACCCCCCGGGTCATCGCCGGCCACGGCTGCCGGCAGACCAGCTCGCCGACCGCGCCCCGGATCGGCCGGCAGTCGTCGTCCACCACGTCCACGTCACATCCGAGCGCGGGACCACCCAGCGACATCGGCGAGATCTCCTCGACGACGTGCGGCGCGAGGAAGCACCCGACCTCGGTGCCGCCGCTCACATTGATCACCGAGCACCGGCTCCCACCCACCCGTTCGAAGTACCAGCGCCACGGGCCTTCGTTCCACGGCTCCCCCGTCGACGCGAGCACGCGCAGCGACGAGAGGTCGTGCCGGTCGACGTTCTCGTCGCCTTTGGCCATGAGCGCGCGGATGAGCGTCGGTGAGACACCGAGGATCGTCAGACGGTGCCGTTCGACCATCGACCAGAGCCGGTCCGGCTCCGGGAAGTCGGGTGCACCGTCGAAGCAGAACATCGTGGCGCCCCACGCGAGCGTCCCGAAGATCTGCCACGGGCCCATGATCCAGCCGAGGTCCGTCAGCCAGAAGAGGACGTCGTCCGGGCCGCAGTCCGCCTGGAACCCGACTTCCTCGGCGATCTTCGCGAGGAAGCCGGCGTGCACGTGCACCGCGCCCTTCGGTCGGCCGGTGGTGCCGCTCGTGTACGCGACGAACAGTGGGTGCTCGGAGTCCACCGACCGGGTCGGGAACGGCCCGTCCGGTCCGAGGTCGGTGAGCTCGGTCAAGGTGACGTCGCGGCCGTCGGTCATCGGCAGGTCGTCGCGTCCGATGCGAGGGACCACGACGACGGTCTCGACCGACGGGACCGCAGCCACCGCGGCGTCCGCGGTCTCCTTCATCGGGACGAGCTTGCCGCGCCGCAGCGTGCCGTCCGCGGTGATGAGCGCCTTCGCGTTGCAGTCCTCGAGCCGTACCGCGACCGCGTCGGCGCCGTAGCCGGAGAAGACGGGCAGGAAGATCGCGCCGAGCTTGGCGACGGCCATCACCGCGGCGACGGTCTCGGGGATCATCGGCAGGAAGATGCCGACCGCGTCGCCCTCGCCGACGCCGCGCGCCGCGAGGCCGTGCGCGATGCGATCCGTGAGCACCCGCAGCTCGGCGTAGGTGAGCGTGCGGGTCGTGCCCTCCTCGCCCTCCCAGACGACGGCGGGACGAACCCGCCAGTCGTCGCGGTCGGCCCACTTGTCCACGCAGTCGTGCGCGACGTTGAGCTGCCCGCCGGTGAACCAGGTCGCCCACTCGATGCCGGCGGACGTGTCGAGCACCTGCGTGTACGGCGTCGACCACTCGATCCCGACGAACCGCACAAAGGCGTCCCAGAACCACTCGGGCTCGGCGATCGAGCGGGCCCGAAGCTCGGCGAAGTCCGTGAAGCCGTGCTCGGCCATGAACCGTCCGACGTTGCTCGCCGCTGCCGACTCGGGCGTGGGCCGCCACACGATCTCTGCCACGAACCGGAGGTTATGCCGCGTCCACCCACCGCCGACGGCCGCCGGGAGGTCGCGGTCCGGTGATCGGCCGTCGGAGATCTTGTGGAGGTGACTAGGGTTCACGCGCGTGCCCCGCCCCGAGATGTCCGATCGCCTGGCGTGGATCGACCTGGAGATGACCGGGCTCGACACCGTCCGGCACACCGTCGTCGAGATCGCGGTGCTCATCACCGACTCGGAGCTCGAGCTCGTCGACGACGGCATCGACCTGATCGTGCACGCGCCGCCCGAAGCGCTCGCGGAGATGGACGACTTCGTCACCAAGATGCACACGAAGTCCGGACTGCTTCCCGCGATCCAGGCGTCGACCCTCTCGCTCGCCGACGCGAGCACCCAGGTGCTCGAGTACCTCGGGTCGGTGCTGCCCGGACCGGGGACCACCCCGCTGTGCGGCAACTCGATCGGCGTGGACCGGCGCTTCCTCGACCGCTACCTCCCCGACGTCGAGCAGTACCTCCACTACCGCAGCGTGGACGTGAGCTCGTTCAAGGAGCTGTGCCGGCGTTGGTACCCGTCCGTGTACAAGAAGCGGCCGGACAAGAAGGAGAGCCACCGCGCGCTCGACGACATCCGGGAGTCCATCGAGGAGCTCCGGTTCTACCGGGCCAACATGCTCCTGCCCCCCGAGGCCGCGCCGCCCGCCCCGTCCGACGACGCCCCGGCGGCCGAGGACGTGGAAAGCCCCACCGGCAGCTAGAATCTTTGGCTCGCGCCGCACCCCGGCGGCGCAGGGTTGAAACCGGCCCGAAGTTCGAGAGAAGGCTCATGTCCGCGCGCGCCCAGCGAGATGATCTCCGAAATGTGGCAATTGTCGCCCACGTCGACCACGGCAAGACGACCCTGGTCGACGCCATGCTCTGGCAGACGGGCGCGTTCCGGGACAACCAGGAGGTCAACGACCGGGTCCTGGACTCGAACGACCTCGAGCGTGAGAAGGGCATCACGATCCTCGCGAAGAACATCGCGGTCCGCTACGGCGGGGTGAAGATCAACATCATCGACACCCCGGGCCACGCGGACTTCGGCGGCGAGGTCGAGCGCGGACTCACGATGGTCGACGGCGTGCTCCTGCTCGTCGACGCGAGCGAGGGCCCGCTCCCCCAGACCCGGTTCGTGCTGCGCAAGGCGCTCGAGTCCCGGCTCCCCGTCATCCTCGTGGTGAACAAGGTCGACCGGCCCGACGCGCGCATCCAAGAGGTCGTCGACGAGGTGTACGAGCTCTTCTTGGACCTCGACGCGGACGAGACCCAGATCGACTTCCCGATCATCTACGCGAACGCGCGCGCCGGTTGGGCGTCGCTCGACCCCGACGCCGAGGGCAGCGACCTCAAGCCGCTCTTCGAGCTGCTCCTCGACCACATCCCCGCGCCGACCTACGAAGAGGGTCACCCGCTCCAGGCGCTGGTCACGAACCTCGATGCGTCGCCGTACCTCGGCCGCCTCGCGCTGTGCCGCGTGCAGCACGGCACGATCGCAAAGGGTCAGACCGTCGCGTGGTGCCGGCTCGACGGCTCGATCGAGAAGGTGCGCATCACCGAGCTCTACGTCGCGGAGTCCCTCGACCGCGTCGACGCGGCCGAAGCCGGCCCGGGTGAGATCTGCGCGATCGCCGGGCTCGCCGAGGTGACGATCGGCGAGACGTTGGCGGACGCCGACAACCCCGTTGCGCTGCCGGCCATCACGGTCGACGAGCCGAGCCTGTCCATGACGATCGGCATCAACACGTCGCCGCTCGCGGGCCAGGAGGGCTCCAAGCTCACGGCGCGCCAGGTGCTCAACCGGCTCGACGCGGAGCTGGTGGGCAACGTGTCGATCCGGGTCCTCCCGACCGAACGCCCCGACTCCTGGGAGGTCCAGGGGCGCGGTGAGCTCCAGCTCGCGGTGCTGGTGGAGACCATGCGCCGTGAGGGCTTCGAGCTCACCGTCGGCAAGCCCCAGGTCGTCACCAAGGAGATCGACGGCAAGATCCACGAGCCGGTCGAGCGGGTCGCGATCGACGTGCCGGACGACTACCTCGGCGTCGTCACCCAGCTCGTCGCGCTGCGCAAGGGCCGGCTCGAGCAGATGGTGAACCACGGCACCGGCTGGGTGCGCATGGAGTACATCGTCCCGGCCCGTGGCCTCATCGGCTTCCGCACCGAGTTCCTCACCGAGACCCGCGGCACCGGCATCCTGCACCACGTGTTCGACGGCTACGAACGCTGGTTCGGCGACCTGCGCAACCGTCCGACCGGCTCACTCGTGTCGGACCGGCGCGGCGTGACCAACTCGTTCGCGCTGTTCAACCTGCAGGAGCGCGGCCAGATGCTCCTCGGCCCCGGGGTCGAGGTGTACGAGGGGATGATCGTCGGCGAGAACGCGCGCTCCGACGAGATGGACGTCAACCCGACGAAGGAGAAGAAGCTCACCAACCTGCGGACGTCGAGCTCCGACGACACCGTCCGGTTGACCCCGCCGCGACCGATGTCACTCGAGCAGGCGCTCGAGTTCATCGCGGACGACGAGTGCGTCGAGGTGACGCCGGAGAGCGTGCGGCTCCGCAAGGTCGTCCTCGAGCAGGCGATCCGCGGCCGCACCCGCAACAAGAAGCCCCCCAAGTCCTGACCCACTGGCTCGTTTCGGGGTGGTTCAAGGTCGCCAGAGCGACCATGAGGCGCCCCGAAACCAGTTCGGTTACCGTCGCGGCGTGCGCCTCTCGCCGCGGTACGACGGAGCCCCGGTCCTCGCGATCGACGGCGAGCCCGGCGATCAAGGCGTAGCGCTGGCCCGGCAGCGGCGGCGGATGGAATCCCTGCTCGCCGACCTCACCGACGACGAGTGGCAGGCCCCGAGTCGCTGCGACGGGTGGACGGTCCAGGACGTCGTCGCGCACGTCGTCGGCGTCAACGCGTTCTGGGAGGCGTCGGTGGTGGCGGGTCTCGCCGGCACGCCGACCCAGGTGCTCGCGGCGTTCGACCCGGCCGCCCATCCACCACTGATGGTCGCGCCGATGCGGAGCCTGACTCCCCAGGAGGTGCTCGGCCAGCTCGTGGCATCGAACGACGGCTTCCTCGGCGCAGTCGCCGCGCTGGACGACGACGGGTGGTCCACGCCGGCCGAGACGCCGGCCGGTCACGTCCCGATCCGGCTGCTCGCCTTCCACGGGCTCTGGGACGCGTGGATCCACGAACGGGACATCGCGTTGCCGCTCGGGCTCACACCGGCCGAGGAGCCCGACGAGATCAGCTCCTCCCTGCGGTACGCCGCGGCCCTCGGGCCCGCGCTCACGATCAGCGGGACGGACCCGTTCTCCGGCGGGCTCGCGGTCTTCGCCACCGAACCGGACATCCACTTCACCCTCGACGTCGGCGAGTGGGTCGCGGTGCACGACGGCGTCGCACCGGCTGACGTCCCGTGCCTGCGGGGCCCGGCCGTCGAGCTCACCGAGGCACTGAGCCTCCGGGCACCGCTCCCGGCGACTGCGCCCGACGCGTGGCGCCGCCACCTGGGCAGCCTCGCGACGATGTTCGACACCGAGCTGGAGCCCAGCCCGTAGTGGACGAAGACATGCAGCGGGTCGTGGGCGAGCAGCGGCTCGGCTACGTCGCCTCCGTGTGCCCGGACGGAACGCCGAACCTCTCGCCCAAGGGCACCGTGGCCGTGTGGGACGACGAGCACCTCGTCTTCGCGGCCATCCACTCGCCGCAGACCGTCGCCAACATCGAAGCGGGGGCCCACGTCGTGGAGATCAACGTCGTCGACCCGATCCGGCGCAAGGGCTACCGCTTCAAGGGCCCCGCCGCCGTTCACCGTGACGACCCGACCTACGACGCGGGCACGCGCTTCTTCCACGCGCGGAGCGGGCTCGAGCCCAGCCGGGTCAACGCGGTCGTCCTGGTCCGGGTCGAGCACGCCGCCCCGCTGACCTCGCCGGCCTACGACGACGGCACCACGGAGGACGTCGTCGAGGCGCGGTCGCTGGAGCTCTACGGGCTCACCCGCGTCCGCCGCGCTTCGTAGTCGTGGTCAGACGTTCAGCCCGGGGCGTGCGGGCTCGGACGGCTCCGACGGCTCGGTCTCACCCTCGGCGACCGGGCCCTCGGGTCCACTGATCACGACGCGGTCCCGGCCCGTCGCCTTCGCCTTGAGCAGGGCGGCATCCGCGAGCTCGAGCGTCTCACTGAACGTGTTCTCGGGCCGGGCCGCGGTGATGCCGAAGCTCGCTGTGAACGACGGCAGCTTCGCGCTCGACTGCGTGGCGGCGAGCGTCTCACGGAGCCGGTTGATCACGGCGTAGGCATCCCCGATCTGGCAGTTCGGGAGCACGACCACGAACTCCTCACCCCCGTAGCGCGCGGTGAGGTCGGCGGGTCGCACGCTGTCGCGCAGCACGCGCGCGAAGAGCCGCAGTGCCTGGTCGCCGGCTTCGTGGCCGTAGACGTCGTTCAGCTGCTTGAAGTGGTCGAGGTCGGCGTAGACCGCCACGTAGGTGGAGCCGTCCTCGACGAGCCGGCGCACCTTTTCCTCCAGGCTGCGTCGGTTCATCAGCCCGGTCAGTGGGTCGGTGTGCGCCTGCGTCTCCGAGCGCTTGAACGCCCGCAGCATTCCCACCCGCTCGCCGACCTTCCGCGCGATGAGCTCGATCTTGGCGACGACCTCTGCTTCCGGCGGATGGTTGTCCGGTGCGGTCGCGTGCACGACGCTGATGGTGTTGCCGCCGATGCTGACCGGCACGCAGACGGCCGAGCACTCCCCACCCGGCCGGCCCTGCAGATACGGGCACGCGTCGAGCGCCCCGCTGCTGGTCCAGCTCTGGGTCTGACCCCACGTTGCGGCGGGACACTCGTTCGGGGACATGACGGGACAGCCGGGACCGCCGTCGGGTTCGCTCGTCGCCGCCTGGTGGAAGTGAGCCCGGCTCGAGTCGGCGACGAGCAGCTCGGCGGAGACGTCGGGCGCGCTCTCGGCCAGCGCCCGACCGACCAGCGTGTACGCCGCGGGCTCCGTGTGGGCCATCTCCAACGATCGTTGCATCGTGGCTTCGAGCGCGTTGCGCTCCGCGTCGTCGTGCAGGGTCCGGTCCAGCGCCCGGAGCCGGTCCTCGCGCGAGCGGGCCGAGCGGGCGGCGAAGGCGAACACGATCAGCAGGATCAGGATCGCCCCGCCGGCGACAAGCTTGATCTGGCGTTCCGTCGCGTCGACGTCCTGCTTCGCCGCGTGCAACGAGTGCTTGATCCTCAACTCGTAGAGCGCCTTGATGTTGTTCAGGTCGGTCCGCATCTGGGCCGTCAGCTGCGTGACGTTCGCCAGTGCGTCGGCTGACGGCGTCGCGCTCACGAGGAGCAGGCCGGCGTCGAAGGTCCGCTTCCGGTCGGCCACGAACGTGCGCTGCTGAGCGCGCTCGCCGGGGAGGTGCACGGAGGCGCGGACGTACGCGTTCCAGGCGGAGCCGCCGTCCGAGTCCGCCGCGGCCAGCTTGGCGATCCCGGCCGACCGGGTGCCCGGATCGGCGCTGCTCGAGAGCACGAACGCATCGGTTGCGAGGTTGTACTGCGTGCGCGCGTCGTTGAGCGGTTGCTCCGCCGGGATCAGCTGGTCGTTCGAGAAGTGCAGCGAGGTCCGGGTCAGACTCAACGAGCCCAGCACGCCCATGACCATCACGGCGACGACCACGACCGAGATCGCGGACAGGAGCTGGATCTGGCGGTGCGGCGAGATCTTGGCCAGGCGGGACACGACCCGCTGCAGCGGGTGGAGCCCGGGTTCGGGAACGTTCACATCTCAGGTGTTCGACACGTTCCCGGACACCCTGGAGGCCGGGACGGCCCGATCGGCTCAGGTCTGCTCGCGGAGCGCGCCCAGCAGCGCGGTGACCGAGCGTTCACGGGCTGAATGGCCCATGAGTCCGATTCGCCACGCGACCCCCGCGAACTCCCCCAAACCGCCTCCGACCTCGATGCCGTACCCGGTGAGGAGCCCCTTGCGCAGCACGCCCTCGTCGAGCCCGTCCGGCAGACGCACCGACGTGAGCTGCGGGAGCCGGTGCCCGTCCGGCGCGATCAGGGACCAGCCGAGCTCGACCAGGCCGGCCTGGAGCCGGGTCCCGACGGCCCGGTGGCGGGCCCAGGACTGCTCCAGCCCTTCGTCGAGCACCGCGCCGAGCCCGGCGTGCAGCGCCACGATCATCGCCGTCGGCGCGGTGTGGTGGTACTTGCGCGCGCCACCGACGTAGTCGCCGATGAGCCCGAGGTCGAGGTACCAGGACTGGGGAGGGGTGGAACGCGTCTGCACCCGTTCCACGGCCCGGGGCGAGAACGTGACCGGCGAGAGGCCGGGTGGCACCCCGAGGCACTTCTGGGTGCCTGAGTAGCACGCGTCGATGCCCCAGCCGTCGACGTCGACCGGAATGCCTCCGAGCGACGTGACGGTGTCGACCAGCAGGAGCGTGTCGGTCTCCTGCAGCGCCCGCAACGGAGCGACGTCGTTCTCCACCCCGGTCGACGTCTCGGCGTGCACCACCGACAGCAGCCGCGCGTCCGGATGGGTCCGGTGCGCGTCGAGGAGACGTTGCGGATCGAGCGTGGCACCCCACGGTGCATCGACCCGGACGACGTCGGCGCCACACCGGCGCGCGACCTCGCACATCCGCTCACCGAAGACACCGTTGACCCCGATGATCGCCGTGTCCCCGGGCTCGAGCAGGTTGACGAAGCAGGCCTCCATGCCTGCGGAACCGGTCCCCGAGACGGGCAACGTCAACGCGTTCGTCGTGTGGAACACGGTGCGCAGGCGGTCACACGTCGCGTCCAGGACCGCGAGGAACTCGGGATCGAGGTGCCCGAGCAGCGGCTGAGCGAACGCCGCGGTGACCTCGGGATACGGATTGGACGGCCCGGGGCCGAGCAACAACCGGTCAGTCAGTGGCATCCGCGCATCGTAGGACGGCAGCCCGCCGAACGCGGACGGGCGCGCGAACTCGATGCTCAGGCCGCGACCGAGGCGACGTTGCCCCAGTTGCGGATCAGGTGCGCGACCGCGGGATCGGCGCCGGTGCCGGCCACCAGCGCCCGGGCGAGCAGCGCGGCTTCGCGGGCGACGCGGATGACGACGGTGTCAGGGATGTCCATCGTCGACGCGTCGGAGGCGCTCCGCACGGCCTGCACGGCCTCGTGCGCGGCGCGGGCCGCGACCCGGGTCCGGCCTTCCAAGCGCAGCGCGTCGTCGATGCACATCACGGCTTCCCAGGCCTCGACCTCGTCGGCGACGGTCTGGTGGTGCTCGTCGATGGCAATCGCGATCGCGCGGATGTCGTCGCCGCTGAGGCGCCCGAGCGCGGCCACGAACCCTTCGAGATGCACGAAAGGGATAACGGCGCGTCAGGGTGAGGGACTGAGGAAAAGTTCAGGTTCGGGCCGGCGCAAGGCTTCTGACCAGCCCATCCAGGATGTCGGCCTCCGAGACGAGGAGCTCGTCGAAGCCCATGGTCCGCAGGATCGTGACGAGGACGATCACCCCGCCGACGATCACGTCGGCCCGCCCGGGCTCGAGCCCGGGGTTGTGCCGGCGGTCCTCGAGCGGCTCGGTGGCCAGGGTCCGGAAGACGTCCTCGACCTCGGCCCGGGTGAGGCGCGAGTGGTGGATCCGCGTCGGGTCGTACTCCGCCAGGCCCATCTCGATCGCCGCCACGGTCGTCACCGTTCCCGCCAAGCCGACGAGGGTCTTCGCCTCCTTGACCGCAGGAACCTCCCGGATCACGTCGACGACGTGCTCGCGCGGCGACGTGCACCGCCTGGCTGAGCTCTTCGGGGGCCGGCGGATCGGAGTGCAGCCACGCTTCGGTGAGGCGCACGCTGCCGATGTCCACCGACATCTTCCCCTCGGGCGCGTCCGTGCCGACGACGAACTCCGTCGAGCCGCCGCCGATGTCGACCACGAGGTACGGGGCCGCCGCGATCCCGGCCGACGCGCCGCGCAGGCCGCTCGTCGCGCCGAGGAACGACAGCGCGGCTTCCTCCTCACCGGAGAGCAGCTCGAGCTCGGTGCCGAGGATCTCGGCCGCGGGCGTGAAGAAGTCCTCACGGTTCGTCGCGTCGCGCGCCGCGCTCGTCGCGGTGGCCCGCAGCGCCTCGACGCCGCCGAGCTCGTCCATCGCCTTCCGGTACTCGCGCAACGCGGCCAGGGTGCGTTCGATCGCCTCCGGGACGAGCCGCCGGGTCGCATCGACGCCCTGGCCGAGCCGGGTGATCGTCATCCGGCGGTCGAGCTGCACGAGCTCTCCATCTCGGCTCGTGATCTCACCGACGAGCAGCCGGGTGGAGTTGGTACCGATGTCGATCGCGGCCAGCCTCACGCGGATGGTTCCCCGGGATCGCGCTCGAGGTGCTCGTCGACCCAGCGCCCGACCGGATCCGCGCCCCCGCGAGGAACCAGGCGTAGTGCGCGTGGAGGCACTTGACCCCCTGACGGGTCCCGCCCACCCCGCCGAACGGCTCGGGCCCGGTCCAGCCGGCGGGCAGTGCCTGCGCCCGTTCGCTCGCGTACTCGGCGTGCGCGGCCGCGAGGACCTCCGGATCGATCGCCGCGGTGGCCGCCCGCACCCCACCGTCGGCCTCGAGCCGCGACACCGAGCGGACGAGCTTCGGCGCCACCAACCAGTACCGCGTCGGCATCGGCGTCCCGTCCGCGAGCAACGGCGCGTTGCGGATCACCGCCGGCTCGCCGTCGTCGGAGCGCACCACGACGTCGAACTCGGCCCGCGGCTCACGACCCAGGAGCTGCGTCACCCGCTCGACGTCGGCAGCAGAAGCAGGCACAGGCCGAGCGTAGGCCGGACCTCTCGTCGTTCTCGGTACGTTCGACCGCGCCTGGCGCGGTTCAGCGGACCGAGAACGAGGGGGTCAGCGGGCGTCCGGGACCTGAGGCGCGGTGGTCGTGGTGGTCGAAGCCGTGGTGGTCGTCGTCGGTGCCGCGCCGGGCACCACGGCCCACGCCTGCTCGCCGGGCCGGACCATGTTGAAGCGGTCACGAGCGAGCCGTTCGATCTCGTCGTTGCTCAGCACCCGCTTGGACTCCGCCGCGAGCTTGGCGTTCTGCTGCCGGAGCACGGACAGGCGCTGCTCGGCGTCACTCAGCTGGCTCCGCTGGTGGAGCACCGCGCTGGTCGGGAACACGAACAGGAACAGCGCCGCGATCAACACCAGCGTCGCGATCGCGAGGCGCAGGATCGCAGCACGACTCCAGTGCGAGTCGTTCGTCGCGCCCGGTTCGGTCGTCGTCGCGTCGCTCATGCCGACGGCCCGCGCCGGGCCAGAGCCGCGCCGCCGGGGAACGCGGCCGCTTCTCCGAGGCCTTCTTCGATCCGCAGCAGCTGGTTGTACTTCGCCACCCGGTCCGAGCGGGCCGGGGCACCGGACTTGATCTGCCCGCACCCGGTCGCGACCGCGAGGTCGGCGATCGTGACGTCCTCGGTCTCGCCGCTGCGGTGCGACATCATCGACGTGTACCCGTTCCGTGACGCCAGCGCGATCGTGTCGAGCGTCTCGGTGAGCGTCCCGATCTGGTTCACCTTGATCAGGATGGAGTTCGCGACGCCGAGGTCGATCCCCCGCTGGAGCCGCTCGGGGTTCGTCACGAAGACGTCGTCGCCCATGAGCTGGACCCGGTCGCCCAGCTCGCGCGTGAGCGCGGCCCAGCCGTCCCAGTCGTCCTCCGCCATGCCGTCCTCGATCGACACGATCGGGTACCGGGCGCACAGGTCGCCGTAGTAGCCGGCCAGCTCCGCCGACGTGAGGATGCGCCCTTCGCCGGCCAGGTTGTACCGGCCGTCCTCGTAGAACTCACTCGACGCGGGGTCGAGCGCGATCGCGATGTCCTCACCCGGCGCGAACCCGGCGGAGTCGATCGCCGCGACGAGGAGCTTCACCGCCTCTTCGTTCGACGGCAGGTTCGGCGCGAAGCCACCTTCGTCGCCGACTGCGGTCGACAGGCCGCGGTCGTGCAGCATCTTCTTGAGCGCGTGGTACGTCTCCGCGCCCATGCGCAACGCCTCGGTGAACGATGCGGCACCGACGGGAGCGAGCATGAACTCCTGCAGGTCCACGTTCGAGTCGGCGTGCGCACCGCCGTTGAGCACGTTCATGCACGGCAGCGGGAGCGTGTGCGCGTTCGCACCGCCCACGTAGCGGTAGAGCGGAAGGTCGCACTCATCCGCACCGGCCTTCGCGGTCGCGAGCGACACGCCGAGGAGCGCGTTCGCACCGAGCCGCGACTTGTTGTCGGTGCCGTCGAGCTCGATCAGGGCCTGGTCCAGCAGTCGCTGGTCGAGACCCTCGAGGCCGACGACCGTCTCGGCGATCTCGCCGTTGACGTTCGCGACCGCGTGCTGGACGCTCTTGCCGTCGTAGCGGTCGCCGCCGTCGCGCAGCTCGGCCGCCTCGTGCGCGCCGGTGCTGGCCCCGCTGGGGACCGCGGCCCGGCCTCGCGCCCCGGAGAGGAGCTCGACCTCGACCTCGACGGTCGGATTGCCTCGCGAGTCCAAGATCTCGCGTGCCAGGACGTCGACAATGATGCTCACGGGCCCCCGAGCCTTGGTGCTGCTGTTGTCGGAGTGTCGAATGTAGCCGCCTGCACCCCCACGATCCGGGCAATCTGTCCCGGGTCGTTCGCCATGCGGGGGCTAGACCGCCTCGGCCGCGCCGCGCTCCATCCGGACATGGCGCGGCGAACCGCTCATCCGGGCCCGCCGCCCGCTTCGATCCACAGCGCCGCGACCCGGTCGCTCGGCGCCGCGGCGAGGTCGACTCCCTGCGCGAGCGCGAGGTGCTCCATGCGCACGAAGCGGTCCCGGAAGCGCGCCGACCACCCGCGCAGCGCGGTCTCGGCGTCCACCCCACGCGAGCGGGCGAGCACCACCGCGGCCGCGAGCAGATCTCCGAGTGCGGCCTCCGTCAAAGCCGGGTCCGGGTTGCGGAGCGTGTCGAGCGCGATCGCCGCGCGGTCCAGCGCCTCGGCGTCCGTGCCGGGCTCGAGTCCGACCGATGCAGCCTTGCGGTACAGCTTGTGCGCGTAGAGCAGTGACGCGAGGCCAGGGCTGATGCCCTCGACGATCGAGTCCGAGCCCTTCTCGCGCTTCTTGATCTGCTCCCAGTTGGTCATCACCTCGGAGACCGTGTCGGCCTCGACGTCACCGAAGATGTGCGGATGCCGGCGTACGAGCTTCTCGTGGATCCCGCGCGCGACGTCGGCGATCGTGAACGCACCCGCTTCGCGGCGAGCACCGAGTGGAACACCACCTGGTAGAGCAGGTCGCCCAGCTCGTCTTCCAAGCGGGCGTAGTCCTCCGGGTCGACGTCCCCGGCCGGCGCCGCGGCCGGAAGCCCCTCGATCGCCTCGACGGTCTCGTACGCCTCCTCGAGGAGGTAGCGCGAGAGCGAGTGATGGGTCTGCTCGGCGTCCCACGGGCATCCGCCCGGTGCCCGCAGCCGCTCGGACAGTGCGACGAGCGCGGCGAGCTCGCCGGCGACCCGATCGTGACCGGCGTCCACGAACATCGACGTCAGGTGATCCGGCTCGACGTCACGGTCGAGCGCTTCGAGCGGGATCGTCAGCACCTGCTCGCCCGGCATGCCGAGCTGCTGGAGCACCGTGACCGGCGTGTCGGGGGGCAGCGTCTCGAGCAGGACCAGCTTGATGTCCGAGAGGATGAGCCGGTTGATGCAGTGGCCGATGAGCAGGGGACCGTGCAGACCGGCGGCATCGACCGCGAAGCTCTGCCCGTCGACGAGGCGCGCGCCGTCCATCGGGTCCACGCCCAGGCGGGACCACGCCAGGTCCGCGAACGACAGCCCCGGAATGATCTCCAACGTGACCTTGCCGCGCGCCTCGGCGTCGCGCAGCAGCGTCACGGTGCGCTCGGCCACCGCCGGGTTGCCGGGCACCGCGTAGCAGATCTCGCCGTGCTCACCGGCCGCCGCGACCAGATCGGCGCTGATCGCGCGGTAGAGGTCGTCGAAGCTCTCGGTGGTCTCGTACCGGTCGTCGAACGACTCGAAGTCGAGCCCGTGCTTCGCGAGCTCGTCCACGGCCGGGTGCCGCGCGGTGCGGACGTACCGGTGCGCCATGTAGGAGATCTTCGAGCGGGCCTTCGGAAGCATCAGGTCGACGCCCGCCGGGCCGAGCCCGACGACGACGACGTGCCCCGGTTTCACTGGCCGGTCGCCGCCGCCGCGGGTTTCGTCGTGGTGGTCGGCTCGGCCGGCTCGCTCTTCGGGTTCGGTGCCGTCGGCGGGACGATCGTGATGACCGCCTTGGTGCGGTTCACCCTGCCGTAGCGGGGATCGACCCAGACGTGGCGCTTCAACAGCTGGCTGTTGACGAACTTCGTGAGCGGCGTCGCCTCCTGCTGCTGCAGGATCGAGATCAGGAGGAGCCGGGCGTTGGCGAAGTCGAACGGCTCGACCCGGATGACGTGCCAACCGAACTCGGTGTGGACCGGCGCGGAGGTCTGCCCCGGCTTCAGCGGGTCGGAGCCCAGCCGGAACGACGCGGGCAGCTGGTTGTACTGGTCCGAGGCGGTGCAGGCGACGAGGCCCCCGACCGCGCCGGAGCCGGTGTCCGTCGAGCTCTTCGCGGCCAGGGTCCCGAAGTCCGCGCCCGCCGCGAGCTGGGCCTCGATCGCGTTCGCGTCCGCCTCCGTCTTCGACTGGATCTGGGCGACGACCTGGCCGCTCGGGCACAGCGTCGCGCCCTGGGTGGTGAGGGTCTGCTGCAGCACGGCGTCGCTCGGCGGTGCCGGCTTCGGCAGGATCCTCTGCACCGCGGCGATCCGCTCCTGGCGCGCGATGGCCGCGTCCTGGAACGAGCGCGGCAGCTGCTGGAACGTCTTCTTGTTGACGAAGCTGCTGTAGGCGGCCGACTTCGCCGCGCTCTTGTCCGCGGCGGTGATCTTCAGGTGGTGCTTCGCGAAGTACTGGTCCACGGCGGCCTGGTTCACGAGCGTCGTGACCCAGAGCGTCGCCAGCTTGATGCTCACGCCCCCATTGGTGGGCTTCACGTTCGTCGAGAGCGACTTGCTCAACATGGCCGTGACGGCCTTGTTGTCCGTCATCGCCTTCAGGTCGTCGTTCACCGTCTTGCGGCTGATCGTGGTGGAGTCGACCTTGGCCGCGGCCGGGCCCGCGGTGCTGCTGCAGGCCGAGAGCACGAGGGCCGCGGCGACGGCCACGGCAAGGAGCGAGAACGTACGTTTCACAGGAATCGGGACTCTACCGGCCCGCGCCGCGATCACCCGGCCGCGGGGACCCCGGGCCCCACGGGGACGAGCTCGCGCAGCAGCGCGACCAGGGTGTCGGGCACCTCGTCGGACCGGACCGACAGCGGGATCGCGACCTCGCCGTCCTCCTTGGCCGCGGCCTTCGGTGCGAGCCGGCGCAGGCGCACCTTCTGGCTCTCCTTGAGCTCGAGGCCCTCGATCCGGGCGACGCCCTTCTGGACCGAGATGTTCGTCGCCCGGATCCGCACCGCCTCGGCCCGCAGCCGCGCGACCGCGAGGAGTGCCTCGGCGCTGGGCGGGAGCGGGCCGTAGCGGTCGAGCCACTCGTTGCGGACGTCGTCGACGTCGGTCGGATCGGTGACCGCCGCCAGCCGCCGGTATGCCTCCATCCGCACGTCGTCCCGGCTGACGTACTCGCGCGGCAGGTGCGCATCCACCGGCACGTCGATGACGACGTCGAAGGGCTCCTCGGGCGTCTCCCCCTTCAGCTCGCTGACGGCCTCGGTCACGAGCTCGCAGTACAGATCGAAGCCGACCGCCGCGATGTGCCCGCTCTGCGCCCCGCCGAGCAGGTTGCCGGCGCCGCGGATCTCGAGGTCGCGCATGGCGAGCTTGAAGCCGGAGCCCAGGTCGGTGAACTCGCCGATCGCCTTGAGGCGTTCGTACGCCTCTTCGCTCAGCACCCGGTCCGCGGGATGCAGCAGGTACGCGTACCGCGCGCTGGCCGCGCCGGCCGACCCGACCGCGCAGCTGGTAGAGCTGCGCGAGCCCGAGCAGGTCCGCGCGATCGACGACCATCGTGTTGACGGTCGGCATGTCCAGGCCGCTCTCGATGATCGTCGTGCACACCATCACGTCGTAGTCGCGCGCGGCGAAGTCGAGCACGACGCGTTCGAGCCGGCTCTCGTCCATCTGCCCGTGCGCGATCGCGATGCGCGCGCCGGGGACCAGCTCGGCCACCTGCGCGGCCACGTGCTCGATGTCCTGCACGCGGTTGTGGACGTAGAAGACCTGTCCCTCGCGCAGCAGCTCGCGCCGGATCGCCTCGGAGACCGCGCGCTCGTCGTACTCGCCCACGTACGTGAGGATGGGCTGGCGCTCCTCGGGCGGCGTCTGGACCAGCGAGAGGTCCCGGATCCCGGTGAGGCTCATCTCGAGCGTGCGCGGGATCGGGGTGGCCGTCAGCGTGAGCACGTCCACGTTGGCCCGCAGCCGCTTGATCTTCTCCTTGTGCTGGACGCCGAAGCGCTGCTCCTCGTCGATCACGAGCAGGCCCTGGTCCTTGAGCTTCACGTCGTCGGAGAGCAACCGGTGGGTCCCGATGATCACGTCGACCGCGCCGCGGGCGACGTCGGCGACGATCGCCTTCTGCTCCTTCTGGCTCAGGAACCGGCTGAGCACCTCCACCCGCACCGGGTAGCCGGCGAACCGCTCCCGGAACGTCTGGCCGTGCTGGTTCGCGAGCAGGGTCGTCGGGGCGAGCACCACGACCTGCTTGCCGTCCTGCACCGCCTTGAACGCGGCCCGCATCGCGACCTCGGTCTTGCCGTACCCGACGTCGCCGCAGATGAGCCGGTCCATCGGGATCGGCTGCTCCATGTCGGCCTTCACGTCCGTGATGGCCTGGAGCTGGTCGGGCGTCTCCTCGTACGGAAACGAGTCCTCCATCTCGCGCTGCCACGGTGTGTCGGGTGAGAACGCGAAGCCCGGTGCCGCGAGCCGCTGGCGGTAGAGGATCACGAGCTCGGCCGCGACCTCCTGCACCGCACTGCGCACCCGGCCGCGCGTCTTCTGCCACTCGGTGCCGCCCATCTTGCTGAGCGACGGCGAGTCCCCGCCGGTGTAGCGCCGGATCGTGCCGACCTGGTCCGTCGGCACGTAGAGCTTGTCGCCCCCGCGGTACGCGAGCAGCAGGTAGTCGCGCTCCACCCCGCCGATGCCGCGGGCGACCATGCCTTCGTAGCGCCCGACGCCGTGCACCTGGTGGACGACGAAGTCCCCGGGCTTGAGGTCCTCGTAGTAGTCGACCGCCTTGCGGGCTTCGCGCGGCCGGCGGTGCACCCGGCGGCGCCCGGTGAGGTCCGCTTCGGCGATGAGCGCGAGCCCGGCGCCGGGCATGACGACGCCGCGCTCGAGCGGTGCGACCACGATCGACAAGGAGCCCGGCTCGAGGCTGGGCGCCTCCGTGATCGGCACCTGCACGCCCTCACCTGCGAGCACGTCCCGCAGGCGGGAGGCCGAGCCGGTGCCCTCGGTCGCGATGACGACGCGGGTCCCGCTGTCGCGCAGCGCGCGGATCCGCCCCGCGAGCGCCTCGACGTCGCCCACCACCGGATCGAACGCCGCGGCCGCGAGCTGTGGGGTGTCGGGGGAATCGGGCGAGGCCAGCAGGCTCGTGGCGCGCGCCTTCGTGTGGGCCAACAGCCGTTCGAACGGCAGCGACAGCCGGGGGAACTCGTGACCTTCGGCGCCCCAGGTGCCCGAGAGCGTCTCCGCCAGGTTCGCCTCCTCGTCCAGGAGCTCCTGGGCCCGGTCGCGCATGCGGCGGGGCTCCACGAGCAGGACGCGGGCCCCCGCGGGGAGCAGGTCGGGCAGGAGGTGCTCCTCCTCAGTGAGCCACGGCAGCCACGACTCCATGCCGTCGAAGATCTGGCCCTCGCCGAGGCGCTCCCACTGCGCGCGGCCCCACGGCGCGGGCGCGATCAGCTTCCGGGCCCGGTCCGCGACCTCGGGCGTCGGGAGCAGCTCCCGGCTCGGGAACACCATGACGTCGCGCAGCTCGTGGTTGCTGCGCTGGTCCGCGACCGAGAACACGGAGAGCCGGTCGATCTCGTCGCCCCAGAGGTCGACGCGGACCGGGTGGTCCGCGGTCGACGGGTACACGTCGACGATCGAGCCGCGGACCGCGATCTCGCCCCGTCCCTCGACCTGGTACTCACGTCGGTACCCGGCGGCGACGAGCCGCTCGAGCAGGTCGTCGCGGTCGATCTGATCGCCCTTGCGCAGGACGATCGGGTCGATGTCCTCGACGTGCGGCCCGAGTCGTTGCACGAGCGCGCGCACCGGCGCCACCACGACGGCCGGCGCGCGGTCACCACCTTCACGCAGCCGCCACATGATCCGCAGCCGCCGGCCCATCGTCTCCAGCGCCGGCGACACCCGTTCGAACGGCAGCGTCTCCCACGCGGGAAAGAGCTCGACCGCGTCCGCGCCGAGCATGGGCACGAGATCGCCGGCCAGCCGCTCGGCCTCTGCCGCGGTGGGCACCGCGAGGAGGATCGAGCCCGCGCCCGTCAGCCGGTGGATGCCCGCGGTGAAGAGCGCGCGGGCGGCCTCGGAGACCGCGACGACCTCGCTGCGACCGGACGCGACCGCGACGACGCTCGGATCCTCGGCCAGCAGGCGCGGCAGCTCGGAGAGCGGAGCGGTCGTCACCGTCGCACTATGGCTCGCGCCGGCCCGCCGGCACAGATCTTGGCGTCGACAAGTTGCCTCGGCGGCACCCCGGCGACGCCAGAACGAGGGGGTGGGTCAGTTCGATGCTTCCTTGGGGGTCGCGTCGACCTCGGTCATCAGGTCGTCCCACGCGGTGACGACCGCGCCGACTGTGATCGCCGACATCGCGGCCTGGTAGCGGTCGTCCTGCTCCCAGCCGAGGTTCAGGTACCCGTCGGGGACCAGCGGCGACACGACCGAGCGCGTGAGCGAGCCGACCGGGCCCCAGCGCAGGACCGGAGTCGGACCGTTGAGCGCGACGACCGGAGCCCCCACCGCGGCGGCGAGGTGCATCACCCCGGTGTTCACGCTCACGACGCCCGTCGCGTAGCGCAGCCACACGAGCGTCTCCTCCGGCGTCGTGCCGGCCGCCGACTGCGCGCGGATCCCGTTCGCCCGCCACGAGGTGACGATCGCCTGCGTGGGGTCGACGT
Organism: uncultured Acidimicrobiia bacterium; assembly: GCA_963796755.1. GTDB lineage: Bacteria > Actinomycetota > Acidimicrobiia > IMCC26256 > JAENVU01 > Chersky-806. Next base: position 899,840 of record CAWCMX010000001.1, read on the forward strand.
CGCCGGGGCCACCCGTGAGGACCACCTCGAACCCGCGGTCGTTCAACGCCGCGGCCACCGAGCGCCAACGCTCGACCGGCCAGGAGCGCTCGTCGAAGTTCGCGCCGCCCGGCCAGAGGTGCAGCACCACGTACGGCGCGGCGAGCGGGCGCGGCGCCGCGGGGTCGGGCTGGAGGGAGGGATCGCTCGTCGAGACGATGCCCGCGCCCGCGATGAGGCGCCGGTAGTTGTCGATCTCGTGGCCGGTGCCGTGGTCGACCACGACGTCGTACGCGTAGTGGCGGTGCTGGCCCGGCGTGCGCATGCCGACGGTGCAGCGGGCGTTCGCCATGACCGTGAACAGGCTCTCGAGCCGCGGCCACGCGCCGAAGTCCACCACCACGTCGCAGTCCTCGGCGCGGAGCAGCCTCACGGCCCCGGGGATGTCCCGGACCGGCAGCGTCACCACCGCGTCGACGTCATCGAGGAGCCGTGCGAACCCCGCGTTGTTGGCGCTGACGAACAGGACGATGCGGGCGTCCGGACGGGCGGCTCGAATGTCGTGGATGACGCCGCTCAGCAGGACGGTGTCGCCGATGCCCACGGTCTTGACCAGGCCGATCGTCTTCCAGTCCTCCGGCACCGGCCGGGCGCCGCGGACGCGCCGCGCCGCGCCCAGCACGGCCATCACGGGGATGCCGGCGTAGCGGTCGAGGAACTTCAGGCGGGCGTTGCCACGATCGGCTTGCAGCTGGGCCGGCTGGGTCATGAGGGTCGGAGCGCGGTCAGCCGGAGGCGACCGGGCCGATGCGCCCCAGGAGGTCCGTCGTGCTGAAGCCCTCGAGCAGCGGAGCGCGGAGCACGCGTCCACCCCAGCTCCGCACCTCCGGTGCGCCGACGATGTCACCCTCGGCGTAGTCGGACCCCTTCACCAGCACATCGGGACGCAACGTGACGATCAGCTGCAACGGGGTCGGATCGGAGAAGAGCACGATCGCGTCGACGGCCGAGAGCCCGGCCAGCACCGCGGCGCGCGCGGCCTCCGAGTTCACCGGCCGGTCCTCGCCCTTCTGGTCGCGCACCGACGAGTCGGTGTTCAGGCCGACCACCAGTCGATCGCAGTGGCGCCGGGCCCAGTCCAGGTAGTTGACGTGACCGGCGTGCAGGAGGTCGAAGCAGCCGTTCGTGAAGCCGACCACCTCACCCTCGCTGCGCCAGCGCTCGACGGTGTCCTCGAGCACCGAGAGCTCCGCCACCTTCTCGCCGAGCGGCACGATCGCGTGCTGCTCGCCCCGCCCGAGCGCGTCGAGCAGCTCGGCCTGGGTGATCGGGACCGTCCCGGTCTTCCCGACGATGATCCCCGAGGCGAGGTTCGCCAGTGCGGCGGCGTCGTGGCGGTCCAACCCGACCGCGATCGCCGCCGCGAGCGTGGCGATGGCGGTGTCGCCGGCGCCGGAGACGTCGAAGACCTCACGGGCGCGCGCCGGGACGTGGTGCACGCCCTCGGAGTCGACGATCGTGATGCCGGCCTCGCCGCGCGTCAGGGTGACGAAGTCCAGGTCGAGCGCCTCACAGAGCACGCCGGCCGCGGCCGTGAGTGCATCCCGGTCGTGCTCGGGCGCATCGCTGACGATGGCGAGCTCGCCTTCGTTCGGGGTGATCGTGGTGGCGCCCGCGTACTTCTCGTACTCGAGGCCCTTCGGGTCGACGAGCACGGGGACCCCACGCTCCTTGCAGCGCTCGATCAGCCTCCGGCAGAGCTGGGCGTCGAGCACGCCCTTCGCGTAGTCGGAGAGGACCACGGCCTCGTAGCCGTCGTCGAGCATCAACAGGACCCGCTCGTCCCAACCGGAGCGCTCGCCGTTCTCGGGGAAGTCGGTGTCCTCGTCGTCGATGCGCACCAGCTGCTGGTGCCGTGAGAGCACCCGGGTCTTCGTCGTCGTCGTCCGTCCCGGGACCACCGCCACACCGTGCACGCGCACACCGGACGCGCCGAGCAGCTCGCGGATGCGCGCGCCCGACGAGTCGTCGCCCGTCCAACCCGCGACGTCGGCGTGGACACCGAGACCCGCGAGGTTGAGCGCGACGTTGCCGGCGCCGCCGACCGAAGCCGACTCGCGGCCGAGCCGCACGACCGGCACCGGAGCCTCGGGCGAGATGCGGGCGACCTCACCGACGAGGTAACGGTCGAGCATGAGGTCGCCGACGACGAGCATGCGCGCGCCGGCGAAGCCCCCGCGGACGCTGGCGTGGACGAGGTCCGAGCGGTCAAACATCGGACTCCCCCTCCACCATCGCGGCTTCCACCATGTGACAGAGCTCGTGGCCGAGGAAGAGGTGCGCTTCCTGGATCCGGGGCGTTGCGTCGGTCGGCGCCCGGAGCGCGACGTCGACGACCGTTGCGACCTTTCCGCCGCCCGCGCCCGTGATGGCGACGGTGAAGGCTCCCTTTTGGCGGGCCATCACCATGCCACGCACGACGTTCGCGCTGTTGCCGGAGGTGGAGAGGCCGACCGCGACGTCACCCGGGCGGCAGAGCGCCTCGATCTGGCGGGAGAAGATCTCGTCGAAGGCGGCGTCGTTCGCCACCGCGGTCAGGAGCGCACCGTCCGTCGTCAGTGCCATCGAAGCGAGGCCCGGACGGTCCACGAGGTAGCGGCCGACGAGCTCGGTCGCGAAGTGCTGACTCTGGGAGGCACTCCCACCGTTGCCGAACCAGAACACCGTTCCTCCGGAGCGCAGTGAATCGGTCATCCGACCGGCGACGTGCCGCAGGTCGGGTTCAAGAGCCGCGAGAGCCGTCATCACCACCTGATGGTCGTCGATAGCCTGCTGGAATTCCACGAAGAGTCTCTCGACGGGCGCCACGCTGTGCTTGAGGTTAGCAACCGGGTAGTTCTCCTCGATCGTGACGGAGTGCTCAACGTCGACCGAACCGACTCGGTCAAAGCGGTCGAAGAGCTTGAAGTCGTCCCCGGCGCGGTCGAAGCCACCGCCGCGTTGGTCGCCGCGGGCTACCGGCTGCTGGTCGTCACGAACCAGTCGGTCGTGGGTCGGGGGCTGCTCGACCTCGATGCGCTGCACTCCATCAACCATGAGCTCGACCGCCGCCTCGGGAACACCCTCCATGGGTTCTATGTGTGCCCTCATACCCCCGAAATGGGATGTGCATGCAGAAAACCGCGAACACTCCTGATCGAGCAGGCGAACATCGCGTGGCCGTTCGATCCCGCCGAGACGTGGTTCGTCGCCGACGCGGACCGCGACATCGAAGCCGCGCGACGCGCCGGCCTGCGCCCGCGCTCGTCCGCAGCGGCAAGGGCGCGGCGACCGAACCGCAGTTCCCCGACGTCCCGGTCTGGGACGACCTCCTCGCCTTCACCGAGTGGCTCCTCGAAGGACGAGCGGACTAGGTCGCAGGGCCGGTGTTGAAACGGTTCATGGCGGAGTCGATCCCGTCGGACGCGATCATCTCGACGGCATCGGCGGCCTGTTCGATCGTCACGTCGATGTCCGCGCGCTCGCGCTTGCCGAACCGGTTCAGGACGTGGTCCGCGCCGCGCTCCTTGCTCACCGGCTTGCCGACCCCGATGCGCACGCGTTGGAACTCGTCGCTGTGGAGATGGGACGTGATCGAGCGGAGACCGTTGTGGCCCGCGAGCCCGCCCCCGGACTTCAGCCGCAGTGCCGCGACCGGCAGGTCGAGCTCGTCGTGGACGATCACCACCTGCTCCGGCTCGACGCCGTAGCGCCGCGCGAGCAGTCCGACGGACTCGCCGGAATCGTTCATGTACGTCAGCGGCACCGCGAGCGCCACGCGCTTGCCCGCGATGCGCACCTCGTCGACGCGCGCCCGCTCCTTGCCCTTCTTCAGCTTGGCGCCGTGCCGGACCGCGAGCAGCTCCACGACCTCTGCGCCGACGTTGTGTCGCGTGCGCGCGTACTCCTCACCCGGGTTGCCGAGACCGACCACGAGCAGGTCGGACGGAGTGCCCGTGCGCGGCGTCGCTCGTGACCGCCGCAGGACCACTTATTCCTCGGAGTCGCCGCCGCCGTCGGACGCGCCGTCCTCGGCTGCACCTTCCGCACCCTCTTCGCCCTCGGCCGCTTCGAGCGCCGCCTCGGCCGCCTCTTCCTCCTCGGTGAGCCCGCGGGGGATCGAGACCTGCACGACGAGCTCGTCGGGTTCGTGCTGGACCGAGACCCCGGACGGGATCGGCAGGTCCGCCACCCGCAGCTGGTCGCCCAGCGCGAGGTGGGACACGTCGACGGTGATCGAGGTCGGGATGTTGCCCGGCAGCGCTTCCACGGTGACGGTGAAGAACAGCTGCTCGAGCACGCCGCCCTCCTTGACTCCCGGCGGCTCACCCTCGATGTTCAGCGGGATCTCGGCCGCGACCGCGACGTCACGGCGCACCCGCACGAAGTCCACGTGGACGAGCTCGTTGCGGGTCGGGTGCCGCTGGATCTGACGGGCGAGTGCCAGCGCGTCGTCCTGGCCCTCGATCTTCAGGGTGATCAGGGTGTTCGCGCCCGACGCGCTGTGCAGCGCGTGGTCCAGCTCCCGGGCCGAGACCGTGACCGACACGGAGTCGGACTGGAGCCCGTAGACGACGGCCGGGAGGAGACCTTCACGGCGGATGCGGCCGGCGTTGCGGGAGCCCAGCTTGTTGCGGGGCTCGGCTTGGAGGATGACGTCGGCCATGGCGCGTGAGGTCCTTCGAGAAAACGGTGGGGACCCACCATTGTGGCCGCTCAGCGCCGCCCGATCCAAACAGGGGCTACGAGGCAGACCTAGACGTTGTCGCCCTTGAAGAGCTCGCTGACCGAGGTGTCGTCGAACACGGCGTCGATCGCCTCGGCCACGATCGGCGCGATCGACAGGACCCGCAGGGCGTCGAAGTGCTTCTCGTCCGAGATCGGCAGGGTGTTCGTGACCACGACCTGCCGGATCGGGCCGTTCTTCAGCCGGTCCACCGCGGGCCCGGAGAGCAGGGCGTGGGTCGCCATGATCGACACCGAGCTCGCACCCCGCTTGGTGAGCAGCTCGGCCGCGCTGGTCACCGTGCCCGCGGTGTCGATGATGTCGTCGACGAGCAGGCACTGGCGGCCCGAGACCTCGCCGACGACCTCCTCGGCGACCGCGACGTTGTGGGTGCCCTTCGGCCGGCGCTTGTCGATGAACGCGAGGTCGACGTCGATGCTCTGCTCCTCGAGGCAGTTCGCGAACCGGCGGGCGAGCTTGCCGCCGCCCGCGTCGGGCGAGACGACGGTCACCCGGTGCTCCTTGTCCAGATCCTTCGCGATGTGGTTCGCGAGCAGCGGCACCGCGGTGAGGTGGTCGACCGGGAAGTCGAAGAAGCCCTGGATCTGACCGGTGTGCAGGTCCACCGTGACGACGCGATCCGCGCCCGCGACTGTCAGCATGTCGGCGACGAGGCGCGCGGTGATCGGCTCGCGGCCCTCCGCCTTCCGGTCCTGGCGGGCGTAGCCGTAGAACGGGCAGACCACGGTGATGCGCTTCGCCGACGCGCGCTTCGCCGCGTCGATCATGATCAGCTGCTCCATGATCCGGTCGTTGATGGGATCGCAGTAGCTCTGCAGCAGGAAGACATCCGCGCCGCGCACGCTCTCGCCGTACCGGCAGTAGAGCTCACCGTTGGCGAAGCGCGACAGCTTGATGTCGCCGAGCGGGAGCTTCAGGTTCGTGGCGATCTCCTGGGACAGCTCCGGGTTCCCCGAGCCGGCAAAGAGGAGCAGCCGCTTCTTGGTGACCAGGTCCATCAGTCGCCTTCCTCATCACGCTCGGCGCGGCGTCCCGCCCAACCTTCTTCGATCTGCGCCGGCACACCCTTGGCGAGCGCGCCCGCCGGGACGTCCCGGTTCACCACGGCGCCGGCCCCGGTGTACGCACCTTCGCCGACCTCGACCGGTGCCACCAGCACCGTATTCGACGAGATCCGGGCGTCCGCCCCGATCACGGTGCGGTGCTTGGTGCGGCCGTCGTAGTTCGCGGTGATCGTGCCCGCGCCGATGTTCGCCCGCGGCCCGATCTCGGCGTCGCCCACGTAGGAGAGGTGCGGCACCTTCGCGCCTTCGCCGATCTCCGCGTTCTTCGTCTCGACGAACGTGCCGACGTGCGCGCCGGCCGCGAGGCGGGTCCCGGGGCGGAGCGACACGTACGGACCCACGGTGCAGTCGTCACCGATCTCGGCTTCGCGCGCCACGGCCTGGCGCACGACCGCGCGCTCGCCGACGATCGTGTCGACCAGCTGGGTGTCCGGGCCTACGACCGCGCCGGTGCTGACCACCGTGCGACCTTCGAGGATCGTGCCCGGGAGGAGTCGCACGTCCGGCTCGAGCTCGACCGCGGAGTCGATGTAGGTCGAGCTCGGGTCCACCATCGACACGCCCTCGCGCATCCAGCGCAGGTTGATGCGGGAACGGAGCTCCGCCTCGGCCGCGGCGAGCTGCGCGCGGTCGTTGACGTGCATCGCCGCGGTCCGGTCGTTCGCCGGAACCGCCAGCACCTCGTGACCGGCGTGGCGCAGCACCGCGACGGCGTCGGTGAGGTAGTACTCGCCCTGCGCGTTCTCGGGGCTCAGCCGGCGCAGCGCGGGGGCGAGCAGGCCCCGCCGGAAGCAGTAGATCGAGGTGTTGACCTCGTCGATCTCCAGCTCCTCGGGGCTCGCATCCGTCTTCTCCACGATGTGGTCGGCCCGGCCCTTGTCGTCTCGGACGAGCCGGCCGAAGTCCCGGGTGAGCTCATCGAGCTCGGCGGTGAGCAGCGTGGCAGCAGCGTCCGCCTCACGGTGGTCACGCGCGAGCCGGGCGAGCACCTCGGGCCGCACGAGCGGCGCGTCACCGGGCATCACGAGCACGTCGCCGTCGAGGTCGGGATCGTCGGAGAAGGCCGTCAGCCCCACGCTGACCGCGTCGCCGGTGCCGCGTTGGACGCGCTGCTCGACGAACTCGATCGGCATCTCACTGGCGATCTGCTCCTGGAGCGTCTTCGTGACGCGCTCGGCGCCGTGGCCGACGACGATCACGATCCGCTCGAGTGGCAATGCCACGAGGGCGTCAACGACGTGCAGCAGCATCGGCCGACCGCAGAGCGGGTGCAGCACCTTGGGCGTCTCGGAGCGCATCCGCGTCCCCTCGCCCGCGGCGAGGACCACGGCAGCCAACGGCCGGTAACTCATCGCTGCGTCCACTCCATCTCGCACCATCCCTGGGATGTCCGGTGGCCTCGGGGTCTCCGGTAGCTCCGGTGCTCGGGGGCGAGGTTTCGAACCTCGACTTGGGACTCCAAAGGACCCCGTGCTGCCGTTACACCACCCCCGACCGACCCGATCGACCTTACCGCGACCCATTGCCGGCGCCGGGCGCTGAATGTGACAGCCGCATCGTCCCCGAGTACCCTCCGCAACCTCATGGGTTCCCTGATCAAGAAGCGCCGCAAGCGCATGCGCAAGAAGAAGCACAAGAAGCTTCTGAAGAAGACGCGTTGGCAGCGTCGGCAGCAGGGCCGGTAGCGCACCGACGCACACCGGGTGCCCGCAACGAACTCTGGGAGCCGCCTCCGGGCGGCTCCCGACGCGTCCGGGCCCACTGACCGAGCGTCACCATGCCGTCACGCTGCCGCGGCGGCCGTCATCGTCAGCCCGAGGTGTGCAGTGAGCCCGAGCGCGGCCTCGACCCGGGCCGCAGCGGCGCGCAACTCGGTCGGATCCTCGAACGGGATCCAACACGACGACCCGCTCCCCGCCAGCAGCGCCCGCGCCCCGGCGGCCGCCTCCAGCGCGTCGCGGAAGGCCACGAGCCTCGGCTCGACCCGTTCCGCCGCCGGCTCGAGATCGTTGGCGAGCTCGTCGAGGAGGTGGCCGACCGGACGGGGGGCCGCGATCGCCCGGGTGCTGCGGGGGCCGCCCAGCTCGTCCCACGCCCGGTACACCGCGGGCGTGCTGATCGAGAACGGCGGCACGACGATGAGGACGTGGATCGGGTGCGTCATGGCAACGGGGTCGATGATCTCGCCGCGCCCCGCATCCAGGCCGGCCGCTGCTGCACGCAGAACGGGATGTCGGAGCCGACCGCGGCGGCCGCCCCGGCCACGATCTCCGGGTCGAGGGCGTAGCGGTCGGCGCAGTAGCGCAGCGCGGCGGCGGCGTCCGACGAACCGCCGCCGAGCCCCGAGCCGGGTGGGATCTGCTTGTGCAGCCCGATCTCGAGCCCCTCGTCGTCGGGAAGCACGGCGAGCGCGGCGAGCGCGACGAGGTTGTCGGCATCGTCGGGGACGCCCGCCGACGCGGGACCCCGCACCGAGAGGTGGACCCCGGGCGGGCCGGGCTCGATCGTCAGGGTGTCGCAAGGCGCGTCGACCGAGACGGTCAGCGCGTCGAGGACGTGGAAGCCGTCGTCACGGACCCCGAGGACGCGCAACGACAGCGTGAGCTTCGCGGGCGCCGCCAGCTCGGCCGTCACGCGGCGGCCCGGGCGAGCGCGGCCCAGGCGTCGAGGTCCAGCGCTTCGGCGCGCGACTGCGGATCGATCCCGGCCGCGTCGAGCACCGCGATCGTCCGGTCCGCGAGCTGGGGCTGCAACGACCGACGCAACATCTTGCGCCGCTGCGCGAAGCCGGCCCGCACGAGCGCGAACAGCGCGCCGGGAGACGGCACGTCGACCGGCGGTGCCGCGTGACGATCGATGCGGATCAACACGGAGTCGACGTTCGGGGCCGGGATGAAGACGGTGCGCGGCACCGAGCCGACGACCTTCGCGCGCCCGTAGTACGCGACCTTGACCGAGATCGCGCCGTAGTCGCGCCCGCCCGCGGCTGCCGCGAGTCGCTCCCCGACCTCACGTTGCACCATCACGAGCAACGACCTGACGCTCGGTGCTTCCTCGAGCACGCGTCGTGACCATCGGTGTCGCGACGTTGTACGGCAGGTTCGCGACGAGCTTCCAGCCGTGCTCACGTTCGGGCAGCAGCGGCGCGAGATCCGCGGTGAGCGCGTCGCCCTGGATCACGCGGCACGTTGGGGAGCTCGGCCACCACCTCCTCGAGCGCGGGGATCAGGTGCCGGTCCAGCTCGAGCGCGGTCACCGACGCGCCGACCTCCGCCAGGGCCACGGTCAGCGAGCCCACCCCGGGCCCGATCTCGAGCACGTGATCGTCCCCGGTCACGGCGCCGAGCCGGACGATCCGCCGGGCCGTGTTGGGATCAACGAGGAAGTTCTGCCCCAGTGCCCGGCTGGGCCGGAGGTCGTGGCGCTCGAGCAGCTCGGTGATCGACGCGGGGGTCAGCAGAGCCACGGGGCCATGCTCGCAGGTCCGGTTCGTGGGCCTGCGCTCAGTAGGAGAGGGCGACGGAGATGACGCCCTGGCTGAGCGGAGCCAGCCTCCGGAACACGTCGGGGGCCAGGTCGATGATGTGGCCCGTCCACGCCTCGGGCCCCCGGTCCGCGACCCGGCACTGGGCGGTCGCCCCGGTCACGCGGTTCGTGAGCGTCACGATCGTCCCGAACTTCAGCGAGAGGTGCGCGCAGGTGCCGCGTCCGGGTGCCGTGCCGTACCAGGTGGCCGAACCCGACGCGCTCGGCGGCAGCGGCTGCGTGCCCTTCACGATCACCTGCGCGACCGGCGGCGTCAGCAGCTCGGAACCGATCTGCCGCTTCGTCACGACCGTGCCGTCGGCGCGCGTCGTGACCTGGTAGAGGTCGCGACGCAGGCCCGCGCTGCCAGCTTGAATCGTGCGCGTCTGGCCGACGGGAAGGTTGGGATCGTCACGCGTCTCCGTGACGAAGGGGACCGCGACGCGTTCCGCGATCTGGTTGTCCGCGAGCCGGAGGACTTCGACGCGCATCCCGTTCGTGAGCCGCGTGTTCGCGGCCGGCTCCACCTCGTCGCGCGGACCGAGCGCGATGCCGTGCTCAGTGAGGAGGCCGGCGACATCCAGCGCGGTGCTGCGCGGCGCCTTGATGGTCTTGCCGTCCGCGATCACCGCGACGTTGTGCGGTGTGCGGAACGCGATCGTGGAGCCCGCGGTCAGACGACCGGGCTTCGTCACGACGAGCGAGGGAGAGATCCCGAGCTCGCGGCGCAGCGCCGCGGGCGTGCGCACCGTGGTGCGCAGGGTGGTGACCGTGCCGTCGATCTCGACATCGATGGGGAACGAACGCAGCACCTGGATGTGCATGCCCTCGCGCAGCGCCGTTGCCGCCACCGGGATCACCCGGTCGCCGGGGTGCACCGTGATGCTCTCGTGCGCCAGCACCGCTCCGACCGTCGCGAGCCGCACGGTGCGGGCGACGGTCTGGCCGTCCAAGGTGACCGTGACGTACCGCTGGGGCACCGACGCCCCCACGACGCTCGGGAACACGGTGGCCAGCGCGCCCAGCAGCGCGAGGACGAGCAGCGTGCCCACGAGGCGGGTCCGCAGATCTGCGCCGGTCAGCGCGAGCCGCAGCCGGGCCCGCAGGCCGAGCGGCTCGGGTGCCGAAGCGGCGGGCTCGGTGGTGTCCGCCGCGGGAACGGCCGGCTCGACCAGGGCGGGCGCGAGGGTGTCGACGAGCTCGAGGAGCGCCGGCAACAGCGGCAGCTCCGGAGCCTCGGGCTCGACGATCCGGATGCGAGCGACGGCGGCTTCGAGCCCGCGCGGCGCGGTGTTCCAGAAATCGGACTCGTGGGCGGTCAGCTCGGCGGCGAGGTGCGCGCGGCCGACTTCCAGCTCGAGTGCCTCGAGCTCGGCGGTGATGTCGAGCGCTTCGACCTCGGCGGTGATGTCGAGCGCTTCGACCTCGGTGGTGATGCTGAGGATGGGAAACCACACGTCCGGCTCCGGCGCCTCGGCCCGGGCGGGCGACGGGCGTACGGATCGGAGCGCGTAGTCGACGCGCTCGTGCATCGTGGTTGTGCCCGTGCGCATGTCGCGCCGGTCTCCGAACAACGTGCTCGGCGATGGGGTCCGCCTCCACTCCGCCTTGCGTGTACTCCGCCTTGCATCCCCGCGCGGACGTATGACGTCGTGCTCGGGGGAAGCCCGGAACGTATCGACGGCTCCGTCGAGGGGTCAATCCGGACGTCAGAATCACCCAGGACCAGGGAGTTCCCTCGAGGTCGCGGCGCCGCGACCCGGGTCAGCAACCCGTCAGGACAGGAAGGCCGCTGCTGCAGTCGCGCGGGTGGCGGCCGCGATCGTGTCCACGGATTCGTCGTGCGCGGCAGCGACTCCGGCACCGACCATCGCGACGTACGCAGGCTCGTTCGTGCTCCCGCGATGCGGCACCGGCGCGAGATACGGCGCGTCCGTCTCGACCAGCACGCGGTCGAGTGGCGCGAGCGTGCAGGCCGCGCGCACGTCGTCCGCGTTCTTGAACGTGACGATGCCACTGAACGACAGATACGTGCCGAGGTCGAGCGCGCGGTTGTGCTTCGCGCGCGCCACCGGTGAAGCAGTGGAACACGGTGCGCCGGGGAACCCCCTCGGCTCCGAGGACGCGGAACGTGTCGTCCCACGCAGCTCGGGAGTGGATCACCAGCGCGCGATCGGTCGTGTGCGCGAGCTGGATCTGCGCGCGGAACGCAGCCTCCTGGTCCTCGAACGCGGAGTGGTTGTAGTGCAGGTCGAAGCCCGCCTCACCGATGCCGACGACATCGGGCTGGTTCGCCAGCTCGACGAGCGCGGGCCACTCGGTCTCGAGCCGGGACGCATCGTGCGGATGGAGCCCGACCGTGGCGTGCACGTCGTCGTGGCTCGCGGCGAGCGCGACCGCCGCCCGGGACGTCTCGAGGTCGGTCCCGACGCAGACCACCCACTCCACGCCACCGGCCCGGGCCCGGTCCAGGATCGCGTCCGCCGCGGCGGCCTCCGAGGGCAGGTGGCAGTGGCTGTCGACCCACATCTACGCCCCCCACCGGGGAGTCACGGGCGGTCGATGCGGGGGAAGAGCGACTCACCCTTCTCGAGGGGGTTGCCCGCGGTCTCGACGCTCCCCCAGACCGCCGCGTCGGGGAGTCGCTGGTCCTCCGGCGCGCCCGCGAGCCCGAGCCGGCGCCAGAGTTCGGACGCCGCGTGCGGGATCACGGGAGCCGCGAGCAGCGCGACGATCCGCAGCGCTTCGAGACAGTCGCCGAGCACCGCGGCGGTGGTCGCCGCGTCACCGGCCTTGTGCAACGCCCACGGCTGCCGCTCCTCGATGTACGCGTTCGCGTCCTTGATCAGCTGCCACACCGCGCCGAAGCCGCGGGAGAAATCGAGCTCGTCGACGCTCTCGCGCAACGTCGTGAACGCGGATGCGGACGCGCCGACCAGCGGACCGTCTTCACGCGTGTCCGGGGTGGTACCGCCGACGTAGTTCGTGGCCATGTTCAGCACGCGGCTCGCGAGGTTGCCGAAGTTGTTCGCGAGATCGCTGTTGTAGCGGGCGACCATCGCCTCGTAGCTGAAGTCGCCGTCGGGTCCGAACCGCTGGTCCGCGACGAAGTGGTAGCGGTACCCGTCCACGCCGAAGTCGGCGACGAGCTCCGCGGGGGCGATCTGGTTCGCGCGCGTCTTGCTCATCTTCTCGCCCCCGACGAGCAGGAACCCGTGGGCGAACACGCACTGGGGCGGGGCTTCGTGGGCCGCCATCAGCATGGCGGGCCAGTACACGGCGTGCTGGCGGAGGATGTCCTTGCCGATGAGGTGGTAGTTGGCCGGCCAGAAGCGCGCGAAGCGTTCGGGATCGGTGCCGTAGCCCACCGCGGTGCAGTAGTTCACGAGCGCGTCGAACCACACGTACGTGACGTGCTTCGGGTCCCACGGCAGCGGGATGCCCCAGGAGATGGACGTGCGGCTGATGGAGAAGTCGAGCAGCCCCTGCTTGATCAGCCCGAGGACCTCGCTGCGCTTCCCGGCCGGCTCGCAGGCCTCCGGATGCCGGGTGTAGTGCTCGAGCAACCGGTCCTCGTAGCGCGAGAGCCGGAAGAAGTAGTTCTCCTCGACCACCCGATCGACCGGGATGCCGTGGATCGGGCACGTGCCGTCGACCAGGTCGGCCTCGGTGTAATAGAGCTCGCAGGACACGCAGTACAGGCCTTCGTAGGTGTCGAGCTCGATGTCGCCGTTGTCGTAGACCCGCTGGAGGAACTCCTGCACCGCGACCCGGTGGCGGGGCTCCGTCGTCCGGATGAAGTCGGTGTTCGTGATGTCGAGCAGCTTCCAGGTCTCGCGGAACCGCTCGCTCGTCTGGTCCACCCACTCCTGGGGGCTGACACCGTGCTCCTCGGCCGCGCGCGCCACCTTCAGGCCGTGCTCGTCGGTGCCAGTCAGGAACACCACGTCGTCACCCCACAGCCGCCGCCACCGCGCGAGGACGTCCGCGATGACAGTCGTGTACGCGGACCCGATATGGGGTACATCGTTCACGTAGTAGATCGGCGTCGTCACGAAGAAGGGCTGGGACACCCGGCCTACGATACCGACCGTGTCCCGGCCCTCGTCCGAAATGGCGGCGAACTCCCCCCATGAGCTCTGGCGTCTCCCGAAAGGTCGACCGGCTCGGTCGGGTGGTGCTGCCGGCCGAGCTGCGCAAGCAGCTCGAGATCCGGGAAGGCGACCTCATGGAGATCGCGGTCGACGACGACGGCCGCGTCGTCCTCGAGAAGGTCGCGCTCCGGTGCGTGTTCTGCCGGGCGACGCCGCCGGGGGTCGAGCTGCGGGAGTTCGCGGAGAAGCTGGTGTGCGCGCCCTGCGTCGAGAAGCTCACCGCTTCCGGAGCGTGACCGCCAGCTCGTAGGCCCGCCGCTTGGCGACGCCGAGCGCGGTCGAGACCTCGGCCGCGGTGTCGCGCGCCGACAGACCCCGCTCGAGCGCGTCGAGCACCGCATCCTCGACGGTCGCGTCGGTGACGACGGCTGCGACGACCGGGAGGCCGTCCAGGACGATGACGTGCTCCCCGCGGGCTCTGCGATCCGGGCGACCTCGGCGGCCACGCCGAGCGGACCGTGCAGCACCTCTTCGTGCAGCTTCGTGATCTCGCGGGCGACACAGACGAGGCGCGATCGACCGCAGGCGGCCACGAGGTGGTCGAGGGTCGCGGCCACCCGGTTCGGCGCCTCGAAGAGCACGACGGTGCGCGGCTCGCTCGCGATCTCGTCCAGGCGCTCGACCCGCGGCTTGCCCTTCCGGGGCAGGAAGCCTTCGAACACGAAGCGGTCGGCCGAGAAGCCGGAGAGGGCGAGCGCCGCGAGCGCGGCGCTCGGACCGGGCACGACCTGGACCGGCAGGCCGGCGGTCCGGCACGCGAGCACGACCCGCGCGCCGGGATCGCTCACACCGGGCATGCCGGCGTCGGTGGCGTACGCGACGGTGCGGCCGGCGCGGACGTCCTCGACGATGCGCTCGGCTTCCTGCACCTCGTTGTGCGCGTGCACCGCCCGCAGCCGACCGTCCGCGGCGATGCCCGCGTGCGACAACAGCTTGCGCGTCCGCCGGGTGTCCTCACACGCGATGACGTCCGCGTCCCGCAGCACCTCGACGACGCGGGGTGACAGGTCGCCGAGGTTGCCGATCGGCGTCCCGATCAGCACCAGGGGCATGGGTGGCTCACTCCTTGACCTCGACCTGGTCTCCGACCCGCAGTCCCCAGCGCTCGAACGCGCCGGCTTCGGCCTCGATCACGAACGCGGCGCGCCACACGAGGGACGACAGCCGCCAGGGCCGCAGCGTCGAGGTGCGGAGCACCACGCCGTCCGCGTTGCAGAACGCCACGTCGATCGCGAACCGCATGCCGATGGTGTGCACCTGCCGGCACTTGCGGAACACGAGCGCACCGGTGATGCCGTCGCGACCGAGGAGGCCGCGTGTGCGCTCACGGCGCGTGTGCGCCAATTCGGCCGCCGCGAGCACCTCGCCGTCACGGACGATCCACACTGCTAAACGTTGAAACGGATCTCGAGCACGTCGCCATCGGCAACGACGTACTCCTTGCCCTCCACCCGAAGCTTGTGCTGCTCCTTCGCGTTCGCCCACGAGCCGGCCTCGAGCAGCTCGTCCCAATGGATGACCTCGGCCCGGATGAAGCCGCGCTCGAGATCCGAGTGGATCACGCCCGCGCACTCGGGGGCCCGCGCGCCGGCCCGGAAGCCCCACGCGCGACTCTCCTTGTCCCCGGTCGTCAGGAACGTGCGCAGGCCGAGCAGCTGGTACGCGGCGCGGCGCGAGCCGCGGCACGACGCTCTCCGGTACCCCGAGATCCGCGAGCAGCTCGGTGCGCTCGGCGCCCTGCGCCGCCACGACGTCCGGATCACCTTCGAGCTCCAGGCAGACCGCGAGCGAGTCCTCGCCGAGCTCCTTCGCGATCGCGTCGGCTTCGTCGAGCTGCTCGGTGCCGATGTTGACCACCGCCAGCACCGGCTTGTTCGTCAAGAGGAAGACCGGACCGAGCAACAGGCGCTCGTCGGCCGTGAGGTCCGAGCGGTACACCGGGGTGCCGTCGCCGAGCACCTCGATCGAGCGCTCCAACGCGTCGATCTCGGGCTGCAGGGTCTTGTCGCCCTTGGCGAGCCGCTTCTGCTTCCCGAGGCGCTGCTCGACCGAGGCGAGGTCGGCCAGGACCAGCTCGTACTCGAGCGTCGCCATGTCGGAGCTCGCATCGTTGCCGTCCGTCGCCCGGAGCACGAACAGGACGGCATCGCAGTCCCGGAGCGAGCCGAGGAGACGGCTGCCGAGGCCCTTGCCCGGCTCGGTCGAGAGACCCGGGATGAACATGATCTCGAACGTCGCCGGCACGACCTGCTTGGACTCGGACATCGCCGCGAGGGCGTCCAGGCGGTCGTCCGGGAGCTGGACCACGCCCAGCATGCGGTCCGAGGACGTGCTCGCGTCGAGGCCGGTCAGAGCGGCGAAGAGGCGGGCGTGGCCCGAGTCCGCCAGGCCCACGAGGCCGAGGTGTTCCATAGGGAGGAACCTTACGACCCTCGACTACGCTGACCCGCTTCGCCGTGAGCAGGAGTCGACGTGAGCAAGAAGACCAAGAAGCGCAAGCTGCGGGCCCGCCGCAACAAGGCCAACCACGGCAAGCGACCGAACGTCGGCCGCCGCTAGCTGTGCAACTGACGGAGGCCGTTTACGCCGAGGTCGTGGTCTTCTGTCGTAGCCGTTCGTAGGGGGTCTGTCCATCGAGGCCCCCATGCGGTCGGTCGAAGTTGTAGAAGTCCTCCCACTCTTGGAGCTTGTCGTTGAAGAGCTCGGTGTCGTCGATCACGACGCCGTCGAGCATTCGGTAGAACTCTTCGGCGTCGATGCGGTGCGAGCGTTCGACCTTGCCATTGAGGCGCGGGAGTGGCTGGCTTGATAGTAGAGACCGTGGCCGATGCCGCGGTCGAGGAGGTGCCAGTGCAGAGCGCCTTGGAAGTCGGCCGGTGCCGTATGTCGGTCTGGACGACCTCGGAGCGCACCCGAAGAACGGCGAGCTTCTCGAGCACGATAGTCGAGGAACTGGAGTACGCGGTCTTCTGATCGTTGACGACGGGTAGATCCGTAAGACCCGGATGCTGGGCGTTCTTCGTCGCCGTGATTCGTAGTCATCTTGCGGCGTGGCCGGGAAGCCGCCACGTTGGGGATCCGCCCGAACTTCTACGTCGACTTGCACACGATGGCCGGGCAGCGCGCTTCTCGTATCGCTTCCACCGGTCGGTGTGGCGTTTGTAGCGCTGCGACGCCGGCAACCGGTTCAGATCGAGGCGCTTGAGGATCCGGTAGACGGCCGCAGTGCCCGATCTCAACGTCCGTGATAGCGCTTCAGATACATCGAGATCTTCAGCGGCCCGAAGTGGTAATGCTGGCGAGGAAGATGATCTTGCCGACCACCTCGGCACTTCGTCGCGTTCGGCGAGTGCAACGGGGCCGACGACCGGTCACGCAGGCCTTCCTCGCCGTCGATTCTGTCGAAGCGGCGACGCCACTGTGTAGAACACCTGGCGGCTGATGCCGTAGTAGCGGCACGTCGCCGCACGATCCCGCTGACTTCCGCTCGGCCGTGAAACGAAGCGACCGCCATGCGATGCCGAGACCTGTGCGCTGTGGACTGCTATCTCGATCATCCATCGGACATCCCTCGTCACGAAAGACCCCAGATGTAAACAACCTCCGTCAGTTTTAGAGCTAGCCGGTCGCGATCTGCTCCTCGGTCCGGGTCGCCCGGACCTCGATGACGAGCAGCGCCACCGCAAGGATCGGCACGAACGCGAGGCTCGCCCCCAACGACACCTGATCGCCGGCGTCGAACGGCTGCATGTGGCGCAGGTGGTAGACGAGGTGGGGCACGGAGTACACGAGCCAGCCCGCGAGCACCGCCCGGACGAACACCGGCGCCAACGAGACCGCCGCGACGATCGTGATCAGCGCGAGGGCCAGGTTGAGCTCGCCGACGTCGCGGACCAGGTGCTCGCTGTACGGACCGACGGGCGCGACCCACATGCGGCCGAAGCCGGGGAAGTCGTCGTAGAACGAGCGCGGCGTGAACGCCGCCCAGAACCCGATGACCACCGAGGGCACCGCCAGCACCGCCAACCCGATCCGCAGCACGGTCTCACGCATGCTCGGCCTCCCAACGCTCGGACTCCGCCCGCCAGCCTTCGATCTGGCTGCGGTACTTCGGTGACCACCCCGTGAGCGCCTCGAACTTCCGGTTCGAGACCCGCTGCGACGCCATCATCGACTCGGCCGGGACGCCGCTCGTGAACCGCAGCGTCCAGTGCGGGACGCGGTACAGCTTCTTGGTGCGAAACGCGCGCGAGAACGCTTCGATGGCGTTGCCGCGCGTCAACGGCTCGTCGTCCGTGACGTTGTAGATCCCGGTCGGCGCGGCCAGCGCCGCAACGACCGCCGTCGCGGCGTCGTGTACGTGAATGGCGCTCGTGAACGCCCACGACTTCCCGGGGATCATCGCCAGGCGCCGCCGGGCCAGCTGCAGCATCTCTTCCGTGCCGCGGTTCCCTTCCCCGCCGTAGAACAGCCCGAAGCGCATCACGACGACGTTCGCCCCGTCGGCTGCGAGCCCGAGCGCGATCTGCTCACCCTCGATTGCGGGCGCGTTCAGCGCCGGACCTTCCATGAGCGGCGAGCGCTCGTCGATCCACTCCGGTCCGGCGTCGGCATAGACGAGCGTGATCGACTCCTTGATGAAGCGCTGGATCCCGGCGGCGCGGGCCGCGTCGACCAGGTTGCGGGTCGCGTCGGTGCGGAGCCGGTTGTGCGTCTCCCACGCTTCGGCCTTGAGCATCTCCGGGTACGGCGGGACGTTCGTGGCGAGGTGCGCGATCACGTCGCTTCCCGCCACCGCGTCGTGCACCATCTGCGGGTCGAAGAGGTCGACGTCCACGGGTTCGGCACCCGCCGCCTTCAACGCGGTCGAGGCTTCCTCGCTCCGTGCCACGCCGCGGACTTCGTGACCCGCCGCGATCAACCCGGCGACAGCGGGTCGACCGAGCACGCCGGTCGCGCCGGTGACGAACACGTTCATCCTCTGACCTCCTGCATCCAGCGCGCGCTCTGCTCGAGCCCCTTCGGCGACGCGTCACGCACGATCCGCGCCATAAGGTCGGCGACGGACGTCCGGCGGAGCTCGGCCCGCCACGCGTCGTCGGCGTCGTTCATCACGGCGTGGATGGCGCACGGCACCCGGTACTCCCGCGCCGGCCGGGCCGCCGGGCCCCGACGCCGGATCTCCGCGCACTGGAACGCCGACGCACGCCCGTCGATCGCCTCGACGACGTCCAGCACCGAGATCTCGTCGGCGGACCGGGCGAGCCGGTACCCCCCGCCCGGGCCCTGCACCGACCCGAGCAGGTCGGCCCGGCTCATGGCCTGCAGGTGCTTGGCCAGATACGCGCCCGGCACCCCGTGGTACTCGGCGAGCCGGGCGGTCGGCAACGACTCCCCCGGCTCCAGGAAGCCCAGCAGCACGGCGCAGTGGAGGCCCCACTCGACGCCATCCGAGATCTTCATTATCCGGATAGTAAGTATCCGGATTACGTCGTGTCAAGCACGCGCCTCGAGGCGGTCGAAGAGGAGGCTCTGCACCGAGCGGCCGATGCGGCCCTGCTCGTCGTAGAGGGCCGACTCCGCGAAGCCGATGCCGTCGCCCGACGCGTAGGTCCGGGCGGCGAGTGCGACCCACTCGCCGGCGGGCTCGCGGCTCAGGTACACGGTGAGGTCCGGGTTGATGAAGACCCACCCGGCATCCCAGCTGACGACGGAGCTGATGCCGTTGCCGAAGTCCGCCGCGGCGGCTACCCGCATCAGCGGCGACACCTCCTCGCCGGCCACCATCGGGACGCGGAGCCGGAACCACACCGTCGCGGGCCCGGGCCGGTCGATCCCGCCCCCCGAGACCACGATGTCCATCGCGCTCCCGAAGCCGTCAGGTCCGGTCCGCTCGAAGACGAACTGCTGACCCTCCGCACCGGACTCGAGCCGATCGGTCGTCCGGCCGGCTTCGGGCAGCTCGAGCGGCTTCTCCCGGATGCGCAGCCCTACCGCGCGGGCGACCTCGGTCCCGTCGGCGAGCAGTGACGCCTCGACGAGCTGCACCTTCTTCCCCGGTCGGGTGGTGCGGGTCCGCACCTCGATCCGCCCGATCGGCACCGGCCGGAGCAGCTCGATCGTGAGCCGGGCGACCCGCAACGCAGGATCGGGCTCGTGGTGCTCGATCGCCCGCGCCAGCAGCGCCGCGGGCGCACCCCCGTGCTGCGAATTCGGATCCCAAGGCCCGCGCGCCGATGTGGTGGCGACGAACGCGTCGCCATCGGGCACGTAGACGCTCTCGGGCTTCGACATGGCCCGCAGCCTAAGTCTGGGGCGCCGGCAGCCTCCGCGAGGGCCTACTGTCGCGGCGTGTCTGCGGGACTGCTGGAGGGACGGGTCGCGCTGATCACCGGAGCTGCCTCGGGTCAGGGGCGCGCGGCTTCGGTGCTCTTCGCCTATCAGGGTGCGCGCGTCGTCGTGGCGGACCTCGACGACGACGGCGCGGGGGAGACCATCGCGCGGGTGGACGAGGTTGGCAGCTCCGGCATGGCCGTGCACGCGGACGTGTCCCGCCGCGCGGACTGCGACGCGATGGTCCAGGCGGCGATCGCGCACTTCGGCCGGCTCGACATCCTCTACAACAACGCGGCCGTGCAGATGTCCGGGCGCCTGGTCGACACGACGGAGGACGACTGGGACCTGACGATCGCGACGAACCTCGACGCGGTGTTCTGGGCCTGTCGCGCCGCGCTGCCACACCTCATCGAGTCCGGGAACGCCAGCATCATCAGCACGGCGTCGGTGCTCGGGCTCATCGGGTCCGAGGGCTACGCGGCGTACGGTCCGGCCAAGGCGGGGCTCGTCGCGTTGATGCGGCAGATCGCGACCGAGTACGGACCCGCGGTGCGCGCGAACGTGATCGCACCCGGCTCGATCGACACTCCCCGCTTCCGCAAGGTCGCGGAGACGATGCCGGTCAACTTCCTCCCGGACCTCGAGCAGACGATCCCGATGCACCGGCTCGGCACCGCGGAGGACGTCGCCGGGATCGCGCTCTTCCTCGCGTCGGACCTCTCCGCCTATACGACGGGCGCGGTCATCCCCGCCGACGGCGGACTGGCGGCGTTCCGATGACCTCGATGCGCGGCCAGGTCGCGGTCGTCACCGGCGCGGCGTCCGGACTGGGTGCCGCCGCGGCGACGCGGTTCGCGGCCGCGGGCGCGACCGTCGTCGTCGCGGACATCGACGAGGACGACGCCCGCCGGGTCGCGATCGCGATCGCCGACGCGGGTGGCGACGCGGAGCCGACGGCCGTCGACGTCACGCACGAGGGCGAGGTCGCGGCGATGTTCGAGGCGATCAGCGAGCAGCACGGGCGGCTCGACGTGCTCGTGTGCAGCGCCGCGGTCGAGACGCGGGCCTCGATCCTGGAGACGACGGACGCGGCGTGGCGCCGGGTCCTCGACGTCAACCTCAAGGGACCGTTCCTCTGCATGAAGCAGGGGCTGCCACTGATGGTCGGAGCCGGGGGTGGATCGGTGATCCTGCTCGGCTCGGTGCTCGGCGCGATCGGGTCCCCGGGATACGCGGCGTACTGCACGTCGAAGGGTGCGCTCGTGAACCTGGCCAAGCAGGCCGCGATCGAGCACGCGGCAGACGGGGTGCGGGTCAACGTCGTCTCGCCGAGTGCGTGCGAGACCGGGTTGTTCCTCGACATGGTCTCGCGCGCCCCGATCCCGAGGCGATCAAGCGGATGGTCGCCGATCGCACGCCGATGGGCCGGCTCGGCACCGAGGCCGACGTGATCGAGACGATCATGTTCCTCACGTCGGAGGAGTCCTCCTACATCAGCGGCACGACGATCCCACTCGACGGTGGGCTCGCAGCCCGGCGGGCCTGAACGTCGTGCGCGACGGGCTGCGGGTCCTCGACGCGGACGCGCACGTCATCGAGCCGGCCGGGGTGTTCGGCGCGGCCATGCCGTCGGGCGTCAACGTGATCGACCTTCCCGCGACGACCCCGATGGTCCCGTGCGGCGACCCTGCCGTCCTCGCGGACTTCCTCGCCGACGGCTGCTCGGCGACCGAGTACCTGCGGTGCCTGGACCAGGAGGGCATCGACGCGGTGGTGCTCTACCCGTCGATCGGCCTGTTCGTGCCGTTCCTGCCGTCGCTCTCGGCAGAGGAGTCGGCGAGCGCGTGCCGCGCGTACAACGAGTGGCTCGCGGAGTACTGCGCGACAGACCCGACCCGGCTGACCGGCGCCGCGCTCGCACCGACTGCGGACGTCGCGCTCGCCGCCCGCGAGGCGGAGCACGCCGCGGCGCTCGGGCTCCCCGCGGTGATGGTGCGCCCGAACCCGTTGTACGGCCGCGATCTCGGCGACCGCGAGTACGACCCGCTCTACGACGCGCTCGAAGCGAACCACCTCACCCTCTCGGTCCACGAGGGGCTCGGGGTGATGGGGCCGACCATCGGGCGCGACCGGGCGGACACGTTCGCGCTCCGCCACGCGATGAGCCACCCGATGGAGCAGATGGCGGCGATGGGCAGCCTCATGTTGCTGGGCGCGCTCGAGCGGCACCCGGCGCTTCGGGTCGCGTTCCTCGAGTCCGGCACCGGTTGGCTGCCGTACTGGCTCGCCCGGCTCGACGGCCACGCCGAGTGGATGGAGGAGAGCGAGACCCGCGAGCTGACCCTCCGGCCGTCCGAGTACTTCGCCCGCCAGTGCGTCATCTGCACCGACCCCGACGACCCGCTCGCGGCCTGGGTGGTGCAGGAGCTCGGCGCGGACCACGTGATGTGGGCGTCGGACTTCCCGCACCCCGACGCGCTCTATCCCAACGCGCTGACCGCCTTCCTCGACGAGTCCGCCGAGCACGGGCTCGGTGGCGACGACCTCGCGGCGGTGCTGTGGGAGACGCCGCGGCAGTGGTACGGCTGGGCCGACGCTCAGGCCCAGGGGTCCAGCCGGCGCAGGTAGCTCAGCATCGCCGCGTTCGTCTCGGCCGGCTTCTCCTGCTGGGTGAAGTGGCCGCAGTCCTCGATCACGACCTTCTCGAGATCCGGCACCCGCTCCTCCATCCCGTCGGCCATCGCCGGCGTGAGGACGGGGTCGCGGTCGGCGCTGATCATCAGGCACGGCACGTCGATCGTTCGGTCGGCGATGTCCGCGGTGAGGTGCCACGAACGGTCGAGGTTGCGGTAGTACTCGAGCGGCGGAGTGAACGCACCGCGCGGGCTCAGCGCATCCGCGTACACGGCGAGCACCTCGTCGGTGAAGACCTCCGGGTGCACCGTGACCGGGCCGCGCAGCATCATCTCGAGGAAGTCGATCGCGCCGCGTCCCCAGGTCAACACCCACTCCGCGACCCCGGGCGCCTGGAACTGCACGATGTACGGCGGGTCGTCGGGGAAGATCTGGCGCAGCAGCTCGACCATCGGGATCGGCGTGCGCGGCAGGTCGGGCGTGTTGACGCCGATGACGCCGGCGGTGCGCTCCGGGTAGCGGCGTGCGAACGGCCAGACCAGGAGCCCGCCCCAGTCGTGGCCGACCATCACCGCCCGCTCGTGACCGAGCCCGGTGATGACGCCGGCGAGGCATGCGTTCACCCACTCCATGTCGTAGTGGACGTCGGGCTTGTCCGAGCGGCCGTAGCCCGGGAGGTCGACCGCGACGACGTGGAAGCCCGCGTCGGCGAGCGGCGCGAGCTGGTCGCGCCACGCGTACCAGAGCTCGGGAAAGCCGTGGCACAGCAGCACGAGCGGGCCGGTGCCCTGCTCGACGTAGTACAGGCGGACGCCGTTCGTGATCAGGTAGCCGTCGCGTGTGCCCGGCGGGATCGTCACGGGCCGGGAACCTACCAGTGCCCTTGCGACGTCGAACCCTCAGCAACCCGCGATCCTCGGAGGGCCCGCGGCACCGAGTCAGGCGTTCGCCCTCCGAAGGTCCTCGACCGGCAGGAGCGCGTCACATGGAGCATCGAACGAAGTTGGTCATCGGCGTCGTCGGACTGGCCGCGCTGCTCGGCGGCTGCGCGGCGCAAGGTGCGGCCGCCGCGTCGAGCGACCCGGCGACGCGCACCATCACGGGCACCGCGACCGGGAAGGTGGAGGGCACGCCGGACACGCTGACGGTCACACTCGGCGTGCAGACCCAGGCCGGGACCGCACAAGCGGCATTGGGCCAGAACGGCGACCAGTCGACCCGGGTCATCGCGGCACTGCAGGCGTCGGGCGTCGCGCCGAAGGACATCCAGACCGCGTCGCTCTCCCTCGACCCGACCTTCGATCGGCAGGGTCGGATCACCGGCTACTCCGTGTCGAACGTCGTCACGGCGAAGGTCCACGACGTCGCGAACGCCGGCAAGGTCGTCGACGCCGCCGCCGCGCAGGCCGGCAACAACATCCGGGTGGAAGGGGTCGCGCTGTCGATCGAGGACACCAGCGCGCTCGTGGCCCGGGCCCGAGCGGGCGCGGTCAAGCAGGCCCGAGCGCAGGCCGGCCAGCTCGCGAAGGCCGCCGACGTGCACCTGGGCGAGGTCGAGAAGATCACGGAGCGGCGGCAGGCCTCGCCGGACATGTCTCTCCGGCAGTTCAGCGCGAATGGCGCCACCGCCTCCCCCGTCCCCATCGAAGCCGGGACCCAGGAGCTGTCGGTCGACGTGACGGTGGTCTTCGCGATCGATTGAGCGTTACGGTCGCGCATGGCCGAGCTCGTGCTGATCGACACGCGTGACCGGATCCGCACGGTGACCCTCAACCGGCCCGAGGCCCGCAACGCGTTGAGCGTCGCGCTGCAGCGCGAGGCCGGCGCGGCGCTCGCCGCGGCCGATGCCGACCCCGACGTCGATGTCGTCATCCTCACCGGGACCGATCCGGCGTTCTGCGCGGGCCTCGACCTGCGCGAGCTCGGGCGGGACGCGTCCAACCTGGTCGGTGCCGCCGATGACCCGGCGGTCAGCCCGTTCGCTGCGCTCTGGAAGATGAGCAAGCCGGTGATCGGGGCGATCAACGGGCCGTGCGTGACCGGCGGCTTCGAGCTCGCGCTCGCGTGCGACTTCCTCATCGCGTCGGAGCACGCCGCGTTCGGCGACACCCACGCGCGCGTCGGCGTCATGCCGGCCGGCGGGATGAGCGTCTTCCTCCCCCAGGTCGTCGGCGTGCGCAAGGCCAAGGAGATGAGCCTCAGCGGCAACTTCATCGGCGCGCACGAGGCGTTCGCCCGCGGGCTCGTGAACCACGTCGTCGCGCACGACCAGCTGCTGCCCGCGGCGCGGAAGCTCGCGGCCGACATCGCGGGCAACGACCAGCCGGCCGTGCGCAACCTGAAGCGGCTGTACGACGCGAACGAGAAGGTGACCGTCGGCGAGGGCATCGACCAGGAGCAGGAGTACTTCCGCGCCTGGCGCATCGACCCGGCCGAGATCGAGCGTCGCCGCACCGGGATCGTCGAGCGCGGACGCGACCAGCAGTGACCAGGAACGAGCGCTTCGAGACGCACATGAGCGATTCGGACGCGCTGATGTGGAACATCGAGAAGGACCCGCTGCTGCGATCCACGATCGTCACGGTGCTGCTCCTCGACCAACCACCGGACTGGGACCGGCTCGTCGACAAGATCGAGCGCGGCACGTGGCTCATCCCGCGGTTGCGGCAGCGGATCGCGACGCCGCTGCTGCGGATGGGACCGCCGCAGTGGTCCGGCGACGCGAACTTCGATCTTCGCTACCACCTGCGCCGGGTGAAGGTCTGCGAACCCACGCTCGACGCGGTGCTGGACCTCGCCCGCACCTCGGCCATGGCCGGCTTCGACCGGGCCCGACCGCTCTGGGAGTACACCGTCGTCGAGGGCCTCGAAGGTGGGCGCTCGGCGATGATCCTGAAGGTCCACCACTCGATGACCGACGGCGTCGGTGGCATGAAGCTCCTGCTCATGCTGTTCGACTTCGTGCGCGAGCCGGAGACGGCCGCGGCGCTCGATCGGGTCGACGCGGTCCGGGTGTTCGGGCCGCTCGACCTCGTGCTCAGCGCGCTCGGGCACAACCAGCGGCGCGTGTTCGGCATCGCGCGCCGAACCGTCATCGACTCGATCGGCGTGACCCGCGCGGTGCTGAACGACCCCGTGCAGACGATGCAGGACGCGTTGCGGGCGGCGGGATCGATCGTCCGCTTCCTGAAGCCCGCCACCGTGCCGTACTCACCGATCATGCAGGCGCGCACGCTGGCCCGGCAGCTGAGCACGCTCGACGTCCCCCTCGACGACATGAAGCGCGCCGCCAAGACCGTCGGCGGATCGTTGAACGACTCGTTCGTCGCGGCGGTCCTCGGCGGGATGCGCCGGTACCACGAGTTCCACGGCGTCGACGTCGACGAGCTCCGGATGGTCATGCCCATCAACCTGCGGGCGGAGGACTCCGCGCTGGGCGGCAACCACTTCACCCCCGCCCGCTTCCTCGTCCCGCTGTCGATCAAGGACCCGGCCGACCGGATCGTCGCGGTCGGGCGACTGACGCGCGAGATCCGCGACGAGCCCGCGGTCCACCTCTCGGAAGCGCTCGCCGGGATCCTGAACCAGCTGCCGACGACGATCACCACCGCACTGTTCGGCTCGATGCTGAAGGGGGCCGACTTCGTGACGAGCAACGTCCCCGGCGCGCCGTTCGAGATCTTCTCGGCCGGAGCCCGGCTCGACCGCATGTACGCGTTCGCACCGCTGGCCGGCGCGGCCGTCAACGTCACCCTGCTCAGCAGCTGCGGGACCTGCTGCATCGGCGTGAACGTCGACTCGGTCGCCGTCCCCGACTCCGAGACCTTCCTGCGCTGCCTCGACGAAGGCTTCGCCGAAGTCCTCGCCCTCGCCCCCACCTGACCCCGAACCCCCGCCGGCCAACCGCCGCCGCCGATCAGCCTTTCGGCGTGACTTGAGGTCGTCAGGGCGACCCAAAGTCACGCCGAAACGGGGGGAACGCGGGTCCGACGGGCCGAGAACGCTTCCGGGGGGCGCGGTTGGGGGCGGGGGGTGCGGTCGTACGCTGGGGTGCATGGAAGGTACGCCGGTCGGTCGTCGGGTGTTTCTCGGCATCGTGGGCGTGGGGGCCGTCGGCGTGCTGTGGGGCGCCAAGGCCCAGGACTGGCTCGAGCGGACGGTCGCGCCGGTCGTCTCGAAGGACGGCACCGGGCTCTCCGCCTTCCTGCCGATCGGGCGCTTCCGCATCTACACCGTCACCGGTGACCTGCCGAGCAAGAGCAAGGCGGCGTGGAGGTTGAAGGTCGGCGGGCTCGTCGACACCCCGTTCACGCTCACCTACGACGAGCTGCGCGCGATGCCGGCGACGCGCATGACAAAGGACTTCCAGTGCGTCACCGGTTGGCGCGTGCACGACGTCAAGTGGGTCGGCGTGCGGCTCAGCGACCTGCTCGACCGGGCGGGGGTGAAGTCCGAGGCCAAGGCGCTGCGCTTCAAGAGCTTCGACGGCACGTACACCGAGAGCCTCACGCTGAGCCAGGCCCGGCGCAACGACGTGATCGTCGCCTACCAGATGGAGGGCGGCGACATCTCGGCCGAGCACGGCGGCCCGGTCCGCATGTACGTGGCGCCGATGTACGGCTACAAGTCCTGCAAGTGGCTCGACACCATCGACCTCATCGACAGGGTGGAGCCGGGGTACTGGGAGCACTACGGCTACGACGTCGACGGATGGGTGGGAAGGTCCAATGGCCGCGACGACGACCCCACCTGACGCCGGCGCGGGCGGCGACGCGGGCGGCGACGCCCTGCCGCCCGACACCCCGATCCAGCGGTTCGACCGGACGGAGCGCACCGCCCACTGGGTGAACGCCACGCTCTTCGGCATCGTCATGTTCACCGGCTCGATCCTCTACATCGGCGAGCTGTCCGTCCTGTTCGGCAACCGCGAGATCGTGCGCACGGTGCACGTCTACTGCGGGCTGGCGATCCCGGTCGTGTTCCTCATCGCGTACCTGCCCCGCTGGGGCCGCGCGCTGCGCAGGGACTTCAGCCGCATCAACCGTTGGACCAGGGACGACAAGCGCTGGTTCCGCACCCTCGGCAGGGACGACACGATCCGGCTCGGCAAGTTCAACGCGGGCCAGAAGCTGAACGCCGCCTTCATCGTCGGCGCCGCGCTCGTGATGGTCGGGACCGGATCGATCATGAAGTGGTTCGAGCCCTTCCCCATCGACCTGCGCACGGGCGCGACGTTCGTGCACGACTGGTTCGCGTTCTTCATCTGGATGGCGGTGCTCGGCCACATCTGGTTCGCGTTCTCGGACCCCGAGTCGCTGCGGGCGATGTGGCGCGGGAACATCAGCGCCCGCTGGGCCCGGACCAAGCGGCCCCGCTGGTACGAGGAAACGACCGGAGAGCGCGACCACCCCGAGGAATAGGCTCGCGAGGTGACGAAGAATCCCTCCGACCTCGTTCTTCCCGCCGAGCTCATCCCGTCCGACGGGCGGTTCGGCTCGGGCCCGTCCAAGGTGCGCGCCGAGGCGGTCGCCGCGCTCACCGAAGTGGCGCCGGACTACCTTGGGACCTCCCACCGGCGCGAAGGCGTGCGGTCCGTGGTGCGCCGCGCGCCGGTACGGGCCTGGCCGCAGCTGTTCGCGCTGCCCGACGGCTACGAGGTGCTCCTCAGCAACGGCGGCACGACCGTCTTCTGGGACTCCGCCGCGTTCGGGCTGATCGAGCAGCGCAGCCAGCACCTGGTGTTCGGCGAGTTCTCCTCGAAGTTCGCGTCGGTCACCCGCAACGCGCCGCACCTCGAGGACCCCGAGGTGATCGAGAGCCCGACGGGCACCCACCCGCTCCCCCACGCGAGCGCGGCCGTCGACGCGTACTGCTTCCCGCACAACGAGACGTCGACCGGCGTGATGCTCGACCCCCGCCGCCCGGACGGCGCGACGGCCGACCAGCTCGTGCTCGTCGACGCGACGTCCGGCGCCGGCGGGCTCCGCTTCGACTCCGCGCAGACCGACGTCTACTACTTCGCACCGCAGAAGTGCTTCGGCAGCGACGGCGGGCTCTGGCTCGCGGCGTGCTCTCCGGCCGCGATCGATCGCATCGAGCGAATCGGCGCGACCGGACCGATGGGTGCCGCCGAGCCTGGACCTCGGGATCGCGCTCGAGCAGTCCCGCCTCGACCAGACGTACAACACGCCGGCACTCGCCACCGTGTTCCTGCTCGCGCACCAGGTCGACTGGATGCTCGAGCAGGGCGGGCTGGACTGGGCCGCGTCTCGCTGTGACCGCAGCGCCGAGATCCTCTACGGCTGGGCCGAGGCCAGCTCGTACGCGACCCCGTTCGTCGAGAAGCCGGACGAGCGCAGCCACGTGACCGCGACGATCGACTTCGACGAAGCGGTCGACGCGGCCGCGCTCGCGAAGGCGCTGCGCGCGAACGGCATCGTCGACACCGAGCCCTACCGCAAGCTCGGGCGCAACCAGCTCCGGGTCGGCATCTTCCCCGCGGTCGAGCCCGACGACGTCGCCATCCTCACCCGCGCCATCGACTGGCTCACCGAGCGCCTCGGCTAGCTCCCGGCTCGCGAGCGCCTCGCGTCGCTCCTACTCGGAGGAGTCGCCGGCGTGGGAGAGCAGGTCGCCCATGCCCTGCGGACCGATGCGCTGGCGGAAGTCGCGCACGGAGTACCCGGTGACGACGGCCGCGGTCCTCGCGCGGGCGGTCGCGGAGCGGGGCATGCCGAACAGCGGACCGATCTCGCCGAAGTAGCGGCCGGCCGTCAACGTCGCCCGTGACTCCCAGCTCCCGCTCTCGAGCCGGCGCAGGATCTCGATCTCGCCCGACTCGAGCATGTAGATCAGCTCCCCGAACGACCCTTGCGCGAAGAGCTCCTCGCCGGCCGCGAGCTCGACCACCTCGGGCTCGCCACCTTCGGCCTGCCCGAACTGGGGCACGAGCTCCACCACCCGGTCCGCGAGCGGAAGCATGCGCTGGTCATGGGTCGAGATCACGACGACCCGCTCCCCCGACGCGAGGTCCCGCAGCAGGCGCAGCACCTCTTCCACCTGGATGTAGTCGAGGTGGGCGGTCGGCTCGTCCGCGAGCAGCAATGGCGGATCGAGCGCGAGCGCCCGCGCGATCGCGACCCGCTGTTGCTGGCCGCCGGACATGTCCCCCGGACGGTGGTGCTTCCGGTCCGCGAGCCCCACCTGGTCGAGCAGCTCGTTGGCGCGCGCCCGTCGATCCGCCCGCTTCACCTTCGCGGCGCGGAGCGGGACCTCCACGTTTTCGAGCGCGGTGAGGCTCGGCACGAGGTTGAAGGCCTGGAAGACGATCCCGACGGTGTGGCGCCGGTAGTCGGTGAGCCGAGCGCCGTCGAGCCCCGTCACCGTGATGTCGCCGAAGGTGATGGTGCCTGCGGTCGGCGTCAGGATCCCGCCCAGGCACGACAGCAGCGTCGTCTTGCCGCAGCCGCTCGGCCCGAGCAGGAGGACGAGCTCGCCCGGCTCGGTCGAGACCGAGAGCCCGTCGATCGGCCGCACCGCGTAGCCGCCGCTGGAGTACTCGACGACGAGGTCGTGGATCTCGAGCCCGGGCATCACGCACCTCCGAAGGCGACGGCGGGACTGACGGTCACCGCGCGGCGAAGTCCCGCGAGGCTCGCGAGGCAGCCGACGAGGATCGCGACGACCGGCAGGATCACGAACGACGCGCTCGGTATCTCCGCCGGCATCGGGAAGCTCGGGGCGATGAGCACCGCGAGCACCGCGCCGATGAGCGCGGCGACGAGCGACACGATGACGGCCTGCACCGCGAGACCGCCGAGCAGCGCGGCGGTTCCGGTGCCGGTGGCTTTGAACACCGCGAAGTCGCGCACCCGCTCGAGCGCCGAGAGGTAGATGACCGAACCGACGATGCACGCCGCGACGAGCCAGAGCGCTGCCGCGATGAAGTTGATCGTCTGCCGCCCGGCACCGACCGACTGCAGCAGGTCCTTCTTGGTCTGCGCGATCGTCAGGATGTGCGCGCCGGAGATCGAGCCGCGCGGACGGCCACGGATCGCGATCGATGTGAAGAGGGGTGCGGAGCCGAACGTGAGCGCCTGCACGTCCTTGAGCGTGAGAAAGACGTTCGGC
The DNA here is from genome assembly GCA_963796755.1 of uncultured Acidimicrobiia bacterium. Lineage (GTDB taxonomy): Bacteria > Actinomycetota > Acidimicrobiia > IMCC26256 > JAENVU01 > Chersky-806. The sequence continues at coordinate 930,448 of CAWCMX010000001.1, forward strand.
ATCCCTCCGTAGAGCCCCGACCCGTTCACGATGCCGACGACCCGCAGCGTCTTGTTGCCCATCTGCACCGTGTCGCCGATGTCCTTGCCCAGCCGGCTGCCGACCGCGATCTCGCCGCTCCGGGCGCGGGGCGCGGCCGTCATCGACCTTGGGACTGCCGACCCCGCCCGGCGCCGCGCCGATCATCGTCACGTGCCTCGGCGTGTCCCCCGGGATCGTGGCTCCGATGGCGACGAAGGGGTCGGCCGCCTGCACGCCCGGGAGGTGCCGGGCTCGGGCCAGGGTCCCGACCGGCAGCACCGCCGACGAGTTGAACGGCCCGGTCGCCCCGACCGAGATGGCCCACTGGTCGACACCGGTCGTCGCGATGGTGCGGTCGACCTCGTTGCCGAACGCGGCCGACAGTCCGGCCAGCACCAGCGTCATCGCGAAGACGAGCGCGGTGCCGAGCACCGCAATCAGAAATCGCCGTCGGCGCCACTGCAGGTCTCGCAACGCTGCCAGCATCATCTCGCCCTCCGATGTTCCTGCCCGGGTGCCGAGCTGCCCGCCCGGCACCACCTTCCCTGCAGTGGACGACTCCCGCGTCCTCTGCCCCACAAGGATGCTAGCGACGAGGCCCCGAGCACACGTTTCCCGAGTCTGACAAGATCCCCGTCATGTTGTTCGTACACGAGATCCACCGAGTCATGGGCCGGCAAGAAGACGAATTCGAGGACGAGTACCGAACCGTCTGGATGCCCCGCCTCGCTGAGAACGACGACGCGCGGCTGCTGTACTTCGCGAAGCTCACCCACGGCACCGGGCGGGCCTACAACATGATCACGCTCACCGCCGTCGCCGGCGGCGCGGCGTGGGAGCGCCTCGTCTCCCGGCTCCGCACCGGCGACCTCCACGACTGGATCACGAAGATCGACACGATGCGCCACGACGTCACGAGCAAGGTGCTCATGCCCGTGGAGTGGTCACCGCTCCAGGACGTGGACCTGACCAACGTGCCGACCGGCGGCGACGAGCACGACATGACCCTCTTCATGGAGGACACCGCGTGGCCGCACGAAGGCAAGATGGAGGACTACCTCAAGGCCGCGCGTGACGACTACGCGCCGAGCCTCGCCGAGGGCCGGCACGGAGGCCGGTCGCTGCTCGAGCTCCAGGCGGTGCTCACCCCGGCCTGGGGGACGAGCGTGCGCCGCCGTGAGGTCATCCTCTGGCAGCGGGTCATGAAGCCGGCGGGCATCACCGCGCTGCTCATGAGCGAGGTCCCCGCCGAGCACCGCGCGCCGGGCACCTGGATGCACGACGCGCTGGACGTCCGGGACGACTGGGAGAGCCGGCTGCTCCGCACCTCCGCCTGGTCGCCCCTCGCCTGAGAGCTGCTCGATGCTCGTCGATCGGGGCGACTACCCCGCGGCGGCCTGCGTCTCGGCTTGCACCTTCCCCGCCAGCCGGGGGTCCGGCGGGTCCCACGCCGTGCCACCGGTCCGGCCGCCGAGCTCCGGGCACTCACCCACGAACACGCCCCAGGTGCACTCGAACCCCGGGACGATCCAGTCGTGCAGCATCCAGATGTTCTCGAGCGGCGCCTTCTTCCCGCCCGCGGCGGTGCACTTCGCGGCGCTCATCGACTCGGCCCCGATCACCACGCCGGCCGGACCCATGCACAGCCCGCCGTTCAGGTTGTGCTGGTGCCAGCGGTCGTTCGGGCCGGTGAAGCCGTCCGGCGCGCCGCCCGGGTGGAACACGAGGTAGCTGAGACCGACGATCTTCGAGCTCGGGTCGGTGCCGTCGAACAGCAGCTCCGAGGGCGTCGCCGGGTTGAAGGAGCCGGCCAGCGCCGCGTTGGTGTAGTCGCGCGCCGATGCACGGGACGTAGACCGTCGACTCGCGGTACCCGGCGGCCTCGGCCGACGCGACGGTCGGGTACTTCACCGCGACGCCGCGGGCGATCGTCTGCTCCGCCTCGAGCTGGGTCGCCTCGTCCCGTGTGACCGGATCCTGCTTGAACGGGCCGCGGTGGTCGTGGCCCTCGGCGTCCTTGCCGACCTGGCCCTCGGACGGCGGGTCGGGCCCGAGAGCTCGCACGGCGAATCGCCGGTCAGCGCACCGGTCACGATGATCCCGGCGCCGGTGTCGACGAGACCGCCGGCGCCCGCAACCGCGACGTGCGTGTGATCGTGACCAGCGGAGGCGACGGTGCCGGCCGCGTGGTTGTGGCCGTCGGCGCTGAGTCCGGTCGCGCTCACGGTCGTCGCCGCCGGGCTGAAGATCATCGTGGTGAAGAGCGCGACGGCGAGGCCGATCGCGCCTGCACCCGCAAAGCCGACACCCGCACTGACCGGCCGGCGGCTGAAGCTGGAGCTCAGCAGCGCGAAGCTCGCGAACACCGCGAGCCCTTCGAACACCGCGCAGAGCACATCGACCCGGCCCCACGCATCCGGCGTCCCATCGCTGCCGATCGCGATGCCGACGGTGCGGCTGAGCACCCAGACCGCCAGGACGCGAGGTTTCCGATGATGCCGGCGGTGATCACGGTGCGGGAGGGCCGGGACGACGATCAACGCGGCCAGGGTGAGCTGGAGCCACGCGGCCACGCCGCGAAGAAGAGCCCGTGGGTCCACGAGACGCCGGCGTGCTCGCCCATCGCCCCGAAGTGGATCGCCGCCGATCCGACCATGAGCCCGGCCACGGTCCACCGGAGCACCGCGCCCATCGTCGTCGGCCGCGGGCCGCGAGGTGCCCGCTCGGGCGCGGGCAGACCCGACCGCCCGTCGTGCTGACTCTCCACCATGTGAACCCCCGGTTGCACGACCTGTGCAAGAGGGTAGGCCGCTCACCCGGCCTGCGTCAGGCCTTCCCAGCCGGCCGGGGGTGGGTCGAGCCGCCACAGCTGCTCGGGCGCGGGCGCGGCGAGCTTCGACTCGATCTGCCAATCCGCCTCCAGCGCCTTGAGCTGCGAGGCGTAGTGCGCCAGGGCCCGGTGCTTCGCCTCGTCGCCGTGGTCGACGGTCGGTGCCGCCGGCGTCGGCCAGATCCCCGCCCGGAACAGCTGCGAGACCCGCCACGCGAGGAGGCCGGGGATGTGCTTGTAGCCCATGTCCTCGTAGCAGAACCATGCCGGCTCCGGCACCCGGTCCCGCACGAGGCGCGCCGCGTCGTGGGTCGCGGTGTGGTCGGGGTTCGCGATTCCGAACGGGGCGAGGACGGCAGTCGGTCGCGCCGCTCGTACCGCGACTTCGAGCGTGTCGACCGTCTGGTCCGCACCGACCCAGTCCGGCCGCTCGAGGTACTGGTGCTCGACGAAGTCGAGCCAGACCGGAGTGGCGTTCAGCTCCCGAGCGCGGCCCGGTCTTCCTCCCGCCGCGCGCCCAGCACGTCGTCACCGGTGCTGAACCCGGCCGCGGTGTCCCAGTGCGTCATCGGGTCGGGATACTCCGCCGGCGCACCTGCGTAGACGGTGATGACGGTGGCGTCCGGGTGGGCGGCCAGGAGCCGCCCGCACCCGAGGACCGCGTCGTCGAGATGGGGCGACACGACGACGACCCGCTCGAGCTCACTCGGCGCGACAAGTCCCCAGTCGCGCATCTCGTTGACGACACCCGTCCCGCGTTCGGCCATGGCGCTCAGGTTGTCACGTCACACGTCACGCGTGCGGCGTGATCCCGGCGGTGCCGAAGCTGGACTCCGGCCCACCACCCCGCAACACCGCGATCGGATCGCGCAGGTCGTCGACATAGCCCAGTGCGTACGCGCCGCGGCGGTACCCGATCAGCCGGAGGAGGTCGACCGGCAGCGTCCGCGCGACGTCGGCGGCAACGGAGAGGTACTGGTTCTCCTCCTGGCGCAACCACCGACGCAGTAGGTGATATTCATGCCGATGCCGAATGCCCTGCGATTGGTTCGGGCCGCCGCCGTGGTACACGCGCCGTTGTAGACCAGCACCGAGCCCTTCGCCATTTCCGCCGCCTCGGTGTCGGCCTCGGTGAACTGCAGCTTGTCGTCGAAATGGTGGCTGCCGGGGATCAGGCGGGTCCCGCCGTTCTCCTCGGTGAAGTCGGTCATCGCCCAGATCGTGTTGCACTGTGACCTCGTAGCCCGTGGGGAACGGGAAGAAGTCGAACGCCCATTGGTCGCGGTGGACGTACTGCGCGGGCTGGCCGGGGCTCGATGCTGATGAGCTGGGTGACGTGGAGCTGGAAACTGTCGCCGCGTGGCCGAGCACTTGCCGACGGCGCCGGTCACGGTCGGGTGCATCACGAGATCGTGCGATGCCGGTGCACGCCCGACCAGCCCACCGGTGCGACGCGTCTGCACTCCGCTGAACTCGTCCCCGTAGGGAGTGTCCGCCATGAAGGGCGAGAGCTCGCTCTCGAGCTGATCGAGGACCCCGGGGTCGACGAGATCGTCGACGACCACGCAACCGTCCTCGGCCAGCACCTCGGTGACCGCTTCGACCGTCGCGTTCGGCGGGAGATGACGTACCGGCACGTCCCGGACGGTAGCCGGTGGTGGCGGCCGTTACGCTCGGGCCACGCGTGCGGGTCGAGCTCGAGGGGGAACCGCTGTGGAAGTGCCGTTGACCGTGTTGGACTTCCTCGATCGCGCGGAGACCGTGTTCGCCGACCGCGAGGCCGTCGTCGACGAGCCCGACCCGCCCGGCGGCGGGCTCGGGCGGGTCACCTACGGGGAGCTCGCGGCGAAGGCGCGGAGCCTCGCGGTCGCCCTCGACGACCTCGGGATCGGCGCGGGCGAGCGGGTCGCGATCATCTCGCCCAATGCCGCCCGCTTCCTGATCGCGCTCTTCGGCGTCCCGGCGTTCGGCCGGGTGCTCGTCCCCATCAACTTCCGGCTGAACCGGGCCGAGTTCGCCTACATCCTCGAGCACTCGGGTGCGTCCGTGCTGCTCGTCGACCCGGAGTACGCGGACGTCGTCGCGGACATCCCGGTGCCCCACCGCTTCGTCCTCGGCGCGGAGTCCGACGCCGAGCTGTTCGGCCGGACCGGGACGCCGAAGCTGGCGAGCGAGGACGAGCACGCGACCGCGACCATCAACTACACGTCGGGGACGACGGCACGACCCAAGGGCGTGCAGATGACGCACCGCAACCTGTGGCTGAATGCGGTGACGTTCGGCTGGCACATGGGTGTCACCGATCGCGACGTGTACCTGCACACGCTCCCGATGTTCCACTGCAACGGTTGGGGGCTGCCCTTCGCGATCACCGGAATGGGTGGTCGCCACGTGGTCATCCGCAAGATCGACGGCAACGACATCCTGGACCGTGTCGACCGCGAGGGGGTGACGTTCCTCGCGGGTGCGCCGGCCGTCGTGGCCATGACGCTCGACGCGGGCGTGGCCCGTCGCGAGCGGGGCGAGGCGATCCCCGGTGACGGCTCGGTGCGGATCGTCGTGGCCGGCGCGCCACCGCCGTCGCGGGTGATCGAGCGGGTCGAGGCGGAGCTCGGATGGACGTTCAACCAGATCTACGGGTTGACCGAGACGTCACCGCTGCTCACGGTCAACACCGCCATGCGTGAGTACGACGAGCTCGACGACACCGAGCGCGCCCCGCGCTGTCGCGCGCGGGGGTCCCCGCGATCGGCGTGCGGATGCGGGTCGACGACGAAGGCGAGCTGCACGCCCGGTCGAACCACGTGTTCGAGGGCTACTGGGAGCAGCCCGACGAGAGCGCGAAGGCACTCGTCGAGGGTTGGTTCCACACCGGTGACGGCGGCGAGCTCGACGGCGCGTACGTCGTGATCTCGGACCGCAAGAAGGACGTGATCATCTCGGGCGGCGAGAACGTCAGCTCGATCGAGGTCGAGGACTGCCTGTTCCAGCACCCCGCCGTCGCCGAAGCCGCGGTCATCGGCGTGCCGGACGACCGCTGGGGCGAGACGGTCAAGGCGCTCGTCGTCCGGCGACCGGGCAGTGACGACGTCACCGAGGCCGACCTGATCGAGTTCTGCCGCGAGCGGATGTCGCACTACAAGTGCCCGACGTCGATCGAGTGGCGCGACCAGCTCGCCCGCACCGCGACCGGCAAGCTCCAGAAGTTCAAGCTCCGCCAGGACTACTGGCAGGGCCGCGACAAGCTCGTCAACTGACCCCAACCCCACCTTTTGGCGTCGCTACGACACCTCTGCGGTGTTCTTCCGACGCCAAAACGGGGTCGGGGGGGGTCAGCGCTGGTCGATCGCGACCTTGATCGCGCCGCTCTCGTCCTGGGTGGCGAGCACGGTGAACGCGTCGCGCCACTCGTCGAGGCGGAACGTGTGGGTGAGCATCGGGGTGAGGTCGATCCGACCGTTGCCCACCAGATCCAGGTAGTGCGCGATGCCGTGCCGGCGCACCCCTTCGACCTCCTCGAACCCGAACGCGTTGGAACCGGTGAAGTTGATCTCCTTGAAGTACACGGGCGTGTCCTCCCACCGCGCCGGGCCGTGCATGCCGAGCTTCACCAAGGTCCCACGGGCGCGCAGCAGGCGCGCACCGACCTCGAGCGTCTCGGCCATGCCGATCGTGTCGTAGACGACGTCGATCCCACCCGGGAACGCCATCGGCAGGCCGTCGGCCGGCTGCAGCACTCCCCCGGACCAGGCGGCGGCGGTCTCGATGAGCGCATCGCGGGGCTCGGGCGCGACCGTCTGCGCCCCGAGCTGCTCGGCGAGCTTGCGCTGGGCCTCGAACCGGGCGACGACCATCACCTCGACGTCCGGGTACAGCGCGCGCAGGATCGCGACCGCGGACGTCCCGAGCGCGCCCGCCCCGTACACGAGCACCTTGCTGCCCGGCGCCGGCGGGTGCCGGGTGATCCCGTGCAGCGACACCGCGAACGGATCCGCGAACACCGCCTGCTCGTCCGAGATCGAGTCCGGGATCTTGAACAGCATCGAGTCGTGCGCGGGCATCAGCTCGCCGAAGCCGCCCGGCACGTCCTTGCACATCCCGGTGTGGATCCCGGGCGCGAGGTCGCCCTTCCCGAACGACCAGCACTGGCTCAGGTCACCCGCCGCGCACGCGGGGCACTGCGGCTCGATGCCGCGTGGCCCGCACGTGAGCCACGGGTTGAGCACCACGCGGTCACCGACCTCGAGGCCTTCGGCTTCCGGCCCGACCGCGACGACATCGGCCACCACCTCGTGGCCCATCACGTGCGGGAAGGACACGAAGTTCTTCATCGGGTTGTCCTGGCTGTCCCCGCGCCGCGGTCCTTCGACGTGTAGCTCGCGTAGTCGAAGAAGATCTGCTTCGACTCCGAGCCGCAGATGCCGGTGAGCCGGGGCTTGGTCACCACCCAGTCCGGATGGATGAAGCCGGGATCATCCATCTCGATGAGCTTCACCGGGGTCCGGGCGAGAGCCCGGAGGAGCCGGTTGTCGGTATCGGGCTTGGGCTGGGGGTCAGGCTCCACCCCGAAGATCAGTGCGCGCATGACCCGAGCGTATGACATGCGCGTCAGGTCCGTCCCGGCGTCCGGGAGCCACCCCGGAGGGGCGGATACGGTGCGGGCGTGGAAGAGGAGGCCGCGCTCGTCCTGAAGTCGGTGAAGGTGAACAACCGCGCCGCGCTCGTCTCGGCGTTCCCCGACCGGCTGGTCATCGTGGACGGCAACGGCACCCGCAACATCCCGATCCGGGAGCTCGCCCGGATCACCCACAAGGCGGGGATCCGGGCGGGCCGGCTCGGGATCGTCACGGTGGACGGCGAGGAGCTGATCATCCGCGGCCTGCGCGCGCGAGCGACACGCCGACCGCGTACCAGGTGCTCGTGCAGCTGGCCTCAGCCGCCCAGTGAGAACGGCGCCAGGTCGAGGTCCATCCACACCATGTCCCGACTCGGGATGCCGTTCTCCGCGAGGTCGGGCGGGTAGCCCTTCGCCTCGGTGAAGTAGTCGCGCTCGACCCGGCGCAGCCGGAAGCCGCAGCGCTGGTAGAACCCGAGCTGGCGGACTCCCGAGCTCGCGGTGCCGACGACTGCGGTGCGCACGCCGCGCCGGGCGAGGACGAAGACCAGCGCATTGATCATCAGCGTGCCGACACCTTGATCCTGGACCGCCTCGGCGACCGCGACGGCGCGGAGCTCGGCGACGCCGGGCTCGGTGTCGATCACGAGCACCGCGGCGCGCGGCGCGCCGTCCGACCCGGCGAGCCCGTAGAGGTCGCCGTCGTCGAGGTACGTGCGCAGGACCGCGGGCTCTTCGGCCAGCTCCAGCACCGGCACCCACCGTTCACGGTCGGGGCCGGGCTCGATGAGGCTGAGCTCGGCGCCGGCCCCGTCCACTAGGGCGCGGCCGGCGGGATCGGCTTGCTCTCGGTGATCGCGTCGGCCTCGATGTCCGTGTCGGCAATCTCCTCGCCCGGCGGGGGCGCGTCCACCGTGGCCTGGGGCGCCAACGCACCGAGACCGTTGCCCTTGCCGTTCCCGCCGCCCGTACCGAACGAGCGCATGAGCGTGGCCGCGAGCCCTTCGAAGCTGCCACCGCCGCCGGTGACCAGCACCTCTGGCACGACGGTGATGTGCCCCTCGGACACCGCGTTGGCCACTGCGACGAGCGCCGTCGCGGTCTCGCCCAGCGCTTCCTTCTGGGCTTCGAAGCCAGTAGCGCGCGCGACCCCGAGCGCTTCCGTCGCGGCCGCGTTCGCGAGGCCGATCGCCTCGACGCGCGTCGCCTCCGCCTTGCCGGTGAGCTCGACGTACGCGGCCTCGCCTTGCGCTTCCGCCTGGCGCGCGTTCGCACGGTTCTGCTCGATCTCGACGTTCACCTGCGCGGACGCGAGCTGGCCCTGCATGTCCGCCGTGCCCTTGGCCTTCTCCATCTCGATCCGCGAGGTCTGCGCCCGCTGCATCTCCTCGTACGTCGCCTTCTCCTGGTTCGCGATCTCGCGCTTGGTCAGCACCTCGACCAGCTCCTGGGGGAAGTGCACGTTCTGGATGTAGACGCCCTTCGTCTCCACCTCGTAGAGCTGCAGGTACTCGGTGACGTGCTGCAGCGCGGAGACCTGGACCTGCATCCGGGTCTCGATGAACGTCACCGCGGGCTGGTCCTGGAGCGTGTTGCGGAAGTGGTTGCCGACGGCCGACTGCAGCACCTCGTTGACCAGGTTGAGCATGGTGCCGACCATCGAGATGACCTTCGGCGCCTTGGTGTCCGGCACGTGGATCTGCACCTGGAGCTCGATGGAGAAGACGAAGCCCTCACGGCTCTTCGCATCGATCGGCGCGAGCTGGGCGTCGAGGTTGTGCGACGCGCTCGTCTCCTTGGACCAGTTGAGCGTGAGGATGGACGTCGGCACGATCTCCGCCGCGTAGCACCGCGGGTTGATCGGGTACTTGCCGGTCCGCAGTGGCTCCTGCCAGATGCCGCGGTGGCCGGGACGCACGATCGAACCGAACTTGAACTCGGTGCCGGACGTGTCGAGCGTCGGCAGGCCGACGAACGCCTTGATGACCGCGACCTCGCCCTGGTTCACGACGAGCATCGGGACCATCTCGACCTGCACGAGGAACGGGTTCAGCAGGTACGCGCCGTAGAGCAGCGGGTCGTGCTGCAGACCGATCTTGCCGCCGTGCTCGAGGAACGCCTGGAAGTCCTGGTAGTTGTTGTGGAGCACGTTCTTCGAGCCGAGCAGGACCTCGATGACCTTCGCGTCGGTCTCTGCCGCGTCGGTCTCGGTAGCAGCCTCCATCTGCGCGATGTCGTCGTAGCCGCCGAGCCGGCTCGCGATGTCGCCCGAGGCCAGGGGCTCACCTTCGAGCACGGTGACGATGCCGACCATGTCGAGCGGGCCTTGGGGCGCGATGATCACGACCCTCAGCTGCGCGGGATCGAGCCCGAGCGACGTCGGGTTGAGGATCCCGCCGGACGCCTTGCTCGCCGCCACGAGATCGGGCGCGACCGGCAGGCCGTAGACCGCCTGCGGGGTGAGCACGAGGAACGCGACCGGGTGGACCGGCATCAGCGTTCCCGGCGGGAGCACCGGACGCTGCACGCCCTTCTGGCCACCGAGCTCGATGAACTGGCGCAGGTTCGAGAAGTTGCCGAACACGTCCTGGTAGACACCGCTCTTCGCGCCGATGGGCAGCTCGTCGCCGACCTGCGCGATCACGACGCCGACCTCACCCGCCGGCACCTGGACCCACGGGTGCTTCTGCACCGAGAACACCGGCCAGAGCTTGATCCGCAGCCCCGGCATGAGGAGCTCAGCCTGGTAGCCGGCCTCGTGATGGAAGGCGATCGGGTTGTCCGCCGGCAGCTTCCGGAACGCGGTCCGCTTGTTCACCAATCCGACCTCGGTGGGCCCGATCAGGTGGATCGACTTGTAGATCACCACCACCACGAAGAGGACCAGCACCACCACGACGATCAATCCCGCAATGCCCATGAACCTGCTCCTCTCGAGGGCGCGTTCCCACCATACGGGACCATTGGCCCGGGCCGGGACGGCAGGGCGACCTTTGTGGACCGCGGGCGCGGGCCGGCGCGCCATGCTGGTGCCGTGCCCATCCGCATCCACCGGGAGACCCATCGCCGCGAGCGCGTCGGCTGGCTGCGTGCCGGGGTGCTCGGGGCCCAGGACGGGATCGTCTCCACGGCCAGCCTGCTCATCGGAGTCGTGGCCGCGAACGGCGACCGCACCCAGATGCTCGTGGCCGGAACGGCGGCCCTCGTCGGTGGGGCGATGTCGATGGCGGCGGGAGAGTTCGGCTCCGTGAGCTCCCAGCGCGACACCGAGCTCGCCGACATCGCGCGGGAGACCCACGAGCTGGCCCGCTTCCCGGAGCACGAGCTCGAGGAGCTCACCCAGATCTACGAGGAGCGGGGACTGGAGCGGGACCTCGCGCGCCAGGTCGCCGACTCGCTGATGGAGGCCGATCCGATCGGGAGCCACGTGCGGGACGAGCTCGGGATCCTCGACGAGACGATGGCCCGTCCGGTGCAGGCCGCGGCGGTGTCGGCCGCGAGCTTCGGCGTCGGCGCAGCCCTGGCCCTGATCTCGGCCGCGCTCGCGCCCTCCGATCTCCGCATCGCGGTGATCGCGGTCGTGGCCCTCCTCCTGCTCGCGCTGCTCGGCACCGTCGGCGCCCGCCTCGGCGGTGCGCCCCCGGCCCGGGCCGCGATCCGGATCACGATCGGCGGCGGGCTCGCGATGGCCGTCACCGCCGCGATCGGCACCCTCGTTGGCACCATCACCTGACCCGGTCGACAGACTCGTTCCGGGGCGTTTCATGGTCGCTCTGACGACGCTCAGACGCCCCGAAACGAGCTGGGGTCAGGGGGTGAGATGGCGGAGGGCCGGGGCGAGGTCGCCGTGATCGTCGATCGCGACGCGGTCGAGGCCAAGCCAGCCGGCGAGCAGCGCGAGCTCCTCGGCGAGCGGGCCCGCGATCTCGAGCGGGTCGTGGCCGGCCTCGGCGAACGCGCCGCGCACGCGCAGCGTGCCGTCGACCCGCTCCGACTTGAGATCGACGCGCGGCGACGATCGCATCCCCGAGCAGGAACGGCAGGACGTAGTAGCCGTACACCCGCTTGGGCTTCGGGGTGTAGATCTCGAGCCGGTACCGGAAGTCGAAGACGCGCTCGGTCCGCGACCGCTCCCAGATGAGCGAGTCGAACGGCGAGAGCAGCGCGCGGGCATCGACGCGGCGCGGGGTCCGCGCGTCCGCGTGCAGGAACGCGGGCTGAGCCCACCCCTCGACGCGCGCCGGCACCAGGCGCCGCTCTTCCACCAGCTCGGCGACGAGCGGACGCGAGTACGGGATGTTGAGCCGGTAGTAGTCGGCGAGGTCACGCCGCGGTGCCGACGCCGAGTGAGCCCGCGGCGCGCACGAGCAGCTCCTTGTGCGCGTCGGCCGGGCTGGGAGCCGGTGCGTCGAACCACTCGCGGCGGGATGAGCCGCTCGGTCAGGTCGTACATCCGCTCGAAGCTCGCCCGCCGGCGGGCCGAGAGCCGGCCGCTCCAGAACAGGTACTCGAGTGCCTGCTTGCCGTGGCGCCAGCCCCACCACGGCCCGGACTTCGCGCCGGGGTCGTCCAGCTCCGACGCGGAGAGGAGGCCGCGCTCGGCGACCTCGTCGTAGACCGCCTCCACGTAGTCCGGCCGTTCGTGCGCGAGCCGGATCAGGCCGGTCCACCCCGCGGCCTTCGCTCCGGCCGCGTCCATCCGCCACCGGAAGAGCGGGAACAGCTCGATGGGAAGGAGCGACGCCTCGTGGCCCCAGTACTCGAAGAGCTCCCCGTCCTCGACCATCCCGGTGAGCAGGTCGCGTCGATGGGGACCCAGGCGCGCGAAGAGCGGGAGCTCCTGCGAGCGCACGACGACGTTCACCGAATCGATCTGGATCAAGCCGATCCGACCGAGCACCTTCCGGACGTGACGGCGGTCGATCCGACCGGTCGGGCGGGCCACGCCGAAGCCCTGCGCACCCAAGACGATCCGTCGCGCGTGGGCCGCCGACAGCTGCACCTCGGTCGACGGTCCGCTCATCGGAGTGATTCAAGCAGGCGGGTAACGTGCGCCACATGTCGATGCGAACCCGAGACGAGCTCCAGGCGCGCTACGACCTCACCGGTCGGGTCGCGATCATCACCGGCGGAAGCCGCGGCATCGGCCGCGCGGTTGCCGAGACCTACGCCGCCGCCGGTGCCGCCGTCGTGGTCGCGAGCCGCAAGGCCGACGCGTGCGTGCAGGTGGCCAAGGAGATCGAGGCTGCGGGCGGCCGCGCGATCGCGGTGCCGACGCACGCCGGCCACCTCGAAGAGCTCGAAGCGCTCGTCGGCACCACCGTGGACCAGCTCGGCGGCGTCGACATCGTGGTGAACAACGCGGCCAACGCCCTCGGGCTGCCCATCGGTCAGATCACCGCCGAGGCGTGGGACAAGTCCTACTCGGTCAACCTCAAGGGTCCGCTCTTCCTGTTCCAGTACGCGCTCCCCCACCTGCTCGAGAGCGAGCACGCCGCGGTCGTCAACGTCATCAGCGCCGGTGCCTTCACCCACGCGACGTACGTCTCGATGTACTGCTCGGCCAAGAACGCGATGGTGACGATGACCCGCGCGATGGCCTCCGAGTTCGCGGCCGCGGGGATCCGCGTCAACGCGCTCGCACCCGGCACGACCGACACCGACATGGTCCGCAACAACGACGCGGCGACCCAACAGGGCATGATCGACGCGCAGCTGATCAAGCGGATGGGCACGCCCGACGAGCTCGCGGACGCCGCGCTCTACCTCGCGAGCGACGCGTCGAGCTTCATGACCGGACAGGTGCTGGTCGTCGACGGTGGCATGACCACGCACTGACCGCGACCGCGGCGGGGCTCTACAGGGTGGCCAGTGCAGACGCGGCGTCGAGGATGTCCGTCGCGAGCTGAGGGTCCCCGGTCACGCGCACCGGGACTGCCTCCGTGGACACGCGCTCGCCGACCCGGTGGCACCAGTCGACGATGTCGACCTCGAGCACCACGTCGACGTCCTCGGCGATCGTCGGCTGGTGCGACGCGAGCGGGACGAGCCAGCTCCCGCCGCCGGGACCGGTGAGAACGACGCGCGCCGTGCTCCCGGGGTGCGGGCGCCCGACCACCTCGAGCCACGCGGGCAGGTTCTGCATCGAGAAGTCCGCCATCCGGTGCAGGTGGGCCGGACGGGGCTGCTCGAGCGGACGGCCGATCGCGCGCCGGATGTCGTTGCCGTGGATCCAGGTCTCGAACGCCCGGCTGATGAGCACCGTGTCCCGCTGGACCTCGAGGCCGAGCCACGGGAGCAAGCCCTTCGGCGCGCCCGACGCCGCCCACGTCATGACGCCGTCGATCGCGTCGCGCCACAGTCGGCGCACGTCGTCCATCGGCTGGACGGCGAAGGCCTCGACGAAGGCCGCCGTGCGTTCCTCCACGCCCGTGCCCGCATCGAGCGTCGTGACGGGATGGCCGACGCCCACGGCGACCATGCTCTCCATCGCGGCGAGGTGGATCACGAGGTCGCGCACGCTCAGACCGTTGGCCGTCATCGCCGCGAGGTCGGCGGCACCGAGCGTCGGCACGAGCTCATCGAAGCGATCGGTCTCGGCGCGGTACAGCCGCATCAGCTCGTCGTCGTGAGCTTGCGGGCTCCGGTTGCGGGCCCGTGCCGCCGCCAGCACCGAGGCGCGAAGCCGGGGCGGGGGGGTCAACGCCCCGGTCGCGCCGATCCAGGCCGCGGCCGTGGACAGCCGCGCGAGCTCGGCCGCCGCCGCGGGGTTCCGCGCGACGTACGCCTCGATCTCGAGCGTCTCGGCCGGCACCGATGCGTGCAGCGCGTGGGCCGCGAGGAGCTCGCGCAGCTCGGCGTCGCTCATCGGCTCGGAACCCTCGTTCAGGCCCATTGGCGAAGATCCTCCGACTCGAGGGTGCTCGCGACCCGGCGCAGCGCCAGCCGCAGTCGGGACTTCGCGGTTCCCTCAGGTATTCCCATGACGGTCGCGACCTCCCGGTACGTCTTCCCGTCGAAGTACGCGAGCTGGATCGCCTCGCGCTGCTCGGGCGGGAGTGACTCCAAGGCTTCGCGCACCCGCTCGGCCGTCATCAACGCCAACGCCATCTCTTCGACGTCCGGAGTCACAGTCACGCGACCCTGCACCGCGTGGTCGCGGCGTCGACGAGCCTCCTCGCGGCGCACGTAGTCGACGGCGCGACGGTGTGCGATCGTGCCGAGCCACGTGCGCAGCGCGCCCTTGCCGGGGTCGAAGCACGCCGGGTTCTCCCAGAGCCCGAGGAAGACGTCTTGCGTGATGTCCTCGGCCGCCTTCGGGTCGCGCACCACCCGCAGCACGAGGCCGTAGACGAACGACGCGTACTGGTCGTAGCAGTCACCGAGTGCGTCGTCGTCACCCGCGATCAACCGGTCGCGGGTGCATCGCTCCCACGCCACGGTCGGCATCCCCATCGTCACCCGGGCACCCCCTGCAGGCGCTGCCACCTCTTGATCGGTCCCCACACCGACTCTTCGCCCTGACCCCGTCTCTCGGATCATCGCGCTCCCGGATCGGCTCGTCACGGGGCCCGGCGGCCGGGCCCCGTGCCGTCGGTCTGGCTAGGTTGACCGGTCATGATGCACCGGATCGTCCGTTTCCTCCGACCCGGCGCCGCGCTGGTCGCGTTGGTCGCCTGCAGCCTCTCGGCCTGCTCGTCCTCACAGTCGAGCGCCCGCCCGGTCAGCAAGAACCCGCCGCGCGCAGTCGCGCAATTCTGTGACCGCCCCGTGCAACGCCAGCTCTCCACCAGCCTGGGGGTGGCGCCGGAACGGGTGACCACCCCGAGAACGCCCGATCACGCGTACTCGTGTCGTTACGTCTACGCGAACGGTGCGATCTCGCTGTCCGTCGAACGGTTCACAAGTGCCTCGGCCGCGACCGCCCACACGGTTCAGGTCGCCCGGCAGCGCGGCCGCCGGCCGGAGCCGCCCCAGCTCGGGGACGGCTTCAGCGCGTTCATGACGACGGATGGCTCCGTCGTCGTTCGCAAGGACCGCGACGTCCTCGACGTCGACGTCGCGTCGCTCCCCGACCGGTTCGGCAACCCGCCGCAAGCGTCGTCGGTCATCGCGCGGGCCGTCGCGACGACGATCGTCGGCCACTGGAGCCCCGGCTAGGAGCGGGGCGGGGGGATGACTCGGCCCGTTCATACGTAGATGCACCAAACGCGCAGGAGAAACCGGGACACATTTACTGATTGTCGCGTGCATACCCAGGCGCGCAGTTCTAAGGTCCAGAGGCATGGCAGTGCAGGGACGCACGCAGGGCAGGGCCAGGCGCATCGCGGGGCTCGGCATCGTGTTGCTGGTCGCGAGCGCGACGCTCGTCGCCGTCGCGGGGAGCGACGCGGGGTCGCAGGCTTCCACCACGACGTTGACGCCCGTTGCGGACTCGTACGTCGACGCGAGCACGCCGAGGACGAACTACGGCACCAACGCGCGCGTCGTCGTCGACGCTTCCCCGGTGCGGGAGATCTACATCCGGTTCGATCTTTCCGGGATCGCGGGGACGGTGCAGGATGCCGTTCTCCGCATCCACGACTCGAGCAAGGTCGACAGCGAGAGTCCAGATGGCGGTGACGTCGCACTCGTCAACAACAACACCTGGACCGAGAAGGGAATCACCTACAACAACCGACCGACGAGCTGGGGCGCGACAGTGGCGAGCCTGGGTGCCGTGAACCGCAACTCGTGGGTCGACATCCCGGTCACGAGCGCAGTCACCACCGGAGGACTCCTCACGCTCGGCTTCCGGTCTTCCGACGGTGACGGTGCCTACTACGACAGCCGCGAGGCCACCGCCACTGCTCCGCAGCTCATCGTGACCACCGAGTCTTCGAGCACGTCGAGCTCGTCCACATCCTCCTCGTCGACGTCGTCGTCCAGCACCTCCAGCTCGACGACGACGTCGAGCTCCACCACAACCAGCTCGTCCACGACGACAACCACCACGACGCTTCCCCCGCCACCGCCCGGAGTGGTGAACGTTGCCGCGGTCGGTGACATGGCCTGCGCACCCGGACAGGCGGTGACCTCGACCAGCTGCCGCCAGCTCGCGGTGTCGAACCTCGTCGTCAACGATCCGAACAACCAGCTGTTCCTCGCGCTCGGCGACGAGCAGTACGAGAACGGCGACCTTGCGGGGTTCCAGAGCTCGTACGCCGCGAGCTACGGCCGCATCAAGTCCAAGACCATGCCGACGGTCGGCAACCACGAGTACGGCACCGCCGGCGCCAGCGGGTACTTCAGCTACTTCGGCGCCGCGGCCGGCCCGCCGGGCAAGGGCTACTACTCCTTCGACGTCGGCACCACGTGGCACGTGGTCACCCTCAACTCCAACTGTGACATCGTCTCGTGTGCCGCAGGTTCCGCCCAAGAGCAGTGGCTGCGCGCCGACCTGGCCGCGAACACACGGCCGTGCGTCATCGCGACGTGGCACACACCGCGGTTCTCCTCCGACTACAGCGTCACGGACGTCGCGCCCTTCTGGACCGACCTGCAGCAGTACGGCGTCGAGCTCAATCTCGTCGGCCACGAGCACAGCTACGAGCGGTTCCAACCCCAGCTCGCCAACGGTGCCGCCAGCACGAATGGCGTCCAGGAGATCGTCGTCGGCACGGGCGGACGGAGCCTCGACGGCTGGGGGACTCCGCTCCCGAACAGTGCGGTGAGGCTCTCGACCTTCGGCGTCCTGAAGCTCGCACTGGACTCCAACAGCTATTCGTGGCAATTCGTGGATCAGACCGGCGCCGTGCGCGACAGCGGCACCCGCTCCTGCCACTGAGACCGGGCAAGCCTCGCGACGCCCAAATTCGGACCCGTTCCGCAGCTGCGCCCGCCTGTGGGAGTTTGTGGCCCAGATGACGCGTCCCGAGCTCCCCCCGATCCACGTCCTGCTCGTCGAGGACGACGCCGGCGACGCGCTCCTCGTGGAGGAGCACTTCGCCCGGTGCTCGATCATGGTGGCGCTCCATCACGTGACATCGCTCGCCGAAGGCCTCGAGGCGCAGCGCATCCGCGTCGACTGCGTGCTGCTCGACCTCGCCTTGCCCGACGCGCGGGATCTCGAGGCGTTGACCGCGGTCCTCACTGCGTTCGACGCGCCCGTCGTCGTCCTCACCGGCTTCTCCGATCACGAGCTCGGGGTGGCGGCGGTGGCGGCCGGCGCCGAGGACTACCTCGCGAAGAACGAGGTGGATCCGGCACTGCTCGAGCGCTCGGTGCGGTACGCGATCGAACGGCACCGGACGAAGGACACCTCGCGCCAGCTCTTCGCGGCCGAGCTCCGGCGCGAGGAGAACCTGCGTCTCGAGCGCGGCCTGCTGCCGCGGCCACTGCTGGACGACCGACGCTTCACCGCGACGACGCGCTACCGCGCCGGCGGTGGCAATCGCGTCCTCGGCGGGGACTTCTTCGACACCGTGCAGCTCCCGGACGGGTCCGTGCGCGCGGTCATCGGCGACGTGTGCGGGCACGGACCGGACGAGGCCGCGCTCGGCGTCAGCATGCGCATCGCCTGGCGGACCCTCGTCCTGGCCGGCGTCGAAGACAGCCAGGTCCTCCCCATGCTCGAACGGCTGTTGCTCGTCGAGCGCATCGAGGACCTGTTCGTGACCGTGTGCGACCTCACCGTCGCCCCGGACCGACGTTCGGTGGGATACCGCCTCGCCGGCCACCCCGCACCGCTCCTGATCGAGGACTCCGTCCGCGAGCTGGCCGACGACCACCGCGGCGTCCCGCTCGGCGTCGCGTCGGACACGTTCTGGGCGACGGGGACCCGGTCGCTCGGACCGTCGTGGACCCTGCTGATGTTCACCGACGGCCTGTTCGAGGTTCGCCGCGGCGAGGGGTCCGAGCGACTCGGCGTCGACGGTCTGATCACGATGCTGATCGGACTGCTCGCGGTCGACGACGATCGCGAGCAGCTCGACCGCCTGCTCGAGCTGGTCGAAGCCTCGCACGGCGGTCCGCTCGACGACGACGTCGCCGTGCTGGCGCTCCGGTCGCACGCTGATCGATGAGCGCAGCCGCACCGCGTGCCGGCGGGAGCTCGCGGTACTCGCTGCGAACCCTGGTCGGAGCCGCCTTCGGCTTCACCGCCGTGCTCGCCCTGCTCTCGCTGGGGGTCGTGGGCTGGGCGTTCAATCGCCAGATCGACGCTCGTGATCGTGTGCTGGACCGGGTCGATCCCGCCGCGATCTCGGCGCGCGACGTGTTCGCCGCACTGGTCGACCAGGAGACCGGCGTCCGCGGCTACGCGCTCGCCGCGCGACAAGCAGTTCCTCGATCCGTACACCTCCGGTCTGCAGGAACAGGCGGTCGACACCCGCAAGCTCCGCGCGCTGGTCTCGGGTGACCCCACCCTCGAAGCACGGGTCAAGGCGCTCGACGCGGCGGCCGCCCGTTGGCAGGACAAGTCCGCGACTCGGCTGATCGCGGCGGGGCGGGCCAATCGCATCAACCTCGCCAACACGGCCCTGCTCGACCGCAGCAAGGTGCAGTTCGATGCGGTCCGGCATCAGTACTCCCACCTCGATGCCGCCCTGAACAACGCCCGCCAATCCGCGCGCGACGAGATCCGCACCCGGACCAATCAGGCCATCGGGCTCGGGCTGGTCGTCGTCGCGCTGCTGCTCGCGTGCGGGATCTTCCTCTGGATCGGACTGCGCCGGCTCGTGCTCGCGCCGATCGACCGCCTGGGCGGCGACGCGCGCCTCGTGACGGCGGGCGACGTCGAGCACCCGATCGAACCGTCGGGCCCGAAGGAGCTGGCCGACCTGGGCGTCGAGATCGAGGCCATGCGCCACAACATCGTCGAGGACCTCGCCGCGGCGGAGATCGCCCGCGCGCAGCTCGCGCACCAGACGCTCGAGCTGACCCGCTCCAACGCGGAGCTCGAGCAGTTCGCGTACGTCGCGTCGCACGACCTCCAGGAGCCGTTGCGGAAGATCACCAGCTTCTGCCAGCTCATCGAGCAGCGGTACGGCGACCAGCTCGACGAGCGCGGAAAGCAGTACATCGACTTCGCGGTCGACGGCGCCAAGCGGATGCAGCAGCTCATCTTGGACCTGCTCGCGTTCTCGCGCGTCGGCCGCACGACCGACGGCTTCGTGCCGACAGACCTGCATGCTGCCGCCGAGGACGCAGTGAGGAACCTGGACCCGGCGATCCGCGATCGGCACGCGGTCGTGGAGATCGGTGACCTTCCGACGGCACCCGCCGACCCCACGCTCGTCACCTCGCTGTTCCAGAACCTGATCTCGAATGCGATCAAGTTCAACGCAGCCGAGGTGCCGACCGTCGCGATCACCGCGCGGAGCATCGACGACGGCTGGGAGCTGGCCTGTGCGGACAATGGGATCGGGATCGAGCCCCAGCACGCGGCGCGGGTCTTCATGATCTTTCAACGCCTGCACGCACGCGACGTGTACGACGGCACGGGCATCGGGCTCGCGCTGAGCCAGAAGATCGTCACGTACCATGGCGGCACCATCTGGATCGACCCCGACGTCGAGACGGGAACGACGATCCGCTGGACCTTGCCGACCACTCCGCCGGGAGCACCGACCTCATGACCCCCAAGGCGCGGCCGGTCGAGATCCTGCTGGTCGAAGACGATCCCGGCGATGTGCTCATCACCCGTGAGGCGATCGACGGATCGAAGTTCGCGAACAACCTCAACGTGGTGAACAACGGTGAGGAAGCGCTGGCGTACCTCCGCAACGAGGCTCCCTACGAGAAGGCCTCCCGTCCCGGCCTGATCCTCCTCGACCTGAACCTCCCCCGCCTCGACGGACGCGAAGTGCTGGCCATCGTCAAGCAAGACGCGGACCTACGGCGGATCCCGGTCGTGATCCTGACGACGTCGTCCGCCGACGAGGACATCGTCCGGAGCTACAACCTGCACGCCAACGCCTACGTCACCAAGCCGGTCGACTTCGACCAGTTCATGAGCGTCGTACGTCAGATCGACGAGTTCTTCATCTCCATCGTGACCCTCCCGCCCAGCTGACCTCGTCGACGTCGCCGGCGTCCTCGTCGACGTCGACGGCGGGTTCCGGAGCGCTGGGACGCGCGGCGCCGGTCGCCCAGACCACGAGCCCGATCATCATGGCGACGTAGCCGGCGAGCAGGAGCCACGACGGCAGCGGCGGCGACCACGCGGTGCTCTTCCAGAAGAAGAAGATCGGGCCGTTGATGCCGACGGTGTAGCGGCGCAGCGCCTCCGCGAACGCCAGCACCTGCGCGACCACGAACCCGACGCCGAGCCACCAGGCCAGTCGCGAGATCGCGAGCTTCGTGCCTTCCACCTCGCGCAGCGCGTAGCCACCCAGGATCGGGATGCCGACCGCGAACGGCAGCGTGTACCGGCCGTGCCAGACGAGGTTGTTCGCGCTCGGCCCGCGCGGTCTCGATCGCCACCGGCACGACGAACGCGAGCGCGATCGTGAGTCCGAGGGCCCACGCGAGCCGGCGCGACCCGGCGCTCACCCCGACGAGCACGAGCGCGCCGATCGCCAGCAGCCAGATCACCACCGTGGCGTTCGGGACCAGGGTGTCCAGCCAGCCGAAGACCCCGACCATCTCGCGCGTGTTGGACCAGTAGAGCTTCCCGACGCTCTGCCGGAGGATGAAGCTCAGCGGTGCGTCGAGGCCCTTCTGCGCAGTGTTGCCCTCGCTCAGCGGCTTGGCCACGGCGGACCACGCGACCTGGATCAACGCGATCACCACCACCGCGGCCGCCCACCCCTGCACGACGCGCCGGCCGATGAGGTCCTTCGCGCGCGCCCAGCCGGCGACGACCACGAGCACCCCGAGCGCCAGCACGAGCCACAGGGGGGACAGCGGACGCGTCGCGCAGAGGACGCACGCCGCGATCCCGAACCGGCGCACCAGCCGCGGATCGTCGCCGGCTCCCGCGTGGGTGAGCGCGACTCCGTGGATCCACGCCGCGATGCCGGCGCCGATCTCCACGCTGCTCGGGTTCACGATCCCGGTGAAGTACAGGGCCATCGGCGTGAGCGCGAACAGGAACCCGAGCGCGAAGCCGATGGAACCGACCGCGGCGACCGTCGTCACGCACGACGCCAGCAGCGCCGCGATGACCGCCGCGCTCAGGAGGCGCATGAGGTAGATCTGGCCGGCACCCGGTGGATACCAGTAGGTGCCGAAGCCCAACAGTGCGCCGTACGGCGGGAGGTAGCGAGCGGTGTACGAGCGCAACGTGGTGTCGCCCGAGCCCTTCGCCAGCTCGTAGCAGCTCGCCGGCGTCGCGGGATGGAACGCGTAGCACGGTGTCGTCGGCTTGTAGACCCGGGGCGCGGTCACGTCGACGTACGGAGTGCCCTTGAGCGACTTCCCGATCAGGTCGCCCCGCGGGATGGAGGCGGCGTGCACGACGTGGGAAGGCTCGTCCGGTCCCGAGTTGATCGGCGACGCCAACGCCCAGGCCGCGCCCACCGCGAGAAACAGGGCGAACGAAGCGATCCACCGCAAGCCTTCACCCTACGTCGGCCGATCCCGCAGTCTCGGGCTGTCGAGCGAGCTGCGCGCGCCGACTACCAGCCTCCGGTCGCGTGGACGCGGGAGACGGCGGCCTCGGTGAGCGTCGCGAAGCCGAGTGCGTCGAGCGACATCACGAGCCGGCCCACCGCGGGGTGCTCGAAGTGCAGCGTCGAGTGGAAGGGCGGCCCACCGAACGCCATCGCGAGCTGGGCTTCGGCGAGGCGGAGCCGGAAGTGGCGCGGACCGGCGCCCGGGGTGTCGCCACCGGATCGGGCCAGGTAGAGGACCGAGTCCACCAGCGCGAGCGAGTACGGACCGTCCGCCAGGCGCGGCTCACCGGGTGGTGCGGCGACGACGGAGATCCAGGCGGGCGCGAGCTCCGCCCGGGCGAGGTCACGCTTCGGCATCACGCCGGCCAGCGCCCGCCGCGAGCCGCCAATTTTGCACTCGCCCCACTGGCGCCCCTTCACCCGGCCCGGATCGGGCGACGCTACCCAGGTACGCATTCCGACCGCAACGGTCGCGACCACCCGGAGCGTTCGAATCCTGCCGAAACGGTGGTGCGGCGCTCGGAGAGAACCTTGGGAGAGGCTTGGGACAGGCTCCGAGCGCCCGACACCGACCGTTGCCCTGAGGTACCCCGGTCCCGACGCCGACAAACGCGAACTTGCGCGGGGAGGGGGCGGAGCCGCAGCTCCGCCCCCTCCCCGGTGGCTCGATGGATCAGCTCGGGCCTAGCGGCTGATGTCCAGGGTCGAGCCGGGAACGATGGTGATCTTCTTCAGACCCTTGGGGGCCTTCAGCGACGCCGAGTTCACGCCCTTCTTGCTCTTGAGCTTGAGCGTCGGCTGGCACTGCGGGAACGCCGGGGTCGGGCTCGACGACGTCGGGGCCGGCTGGACGAACGCGCTGATGGTCGTCCCGTCCACGTTGCCCTGCGAGGTCGAGGTCCCGCCCGCGAAGGACCCGGTGATCGTGCCACCGGAGGTCTGGAAGCCGAGACCCATCGGGGTGATCGACGCGCCGGTGATCGAGGTCGGGTTCACCTTCGCGCCCGACGCCTTCCACGAGATCGTGACGTCGTAGCGAGCGGTCGAGTCCGTGGTCGTGAGCAGCGAGGTGCAGGTGGCCGGGTCACTCGAGCCGGGAGCGGCCGGATCGGGGCCGAGCGTGAACTTGATGCCCGTGACCGACGCGGTCTGGCCGCCGCCGGTGACGGTCCCCGAGCACGTGCCCTTCCCCTTGACGGTGGTCGAGACCGGCCCGTTCGACGCGAACGTCGTGTCGGGAAGCGCCCGGACCGCCGAGTTCGGGTCGGTCTGGTGGTCCGCCTTGACCCAGTTGTCCTTGAGCCCGGGTGACAGCTTGACCTTCGCGGTGACGGAGCAGCTCAGGCTGCTCCCCGGACCTGCGGTGATCGGCGGCTTCGGAGCCGCCAGAGCGGGCCCCGCCCCCAGCGCGAGGCCACCGACCGCGAGCGCCATCGCCGCGGAGGCCATTCCAATCCTTCGAAGCATTTCATCCCCCCAAGTACAGGTTGGTCCCAAGGCGAATCCCGGAGATCCAGAATGCGGTTACCCAGACAGGAGGGCGCGCAAGCACGGCAAGTATGAAGATTCCGCGAAGCACGAGCGCGGGGTCAGGCAGTGGCAGCAGTTGCTTCCTGCGCCCACTGCCCCGCGACGAGCGCGAGCGAGCGCGCCCGCGCGTCGTACGAGTGCGCCGCGCGTCGACAGCATGATCTCGTCGGCGTTGGTGCGCCGCTGCAGCTCGAGCAGACCCGCGCCGACGCTTTGCGGGGTGCCGACCAGATGCGACGCGGTGGTCTCGGCAACGAGCGCGGCTTCCGCGGGCGAGTACTCGTAGCGCTCGGCCTGCTCCGGGGTTGGCAGTGGTCCGAGCTTCCCGCTGCGCAGCTGCAGGATCGCGAGCGCGGAGGGACCGGCGAGCCAGCGCGCCTCTTCCTCGTCCGGCGCGCACAGCACCGACACCGCGACCATCGCCCGTGGCTCGGCGAGCAGGAACGAAGGCTGGAACGCCGAGCGGTACCGCTCGAACGCGACGTCCACGTACTTCGGACTGAAGTGGTACGCGAACGAGAAGGGCAGCCCGAGCATCCCGGCGAGCTCCGCGCTGAACACGGAGGAACCGAGCAGCCACACCTCGGGCAGGTAGCCGCGCCCGGGGACCGCGGCCGGATGGGTGGGCGGACCGTCGCTGTCCATCAGGTACCGGATCAGCTCCACGACGTCGTCGGGAAAGCTGTCGACGTCGAGGTCGCGCGCCCGGCGCAGCGCGCGGGCCGTGACGGGATCGGTGCCGGGGGCGCGTCCGAGACCGAGGTCGATCCGGCCGGGATGCAGCGCCTCGAGGGTCCCGAACTGCTCGGCGATGACGAGCGGCGAGTGGTTCGGCAGCATGACGCCGCCCGAACCGACCCGCAGCGTCGTGGTGGCGTCCGCCAGGTGCGCGATCAGCACCGCGGGCGCGGAGCTCGCCACGGCCGGCATGCCGTGATGCTCGGCGACCCAGAGCCGCTCGTAGCCCAGCTGCTCGGCGACGGCCGCGAGCTGGGTCGTCTCGGCGAGGGCCTGGGCCGGAGTGGAACCGCTCGCGACGGTGGCGAGGTCGAGCACGGAAAGAGGAACCATGCGGGTTGCAACCCCGCGACCGGCCGTCCGCTTCCCGTGAGCCCCGGCCGGGTCAGTGCACCCGTGGATGGGCGTGGAAGAACGCGAGCATGAGATCCGAGGCGCTGATCGAATCGGTGACGGAACCGAGCCTCGGTCGGGCCACGTTGGCCGCGCCCGGCCACGTGTGGCCCCCGCCCTGGATGGTGTAGAGCTCGACCCCCGTGTGCTTGCGGCAGCCGTGCTCGGTGGTCAGCTGCACGTCGTGGGCGACCCGGGTGCTCGCCGGACAGCGCGTTGCAGCCATCGAACGCGGCCCAGCTCGCGACCGCCGCGGGCACCGGATGCGCCTGCAGACCTGCGCCCAGCGCGGCCGTCGGCGAGCCGCCCACGCCCGCCGCGGCACGGCTCAGACCGCTGAAGTAGGGACCACCGTTGTACGGGACGATGGGATCCGCGGTGCCATGGAACGCCAGGACCGAGACCCGCGGCGTCCCCGCCCGGCACACCCGCGTCGCGTTCACGCCCGCCACCGGTGCGATCGCGGCGAACGTGCCGGGCATCGCGCACGCGAGGCTCGTCGCGAAGATGCCGCCGGCGGAGATCCCGGTCGCGTACACGCGGTTTCGGTCGATGCAGAGCGTCGACTCGGTCCGGGTCAGCAGCGCCTTGACGAACGGGACGTCGCTGCCGGGCAGTGGCGGGAACTTCCAGGTCTTGACCTGCGCACCCGATCCGTTCGGGGTGACGACGACGTAGCCGGCCTTCGCGCCCTTGTCGTTCAGCCGGCTGTACGTCGCTTGTTCGCCCATGTTCGAGCCGAGCCCGTGAAAGTTGAACAGCAGCGGCGCAGGCCGATGCGCCCGAACGGACGGCGGGACCTCGAGCAGGTACTCCCGAGACTGACCGCCGACGCTGATCGTCTTCGTCGTCACCCCCGGCGGCGCGGCGTGGCCACAGCCCCGGGGTGCGCGACCCGCCACTGCCGCGGGTCGCGCCCGGAACCGCCAACGCGCCGAGCGCAACGGTGGTGCCGATGCAGACCGCCGACATCAACCATCGGCGCCGGTGCCGCGCGGTGTGGATCATCGACCCGATTGTGATTCGGCTCCATGAAGGAGGTGTGAGGATCCCGTCGTCGATTCGCGACGTCTCAACCGATCACGAAGCCGGTGGCGCCGGTCGGCGCGAGCTCGGAGACCGCGACACTGGTGACCCGGGCCGCATTCGGGCCCCGGCGGCACCACGCGACGAGCGCGTCGACCGCCTCCGGCCGGCCTTCGAACGTGGCCTCGACACGACCGTCCGGGAGGTTGCGGACCGCGCCCGCGAGACCCGCCGCCGCCGCTCGGCGCGGCGCAGGACACCCGATAGCCGACGCCCTGGACCCGACCCTCGATGAGGACCTGCCGCCGAACCACGACGCTCAGGCCGACCGGCAGATGCAGAGCTCGTTGCCCTCGGGATCCGCGATCACCTGGAACCAGTCGTCGGGATCCTCGCTGCGGCCCAGCAACGTGGCGCCCAGCTCGACGCATCGTCGGATCCATGGATCGGGGTCGGGCACGAACAGGTCGAGGTGCAACCGGTTCTTCCGCGTCTTCGGCTCGGGGACCGGCTGGATCGTCAGCTTCGGCAGGTCGGGAGACGTGGGCTCGAGGTGGCGCCACCCGTCGGAACCGTCGATCTCCCGGATCCGGTAGTCGAGCAACGAGGCCCAGAACGCGCTGACGCGATCGACGTCGTTCGCGTCGATGCACAGCCGGACGGCGGCAACGCTCAGTGGATCGCTCATGCCGACGAGGGTATTGCGATGGTCCGCACCACGCGTGTGCGGAGGGTCACAGATTGCGGCCGCCGCGATCGGGGGAAGGTCGGAGCATGAAGCACCCTCGGGCTCCGGACCCGGTCGCGCCCGATCGTCCCGCCTCGAGTCGGGTGCTGACCCGGTTCGACGCGCTGACCACCCGTGCCGGCGTCGCCGTCGTCATCGCGGTCTGGGTGTTCGTGATCTGGGTGCTGGTGGTCGGCACCGGCTTCGATGCGGACCTGCAGCTCGCGTTCGGCACCGTCTGCGCGGGCATCACCGTCACGATGGTCTTCGTCATCCAGCACACGCAGCACCGCTCCCAGCAGGCGACCCAGCTCAAGCTGGACGAGCTCATCCGGTCCCTCCCCCAGGCTGACGACCGCGTGGTTCGGGTGGAGGCGTCGTCGGACGCCGAGATCGGCGAGCTGGAGCAGCGGGTCGTCGAGCACCACCGCGCGCAGCGGGTCGATGAGGAGGCCCGCGACTCCCTAGCCTGACCGGAGCCGACCTGGGAGGCGCGCGATGACCGAAGGTGCGATCAGCAGTGGATCCGGAGCTGCGGACGACCCCTGGAAGCTGAAGACACCGCCACTCAGCTCCGAGTACACGATGCATCGCGACACGCGCGACGGTGTCGACGTGATCGTGTGCACCGTCGGCAAGACCGTGTTGCTCTACGACGCCCGGTGCCTCGACGATCTCCAGACGATGCTCGAGCAGCACGGCGACTGGATGGAGCTCGGCTCGGCCGACGAGCAGAAGCCCGCGAAGGAGGGCACGGTCGAAGCGTGGGGCCGTTCGCCCGACAACCCGATCGGCGGCTGGTACGGATTGAAGAAGGGCTACCGCGGCCGGTTCGGCATGTACGTCCCGCCGCTCATGGAGCACCTGGGTCGCGCCGAGGTCGAGCACAACAAGCGTGGCAACCGGATGCGCGCGCGAGCCTCGAAGTGACGGACGCCGTGCACCACCTTCGCCCGGTCGAGCTCGAGTTCGCCAGGACCGCACCCCACCGCTTCGAATACCGGGAGCCGCTCTCGGCGCCGGTGGACGCCGTCTTCGCCGCGATCTCCGCGCACCCGTCGACGTGGACCTGGTTTCCCGACGTCACCGACGGCGCGTACGAGGGTGACGATCCCGCCGGTGTGGGCACCCGGCGCTCCGTGCGCGTCGGTGGCGTGAGGTACCGCGAGACGATCCTCGCCTGGGACGAGCCGCGCCGGTGGTCCTACCGGGTCGACGAGACCTCCGCCCCGATCTTCGCGGCGCTGCTCGAAGACTGGGTCATGGAGCCCGCGGCCCGCGACACGACGACGTTGGTGTGGACCTTCGCCTTCGACCCGCTCGCGGAGACCGCCGAGCTGCTCACCGGCGCGCACGACATGATCGGCGCGACGTTCCACGACGCCTGCCGCGGGCTCGACGCCACCTTCCGGTGACGGCTAGGGCTTGACGAAGCGCTGGACGAACTTCAGCGAGAGGTCGGCGACCTCCTGCCAGCCGTGGTCGATGGTCAGCGAGTGGCCGCGATCCGGGACCTTCGTGATCTCGGTGACCCCGGCGTTGCGCTTCTGGCGCTTGTAGGACGCGTTGGCGATCGACCACGGAACCGTGTGGTCCTTCTCACCGTCGAGGATCAGCAGCGGCCCCCGGTCCTTGCCCTTCGTCTTGACCTTGGCCTCGGTCCAGGGGTTGAAGTTGGCCGTTGCGGCCTGGAACAACGGGAGACCCGACGCTGGTACCGCGTACGTGTTGTAGAGCTCGTGCGCCTCGTCCTCGGAGACCGCGTTCGCGAACGCGTACCGGAACTGCTCGTAGGTCAGTGGAACCGCGCGGCCGTGGTTGGCCGGGTTCCCGAGGACGGGGGATGCGGACTTCAGCGCCGAGATCGGCAGGGGGAGGACGCCACGGAAGGGTGCCGGGTCGATCGCGACCGACGCGGCCGACAACCCACGCCCGGCGAGGATCTGCGTGAGCAGGCCACCGAACGAGTGGCCGATGATCGCCGGCTGCTTCGTGAGCTTGCCGATCACGTCGTCGGTGTGGTCCGCGACGTCGCCGACCGACTTCTTCGCCATCACCTCGGGGTGCGCGTTCGCCTCCGCGACCGTGTTGGGGTCGTCGGGCCAGCTCGGTGCGAGCGTCGTGTACCCGGCCGCCTCGAACATCGTCCTCCACCGGTCCCAGCTGCTGGGCAGGAGCCAGAGCCCGTGGACGAAGACGACCGGGGTCTTGCCGGTCTTGTTGGCCTTCGCGATCTGCGATTCCTCGTACTCGGTGATGTCCGCCATGTGCTCCGTGATCGCTTTCGCTCGGTTCGGATTGCACACCGCCCCGCGGCCGGGTTGGTGGGGTGAACGAGGCGATCGTTCCACGCGTCCGGAGCGCGGCGCACCCTGCGGGCAACCTGTTGGGAATCTGATCGGCGCTCGAGCCTCAATGCGTCAGGTCGTCTTGATGAGACCGCCGTCGATGACGTAGTTCGCGCCGGTCACGTTCGCGGTGCGCTCGGACGCGAGCAGCACGATGAGCGTGGCCACCTCCTCGGCGCTCGTGAACCGGCCCGTCGCGAACCCACCGATGCTCGCGACGACCGCGTCCCTCGCGGCATCGGCGTCGACGCCCATCGCCTTCCCGACGGTCGCGGCCACGCCGTGCTCACCCAGCCAGAGCTCGGTGCTCACCGGCCCGGGCGACACGCAGTTCACGTGGATCCCCTTCGGCCCGAACTCCTGCGCGAGCGACTTCGAGAGGTTCAGCACTGCAGCCTTGGCCGCGCCGTAGTCGACCGTGCCACCGTCGGGTTCGAAGAACGAGTTCACGGACGCCACGTTCACGATCGCGCCACTGCCCTGCTCGACCATCTGCGTCAACGCCGCGCGCGTCGCCCGCAGCGTGGTGAAGAAGTTCATGTTCATCGCCCAGGAGAAGTCGTCGTCGTCGAGCGCCAGGAAGCCGTCGACACGGAGCTTCACGCCACCCATGTTGTTCACCAGCACGTCGACGCGACCGTGCTCGTCGATCGCCCGTTGCACCAGCGTGCCCGGGCCCGCCGGATCCGACAGGTCGACCGCGACCGCGGTCACGTTCGTGATCCCTTCGAGGCCGGCCGGATTGCGGGCGCCGGCGACCACGAGCGCGCCCTCGTCCGCGAGAGCCCGCACGACGGCCAAGCCGATGCCCTTGCTCGCGGCGGTCACGACCGCGACCTTGCCGTTCAGCATCAGATCCATGGGCACGCTCCAAGGCGCGAGGCGGTTGGCGACGAGACTCGGAGTCTTGCCGTTGCCGCCGCCCGTCGCGGGAACCCGCTGGTTCAGACGCGGTGGTGGAAGCAGAGGCCGCCGAAGAGCTGGTCGATGACCGCCCAGCTCTCAGGATCGTCGGTGATCGGTGCGACCTCGAGGTGCGGGAACCACCCTCGTCGACTCAGCTGGACCGCGTCGCCGGCCGGCGTGTGCCGGTCCACGCGGGACGGGATCAGCTGCACGGCGAGCTCGCAGCGGGGCCAGACCCGGAGGCGATTGCGGAAGATCGCGGTCGCGTCCATCGCGATGGCGACGACCTCGACCGGCGTGACCGCGACGAGGATCCGTTCGGCGAAGTACGCGGCCCGGCTCTTCAGGAGCTGGCGCTCGCCGAGCGCCCTGAAGCTGCTCAGCTCCCACCGACCGGGAGCGTTCGGCCGGAACCACGCCGCCGCGACCACCTCGTCGTCACAGAATGGCTGCGCCACTTCGCAGCTCGGACGTAGATCCATCACCATTGATGACCGCCTTGCCTCGACGACGCCTCCGGGGTCGTGCATCCGGAGCACCGCATGCCACCCAAGCACGTTGCCCCGGATGGATCGACCCAATTGGCGGTTTCTTGACGGGCCCCGCGGGTTTCTTCGCAGCTGTACCCACGCAGCACCCGATCAGTGACGCATCTCTGACGGGCGATGTCGGGTTGTTGACGCCTGCGCGCACCGGACTGCGGCTCGGCGTTCGCCGGGACACCGGATCAGTCGGGCGTCCAGTCGTGGTGCGTGCTCCACAGCTGCCGCGTCATCGTGAGGTGGCCCAGGTGTTCGCGGGCATGTCCGTAGTTGCCGACAAGCCACTCCAAGCCGGACCTCGTGCCGGCTGCCGGCAGCGTGGGCAACGATCGTTCGGCAATGAGGTCGTCCGACGTGATCATCGATGCCGAGATCTGGAGAAGCGCATCCGCCTCATCCAGACGTGAGAGCAGGCGCTCCCTGCTCTCGGCGACGACGCGGAATTCCGCGGCACGATCTCGATTGCACTCCATTCCCGCGACCACTTGAAGGGTCTCCGCTTCGGCACCCAACAGATGCACCACGATGGTCGTGATGGAGTTCATCGCCGGACCGGGTACCCACCCGAGCAAGCCGGCCGGTGCGGCCTCGACTTCCGCTCGTAGCCGCTCGTGCACCTCACCGAAGCGCGCGGCGCCCTCTGCAACGGCATCAGCACTCGGCGATCGCTGCGGCGTTGACATGTCGAGGACTCCGCGGATGCAACAAGTCGCGTGTTCGCTCCCGACGCTAGGAGGCGGATGGCTGCTCCGGCCGCAGATAGCTGCCAGTCTGTTCGGGTGACATCGACGAACCGTGGCCAGCACCGGTGATCGAGCTCGCGGCGGTCAACGTCGGCTCTCCGTCGGTGCTCGCAGAGACCCGGGACGAGTTGGTGTGGAGCGGCATCCGCAAGCAGCCGGTGGCGCCGACGTCAACGCTCTGGCTCTCGGCGATCAACCTCGCCGGCGACGGCCAGGCCGATCTCAGCGTGCATGGCGGTCCCGACAAGGCGGTCTACGCCTACCCCTCGGAGCATCTCGCCCCATGGAGCGCAGGAGCTCGGCACCGACCTCGGTCCGGCCCCGTTCGGCGAGAACCTCAGCACCATCGGCGCGGACGAGAAGACGGTGCGGATCGGCGACGTGTGGACCTGGGGCGATGCGAGGCTGCAGGTCTGCCAGCCGCGCTGGCCGTGCTTCAAGCTCGCGTTGCACCGCGGGCGCGCCGACATCGGGGGCCGCTTGCGCTCGGCCGGCCGCACCGGTTGGTACCTGCGCGTGCTCGAGCCGGGCGAGGTGCCCGCGGCAGGACCGATCGAGGTCACGGTGCAGGACCCTGCGGGCGTGACCGTCTACGACGCCCACGTCGCGATGAGCGACCGGCACCTGCTGGACGCGGCAGCTCGTTCGAGCGACCGCCGAGCACCCTGCGCTCGCGGAACAGTGGCGGGTGCCGCTGCTCGAGCGCCTCGAATCCTGAGCGGGCCGCGTGGCGCCCGTTGCCTAGGCTGCGGCGATGCCGACCGTCAGTGCGAACGGGATCTCGATCTACTTCGAACGCTCCGGGAGCGGACCGCCGCTGCTCTTCTGCAACGGGTCCGGCTCGACCCTCGCGGGGAGCGAACCGCTCATCGCACCGTTCCGTGAGCGGTTCGACGTCGTCGCCCACGATCAACGAGGGCTCGGGCGCACCGAGGCCCCACCGCTGCCGTACACCATGGCCCAGTACGCGGCCGACGCGATCGGGCTCATCGACTCGGTCGGTTGGGACCGGTGCCGCGTCGTGGGCATCAGCTTCGGCGGCATGGTCGCGCAGGAGATCGCGGTGACGTGGCCGGACCGCGTGGACCGGCTCGCGCTGCTCTGCACGTCATCGGGCGGTGAGGGCGGGTCGTCCTATCCGTTGCACGAGCTCGCCGACCTGCCGGCCGACGAGCGCGTGACCACCGGACTCACGCTGCTCGACACCCGGTTCACGCCCGAGTGGCTCGCCGGCCATCCGGACGACCAGGCCCTCGTCGAGATGCTCTCGTACCGGATGTCCGAGGAGCCGACCGAGGCCCAGCGCGGTGACGCCGGCCAGCTGGAGGCGCGCAGCGACCACGACGTCTACGACCGCCTCCCCCGGATCTCGTGCCCGACGTTCGTCGCGTCGGGCCGCTTCGACGGCATCGCGCCACTGAGCAACGGCGAGGCCATCGCGAGCCGCGTGCCGGGCGCCGAGCTGCACGTCTACGAGGGTGGCCACATGTTCATCGCCCAGGACCGCGCCGCCTTCCCCGAGATCCTCGGCTTCCTCGCCGGCTGAACCGGGCGGCGCTACACCAGGCGGCGGTCGATGGCCCAGACGGTGAGCTCGTGGCGGTTCGAGAGCTGCAGCTTCCGCAGGACGGCGGAGACGTGGGTCTCGACCGTCTTCGGCGAGATCGAGAGCTCCCGCGCGATCTCCTTGTACGCGTAGCCACGCGCGATGAGGCGCAGCACCTCCTGTTCACGCGCGGTCAGCTGGTCGAGCTCGGGGTCGATCAGCTCGCGGGGAGCGGTCGAGAACGCGTCGAGCACGATGCCGGCGAGCATGGGGGAGAACACCGCGTCGCCCGTCGCGACCCGACCGATCGCGTCGACGAGCTCAGTTCCGCGAGATGGACTTCGTGACGTAGCCGCGCGCGCCGGCGCGGATCGCGTCGATGACGTCATGCGGGTTCGTCCGAGACCGAGAGCGCCAGGAACCGGACCTCCGGATGCTCGTTGCGCACCCGGCGGATCACGGCGGCGCCACCGCCGTTCGGCATGTGCACGTCGACGAGCACGACGTCGGGGAGCCGCTCCCCGATCAGCTCCACCGCCGCGTCGACCTCGGACGCGTCACCGACGAGATCGAAGAAGTCGCCGATCTCCGCCCGGACCCCGGCCCGGAAGAGCTGGTGGTCGTCGACGACGAACACCCGCGCCGGCGCGGCAGGTCACGCGGCGCCGAGCCGCGGCAGCTCGAGGCGGATCTCCGTGCCGTCGCCGACGGTCGAGCGGACGACCGCTTCGCCCCCGTGCCGGCACATCCGATTCACGATCGAGTCCCGGACGCCATGACGGTTCGGCGCAATGTGCTTCGGCGGTCGAATCCGACGCCCCGGTCGCGGACGAACATCAGTCGCGCGCGCCGGCGTCGATCTCCATGTACACGTCGATCGAGCGCGCCCCGGAATGCTGGGCGCGCGTTGACCATCGCCTCGCGCGCCGCGGCGAGCATCGCTTCGAGGCGCGCGTCGATCGCGCAGTCTCCGACCTTGACGATCTCGATGGGGACCCCGTGGTCGGTCTCGACCTGCCCGACGAGCTCGTCGAGCGCCGCGCCCACAGAGCTCGACGGCGCCGTCGGCCGCCCGTTCAACCACGAGCGCAGCTCCCGCTCCTGCCGGCTGGCCAGGCTCACGACCCGCGCGAGGGTCGTCGGCGCTGCGCCGGACCAGGGCGAGCGTGTGGAGCACCGAGTCGTGGAGGTGCGCCGCGACCTCGGCCCGCTCCTGCGAGCGCACCCGGCTCGCGGCGCTCCTCGGCGAGGTCGTTGGCGAGCCGCCACAGCCACGGACCGAAGACGAGCCCGATCCCGACGCCGAACACGATGATGGCAGTCATCGCCTGGCGCGCCGCGGTCGCGGTCGTGTTCGCGACGAGGAAGACGCTCGCGCCGACGATGACGAGGATCGATCCGGCGACGACGCGCGAACACGGCGGCCGGTCCCCGAGTCCCGCCGAGCAGCGCAGTGACCGCCGCCGACGATGGCGACGCCGACGGGTCCATCGCGCCACCATCCATCGCGCGCTCATCGGGACGCAGGCGGCCCCACACCAGCGCGCCGCCGATGCCGGCAATGACCAGTGGTCCGATCACCGAGCTCGGAACGCCCACACCGAGCTGCCGGGCGAGCACCAGCGGTCGGGATGACGACCGCGGCGAGCGCGGCGATGGCCACGATGTCCCAGCGCCCGGACGGCCGGACGATGCGCTGGCAGGCGCGAGACCGGCTCACCCTCGTCGGGGAGCACCAGCCAGCCGACGGCGTAGAGCACGAGACCGACGCCGTTGGCGAACACGAGCACGCCGAACGCAAGTCGAACCACGTTCGGGTCGACGCCGAACCACGCGGCGATCCCGGCCGCGACGCCGGCGACGCGACGGCCCTCGCGGGGACGGGTCAGCGGCGGCCGGACCTTGGTCTGGTCTCGTGGTCTGCATGGTTCGGATGATCCCATGCACGGTCGCCACCGGGGGATCGGGAATTCCCCCGGGGCCGGGCGCAGTGCTCAGGGTCGCCTCAGGGTCATCCCCGATTCACGGATGGTCCTCCCGTCCGCGACGATGCGGGCATGACCTCACCTCCGCCCCCTCGGATCCCGCCCCGTCAGCTGCTGCGGAGCCGATCCCACCGCTTGATCGCCGGCGTCGCGGGTGGCGATCGGCCAGTACCTCGGCGTCGATGCGGTCATCGTGCGGCTCGCGTTCGTGGTGCTGACCCTCATCGGCGGGCTCGGCGCCCTCCTCTATCTCGCGGCCTGGCTCATCGTGCCCGAAGATGCTGCGGACCCGGAGGACGCAGGAGGTGCGACCCCGACGAACGCCGGTCCACACCTGGATCGCGATCGGCGCGCTCGCACTCCTCATCCTCGTGGGCGGTGTCGGTCACTGGGCTTCGGACCGGCTTCAACGGCGGCGTCGTCTGGCCGCTCGTCATCATCGGCATCGGCGCCGCCGTGCTCTGTGGTACGGGGCGAGAACACGCGGGTCGCAACGGCACCCGTCCCGGCCTCTACGGGTGCGGGCTCCGGACCGCGGCGACCACGGTGCAGTCGCCGACGAACCCTGCCGGCGCGTCCGGAGGTCCTCCGAGCGCAGCGATGCGCACCCCGCGCCGGAGCTCCCTCATCCGTCGCGCCGCGCCCGTGGTCGGCCGCGCGATCCTCGTCGTGATCATCGGGGTCGCGGCGTTGATCGTCGTCACTGCTGACGCTCATCGCTCTCGAAGGCGCCGAGCAACCTCGACGTCACCGCGTTCGAAGCGGTCGTCGTCAGCGGCGTCGTGCTCGGCCTCGCCGTCTGGCTCGGGATCGCGATCCATCGGATCCCCGAGCTGGTCGCGGTGCGCACTGGCGGTGGCCCTCGTGATTGCGGCCGCAACGTGGCTCGAGCCGCCACTGCACGGCGGCTACGGCACGCGTGACATCCATCCCGAGCACGCCGCCGCAGTGCGCCCGTCCTACCAGCTCGCGGGCGGACGGCTCCGACTCGACCTCTCCGACGTCACCCTCGCCCGGCCGACCAACGTCTCGATGCAGCTCGGTGTCGGGCTGCTCCAGGTCGTGGTGCCCCGCAACACGACGGTCGTCCTCGACGGGCACCTGGGGGCGGGCGAGCTCTGCGCCTTCGGCCGGAGCGACTCCGGGCTGGGGATCAACCGCACCGCGACCTCCACCGGCGGAGAGAAGACGCTGCACCTCCGGCCGCAGGTGGGCGCGGGCGCGATCGTGGTCGCGCGCGAGCCCGCGTGGGGCCTCCGGGCGGCGTGCCACTGACGCGTCGGTGCTGCGCCGCGGCGGGAATCAGTGCCGTGCGCCCTATGGCGCAAATGCCCCGAACATGGTCCAATCGGTGTGAGCGGTCCCGCTGGGAGGCGCAGCCCCACTCACACCAGATGACAGGTCACACCTCAGGGAGGCGTTGATCCGCAGGCGATCACCACTGGTCGCAGGAGCCTGCGGGGAGCCAGTGCGAAACCGGCCCCGGCACGACGGGGCCTGTTCTCGCCATCGCACCGAGGTCTCGCATGCGTCTGTCCGTTCGCACCAGCCGTTGGCTGGGCGCCGCCGTCATCGGAGGCCTGCTCGTGGGCTGCGGGGCGGCCCCGTCGACGGCCGCGCTCCACCGAGCCCGCGCAGCCGCAACGTCACGACCGCGAGAGACCGCGGCGCCGGCGAGCGCGCCCACCACGACCACGACCGTCCCGGTCGTCGCTCCCCCTCCGGCAGTCGTCTTCAACACCGGGAACGCGCAGCTCGACGCGCTGCTCCCGACGCTGCCCGCCGTGTTGTCCGAGGGTGGCGCGACGGTGCACTACGGATACAACCCGCTCGACACGTGCTGCCACGCGGGCGGGTACAACCCGGCACCGAACGACGTGTGGGTCGGACCCGAGCGCGTTCAGCACCGCGGCGAGGCTCCGGTACGTCGTGGTGCACGAGCTCGGCCACAGCCTGCACCTGCACACCTCGCCTGGTCCCGCACTCTCGGCCGCGGTCGCGGGCGCGCCGGTGGTGCGCCCCGGACCGTGGGACACGTCCGAGAAGGTCGCCGACTGCGTGGCCTGGGTGCTGGCCCCGGCGGAGACCGCCGCGAGTGGGATCACCTACTGGTCGTGCCCGGACCCGTGGCGCAGCCAGGTCCGCGCCGCGCTCCAGTAGCCGGGCGCTTGTAGCGTCGGCCCGATGGTCACCCGCGCGCAGCACCTGCGCATCGCGACGGGCGTCGCCGGGCTGCGGATCGCCGTCGGCGCGCTGCTGGCGGTCGCGCCGCGGCACGATGGATCGGGCCGCGCCCGGTGCGGCTCCGGCGAGCGCCTCGGCGATCCTGCTCGCCCGCACCGTCGGCATCCGGGACGTCGGCATCGGCCTCGGCACCGCCCTGGCGGCCCGGTCCGACGCGGGTCGGGATCTCCAGCGCTGGATGCGCATCGGGCTGCTGAGCGACGTCCTCGACGTGGTTGCCGCGGCCGCGGGCGCGCGGCAGCTGGGCCGGCGGGCCGTGGTCTCCGCGCTGATCCCGCTCCCCGTGATCCTCGCCGACCTCTTCGTGATCAGCGCGTCACGAGCGGACCGTCACGATCGGCCGGCTGCGGCGAGCGAGCGCTAGAGCGTGTACGCGATGAGGCGCCCGTCCGTCGTGCCGACGTAGAGGTTCCCCAACGCGGGAACGGGCCCGCCGGTGATCGTGCTCCCGGTCGCGGCCGACCAGAGCGATGCACACGCCGCCTTCCCGCACCCCGCGGCCGGAAAGGCGTTGAGGTTGCCGTTCGCCGACCCGGTGTAGACGAGGCCGCCGGGAACGACCGCGGGCGCCTGGCTGATCGAGCTCGTGGTGGTCGTGTGCCACTGCGGCGCGCAGGTCGCGTGCCCACAGCCGCCGAGCGCGAAGACGTCGAGCTCACCCGAGGTGGTCGGGACGTAGATGAACCCGTCGCCGACCGCGGGGGCCGCGCTCGCCGCCGCGCCGAGCGTCCCCGACCAGGCCTTGGTTCCCGTCGCGGCCGTGAGCGCGACGAGCGATGTGCCGGTGGCCGCGTAGACGGTGGAGTCGTCCGGCGCCAGGACCGGATGCCCGCCCGCCGGGAAGCCGGCCGGGACCGCAGTGGACCAGGCGGGCGGGCAGAAGGTCACGTCGCTCGTCACCTGGCAGTTGCCGGGCGTGCTCAGCGGCCATGCCTGCACGGCCGCACCCTGCCCGATGATGAGGTGATCGGAGGTCACCGCGGGGCTGGTCACGGCCGGGAGGGTCTCACCGGTGCTCCCGGCGTCGAGCAGGGTGCTCCAGGTCGCGCTCCCGTTCGTGTCCTCGACGAAGAGGTACGTCGCGACCGGACCGCCACCGCCGCCCTGCGTCCCGGTCCCGACGAGCAGCCCACCGCGGCCGATGACCTCGTCGGTCTTCTCCGCGATCGCCGGGCCCTCCGTGCCGCTCGCCGCGTCGAACGCCCGGATCGCGCTGGAGACCACCGGCGAGATGCCCGGCGTCGGCACGTACACCTTGCCGCCGAGGATCGTCGGCGGTCCCGCGTTCGACCCACTGTCCGCGGCGAACAACGGCCGGCTCCATTCGGTCGCGCCGTTCGGACGCGACAGCATCGCGACCGTGCCGGCACTCGGGTACTCGCCGGACGTCACGTACACACCTGCGTTGGTCACGGCTGGATCGTGCACCGCGGTCGTGAGCTGCTTCGTCCAGGTCACGTGGAGCCGGGCGACGTTCGCCGGCGTGATCCCCTGATCGAGTGGGCTGAACCCGGTGCGCTCGGAGTCGGAGCCCGGCTGCGCCCAGCACCCCGCGAGCACGACGACGGCCGCGATCGCCACGACCGCGTTCCGCGTGAGCCGCTGCATGATGTCCCCCCAGGACGCCGACCGGCGGCCGAGCGTACGCCGCAGTCACGGTGGGGGCCATACGGGCCAGCTCGGATCTAGCTGCGCGCGGTGACGGTGTAGCTGCCGCGGACCCGGGCGGTGATCCGGAACCCGCCCGCGACCGTGGCGACGTGCACGCGTGAGAGCTGCGTTCCGTCGACGTGTGGTCGCGCGGATGCTGCCCCCGGGTACCAGACGTCGAGCGTGCCCACCCGCGCGGTGGTGCCCGAGAGCCGGAGGTCGCCGGTGCAACCCGCGTGCAGGGCGGTCAGACGTCCGGGTGACGCGCGGGGATACGGGCGCCAGACGCAGGCCCATTGCGGGATGACCCCGCCGTTGCGATCGCCCGGGCACCGGTTCTCCTGGAAGTGGATCAGGACCCGATCCGGCTTCCCTCCGGGATGCCCGATCGAGTGGGGGTCACCACAGGCCTGGCGCCACTGCCACCACGTCTCGCCCCCGGTGATCAGCGAGTCGTCCGCAGTGGCGAAGCGAGCCACCTTCGACGCGTTCGCCGTCGGATCGCTGAACCATCCGTACTCACCGGTCCACATCGCGGTCTGGTAGCCCTTGGCGAGCGACGCGTAGTAGCCGAAGAGCCCTTCGATCGGGATGTCGCCGATCGACTCGCCGTAGTTGTGCGGGGCGAACACGATGTTGCCGTCGGTCGTGAACGATGCGTCGACCGGTACCCCGAAGACCGTCGTCTCGAAGAAGACGATGTGGTGCAGCGTGCGCGGACCCGTCTCCGCCACACGGATCGCCTTGATGGCCTTGGCGTAGTACGCGCCGAGTGCCGCAGCGACCTGGGCCTGATCGTTCTGATGGCCGTGGTTGGGCTCGTTCAGGAGGTCGTAGCCGGCGACGGCAGGATCAGTGCGGAACTCGCGGGCGAGCCGAAGCCACACCCGGACGAGGTGGTCCTGGATCCCGTTGCGGTTCGCGTAGAAGCTGTCCCACGCGGTGAGCACGGCTTCCGAGTCCTCGCGGGCGCCGGCGGTGCAGGTGTTCGCCCCGTCGGTGATCGTGGCCCACTTCGGCGCCCCGTCCCAGCCGATCGCCGGCTCCCGGCCCGCGGGACAGACCACGTGCTTCGGCGACGCGATGTACTTGCCCCACGCGTCCTGGTGCAGGTCGATGACGCTGTAGATCCCTCGCGCGCTCGCCGCGTCGACCGCGCGATGGATCCGCTGGAGGTAGCGGTCGTCGATCCGCCCCGGCTTCGGCTCGAGCTTCGACCAGCTCACGAGGAGTCGTACGACGTCGAAGCCGTGGGCCGCCATCGAGTCCCAGTCGTGCGCGGTCACGGGGACCGTGGGTGGGAGACGCGGGTCGTCCTGGTAGTAGTCGCCGAGCGAGTTCACGTTGACGCCGCGGAGGATGACCTGACGATCCTCGGAGTCGACGATCGCCGGCGCGGCGCCCCGCACGGCGTGGAGAGGGAGGAGAACGGTGTTCGGGTCGCGATGGGGCGGCGGGATCATCGCCCCCGCCCCGGCCACGCCGACCGTCAGCGCCCCGACTGTTGCCACGGCCGCCATCACGGTCACTGCGCGGCGCACGATCTGGCGCGAGTTCACGTCGGCTCCCCCCTCCGGTTCCGCATCACGCCTCCGACGGTTGACCGTAGACAACCCGCGACGACCGGGCGAGCCGGGTGTGGTCGTACCCTGGGCTTCATGACCACCGTCGACTTCTTCGTGGACCCCAGCTGCCCGTGGGCATGGATCACCGGACGCTGGATCAAAGAGGTGGCTCCGGAGCGTGAGCTGGTCGTCACGTGGCGGTCCTACTGCCTCGAGATCCGCGACGACTACGGCGTCGCACCGACGATGCCGGAGGACCGCCGCGAGAGGGCGATCGCCGCACATGCCGTCTCACACCGGATGCTCCGGATCTTCGAAGCCGTCCGGGCCGAGCACGGGGAAGCCGCGGTCGACGCGCTCTACGACGCGTGGGGCCCGCGCTTCTTCGGTCGCGACCGGGAGCGCACCGACGCGATCCTCGAGCAGTGCGTCGCGGCCTGCGGCTTCGATCTCGCCCTCGTCGCCGCCGCGGACGACGACAAGTGGGATGCGCCGATCGTCGAGGCGATGGACGTCGCGTACTCCTTCGGCGGGCCCAAGACGCAGACGCCGACGATCGCGGTCTACGCGGATCCGCCGCACGGGTTCAAGGGCCCGGTGATGGCCCCGGCGCCGACCGGAGCAGCCGCGCTCGAGCTCTGGGACGCCATCCAGGTGCTGTCGAAGGAGCCCGGCTTCTTCGAGATCACGCGGCCGCGCGCCAACCTGCCGCGTCCCACCTTCGGCTGAACGGCCTCAGGCGTCTCGGGTCAGGCCCGCGAGGTCGTGGGGGCCGGATCCCGGGTACCCACCGGCCGCCTGCACGGCCGCGCTCCAGCTGCCGATCGTCGCGACCAGATCGTCGAAATCGTCACCCAGACCTTCGACGATGGGCCGGCAGAGCTGGTCCGTGACCCGCTCGACGTCTTCGCGCGCGGCGCGACCCGCCGGGGTGAACGCACCGTCGGCCACGAGTCCGCTCGCCTCGAGCCGGGCCTCCGCGGCATCGAAGTCGCTCTCGCTCCAGGCCCGCGTGCGCGCGTACGACCGCAGCGGCAACCCCCAGTAGAGCTCGGTCAGCAGGCCGATCTCGGTGGCGTCGAACCCCGCGCTCGTCCACGCGGCGATGTGCGCGTCGCCGCGAAACTCTCGCAGCCGGTCGGCGAGGCGCCACATGTCGCCGACCGGGTCACCGGGAAGCCCGAGGCCGAGCACTCCGGCGTAGAGCGGCCGGCCTTCCGGACGCAACGGATCGTTCGCGCGCTGCAGCAGCTCGGTGACGTGCGCCAACCCCTCGGGCTGGGCACCGAGGACCCGGCGCAGCTGACCGATCGCGCCCGCCGTGCGCGCGGTGCAGATGACGTCGGCGGTGACGAGCGTCCAGCCGAACGTGACCAACGGGACGACGACCTCGGGGTTGAACACGCCGAACGCGGCGGCGACGACCTCTCCCGGTACCTGGCCGAGCGCCGAGCCGCGGCTGCAGAAGTACGCCGGGCCGTCCGGCATCGCGACCCCGCCCAGCTCGGACGGGCTCGGCGCGAAGCCGAGCGCCTCGTAGGCGCGGTGGCACTCGGGCGAGAAGTACACCTGCCCCGTGACCGGTTCGATCGCCGCGGCCAGAGCACGAGCCCGGGTGCTGATGGCCTCGTCATCGATCATCGCCGCCGAGTGTCGCAGAGAGCGCAGGAGCTGTCCGATCGCTCCTACCCGTCGACGGTGAACAGCTCCGAGAGGCCGGACAGGTCGAGGGTCCGGCGGCAGGGGTAGGTCACCGACTCGAGCACGAACGTGACTCCCCGTTGGACCGCGGCCCCTCGAGACTGGATCAGAGCCGCGACGCCCGAGCTGTCCATGAACGTCACCCCGGCGAGATCCACCACGAGGCTGCCGAGGGGACGCGCCAGCGCGGCCATCACCTCGCGCTCGAGCACGGGCGCGGTCGCGAGATCGAGCTCGCCCCGGACGACGAGCTTCGCGTGCTCGTCAGCGAACGACACATCGCACCGAAATGGGGCGGTGTCAGCGGGTTCCGGGGCCGCCGACAGCGGCGCCGCGTGCTCAGGCATCTCGATCATGGGCGAACCTCCGAGGTCTGGAGAGGTCTGCACCTTCCGTCTCGGTCACAAGTCTGTCGGCTCGCGTCCGCCGAGCACAAGTGCGCGCTCAGCCCCCGGCCCGGCTCACCGTCATAGCGGAAATCTCTGGTCCGGCTGGGCCAACAGGTCCCGGTACTCCGGGTGCTCGTCGATGTAGTCCGCCACGTACCAGCAGCTCGGAACCACATGCAGGCCGCGCGCCGCACATCGTCGAGCACGCCATGGACGAGGTTCGCCGCGATTCCGTGTCCCCGGTAAGCCGGGGCGGTCTGGGTGTGGTGCACGTCGATCTGGTCCTGGTCCAGCCGGTACTCGACGATGCAGATGACCTGCCCGTCGACGACCCACTCGTACCGGGACGTCTCGGGAACGTGGCGCATCACTCCGGTCGTGCTCATCGGCCAGCCGTACCCGCTCTCCAAACCCAACGCTGATGCCACAGCCTGACCTCGACTGCGAAACTGCGTAGGTTCGGGCCATGGACCTTCGCATCTTCGTCGAACCACAACAGGGTGCCACCTACGAGCAGCAGCTTGCGGTCGCCCTCGAGGCCGAGTCGTTGGGCTTCGACGCGTTCTTCCGCTCGGACCACTACCTGAGGATCGGCGACGGCGCCGGTGAGCCCGGACCCACCGACGCGTGGATCAGCCTGGCCGGCCTCGCCCGCGAGACCTCCACGATCCGCCTCGGGACGATGGTCACGGCCGCGACGTTCCGGCTCCCCGGCCCGCTGGCGATCAGCGTCGCCGAGGTCGACGCGATGTCCGGTGGACGGGTGGAGCTCGGCCTCGGCGGCGGGTGGTACGACGGCGAGCACACCGCGTACGGCATCCCGTTCCCGTCGTTGGGTGAGCGCTTCGAGCGACTGGAGGAGCAGCTCGCCATCATCACGGGACTGTGGGCGACACCTGCCGGCGACACCTTCAGCCACGCGGGCCGGCACTACCAGCTCGAGGGGTCTCCGGCGCTGCCCAAGCCGGTGCAGCGTCCGGGGCCGCCGGTGATCATCGGTGGCTGGGGCAGCACCCGTACCCCGCGCCTTGCGGCGCAGCACGCGGCCGAGTTCAACGTGCCGTTCCCACCCGTGGACGCCTTTGCGCCGCAGTGCGACAAGGTGCGCGCCGCGTGCGACGCCATCGGGCGCGATCCCGGCTCCGTCACCTACTCGGCGTGCGTCGTCGTGTGCTGCGGATCCGACGAGGCGGAGGTGCAACGCCGGGCCGCGGTGATCGGCCGCGAGCCGGCCGAGCTGCGCGAGAACGGCGCGGCCGGTACGCCCGAGGAGGTCACGGCGAAGCTCCGCGCCCTCGCCGACGCGGGGGCCGAGCGGATCTATCTCCAGTGCCTGGACATGACCGACCTGGATCACCTCCGGCTCGTCGCCGCGGCCGTGCTGCCCCACCTCTGACGCCGCACGGTCCGCCGGCTCGACGGGAAGTGACCAACGGCCGGTTTCGTCGGCTGCCGGAGCGGGAAGCCCCGGGACATGAGCATCCATCTGCACGACCCGTCCGTGGCCACCCGCAAGGCCGCCAAGCGGGCTCGGAAGCGGGCGTTCGCCACGGTTGACGCGGCCCGGGCGGTCGACCTCCACGTTCCCGCCGAGGCCGCGAAGACGGTGGCCCGGCGGGCCGCGAAGCAGGCGACCGTGGCGGCCAACCACGCGGCGCGGCGCCCGGCCAAGCGCGCCGGCCGCCGCCTCACCCGCGTGGCGTTCGGTCTGCTCGCCGTCGGTGGCCTGGTCGGACTCGGAGTCGTGCTGTCCCGCCGGATGCGCGTCGACCCCGCCGGTCCCCGCCTACATCCCGCGGGCCGCACCGGAGCCGGCCGCTGATCCCCTCGAGACCGCGAAGGCCTGATCGCTACAACGGGGTGTTCGAGTGCCGACGTGACGGTCCGCCCTCGCGCTTCTTCGCGAAGAAGCTCAGCGCGGTCGCGAGGACGCGGCGGGTGTCGAGCGGGTTGATCACCGCGTCGACGTAGCTGCGCTCGGCCGCCGCGTACGGATTGCTGAACCGTGCCTCGTACTCATCGGTGAGCTGGTCCTGCTCCGCGGCGCGCGCCACCGGGTCCTCGATCGCCGCGAGCCGACGGCTGTGGAGGATCTGCACCGCGCCCGGTGCGCCCATCACGGCAATCTGCGCATCGGGCCACGCGACGCAGTAGTCGTTGCCCAGTCGCTTGGAGTCCATCACGATGTACGCGCCGCCGTACGCCTTGCGCAGCACGACGCACAGTCGCGGGACCGTCGCGGCGGCGTAGGCGAACGCGAGCTGCGCACCGTGGCGGATCAT
The DNA here is from genome assembly GCA_963796755.1 of uncultured Acidimicrobiia bacterium. GTDB lineage: Bacteria > Actinomycetota > Acidimicrobiia > IMCC26256 > JAENVU01 > Chersky-806. Next base: position 974,826 of record CAWCMX010000001.1, read on the forward strand.
GCCGCGCCACTCGAGATCCTTGCCGGGCTCGAACCCCGGCGTGTCGACGAACGTGACGATCGGCAGGTTGAACGCGTCGCACCACTGGACGAACCGCGCCGCCTTGCGCGAGGCGTCGATGTCGAGCGCACCGGCGCGGGCGAACGGCTGGTTCGCCACGATGCCGACGACGCGGCTGTCGAGGTGCGCGAGCCCGATGACGATGCTCGGGGCGTGACGGGGACGCAGCTCGAGCAGCGAGTCGGCGTCCACGACGTCGCGCACCACCGTGCGGACGTCGTACGCGGCATTCGGCGCCGCCGGGACGACCCGGCTCGCATCCGTGCAGTCACGGTCGACCGCGTCCGCGCTCGGCCAGGCCGGGGCGTCGTCGAGGTGGTTCGCCGGGAGGTACTCGAGCAGAGCCGCCAGCGCGTTCGCCGCCTCGTCCTCGTCCTCGACCACGAGTGAGGCGACGCCGCTCATGTGCCCGTGCATCGCCGCGCCACCGAGTGCGAACCGGTCCAGGGTGACCCCCGTGACCTCGGCGACCGCCTCGGGTCCGCTGACGTAGGCGAACGCGTCGGCGGTCATGATCACGTGATCGACGAGTCCGAGACAGAGCGCCGGTCCTGAGACGCAGGCGCCCGTGACGATGATCACCGTCGGCACGACACCCGACGCCTGCACCAGCGCGTGCGCGCAGCGTCCCCATCCGTGCAACGAGCTGATGCCCTCGCCGACGTCCGCGCCCGCGGTGTCGAGCCAGGCGACGAACGGGACGCCGATCTCGGTGGCCAGGCGAATCGCCCGGTCCATGGTCTCGGCGCCCGCTTCGCCCACCGCACCGTGGTGCTTGCCGCCCTCGATCCGCAGCTCGACGATCGAACGACCGTCGCGCTCCACGATGCACGCGGTCGCGCTGTCAGAGCGACGATCCATGATCGGGGTCATGAGGCCGGGGGTCCGCGCGAGTGTCACGCGCGAGTCGATGTCACGCGACGCGCAGCCACGCCACCGGTTGGCCCGCCCGCAGCCGCTGCCCGGGCTCGGCGAGCATGCCCATCAGCAATCCTTCGAACGAGCTGCACACGGGCGTGCTGACGCCGGAGTTCTCGATGACGCCGATCGACTGGCCCGGTGCGACGAGCTCGCCCTCGACGGCGAGCGTCGCGAGCCGGTGGAAGACACCGGCCGACGGCGCGACGACCAACCGCTCGGGCACGTACATCCGTTCACCTTGGGTCGACATGGTGTCGGTCGACGCGAGCTCCTTGCGCGGCTCGGGCATTCCTGATCCAGTGGGGAAGATGACGAGGCTCACAAGCGGATCTTTCGTCGGGGGCGACCGAGGGCTTCGACTCCGCCGGGGGACGGCGTGGTTACATCGAAGCGCTGAAGTGTTTCGTCAGTGTCTCGCGTCTGTTCATTACTCGCGAGTAACGACTGTTCATTACTCGCCGGTAATGGCTACGGCGACCATCCATCGCCCGGAGCTCATCGGGCTCGAGCAGCTGCAGGAGGACACGTGATCGAAGCCGTCGTCGAGCAATGGCACGCGTACGTGCGCGGCGAGACGCCGGACGCGCTCGACGAGCTGCTCGATGAGGACGTCGTCTTCTATTCGCCGATCGTGTACACCCCCCAAGCCGGCAAAGCGGTCACCAAGCTCTACCTGCAGGCCGCCGGCCAGACCCTTCCGGGTGACGAGGGCGCGCAGATCAGCGAGGGCGGCGAGGATCGGGGCGGGCGATTCCGGCTCACCAAGACCGTGATGTCGGGCGACACCGCGGTGCTCGAATTCGAGACCACGATCGAGGGCAGGTACGTCAATGGCGTCGACATCATTCGCTGCAATGACGAGGGCCGCATCGTCGAGTTCCGCGTGATGATCCGGCCGTTGCAGGCCGTGAACCTCGTGCACCAGCAGATGATGGCGACCCTCGAACGGATGCAGCCGCCGAGCGCGACACCGTGACCCGGGTAGCTTCGTGACGTGACCGAGCCCACCCTGAGCCACGCGCAGATCCGCGCCCTCGCGCCCGAGCCGTTCGCTCGGTGGGACGACGTGACGGCGGGTGTCGCCACCGCGATCGGCCCCGAGCGCGCGGCGCGGATCTGCGCGCTGGTCGAGTCGCTGCTGGGCGCGAACACCGGCGAGATCGCGAGCTGGCGCTCGTCCGAGCTCCCGAGCGCCGATCGGGCGGTGCTCGAGTTCGCCGAGCAGTTCGTGCTCGACGTCAGTGCCTGCACCGACGAGCAGCGCGGGGCCGCGATGGCCGCGCTCGGAGCCGACGCCTTCCCCTTCGTGCAGGTGCTCTACGTCGCCGACTTCGGGACGCGGATGCGGGCCGCATGGCAACAGCTGTTCGACGTCGACCCGAGCGCCGGCTCGGACGCGACGGTCGACCTGTGGCCGGCGCTCGAGTCGTTCATGAGCGCAGTGGCCCGCCTCGACCACCTCGATCCGTTGACCACCGAGATCGTCCGGCTGCGCGGCGCCCGGGCCCACAACTGCCGGCTCTGCAAGTCGCTGCGCAACGTCCGGGCGGCCAACGACGGCGCGGACGAAGCCGTGTACGACCAGATCGAGCACTACCAGTCGAGCACGCTCTCCGACCGTCACCAGACCGCGTTGCGGCTGGTCGACACGATGGTCTGGGAGCCGGGTTCCTACCCCGCCGACCTCGCGCCGGCGGTGCACGCGTCGTTCACCGACGCCGAAGTCGTCGAGCTCGTCCTCGACATCGCCCGCAACGCGGCCAACAAGATCGCGGTCGCGTTCGGCGCGGACGAGGCGCACGTCACCGAGGGCGTCGAGTTCTACGACGTCGACGAGCGCGGCGAGCTGGTCTACGGGCTCACCCCGAACGTCTGACGCCACTGGTCCCGGCCCCTCAGGACCCGGCACCGGTCGGGAGCCGTGGTGATGACCTCGCAGGTAATCGTGACGTGGCGCGGCGCTGCCTAGGGTGGCCTCATGGCCCGGGCGAACGTCGGTGAGCTGGTGCGGGAGTGGCGGTCCCGGCGCCGGCGGAGCCAGATGGATCTCGCGCTCGACGTCGGCGTCTCGCCCCGGCACCTCAGCTTCGTCGAGACGGGCCGGTCGAAGCCCAGCCCCGAGCTGATCCTGGCGCTCGCCGAGAACCTCGACGTCCCGTTGCGTGAGCGCAACACCTTGCTCCTCGCGGCGGGCTACGCGCCGCGGTACTCGCAGAGCCCGCTGGACGACCCCGCGCTCGAGTTCGTCCAGGCGTCGGTGACGCGCATGCTCGATGCGCACCATCCCTACCCGGGAGTCGCCATCGACCGGCACTGGAACGTCCTGGTCGCGAACGAAGCCGCGTTCGCGCTCACTGCCGGGCTGCCCGAGGAGCTGCTCGGGCCACCCGTGAACGTCTACCGCATCTCGATGCACCCGGACGGGCTCGCGGCGCGCACCCACGACTTCGCGGAATGGGCGATCTACCAGCTGCGACAGCTCCGGCGGTCGATCGTCCTCACGGGCGATCGGGAGCTCGAGGAGCTGTACGAAGAGGTGCGGACGTATCCCAACGTCGCCGAGCTCGACGAGCGCGACCACGAGTGGTTCGACGACGATCTGCCCCTCCTGGTGCCGTTCCGCATCGACGTCGGTGGCGTCGCGCTCTCGTTCTTCACGACCCTGACCGCGTTCGCAACGCCGCTCGACGTCACCCTCGAAGAGCTGGCCATCGAGCTGTTCTTCCCGGCCGACGCCGAGACGGAAGCGGTGATCAAGTCCGGCGGCCTGGGCTGAGCCTCACCCGGCGGTGGCGTGGGCGCTCGCCCAGTGACGCCGGAGGTGCTCCACGAGCTCCGCGGCGTGCTCGTCGGGGAAGAACAGCTTCGCCCCGTCGATCGTCGCGAGCGTCGTGACTCCCGGAATCGTGTCCCGCAGCCACTCGGCCCAGCGGAGCTCGAAGAACTCGTCACCGGTCGCCCACACGACGAGCGTCGGGACCTGCAGCTCCCGGAGCGCGGGTTCCACCGCGAGCAGGTCATCGGGCGCCATCGCGGCAATGAGCCGCTCGAACGCCAGTGCCTTCTCGGGCGTGCCGAGCACCGGCTCCAGGAAGTTGCGCACGACCTCGAGCGGCGGTTGGGCCGGGTCCTCGTAGCCCATCGCGAACACCGCGGCGCGCGCCGTGTCGAGATCGGCCATCAGGACCGGCGCGCTCGGCGCGAGCGCCCCGGCGCGCGCGAGCTCGACCGTCGGGAGGAACGCCTCGGGCGGGACGTTGTCGTGGGTGTCGCAGTTCGTCAGCGTGAACGTGCGCAACCGCGCCGGGCCGCGCGGCGACGATCTGGGCGAGGGCGCCGCCGGTGTCGTGAGCGACCAGATCGACGGGCCCGACGTCGAGCGCGTCGAGGAACGCGGTGATCGTCTCGGCGTACGCGCCGAGAGAGACGTCGTCGTCGAAGGGTGCCGGGCTCTGGCCATGGAGCGGAAGATCGAGTGCGATGCAGCGCTTCTCGGCTTCCAGCGCGGCGAGCACATGGCGCCACAGGTGCGCGTTGGTGCCCACCCCGTGCACGAACACCGCGACCGCCCCGTCGTGCGCACCGACGTCGAGAGCGCTGATCTCACCCCGGTCGGTCCCCACGGTGATGCGGTGCTGTTCGAGCGCGGCCAGCTGCTTCGATGCCGTCGGCTGCGGAGTGGTGGTCGTCATCTCGGGCTCCCTTCACGGGGTCGGGTGAACGAGACCACTCAACCGCGACGAAGGCTCCGAGTCGATGACGTGTGAGGTAGTCGGTAGATTTGGGCCATGGCCGACTACGTCATCCCGGATCCTGAGCCGAAGGAGATCGACGAGAAGCTCTCGATCGAGCTGCGTCATCTCGCGGACAACGCAGTGCTGAAGGGCATGCCCCAGGGAGAAGAGCAGTGCGAGAACTGCCTGTACTACCTGGAGAACACCGCGGAGATCTCGTACTGCTGGCACCCGAAGCTGCGCATCCTCGTCGGCGCCGGGTGGTGGTGCCAGTGGTGGGAGAAGATCCCGGACGCGTAGCCCGATGAGGGACGCGCCCGGGTCCCTCCCCTAGATCGACTCGCCCGTGGTGGGGTCGATCATCGCTCGCACCATCGCGACCGAGTCGGCCGGGAAGCCGCCCCGTGTCGCGTGCTCGCGCACGGTGTCCGCGTCGTCGGCCACGTACACGCAGTAGATCTTGTCGTCGGTGACGTAGCTCTGCACCCATTGCGCTCGCGGTGCCATCTCGCTCAGGACGCCGTTCGACGTGCAGCTGATGTCGTGCAGCTCGCCGGGCGAGAGCGCGCCGGCACCCGGGATGGTGCGTTCGATCACGTACTTGGGCATGGGTCTTCTCCTGGTTTGGTGGTTGGGACATGAAGGTCGCCGGAGGCGACGGGGCTCAGTCGAGGCTGAGTCGTCGTGCGGCGGCGCCGGCCTCGGCGCGGTTCGTGACCGCGAGCTTCATGAGCAGGTTCGAGACGTGCGCGCTCGCCGTCTTCGGTGAGATGAACAACGACTCCGCGATCTGCCGGTTGGTGCGACCCTCCGCGACGAGCCGGAGCACTTCGACCTCGCGCCCGGTCAGGCCGAGCTCGTCGGCCGGACCGGGGAGCATACGGTCGTCGGCCTCGATGTCCAGCCGGGCCCGGCGGCCGAGGTCGAGCACCCCATCGCGCACCCAGGCCCAGCCGATCGAAGCCGCGAGCTCGTACGCCGAGCGGGCGGCGTCGGTCGCGCCGACGCGATCACCACTCGCGATTCGCAGCTCGGCCTCGCGCCAGCGGGCATAGGCGGCCCGGGGCAACAGCCCGAGCTCCGCCCACTCGTCGGCGAGCGATGCCCATTCCGCGGGATCACCGGCGCCGTCGATCAGTGCGAGCTCGGCCTCCACCTGCCGCGCCGCCGACGCGAGGTCGCCCGGCCGGCCTCCGCCCCAGCGCTCGGCCTCGACCCATTCCCTGAACCTCGCCGCAAAGGCCCGGGCGCGGGTGGGGCCGTCCGACCGGGTGTCGTCGGATGCCGGCGCCGAGCCAAGCCGCACCGCGGCCGCCATCGCGTTGAGCGGCAACGCCGTCGACGCGGGAGTGTCGGCACAGAGCGGACCGGTCGTCTTCGTATCCATGCCCTCCTGGGCCCGGTCGACCGCAGTGAGGATGTCGCCCGCCCAGAGCGCGAGCTCGACCTCCACGCTGGTCAGCTCGATCTGCCAGGGCACCTCGATCTGAGCTCCGAGCAGGCTGCGGAGGCGTTCGAGATCGAGGCGGGCTGCAGAGGAGTCACCCTGTCCCGCCCGCAGCTGCGCCCAGAGCTTGGTCGTGCTCCACGCGTCGACACCGATCGGCTCGACCTCGAACTCGCTGAGCTCTTGGTGCATCTCGTCCCACCGTCCCACCGCCCAGAGCTCCTCACAGATCGACGGGCGAAGACACGTCCCGATCTGACGGCTCAGTCCGTGCAGCTGGGCGACGTCGATGCCTTCACGCCCAACCGCGAGCGCCTCCTCGTGCCGGGCCGCGCTCGCCAACGCCGAACACTCGTTCGCGAATGCGCGCACGACGTCGTCCCACGCCTGCGCCCCGAGTGCCTCGTCTCGAGCCAGGCGTAGCTGGGCCAGCCCTGCGTCGATGTCGCCGAGGGCGGCGAGCGCGATGCCGAGGGAGTTGCGCGCGTGGCTTTCGAATCGCCGGCTCGCCGGCTTGCCGGGCCAGGTCGATGGCCTCCTCGCAGGGCTCGATTGCCTCGGCCGAGCGGCTCGCCAGCATCAGCTGCTGACCCCGTGTGGCCAGCACGCGAGCCCGCGCCGAGACCTCGGACGGCGGCACGAGCGCGACGGCGATGTCGACGTGCTCAAGGATGTCCTGCGTCCGACCACCGGCCCCGCGCAGATAGCGGGCCCACCGCTCGTGCAAGAGGCCGACTGTGACGGGTTCTGCGACTTCGTCGGCGAGGGCGACGGCTGCCGCGATGTACTCGATCGCCCGGTCCGCTCGGCCGGCCAGCTCGGCCAGGACCGCCGCGTGCTGCACGACGTCGACCTCACGGGTCCCGCACCGGGCCTCGGCATCGGGCACCTGCTGCCACAGCTCGAGCGTCCGCTCCACGTGGTCGAGCGCTTCCGGGTACGCGCACATGCGCTCCGCGTCACGCGCCGCCTGCAGCATCGACGCGAGGGGCGCGAGGCGCGTCATGGGCGGCGTACCAATGACTCGCGAGCTCGCCGGAGAGCGCCGACGGGCCACCTTCACACCACTCGGGATGGACGGCGAGCAGCTCGGCCAGCCGGGCGTGGAGCCCGACCCGTTCGCCCGGCAGCAGGTCGTCATAGACGGCCTCGCGCACCAGTGCGTGCCGGAACCGGTAGGCCGCAGTGTCGTGTTCGATCACGAGGACGTGGTGCTCGGTCGCGTCGCGCAGCCCATCGTTGAGTGCGGACTCCGACACGTCCGCGAGCTCGGCGACCAGACGGTGATCGGCGCGGCGGCCGATCACGGCGACGATGCGCAACAGTCGGCGGGCGTCCTCCGAGAGCGCGTCGATGCGGGCCAACACGATGTCGCGCAGCTGCACCGGGATCTCATCGGTGGTCCCGCGCGCGGCCACCAGCTCCTCGGCGAAGAACGGGTTGCCCTCGGAGCGGCTGAAGACCATGTCGATCAGGTCGTCTCCCGGGGCCGAGCCGAGGATCGACTCGACCATCTCGCGCACCTCCTCGCGGTCGAAGCGATCGAGCTCGAACCGTTGGGCCGTGCCCGATCGGTCGAGCTCCGCCAGCACCGCTCGGAGCGGGTGCCGCCGGTGCAGGTCGTCCGAGCGGTAGGTGCAGAGGAGGGTGACGCGCGCGTCCTGCAGGTTGCGGGCGAGGTACACGATGAAGTCCCGGGTCGAGTGGTCGGCCCAGTGCAGGTCCTCGAACACGACCAGCGTCGGCACCCGGTCACCCAGCCGTTCGAAGACGCCCAGGAGGTGCTCGAACAACGCGCCGGTGCTCGCGCTCCCGTCACCGGCCGTGGCCTGCAGCTCTGGCAGGAGGCGATCGAGCACCTCCGCGGCCGGACCGATCACGGCCTCGAGCGTCCCGGGATCGAGCGCTTTCTGCAGCGATCGCAGGACCTGGACGACCGGACCGAACGGCAACGGCGCGTTCGTCAGGTCGAGGCACGATCCGAGCAGCACGAGTCCGTCGGCCTCCCGCACCCGGGCGGCGAGCTCGGCGACCAGGCGGGTCTTGCCGACCCCCGCTTCGCCCCCGACCACGACGGCAGTGGCGCGCTCGTCCGCGGCCGCGGACTTGAAGGCCACGACCAGCCGTTCGAGCTCTTCACCCCGCCCGACGAACTGCAGACTCGAGATGCGGGTCGGCACGCCGACCATTGTCGCCCATCCGGGGGCCGGCACGAAGTCCGGTTCCGGCGCCTGCAGCACCACCCCGTCCTCGGTGCTGACCATCAGCGGTAGTTCCGCTCACGCATGACCCGCGGCGCCGTGATGGCGGCCGCCGCGGCCGTGGCCTCGCGGCGCACCGTCGTGACGGTGCGGCGGGCTGCCTCGTCGCGAGCATTCAGGGTCTGGTGGGTCGGCGTCACCACGGACGTCGACGAGCTGGAGCCGTCCTCGGTCCAGGCCCGCAGCCCGAAGCCGAGCGCCACCGCCGCCAGCAGCGCGACGCCCATCAGGAAGGCGGTGACCGGAGTGATGACCCTGCGGGCCGGGAGGGTGAGCCGCTCGTTCATGACGTTTCCTTTCGCGTCGTGATCTCGTTGCGCTCAGACTCCTCTCGCGGGCCTGTTCCCACATTGGGCAGATGCCCATATTTCCGGGGACGGTCGCGCCACCCGACCCGCCTGCACCCCGGCATCCACCGGGGCTTCCGTCCGATTGCGGTTGGATAACCTGCCCGCCATGCAGGTTCTCGTGCTGGGCGCAGGGTTCGGGGGGCTCGAGCTGACGACGCGACTGTCGGAGGAATTCGGCGACCGACGTCGACATCACCCTCATCGACCAGAGCGACAGCTTCGTCTTCGGGTTCTCGAAGCTCGACGTGATGTTCGGGCGGCTCATTCCCGCCGCGGCCCGCCACTCCTACCGCGACTTCGTGAAGCCGGGCGTGCAATTCGTCCAGTCGACGATCCGCTCGATCGACCCCGAAGCGAAGCGGGTCGAGACCGACGCCGGCACCTTCGACGCGGACATCCTGGTCGTCGCGCTCGGTGCCGACCTCCACCCGGACGCGACGCCCGGTCTCGTCGAAGGTGGCAACGAGTTCTACACGGTCGAAGGCGCGTTCGCGCTGCGCGACCTGCTGCCGACGTTCGAGGGTGGCCGCGTCATCGTGGGGGTCACGTCGACGCCGTTCAAGTGTCCTCCCGCGCCGAGCGAGACTGCGCTCCTCGTGCACGACTTCCTCACCGAGCGCGGCATCCGCGATCGCTCCGAGGTCGCGCTCGTGATGCCGATGCCCCTCCCGATCCCGCCGTCGCCCGCGGCGTCGAAGGCTCTGCTCACGGCATTCGCCGAACGCGGGATCGCCTGGCACCCGCAGTCGCTCATCCAGTCGCTCGACCCGAGCCGCAAGGTCGTCGTGCTCAGTGATGGCAACGAGATGCCCTACGACCTCTTTCTCGGCGTGCCGGTCCACCGCGCCCCGGCGGTCGTCGCAGAGTCGGCGTTGGCCGTCGACGGATGGATCCCGGTGAACCCACTGACCCTCGAGACCGCGGTCCCGGGCGTCTTCGCGGTGGGCGACGTCACCAGCGTCGGCACCCCGAAGGCGGGCGTGTTCGCCGAAGGGCAGGCCGCGGTGGCCGCCGATCGCATCATCGGGATCATCCGGGGCACCGCCGCCTCCACCGAGTACGACGGCCACGGCCTCTGCTACCTGGAGTTCGGCCAGGATCAGGTGGCGAAGGTCGACGTCACGTTCCTGAGTGGCCAGGCGCCGGTCGGTGACATGGACGGGCCGTCAGAGGCGCTCGCCGCCGACAAGGCCGAGTTCGGCACCAGCCGGATCCAACGCTGGTTCGGCCGCACGTGGACCGGACTCGATCAGCCCACCCGCTGACGCTCGGCTGCTACCGCACTGCCTCGAAGAGCGCGACCGCGGCGAGGATGAAGAGCAACACCGCGGTGACCTTGCGGATGGTCGAGACGTTGACGAAGCGCAGGAGTCCCTGACCGCCGATCACCGCGATCGCGGCGACCGTCCAGAGCGCGAGCGCCGCGCCGATGCCGACGGAAAGCGCGTCGTGATAGTGCGCTGCGAGGTTCGCGGTGAGGATCTGGGTGAGGTCACCCCACTCGGCCACGAAGATCACGATGAACGCGGTCGTCACGACCGTGTGCGCGGCGACTTCCTTCTCGATGAGCTCCGCTTCGTCCTTGGCGGCCTCCCGCAAGGCGTAGATCCCACCGGCCGCGAACATGGCCGCGACCAATACCTCGAGCACCGCGGCCGGAAGGATCCGGAACAGCGCCACCCCGATCGTCGTCGCGATCACGACGTGGAGGAAGAAGGCTGCCGCCGCGCCGAGCCAGACCGACAGCGGCTTGCCGCGCGTCGCCATGACCAGGCTGGCGAGCATCGTCTTGTCCGGCAGCTCCCCGAGGAAGATCACCGGGAACACTGCGATTGCGATGGAGAGCTCCACCCGGCTTTCCCCTCCGACGAGGGAGTACTCCCCTTCGATCGTGAGGTTACCGCGCGACCTGTCTCACCATCGCGGCTCAGGTTCCCTTGCAGAAGCCTCGTGCGTCGGCGTTGACGGTGCCGTCCGCGCACACCAGGTTCGGGTTGTTGTGCGAGAACACCCCGAGCGGGCTCTCCCAGCTCGGCACCACCCAGGCGTGCACCATCCAGATCGTCTTCTTCATGAACGTGCCGCCGACCGCGGTGCACTGCTTGCTCGTCACATCGGAGTCGGCCGCGAACGGGATCTGGATCCCGCCCGCCGCGAACTTCACGCACACGTTGCTGTGACGGTGCCAGTGGTCGTTCGGCCCGGCGAAGCCCTGAGGTTGCGAGCCGGCGAGCGACTCGTACATGAGCCCGACGATCCGCGAGCTCGGGCTGTTGCCGTCGAAGATCAACGACGCCGGGTCATTTGCATTGATCTGGCCATCGGCGCCGATGTCCGACGGCACTCGGAGCTGCTGATAGTGCGCACCCGTTTCAGGCGCGAAGCCGCCGGCGGGCACGTACCCGGCCGCGACGGCATCCGCCACCGTCGGGTAGCGCATCGCGACCCGCGTGGGCCGCAGTGAGCTGCGCGGCCAGCTGGGCGCGCGTCGCGGCATCGAGCGGTACGTCGGGCAGGGCCTCCACCGCCTCGTCGTGGTTGTGAACGTGCGCGCCGGCCGCGAGTGCCGAGCCGGACGTCGCCGACCCGGAGTCGGACGCGGCCGTGCCGCCGGAGCTCCCTCGATCCCCGCGACCGATCAGGATGCCCATCCCCAACCCCACCACGAGCCCGATGATCACCGCGGCGCCGAGCACCGGGCGGATCCATCGGTAGGCCCGGACCCGCCTGGCCTTCGAGCGGCCTTGGGGTACGGATTGCTGCGGTGACGGCTCGATCCCCGAGACGCGTGGCGGCCTGGTGCTGACGTCTGCCATGTCACTCCCCCCGGAATGGTTGGGGGGAGCGTACGACGAATCGGCGCATCGCGGAAAGGAGCCTCCCGCGAGGTTCGGAAGGTCTGCACAACTTCGAGCACCGCCCTCCCTCGCATCGCCCGGTCGCGTAAGTTGACGGCGCCGATCTCGGAGGAGCCGGCGACGTTGAGAGTCACCGATCGGCGCCCGAGGCGAGAGGGAGGCACGGCATCCGTGGAGGGCGATCGCGCAGGTGGATCCGCGCGGCGCAACCGACTCCTCTACCGCGGCGCGCTCGTGCTCGTCGTTGCGCCGTTCGTGATCTCGACTGTGATCGTGCTGCTCCACGGTTCCGGATCGTTCATCCGCGACCAGGCGCTCATGGAGCTCAAGGTCCGCGACGTGGGCCGGCATCCGGTGCTGACGGGCCTCTACTCCCGCGCCAGGTGGAGCCATCCCGGTCCGCTGCTCTTCTACACGCTCGCGATTCCCTACCGGCTCGCGGGAAGCAACCCCTCGGGGATGCTCGTCGGCGCGCTCGCGATCAACGCCGCCGCGATCGCCGGGATGGGTGCGATCGCGAAGCGACTGGGCGGCCTGTCCGTCGCGTTCCTCACACTCGCCGGTGGTGCGTGCGTCGCCCACGCGCTCGGGACGCAGCTGCTGCTCGATCCCTGGGTCTGCTTCGTCACCGTGCTGCCGTTCGGCTTGTTCTGCTACCTCACCTGGGCGATGGCTGAAGGCGAGTCCTGGGCGCTCCCGGCCTCAGCTGCGCTCGCGTCATGGCTCACCCAGACGCACGTCGGCTTCGCTCCGCTCACCGCGCCGGCGCTCGGCGTCGGCGCGATCTGGCTGTGGGTGGGGGCGCGGCGAGCTGCAGACCCGATGCGCACCAGGAAGGTCCGGCGCGCCACCCTGCTCGCCGGGCTGCTGCTCGTGGTGCTCTGGATCCCGGTGATGTGGGACCAGCTCTTCGGCCACGGGAACCTCGGCACGCTCATCGACTGGTTCGCGCGCGGTGACGGGGCCAAGCACACCTTGGGCGACGGTGCCCGCATCGTGCTCGCCCAGCTCGCGGCGGTTCCGGACTGGCTGACCGGGACCCGGCGCGTGGGATTGACGGGCGAGACGACCTTGCTGCACACCACGCTCTGGCCGGTCCTCGTGGTTCCGTTCGTCGTCGCGATCGTCATCTCCCGGCGCGCCCGTGACTGGCCCATCGTTCGCCTCGCCGGCGTGACGGTGTTCATGGTCGTCGTGTCGATCATCTCCGTCGCGAAGATCACCGGCATCATGTTCGAGTACCGGCTGCTCTGGACCTGGCTGATCGGGATGCTGGTTGCCGTCGTCATCACGTGGACCGCCTGGGCCGCCGTCGCCCGGAGATGGCCGCGGTCGGAGCCGCTCCTGCTCGTCCCGATCACGCTCGTCGCGCTCGTCGTGATCTGCACGATGGCCATCGTCGACACCCACCGCAGCGACTCCCCCGGCATCTACTCCGCCGCCGCCCAGAGCACGGTGCAGGACCTGGCCCGCCGGCTCGATCCGCACGGCGGCGAAGTCGTGCTCCGATCCCAGTCCAACATCAGCGACTGGTACCTCCAGGGCCTCCTGGTCGGGCTCGAGCGCCGCAACTTCGACGCGCGGGTCCTGGCCGATCCCAACCAGCTGTACGGCGTGCACCGCGTCGTGGACGGAGGCCCCGTCGAGGCTCGGTTGATCGTGGTCGCCGACGAAGACCTCAAGTCGTTCACTCCGCAGTTCGGTGACCGGCTCGTGGCCTACAGCGGGCCGCTTCCACTGCGCCAGTACTCCGCGGCGGAGCGGCGCGTCGCGGCGAAGGCCCAACGGCTCTACGACGAGGTGAACGCCGGGAAGCTGACGTCCGCGCAGTTCCTCGAGGAATTCCGGGCGCTGAAGTCGCTCGGTCCCGCGGTTGCTGTCTACCGGGAGCCCGCGGCCGGCTAGCGCTCGCGGACGTCGGTGCTAGACGCCGGCGCGCGCGTTGAGCGAGTTCAGGTGCTCGACGGCCTCGAGGTACTCCTCCACCCAGCGCTGGATCACAGCCGCGGTCTTCTCGACCTTCTCGAACTGACCGACGACCTGACCCACCGGGTTGAACGCGACGTCCACCGACTGGTCCGGGTAACGGTGCGTCGCCGCCACCGCCATGCCCGAGACCATGTACTGCAACGGCATGCCGAGCGGCTCCGGGTTGCCCTCCTCCGCCCACGCGTCGGTCCAGTCGTTGCGCAGCATGCGGCATGGCTTGCCGGTGAACGACCGGCTCCGGACCGTGTCGCGCGAGCTGGCCTTCACGTACGTGTCCTGCTGCACGGGGGTGTTCTCGGACTCTTCGACCATGAGCCATTGGGAGCCCGACCACGCACCCTGGCAGCCGAGCGCCAGGGCGGCTGCGATCTGCGCGCCGTTGCCGATGCCACCCGCCGCGAGGACCGGTACCGGTGCGACGGCCTTGACCACCTGTGGCCACAACACGATCGATCCGACCTCGCCGCAGTGACCGCCGCCCTCGCCACCCTGCGCGATCACGATGTCCACACCCGCGTTCGCGTGCTTGACCGCCTGGTAGGGCGAGCCGCACAACGCGGCGACCTTGCGGCCCTCGGCGTGGATGTGGTCGATCATGTCCGCCGGCGGCGTGCCGAGCGCGTTCGCGATCAGCATCATCTTCGGGTGCGCGAGCGCGATCTCGACCTGCGGGGTCGCGGTCGCCTCGGTCCAGCCGAGCAGCTTGAGCGAGTTGTCCTCACCTTCGGGCGTCGGGACGCCGTGGTCGTTCAGCAGCTTCCGGGCGAAGTCGAGGTGGCCCTGCGGCACCATGTCCTGGAGCATCTTCGTGAGATCCTCGGTGGACATGTCCGCGTCCATGCCCTCGTACTTGTTCGGGATCACGATGTCGACGCCGTAGGGGCGGTCGCCGATGTGCTCGTCGATCCAGTCGAGCTCGATCTCGAGCTGCTCGGGGCTGAAGCCCACCGCGCCCAGCACGCCGAACCCGCCGGCCTTGCTCACCGCCACCACCACGTCACGGCAGTGGGTGAAGGCGAAGATCGGGAACTCGATGCCGAGGTCGTCGCAAATCTGGGTCCGCATGATCATCTGCTCCTGGGACGGGCGAGGCGAGGTCGCGTGCAGAGTACCGAGGTCTCGGCGCTCCCCGACACCCGGGCCTAAGTTCCTCCCTTTCGGAGCTCGATCGAAGGGTGCGGCGTGCGGCAGAGGTGGACGGCGATCGTCGCGGTGGTCGTGCTGATGGGGGCCGGCGCGCTGACCGCCTGCGGAGGCAGCGGGAACGGCACCGCGGACGCGGGTTCGACGACCACCACGACGACGCCGCCCTCGCTGCTCGCCAACGTCCCGCAACCGATCATCACCGTCGCGTACCTCTTGCAGGACGAGCTCAACGGCCTCGGGTACGACGTCGGCTCGATCGACAACGGCTTCGTCACGCGCGTGACCCGCGCGATGAAGGAGTTCCAGCGCAAGCACGGCCTCCCCCCGACGGGCGCGCTCGACCAGCCCACCGCGGTCGCGCTCCGCACCGCCTCCGGGCGAGAAGAGCCCACCATCGTCCGCTCGGTGCAGTCGGTGCTCACCGAGCTCGGCATCTACACGGGCGCGATCGACGGGACCTACGGGCCCGGGACGATCGCCTCGGTTACGAAGGTGCAGCAGAAGGCCGGCCTCACGAAGAACCCGGGGAAAGTCGACGCGGCAACGCTCGGCGCGATGGTGGACCTCTGGCGGCAACGGAACCTCCCCGCGCCCCAGGAGGTCGCGACGACGGGGCCCGACCTCCTCAAGCTCGGCGACAAGGGTCCGCAGGTCGAGGCAGTCCAGCATCGCCTCATGGCCCTCGGGTACCGGCCCGGGACCCCCGACGGGGAGTTCGGCGTCGAGACCCTGAGCGCGGTCACGGCGTTCCAGAAGCACGAAGGGCTCGACCGTGACGGAGTGGTGGGCGCCGTGGTCAGGGAGCACCTGAAGCATCCGACCGGCACGGGGCCGAAGTCGACCACGCCGGTCCCCCACATCGAAGTCGACCTCGACCGGCAGATCGCGTTCGTCGTGCTCTCGAGCGGCGTGACGATCCTCGACGTCTCGACCGGCAGCGGCAAGACGTACACCGACCCCGGGTCGTCCACTCAGCAGGTCGGGTACACACCGACCGGAACGTTCTCCGTCTACCGCGCGGTGGACGTGCCGGTGGTCGCGCCGCTCGGCACGCTCTACAAGCCGCTGTACTTCAAGCAGGGCTGGGCCATGCACGGCGAGCCACTGGTGCCGCCCTATCCGGCGAGCCATGGCTGCGTCCGCACCCACGACTGGGACCAGGACTGGCTCTTCCCACACATCCCTGTCGGTACGTCCATCGTGATCACGGGTCAGAACCCGGGCAACGCGAGTGCACCCACGAACGCGGGTTCCGGCTACTGACCGACGCGCGCGGAGGATCCTTCCGTTCCCGCGCCCCGGCTCCTACGATGCCGTCTTCCGCGACGGGAGGAACTTATGGGAATCGGCAGCACTGGCTACCGGATCGTGCTGCTCCTGCACATCCTCTGCGCGATCGTCGGCTTCGGGACCGTGATCCTCAACGGGTTGTACGGTCGCGAGGCGAAGCGGCGTCCGGGTCCGGGCGGTCTCGCGATCACCGAGGCGAACCTCGCGGTGTCCGGCATCGCGGAGTACTTCATCTACGCGGTCTTCGTGTTCGGGCTCGCGCTCGTCGGCATGAGCAAGAGCGCCTGGTCGTTCAGCCAGACCTGGATCTGGTTGGCGCTGGTGCTCTACGTCGTCGGCATCGGCGTCTCGCACGGCGTCCTGTTCCCCGCCGCCAAGAAGATGAAGAACCTGGCCGCGGAGCTCGTGTCCGCCGGGCCGCCACCCGCGGACGCGCCTCCCGGACCGCCGCCGCAGGTCGCGGAGATGACCGAGCTGGGCAAGAGGCTCGGCGCGTCGTCGACGTTCCTCCACGTGCTCCTCGTCGTGATCCTGGGGCTCATGATCTGGAAGCCCGGAGCCTGACCCTCGCGCGGCGGCGCTGTGTCACTCGCGTCACTTGTCGAAGCCCTCGTACGCGTCGAAGTCGAAGTCGTCGTCGCCACCCTCGCTGTTGCCGTAGTCACGTCGGCGCTTCATCGCCACGCCGCCGGCCACCACGCAGATCACTGCAATGACGGCGAACGCAAAGAGTCCGATGTACATGCGATTGCTCCAGTTCCCGCGCGCTCAGCGCGACTCGTGCCCGCCGACGTGTCTCGTGGACCCGTTCACTGTCCCATGGCCCCGGGACGGGGGCATCACCCGGTCGGGGTGATCCCGCACGCTCTCCGGCCCTCAAGGAGAGCGCCGATGCTGACGATCACCTTTCAAAGCCGCTCCCGAGCGGCTGAAAGGCACGCATGGCCACTCGTCGCTCCGAATCCGTGCCCTCCACCGATCCCCCGGGTGTGAGGGATCCCGGCGCGGACATGGGCGCTTCCCGGGCCCGAGACCTCCCCCGGAGCGGGATGCTGGAGCAGTTCGCCGCGATCGTGGAGTCGAGCGACGACGCGATCGTGGGCAAGGCGCTCGACGGGACCATCCTGAGCTGGAACCTCGCGGCCGCGCGGATGTACGGGTATTCGGCCCAGGAGGTGCTCGGCCGGAGGATCTCGCTGATCGTGCCACCGGAGCAGGCGCGGGAGCTGGAGTCGATCCTGCGCGTGGTCGGGCGCGGCGACCGAGTCGACCACCTCGAAACGGTCCGGATGCGCAGAAACGGATCACGCTTCGACGTCTCTGTGACCGTGTCGCCGATCCGCAACGAGCTGGGAACGATCGTGGGCGCGTCGGCGATCGCGCGCGACATCAGCGAGCGGAAGCACACCGAAGCGATCCTGCGCGCCAAGGAGAAGGAGATCGAGCAGACCTGCGGGTTCCTCGAGCGGGCCGAGGCGATGAGCCGCACCGGAACGTGGATCCTCGGCCTCGGTGATCCGCCGACGTTGTCCTGGTCGAAGGAGTGCTTTCGGCTGCTCGGCATGGACGAGACGACGCCACTGACGGTCGAGCTGTTCTTCTCGCTGGTTCATCCGGACGACCGGGAACGACTGAGCACCGTGATGGCAACCGCGATCGCGGAACACCGGAGCTACGAGGTCGAGCATCGACTGGTCGCCGCCGACGGATCGCTTCGGCGTCTGCATGTCTGGGCCCAGCCGGACTACGACGACGAAGGTGTCGCGGTCCGTGTGCTCGGCGTCGCCCAGGACATCACCGACCGGTACGAGGCCGACGAAGCGCTGCGCGCGAGCGAACGCCG
The DNA here is from genome assembly GCA_963796755.1 of uncultured Acidimicrobiia bacterium. Classification (GTDB taxonomy): domain Bacteria; phylum Actinomycetota; class Acidimicrobiia; order IMCC26256; family JAENVU01; genus Chersky-806. Next base: position 992,725 of record CAWCMX010000001.1, read on the forward strand.
GTTCCGCCTGCTCGCGGAGAACGCGGTGGACTTCATCTTCCGGTACGAGCTCCTTCCCGAGCCGCACTTCGACTACGCGAGCCCGGCGTCGCTCGAGGTGACCGGCTACGCACCGGACGAGCTCTACGAGGACCCGAGCCTGATCGATCGGCTCGTCGATCCGCGACACACCGCTGAGATGAGCGAGCTCCTCGTAGCCGGCGGGCTCACCGATCCGATGGACGTCGAGGTGCACCGGCGCGACGGGACCGTCGGCTGGGCCAGTCAGCAGCTCACGTTCGTGTACGACGACGACGGTCAGCTGCTCGCGGTCGAGGGGATCTCACGTGACATCACGTGCCGGAAGCGGGCCGAAGAGCAGCTCGCTCACCAGGGCCTTCACGACGCGCTGACGGGGCTCCCGAACCGGTTGCTCCTGCGCGATCGTCTCGACCTTGCCCTCACACGGTCCGAGCGGGAGCAGGACTCGGTCGTCGTGGTCGCGCTCGATCTCGACGACTTCAAGCTCATCAACGACACCCACGGACAAGAGGCGGGAGACTCCGTCCTCGTGAGCATCGCGGAGCGGCTGGGAGCCGCGGTCGCGCAACAGGACACGCTCGCCCGAACCGGGAGCGACGAGTTCATCGTCGTCGCGGAGTCGACGAGCGACGACGAGGTGCTCGTGCTCGTCGAACGCGTGCGCGGGGTCCTGCGCACACCGGTTCACACCGAAGGTGCCGACCTGTACGTGCACGGCAGCATCGGTGTCGCCACCGGCGGTTCGTCGGCCAGCGCCGCCTCGTTGCTTCGGGATGCAGACCTCGCGCTGTCCCGTGCCAAGCAAGGACATGAGCGCGACTCGGTCGAGTTCTTCAACCCTGACATGTGCGCCCGGACCGACCAGCGATTCGCGTTGATCAGCGACCTCCACCGGGCGCTCGAGTGCGATGAGTTCCTCCTGCGCTACCAACCCGTCCTCAAGCTCCCCGAGGGTCGCATCACCGGTGCCGAGGCACTCATCCGTTGGGACCACCCTCGTCGCGGTCTGGTCAGCCCGGCCGAGTTCATCGCGATCGCCGAGGAGACGGGCCACATCATCGAGATCGGGGCCTGGGTGCTCGAGACCGCCTGCGCCCAGCTGGCTGCCTGGTCGAACCTCGATGCGACCATGGCCGAGCTCTCCATGGCGGTCAACGTGTCCGTCCATCAGCTGCGGGCACCCGGCGCCGTGCTCCGCATCAACGAGATCGTCACGCGCTCCGGCATCGACCCGACCCGGCTGACCTTGGAGATCACGGAAAGCGTCTTCATGGACGACGTCGAGCAGTTCCGGCAGATCCTCGTCCAGCTCCGGGAGCTCGGGATCCGGATCGCGGTCGACGACTTCGGCACCGGGTACTCGTCGCTCATCTACCTCAAGCAGCTTCCCTTCGACACGCTCAAGATCGACCAGGCGTTCACCAAGGGCCTCGGCATCGATCCCTACGACGGCGCAATCGTCGCGAGCGCACTGACGCTGGCGAGGGCGATGGGCCTGAACGTGGTCGCCGAAGGCGTGGAGACATCGGCTCAGCTCGCCGAGCTTCGCGCGCTCAACTGCGCCGAGGTCCAGGGCTACTACGTCTCGAAGCCGATCTCGCCGGAAGACCTCCGATCGCTCGTCTCAGCGCACCGTCGCTGGTAACGCCGCCCGAGCCGGAGCATCGGCGACCTGAGCCGGAATAGTGCGCTCGCCGCGCCGGTTCCGCGACAGGTCGGCGATGGATCGGAGCGGCCATGCGTGCAGTCAGGTTCGACGAGTACGGCGGGGTCGACGTGCTGCGCGTGGAGGACGTCGACGACCCGGTTCCGGGCGCCGACGAGGTTCTCGTGCGCGTGAAGGCCACGGGCATCAACCCCGGTGAAGCGAAGATTCGTGACGGTCGGTTGGCCGAGCGGTGGCCGTCGACGTTCCCGTCCGGCCAGGGCAGCGACCTCGCCGGCATCGTGGACCTCCTCGGTGAGGGCGTCGATGCGGTCTCCGTCGGTGACGAGGTGATCGGATTCAGCGACAACCGCAACAGCCAGGCGGAGCTCGTGGTCGTCCCCGCGGCGAACGTCACCCCGAGGCCGAGCGGGGTGCCGTGGGAGGTCGCGGGCGCGCTGTTCGTCGTCGGGACGACGGCCTACGCGGCCGTGCGATCGGTGGCGCTCCAACCCGGTGACAGCGTGGTGGTCTCAGCCGCCGCCGGCGGAGTCGGGACGGTCACCGTGCAGCTCGCCAAGCGCGCCGGAGCCGACGTCATCGGCTTGGCCAGTCCCGACAACCACGAGTGGCTCCGCAGCAAGGGGGTCATACCCGTCACGCACGGCGAAGGGGTCGCGGATCGGATTCGGGCCGCGAGCGACGGCCGCATCGATGCATTCATCGATCTCTACGGGCCTGGCTACGTCGAGCTCGCACTCGAGCTCGGCGTGGCGCCCGAACGGATCGACACCATCGCCGACTTCGCTGCGGTCAGCACGTTCGGCGTGAAGTCCGAGGGCAACGCGTACGGCGCGAGCGCAGCCGTTCTCGCCGAGCTCGCCGGGCTGCTCGACCGGGGCGAGCTCGAGCTCCCGATCGCCCACACCTACCCGCTCGCGGCGGTCCGGGCCGCGTACGAGGAGCTCGCGCCCGGTCACACCCGCGGCAAGATCGTGCTCATCCCGTAGACGACTCCTTCGATCCCACGCTCGCCACGGCCCCGGCGCGGGTGAGTGGAGCGCGTGGCGTGGACGTGAACGTCATGGCTTGGTCCATGGCGCCAAAGCGGGTCGTGAAGGAATCGAGCACGTAGTTCTGCCGCAGCCGCCACGGCGACTTCGGACCCTGCTTGGGCAGCTGGCCCGCGCCGCGCCGGATGTACCCGGCCGTGAGGTCCAGGATCGGGCGCGCGTTCATCGGCGCGGCGCCCATGGTCGGCGCGGCCTTGGTGTATCCGTGCGCGTCCAGGTAGTTCAGCAGCTTGCACACCGACCGCGAGCTCAGGTCCACGCGAAGCGTCCACGACGCGTTGACGTACCCGAACGCGAACCGCGAAGTTGGGCACCCCGCTCAGCATGTAGCCCCGGTAGGCGTAGCGCTCGGCCGGATCGACCGCGACACCGTCGACGGTCATCGCAATCCCTCCGACCGCCCGCAGGGCGAGCCCGGTGGCCGTCACCACGATGTCCGCCGGGAGCTCCGCACCCGAGGCGAGCCGGATGCCCGTCGGGGTGAAGGTGTCGATCCGATCCGTCACGACTTCGGCCCGGCCGGAGCTCAGAGCGGCGAAGAAGTCCCCGTCGGGCACGATGCAGACCCGTTGGTCCCACGGGTCGTAGACCGGGTTGAAGTGCGGGTCGACCGGGACGTCGGGCGGCAGGAGACTCGCGGCGCCGGCGGTGAGCAGGCGGCGCGTGAGCTTCGGCGCGCGGCGCGCGAGCGAGTAGAACGCCGAGGCCATGAGCACGTTCTTCCAGCGGACGAGGCGCAGTGCGATCCCATCGGGGAGGAGCTTGCGCAGCCGATCTGCCAGCTCGTCGTGCGACGGCAGTGCCAGGAGGTACGACGGGGACCGCTGCAGCATCGTCACCTTCGCCGCCTCCCGGGCCATCGCGGGCAGCATGGTCACGGCCGTCGCCCCACTGCCGATGATCACGACGCGCCGGTCGCCGTAGTCGAGGTCTTCGGGCCACTCCTGGGGATGGACGACGGTTCCAGTGAAGCGCTCGATGCCGGGGAGGTCGGGTGTGTACCCGGCGTCGTAGCTGTAGTAGCCGCAGCACGCGTAGAGGAAGCTGCAGGTGTAGACGACCGGCGCGGCCGCACCGACTTCCACCTCGACCGTCCAGGTCGACGTCTCGCTCGACCACGACGCCCGCACGACGCGCTGGTCGAAGCGGATGTGGCGGTCGATGCCGAGCTCGGCCGCGGTCTCCCGGAGGTAGCGCAGGATCGAGGCACCGTCGGCGATCGACTTCTCCCCCGTCCAGGGCCGGAACGGGTAGCCCAGCGTCGACATGTCCGAGTCCGAACGGATGCCGGGGAACCGGAAGAGGTCCCAGGTGCCGCCGAGCTCCGAGCGGGCCTCCAGGATCGTGAAGGACCTCCGTGGGCACTCCGTCTGCAGTCGGTAGGCCGCGCCGATCCCGGAGACACCCGCGCCGACAACGAGCACGTCGAAGTGTTCCGGAGCCATCGTCACGACTCCATCATCCCGCGAAGATCGCGGTCGCTACTTCCGGTCGAGCGACAGCATCTCGATCGCGTTCCCCGCGCAGGACCTTGTACGCCACCTCGTCGTCGAAGCCGGTCAGCATCTTCTCGACGTAGGCCTTCGAGTGCGGCCACGTCGTGTCCGTGTGCGGGTAGTCGGTCTCGAAGCAGATGTTGTCGGGGCCGACGAACTCGAGCGAGTACAGCCCGTGGTGGTCGGCGGTGAAGCAGCCGTAGACCCGCCCGTAGTAGTAGGTCGACGGCGGCTCGGGCAGGATCTTCTTCGAGCGCTGCCAGCTGTCGTGCTGCTCCCAGATCGTGTCGGCCCGCTCGAGCGCGTACGGGATCCAGCCGATCTGGCCCTCCGAGAACGCGATCTTGAGCTTCGGGAACTCGATGAGCTTGCGCGAGAACAACCAGTCGGCAAGCGACGCCATCGAGTTGTTGAACGCGATCATCGCGCCTGCGCCCGCCGGCGCGTCGGGTGACGCCATCGGGTTCGTCGACGACGAGCCGATGTGCATGCAGACGGTCACGCCCCAGTCGTTGCACACCTGGAACAGCGGATCCCAGTAGCCACTGTGGATCGTCGGGAGCTTCAGGTGGTGCGGCAGCTCGCTGAAGCAGATCGCGTGCACGCCGCGCTGCGCGTTGCGCAGCGTCTCGGCGGCAGCGAGCTCGACGTCCCACAGCGGGATCAGGCACAACGGGATGTTCACGCCGCCGGACGGTCCGCACCACTCGTCGACCATCCAGTCGTTGTACGCGCGGACGCAAGCCAGCCCCAGCTCCTTGTCCTCGCCCTCGAAGAAGGTCTGTCCGCAGAAGCGCGGGAAGGTCGGGAACGGCAACGAGCCGTCCGTCCAGTTCAGCGCGAGGTCCGCGACGCGCGCGTCGCGCTCGTAGCAACCCGGGCGCATCTCGTCGTACGTCAGCGCCTTCATCACCATCTGCGAACGGTCGAACTGGATGTTCTCGCCCTCGCCGGTGGTCGCCGCCTGCGGGATCGCGACGAAGCGCTTGTGGACGTAGATCAGGTTGTCCTCGTAGTACCAGGCGTCGCCCCACAGGCCTTCGGGGTCTTCCTCCATCGCGTACTTGGCGCCCTTGCGCAGCCGGAAGTCGCTCCAGCGCTTGCGCTCGACCCGGGGCCCGGCGGCGCGGTACTGCTCGGGCAACCACGTCTGCCACACGTGCGGAGGCTCGACGACGTGGTCGTCGACGCTGATGATCTTGGGAAGCTCCATACCCTGACGCTAGCGTCAGGTCGGAGGCTCGTGCCCGGCGGCCGTGGGGGGTGACCCCGGGGAGGCCGTCAGGTGTGGGTGATGACGCTGCGGATGACCTCGCCCGCCTGCATGGCGCGGAAGGCCTCGTTCACGTCGTCGAGCCCGATCTGGGCGCTCACCATGTTGGCGATGTCGAGCCGGCCGGTCTCGACCAGGCCGATGAAGCGGGGAAAGTCCCGCCGCACCTGTGACGAGCCGTAGACGCAGCCGAGCAGCTTCTTCTCCTCGTAGAAGAGGCCGAACCCGCTCAGCGTGACCTGCGACTCGATCCGAGGCGCGCCCACGACCACCACGGTCCCGCCCCGCCGGGCGGTCGCGAAGGCCTGGTTGATCGTCTCGGGGAGGCCGATGACCTCGAACGCGTAGTCGGCGCCCCGGCCGCCGGTCAGCGCGTGGACCTGGCCGATCGGGTCGCCGTCGGCGGGATCGACGAGGTCCGTCGCGCCGAGCTGCTCGGCGGCCTTGCGCTTCAGCGCGACCGGATCGACCGCGATGATCCGGCCGGCGCCCGCGATGCGCGCGCCCTGGATCACCGCCTGCCCGACACCGCCGCAGCCGATGACGGCGACGCTGCTCCCGGGTTCGACCCGCGCGGTGTTCAGCGCCGCGCCGACGCCGGTCGTCACGCCGCACCCGATGAGCGCGAGCTGCTCGTCGGGAACGTCGGTCTCGACCCTTACGACGCAGGCCTCGTGCACGGTCATCTGGTCCGCGAACGTCCCGAGGGCGGTGAGGGCGATGGCGCTGCTCCCGTCGGCCCGGGTCGCCTTCGGGAGGAAGTTGATCTCGTTGCCGAGCTCACAGAGGTTCGACTGCCCGTGCAGGCAGAAGAAGCAGGCGCCGCACGCGGGGACGAACGACGCGATCACCCGGTCGCCGACAGCCACCCGGCTCACCTCGGGCCCGACCCACTCGACCGTCCCGGCACCCTCGTGGCCGAGGATGCACGGAGGCGGGATGGGCAGCGCGCCGTTGGTGACGGAGACGTCGGAGTGGCACACCCCGCTCGCGCCGATCCGCACGATGACGTCGCGCGGCCCGGGGTCGACCGGTGTGACCTCCTCGACGGACAGGTCCGGTGCACCCACAAAGATCGCAGCTCGCATGACATCCCCTCCGGTACGGACGCTCGGCTGGCGCGGCGTCGACCCTACCGGGCACGCTTCGGGCCCCGCATCGACGAGCGCGATGATCGGGAGCCTTGCAGTGAGATCCAAGTGTGGGGGCCGTGGCCTGACGTGGCGTACAACATCGCTGATCTCTTCGAGCACACCGTCGACGCGGTCCCGGACCGCGTCTGCATCATCGACGGCGACCTGTCGCTGACCTACCGCGAGGTCGACGAGCGCGGGAACCGGATCGGCCACTACCTGGCCGCGCAGGGCGTCGGCAAGGACGACCACGTCGGCATCTACGCGCAGAACTCGCACCAGTGGCTCGAGGCCATGCTCGGCTGCCTGAAGATCCGGGCGGTCCCGATCAACGTGAACTACCGCTACGTCGAGGACGAGCTGGCCTACCTGATCGGCAACGCCGAGCTGGTCGCCTGCGTGTTCGACCAGGAGTACGCGCCGCTCCTGGCTGCGGTCGCTGACCGGTCACCGCGGCTCGACACGTTCGTGCACATCGAAGACGACTCGGGTGCCGACGCCGACGCGCTCGGATCCGTGGCCTTCGAGGCTGCGTGCGCCATGTCATCGCCCGATCGTGACTTCGAGGAACGCTCGGGGGACGACCTGTTCGTCATCTACACCGGTGGCACGACCGGCATGCCGAAGGGCGTGATGTGGCGCAGCGAGGACATCTTCTTCGGTCTCGCGCAGGGCATCGACGCACTGACCGGTGAGCGCGTGCGCGACGAGTACCACCGCGCCGAGCAGGCCGCGGCGAGCCCCACGCCACTGATCTTCTGCGTCGTCCCGCCCTTGATGCACGGCGCCGGGCAGATCGCGACCCTCACGCAGTGGTTCCTCGGCAGCACGCTCGTCCTCATCCGGCGGTTCAGCGCGGAGGGCGTCTGGGACCTGTTCGAGGCGCGGGGCGTCAACTCGATGATCATCACCGGTGACGCGATGGGCCGACCCCTGGTCGACGCGCTCGTCGAGCACCCTGACCGCTGGAACCTGTCGCAGCTCGTGTCGATCTCGTCGAGCGGCGCGCTGTTCTCGCAGGCGGTGAAGGACCGCTTCCTCGAGGTGTTCCCGAACCTGATCATCACGGACTCCGTCGGCTCCACGGAGTCCGGGTTCAACGGCCTCACCTACGCGAAGAAGGGCGAGAAGTCGGCCGCGGGTGGCCCGACGGTGTCCGCCGGCGGCGATGTCGTCATCCTCGACGACGACCTCGAGGTGATCCCCGACACGGACTCCCGCGTCGGGCGGCTCGGACGGGGCGGCAACATCCCCCTCGGCTACTACAACGACCCGGTGAAGACCGCGGAGACGTTCGTCATCGCCGCGAACGGCAAGCGCTACGTCATCTCCGGGGACTCGGCCGTCTGGGCCGCGCCCGGTCAGATGACGATGCTCGGGCGGGGCTCGGTCTCGATCAATTCGGGGGGCGAGAAGATCTTCCCCGAGGAGGTCGAGCAGGCACTCAAGGCGCACCCGGCCGTGTTCGACTGCACGGTCGTCGGCGTCCCCGACGAGCGGTGGGGTCAGCGGGTCGCCGCCGTCGTCCAGTTCCGGAACGACACGACCGCGACGCTCGACGAGCTCGGCGTGCACACCCGCAAGCACATCGCCGGGTACAAGGTGCCGCGCGAGCTGCACGTCGTCGACACGATCATGCGCGCGCCGTCGGGCAAGCCCGACTACCGCTGGGCCAAGCAGCTCGCCGAGTCCGGGAGTGCCAAGGTCGAGGGCTGAAGCCTGGTTGACTGCGTTCGAGATCACGATGAAAGGAACCAAGATGAGTGCTGATGCCTACCGCTTCGATGGGAAGCGTGCGCTGGTGGTCGGAGGTGCGACCGGCATGGGCGCGGCCGCCGCGGAGCTCGTGCGCGACCTGGGCGGCGAGGTCGTCGTCATGGACTTCGCCGACGTCACGCTCTCGGGGGTGAAGGGCATCCACCTCGATCTGCGCGAGCGGGCGAGCATCGATGCCGCGCTCGACGAGTGCGGCGGTCCGATCCATGCGCTCTTCTCCTGCGCCGGCGTCGCCGACGGGACGCCAGGGATCGAGAAGATCAACTTCATCGGGCACCGTCACCTCATCGACCGGGCGATCGCCGGCGGGATGTTCGCGGACGCGGCCGCGATCGGCATGATCTCGTCGACGGCGGGGCTCGGCTGGGAGACCCGACTGGACCGGATCTACGAGTATCTCGACACGCCCGACTTCGACGCGGCGGCCGCGTGGATCGAGGCCCGGCCCGAGCTCGCCTCCTACATGTGGAGCAAGCGGGCGATCAACGCCTACGTCGCGCGCGAAGCGCTGCCGATGTTGCGCCGCGGCATCCGCATCAACGCGATCCTCCCCGGCCCGACGGACACCCCGCTCGCCCGGGCGAACGCAGAGATGTGGCTCAGCTTCGGTTCGGACTTCCGTGACGAGGTCGGCATCGAGCCGTCCACGCCGATGGAGCAGGCGACCGCACTCGCGTTCCTCTGCAGCGACGCGGCTGCCTACGTCAACGGCATCACGCTGATCACCGACGCCGGCTACGTCAGCTCCGGTGTCGCGGGCTCGTTCGGGCCGGCCAAGGAAGCGGTCGACTTCCTCAACATCCTGGACTGAGCCGCGGTCACGTGTCCGCGGTGCTGACCGCGGCACGCGCAGGGACATCACCAGGTACGCACCGAGCGTCACGATCGCGATGACCTCCGCCGTCTTGGAGATCACCGCCTCGGTCGACCACCCGCTCTCGGTGAAGCCGAGGAGACCGGAGGTGCGGGCAAGCGTGTACCCGACGATCGCGCCCACCGCGTACAGGACGCCCAGCAGCGCGGCCGGCTTGGTCAACCGATCGAAGCGGAGCGAGACCACGAGCAGCTCGGCGATGACGAGGCCGGCGACCGCGTTGAGCGCGAACGAGCGACTGATGTCGATGCCCGCGATGCGGTCGATGCTGATGCCGCGGTATCCGCCCCAGAAGTACAGGTAGAAGTGCATGTACCCACTCACCAGCACGCCCACGGCGCCGACGAGGATGAGACCGCGTCCCTTGCCCATCACTTCACCACCAGTGTTCCGGTCATGTAGTTGTGGATCTTGCAGTAGAAGCTGAACGTCCCCGCCCGGTTCAGCGCGACGGTGGCGCTCTTGCCCGCGGGGAGATCGCCCGTGCTGAACGCGCCGTTCTTCGCGCCGAACGTGTGCGTCGTGCCGTCTGCGTTCGTGACCTTGATCGTGGTCCCCTTCGCGACGGTCAGCGTTGCCGGCGTGAACGCGAAGTTCTTGATGACGATCGCGTGCGCACCGGCCTTGGCGGTAGCGGTGCTCGGGCCCTCGATGGCGCGGGTGGCGAACACCGCGATCAACGCCACGATCGGCACTGCCAGGACTACGAGCAACGTCGGCGGTCGTTGGGTCATCTCACTCTCCTCGGCAGGTCTACGGGGATTCGATGCGGATGGATGGCGCGGATGACTCGTCGCCGCGGCAGACTGAGCGCGAACCGCGTCGATCAGGGGGATTACGGATGGCATGGGACTTCTCCAACGAGCCTGAGTTCCAGGAGAAGCTCGATTGGGTCGAGCAGTTCTGCCGCGAGGAGGTGGAGCCGCTCGAGTACGTGTTCCCCTACGCCGTCCGGTCGCCGGACCCCAAGATCAAGGCCCTGGTCAAGGGCCTCCAGGACCAGGTCAAGGCGCACGGGCTGTGGGCGATCTTCCTCGACGAGGATCTCGGTGGTCCCGGCTACGGCCAGCTCAAGCTCGGTCTGCTGAACGAGATCCTCGGTCGGTACCCGTCCGCACCGCAGATGTTCGGAGCGGCCGCGCCCGATACGGGCAACATGGAGATGCTCGCGGCATACGGCACCGACGAGCAGAAGAAGCGGTGGCTCGAGCCGATGCTCAACCAGGAGATCTGGTCGGCGTACTCGATGACCGAGCCCCAGGGTGGGTCCGACCCGAACCTGTTCAAGACGTACGCGACGCGTGACGGCGACGAGTGGGTCATCAACGGCGAGAAGTGGTTCACCAGCGCCGGGCGGGTCGCCGACATCCTCTTCGTCATGTGCACGAACGGCATGTTCGTCGTGCCCCGCGAGACGCCCGGCGTCGAGATCCAGCCGGAGCCGCGCAACCACAACCACATCATCTACAACGAGGTCCGGATCCCGCTGGACCACCTGCTCGGCCCCGAGGACGGCGCGAAGGTGCTCGCGCAGCGCCGGCTCGGCGGTGGGCGGATCCACCACGCCATGCGCACCATCGCGCAGTGCAAGCTCGCGTTCGACATGATGTGCGAGCGTGCGCTGAGCCGCGAGTCGCACGGCAAGATCATCGCCGACCACCAGATGGTCCAGGAGAAGATCGCCGACTCGTACGCGTCCATCCAGATGCTGCGCCTCTTCGTCCTCGAGACGGCGTGGAAGATCGACAACACGAGCACCCAGGAGACCCGGACCGACATCGCGGCCGTGAAGTACACGATGGCCAAGGTGCTGCGCGAGGTCTCCTTCAACGCGCTGCACATCCTCGGCTCTCTCGGCACGACCAACCTCACGCCGATCCAGGCGATGTACGCGGCCGCGCCCACGATGGGCATCGCGGACGGAGTCGACGAGGTGCACAAGGCCACCGTCGCGAGGAACGTCCTCAAGGGCTACCGGCCCCATGAGGGCTACTGGCCGACCGAGTACTTCCCCGCGAAGCGCGAGGCTGCGTGGCAGAAGTTCGAGCCCCAGTTCCAGGCCGACCCGGAGCTGCGCGCCCTCGCGGAGGGCTACGCGAAGTACATCGCCCGGCGCAGCTGACCCGGCCGCTCAGAAGGCCGCGCGCGCGACCCCGAGGTAGAGGTAGCCGAACGGCTTCATCGGGGCGGGGCCGGGCAGGTAGCGCTGCTCGAGGTCGCTCGATCTCGAAGCCCGCGTTCAGGATCAGGGAGTCGATCGGCCGGTTGAGGTGGCAGCCGTCGGCCAGGCGGCCCTGGAGGCCGTCGAGCCGGTCCTGCCAGGCCACGACCTTCGGGTCCGCGGCGCGTCCGTGCTCCAGGAAGTGGAACCGTCCGCCCGGCCGCAGCACCCTCGTGACCTCCCCGAGCGCGGCATCGACGTCGGGGATCGTGCACAAGGTGAACGTCGACACCGCGGCGTCGAGCGACGCGTCGTCGAACGGCAACGCCTGACCGTCGAGCCCGGAGTAGTCGACCGGGATCGCGCTCGCCGCAACCCGGTCCCCGGCCAGGTGGCGCGCGACTTCGGACGGCTCGACTGCGTGCACGCGGGCGACCGACGTGGGGTAGTGCTCGAGGTTGAGTCCCGAACCGAACCCGATCTCGACGACCTCACCCTCGACGCCCGCGAGCGCCCGCTCCCGGAGCTGCCCGACCGGCTTCGACCCGAGCATGAGCTCGACCATGCGGGGAACGACGTGCTTGCTCCAGACGCCCACGCGCTGACCTCCATGCCGAGAATTTCGCCAAGTCTGCTCCGCCGCGAGGTGGTGGTTCGGGAATTCGCGGCGCTCGGCGCCAGGATCGGCGCGGTCGCGTGATCAGATGGCGCGAATGACGAACGTCGCGCCGGGCGAGCCCGCGCTCGATCCCCGCCGCTGGATCACCCTTGCCATCCTGCTCATGGCGGTGCTCATCGTCGCGCTGGACAGCACGGTGCTGAACGTCGCGATCCCGACGATCCTGCGCGAGTTCCACACGACGCTGCCCAGCCTGCAGTGGGTGATCGCCGGGTACAGCTTGACCTTCGCCGCGCTGCTGATCATCGGCGGTCGGCTCGGCGACATCTTCGGTGCCCGGCGCATGTTCATCATCGGTGCCGCGCTGTTCGGCCTCGGCTCGCTGGTGGCCTCGCTGTCGACCGGCGTGGTCTCGCTGGTCGTCGGCGAGGCGATCATCGAAGGCACAGGCGCGTCGCTGATGCTCCCGGCGACGATGAGCCTCCTCTCCAACACGTTCGTGGGTCGCGAACGGGCGACCGCCTTCTCGGCGTGGGGTGCTGCGCTCGGCGCCGCGGTCGCGTTCGGCCCCCTGATCGGCGGCTTCCTGACCACGAACTACTCGTGGCGCTGGGCCTTCCGGATCAACGTCATCGCGGCACCGATCGCGATCATCGGTGCACTGGTCTTCATGCGGCGCACCCCGCTCTCGGGCCACCGGGAGCGCATCGACGTGCCCGGCGCACTGCTCATCGCTTCGGGCATGTTCATGCTGGTGTTCGCCATCAGCGAGGGCGCGACCTACGGCTGGTTCGATCCCAAGAAGCCCTTCGGCATCGTCGGCAGCACGATCTGGCCCACGTCGATGCCGTTCTCGATCGTGCCCGTCGCGTTCGTGCTCTCGGCCGTGCCTGCTCTACACCTTCTACCGGGTGCAACGGGCGAAGGAGCGCGGCGGGATCCGATCCCCTGTTCGAGTTCTCGAACCTCAGCCGGCCCGCCTTCGGCTTCGGCACCACGACGTTGATGTTGCTCGCGATGGGCCAGGTCGCGTTCCTGTTCGTCATGTCGGTCGTGCTGCAGGACGGACGGCACCTGTCCGCGCTCGACACCGGGCTCTGGCTGGTCCCGTCGGGGCTCGCGATCGTCGCCGGTTCACAAGTCGGCAACTGGCTCACCCGGCGCATCGGCACGACCAACGTCGTGCGGGCGGGCCTGGTCATCATGGCCGCCGGCCTCGGCGGCCGCCGCGATCGCCGTGTCACCGTCGCTCTCGTTCCTGAGGCTGCTGCCCGGCCTCGTCCTGTTCGGCGCGGGCATCGGCTTCGCCGGATCGCAGCTCAACAACGTGATCCTGGCCGACGTCCCGCTACACCGGTCCGGCGCGGCGAGCGGCGCCAACACGACCGTGCGCATGATCGGTTCGTCGCTCGGCATCGCGGTGATCAGCTCGCTGCTCACCACCGAGACGATCCGGCACGCGGTGGGCCAGGTCGCCGGGGCGGCCTCGCTGCCGAAGGCCGTGCGGAACGACGCGATCACCGAGATCCATCACGGCGGCGTCAACTTCGCGCCACTGCGCGGCTTGTCCGGGGCGAGCACCGCGACGCTGCACGAAGCCATCGATCACGCCGTGGTCGCCGGGGCCCGCGTCCCGCTGATCTTCGCGGCCGTCGTGCTCGGCTTTGCGGCGGCGTTGTCCTTCCGCATCCCTCAGGTCGGCCCGCGCGGCAGCCTCCAGGGCGATGACACCGACGACGAGCGGGCCGCTGGTGCAGGAGTCCGAGCTGATCGCCGAGACCGCGCAGACGCAGTAGCCGCCTCGGGCGTGGGGGACGGTCAGAACGCTCAGGGGGTGAGGACGACCTTGAGGGCTCCGGTGTCCGCGGCGCGGGCGAACGTGTCGTAGGCCGCGACGAAGTCCGCCATCGGGAAGTGGTGGGTGACGAACTGGGCGGCGTCGAGCTGGTGACCCGTCGTCAGGCGCAGCAGCGTCGGCGTCGACGACGTGTCCACCAGACCGGTGGTGATCGTGACGTCTCTCCCCCAGAGCTGCTCGAGGTGCAGGGTGGCGGGCTTGCCGTGCACACCGATGTTGGCGACGTGTCCGCACGGCCGCACCAGCGTGGTGGCGAGCTCGAACGTGGCCGGCGTGCCGACCGCCTCGATGGCGACATCCGCGCCGAGCCCACCGGTCAGCTCCCGCACCGCCTCGAGCGGATCCTGACGGCTGTTGTTGACGACGACGTCGGCGCCGAACTGCTTCGCCGCTTCGAGCCGGCTGTCGGCCAGGTCGATCGCGACGATGTGGCTGGGACTGAACAGGCGGGCCCCCATGATGGCGGAGAGGCCGATCGGGCCCGCGCCGACGATCGCCACGACGTCGCCCGGCTGCACCCGACCGTTGAGGACGCCGACCTCGTACGCAGTCGGCAGGATGTCCGCCAACATCAGGATGTCTTCGTCCGATGCGCCGGCCGGGACCGGATAGGTCGAGTTGTCGGCAAACGGGACTCGCACGTACTCGGCCTGCGTCCCGTCGATGAGGTAGCCCAGGATCCAGCCTCCCCCGCCGACGCACTGCCCGTAGCGGGCTTCGCGACAGAACCGGCACGCACCACAGGCGCTGATGCACGAGACGAGGACCCGGTCACCGGGCCGAACGTTCTTCACCGAAGCGCCGACCTGTTCGACCGTGCCGACCGCTTCGTGGCCGAGGATGCGCCCGTCCGTCACTTCGGGCAGATCGCCCTTGAGGATGTGCAGGTCCGATCCGCAGATCGTGGTCGCGTCCACCCGCACGACCGCGTCGGTGTCGTCGATGAGCATCGGCTTCGGGACTTCCTCCCACGCCTTCACTCCGGGCCCGTGGTACACGAGTGCACGCATGATCGCTCCCTACGCCTGAGCGATGTGGTGCGCGGCGATCTTGGGGTCGGCGACGAAGTCACCGATGGTCGCCAAGAGCATGATGACGAAGCCGATCAGCGCCGCGATGCCGGCGTAGAGCGCGATCGTGCTGACGACCGACCATCCCCACGCGTACAGCAGCAGGCCGCGCAGCGTCTCACCCTTGAACAGTGTGGCGACCTGGCCGGTCAGCTTGGCGTTCGTCGGGTCGGCCTGTGAAGCAGCGCTCACCTCGGAGTAGGTCTTACCCCCGGCGACGGACTGCAGGTGGACGTTGATGAACTCGTTCGCGTAGGCCTTCGCCTTCGGGCCGGTGTCCACCTTCTGGCCCGCGTACTGCTGCAGGCCCGGGAACTCCTTTGGCGCCAACGCAGGACTTCCCTTGGCCGGGAACGTGATGGCCTGGGCGTTGAGCTGGTCGTGGACCATGTTCAGACCGAAGTTCGCGCCGAACAGGAGCAGGCAACCGCCGACGCCGAGCACGACGGTCAGGATGATCTCCACGACGCGACGGGTGCCGACGAATCCGATCAGGGTGCGCCGGCGGGACGTCGTGCCGGATGCGGGAACCGGGTTCGCGGCCGCGGCAGGTGCAGGGGGTGCGAGGGTGGACACGAGTGCCTCCGTACGTTGGGAGGCGTCAGCCCGAACGGGCGACAACCGTACGGTCGTCCATCCCAAACCAGGCGTCTCTCGGATGTGCAGGCGCGCGGTCTGGACCTACGCTTTTTACCGTAGCACATCACCAAACTCCTCCTGCATTTTGAGAAATGCGTTCACCCCTTCTGCAGGAGATATTCAGATTTCGATTGACGATGATTCTCGTCCGGTATCCGGTGGGCATTGCTGTCGTTGTAACGTCAACGCAGCGGCACTCCCCGTCGCCGCGATCTCACGGTGTTGCTCCGGACCTCGGTGACTCCGCTTTCCCGCGGAGCGCTGATGTTGCAGGAAGTCGACGTCCGGCCGCTCGATCCGAGACAGTTCGAGGAGCTCATCGGTCCGGAGCGAGCGGCCCGGTTCGACCGCGACGCGACCGCCGCCCGAACGTTGCTCGCCGGGCGACGGGTCATCAACGTGAACTCGACTTCCGCCGGCGGCGGCGTCGCCGAGCTCCTGCAAACCCTGCTCGCGTACGTGCGCGGGGTCGGCATCGACGCACGCTGGGTCGTGATCGAGGGCGACCCGGAATTCTTCGAGATCACGAAGCGGATCCACAACCACCTCTACGGGTCGAGTGGTGATGGTGGACCGCTCGGCCCCGACGAGCATCGCCAGTATGAGCAGACCATGCGCCGGAACGCCGAGGAGCTGCTCGCATTCCTGCATCCAGGCGACATCGTGATCTTGCATGACCCCCAAACTGCCGGCCTCGCGCGCGGTGAAGACGTCGGCCGCCCGAGTGGTGTGGCGTTGTCACGTCGGGCGTGACACCCCGAACCCTCAGACCATCCTGGGCTGGGACTTCCTCCGCGCCTACATCGACGATGTCGATGCGTACGTCTTCACCCGCGCGGAGTTCGCGCCACCCTGGATCGACCGAGCGCGCGTCCACGTCATCACCCCGTCGATCGATCCGTTCTGTCCGAAGAACGAGGAGCTCGCGCCCGCGACGGCTCAGGCGATCCTGCAGCACGTCGGGCTCGTGGACGGGGTCGCCGACGCGTCGGCCGCGACCTTTACCCATCGCAACGGGTCTCCCGGCCGCGTCAACCGGGCGGCTGACATCCTGCAGACCGGTCCACCGGCGCGACCCGGGACACCCCTCGTCGTCCAGCTGTCCCGGTGGGATCGGATCAAGGACATGCACGGCGTGCTCCAGTCGTTCGCCGAGCACGTCGATCGAGCGTTCGGCGCGCATCTCGTGCTCGCCGGTCCGGCAGTGCACGGCGTGACGGACGATCCCGAAGCCGCCGAGGTGCTGCGCGAGTGCATGGAGGCATGGAGCGCGCTTCCCGAGCCGGCCCGAATGCGGATCCACCTCGGATGCGTCCCGATGCACGACACCGATGAGGCGGCGGTGATCGTCAACGCCCTCCAGCGCCACGCGACCATCGTGACCCAGAAGAGTCTGGCGGAGGGCTTCGGGCTGACCGTCGTCGAAGCGATGTGGAAGCGCCGACCGGTCGTCGCCACTCGCGTGGGTGGCATCGTCGACCAGATCGACGATGGGGTCGACGGCTTGCTGATCGACGGTCCGAGCGATCTCCGAGGCTTCGGCGGAGCAATCAACCGCCTGCTCGGCGACCGAGCCCTGGCGCAGCGGATCGGTACGAACGCGTACGAGCGAGCCCATCGCGAGTTCCTCGGGGACAAGCACCTCGAGCACTACGCGGAGCTGTTCGCGGCGCTGCTCTCGAAGGATCCACCCTGATGTGCTCCGCAACGAGATGAGGTAACCGTGGACGAAGCCTGGCTCGAGACGCTCGATCCGGAAACGTGCCTGGAGCACCTGCGCACGCAGAACGTCGGGCGGCTGGCCGTCGTCGTCGACGGGGCTCCCATCGTGCTGCCCGTGAACTACCGGCTGGTCGAGACGAGCGGGTTGACCTGGGTGGCGCTCCGAACCCGGCCCGGGAACGTCCTCGATCAAGTGTCGACGAAGGTCGCGTTCGAGATCGACGACATCGACCCAACGGTCCGCCGAGGGTGGTCGGTGCTCGTTCGCGGCTCACTCCAGCACGTGGACCCGGACGCCGCGAGCTTCCGCGACCGCTTCGATGCCGAGCCGTGGCTGCGGACCGAACGGGATTCCTGGCTGGTCATCGAACCGTTCTCCATCACCGGGCGCGAGCTCCACCCGGCGCAACCGGATTGGGCCTTTCACATCGACGCCTACCTCTGACCGGCCCGCCCCACTTCGCGGGGCGCTCGTCGCTCCCTCCCTGATCCATCCTCCTTCCCGACTTTCGGCCCGAAATTCTGGACGAAATCGAACAGGTCGGGCAATTCCGGTCCGATACCCGGAAGATGCCCGCAGCACGCGATCCCGCGACCGTCGAGGGCTTCCTGCGCACCGCGTTCCTGCGGGTCCCGGCGGCAATCGCGGCAATCGGGCTCGACGGTCGGTTGCTCTCCTGCAACCCGGCCTACTGCGAGATCGTCGGGCTCGAGCTCGGGGAGCTCATCGGCACGAGCGCCGACGCGTACGTCCATCCCGATGACGTGGCGCGAGCACTCGCGGCGGGTGAGCAGCGGGCGCATGGGACCGCAGACTCGCGACCCCATCCGATTCGGGTGTTGCACCGCGACGGAACCTCGATCTGGGTCCAGTACGACTCCCTGCTGGTCGACGAAGACCCCGGCAAGCCCTACGTCCTCACGACGATGACCGACATCTCGATGCAGGTGAAGGCCGAGGCGGCGGCGGCCCGGAGCGAGGCCTGGTTCCGGGCGTTGGCCGAGCACCAGTCCGACATCGTCACGGTCGTTGGCTTCGACGGGATCGTCCGCTACATCTCGCCCAACTGCGAGCGCGTGCTCGGCTTCACGGCCGAGGAGTTCGTCGGCACCTCGGGGCTCGACGGGATCCACCCCGACGACATCGACGTTCTCATCGAGGGCCTCGGCGCGCAGATCACTGAGGGACAGGACGCCCGCCCGTTCGAGTATCGCCAACGCTGCCGCGACGGCTCGTGGCTCTGGTTGGAGGCAACGGGACGCGAGCTCCCTCCGGAGTTCGGCAAGGACGCGGTGATCGTCAACGCCCGGGACGTCGGCGAACGCCGACGGGCGGACGCGGCGGCGCGCGACGCCGAGGCGCGCTTCCGCATCGCCTTCGCGACGGCGCCCCTGGGGATCGGATTCGCAGAGCTCGACGGTCGGTTGACCTGGGTGAACCGAGCGCTGGCGGAGATCGTCGGCGTCTCCGAGTCGCGACTCGTCGAAATGAGGTTCCAGGACTTCTCCGGCGGCGAGGAGCTGCGCCACGAGCTCCAGGAGACGGGTCGCCTCCTGCACGGCGAGATCGACTCGTTCTGCTCCGAGAAGCGGTACGAGCATCCGGACGGGCGCACGGTGTGGGGTCGCCTCCACGTCTCGCTGATGCGTGACGCCGAGGGCGCGCCGTCCCAGCTCCTCGGGCAGGTCGAAGACGTCACGCAACGCAAGCAGCTCGAGATCAGCCTGGCCCACGACGCTGTCCACGATCCGTTGACCGGACTCCTCAACCGCGCGGGTCTGCGCGGCCACGTCGACGTGGCGTGGGCGGACCGCCGTGCGGACGCGCCGATGGCGATCCTCTTCGGCGACCTCGACGGGTTCAAGAGCGTCAATGACCGGCTCGGGCACGATGCGGGGGACGAGGTCCTCGTGCACGTCGCCCAGCGGCTGAGCGCCGCGGTCCGCACCGGCGACATCGTCGCCCGATGGGGTGGCGACGAGTTCGTCATCCTGTGCCCCAGCGTCACCGGCGTGGACGATGCCACCCGCGTCGCCGATCGGATCCGCAGCAGCCTCGCGGCGCCCTTCCGCATCGCGCCCGGTCAAGCCGAGATCGCGATCAGCATCGGGGTCGCGCTGGACGCCGGCCAGCCGCTCCCCGACCTGCTGATCAAGGATGCGGACGCGGCGGCGTACCGGGCCAAGGTCGCCGGCCGCAACCGAGTCGTGGTCGCCGCGACCTAGCCGGCTGATCGGCGGCGCGCTCAGCGGCGAACCATGGGCAAGATCGACCCAGTGGAACCGGTCCGGGCTTCACGGTGACAATGATGCTCCACCTCGGGGATCCACCCACTGAGCTGGAGCTGCACGTTCCGCGGATGAACGGAGAGAGCCGATGGCTCGCGACGCACCGGGTGTGATCTCCCATCAGGCTTCGGATCCCGTCGTGGAGGTGCTGGCGCGAGTGGTCGAGCAGCTCGAAGCTCGGGGCCTCGAGGTCTTCGCCGTGATCGACCATAGCGGGGAAGCCGCCGCCGTCGGTCTCTCGATGCCGGAGACGAAGCTCGTCATCTTTGGCAATCCGAAGGGTGGGACGCCGATCATGGTGGCCCACCCGCTCGTTGCGCTCGACCTTCCCCTGAAGCTGCTCATCTGGGAGACGGACGACCACCGGACCTTCGTGAGCTACAACGCCCCGAGCTACCTCGGCGAGCGGTACGGGCTCTCCGACACCGAAGGCAAAGCACTCGGCGTCGTCGAAGCCATCGCGCAGGCGGTCGGGTCGGCCTGACGAACGTGGACACCCGAGCCGTCAGAGGTTGTGATGCGGTGGAAGCAGGCCGTTCGCGATCGCGTCGGCCCGCCGGTGGAGCAGCTCGCCGGCTTCCGGGAGGTCATGGCCGATGATGAAGCTCCCCTTGCGGATCTCGGCCACCACGAACCGACCGAGCTCGAGAAGGTCGACCACGTCCGCGGACCGGCCCGCGGCGGCGAGCCGCTCGCGGAACTCGGCGAACGTCACGACGGGCCCGGGCTCGTGCTCCTCTTCGCGCGCCAGCTCGCTCGGCCGGTTCCGCTGGGCCGTCCACAGCCCGGTGTCGAGCAGTCCGCCCGACGGGTAGAAGATCGCCGCTCGGAGGTCGGTGCCGGTCTCGGCGAGCTGGTGGGCCAGTGCTTCGGTGAAGCAGCTGATCGCCGCCTTGCTCGACGCGTAGACCGATGCGTACGGAACCGGAGCGATGCCCCCGTCTCCTGACGAGGTGTTGATCACGACGCCGGGCTCCCCGGAAGCGATCATGCGCGGCACGAACGCGTGCACGCCGTTCGCAACTCCGAACACGTTGACGCCGAAGCACCAGCGCCAGTCGTTCGGCTCCTGCTCCCACGGCAGCCCGCCCCCGCCTGACGTGACCCCGGCGTTGTTGAAGAGCAGATGGCAGGCGCCGTAGCGCTCGAACACGGCGGCCGCCAGCGCCTGGACCGACGCCGGGTCCGAGACGTCCGTCCGGATGCCGGTGACCTCGCCCCGTCCGGCC
This sequence comes from uncultured Acidimicrobiia bacterium, assembly GCA_963796755.1. GTDB lineage: Bacteria > Actinomycetota > Acidimicrobiia > IMCC26256 > JAENVU01 > Chersky-806. The sequence continues at coordinate 1,013,603 of CAWCMX010000001.1, forward strand.
AGCTCGGCGAGCGTGGCATCCAGCACCGCCTGCTCGACGTCGGCGATCACCACCCGCGCCTCGGCCTCCAGGAGGGCTTCGACGAGGCCTCGCCCGATCCCGTTCGCACCTCCGGTGACCACGGCGACCCTGTTTGCGACCTCGCGCACTGGCGACCCCCATTCCCTCTGGACCGGGACGCATCTTGCAGTCGTCGAGACTTCGTTTGCAATAAGCGAACCCATTCGAGCGGCAACTTGCGCCTCCGGCCCCGGCGCGCTCGAATCGACGCTGAGGATCCACGAAATCCGGGGGGAACTGATGGCGACCACCGAGCTGCGCGGCGACGGACCGCTACAGCGTGATCTCCGTCGACGGTCACGCCGGTGCCGCGCTTGCGCGCGTACAAGCCGTACCTCGCCTCGCGCTGGCACGACGAGTTCGACGAATGGGCGGATGCCTACGTCAACCCGTTCGCCGATCTCCTCGCCCCGACCGCGTACCGCAACTGGGACAGCGAACGGCGGCTCGAGGAGACGGAGTCGCAGGGCATCGTCGCCGAGGTGCTGTTCCCCAACACGGTCCCGCCGTTCTTCGCCCAGGGGAACCTCACCGCGCTCGAACCGACCGCGGACGACTACGAGCACCGGTGGGCGGGCGTGCAGGCGCACAACCGCTGGCTCGCCGACTTCTGCGCGGCGGCGCCCGGACGGCGCGCGGGATGCATCCAGGTCTTTCTCAACGACCTCGACGCCGCACTCGACGAGATCCGATGGGCGAAGGAGCACATGCACGTGTTCGGCGGGGTGCTGCTGCCCGAACGTCGCGCCGAACTCCGCCGCTTCCACCGTTGTGGGACCCGCACGTACGAGCCCCTCTGGGACCTGTGCGAGGAGCTCGACGTCATCTGCAACGTGCACGCGGGCAGCGGGCTCCCCGACTTCGGTGAGCAGGAAGCCGCTCGGGCGATCATGCTCATCGAGATCGCATGGTACGCGCACCGCGCCGGTCTGGCACCTGATCTTCGGCGGGGTGCTCGAGCGCCACCCGAACCTGCGCGTCGTGCTCACCGAGCAGGGTGCGAGCTGGATCCCGCGGGGACTCGAGACGCTCGACTGGTTCCATCGCCGCATGACGCATGGGCGGCGCGGCCGAAGACCGTCTTCTTCGGCGCCGTCGCCAAGGACATGTCGCTGACCCCGAGCGAGTACTTCCAGCGCAACTTCTGGGTCGGTGCGAGCTTCCTGCGTCCGTCGGAGAGCCCGCTGCGCTACGACATCGGTATCGACCGGATCATGTGGGGCGCCGACTACCCCCACTCCGAGGGCAGCTACCCGTACACGACCGAAGCGCTGCGCGCCGCGTTCGCCGAGTGCCCGCCGGCCGAGACCCGAAGCCGATGGTCGAGACGAACGCGGCCGCGGTGTACGACTTCGACCTCGCCGCGCTCCGGGCGCTCGGCGATCGCATCGGGCCGACGGTCGACGACGTGAGCCGGCCGCTCGACCCCGTCCGACTACCCGCCGGACTCGACGTGCAACGCGTTCGACGCCGAGCAAGTCATCAAGGCCTGGTGACCGCCCACCCGAGCAAGGGAGCAGCCGATGACCAGCGATCCGATACGGCGCGCGGCCACCGGAGCAGCAGCGCAACCGGGAGATCGAGGCGGTCAGCGCGCCGATCTGGTCGACGGCGGTCACCGTCGTCTGGGAGACCGACCTCGAGGTCGATCCGCGCGGTCCTCCCGCCGCCGCTCGAGCCGACGCGAGCCGATCGCCCGGATCCGGTTCGCGACCGTCGAACATGGGACGGCATCCCGGTGTTCGGGGCCGGGTTGGTTCGGCGTGCGCGCCCGGCACGGGAGGGTCGAGGGCGAGTACCCGCTGTTCATGCCGATGACGACCGAGCAGGCGACGGTCGGCGGTCGCGAGACGTTCGGGGAGCCGAAGAAGATCGGCGCGGTGACCGATCGACGTCGACGGCACCACGTGCACGCCCGCTTCGAGCGCATGGGCTTCACGCTCGCCGAGGTGACCGGGCACGCTCGGCGCACCCGATCGACATCCCGCCGCGCGACAAGGTCGACTTCTACTTCAAGTGCAGCCCGTCGCCCGACGGCAAGGGCTTCGACAGCGAGCCCGCGCTCGTCCACGTGCATCGGCACGAGGAAGCGCGGAACGGGCGGGACGATCGACGGCACGCTCAAGCTCGGCGAGTCGCCGCGTCGACCCGATCGTCGACGTGCCGGTCGGGCCGGATCCTGTCGATGCAGCTGGCCGAAGTGACCACGACCCAGCACGGCGAGGTCGTCGAGCGGGTGCCGGCCGACTGGCTGCTGCCGTTCGTGCACCAGCGCTACGACGATCTCTCCGTCCTCGGCCACAGGAGAAGTGACCGACATGACCGAGCCGCTACGTCGATCATCTCCGCCGACGCGCACGCCGGGCTTCCCTGCGAGGAGTACCGGCCGTACCTCGAATCGCAAGTACTACGGCGCGTTCGACGAGTTCCTCGCCGAGCGGCACGCCAACCGCGACGAGCAGATGAAGCTCAACTACGACTACATCCACGACTGGGAGACCGAGCACGCCGAAGGGTCTGCGCGGCGCGTTCGACGCGGAGCAGCGCGACAAGGAGATGGACGCCGACGGCGTGGCCGCGGAGGTGATCTTCCCCGACGCCGATTCGATCACCGGGATGGAGTCACCGCCGTTCGGCGCGGGCTCTGCCGCCGGGATGATCGAGGATCCCGAGCTCGCGTTCGCAGGGCGCCGCGGGCGCACAACCGCTTCCTGGTCGAGCTGTGCGCGACGAGCCCGCTGCGGCGCGGCGGCGTCGGTCTGGTGCCGATCTCGCCACGACGTCACGCGTGCCGTGGCCGAGATCGAGTGGCTGGCCGGCACGCCCGGGGATCCGCGGGATCATGATCCCGACGATGTGGCGCGATCACACGCCCGTACAACGATCCCGAGCTACGACCCGGTGTGGGCGGCCTGCGAGGCCGCGGACCTGCCGGTGCACGCCCACTCGGGCGAGGCGCCCCGCGAGGAGATGAACGACTTCATCGGGATCTACCTCGCCGAGGTGGTGTTCTGGACCCACCGGCCGATCGCCCACCTGCTCTTCAGCGGCGCGTTCGAGCGGTTCCCCGGTTTGAAGTTCGTCGTCACCGAGGGCGCGAGCTACTGGGTCGCCGACATGAAGTGGAAGTGGGATCAGTACTTCGGCGGCGGGCACACGACGAAGAAGATGGCCGCGCTGATGAAGGGCATCCTCTCGAAGCTCCCGTCGGACTACTTCGGCGAGAACATCTTCGTCGGGGCTTCCACGATGTCGAAGGAGGAGATCCGGCGCCGCCACGCGATCGGTTGCGACGCCGTCGATGTGGGGCACGGACTACCCGCATCCCGAAGGTACGTGGCCGAACACGATCGAGCGGCTGCGCAAGCGACTTCGGCGACGTGCCCGGTGGGCGACACCCGGCAGATGCTCGGCGAGACCGCGGCCCGTTGCTACGGCTTCGACGTCGAGGCGCTCCGACCGATCAGCGAGCAGCATCGGGCCGTCACCCGAGGATCTCGGCCAGGACCCGTCGCTCGTCACGACGGCCGAGGACATCCGGCGCGGGGAGTGGTGGAAGGACGAGTACCAGGTGCAGTGGGGCGGGTGACCGCCTGATCGAACGCGTTGCCGGCCCGCGAGCTAGTGGTCGAGCCAGAGGCCGAGCACCTGGTGGTACCCGGCGAGGACGTCCACCGGCTTGCGCTGGCCCGGCTTGCCGTCGGCGTCGGGCAGGTTCGGGCCGAGGACGCCCTTCACGTTGCTCTGCTCGGCGACGTACCAGTTCTCGTACCAGGTGTAGAGGTTGTACGCCTGGGTCGAGAGGCGCCGGTTCAGGCCTGCGTAGATCGCGGCGCGCTTGGTCGCGTCGGGCTCGGATCGGCCCGCGGCCAGCGCCGCGTCCACCAACGGGTCGTCGATCTTGTTGAAGTTGAGCGGCGATCCGCTCTCGAACCAGGGGTACAGGGTGTCGGGATCGCCCCCGGCGTAGTTGCGCCACAGGAACGAGTCGACCTGGTTGCCGATCGCCTGGCTGATGATCGTCGCCTGGTCCACCGGTGCCGGGAGGTTGACCTTGATGCCGATCGCCGCCATCTGACGCTTGATCTCCTGGCTCAGTGCGATGTTCATCTCGTCGGCGGGCGACTGCAGGTCGAACGACGGCGACTTGCCGCCGTGCGCGCGCTTCCACGCGGCGACGGTCTTCTTGGCTGCCTTCGGGTCGTACTTCGGGAACCCGGGGTGCTTGAGGTACCCCATGACGTCCTTGTCGACGACCTGGTTCGTCAGGGTGAAGTTGCCCTTGTTCGCGATCTCGTTGAGGGCCTGGCGGTCGGTGCCCTCCACGACCGCCGTGCGCACGTCGAGGTCGTCGAGCGGCGGACGGCTCACGTTGAGCAGCACCATGCCGAGCTCGCGGCGTCCCGCCGGTGCGAGCTGGTAGGTGATGCCGGGGAGCGACTTCACGGTGTCGAAGCTGGCGCCGCTCGAGTCGGACATGATGTCGAACTGCCCGCCCTGCAGACCGTTCAGCCGGTTGTCGGTGCCGGCCGAGATCTTGAAGTTCAGGTGGTCGAGGTACGGGAAGCCCGCGCGCCAGTAGCTCCGGTTCTTCGTCGTCGAGACGTCACCGGTCGACGGGTCGAAGTGCGTGACCTTGAACGGACCGGACCCGATCAGCTTCGTCGCGCACGCGGCACCGGCGTCGAGCTGCGCGGGCGCCGCGATGCCCACCCGGCCGATGTTCCAGAGCCAGGCCGGGAACGCGACCCACGGGGTCTTCATCGTGACGACGACCGTGGTGACGTTCGGCGCCGTCACGTTCGCGATGTTGCCGTACATGAACTGGAGCACCGTCCCGGTGCGCCACGCATCGATGTTCTTCTTCACCGCCGCCGCGTCGACCGGCGTCCCGTCCTGGAACTTGACGCCCGGACGCAACGAGATGGTCCACTGGTCGTAGGTGGCGTTGGGCTGGACGTCCTTCGCGAGGTACGGCGCGTACTTCTGCGGGTCCCGGGTCGGGACCGTGAGCGTGTCGTAGACCGCGTTGGCGATCATCGTCCCGGCGAGCGCGAGCTGCGCGCTGGGCATGCAGAAGTTCGTCGTCTTCCCGTCGAGCGCGTACGTGATCGAGCCACCCCGACCTGGGCCCGCCCGCGGTGCGCGAGGTCTCCAGCGCGCTGCCGCGCCCACCACCGACCGTCGCGGGCAATTACCCGCGAACGCCGCGACCAGCACCAAGAGCTTCCACGTTCGGGCTCGCATCCCCACTTACTTCGTCCCCGGGAGCCCCCGGCTGTAGCGGCGAGAGGGTGCGAAACGGACCGGCTGGCCGGGGTCTAGCTGCGGATCTTCGAGAGCAGGCGCAGCACCTCGAGGTACAGCCACACGATCGTCACGGTGATGCCGAACGCGCCGTACCACTCCATGCCCTTCGGCGCGCCGGCGACGACCATGCGCCGGATCATCTCGAAGTCGACGAAGAGGTTGAGCGCGGCAACGAAGCAGATGACGACGCTGATCCCGATGCCGAGCGGGCTGGGCGAGTTCCAGAACGTGAGGTCCACGCCGAAGATCGAGAGGAGGAACGACGCGAGGTAGAGGATGAAGATCCCGGCGGTCGCAGCGATCACCACGAAGATGAACTTGTTCGTCACCTTCACCGCGCCCGACACGTAGAGGGCGAGGCAGACGACGAACACCGCGAGCGTGGCGAGGACGGCCTGGAGCACGATCCCGCTCCACTGCTGCTCGTAGACCCGCGAGATCGCGCCGAGGACGACGCCTTCGGAGAGGGCGTAGAGCGGGGCGGTGAACACAGCCGTCTTCGGCCGGAAGATGCAGGCCATCGCGAACCCGAGCGCCACGATGAGCGGGATGAAGATCCAGCCCGGGATCGCGGTGGTGCCGACCGGGTCGACGGTCACCTGCGACCAGCCGAAGGCACCGCCGACCACGAGCAGGATCCAGAGCAGGAAGGTCTTGGCGAAGGTGCCGTTCGCCGACATGGTCGCCGTGGCCCGTTCGACGCCCGGCGGGGGCGGGGTCGTCCCGGTGCCGGTCCGGGTCGGCGCGGCCCAGCCCGGCTCGAGCTCGTCGGCCGTCGCCGCAAACCGCTTGTCAGTCAGCACCGGATTCGCCATCGTGCGTTCGCTCCAGGGTCGTGGTCGGATCTCACCCTAGGACGCCGGGTGCCGCGGATCCGAGCGCGGGCGCTCAGACCGGGGCGACGACCGCGCCGCCGAACACCAGGTTCTCCTGGCGGGCGATGCGAATGGACCAGGAGACCGTCAGCGCGATCGCGGCGGCGGTGATGCTCATGCTCGTCACCGTCTTCACCAGCACGAACGTCGCGACCGGCATGCTCACCAACATGCCGAACGTCGTCGCGGCGGTCAGCAGGTGCACACCGGCCCACAACAGGGTGAGGCCGACGAAGAGCTGCACGACCGCGGGTCGAAGCAGGACTTCCGGAGCGATCGGGCAGAAGTCGTGCGCGAGCCGGCTGATCAGCGGCCGGCCGATGAGCACCGAACCGAGGAAGACGATGCCCAGCGCGACGGTGGTGGCCAGCGGCTGGAGGAAGTAGGCGAACATGCTCCCGCTCAGCAGGCCGACGACGGTCCGCACGACCAGGCCGAGCGTGCCGAGCATGAGGATCGACGGGATCCGCTGGCGGACGACGACCCGGCGCAGGACCGCGACGGCGGCCCAGGCCATCGCCGCGATGATCGCCGCGGTGCCGCTCACGGTGACCACCAGCACGTAGAAGAGGATCGCCGGGACGACGGTCGCCTCGATCAGGTTCGGCAGTCCCTGGCGGGCGACGGCGCGCAGGATGGCGGGGCGGGAGAAGTCGGGTCCGGCCTCCTCGCCGTCGCCGAGCGACGAGCGCGCGACCAACACGGGCTTACCTGAGGGGCTGGCGGGAGCCTGCGACACGAGCGACGACCACATCCGGCTTCACCGACGGAACGACCTGTTCGGGATGCGAAGCCTCCGCCGACGGTACACCTCGCCCCGGTGGAGCACCGGTCGGCCCGGCTCCCGGTCAGAGCGGGATGAGGGCCTCGTAGGTGCCGTCGACGAACGTCACGTCGACGTCCGGGGCCAGATCGCGCACGAGCCGGAGCGCCCGCTGGTTGTCCGGGAGGGTGGTGACCCGGAACGCGTCGTACCCACGGGTCCGGGCGAGGGCACAGAGCCGCCGGGCGAGCTGGCGACCGAGCCCCCGGCCCTGCCAGGCGTCCTCGACCGTGACGGCGAGCTCCGCGTCGCGCGCCGGCGATCCGTCCGTGTCGGGGACCTGCGGCGTATCTCGCGACGCCCACGATCTCGTCGCCGTGGAGCGCGACGAGTGCTTCGCGTCGGCAGTGGTCGACGTCGCTCAACCACAGGAGCGTCGGCCACGGCACGCGCCGCATCGGCGAGAAGAACCGGAAGTAGATGCTCTTCGGTGAAAGGCGTCGCGCCATCCGCTCGAGGCGGTCGACGTCCGTGATCTCGATCGGCCGGACCGTGAGCGCAGTGCCGTCGATCGACAGGTGCCGCCTGACCGCTCGCGCGTGCATCTCGGTCGCGCGCCCGCTCCGCGAGCACCGCGCGAGCAAACGGTTCGTGGTACATCTCGGTCCCTCTCCCTCGTTGGCCGCGCCCGATCGCGGCCAGTCGTCGGTTACTACGTGCGAGGAGGTCGACGCGGGTTTCGGATCTCGCACGGTGTGCCTGACGTCACGGCCCCGCAGCGCCGCGCTCGGTGTGCGCCGACACGCGCGAGCGCGTCGACCAGCGCAACGGGGATCGACCACGGCACGTGCACCTGTTAGACCCCGAACAGCACGCCGTTGACCAGCCAGTCGAGTCGCCGACGAGCTGTTCATGTCGCCTGCGACGGCCAAGACCCACGTCAGCCGGCTGCTGACGAAGCTGCAGGCGCGCGACCGCGCGCAGCTCGTCGTCATCGCGTACGAGTCGGGCGTCGTCCGTCCGGGAGTCTGAGGCGTCGCTACTCGACGTGGACCCAGGACGCGACCGACGGCACTCCGGTGGCGTCCACGGCGAAGAGCATGTACCAGCCGGGTGGCGCGATGTTGGGGTTGCTCGTGACCGACAGCTGCAGGCTGCCGTCAGGATTCGCGACGAACGGGACGTCGACCAGACGCTGGTTGCCGTCACTCGAGTGGGTGACGGCCATCGGACGCACCAGCGACACGCTCGTGATCGGCGCCGCCTGCGTCGTCGTCATCGCGTAGCTGCCGCCGTAGGTCATCTCGGTCGGCACGCTGGTGATCTGCGGTCGCGTGCCCTTGGTCAGGTAGTCCGGTGAGTAGATCTCGATGCGCATCTCGAACGTCCCGCTCGACGGGTTGTTGCCGAACGTCGCCGACGCGTCCGTCGGGGAGCAGGAGCGCAGAGGAGTGGTAGCCGCGCGGCACCGTCGGGTTCGTCGCCTTCGTCCAGAGCCCGGTGCGAGGATCGAAGATCTGCGCGGAGAAGACGTAGCTGTCGGGCTGGTCGCGGTTGCGCAGCGCGCCCCCGTCTCGAAGACCGTGCGGTCGGGCAGGATCACCGCGCTGACGTACATCTTGGGGGTGTCGAGCTTCGCGGCCGGCGTGTACTGCGGGCTCGGGTCATCGAGGTCGACGATGGACGTGCTGTCGGTGGACAGGCTGCCGTCGTCGCTTCCTCCCCCGATGATCATGACCTTCTGGTCCTGCGCGGGCGGGAGCAGGACGCTCATCGCGTGGTCGGTGTGGTGGAGATCGGGGAGGCCTCCGACCGGATGGAACGTGTTCGCCGTCAGGTTCCAGATCCCCGGCGACGGGGTGCCGCCGAACGTGTGCGCACCGGAGAAGAAGACGCGCCCGTCGGCCATGAGGTGGAGGCCCGGGTACAACGGCCACAGCTGCTTGGTGCTCGACGCGTCGTCATAGGTGGGCGGCGGGCGGTTCGGCGTCCAGGCCCCGCCGAAGTACTTCTGCGAGTTGTAGGTGAGCTTGCCGTCGCTCCCCTGGCCCGCCACCGCGAGCACCGATCCGTCGCCCAACGTCAGGAGCGACGGGTACCAGCGGGCGTTGTCCATGTTTGGCGCGGCCTGGTACGTGTCCGTGTCGGGATCGAACACGTAGGCCTTGTTCGTGCCGGCAAACGCGGTGGGCCCTCCGGACGACTCGTAGGCGCCGGTGCCACCGGCAACGAGGAGGCGACCGTCGGGAAGCTGCGCGTGACCCGCGCAGAACGCGTCCCACGGTGTGCTCACCGAAGTGAAGGTGTCCGTCACCGGATCCCACACACTCGTCCGGAACGTGCCCGCGTCGAACGTCGCGCGGTCGTTCCCGGAGCCTGCGACCAACAGCACCTTGCCGGTGTGCATCGAGCGCGACGTGCATCGCGCGCACCGGCATCGGCGACGGGTTCATCGCCCAACGCCCGGCGCCGCACGCGGCCAACGCCAGACGCGGTCGCGACAATGATCAGCCCCCGCCCGAGTCGACCCACGCTGCTCCTCCGTGACGACCTTCCGACCCGGGTTCAGTATGGCGTCCGCACTCCGGCCGAAGGAACATCCCTCCCGAAGTTCTCAGGTCGCGACAGCGGCGCTACCACCGCAAATCGGTCTCTTGCCGCGGTGTGGCCTCAGTCGCCCGCGTCGATCCGGCTCACAGCCCGGTAGTAGGCCATCTCCATCGCGGACGCCCGCGGCCAGCCCGCGTAGTAGGCGAAGTGCAGGACGAACTCCTGGTACTCCTCGCGGGTGATGTCGCCGCTCGCGAGCGCGGCGTAGACGTGCTGCTGGATCGGCTCGTCGACCGCCGCCGACGCGACGCACGCGAGCGTGATCCAACGGCGGTCGCGGCGCGAGAGCCCGGGCCGGTCCCAGAGCTCACCGAACACCGCGTCCACGACGCCCTTGTCCAGGAACGGCGTGAGGGGCGGAGGCGGCTCGGACACCATCGACCTCGCGGTAGCGGCGGTGCCCGGTCTCCTTCCGCTCGTCGGCGATCGCCTGTCGCGGGTCGTCGTTGTCCTCGGTCACGGGTGTCTCCTCTGGGTTCGGTTCCGTCATCCCTTGGCCTGCTGGTCCATGGCCGCGACCAGTCCCCCGTCGACCCGCACGTCGCACCCCGAGACGAACGACGCCGCGTCGGAGCAGAGGAACGCGACGGCGGAGGCGATGTCCTCGGTCCGGCCGGGGAGCGGGGTGCCGTCATCACTTCGAGCCGCCACCGACCGGCGTGATCTCGGCCATCCACTCCTTGATCGGGTTGTGCACCAGCTCGAGTCGCCCCATCTCGGTGTCGATCAGACCCGGCGAGACCGAGACCACCCGCCCGCCGCGCGCGCCCCAGGTGACTGCGGCGCGCGCACAGAGCCGGATGACGGCCCGCTTCGCCAGCCGGTAGGTCGCGCCGGAGTCGGGGTCGGCACCGCACGCCGCGAGATACCGCGCTTCGAGGTCGGGCGCGAGCACGTCGTCGAGCAGCGCGTCCATCGCCGGGTCGAACGCACCCATGTGCCCGGCGATCGATGCCAGGCAGACCGCCACGCTGCCGGCCCCGACGAGCGGCAGGAACGCGTCGAGGAGCAGGGCGACGCCGATCAGGTCGACGCGCAGGATCTCGTCCCAGGGAGCCATCGCCGGGGAGAGGCCCGCCGTGTGAACCAGCGCGCCGCAGCTCGCCGAGCGCCGCCGCGCGCCGTCGCGAGCTCGGCGACGGCGGCGGGATCACCGAGGTCGGCGACGAACGGGTGGACCGCCACGCTGCCCTCCCGCGCGATCGCCGTCGCGGCGGTGTCCAGCCGGCGCTCGTCCACGTCGGTGAGGAGCAGGACATCGGTTCGGGTCCCGAGCACACGCGCGCAAGCACCGCCCATCGCGCCGGCGGCGCCGGTCACCACCGTGACCGCGGTCATGCGCGTTCGCCGCCCGCACGGTGCTCCAGCTCGGCCGAGAGCCGACCCCGTCGGCTGGGGTCGCCGAGCGCGGCGCGCTCCTGCTCGAGGCGCGACTGCGTGTTCGCCGCGGGCGCGGCGCCTGCGCCGGCCCGCGGCGGCAGCGTGAAGCCGGTGTACGCGACCCGGCGCTCGCGAGCTCGTCGGGTGCGTCGAGCGGTGCAGCGCGCACGAGAGGTGCACGGTCACATCGCCGCGCGCGGCCTGGCAGGGTGACGCTCGGGAGATCGAGCCCGCGGTCGGTCTGCGCGCGAGCGATGTTCGCCCGATGCGAACCGGCCATCACGTCGAGCCCTCCGTGCGCTTCGTCCACGGGCGTCAGGCAGATCCCGATCGTGAGCCCCGAGCAGTACATCGAGTGGCCGCCCCGGTCGCAGTCCTTGTGCCAGGGCAGGCACGCGAGCCCCTCGACCGATCCGACCCGCTTCACCAGACCCTCCGCGGTGACGGCGGCGAAGTGCTCCCCGAACGGGTCGCCCGGGCGGTGCCCGTCGCCGAGGATCTCGCCGATCTCGAGGAAGCGGGGCGCGCCGAACGTCGCGCGCAACGACTCCGACCTGCGTTCGAAGTTGAGGATGCGGCACGGATAGCTCTCGCCGGTCCGGGTCGCCGCCCACCAGGACTCGCCGTCGTCCGCACGCGCATCGGCGACGGCCCGGGTGAGGTCGGCGTCGATGGCGTCGATCTCGTCGTCGGTGAAGACGCCCGCGAGCATGAGGAACCCGGCTTCGGCCAGGAAGTGCGCCGTCGGCCGCCGGCTGCTCTCCGAGTCGGAACCGCTGGTCGAGGTCGAGCGGCGAACCGTCGGGCGCGCGCAAGCGTCACGTCTCCGGGCCGGTAGACGCCGCGCCCGTCGAGGACGGAGCGCAGCACCGGGTCCCACGCGCAGAAGGCGTCGTTCGCCGCCGGATCGCCGTCGGCCCGCGCCCCGATGACGAGCCCGAGCCCGGTGCGCCGCTCGACGACCAGGTCGGAGAACGCGTCACGATCGAGTGCGATCTCCACGGTCGTCTCGCGTCCGGGCACCGCCTCGACGCCGTCCGCACCGCGGCGCAGCGTCCACACGTCGTCGTCGACCGCGATCGCGATCGGCGGGAGGCCGAGACGATCGGCGTCGTCCGCGGCCCGGTCACCGTGGCGGGCGAGTGCGTCGAGCCATTCGCCCGTCCAGAACGCGCCGGGGTCGACGGGTCCCGCCGCGCCCAGCTCCACGTGCGGGTGTCGACGCTCGGCCGGCCGGCGTCGCGGCGCGTCGGTCATCGGTCGCGTCCCGGACCGGTCGGGTCGGCCGGGCGTGGGTGATCGAGCAGCGCGAGGAACCGGTCGGCCGCCTCGAGCAGGACCCCGGGCTCGGAGCCGGAGCTGCGCGCTTCCTGGGCGAAGAGCGCGATGTCCTTGGACATGATCGGACCGACGTGATCCGCGATCGGATCGAACGAGCGGAGACCGACGAACACCTCGAGCGAGAAGCTGCGGCCGCTGCCGCTGCGCAACGCCTCTCCGAGCGTCGTGGGGTCGAGGCCGAGCGCCTCACCGAGCGCCAACGCGTCGTGGGCGAGCGCGAAGTGCGCGGCGTTGAGGGCGTTGTTGACGAGCTTCGTCCGCAGCCCGCTCCCGAGCGGCCCCATGTGGAGGACGGGATCGCCGTACGTCTCGAGCACCGGCCGGGCCCGGGCCACGGCGTCGTCGTCCCCGCCGACGTAGACGGTGAGTCGCCCGGTGGCCGCGGCGGCACCACCACCGCTCACCGGCGCGTCGATCACGCGCACGCCCGTCGCCGCGGCCGCCGCCGCGATCTCCGCACACTCAGCGGTACCGATCGTCGAGTGCACGGCGAGGACGCTTCCGGGGGCCATCCCCGCGAGCACGCCGGTCGGCTCGAGGGTCACCTCCCGGACCGCGGCGCCATCGGTGACGCACACGCCGACGACGTCGCTCACGCGACCGAGCTCCACCGGATCCACGGCGACCGCCGCCCGCTCCGTGAACGGCACGAGCGACTCGGCCCGGCGCGCCCACAGCGTCGTCGGCAGACCGAGCTCGATCATGCGACCTGCCATCCCGGCACCCTGGCTGCCGAGACCGATGAATCCGGCTCTGGTCAACTCGCACCCCACGCCATGCCCGCATTCAAGCCGATTCGCGCGAATCCATGTCGGGCGGGGCGCTGCGGTTACGGGTGGAAGGCCGACCGTTCGGCGTAACCGTCGGTGATGACCTGACGGTGGGCGATGAGCCGACGATCGCCGACCGGTACCAAGCGGTCGCGGTAGCGGCCCCAGTGATCGGCGCCGATGTCAGTGATGACGAGGAAGTAGCTCGACACCTCGATGACCGACGGGGTCACCGAGCGGAAGTGCGTGCCGGAGATGTGGTGGTGCATGTGGGTGGGGTGGCGCTCCATCGTGACCACCTTCGAGAGGCGCTCGATGATCGCCGCGCGGCCGGTCGAGATGTCGTCCGCCTCGATCTGGAGGACACCGTCAGGCGTGAACGCCGCAGCAAGCTCGTCGAGCCGGCCGCGGTCACCACCGAACGTGTACGACGAGATCGTGTGCCGTACCTGTTCGCGTGCGATCAGCTCCCACAGCTCCATCACGGCAACCTACGTCAGCGCCGTGTCGGCCCACCGCGGGCTCGTGCGTCAGCTCGAGCCTTCGAGCTCCGCGAGCCGTTGCGCCGTCGCCTCCAGGAGCGGTGCGTGCAGGTCGGGGTACTGCTCGAGCAACCGCCGGAAGTCCTTGCGGTCGATCACCTCGATCGTCATGTCCGTCGTCGCGACGACGGATGCGTTCCGAGGCCGGTCGAGCAACAGTGCGATCTCGCCGAAGAAGGTGCCCGGGCCCCGGGTCGCGACGAGCACGTCGCCGCGCCGAACCTCGGCCTCGCCCTCGACGACGAGGATGAACTCGCGGCCGACCTCGCCCTGCCGGATCAGCTCACGACCAGACGCCACGTCGATCGTCGTCACCAACCCGTCGACGGCCGCCAGCTGCTTCGCCGACAGGTTCTGGAACAGCGGGATCTTGGCCAGACGATCCTTGCCGGCTCGATGCTTCATGTGCTGCCCTTTCGATGTCGCACCCCTGCCCCGCAAAACCTAACCCCACATCGGCATCCCCACCGCCCGGCCCTCGTCGAGTCGTGACAAGGAGCTCCGGCTACGCCCGTTCGACGATCGCGGGCAGGAAGAGCTCGAGGAAGGTCGCGAAGAGATCCTCTGCATCGGGGTCGACTCGTGCCGCGTGCAGGAACCCGTCCGAGGCGGTGAGCAGGATCGCGGCGAGGGTGTCCGCGGGAACTTTGAGGGTCACGCCGATCGCGGCGGTGTGGTGCTCCATGAACGCCGCGATCATCGCGCGGTTCTTGCGCCGCCATTCTGCGGAGCGTTGCTGCGCGCTGGGGTTGCGGAACTCGTAGAGGCTGAACTCGAGGCCGAGTGCCCACATCTCCTGGTGGCCGGTCAGCGCCCTGATCCAGGTCTTGGCGGTCTGGCGCGGCGTCGAGCGCGGAGCCCGCATCGACGTCGAGCTGTTCGGCGAAGCTGTCGAGCACGTCGAGGTTGAAGGCGTCGACGACGGCGAAGAACAGCTCCTCCTTGTTCGCGAAGTGCTTGTAGATCGCGCCCCGGGTGTAGCCGGCCGCTTCGGCGATCTCGTCGAGGGAGGCCCCCTCGAACCCGCGCGTCGCGAACACATGCCGCGCGGATTCGATCAGCGCGGCGTCGAGTGCGCTCCATGCGTCGCTCAGGGGTCCACCGCTCGATCGTCACCACACCACCTCGTCGTGGACCACCCGCTTGACAGCGGGATGCGTAACCGTATCCTAGATGCATCACCGTATCTCAGGTACGGGACCGCTCAGCTGATCGGGGAGGGCATGCTGCAGGTTCGGGAGCTCTCCAAGTCCTACGGGTCGCGTCTGGCGCTCGATCAGGTGGACCTCGAGGTCGCGGCCGGCGAGATCACGGCCCTCCTGGGGCGCAACGGGGCGGGGAAGACCACCCTGGTGTCGATCGTCGCCGGGTTGCGGAACGCAGATTCCGGCCGGGTGGGGATCGGCGACATCGACGTGATCGCCGATCCGGGTCGGGCCCGCGCTGCGCTGGGTCTCGCCCCGCAGGAGACGGGCGTCTACCCGTCCCTGTCGTGTCGCGACAACCTCCGCCTCTTCGCGGGCCTGGCCGGAAGCGGTCGCCGCGAGGCGCGCCGCATCATCGACGAGCTCGCACAGGCGCTCGCGCTCACCGAGCTGCTCGACCGGCAAGCCAAGGAGCTGTCCGGCGGTGAGCGGCGGCGGCTCCACACGGCCATCGCGCTGGTCGGCCGTCCGGCGCTGGTCCTGCTCGACGAACCGACCGTGGGCGCCGACGTCCAGACCCGCACCCAGCTGCTCGGTGTCGTCCGCGGCCTCGCGCAGGACGGCGCGGCAGTCGTCTACTCCACTCACTACCTTCCCGAAGTCGAGGAGCTCCAGGCCACCGTCGCGATCCTCGAACGCGGCCGACTGCTCGCTCGCGGCACCATCGCCGACATCGTCACGGAGCACTCGATCGGACGGGTCGAGTTCGTGTTCGCCGGACCCGCACCGGACGTCACCCACCTCGCGCCGGGTGAGTCGGTGACCCGGAGCGGGTCACGGGTCCAGATCGAGACGAACGACACGGCGCACGTCACCACCGCGGTCCTCGCCGGCCTGGACAGCCGGACCGCCGAGCTGCGCGGGCTCACGGTCTCCCAACCCAGCCTCGAGACCGCGTTTCTCCAGTTCACCCACGACCAGCCCGGCGTTGCGACCGGGGAGCTGACCGATGTCGCGTAGACGGGTCGCCGCGATGGTCGGCCACGAGGTTCGCCTCCTCGCACGCGATCCCCTGCCGATCATGATCCTCGTCGTCTTCCCGCTCATCCTGATGGCGTTCCTGAAGCCCACGTTCGGACTCGCACTCGCCGCGCACGGTCACCCCGGCGCGAACGGCGCCGAACAGGTCGTCCCCGGTCAGGCGGTCGCCAACGGCTTCTACATCGTCGGCATGACCAGCTTCGCCTTCTTCGCGGAGTACGGCTGGAACACCTGGGACCGTCTCCGCGCCAGCCGGGCATCCTCCGCCGAGATCATCGCCGGCAAGGCCCTTCCCCTGCTCGCCGTGTCCGCGCTGCAGTTCCTCGTCATCTTCGCGATCGGCATCCCGCTCTTCGACCTGCACAGCCGCGGACCCCTCGCCGCGCTCATACCCCTCGTCATCGCGTTCGCCACCTGCCTGGTCATGTTGGGCGTCATGATCACGGCGCTCTGTCACACGATCCAACAGGCCAACGCGCTGGCGTTCGGCGGCATCGTCGTCTTCGGCGCGGTCGGTGGCGCCCTCGTCCCCCTCGACACCCTGCCGGCCTGGGCTCGCGCCGTCTCGCCCGTCACGCCCACCTACTGGGTGATGCGCGGGTTCCGGTCCGTCATCCTCGACGGGCACGGCCTCGCGGCCGTTGCCCTGCCGGTCGCCGTCCTCCTCGCGATGAGCGCCGCGTTCGCCGCAATGTCGCTCGCGCGGTTCCGCTTCTCGGACGCCAAGGTCTCGTTCTGATCCACGCACGTGCTTTGGCGGTCCTTCAGCGGTCTCTTGGCGGCGGACCGCACGATCTCCCTGTCACCAACCGAGCGTTCACAGAGAACGCAACGAACAGGGAGAGCAACCATGAAGAGCCAGCTCGAGAACATCACCGACGAAGCGACCGAGTCCCGCCCGACCCGCGCCAAGCGGGGTCGGTTCAGCCGCATCGCGCGGGCCCTGGCGGTCCCGGCGGCCGCACTGGCGTTCGCCGCCGTGCAGGCTCCGGTCTCGGCGAACGCCGCGACCAGCGCGATCGGCTCGGCCAGCGCGACCGTGAGCTGCCTGCGGTCGGGCAGCACCGAGTGGATGGTCATCCGGGGCGCCGCGATCCAGAGCGCCGCGTACGGTTCCCAGTACGTCACGATGCGCGCCGGCTACACCGTCGGCAGCACCTTCTACACCCTGCCATGGCTGTCGAAGGCGGCGCTCGTCAGCGCGAACAAGCCGACGGTCGATGCCTACGGCAACCTGATCAGCGTGGGAGGTCCCCAGACCATCGCGATCTCCACCACCCCGAGGATCGCGAACGGGAGCGGGCGGGTAACCGCGTACGTGCAGGCCGGCTTCTGGGACGGGCACGCGTACGAGTACACCGGCTGGGTGCCGGCGTCGTACTACGCCTGGACCGTCAACGGCGCGAACTACACCGGCGGTCCCGTCGCCTGTGCGTTCTGACCGTCACAGCACGGCAACGGGTGTGGGCCGGTCCTTCGGGACCGGCCCACATCCGCGCGTGCGGTCACTCGCGGCACTCGTAACGAAAGACCGTGGATCCGATGACGATCTCGTCACCGTCGTGCAGGGTCTGCTCGGTCACCGGGGTCCCGTCGACGAGTGTCCCGTTCGTCGATTCCAGATCGGTGAGGAGATGGCCGCCGCGCACCGGACGGATCGAGGCGTGGTGGCGCGACGCACGTGCGTCGTCGAGGACGATGGTGGAACCGGGATGACGCCCGATCGTGCAGCGACCGTCGAGCAGAACCGAGATGCCGTCCGGCCCGATCAACACCGCATCACGGGCGGCACCGCGGTCCCCGATGATCGTCGTGTCGAGCAACGGCGCAGGTCCCGCCGTCGATGTCGGCGACCAGTCGAGCGCAGGCGACTGGGCGAGGACCTCCTGCTCGAGCTCCTGCAGCGCGGGCCCGGGATCGATGCCCAGCTCTTCGACGAGCGTGGCCCGTGCCTCCCGGTAGGCCGCGAGCCGCGTCGCTCTGCCGGCCGCTCCGATACAACGCGACCATGAGCGCGGCCCACAGGTCCTCGCGCAGCGGATGCTCGGCGACGAGCGCGCGCAGCTCGGCGACGACGTCGGCGTGGGCACCCCGGCCGAGATCCGCACCGATCCGGGACTCCGCTGCCATGAGTCGCGCCTCGTCGAGCGTGGCCACGGGTCCGATGACCGCGTGCTCGCCCGCCAGGTCGGCCATGGCCGCGCCGCGCCAGAGACCTTCCGCCCGCCGCAGGTGTTCGGCCGCTTCCACGAATCGGCCGTCGGTCATGAGTCGCCGGCCCTCGTCGCAGAGCTGTTCGAACTCGGTGACGTCGACCGCGAGCGGTTCGACGTCGAGGGCGTATCCGGGCGCGCGGTTGACGATGCAGGACGGGTCGCCCGCAACGTCCATCGCCCGCCGCAGTGCGGAGACGTGCACCTGCAACGATGCGGACGCGGTCGCCGGAGGCGCGTCGTGCCACAGGGCATCCGTCAGTGCGTCGACCGAGACGACCCGGCCGGGTTGCAATGCCAGCAGCGCGAGGACGAGGCGGGGCTTGGCGCCACCCAGGCGCACCGCAACATCGCCGCGGGTCACCTCGATCGGTCCGAGCAGCGAGATGCGAAGTGGCCCGACGTTCACCGGCACGAGTACGCCACCTGGGGACTCGTCGCCGTGGGGGTGGACGTCGCGGGTGCGATGACGCGCAGGGTCGCACTCCCCCGAAGCGTGCGGGTACCCCGAACCGAGAAGTTCAAACTCGCGAGCACGCGGCGCGCTCCGGTCCCGACGGACGCGACCGCGGGAGCCCGGACGACGCCATCCGGGCTCGTCCAGCGGACGGTGACGCGGCCGGGCGCACCGTTGGTGGCGATCCGGCCCGTGAACCGGAACGTCGTGCCCGGGCACCCGCCCGACCGTCGCGCGGGGTCGATGCTCACCGAGACCGATTCCACGCGGAGCCGGCCTCCGGGTTCGGTGCTGCTCCGGGTCGCGAACCATCCGATGGCGATGGCGACCGGGATCAGCACCACCGCCCACCACGCGCGGGACCGCCGCGACGGGACCGGCCGGTAGACGTAGGGCTCGATCCAACCGGGCGCGCGCACCGGATCCGCGTCGACCGGTCGGGTGACGGTGCGCGGCTCGATGTCGACCGGCACGCGATCGTCCGGCGCGGTGGAAGGCGCGACGGTGCCGGCGACCGTCGGCGCGAGCGTCGCTGCCGCGGTTCGAGCGGACCGCGGCCGACCGGGTCTCGGCCAGGCAGCGACGGGAGTCGAGACCAGCGCCTGCGTGATCCGTTCGACGGTCGGGCGCCGGGATGGCTCCTTGGCCATGCCGCGCAGGAGTGCACGTGCGGCGGCCGGCGGGAAGTCCGGCCAGACGTCGGTCGGATCGGTGGGAGCGCGATGGAGGTGGGCTTCGAGCGTCTCGTCGAGCCCGGATGCGTCGAACGGCAGCCGCCCGGTCATGACTTCGTACGCCATCACCGAGAACCCGTATACGTCCGCAGCCGGTCCGATGCCGGTCCCACGGATCTGCTCGGGAGCCATGTACGTCGGCGATCCGACCGCAACGCCCAGACCGGTGCGGAACGAGACGGTGTCGCCGAGGACCCGGGCGACTCCGAAGTCGCCGAGCTTCGCGTGGGCGCTCGGCAGGACGAACACGTTCGCCGGCTTGACGTCGCGATGCACGACACCGTGTTCGGCGCCGTGCGCGAGCGCAGCGCCGACGTCGCGCAGCACCCGGACCGCGGATGCGGCATCGATCGAGTCGTCGTCGAGCCGGTGGCGGAGATCCTGCCCCTCCACGTACTCCATCACCAGGAACAGCTGTCCATCGGTGGCCGCGACGTCGTACAGCCGCACCACCGCGGGATGAGCGAGCGCGGCCAGCGCCTTCGCCTCTCTGCGGAACCGCGCGACGGCCTCCCGGGCCGGCCCGGGCGTGGTGTGGATCCGCTTGATCGCGGACAAGCGGTCCAAGCCGACGTGTCGGGCCAGCACCACGACTCCGAGCCCACCGCGGCCGAGCTCGCGGACCATCTCGTATCCGGGGGTAGCTGCGCCGCGCCGCCCAACCGCACCACCTCCTCCCGTCGGGTGTCGCGCGGCTACGAGGAGCCGATTCGATTCCCGACGACGGTCTCGACTCCGTGGCGGTCGGCGGGAACGGTGCACGTCGAAGGCTTCAGGAGGGTGATCGACACCGTGTCGGTGCCTCGGAACACCCTGGTGCTGCTCCCCCCACTCGCCGCGGTCAGCTCGAAGCGGTCATCGATGCGCCCGACTCCGTGGACGACCGGCATGCCGTTGTGCGCCGGACAGGTCTGGATGGAGCTGTAGGTACCGGTGTAACGGCTTCCCTGCTGGGTGAGGTGGAGGGTCTTGTGGCCGTACCAGGGCGTGGGCGTCGAGCAGTCCCCCGCCGTGCAGGTGACGTCCCAGAGGACCTTGGTCTTGGTTCCCGCCCGCCCACCGCCTGAAATCGGATCGGTGACGGTGAACCCGATCTTCCACTTGCCGGCGAGGTCGGGGCTCGTGCTCCCGCCGGTGAGCGCAACGGCGGCGATCACCGCGACCGCAACCGTGGCGGTCGCACCGCCGGCGATCGCCCACTTCTTGGGTATCCGGCGGAGGCCGCGCGCCGCGGTGCGCGCGGCGGCGTTCGTCGTCACCGACGGTGTGGTTGCCGTCGCGCCGGCTCCCGCCACGGCCGTCGTGGTCACCGTTCGCGGCGGCGGCGAGACCGGCGATGGATGCGGCCAGCTCCCAGTCGGGGCCGAGATCGCGTCGGCCCTCGACTTCGAGCGCGTCGAGGAAGTCGCGAGCGTCTGGGTAGCGATCCGCCGGATCCTTCGCCATCGCACGACCGACGACGCGGCGGAGCCCGGCGGCGCCGCCGGGCAGCTCGGGGGGTGCCGCGGCCGCGTGGAGTGCTGCGGTCTCGGCCGGGCTGCTCCCCGAGAAGGGCGGCGTGCCCGCGAGCAGCTCATAGAGCACGCAGCCGGCCGAGTAGACGTCGCTACGGGCGTCGAGCGTCCGGCCGCCGATGGCCTCGGGGCTCGCGTATGCAGGAGTTCCCGACGATCCCCGGGACCCGGCCGAGACCGAGAGCCCGAAGTCGATCAGCTTCGAGACGCCGTCGTGGCCCACGAGGACGTTGGCCGGCGTCACGTCACCGTGCACCAACCCGGCGTCGTGCGCGTCGGCGAGGCCGCGCAACGCACCTCGCGCGACGCCCACGGCCTGTTCGGGAGTGAGCCGGCCGGCCTCGGCGACCACCCCGCGAGCGACGAACCGTCGACGTACTCCTCGACGATGTACGCCCCGTCGGCGGTCTCGACGTAGTCGTACACCGCGACGACGTTCGGCGTCGTCAGCGACGCCAGGACGCGGGCCTCCGTCCGGAACCGGTCCCGGAAGTCGGGATCCGACGCCAGGTCGGCGGCGAGCTGCTTGATCGCGACCGGCCGGTCGACCTCAGGTTGGGTGGCGAGCCACACCACCCCGGTCGAGCCCGCACCGACCTGGCCGACGACGTCGTACCTGCCGATCTGCAGGTTGCCACCGGTGATCACGAGCGTGTGAGCACGAGCGAGTGGTTGACCATGGCGCTGCCGGTCTCGTCCGAGCCCACCGCGACGCAGGTCGCCGCCGTGGGGCACGCGACGCCTTGGAGGAGGTCGGCGCCACCGGGGTCCGGCGCGGGTGCGACCGACCAGCTCCCGCCGGTGCGCGAGAGCACGAGGTTCCGGCTGCTGCAGCACGGCGCCTGGGTGGCGTCGGAGAGCCCGACCGCGGTGCAGCTCGACGTGTCGGAGCACGAGATCCCGAACATCTCGTTGCGGCTCTGCGCCACGTTCGGGCTGGTCATGGCCGTCCACGTGGTCCCGGAGAGCCGTTCGATCAGGGTGTTGGTGATCGACGTGGCCGGTTCCCAGAACCCCGCGGCATAGCAACGGCTCGAGGTCGGGCACGACACCGCGCTCAGGCCCGACGAGAGCGTGCCGCGCTTCGGCGTGGTGAGGACCGACCAGACACCACCCGAGAGCATCTCGCTCGCGGGACGGCCCGACGCCGTGGTGCCGACCGCAACGCAATGGGTGGTGCTCGGGCAGTCCACGCCGTTGAGGCTGAACTTGCCCCCGCCGCTCGGGTTGGGGACGAGCGACCACGTACCGCCACTCAGCGACTCGATCAGTGCTCCACCGTTGCCTTCGCCCACCGCGATGCAGTGCGTCGCGTCTCCGCAGGACACACTGCTCAGGATGTTGAACACGCCGCCGGCGTTCGGGCTCGACATCAGCGACCACTTCCCCGCGGCGAGCGACTCGACGAGCGTGCGGTTCGAGCTCCCGGTCATGTAGCTGCCGACCGCGATGCAATGCGCGGTGTCGGCGCAGGAGACGCCCACGAGGTTGTTCGACCCGCTACCCCGATTCGCGCCCGTCATCAGCGACCAGACACCGTTCGTCGAGTGTTCGATCAGCGTCTGAGACGTGGCGCCGCCGTGCGATCCGACGGCCACGCACTGGGTCGCGCTCAGGCACGACACCGCGTGCAGGAAGTTGTCGGTGGTGCCCCGATTGGGGCTGGTGGTGACGTGCCACGCCGGTGTCGCGGCACCTGCGCTCGGGGCCGGCGTCCCGGCGAGCCCGATCACTCCGAGCCCGCACGAGACGACGGCCGCGAGCGCGATCCGGCCCATCCTCGTACCTCGTGTCCTGCCACTCATGTCCCGCCTCCACGACTCCGAGGATCTCTGCCCTTCAGACCGGACCGTTCCCGGCGCTCCCACCGCGTGTTGCTTCCGGTACGCAGAGTGGCGTAGCCGGGTAACGGCGCGGTAACACCGGCACGGATCAGGCGGAGTGGTTCGCCCTCGTCTCGGCGACCATGCGTGCGAGCAGCGGCGATCCGATCGCGTTCGCCACCTCCGCGACCTCGGCCAGGCGCCGCTCGGCCCGGGCCCGGTCCCCCGCACCATCGCGCCGCAGCCGGGACTCGGCCTCGAGCACCGCGGCCCGGGCCCGCCAGATCACCAGACCGCAGCGGGCCGCGAGACGGTACGCGGCTTCGGCTCGCTCGACCGCGACGTCGAGATCACCACGGGCCAGTGCACACAACGCGAGTCCCCGGTCGAACGGGCCGAGGGTGTGGACGGCAGTCGGAACGACGCGCAGTCGGCCTGCGTACGGCTCGAGCGTGGACTCCACGACGGTGGTGAGGTGAGGATCGCGAACGGCGTCCACGACCTCGGACGCGACGACCGCGATTCCGACCCGCGTCTGGTTGTGCCGAGAGCCGCGATGAGGTCCGGGAGCTCGAGCGCGACCCGCCGGGAGTCATCGACCCGGCCGGCCGCGAGATACGACAGCGCGAGCGGGGGCGAACGAGCCGGCCGAGGGCGCGTTCGCGACCAGGTGCTCGAGCAGCGGAATCGCACCACTGAGCTCGTCGCGCTCCCAGGCGAGCAGCAGCAGGTGACCGGAGACCGCGCCGGTGGCGACCTCGATGCCGAGCGCGGTCCCGAAGCTTCCGGCCTCCTGCATGGCCCGCTCAGCGGCTTCCAGGTCGCCGGTCCACATCTCGACGACGAACTGGATCGACCGGGCGGACCAGCGGTCGTACGGTCGGCCGATCTCGTCCGCGTCCTTCCGGTACCGGGCGAGCTCGCGCGCGAGCGACTCGAGATCGCCGAGCTCGACCAGATCGTCGAACGCGCTCGCCCCGCCGATCAGCGACCCCTCGTCAGCGCGTCCAGCGCGACGGGGAGGGCCCGGATGGCGCGCTGCACTTCCTGACGTTCCTCGAGCGGGGCGAGGGCCGCGACGAGCAGCGCATGCTGCATCTGGAGCACGGTCGCGAACAGCTCGGGATCGTCGAGCGTGCGGACGATCCCGAGTGCTTCGGCGACGTACGGCTCGGCGTCACGGTGGTCCGGGCTGTAGAGGAGCTGCCACGCACCCCAGAGCAGGATGCGGACCCGCAGCTCGGGATGCTCGGTCGCGCCGAGCAGCTCGAGCGCCTCGTGGACCCGTTCGATCTCGGCGTCGCGGTTCGTGTGCGAGACCCCGAACTGCGTGCGGCCGAGCAGGGCCTCCGCGAACACCGTCGCGAATCGATGCTCCCGCGCGATCGCCATCGCGTCGTCGAGCAGCCGGCGCGACCGGTCGGCCTGGTCGACCGACGTGGCCAACGTGTTCCCGAGCCCGACGAGGGCCGCGGCACGGAGCTCGGGATCGTCCGCGGTCCCGTCGACGAGCGCGAGCGCTCTTTCGTAGGATTCGGCAGCCGACTCGTAGGCACCGGCGAGCATCGCCAGATGGCCGGCTTCGATCGAGGACCTCGCCGCTCGCGCGGGTTCGACGAACGGCACCGCGGCGCTGAGGTGCAGCGCGATCTCGGTGGCACCGGCACCGCGCGACTCCAGGGCCTCGCCGATGCGGGCATGCAGACGGGCGCGGCATGGAGGCCGTCAGCCCTTCGATCAGCACCTGCTGCACCAGTGCGTGTTCGAAGGTCCCGCGCTCGGCGACATCGGGGTCGGGGACGACCAGTCCGAGCGTCACCGCTTCGTCGATGTGCTCCGCCACGGCTTCGAGCGGTGCTCCGGTGATGACGGCGAGGAGCGGGAGGTCCAGGTCGGTCCCGACGAGCGCCGCGACGCTCACGAGCTTGTGCGCCTCGGGTGTGAGTCGGGCGAGGCGACGCTCGATCGTTCCCTGGACCGTCGCCGGGATGACCAGCGGGTTCGATCCGCCCGCGCGTGCCGGGCTCCCGGTCTCGACGGTGGTGCGGACGAGCTCACGCACGAAGAACGGGTTGCCGCCCGTCGCGGCATGGACGCGCTCGGCGAAGGCGTCCGGCGGATGACTCCACTTCGCCGGGACCAGCGACGCGACCAGCTCGCGGGTCGCCCCGGCATCGAGACCACGGAGCTCGACGCGAGCGACGGGCACCGCGCGCTCGACATCTGCGAGCAGCGTCGCGACCGCTCCACCGGGGGTCACCTCGTCGGGCCGGACGGCGCCGATCAGCAGGAGCGGCTGGTCCGAGAGCCGGGCCAGGACCCGGGAGAACAGGGCCAGCGAGGCCGAATCGATCCAGTGCAGGTCGTCGATCACGAGCACGGTGGGTCCCGCCGCCGCGGAGAGCGCGATCGCCCGCTCGGCCGCGAGCAGGACCCGGAGGCGCCGGAGCTCGGCATCGTCGGCCGGCGGTGGTGCCGCGGGCAGGCGGCCGACGCCGGGGAGCAGCGCCGCGAGGTCGATCAGGTCGGGCTCCAAGGCCTGCGCCCCGAGCGAGCTCACGAAGGGTTCGAGCGCGTCCGCGGCAGCCTGGAACGGGATCCGGTCGTGCACCTCGCAGGCCGCACGCAGCACCGACCGCGTCTCCGGGAGCTCGCCGACGAAGCTGCCCAACAACGTGGACTTCCCGATGCCGGCCGGACCGGTGACGATCGCGACCCGAAGCTCGCGTTCACGACCCACCGTGTCCCACGCCTCGCGCAGCGTGCGCAGCTCGTCCGCGCGACCGAGCATGGGGCCGGGTGCCGCGAGCGGCCGGGTTCGGGTGGTCGACCGGCGCGACGTGGTCGACGGCTGCGGCGGGGGTTCGAGGGTGTCGGACTGGTCGAGCACCGCGAGGCGCAACGCCTGGATCCGGCGGTTCGGCGTGATCCCGAGCTCCTCGCGCAGGGACACCTCGAGCGCCTTGTACGTCGCGAGTGCGTCGCGCTGATGACCGCCCCGGTACTGGGCGAGCATGAGCTGCTCGGTGAACACCTCCCGCCACGGGTGCTCCGCCACGAGCAGCTCCAGCTCCGGGATCGGCGCGAGCGCGGCCCCAACGTCGAGCCGGCAATGCAGGTATTCGGCCGTCGCGACCAGCCGCTGCTCGTCGAGCCGGGCCGCGTCGAGCGCACAGAACGGAGCATCCGCGAAGTCGCAGAACGCTCGGTCGCGCCAGAACCCCAGTGCGTGCTCATAGCGCCGGATGCGCTCCTGCGGATCATCGTCGGAGACGGCTCGGGCAACGGCCAGCGCTTCCTCGAAGCCCACGGCATCCGTCGTCGACTCGGCCGCGTCGAGGAAGTAGCCGCCGCCGTCGTACCCGATGACCGGAGCGCCGAGCGCGCGCCGGAGCCGGCTGACCGCCGTCTTCAGCGCGTCGGTGGCGGTGGGGTCGTCCCAGACGTCCTCCGCGATCGTGCTGCTCGCAACCGGTTTGCCCGCGCCGACGACGAGCCGGGCCAGCACCGCGCGCTGACGCGGGCCTCCGACGGGGACCACCGCGCCGTCGTCCTCGACGACGAGTGGACCCAAGATCCGGACCGTGACGCTCATCGTGCTCTGTGCCCTGGCACCCCCTACCCCTGGCCAGAGCGTAAACCGCCGGGAGCACCCGCTCGCGCGGTCCGGTCCCCGGCAGCGATCTTCCCGGCTCTGCGAGGATCGGGGCTTCCGGCGAGAAGGAGCGAACCCGTGGGCGACGTGGTGCTGGTCGACGTGGACGACGGCGTGGCGACGATCACGCTCAACCGGCCCGAAGCGCGCAACGCGCTCAACCGCGAGGTGCGGCGTCGGCTCCCGCAGGTCATCACCGAGCTCGAGCAGGACGTCGCCGTCGACGTGATGATCCTCACCGGCGCCGACCCCGCCTTCTCCGCCGGCATCGACCTCAAGGAGCTCGGCACGGGCCAGGCGACGGGCACCCGCGACGACCTGGGCACGACCCGCGGCGCGCTCCCGCCGTGCACGAAGCTCCTGATCGGCGCGATCAACGGCGTGGCCGTGACCGGAGGGTTCGAGATCGCGCTCGCGTGCGACTTCCTCGTCGCGTCCGAGCGCGCCCGGTTCGCCGACACCCACGCTCGGGTCGGGATCATGCCCGGCTGGGGGCTCACGGTGCTGCTCCCCCAGCGCGTGGGCGTCGCGCGTGCCCGCGAGATGAGCGTCACCGGGAATTTCGTCGGCGCGCGGGCTCGCGTACGACTGGGGTCTCGTCAACCACGTCGTGCCCCACGAAGAGCTGCTCCCGTTCTGCCGGCAGCTTGCCGCCGACTGCCGCACGATCGACCAGGTCGCGGTGCGACGGATGTTGCGCACCTACGAAGAGGGCAGCCTCGTGAACCTCGACGAGGCCTGGGCGATCGAGGATCGGGTTTCGCGCGCGTGGCAGGGAGAGGGCTTCGACCCGGCCGAAGTCGAGCGCAAGCGGGCCGCGATCATCCAGCGGGGACGTGACCAGACGAGCTAGATCAGGGTCGACCGGCCGCGTCCCAGGCGCGGTGGGTCGCGACGACCCGCTCCCACAGCTGGTCGAGCAGCTCGGGAGCTGTGCCGTCGAAGGTGAGGTCGAAGGTGTCGGCGAGTGCACCGAACCACTCCGTCCGCCTGGTGATCGGCTCTGACGCGACGGCACCCTCGCCGACCCGGGCCACCACCAGGCCGCGGATCACATCGACGCCGGTGGCATCTCGACGTTCGGCCATGGCGACCTGCAGGAACGGCGAGTCGGGAGCGGTCGAGAGCCATGCGTGCTTCGCCGCGAACTCGGCCATCCCGGCCGCGTCGTTGGACCAGCTCATGCCGACGAAGCCACCACGCGGATCGTGCGCGAGGTGCCAGTCTCCCGCCCCACCTTCCATCTCGGCGAGGGTGAGGTGGAAGGGGGCCTGCTCGTAGTCGCCCGCGGTGAGCGGCAAGGCCTCGTGCAGCGCGTCACCGAGTCCCGCGTCGACATACCAGACCCCTGACGGGTTCGCGTCCGACGGCAGCCCGCTCACCGTGAGCACGAGATGGTTGGCCACAGATTGCGCGTCGGGCCCGTCGGGCCCGTGCACCCCGCCGACGTGGCGAACCACCTCGTAGCCGAGCGATCGGAGCAGCTCGGCGAACGCGCCGTTGAGGTGATAGCAGTACCCGCCGCGACCCTGCCGTGCGATCCTCGACACCGAGTCCACCGGATCGATGCCCCACGGCTCACCGGCGTGCAACCACATCGTCTCGTACGGGATGCGTTCGACGTGGCGACGGTGCAGCTGCTGCAGTGCGTCGACGGACGGTGGTTCGGCGTCCAGCTCGAGTCGATGCAGGTAGGCGGTGCGCAGCTCCAAGCCGATGGGTGCCGGCGGGTCGTCCACGCCGAGCAGTCTCGCGTGCCGACTGACCGCCGCGCGCTGAGCTCACTCCGACTGGAGCGCGATGCTCGGTCGCACCCGGGCGGCACGGCGAGCCGGTGCGTACGCGATGAGGTTGACGAGGAGGAGCACGGCCGGGATCGAGACGACGATGGCCAGGACCGGGATCGAAGGGCTGGGCGCGACACCGAGGTCGTCGGCGACGAGACGCCACACGAGGCTTCCGCCGATGACCCCGAGCGGGATGCCGAGCACCAGTCCGATCGTCCCCAGCGTCGTTGCCTGGTACGCGACCGTCGCGCGGACCTGGCGCCGCTCGAAGCCGATGGCACGCAGGAGGGCCAGCTCGCGCCGGCGTCGTCGTACCGCGGTCGCGAGGGCATGGACGACCGCGATCAGCGCGAGCACCGCGAGCAGGGCCGCGAGCGTGGTCGGGAGCCAGTCCACCTGGTGGAGGCGATCGAGCTCGACCGGAAGGGTGGGGGTGGTCGGAGGGTCGAGCTGGCGGATCGCGGCGATGTGCTGCTCGACCGTTGCGCGGCGGGCTCCCGGGGCGAAGCGGCCGAGGAGATACCGGTAGTAGTTGTCCTGATCGAAGAGCGGGGAGAAGCCTGTCGTGGTGAACGCGGCACCGTCGGCAATCGGCTGGGGCTGGCCCAGGGTGGGGAAGATGGCTTCACCGACGATTCGGTATTCGGCCTTGCCGTGAGGGCCGGCCGCGCGGACGCGGTCACCGATGTGCTTGCCGGCGGCCTGCAGGGTGTGTGCGCCGAGGGCGACCTCCCGCGGGCCCTCGGGCGCCCGCCCCGCGACGATCGTGGGCTCGATCGTGCCGCGCAACGAGGCAAAGCCCCAGCCGTTCGTCGGGCGCCCGTCGAGCTGGATGTTGTTGGTTCCGTAGCACGCAACCCCGAGCGCGCCGACGCCCGGCTGGTGCAGGAGCCCGAAGGCGTCGTGGCTGCAGGACTTCGTGTTCGACACGATGTCGGTGGCCGAGAAGTCCCAGGTCCAGCCGAATCGGCGCGGGGTCGTGGTGAGCTGGTGCAGGCTCGACGCGAACACGAGGACCGCCGTGATCCCGAAGACGCCGAGGACCGCGCCCAGGATCGCCGATCGCACCGGTACCGCGGTCGAGCCGCGGCCCGGTTGGAGCGCCATGCGGAGACCGTTGGTCGCCGTCGGGGGCAACCCGGCCCGGCCCGCGTACTGCAAGGCGGTGGCCGACGGTCGATGGGTCAGGGATTCGGGCGCGAGCGGCGCGGGTCGTGAGGACCGGATGGCGGCGATCACCGCAACCGAGATCACGACGACCAGCACCGCGAGCACACCGACGGTCAGGACGAGCCAGTCTGCGTGGACCCCGAGGTCGGGCTCCGCGCGCCGCGCGACTCCGATAGGGAACAACGGCGACAACGCCACCGCACCGAAGACCGCGAGGATCGCACCACCCCCCGCGACCAGCAGCGCGGCGGCGGCGCTGGCCGCGACCCGTTCGCAGCGCGCGTGAGGCCGAGCGCCCGCAGCGTTGGTTCATTGGCGCTCTCCAACGAGACTTCGCGGGACAGTCCGATCCCGATCGCGACGAGCCCCGCCGCGGCGGCCACGCCCGCGAAGATCGACAGTGCCACCACCGCCACGCCGATCGCGTTCTGGGCCCCGCCGCGGTCACCCGCCGCGGACTGCACCGAGAACACGGGCGACGCCCCGAAGATCCGCCGCGCCTCCGCCGTGATCCGTGGGATGTCGGGGTCGGCATCCCGGGTGCGCACGCGCAACCCGGAGCCGAAGCTCCCGATCTCGCCGGTGTACCTCCGGTCGAACGCGGGGCTCAGGATCACGACGCCGCCGACCGAACCCTTCTGCCCGAGATCTTCCGGCCGCCGAACGATGCCGACGATGTCGAGCCGCACGTGTGGCCCCGCCGGAGCGCCGGGGTCGGTGGATCCACCGACCACGGCCGCGACCTGCGCCGGGGTGTAGGAGATGGCCTCGAGGTGGCCGCCTACGCCGCGATGGAGCTGCTGGGCGAGCGTCTCACCGATCGTGATCTCGTCGACCGACGACGGTCGCGCCGCCCGGCCCGCGACGACCCGGGCCCGGTCGATCACGGTTCCCAGCTTGGTGTCGACGGCCGCGACCGGGCTCAGGTTCGGCGCGTCGGGGATCAGGATTCCGAAGCCGTCCTCACCCGCGCTGGCCGAGACCTCCGGCAGACGGTCGAACGCGCGCAGCTGGCCGCGTGTCGGTCGGCGGGGACCCGTGATCACATTGATCGTCGCCGCACCGCTGGACGCGGCGAAGCGGTCGAGCGCGGAGTCGGTTCGACGCGCACCGGCGATCGTGGCCATCACCACCGCCGCGACGAGACCGACCAATCCGGCGAGGACCACGACGCTGCGCACCCGGCGCCGGGCATTCGACCGGGCGAGCATCCCCACCGCGAGCATTTCACCGCCGCTCGGCATCCCGGCTCCAGAACTCCCTGCGCCCCTCGAGCCACCGAGACTGGTGACCTCCCACATTGGACGCCATCCGCGGGCTCCTCACAAGGAGGGCAGGACCCCCGAGCGGTGGGTGGTAGCCCCCCTACAGCCGCGAAGGGTCCGACGGGTCCGAGCCGGGGCTCTCGAGGAGCTCGGTGCGGATCGACGCCAGCTTCGAGCGCAGCGCGTCCGCATCGATGGCGACGGTCTCGACCCCGGCCTCGAGCGCCGCGAGCTCGGCACCGGCGTGTTCGATCGCCGCATGGCGAGCCCGGTGGGCCTCCTGGCGCTCGCGGACTGCTTCGTCGAGTGCGGAGGCAGCTTCGAGTGCGATCCGCGCCGCGAGCGCTTCGGTCTCCTGGCGAATGCGGGCGCGGTCGGCTTCGCCGTCGCGGATCTCGCGGGCCACCGCTTCGCGCACGTCGCGCAGCTGGGTTCGTCCTTCTTCGAGTCGGCGCTTCATGCGGCGGCGCTTCGACCGGAGCTTCACCACGCACGCGCCTCGAGGTCTGCCAGCTCCTGCTCGGCTTCGTCCCTGGAGCGTGCGGCTCCCGCCCGGAGTGGACGACGGTCATCGTCGGCACCGGACGCGAGCTGCTGTGCGACCTCCACGAGCCGGCGGAGGTCCTCGGTCGGTCCGTCCACCGGTGGGGCGGGCGTCGCGCGCGACTCGAGATCCTCGATCAGGATCCGCAGGGTGGAGACCTCGACCCGCATGGCGTCGAGCTCGGACCCCGCGCCGATCTCGCGCCGCGCGGGCCGCATCGAGCTCGGTGCGGGCCGCTTCGAGCTCACCACGACCCCGCTCCGACTCGTCGCGGGCAGCTTTGAGATCAGCACCCAGCTGATCGGCGACCTCGTAGGCCGACGCGAGCTGCGCGCGGGCGATCTCGAGCTCGTCGCGCACGAGGGCCAGATCACCCTGCGCGAGCGCCAGCGCGTTCGCAGCCGTCGACGCCTGGCCCAGCTGCGCCTCGAGCTCCGCGATCTGCGCCTCCTGCTGCTTCGTCGCGGCATCGAGCCGGCTGACGTCCAGATCGGAGTCCGCTCGCGCGGATCCGAGCGCGGCCTCGGCCTCGGTCGCTCGCGCGATCAACGCATCGCGGTCCTGCTGCATCCGCACC
The DNA here is from genome assembly GCA_963796755.1 of uncultured Acidimicrobiia bacterium. Lineage (GTDB taxonomy): Bacteria > Actinomycetota > Acidimicrobiia > IMCC26256 > JAENVU01 > Chersky-806. The sequence goes on from CAWCMX010000001.1 coordinate 1,045,179, forward strand.
GATTCGGCGCGGATCGCACCGAGCTCCCCGCGCAGCTTGTCGATCTCGGCCCGTTGCCCCGCGAGCTCGTCGATCGCGGCATCACGGGAGCGGGCGGCGTCCGTGACCTCGCCCCCGGCCCGCTGGGCGATCTCGCGGGCCGTCGCCAGCTCGGACTGCACCGCGCCCAGCTCCTCGCGATGGGCGCGCTCGAGCCGCTCCCTGGCGCGAGCGGTGTCGTCCTGGAACGCGGCCAGCTGGGTGGCAAGCTCGGCCACTTCCGCTTCGGCCTGCGCTCGCATGCGCTCGAGCTCCTGCTCGGACTCGACGCGGATCCGGTCGAGCGCGCCCTCGTCTGTGAAGCGGGCCGTCGTGAGCTGCGCGAGCTCGGCTCGGAGTCGTTCGAGCTCAGCTTCGGTCTGGCCGAGATGGCGGCGCGCGACCTCGGCTTCTGCCTGCGCCCCCTCGTAGCCGGACGCGCGCTCGTCGAGCTCGGCACGCGCGGCGACGAGCTCCTCGTCGGTCGCCTGCCTCGCCGCCTCTGCGGCGGTCAGCTCGGCCCGAAGCTGTTGGAGCTCCTCCTGCATGCGGGCGAGCTCACCTTCGGAGTCGGCAGGCTCGGATGCGTCGACCGGCGTGGGCTCCGGCTCGGGTTCGCGCCGCGTGCCGAGGTCGGCCAGGGTCGCGAAGGAGCGGGCCCGCGGCGCGACGGGCGTCGCCGGGAGCTCATCCCCGACTGCGGTGGTCGGGTCCTCGGCGCGCGTGTCGAGGCGACGAAATCACCGTGCGACGCGAAGCCGAGGCGCTCGAGCGCTTCGGCCTCCGCCTTCTGGGCGGTGCGAAGACGTTTGCGACCCATGGTCCCGAACGGCGAGCGCTCGGACGCCTCCGATGCGGCGGTCACTTCCGCGTGCAGCTGCTCGATCTCCAGACGGTCCGCCGCGGTGGGCTCGCGGCGCGGCGCGGGAGGTGCGGACACCGGCGGGGGAGCCGCCAGCGGCGGACCCGAAGGAGGTGGAGCCGTGGGGCCGGGCGCGGCACCGGCATCCTCCCGCGAGCCGGCATCTCGCGACGGGTTGGTGGGGAGGAGATCGTCGAGCGAAACGGGGAGATCGCTCCACTCCCCTGCTTCTGGAACCAGCGGGCTCACCTCCCCTCTATCGGTCACTCGAAGCCTACGATTGAGCGAAAGCCAGCCCGGGCGCGGTCGGCGTAGACCCTTGCCTGCCGCACCGCAGCGCCGGAAGCGTTCGGACATGGTCGACTTCGCACTGCCTGACGACCTCTCGTTCAACCGAGGGGCCATCGCAGATCCGGAAGCCTTCGCCCGCGACGCCCACGCCGCGTCGTGGCTCAACCGGCCGCGTGTGCCGTCAGATCACGCCGAGCTCGCGGGCCCAGGCGAGGTTCTTGCGGGCCGAGCCGACGTGGGCGATGTGCACGACGTGGGCCTCGCCCTGGTTGGCGTCGCCGTAGACGACCGGGCCGCTCCCGCGCCTTCGGCCTCGGCGGCCAGCCGGTCGAGGTCGCTGCCAGTAGGCGAGCTCCTCCGCGGTCGGGCTGAAGACCTCGTGCACCAGCGGGACGTGCACCGGATTGCCGATCATCATCCCGTAGTAGCCGAGGTCGCGCAGGCTGCGTCGCCCAGGCGCGCAGGCCCTCGGCGTCGTCGACCGCGCCGCCCCACATGCCGCTGATCGGGTAGCGGATGCCGGCGGCCCTGCGCGTCGATCGAGCACCTTGGAGCGCAGGAAGAGCGTCTCGCGTGCCCTCGGCGGTCCAGCGAAAGCCGACCGCCTGATGGATGTCGCCGAAGCGCGAGATCGCGCCGCCCATGTAGCGCACGCGCGGCGAGGCCATGGCGATCTCGTACGCCAGCCGGATCGCCTGCGCCGTCTCGAGGATCGGGTAGATGACGGTCGTGCCCACGGCCAGGCCGAGGTCGCCTTCCATGCAGGTCAGCAGCGCGTCGGCCCCATGCACGTCGGCCGGGCTCTCGATCTTGGGCAGCAGGATGCCGGCGAGGCGCGGGACCGCATGACCGCCCGCAGATCCTTGAGCGACTGGCCGGTCGAGCGGCGGCTGCACGCGCGCGAAGACGAGCGGCGGCCCGGCCCGCGGCACGAGGCGATCGAACGACTCCCGGGCCAGCCGGCGCGCCGTCTCGCGCTCCGGCTCGGTGATAGGGCGTGCGCGGCTCCTCGAGGTCGATGACGATCGAGTCGGCGCCCGAGGCGCAGCCGTCGCTGCGAGCCGTCGGCGTCGTCTCCGGGCGCAGAACAGCACCGATCCGCAGCGGACTGGGCGTCATCGCGGTCTCATCGACCCCCTCCGGCGCAGAGCGTCAGCCCGCCGCGGCGCGTCGCGCAGACCGTGCCCTCGAAGAATTCGGGTTGGTGCCGGCGTGCAGGCGCACCGGATTCACGAAGGTGAGGTCGCGGAAGTCGCGCTCGGTGATCACGCCGTGCTCGACCAGCTCGAAGGCCTCCTCGACCGGCTCGGTCATGTCGGCGCACGTCCCAGTGCGAGATGTCGGAGCCGATCATCGGCCGCAGCCGCGCGCCCATCGGGTTGACTTGTCGGCGAAAGCCCAGGCCACCAGCGGGTCGTCGGCCTCGCAGCCGAAATAGAAGTTCGGCACGAAGCAGGTCGCGGATGTCGTCGTCGGTCTCGATGCCGACGCGCGGAGAACTCGTCGATCTGCGCCGGTCGCGCCGCCGGCCGGCTGAAGTACTCGCGCGGAGCTCGTCGAGGCGGCCGACGCACCGCGTCGTCGCCGTAGTCCTCGAAGTACGCCATCAGCGTGTCGACGTCCAGCCGGTCGGGGTCGAGCTCGAGGATCGCTTCGCGGTTGCGCTTCTCCCAGTGGCCGACGAGCTCGGCGAAGAGGCTGCAGGCCCAGGCCACGCCGCCCTCGAGGAAGCCGATGCGCAGCTCCGGGAACCGCGTGGTGACGCCCGCCGAGGAACAGCGACTTGCACAGCGATTCGTGCGCGGCGGCGAGCCCGTTCGACGTGGTTGTACACGTAGTTCGAGATCGACCGCGTGACGCGGTGCTGCTGGAGCGCGCTGTGCACGACCGGCGCGACGCCGAGCTCGACGCACTTGGCCCAGAACGGGTCGTAGTCGTATTCGCTGTCGAGGCCGAACATGTCGAGGCGGTAACCGCCGGCTCCGACCGGCGCGCCGAGCGTACCCGGCCATGAGCACCGACTTGGCGCCGAGCTCGCGCACCGCGTATTCGACCTCGGCGACCGCCTGCGCGGGTGTGTTCATCGGGATCAGCGCGCCCACGATGCAGCGGTCGCGGTACGGCTCGAACAGGCGCGCGTGATAGCGGTTCACCGCGCGGCACACGACCGAGGACAGCTCCTCGTCGGTCACCTCGAAGTACCCGAGCGCCATCGACGGGTAGAGGATCGTGAAGTCGATGCCGAGCTCGTCGAGGCGCTCGTAGAGCAGCGCGCGGCAGATGCGAGGTGGCGCGGTCGCGCACCGCGGCCGTCTGCCAGCCCCACCACGATGGCATCGCCTTCCATTGGTCGCGCACGGTGGCGTCGCCCCGGTGGGCCAGGCTCGAGGACGTATCGAAGGTCGCCGCGACGTTGAGGAACCGCTCGCGGAGCGCGGCGCCGCCCGCATCCTCGACGTAGGTGATGACCTCCTCGTGGAGCAGCGGCGCGAGCTCGACGAAGTGCCCGTCGGCGTCGATGATCGGGTGGTCGACCCGGCTGCGCACGCGGGCTGCTTCGGTCGGCGTCGTCGTCATCCGTGCTCCTCTCGTCCCACCGGACACTATGACGACGGCGTAGTAGAAGGATTCGGTGCAGCCCGATCCCGCCGTCGCCGCCGAGTACCGCGCGGCCGGCTGGTGGGGCGACGACACCGTCGGTGAGGCAGTGGAGGTCTGGGCGCGCGACCGGCCGCACGCCGACGCGATCGTGGCCGACGGTCGTCGGGCGACCTGGGCCGAGTACGACGGGCGGGCGACGGCGCTCGCCCGGGTGCTGGTGGCGACGGGGCTCCCGCGGGGCGCGCGCGTGGCGGTGCTCCTCCCCGACAGCGTCGCGGTTCACGTCGCGTTCGTCGCCGCCGAGACGCGCGGGCCTGACCGTCGTCGGCATCGGCCACCGGGCCGGCGACGACGAGATCCGCCACCTCGTCGGCCTCACCCGTGCCGACGCGCTGATCACCCTCGCCGAGCACCGGGGTCGTCCCACCTCCGAGCTCGTCGACCTCCTCCGCACCGCCGGGATTGCACTCGACCACCACGTCGTGGTCGACGCCATGGGCCGTCCGGTCGACCCGGGCTCTCCGGCCGGGGACCTCACCGGACGCGCCTTCGGGCCCGACGACCTCTTCCTCGTCAATTCGACGTCCGGGACCACCGGCATGCCGAAGTGCGTGCTGCACACGCAGAACCGTTGGATGTACTTCCACCAGCTCGCCACCGACGCCGGCGATCTGACGACCGACGACGTCTTCCTCAGCGCGGTCCCGGCTCCGTTCGGCTTCGGCATCTGGACGTCGCACGTGACCCCGGCGATCCTCGGCGTGCCGACGGTGCTCCACGAGCAGTTCGACGCCGCGGCGGTGCTCGCCGCCATCGAACGTGAACGGGTGACGGTGCTGGCCTGCGTCAGCACCCAGTTCCTGATGATGCTGGCGTCGCCAGAGATCGAGCGTCACGACCTCTCCTCTTTGCGCTGCATGTTCACCGGCGGTGAAGCGGTGCCGTACGAGCGAGCGGCGCGCTTCGAGGACGTCACCGGTGCCGCGCGTGCTGCAGTTCTACGGCTCGAACGAGACCGGTGCCCTGAGCCGGACCACCATGCGCGACGACCGTGAGCACCGCCTGCGGACGGCGGGACGGCTCATCGTCGACATGAACGTGCGCTTGCTCGACGACGCCGGGTCCGACATCACCACGACAGACACTCCCGGGCACCCGGTGTGCAAGGGGCCCGCGACCTGTCTCGGCTACCTCGACGATCCGACGCGCCGACAACGAGCTGTTCACCGACGACGGCTGGATGCGCATCGGCGACGTGTGCACCGTCGACGCCGACGACTACCTGCGGGTCGTCGGGCGCACGTCCGACATCATCATCCGCGGCGGGAAGAACATCAGCGCCGCTGCCGTCGAGGCCGAGGTGGCCGAGCACCCCGCGGTGGCGGTCGCGGCCGCGGTGGCACTGCCCGACGAGGTGTTCGGCGAACGCGGTCTGCCTGTACGCCGAGCTGGAGCCCGGCGCGGTGCTCTCGCTCGACGACCTGGTCAGCTTCCTCCGAGCGAAGGGCGTCTCACCGGAGTGGTTCCCCGAGCGGCTCGTGGTGCTCGACGCGCTCCCCGCGCCTCCGGCGGCAAGGTGGCAAAGGGCGAGCTGCGCGCGGACATCCGCCGACGACTCGACGCGGGCCGCTAACGACGGCGCACGCGGCGACGGGCACCCGTTGTCCCGGTCTGCGCATTGCGGTACATTTCGGACAGGGGAAGGGGCTGGCTATGGAAGTGCTGGCAGGGATCTGCGGTCTCGTGCTGCTGCTCGTGTGCGTCTTCGTCCCGCTCGTGGTCGTCGTCCTGGAGCTCGGCAGCCGGAACCGGCTGGACAAGCACGAGCGGGCCCACCGCGCCGAAGACGCCGCGAGGCTCTCCGGGCACGTCTCCGATGAAGCGCTCCGGCGGTACGTCGACGGCGAGTGAAACCGAGGGACCGTCGGATCACGGTGGTCCGGCGGGTCGAACGTGCTCTCGAGGTTCCCGGACCAGCGCGGCGAGCACGTCGCGGTCGTCCATCGTCTGATCTCTACTTGATGCGCTTGAGGAACGGCACGAGGCGAGCAAAGAAGTCGTTGCGCGGATACGCGCCCGCGGGGTCGTTGTGCGCGTACGTGCTCTGGCGGTTCACGAGCGTGAGATTCCCGGCGGGAATCTTCGACTGCGCCGCCAGCATCTGCGCGGCTTGCACGACGCCGCGCGCCACCGAGGTGCGCGCCGAACGCGTAGATCTTCAGGCGCTTCGGAAGCTCGTGGCCCATCGTCGCGTGGACGTCGAGCGCATCCTGGGCCGGACTGGCATTTCCGTTGTTCACGACCGCGGTGTCATTGGTCAGGCGCTGGGGGAAGTACCACTCGGTGCCGTCGACGTTGTTGATCCCGGCTCCCGAGAACATGGTTGCGAAGCGGGTGATCGGCGTGAGCGCGCCCACGCCGTTCCATCCGTGGACCGGCCCCGCCGCGGTGATGCCGGTACCGAGGTGGGCCTGGGCTGCGGCCAGGCTCGCCGGCGAGGTGGCCACATTGAGGGCGTAGCCGTACTGGCCCACGTTGGTCACGCGCACCGGCGGGACGATGTTCGACGGCAGCAGGCCCGATGTCTGACCGAGCGACGGGGCGTTCGGATCGCGGAGCGCGGCCAGCGAACCGGTCGCGTTGTACAGCCCGGCGAACGGCGCGGCGATCCCCCCGAACGAGAGCCACGGTGACACGCTCGGGGCGTTCAGCGCCTGCAGCTGCTGATTCGCCTGCGCGGCGGTCATCGTGCTCGGGCCGCTGCCACCGTCGATGTAGACCAGCCCGGCGAGGTCGTCGGCCCCGGCGCGACCATTGAAGTTCCAGGTCGCGTACGCCGTCACCACCGATCCACCGAGCGAGTGACCACCGAGCACGACCTTGCCGCCGCGTTGCTTCGCCGCGCCGATGACCCGGTGAAGGTCCTCGACCGCGACGTTCATGCCCCACTGCTTGGCGAACGCCACCGTCGAGCTCGGGATCATCTGGAAGTGGTTCGCCACGCTCGGGTCCTTGAGGTAGCCGAGGTAGTAGTCGTAGAGCTGCGTCGACGTCGTCTTGCCCTGCTTGAACGCGTTCAGCTCGGATTGGTCTTCGAGCAGGTTCTCGCGGCGTTCCACCGACCAGACCTGCCAGCCCGTCGTCTTCGACACGACCCACTTGGCGAGCGGCACGAAGTACGGCGCTCCCAGCCGACGTCCCAGGTTCGAGCACCAGCACGTTCTTCGCACTGGCCGGGCCCACCTTGATGACGCCGACCTTGTCGTACCGGGCGGGGGTGCCCGGGCACGCGGAGACCCGGCATCCAGCTCACACGGAGCGGGCCCTTGGTCCCCGGGTTCGAGCTCGACGTCGTCGACGAGGAGGTGCGGTCGGAGCCGACCAACGTGCACGCGGCGACGAGCACCACGGAAGCGACGACCGCGAGGAGCGCTTCCGCCCGCTCGAAGAACGTGTGACCCGCGCGACATCCGTGCCCCCTTCACCCGGTGCCCGACCGAACCGCCTGAACGAAGTTCTCGACCGACACCAGCAGCTCATCACTCATGCGCACACGATCGCGCACACCCGCTTCGAGCGTCGGACGGGCGAGCCCGACCCCTCATCGCGCTCGGGCCAGCCCCGGCGACGTGGGAGCGGTCGCTTCGTTCGGCACCGGCGCGGTCGCCGGCAACGAGCGGCGGACGAGCCAGCGGCGCAGCTCGTCCGCGCCCCAGACGATGAACGGGAACGGGAGCAGCATCGCGATCGCACTGGCCGGCGGAAGGCTGGTCTCGAAGATGCTGCGCAGTCCCGGGATCACCGTGATCGAGACGGCGAAGACGACCTCGAACGCGATGCCCCAGAGCAGGAGCCGGTTGGTGAGCACGCCGACCTGGCGCAGTGACGCTCGGTCCGTGCGAGCTGCAAAGGCAGTGCCGATCTGGCAGGCGACGATGCCGAGAAACGTCATCGTCGTCGCCTGGACGTACCCATGGTGCAGGGCAGAACCGGTACCGACCGCGTCGCCCCAGTGCCAACCGGCGCCGACCAGCACGAAGAAGAAGCCCCCCATCACGAGCGCGGCGCGAGAGCAGGCCGAGGAACACCCAGGCGCGGTACAGCATCGACGGCCGGATGATGCCTTCGCCGCGGGGACGCGGTGGGCGGGTCATGAGACCCGGTTCAGCCGGCTCACGACCGAGGGCGAGCGCAGGAAGCGTTTCGGTACCGAGGTCGATCGCCAGGATCTGCAGCACCGTGAGCGGCAAGCGGGATCGCTCCGCCGCTCAGGGCGTAGAGCAGGAAGGGCACGACCTCGGGAGTGGCGTGCACGAAGATGTAGAAGATGAACTTGCGGACGTTGTCGTAGACCCTCCGCCCTTCACCGACCGCGTCGACGATGTTCGCGAAGTTGTCGTCGGTGAGGATCATGGTCGCCGCGTCGCGCGCGACATCGGTACCGGAGACTCCCATGGCGATTCCGATGTCGGCGCGCCGGAGGGCCGGGGCATCGTTGACGCCGTCGCCGGTCATCGCGATCACCTCACCGAGGGCCATCAGTGCGTCGGCGATGCGGAGCTTCGCTTCCGGTGAGTTGCGGGCGAAGATGATCTCCCGGTTCTCGGCGAGCACACGGTCGAGCTCGGCATCGTTCATCGCGTCGAGCTCGGCTCCGGTCACCACGAGGCTCGCGTCGATGCCGACTCTCCGAGCGACCGCCTGCGCGGTCAGGCCGTGGTCCCCCGTCACGACCATGATCCGGATCCCGGCTGTGATGACAGCGGGCCACCGCGTCTGCCACCTCTCGACGGGGCGCGTCGAGCAGGCTCACGAGGCCGAGCAGGCACAACCCGGCCTCCGCTTCGTCGCGCGCATCGGGCGACGTGCCGGTGATCCGACGGCGGGCGACGGCCAGGACCCGGAGCCCATCTCGCGCCGCGGGCGGTGACGTTGCTCTCGACCCTCCGTCGCCAATCGTCCGTGAGTGCGACTTCCTCGCCTTCGGGCGTCAAGAGCGTGACGCAGCGAGCGAGGACCGCCTCCGGCGCGCCCTTGGTGTGCACCCACACGGCGTCGCCGACCTCGTCGACGGTCGACATGAGCTTCCGTGCCGGATCGAAGTGGAAGACCGCTTCGGCAGCTCCCGTTCCCTGGTCCCGCTCGTGACATCCGCGCCGAGCGTGCGGGCGAAGAGCAGCAGGGCGACCTCGGTGGGGTCACCGAGCGCGGACGACGGATCGGACTCGTCGATGGTCGCCGACGTGCATCGAGCCAGCGCGACGGCGAGAGGGCGGAGCTGCGGGTCGTCGTGGTGGGCCCCGCGCCGCCTCGCCCTCGAGGCTCGAGGTCTCCGGCGGTCGTCCACGCCGCGACGACACGCATGCGGTTCTCCGTGAGCGTGCCCGTCTTGTCGGTGCAGATCACGGTCACCGAGCCGAGCGTCTCCACGGCACTGAGTCGCTTGACCAGCACGCCCCTGCGCGCCAGCACGCGCACTCCGACGCCCAGCGCGAGCGTGATCGTCGGCAGCAGACCTTCGGGACGTTGCCGACGAGCAGGCCGATGGCGAACACCGTCGCGGCCGAGAGCGACAGACCCGCCGCGAGCGTTCCCAGCGGCAGGAACGCGAGGCCGATGCCGATGGCAACGAGCGCAATGATCCACGCGACGCGCCGAACCTGGACTTCGAGGGGGCTCGGGCCGGGTTGCTCGCCTTGCGACAAGGCCGCGATGCGTCCGAGCTCGGTGCGCATGCCCGTGGCGAAGACCACCCCGCGAGCTTCTCCGGCAGTGCAGGTCGTCCCGCTGAACACCAGGTCGGTGGCGTCGAGGAACGCGCCGCCGCCTTCGTCGGTCCCGGCCCGCACGGGAGAGCGGCACCGACTCGCCGGTCAACGTCGCGGCATCGACCTCGACGGTGCCCTGCAGAAGGCGGGCGTCCGCAGGAATGCGGTCGCCCTCCTCGATGATCAGAATGTCGCCGGGCACGACATCCGACGGCCGCGATTGCTCGACGCCGGCCGCTCCTGAGCACCTTCGCCCGCGGCGGGAGATACTGGCTCAACAGCTCAACTGCCTTCTCCGCCTGCTGCTCCTGTACGAACGCGAACACTGCATTGAGCACGATGACCGCGCCAATGGCGATGGCGACGATGCCCGAACCCGTGCAACGCGGCAAGGACCGCGGCGAGCCAGCAGGAGCAGAGCCAAAGGATGGGTGAACTGTCGGATCAGTGCTCGCAACCACGAGCTCTCATGCCGACGTTCGAGCACGTTCGGCCCGTAGGTCGCGAGCCGACGTTCTGCCTCCCGCTCGTCAAGACCCTCGGGCCGAGCGCGCAGCTGCCGAACGACGACGTCCGCAAGGTCACGAGGATCGATGTCGATCTCCGGGTCGGATGGAGCCACGCGTCGACGCTACGAGTCGCATCCCCGGCGGGATAGAGCCAAAGGTCCACTCGGTGCTCCCGCCCTGCACGTGGGACGAGCGGAAGGGACCTTGGGCCCTGGCCGGTTCCTCGCTGGTCGGGTTTGCTGAGAGCAACCGAACCCGAGGTCAGCCCATGCGCGCATTCCAGCCGACGAAGACCGAGATGATCGAGGTCTTTGCCGACGTCTCCTGCCCGTTCGCCCACGTCGGACTGCGTCGCCTCGTCGAGCGGCGCGACCAGGTCGGCAGCCGCACGTCGATCCACGTCCGGGCGTGGCCGCTCGAGCTGGTCAACCGCACGGCCCTCTCCGGACCCCTCGTTGCCGACAAGGTCGCGGCGCTGAGAAGCCAGGTCGCTCCCGACCTGTTCACGGGATTCGACCCGGTGCACTTCCCCTCGACGACTCTTCCCGCGATGGCCCTCGAAGCGGCGGCGTACCGCCGTTCACCCCGGCTGGGCGAGCGGGTGAGCCTCTCGCTCCGGGACGCAGTGTTCGAAGCCGGCCGGGATGTCTCCGACCCCGAAGCGATCACAGAGATCGGTCGCGCGCACGATCTGGTGATCACGCAGCGCGGACGAAGCAGCGGTCATCGCGAGCTGGCACGAGGGTGAGCGGCGTGGGGTCGAGGGATCGCCCTACTTCTTCGTCGACGGTCGCGGCTACTTCTGCCCTTCGCTCGTGATCACGCACGCGGGTGACCAGCTCATCATCCAGCGCTCCGACATGCTCGAGCGGTTCCTCGCGCTCGCCCTGCACTGAAGCTGCCCGTACCGGGAGCGCTACGACCCGTTCGGCGTGATCACGGCACGGCCCACGATGGTGCCGGCGCGCATCCTGTCGTAGGCCTCGAGTGCATCCTCCAACGCGAAGCGCTCCACGTTCACATGCACCCTTCCGGCCCGTGCGAGCGCGAGCACCTCGCTGAGCTCGACTGCGGTGCCCCAGTAGGTCGTCGCCACGGAGCATTCGTACGGAACACCGAAGAAGCTGAAGGGAAGCGTTCCGCCTGCGATGCCGACGACCGTCAGGTGTCCCCCGACGCGGCTGCAGGCCACCGAGAGCGCGAGCGACTCGTCCGAACCGACCAGGTCGAGGACGAGCTCCGCGCCGAGCTGACCGGTCGCGGCACGCACACGCGTGGCCGCGTCGTCGTCCGGACCGAACGCCTCGTCTGCCCCGAGCTCCACGGCTTGGTCCCGCTTGGACGGCGCAGGATCGATCACGATCACCCACGCGGTCGTGAGCGTTCGCAGCAGCTGGACCGCCAGGTGGCCGAGGCCACCAGCCCCCATCACCACCGCGGTCGACCCGGGGACGAGCAGCGCGAGCGAGCGCTTGATCGCGTGATACGGGGTGAGCCCGGCATCGGTCAGTGGCGCGGCATCGACGGGATCGAGCCCGTCCAGTGGCACGAGCAGGCGCTCGGGCACGGACAGGTACTCCGCCATGCCGCCGTCGTGGCCGATCCCGGGCGCCAGCTTCGCGAGCTCGCCCGCGCGCTCGCAGTAGTTCTCGGCACTGAGCCGGCAGCTACGGCAGTGTCCGCAACCCCACGGCCCGTAGACCGCGACCGGTGTTCCGATCGCGAAGGTCGAGCTCCCGGGCCCCTGAGCGGCCACCCACCCGGTGTTCTCGTGGCCGAGCACGAAGGGCGGCGAGAAGCCGAGCGTGCCCGGTGGGAACTCCATGAGGTGCAGATCGCTGTGGCACGCGCCGGCTCCCGCCACGCGGATCAGGACCTCGCCGACGCCGGGTTCGGGAGTCGGCACGTCTCGCAGCTCAGGCGCCTGCTGCCAACCCGGAAGAACCAATGCTCGCATCATGCTTCGACTCTGCGGCATCCACTCGTTGCGGCACAGGGTCGGAGGTCCCAAGCTGGTGGTCGACGCGCGAGACCCGGGTCAGCCGACGCCGGGCCGTGCATGATGCACCAGCACCGGGCCGCGAGCATGAGCGGAGACGTGCTGGCTCACCGAACCGAGCAGCAGCCCGGTGAACCCGCCCCGTCCACGCGAGCCGACGACGACGAGCTCGGCGTCGCTGCTCGCTTCGACCAGCAGCTGCGCCGCTGAACCTTCGACGACATGGGGGATGACGACGAGGTCCGCAGTATCGACGGACTCGACGGAGCGCTCGAGGCTCGCCTTCGCGTCGGCCCGAAATGGTTCCGCCTCAGTGGTGAGCATCGTCACCGGGTTCAGCGCGTGCGGAAACTCCCAGGCGCACAGGACAACGAGCTCGGTTCCGCGCAACACCGCTTCCTCGCTGGCCCAACGAAGCGCACCGATCGCGTGGTCCGAACCATCGACTCCGACAACGATCTGACCCATCGAACGGCCCTCCTCGGTCCTCAGCGCCGGGCTCGGCGTGGATGCGGCTGCACCGTGCGATCATCCTCGTGGCTCTCCGCGGTCGGCTCCAGGGCCGGAGGTCACTTGCCGGCTCGGCGTTCGTGACCTTTGGCCCTGCCGGAACCTCGCGACACGCATCAGGCTCGGAGCCATGACTGAACCCTTTGCCCCGGACGAGCTCGGCACCACCCCGACGATCGAGGTCACGGTGTACCGCGACGGCGCGCTGATCCACCGCCAGCTCTGTGAGACGGAGTCGGAGGCCGGCGACGTCGCCGAGATCTGGAGCGAGGCCGACAACGTCGAATGTCAGATCGACGACCTCTCGGTGCACCACCAGCCGACCGACGTGCTCGAGCCGACCGAGGGCGAGCTCACGGACGACGACCGGCGGTAGGCGGCGCCCGCCGAGGCTCTCGCGGCGCGGCGGTCACTCCATCACGCGAAGCTCACGCTCTCGCGCCGGAACCGGAAGAGCTCCGAGGTGCCCAGCTCGGAGATGCGCTTGCCGTCGATCACGATGGTTCCCGCCGTCGGCGAATCCAGCGCACCGATCATGTTGAGCAGCGTCGTCTTGCCACTCCCGGACGGCCCGAGCACCACGACGAACTCGCCGGCCCCCACCGTGAGGTTCACGGCCTCGAGCGCGGTGACCACACCGCCGCCGACCTCGTAGCGGCGGCTCACGTCATCGAGCTCGATCAGGCCCATCCTTCGCTCGGCCGACGGCTCAGGCGTTGCGACGGGCCGGTACGACCGCGGGGACCAGGAAGGGTTGCCACGCGCGCCGCCGCGTCTCGATGGTCTGGCTCAGCGCGATGGAGAGGTCGCGGGTCGCGTCGAATCGGTTGAGATAGCTCAGGAGCTCGGACAGGTTCACGGGACCCTCCTCAGGGAATTCTGCTGACTGGGTCAGCATGCTGAGTGCCACCCCGTCCAGCCAGGGCCGGAAGTCCCGGACGCGATGACCACCCGTCCCACCCCGGTTCGAGGCACGGTGCGGTGATTCGGGGACCTTCGCCTCTACGGCTGCGACCTCTCGAGCCATACCGTCGACATGTGAGCCCCGAACCAATGCCTCGAGAGCACCGACCCCATCAATGGTCGATCGCCTGTGGCCGCGTGGCCGGCATCCGGATTCGGGTGCACCTCTCGTTCCTTCTCCTGGTCGCGCTCTTCGCGCTGGTTGCGCCGGACCCGGGTCTCGTCGGTGCCGCGGCGAGCGTCGGCTGGCTGCTCGCGATCTTCGCCTGCGTCGTCGTGCACGAGCTCGCCCACTGCCTCGTCGCCCGTGCTCGCGGCGCGGACGTGGAGGAGATACTGCTGTTCCCGCTCGGCGGTGTCTCGAAGCTGCACCATCTCCCAGAGTCGCCCCGCGACGAGTTCGCCATCGCCATCGCCGGGCCGTTGACGAGCATCGGCCTCGGGCTCGGCGCCGCGCTCCTGTGCCTCGCGACCGGCCACTCACTGCTGAGCGTCGACTTCGTCGGCGGCGCATGGATCGTGCGGCTGGCGTGGCTGAACCTGATCCTCGGCGTGTTCAACCTGCTGCCGGCGTTCCCGCTCGACGGCGGACGGGTCCTCCGCTCGCTGCTCGAACGGACCCATGACCTCGAGTCGGCAACGCGCATCGCCGCCCACACCGGCCGGGTGCTCGCCGTGGTCCTCATCGTCACCGGCGTGTTCTTCGACATCTGGCTGACCCTCATCGGGATCTTCGTCTACTTCGGCGCGACCGCCGAGGAGGCCGGCACGATCGTGCACGCGCGACTGCGCGGGCATCGAGTCCGCGAAGCACTCCAGGTGGGGGCGAGCACCCCCACCCCGCCGGTCATCTCCGTCGACGCCGATGCCCTTCTCGACGACGACCTGCTCGAGCTCGTGCAGCAGGCACCCGGGCACTGCGTCGCGGTCCAGGACCGCGGGGCCACGATCGGGATCCTCCGACTCGAGGATGTGGTGCATCTCGCATCCCGATCGGGATCGGCCGGGTCCACATGACCGAGCTCAGCCCGACCGCACGCTCGATCGCCTGGTTCGACGACCTCTCGACGAAGGACGTCCCTCGCGCCGGGGGCAAGGGCGCGAACCTCGGTGAGCTCACGGCGGCCGGGCTGCCGGTCCCCCGTGGCTTCGTCCTCCTCTCGGAGGCCTATCTCGAGGCGATGGACGGCGCCGGCGTGCGCGCCGAGCTGCGCGCCGTGGTCGAGGGCCCCGACGATCCGGCCCAGGTCCGAACGCGCGCGGCCCACGCCCGGGATCTCGTCCACCGCGCCGGGATGCCCGACTCGCTGCGGGACGGCGTGCTCGCGGCATATCACGAGCTGGGCGCAGAATGTCGCGTCGCCGTGCGTTCGTCGGCAACGGCAGAGGACACCGAGGACACCTCGTTCGCGGGCATGCACGAGAGCTTCACGAACGTCCACGGCGACGACGATCTGATCACCGCGATCGTTGCCTGCTGGACGTCGTCCTTCGGCGATCGGGTCGTGGAGTACCGATCGTCACGAGGGCTCGTCTCGGAGCCCGCCATTGCGGTCGTGGTCCAGAAGATGGTTGATGCCGACCGGTCCGGAGTGATGTTCGGCGCCGACCCGGCGACGGGCGACCCGAACCACGTCGTGATCGACGCCGCGTTCGGTCTCGGCGAGGTCGTGGTCGGAGGGCAGGTCGAACCGGACTCCTACGTCGCGAGCAAGAACCCTCCGGCCGTGCTCTCGACGCGAGTCGGCCACAAGTCGGTGGCCATCCGACGCGACGCCGACGGCGTGCAGCGAACGCAGCCGCTCTCGGACGACGAGGCCGACCGACGGGTGCTCACGGACGCAGACGTGCTCGCACTCGTCGACCTCGCGGCCCGCGCCGAGCGTCACTACGGCGCACCCCAGGACATGGAGTGGGCCATCGACGGCGACCAGATCTTCCTGGTCCAGTCCCGGCCGATCACGACTCGAGTCGATGCCGATGCCGACGATCTCCGGCCCATCCTGCGCGGACGGCCCGCGGCTCCAGGTGTCGTCAGCGGGCCGGTCCGAGTCGTGCAGACGGTCGAGGAAGCAACCCATCTCGTCGCCGGCGAGATCCTCGTGGCCCGGATGACCACACCCGACTGGGTGCCCGCGATGCGACGCGCCGGAGCCATGGTGACCGAGAGCGGCGGCGTGACGTGCCACGCGGCGATCGTGAGCCGCGAGCTCGGTGTCCCGTGCATCGTCGGAGCTCGCGACGCCACCGTACGGCTGCACACCGGCGACATCGTCACCGTCGACGGCGCGGCGGGCAACGTCTTCCCCGGCGATCGGAGCTCCGATCTCACGGCGTCCGGGAGATCGGGAATCCCGGCGGCGGCCTCGTCCCCACCCCCAGCCGCTCCCGGGGAGCGCATCGGCACCCGGCTCTACGTCAACCTCGCGGTCGCCGAGAACGCCGAATCGGTGGCGGCGATGGATGTCGACGGCGTGGGTCTGCTTCGCGCGGAGTTCCTGGTCACCGACGCGCTCCAGGGTGAGCACCCGAGGAAGCTGCTCGCGGAGGGACGGCAGGCCGAGTTCGTCGAGCGCATGGCCGGCGCTCTGACCCGCATCACCCGAGCGTTCGCCCCGCGTCCCGTCATCTACCGGACGATCGACTTCCGTACGAACGAGTTTCGCAAGCTGTCCGGTGGAGACCGGTACGAGCCTGAAGAAGCCAACCCGATGATCGGCTACCGGGGTTGCTATCGCTACGTGCGGGAACCGGAGCTCTTCGGCCTCGAGTGCTCCCTGCTCGCGCGGGTGCGTGAGGAGACTCCCAACCTCCACGTGATGATCCCGTTCGTGCGGACCCGCTGGGAGCTGGAGGCGTGCCTCGAGCTCATGGACCGGAGTCCACTCGGCGATCAGCGCGGTCTCCACCGCTGGGTGATGGCCGAGGTCCCGTCCATCGTGTACCGGATCCCGGAGTACGCCGCCCTGGGCATCGACGGCATCTCGATCGGTTCGAACGACCTGACCCAGCTCATGCTGGGCGTCGACCGGGACTCCGAGATCTGCGCGGAGCTCTTCGATGAGTCCGACGCGGCGGTCCTGGCAGCAATCCGCGACATCATCGCGGCTGCCACCACGGCCGGCATCACCTCGTCACTCTGCGGGCAGGCGCCGTCGACGAATCCGGACTTCGCGAGCCATCTGGTGCGCGACGGCATCACGTCGATCTCCGTGAACCCGGACGCGGTCGGGGCCGCCCGCAGCGCGATCGCCTCGGCTGAGCGTCGTGTGCTCCTCGACGCGGCCGTCCGCACGCGGCCCTGAGCTCCGTCGCGGGTCGGGCCTATTCAGGCGCGTGGCACACGGCCTCGACGTTGTTGCCATCGGGATCACGGACGAACGCGCCGTAGTAGTTCGGGTGGTACTCGGGCCAGAGGCGAGGCTCGTGCAACACCTCCGCACCGGCACCAACCGCCGCGTCGAAGAAGGCACACACTGCCCCGCGATCGCGAGCGACAAACGCGAGGTGCGACTCACGAAAGCCGGTTCCGGTCACACGCGGACCGAGCCAGAACTCTGGCTTCGCTCCTTCGCCGAATCCGACGACCTCCCCGAAATCCATCGCGCGGCCCCCGCCCAAGGGCGCCAGGACTGCGTCGTAGAACGCACCACTCGTGGCAACGTCGGCGCACTGGACTGCAATGTGATCGATGATCGTCATGCCGCTCAGCCTGGCGCGCCGCGCTCACGCTGCACAAGGTCCGAGCTCAGGTCGAGCCGCCCGCCCGAAACCGGGCCGCGTAGGGCACGAGAAGCGGGATGAGCCGGAAGCCCGGGTCCAGCTTGGCGGCCACGCCCTCACACATCACGACGGTCTTGAGCAGCAGCGCGACGCGGCTCGGCAGGCGGAGGTCGCGCCGTCGAACGACGGTCATCAGGTCCGCCACCACTTCGGCAAGGCGCAGATCCTGGAGTGCGACGTCGCCGTACCGATCCAGGATGCGTTCCAAGTCTGCTTCGAGCCCGACCCGGTCGGCCTGCGTCGTCGCCACTCCGAGGTCGACCAGCGCGTCGGCCAGCTTGGGTGCGTCAGCGGCGACCAGTGCGCCGAGCACCGCGATCAGACCGGAACCGGTGGCCGCGTCCACCGTCCCGACCATGCCGAAGTCCACGAACCCGATCGTGGCGTCCCGTTCGACGAACACGTTGCCCGGATGCGGATCGGCGTGGAAGAAGCGGTGCACGAACACCATGGTCAGGTACGCATCCGCGAAGTCGTGGGCGATGCGGGCTCGGTCGAGACCCGCCGCCACGATGCCGGCAGTGTCGTCGATCTTCAGTCCCTCGATGCGGGTCTCCGTCAGGACGCCTTCCCTCGTGCGATCCCAGATGATCGCGGGAATCTCGATGCCATCGACCTCGGCGAGCTCCGATGCCAGCCGCTCCGCATTGCGCGCCTCGTGCATGTAGTCGAGCTCCTCGGTGATCGTCTCCGCGAACTCGCGCGCCAGGCCACGGGGATCGAACCGGCGGGCGGGCGGCAACGCGGCGAGCAGCTTCGCGACGTGGCGCATCAGCGCCAGGTCGACCCCGATCCGGGCGGTCACGCCGGGCCGTCGGACCTTCACCACGACCGAGGTGCCGTCGGCCAGCCGGGCGGCGTGCACCTGTCCGATGGACGCCGCCGCGAGCGGCGCACGAACGAACTCGGCGAAGGACAGCGTCCGGCGCGGCGCCGAGGGCATCCGTGACGGCGTCACGGATCGCCGGCCACGGCACCCGGGGTGCCGCGTCCTGCAGCCGGCTCAGCTCGGCCTCGTACGCAGGTGACACGAGATCGGGGCGGGTCGACAGGATCTGGCCGAGCTTCATGAACGTCGGGCCGAGCGCTTCGAGCGTGCGGCGGAGCCGGTACGGGCCGACGGGCTGCGAGCGGCGGCGCAGCCGCTTCAGCACCCATTCGCCGATCAGGGTGACGAGGGCGACGGCGGCGACGCCCGTCACCTGCAGCATCCGGCGCGCCGACGTCCACATCGCGCGCGATGGTACGAGCGGGCCGAACCCCTTCCGCGCGCTCAGGGTCTAGCTCCAGCGCGTCCGCGAGCTCGAGCTCGTGCGCACGCCGCGAGATCGTCGTCCCCGCGACTCCCCGCAGCATCGCCGCCGCGTCCTCGAGTGAGCCGATGGCTGCGTCGGACCCGGTTGCGTCGACGAACTCGCACGCGGCCGCCACCTTCGGAGCCATCGATCCCGGTGTGAACGCCAGCCGCCTGATTTCCTCGGGCGGTGCACGGCGGATCAGCTGGGCGTTCGGAGCACCCCAGTCGCGGTACGCGCCCTCGCAGTCCGTGAGGAGCAGCAACCGGTCGGCGCCGAGTCGCGCGGCCAACAGCGCCGATGACGCGTCCTTGTCGACGACGGCTTCGACACCTCGGAGCGCATTGTCTTCCAGCAGGACCGGGATGCCACCACCGCCGGTGCAGATCACGACGACCTTGTTGGCGATCAGGAGCTCGATCGTGTGGAGCTCGACGATCTCCTGCGGCTTCGGAGACGGGACGACCCGCCTCCAAGTGTCGCCATCCGGCGCGACCGTCCAACCGAGATCCGCGGCGAGCCGTTCCGCGACGTCGACGTCGTACACCGGTCCGATCGGCTTCGAGGGATGATCGAACGCCGGGTCTCCAGGGTCGACGACGACCTGGGTGAGGAGCGTGGCGACGTCGTGGGTCGGCAACAGGTTGGCGAGCGCCTGATCGAGCAGGTAGCCGATCATCCCCTCGCTCTCGGCGCCGAGCACGTCCAGCGGATACGGAGCCGTTCCCGAGTACGCGGCGGACTGGAGCGCGAGCAGGCCCACCTGCGGCCCGTTCCCATGAGTGACGACGACCTGGTGTTCCCTGGCCAGCCGCGCGATCGAGTGGGCCGCGACCTTCACGTTGGTTCTCTGGTGCTCCGCGTCGAGCGGCTCACCCCGGCGCAAGAGCGCGTTGCCGCCGAGCGCGACGACGATCAGCACCAGTGCCTCGTTCCCACGAAGTCACGGTTGACCAGCGCGTACAGCACCGCTTGGGCAGTCGGAAGCCGGTTCGCCGCTTGATCGAACACGATCGACCGTGGACCGTCGATCACGTCAGCCGCGACCTCGTCGCCGCGGTGTGCAGGCAGGCAGTGCATGAAGAGCGCGCCTGGCGCCGCCTCCGCGAGCAGGTCGCTCGTGACCCGGTACGGCGCGAGCGAACGTCGCCGTTCCGCGGCCTCTGCATCCGCATCTCCCATCGAGAGCCACACGTCGGTGTAGACCGCATTGGCGCCCTTCACCGCGAGGTGGGGATCGGTCGTCACCTCGATCCATGCCCCCGACTCCTCCGCCAGCAGCTGCGCCCGCTGCACCACCTCTGGATCCGGGGCGTGCTCGGGGGGCGTCGCTATCGACATGTCCATGCCGACGAGGGCAGCCGCTTCGAGCAGGCTGTGCGCGACGTTGTTGCCATCCCCGACGTAGGCGAGCTTCCGATCGGCGAAGTGATGGAGCCGTTCGCGCAGCGTGAGCAGGTCCGCCAGGCTCTGGCACGGGTGGTGCCCGTCGGTCAGTGCATTGACCACCGGGATCGATGCGTTCTGCGCGACCGTCCGCACTTCCTCGTCCGCGAACGTCCGGATCACGAAGGCCGCGGCGTACGCGGAGACGACCCGTGCGGTGTCCGCGATGGTCTCGCCCCGGCCGAGCTGGAGCTCATTGGCGCCGACGACGGCCGGGACGCCTCCCAAGCGGGCGACCGCGGCTTCGAACGACAGCCGGGTGCGAGTCGAGGGCTTGGCGAAGTACAGGACGACGATCTGGTCCCGCAGGAGAGTGTCATGGAGCCGGGGGTGGCGCTTGAACTCCTCGGCCAGCTCGAGCAGGTGGATCAGCTCGTCTCGTTCGAGGTCTGCGGTGCGGAGCAGGTCTTTCATGACACCGACCTCCGGGTGATCGGGCCGTACGCGGCCTGTAGTGGTCCGGCCAGCCTGCCCCCCACGCCCGCAGGCGGTCAGGGCCGAAGGTCCCGAAGCCCAGGGACGACGTGCCGTCGTTGCCGGTTGGGACCTTGGGCCCTACTGCCTCCTGTGCCTCGCCCGTACGGTCGAAGCAGTCGCAGAACCGCTCAGGAGGCCGGCATGAAGGCAGTCGTCGTCTACGAGTCGATGTACGGGAACACCCGCCACATCGCGAGCGCGATCGGTGAGGGCCTGGGCGCTGAGTTCGATGTCGTCCTCGCCCCGGTCGCTCGCGCGAACGACGAGCTCATCGACACCGCGGACCTCCTCGTCGTCGGCGGTCCGACCCACGTGCACGGGATGAGTCGGGCCGTGACCCGGGCCGGCGCGGTCGAGGCACTGGAGAAGCGCGACAACGATCTCGAGCTCGAACCCGACCCCGAGGGCACCGGGCTGCGCGAATGGTTCGACCGGTTGGAGAAGATCGACCTGCTAGCAGCCGCATTCGACACTCGGGTCTCGGCACCCGCCGTGGTCACCGGGCGTGCGTCCAAGGGGATCGGTCGACGCCTCCGCCACCACGGCGCGTCGCTCGTGTGCTCTCCCGAGAGCTTCCTCGTGACCAAGGAGACCCACCTCGAGGCGGACGAAGAGGAGCGCGCTCGCGCTTGGGGTCGCGAGCTGGCGCGCCTCTCCGCCGCGAAGCTGTCGACGAAGACCCCCGCCACCTGATGCGGACCACGGGTTGACAGGATCAAGGAGGCGCGGCTCGGCCCGGGCCTCTGTCGTGCGGATGGCGCCGATCAGCCGCGTCGCCATTGCGCTCCATCTGCGCAACCTGCAGAGTGAGGCGCACCCGACCCCGGCGAAGGCGCTGTGATGTCCTACGAGTACGAGATCAGCGGCGCGAGAGGGGATTCACCCGTGACGGATCACCTGTTCGAGCTGGGAGAACCCGAGTGCCTGCGGCTCCTGACCCGCGGCCACTTCGGCCGGGTGGGCATCGTGGACGACGGCCGGCCGGTCGTCCTGCCGGTGAACTACGTGTTCGACGAGGGATACGTGGTGTTCCAGAGCACCCAGGGAACCAAGCTGGATGCGGCGCTCTCCGGAGCTTCCGTCGCCTTCGAGATCGATGCGATCGACCCGATGTACCACGGGGGGTTCAGCGTGCTCGCCTACGGTCCCGCTGAAGTGGTCGACGCGCCCGCCGAGATCGAGCGATTGGCTTCGCTCCCCCTGCGGCCGTGGTGGCCGGGCTCCCGCGACCGTTGGATCCGCATCCGCGTCGACGAGATCACCGGTCGCCGGCTGCGTTCCGACCCGCTCTGACCGCCCACGCGGCCGGGAAGGATCTCCCGGAAAGCGGCGGGATCCGGCCTACTGCACGATGAAGGCCGTGACCATCCCGTACATCATCCCGTCTTCCTTCTCGGCGTGGCTGAGGATGTGGCAGTGGAACGCCCACACGCCCACCTCGTCGGCCGTGGGCTTGACGAGGACCGTGTAGCGCTCCCCCGGCGCGACCGTCACCGTGTCGGCCTGGTACGGCTCCGGGAGCGGATAGCCGTCCTTCGCGATGACGAGCTGCGGGATGCCGTGCAGGTGCATCGGGTGGATCTGCTGTCCCTCGTTCATGTACTGGATCTCCACCGTGTCGCCGACGTGGGCGACGATCGGAGCCGTCGCGGGGAACGACTTCCCGTTGAGGGAGAAGCCGATGACCCCGGAGTCGTTCAGCATCATCGGGACCATCTGGGTCACCGGCCCGTAGCCCGCAGGCAGGGGCTCGTCACCGATGATGATCGCGCCGGCCATGCCGTTGGGGACCTGGCTCACCGCGTAGTCGTGCGAGTGGTACATCCCGACTGCCGGGCCCTTGGCGACGAAGTCGTAGGTGAACGACTTCCCGGGCTCGATCGGGTCCTGGGTGATGAACGGAACGCCGTCCATGGCATTCGGCAGCTCGATGCCGTGCATGTGCAGCGCAGTCGACTCCGGCAGCTCGTTCTTCAACACGATGCGGACCTTGTCACCGACCGCGACCTTGATCAGCGGTCCCGGGACCGTGCCGTTGTACGTCCAGGCCTTGACGGTCTTGCCCGGCTCCACCTGCCAGTCGACGATCTTGGCGGTGAGGTCGAACTCCTTCGTCCCGTCCGGGAGCACCGTCGGCGCGAGCGGCTGGTTGCCGACGCCCTTGGTGTTCGGACCCTGCTTGAGCTGCGCGACATAGCCCGCCATCTGCTTCTTCATCATCGCGTTGTTGGTCGCGTCCGCCGCGGTGAGCGCGGCATCCGAGCTGGAGCCCGAGGCACTCGTTCCCCCGCTGCCGATCATCAGCATCGCCTTCATCCCGGCTGCTTCGTGCCCCGAGACCTGGCAGAAGATCGTGTAGTCACCCGCCTTGAGGCTCGAGACGTCGAGCACGGCGCTCTCGCCCGGTTTCAACATCGCCGTCTTGAGGTCCGTCCCCTGGACGGCGAGGTTGTGCTCGACGGTCCCGCCGTTCGTGACCGCGATCGACCCGCCCTGCGGGACGGTCACCATACGCGGGGTCGATCTTGAACTCGCTCAACGTCACCTTGGAGCCGGCACCGCCGACCGCGGCGACCGACTTGGCGTCCTTGCTGTTCGTCAGCGCAGTGCCGGCAACCGCCAGGGCACCGAACGCGAACACCACGGCGAAGAACGAGAAGATCCAGGCGCCGAGCCCGAACACCTTGCGGTCTTCCTTGCGCAGCTTGAACAGGAACCTGGACACGACGCCTCCTTGTGGGGGACCGGAACTCGGTCCCGGTCATCGTCGATGCGCCGCCGGGCGGGCCCCAGGGACCAAAGTCCCGAACACCAGGGACGGGTCGGCCCTATTTCCGGGGGAACATGGCGGAGGACCATGCACATGGGACGGGAACGCCGTTCGCCGAGTCCCGCCGAGGAGGACGCGCTCATGCAGGTGTTGGTCAACGAATCCGAGCCGCACGCCGCCGGGATCGCGATGGTCCAGCTCGAGGCGCTGGGCCACCAGGTCATGCGCTGCCGGGACCCGGAGGACGCGCAGGGCTTTCCGTGCGTCGGCCTCGCCGTCGGCCGTTGCCCACTCGAGGACGGAAGCGTCGATGTTGCCCTGACGGTGCGGGGTGCATCCCACCCGCGGCCGACTGCCCTCGAAGACGGCATCACCTGTGCACTGCGGCGCCGAATCCCCGTCGTGGTCGCCGGCCGCACGACGCCGAACCCCTTCGCCGCGTTCGGTGCCGTGGTCGCCGACCACGATGTCGTCGGCACCTGTGAGCGGACAGCTGCGGCCCGACGGTCCGACTACGAGGCAATCGCTGCCAAGGCGCTCGGCTGGACGCTCCGCTATCGGGACCTGCCGCTCGAGACTGCACACGCCACGGTCCGGCGCGGTGGCGACGGTCTCCGCGTGACGCTCCATGTTCCCGCCGAGACGCCGAAGATCGTTCGAGACATGGCCGCGGTTCGGGTCGTCGGCGCGCTCCGCGCGTTCGACACGACGGCTCGCCGCATCGACATCATCTGTGAGGCCGACGCATGATTCCCCAGACCATCCTCGTGCCGCTCGACGGCTCGGACCTGGCCGAACATTCCGTTCCGATCGCGACGGCGCTCGCCGACCGTCTCGGCGCCACTGTGGTGCTCCTCTCCGCGACGTACGGCGACGAGCGGGCGACTCGTGACTACCTCGACCACGTTGCGACCGTCGCGAACCGTAGTGACTTCGACAAGATCGTCGCCGCCGACATCGAGCCTGCCGAGATGATCTTCAACTCGGCCCGCGAGCTCCCGGGCCCGATCGTCTGCATGACGACCCACGGCCGGGGTCGGTTGCGTTGGGCCGTTGCCGGCAGCGTCGCCGAAGAGGTGATCCAGCGGGCGACCGAACCGCTGCTCCTGATCGGCCCGCGCGGCGAGGAGACCTGGTCGCAGCCCGCCCGGCGGATCGTGGTGTGCATCGACGGCTCTCACGCCAGTGGGTCTGCAACCCGTCACGCGTGCGAGTGGGCGAAGGCACTCGACCTCGAGGTGCACCTCGTCCTCGCGACCCATCCGTTGGACGTCGAGGCCACCGAGCACCCGGACGCGGTCTTCGGTCCGGACGAGGAGATCGTGCGGGCCTCGGGATTGGCGGTGCACCGCACCCAGCTGTTCCGCAGCTCGCTCATCGGCGGCGCGCTGGTGGACTTCGCCGAAGACCCCCCGGCAACGCTCATGGTCATGGCTGCGCATCACCACTCCGCGCTCTCCCGCGCGGCACTCGGAAGCACGACCATGTCCGTCCTGAACGTCTCGTCGTGCCCCGTGCTCGTCGTACCGCCCAGCGAGTCGTGAGATGACCAGCAGGACGGTCGGCGACCGCGCTCCACTGGACCTCGTACCCGAGACGCGACCGATCGTCGGTGCCGCGACTGACTACGACGGCTTGCTCGATCTCGTCGGCACCCGTCGCGTCGTCCTCATCGGTGAGGCGACCCACGGGACGCACGAGTTCTACCGTGAGCGGGCGCGCATCACCTCCCGCCTCATCGACGAGCTCGGCTTCAACGCAGTCGCGGTCGAGGCCGACTGGCCCGACGCGTACCGGGTCAACCGTTACGTCATGGGTCTGTCCGGCGATGCCGACGCGAACCTCGCGCTCTCCGACTTCCGCCGCTTCCCGGCCTGGATGTGGAGGAATCGCGACGTCGTGCGCTTCGTCGAATGGCTCCGAGCCCGCAACAGCTCACATCGTCACCCGGCGACGAAGGCCCGGTTCTACGGCTTGGACCTCTACAGCCTGCAGGCGTCGATCGAGGCAGTCATCGCCTATCTCGATCGCGTCGATCCCGCAGAAGCCCGCCGGGCGCGCGACCGCTACTCGTGCTTCGACCACGTCGGCGCCGAAGGGCAGGCGTACGGGTACGCGCTCGCGCACCAGGGTGCGCCACCGTGCGAGAACGAAGTCGTCGCTCAGCTCATCGAGCTCCGACGGCGTGCGGACACCTACCTCCGACGAGACGGCTGGATTGCCGAGGACGAACAGCTCTTCGCCGAGCAGAACGCGCGCGTCGTTCGCAACGCCGAGGAGTACTACCAGCAGATGTACCGCGCGGAGGTGTCGTCGTGGAACCTGCGCGACCGGCACATGGCGGGCACGCTCGACGCATTGATCGACCATCTGGACCGACAGGCCGGACACGCCAAGATCGTCGTCTGGGAGCACAACTCCCACGTCGGGGACGCGCGGGCCACGGCGATGGGCGCACGCGGCGAGCTCAACGTCGGACAGCTCGCCCGGCAGCGCTACGGCGACCAGTGCGTGCTCATCGGCCAGACGACCTTCGCCGGTGAGGTCACGGCGGCAAGCGACTGGGGCGACCCACCCGAACGCAAGCGGGTCCGGCCCGCTCGCGACGACAGCCACGAGGCCCTCCTCCACGCGGTTCCGGAACCGGCATTCTGGGTACCCACCGGCGACCGGACCTCCAGCGACGTGCTGCGACGCTCGCGGCTCGAGCGGGCGATCGGAGTGATCTACCGGCCCGGCACCGAGCGCCAGAGCCACTACTTCGAAGCAGTGATGGCGGACCAGTTCGACGCGGTCGTGCATTGGGACGTGACCCACGCGCTCGAGCCGCTCGAACGCAACGCACGGTGGGACGTCGGTGAACCAGCGGAGACCTATCCGAGTGGGATCTGAGGAGCGAGCGATGGCATTCCCCTTCCGCGATCGGCGTGACGCCGGCCGCAAGCTCGGCGAGCGGTTGGTGGCGCTGCGCCGCGACCAGCCGGTCGTCCTCGGTCTCGCCCGTGGTGGCATCCCGGTCGCCTACGAAGTGGCACGAGCCGTCGGCGCTCCGCTCGACGTCCTGATCGTGCGCAAGCTCGGCGTGCCCACGCAGCCGGAGCTCGGCATGGGGGCGATCGGCGAGGACGGCGTGCGGGTGCTGAACCCCGACGTGCTCGCCGCGGCGCACGTGACCGCACGGGAGCTCGACGACAGTCGAAGCCCACGAGCGCGCCGAGCTCGAACGGCGCGCCCGGAGCTACCGGGGCGAACGACCGATGGTGTCCCTGCGGGACCGGACCGCGATCATCGTCGACGACGGGCTCGCCACCGGCGGGACGGCGCGTGCCGCCATTCAGGTCGCGCGAAAGCACGGAGCCGCCCGCGTGATCCTGGCCGTGCCGATCGCCCCACCGGAATCGGTCGAGGAGCTGCGCAACGACGCCGACGAGGTGATCGCGCTGCACACGCCGATTCAATTCCGAGCTTTGGGCCAGTGGTACGCGGACTTCGAGCAAATTACCGACGCCGAGGTCGTCGACCTGCTCGCACGCGCCGCGGCGGAACGCCGTCCGAGCCCATCACCCGAGCTACCGACGCCCGGCATGCACGCCCGCGACGGCGAGGTGACGATCGCGACGACTGACGCGCGGCTCATGGGCCATCTCACGCTCCCCGAGGGCGCACCCGGCGTCGTGATCTTCGCCCACGGCAGCGGCAGCAGCCGGCACAGCCCCCGCAACATCGCCGTGGCCCGGATCCTCAATCGGGCCGGTCTCGGCACGCTCCTGTTCGACCTGCTCACGCACGTGGAGGCCGTCGACCGGGCCAAGGTCTTCGACATCGAGCTGCTCTCGCGGCGGCTGCGCGCGGCGACCACCTGGCTGCTCGCACAACCCGGATGCAGCGAGCTCCGGGTGGGCTACTTCGGTGCAAGCACCGGGGCGGCCGCCGCGCTCTATGCGGCCGCGGCCCCGAACGCCGACATTGCCGCGATCGTCTCGCGCGGTGGGCGTCCCGACCTCGCGGGCCCGCGACTCGACACCGTGCGCGCCCCGACGTTGCTGATCGTGGGCGCGCTGGACCATGCCGTGCTCTCCCTCAACCGCGACGCGGCCCGTCATCTCCAGTGCGAACATCGCATCGAGATCGTTCCCGGTGCCACGCATCTGTTCGAGGAGCCCGGGACGCTCGAAGTCGCCGCGCACCTGGCGACCGCGTGGTTCACCGAGCATCTCGCCGCCACCGGGCCCGCCGGGCGCAGTGTCCGGTCCGGGTCGTTCGGGCGGGCGGCACCGGATCGATGAACCAGCGCCGTCGATCCACGAGACGCACATCTCCATCGTGTTCCTCGTGGGCGACCGCGCCTACAAGCTCAAGAAGCCGGTGCACTTCCCGTTCGTCGATCTCTCGACCCCGCAGCTCCGCGAACAGGCATGTCATCGCGAGGTGGAGCTGAATCGACGGCTCGCCCCCGACGTCTACCTCGGCGTCGCCGAGATCTCGGGGCCGGACGGGAGTGCCTGCGATCACATGGTCGTGATGCGACGGATGGACGACGAACAGCGGCTCTCCACCCGCGTGACGGAGGGCAGCGTCTCCGAAGCCGACATGCGACAGCTCGCCCGACTCATCGCGACGTTCCACTCTCGGGCCCAGAGGTCGCCGGCCGTCGACGCCACCGGAGGACGCGAGGCGATCCGCGGCCGTTGGGAGGCGGGCTTCGACGAGATCGAACCCTTCGTCGGCAGTGTCCTCGACCGTGACCGCGAGAAGGAGATCGAACACCTCGCGCGGGAGTACCTCGCGGGCCGCGAGCACCTCTTCCGATCGCCGCGATCGAGGCGGGCCGCATCGTCGACGGTCACGGCGACCTCCTGACCGACGACGTGTTCCTCC
This sequence comes from uncultured Acidimicrobiia bacterium, assembly GCA_963796755.1. Taxonomy (GTDB): domain Bacteria; phylum Actinomycetota; class Acidimicrobiia; order IMCC26256; family JAENVU01; genus Chersky-806. The sequence continues at coordinate 1,073,349 of CAWCMX010000001.1, forward strand.
TGCCCGATGGCCCACAGCGTGCTCGACTGCCTCGAGTTCGACGACCAGCTCCGCTACGGCGACGTGCTCGCCGACACCGCGTTCCTCGCCATGGACCTCGAGCGACTCGGGCGCAGAGCCAGCTCGCCGCCCGGTTCCTCTCGGCCTACCGCGGGCTGTCCGCTGAGACCCATCCACGCAGCCTCGAGGACCACTACATCGCGTTCCGCGCCCACATCCGCGCGAAGGTCGCCTGCCTCCGGGGCAGCCCCGCCGATGCCGCCGAGGCCCGTGCGCTGCTGGACATCGCCCACCGGCACCTCCGACGGGCCCGGGTGAGACTCGTGCTCGTCGGCGGGGACCCGGGGGCCGGCAAGTCGACGCTCGCAACGGAGATCGCGGCACGCACCGATTGGGTCGTGCTCCGTAGCGACGAGGTCCGCAAGGATCTCGCGGGTGTCGGGCACACCGATCGGCTGACGAGCGCGCTCGGTGAGGGCAGCTACACCGCGGCTGCAACCGACGCGACGTACGCGGAGCTCCTCGAACGCGCCCGAATGCTCCTCGCCGACGGCGAGTCCGTGGTTCTGGATGCCACCTGGAGTGACGCACGACACCGATCGGACGCCGGCGCGCTCGCGCGCGACACGTCGAGCGTGCTCGTCGAGCTTCGTTGCGAAGCACCGGACGCGGTCCGCGAAGCGCCGGGTCAGCGGACCGACTCGAGCGCGACATGGATCCCTCCGACGCCTCGGTCGAAGTGGCGCGCGCACTCGCCGAGACATCCAACCCCTGGCCCACCGCGTTCAGCATCGACACGGCTTCGGAGCTCGACCACGAACGATGGACGCATCTGATGGGTACGCTCGAGAGTGACGGGGCTCCACCTGCGCCCGCAAGAGATGAGGAAGCATGAGTGCGGAAGCCCATCTGGAGCCTCTCGATCTCGAGCAGTGCCTGGCCCACCTGCGCGAGCACTCCGTCGGTCGAATCGCCGTGGTCGTCGACCAGGCTCCGCTGCTGTTCCCGGTCAACTACCGGTTGATCGAGACCGTCGGCCTGACGTGGATCGCGCTCCGAACGCGGCCCGACAACGTCATCGACCAGCCCGTGGGACCAGAGTCGCGTTCGAGATCGACGAGATCGACCCGGGTCATCACCAGGGGTGGTCGGTGCTGGTACGGGGCACGCTGCTGCCGATCAACCCCGATGCCGCCGACTTTCGGGAGCGGTTCGACCCGGTGCCATGGATCGAAGCCGAGCGTGATGCCTGGCTCGTGATCGAGCCGTTCTCCATCACGGGGCGTGCGCTGCATCCCACCGAGCAGGAATGGGCGTTCCACCTCGGCGCGTACCTCTGAGTCCGTTTGACGGATACTCCCGAGCTGGAACGACACTGCGCAGGGAACCACCGCGACGGCGAAACCCGCTCGCGCGCGGAAACCTGAGGTTGAAGTGGCAGACAACGAAGGCGGCGAGCGCGGCGGCGCGGCCCCGCAGTTCTCCGCCGCGCATCTGCGCCTCGAGGACCTCCTCGGCGAGCTCCAGGAGCGAGCCGGCACGATCTCGGCGGCCGCGGATCGCCTGCGGGTGCTGCTGGAGACCGTGCTCACGGTCGGGACCGGACTCGAGCTGCCCGTCGTCCTGCGGGCGATCGTGGAGGGGGCCTGCCGGCTCACCGACGCCCGGTACGGCGCACTGGGCGTCATCGGACCGGACGGTCGACGACCTGATCGAGTTCGTGACCGTCGGTGTGGACGACGAGGCGCGGGCCCGGATCGGACACGAACCGGAAGGACACGGCATCCTCGGCCTGCTCATCCGTGAACCTCGTCCGATCCGGGTGCCCAACATCGCGCGAGCATCCCGCGTCATTCGGATTCCCCCAGAACCATCCGCCGATGACGTCGTTCCTCGGCGTGCCGATCCGGGCCCGCGACAAGGTGTTCGGCAACCTCTACCTCACGGAGAAGCAGGGCTCCGACGAGTTCTCGGAGATCGACGAGGAGCTCGTCGGCGCGTTGGCCGTTGCCGCAGGGATCGCGATCGAGAATGCCCGCCTCTACGACGAGCGGCAGCGACGCGAGCACCTGCTCGAGTCAGTCGCGGTGATCAACCGGGACCTGCTCGCCGGTCGGGACGCGGGACAGGTGCTGGACGACATCGCGACGCCGGGCGCTCGAGATCGCCGGAGCCGACAGCGTCGGGATCCTGGTGGCGGAGTCCGACTCGACCTTGCGGGTCACGGCCTCGCACGGCGAACCACGCGGAGACGGTGCGCGGTTCGATCCTCCCGGTGGCCGGGACTGCCGCCGGCGATGCGTTCGCCCAGCGTCAGGTGCAGAGGGTGCAAGACGCAAGCTCCGATCCTCGCGTCCAGCTGCGACGCACTCGAAGGCGCCGCGCCCGGCGAGGTCGTCTACGTCCCACTGACCGGCCAGGACGCGTGCCTCGGGGTGCTTCGGGTCAGCCGCCGCAAGGGAAGCCCGACATTCGACGCGAGCGAGATCCGCATCATCGAGACATTCGCCCATCAGGCCGTCGCTCGCGGTCGAGCTGGCCCGCAGCCGGGACGACCGTGACCTGGTCGGACGGCTCGAGGACCGGGAGCGCATCGCCCGCAACCTTCACGACACGGTCATCCAACGGCTGTTCGCGGTCGGGATGATGCTCCAGGCCACCGTACCGAGCGTCAACCGGGACGCCGACCGGGCCCGGCTCGTGCAGGCCGTCGACGAGATCGACGAGACCATCCGCGAGATCCGCACCAGCATCTTCGCGTTGGAAGCCCACCAGCACCGCGGTCTGCGAGCCGAGATCCTCGAGCTCGTCCACGACATCGCCGATCGCGCGAACCTGCGCCCGCACATCGACTTCGACGGCGCCATCGATGCCGGCATCCCTTCAAAGCTGGCTCCGGACCTGCTGGCGGTGCTCCGCGAGGCGCTGTCGAACACCGCACGCCATGCGAACGCTCGCAACGTCGACGTGTACCTCTCGTCGATCGATGGCGTCGAGCTGCGGGTGAGTGACGACGGCGACGGTCTTCCCGAATCGATCGACCGTAGGAGCGGGCTCGCCAACCTGGCGCTGCGCGCCGAGGGGTGGGGCGGCGAGTTCCGGCTGGAATCCGAAGCGCGGGGAAGGCACGACGCTCACATGGCGGATCCCGCCCGGTACGGTCTCCTGACATGGCTGCTTCCATTCGTGTCTTCCTCATGGACGACCACGAGATCGTGCGCGAGGGGCTCCGCGCGCTGCTCGAGTCGCAGGGCGACTTCGAGGTGGTCGGTGAGGCCGCGACCGCCGCTGAAGGGCTCGCCCGGATCCCACCGCTCCATCCGGACGTCGCGGTGCTCGACGTCCGGCTGCCGGACGGTGACGGCGTGCAGGTCTGTCGCGACGTGCGCGCCGGGTCTCCGGAGATCAGGTGCCTCATGCTCACGTCGTTCGCGGACGACGAGGCGCTCTTCGACGCGATCATGGCGGGGGCATCCGGGTACGTCCTGAAGCAGATCAAGGGCACCGACATCGTCGACGCGATCCGGCGGGTCGCGGCCGGGGAATCGCTGCTCGACCCCGACGCGACGCAGCGGGTCCTCGACCGGATCCGCCACCCGCCCGCGGAGGACGAGCGGCTCGCGTCCCTCACCCCCCAGGAGCGCCGGATCCTCGACCTCATCACGGACGGCCTGACCAACCGCCAGATCGCGGACGAGATGTTCCTCGCCGAGAAGACGGTGAAGAACTACGTCTCCAACCTGCTCTCCAAGCTCGGCATGGAGCGCCGGACCCAGGCCGCCGTTTTCGGCGCCCGCGTCCAGCAGGAGCGCCGACCGCCCGGATAGCCCCGGCCATTCGGGCCCTTCGCCCCTAGTCGGCGACGGTGCGAAACCCGAGCATGGGCGCATGCCATTCGACGAGGGTCTCGTCCGGCTCAGCCGGGAAGAGTGCATGGATCTCCTGTCCGGCGCGTCCTTCGGGCGGGTCGGGGTCAGCGTGCAGGCGCTGCCGGCGATCCTGCCCGTGACCATGGCCGTCATCGGGGGTTTGGTGGTCTTCCGCACCATTCCGGGCACGAAGCTGGCCTACGCGGCGACCGGTTCGATCCTCGCCGTCGAGGTGGACGAGTACGACCCGGCCACCGACCAGGGCTGGAGCGTCCTCGTGCGCGGAGTTGCCTCCGAGCTGGCCGACCCGAACACCGTCGCGCAGGCCCGGCGTCTGCTCGCGGGCTCGTGGATCGGTGACGGTGCCGCGGAGCACTACATCGGTGTGAGCTGCGACCTCGTGACCGGTCGGAGGCTGCATTGCCCCGGCACCGGTGAACACCATGCCGACGGCAGCAGCGACCTGGAACCTGCACGCAAGGATCGTTCGTGACCATCGCAGATGACGAGCGGGAAGCCGGCGTTCACCTGATCGACGAGCGGGTGTCGACCGGGTCCTGAACGCCACTGCTCGGCCGGCAGCAAACGGCGTGACATGAGCGATGTGCCCCCTGAGCGCCAGGTGACGACTGCCGGGTCTGCAGGCTGCGAGCATGCTCCCATGAGCGGTCCGGGACGAGTCAGCGATCCGCCGATCGGCGAAGCCGATCCGCTGACCCTCGGCGCGGCCGCGACCCTCACCGCGGAATCTGTGTTGGGCCGTCTCGGTGTCCCCCCGGAGGGACTCTCGTCGGAGGAGGTCGCGCGCCGCCGCGCGCGGGTGGGGCCGAACGCCGTGCGGACCCATCAGGCGCGCTGGTGGAGCGTGCTGGCCCGACAGCTGCGGAGCCCGCTCCTCCTGCTGCTCGTCGTCACCGCCACCATCTCGTTCTTCGTCGGGGACCGGTCAGACGCCGTCATCATCGGCGTGATCCTGTTCGCGTCGATCGGGCTCGGCTTCCTCAACGAGTATCGGGCCGAGCTCGCGGCCGAGGCGCTGCACTCGCAGATCCGGCACGAGGTCCTGGCGCGCCGAGATGGTCGGTTCCAGACCGTGAACGTGACCGAGCTGGTGCCCGGCGACCTCGTCCGGCTCACGATGGGCGCGGTCGTGCCGGCCGACGTGCGGCTGCTCGAGACGTCCGGGCTCGAGTGCGACGAGTCGATCCTCACCGGTGAGTCGCTGCCGGCCGAGAAGTCCGCCAACGCCGTCCCGCACGACGAGGACACGAGCAGGTGCGCGTACATGGGAACCGTCGTGCGCAACGGCTCGGGAGAGGGTGTCGTCGTGGCCACCGGCGGCCGGACGGAGTTCGGCCGCATCGCGCTGGACCTCGGAGAGCGTCAGGCCGAGACCGAGTTCCAAGTCGGGCTCCGCCACTTCTCGGGGTTGCTCGTGCGGGTCGCCGGCGTGCTCAGCATCTCGATCTTCGCGATCAACATCGTGCTGGACCGGCCGCTGCTCGAATCGCTGTTGTTCTCCCTCGCGATCGCCGTCGGGATCACGCCGCAGCTCCTGCCCGCCGTCGTCACCACCAGCCTCGCCACCGGGGCGCGGCGGCTCGCCCGGAAGCAGGTGCTGGTCAAGCGGCTCGTGTGCATCGAGGACCTCGGTGACATCGAGGTGCTGCTCACCGACAAGACCGGAACGCTCACCGAAGGCCGGATCACCTTCGAACGAGCGCTCGCTCCCGACGGCACCGCCTCGCAGCAGGTGCTGCGGTACGGGCTCACCTGCAACGAAGCCACCATCGAAGGCGGGGCCGCGGTCGGTGGCAACCCGCTCGACCTCGCGCTCTGGGCCGCTGCCGGCTCCGCCGCGATCGCGCCCTCATCGGATGCGCACGTGGCGCTGCTGCCCTTCGACCATGACCGGCGCATGACCTCGGTCCTCGTCGACGATCCCGACCGGGGCCGGATCTTGATCACGAAGGGCGCGCCGGAGAGCGTCCTCGCGTGCTGCGACTCGGTGTCCACGGAGTCTCAACGGACGCTCGACGCCGAGTTCGGGGGCGGAAGCCGGGTCATCGCCGTCGCATCGCGCCCCGCACCCGACGCGTCCACCGTGGTCGCAGCGGACGAGCGCGCCCTGACGCTCGACGGCTACCTCGTCTTCCTCGACCGTCCGAAGCCGGATGCCGCCGCATCCCTGCAGCGCCTCGCCGCGCTCGGCATCACGGTCAAGGTCGTGACCGGCGACAACCTGGTCGTGGCCGAGAAGGTGTGCCGGGACCTGGGACTCGTGGTGGCAGGAACCCTCACCGGCGCCGACATCGAAGCGCTCGACGATGACGCCCTCCGGGCCCGCATCGTCGACGTGACCATCTTTGCCCGGGTGAGCCCGGAGCAGAAGGCGCGACTCATCCGTGCGCATCGTGGCGTCGGCCGTGACGTCGCGTTCCTCGGAGACGGCGTCAACGACGCGGTCGCGCTGCACGCGGCCGACGTCGGGATCTCCGTCGAGTCCGGGGCGGACGTCGCGAAGGATGCAGCCGACATCGTGTTGCTCGAGAAGGACCTCGATGTCCTTGCCGAGGGGGTCGCGGAAGGACGGCGGACCTTCGCCAACACGATCAAGTACGTGCTCATGGGCACATCGTCGAACTTCGGCAACATGTTCAGCGCCGCCGTCGCGTCGACGTTCCTCTCGTTCCTCCCGATGCTCCCTTCGCAGATCCTGCTCAACAACCTCCTCTATGACTCCAGCCAGATGACGATCCCGACCGATCGCGTCGATCCGGAGATGCTCGTCCGGCCGGCGCACTGGGACATCCACTTCATCCGGCGGTTCATGCTCTTCTTCGGGCCGATCAGCTCGCTCTTCGACTTCGCGACCTTCGGTCTCATGCTCTACGTCTTCGACGCGGGGCCGAGCCTCTTCCGGTCGGGGTGGTTCGTGGAGTCGCTCGCCACCCAGACGCTGGTCGTCTTCGTCATCCGCACCCGGCGGGTGCCCTTCTGGCGCAGCCGACCCAGTCGGACGATGCTGATCGCAGTGCTCGCAGTGGTGGCGATCGGCGCGTACCTGCCGTACTCACCGGTGTCGGCCGACCTGGGTTTCGCGCCCCTGCCCCTGACGTTCTTCCTGGCCCTGACCGGAATGGTCGTCGTCTACCTGTTCCTCGTCGAGCTCGGGAAGCAGCGGTTCTTCGACCGCGTGCCGCGTCCGACTCGTGAGCCTCGCAGCCGCGAAGCCCGCCGTCGGCGGCGAATTCAGCGACACGCGGCGCGGTGGAGTCACGCCGGGTCTCTGGAGCCCTGACCCTGAGATCCGACACGCGCGCTCACCGAGAGATGACCTTGGACCCTGTCGAGGATCGGCTGAGGATGCGAACGTCGACCTGCGGAGATGGACTCCGAAAACGCGAGCGAAGGAGGACGCGAGCATGGGCCACACCAAGGAAGTCACCCGGAAGGAACAGGAAGCAGAAGTGCACCACCTGCTCGACTGGATCCCTCGACCCACCTGGCTGAGCGCGGTCGAGCAGGCCTTCGAAGCGACGCCGATGCGGATCGAAGAGCGAGTCGACGGGAACGAGTTCGTCGTCCGCGCCGAGATGCCCGGCATCGACCCCGACAAGGACGTCGAGATCAACGTCGGCGACGGGATGCTCCAGATCCACGCCGAGCGACACGAAGAGAAGCACAGCGACAAGGGTGAGGCCCGCCGGAGCGAGTTTCACTACGGCTCCTTCTCGCGTGTCATCTCACTCCCCACGGGCGCGACCCAGGCTGACGTCAAGGCCACGTACCACGACGGGATCCTCGAGGTCCGCCTGCCGGTCGACCACGGCAAGGCGCAGGCCACCAAGGTGCCCGTGACCCGGGTCTGAAGGACCGCTCCCGAGCGCCGGTGCCGGGTGGGCTGCGTCAGCCCGCCCGGCACTGACCGCACACCGGACCCGGCGAGTGGTGGGTGATCTGCATCGGTCGGGACCTTGGACTCTGGATGCCGGTTCGCAACGGGTGTTGGGTGTGCTTGGCTACGTCGAGGGGAGCGCACCATGCACGCATCGGCTGGAGATCGACTGATCATCAAGGGCCACCACGTCGGCGAGCCCGACCGCGACGCGGAGATCCTCGACGTCCTCGGCGAGGACGGAGGCCCTCCGTACCGCATCCGGTGGGAGGAAGACGGCCACGAGGGACTGTTCTTCCCCGGGCCCGATGCCGTCGTGCAGCACTTCACCCATCGGCACCGCCACTCATCGCGGTGAAGGAGCCCGGGCCGCGACCGAGGCTTCAGTGAGCTTCATCGGGCTCGTCGCGCACAACGTCTGGTGTAAGAAGCTCCGATCGCTCTTCACCGCCGTTGCGGTAGCCATCGGAGTGATGACAGTCGTCGCGCTCGGCATCGTGACGCAGAGTCTCAAGACCACCGCGGCCGCGGTGCTCCATACCGGGAGCGCCGACTTCACGGTTGCGCAACGCGGCGCGTCCGACATCTTGTACAGCTCGATGACCCACGATCAGCTGCTCCGGATCCGCCGGACTCCCGGAGTCGCGAGCGTCGTCGGCGTGCTGCTCGACACCGAGAAGCTGAACGCGCAGAACCCGCTCTTCATCGAGATCGGGATCCAACCGAGGGACCTTGCTCCCTTCGGCGTACGAGTCCTCGCCGGCCGTCCCTTCGACCCCACCGCGCACGACCAGATGATGCTGGGCTGGCACATCGCCCAGGACCTCGGCATCCGGCCCGGCGACACGCTCCGGGTCGCCGGGAGCATCAAGCGGGTCACCGGTCTCTTCACCACCGGCAACGTCTTCGGAGACTCCGCCGGGATGTTCCCCCTGATCCCGTTCCAGGCGTACGAGCGCCAGCCCGGCAGCTGGTCGCTCGCGTTCGTCAAGGTGGTCAAGGGGGCCCACGAGTCGAGCGTCACCGCCCGGATCCAGCACGACAACCCGGTGCTCACGACGATCCGCACTGCGTCCGAGTTCGGGCGTGCAGATCAGAGCTACCGGCTGATCACGGCGGCCGACACGGGCGCGACGATCGTCGCGGTCGTCATCGGCGCTGTCATCGTCATGAACACGATGCTGCTGTCGCTCGTCGAACGGACACGAGAGTTCGGGATCCTGCGCAGCCTCGGATGGAGTCGGAGACGGGTCGTCTCGATGGTGCTCGCCGAAGCGCTGCTCATCAGCCTGCTCGGCGCAGCCATCGGTGTGGGTCTCGCAGTTGGGCTGGTCGCCTTGCTCGCCTCGCTCCCGAGCCTCGCCGGCATCCTCGAGCCGAGCTACCCGACGGCGAGCTTCCTGCGGGCGCTCGTCACGGCCGCGGCGGTCGGCTTCCTCGGAGCGCTCTATCCGGCCGCGCGCGCAGGTCTGCTCAAGCCCATCGTGGCGATCCGCCATGAATAGCGCACCCCAGCACGTTCTGACCCCCGATCCTCTCGTGGTGGTACGCGACGTGGTCAAGCGCTACGACCACGGTGTCGTGACGGCCCTCGACGGCATGAGCCTCGAGATCGCCCGGGGCGAGTTCGTCGCGATCACCGGACCGTCGGGTTGTGGGAAGTCGACCTTGCTGCATCTCCTGGCGGCCCTCGACACACCCGATGCCGGTTCGCTCCTCGTCGACGGATTCGACGTCGGCTCTCTCCATGACGCTGACCGGTACCGACGGAACGAGGTCGGTCTCATCTTTCAGCTCCACAACCTCCTCGCGCATCTGACGGCCCTCCAGAACGTCGAGATCCCGATGTTCGGCACCCATCGCAACCGGGCCGAGCAACGGCAACGGGCTCGCTCCCTGCTCGCGGACGTCGGCCTGACCGAGAAGGCAGATCGACGACCTCCGGAGCTCTCCGGTGGTGAACGCCAACGCGTGGCGATCGCGCGTGCTCTTGCCAACGACCCGCGCATCCTGCTCGCCGACGAACCGACCGGGAGCCTGGACAGCCGCTCCGTCGACCTGGTGCTCGCGCTCCTCAGGCGTGTGCGCGAGACACGCGACGTCACGGTCGTGCTCGTCACCCACGACATGGGTGTCGCCGCGGCTGCAGACCGCCTGATCACCCTGCGGGACGGACGGGTCGAAAACGAAGATGAGGATCTTGGGACCTTCGGACCTAGTGGTGCGTCGAGTGGCTCCGTACGGTGAAGTCCCCACACAAAGGAGAGCGACGATGAGCACCACCACCAGGACGTTGGATGCCGACCACATCGAGAAGCTGCTCGATCGGGTCGCGAAGGCTTCGGACCAGCTCACCAAGGCATCGCAGAAGCAGGCACGCGAGGTCGAGCTTCAGCTCAAGAAGGTCCTCGATCGAGGCGAGGCGTCGACGGAGCGGCTGCTCGCCCGGATCGACAAGAACCTCCGGGCTCAGATCAGCGGACTCTCCCGCGAGCTCCGGAACGTTGAACGCCACGCCGCCGAGCTCCGCAAGAACGCGGCGAAGCGAGTGTCGAGGACGCGGCCGGTGAAGAAGGCCACGACCAGGAAGGCCACAGCCAAGAAGGCGGCGAGCAAGAAGGCCACGACCAGGAAAGCCACCACCAAGAAAGCGACGCGCAAGAAGGCGGCGACCAGGAAGGTGACGGCGAGGTCATGAGCATCCGCATCCTGGACCGTGAAGAAGTCGACCAGGGCGAACGGGCCATCGCGCTCGTCGAGACCGTCGACGCCAACACGAACGAGAAGTCAGTGAGCTGGCAGTTCACCTGTGAGCTGTGCGGCGACTTTCGCACGAACGTGACCGAAGCGGAGGCCCGCGAGGCATTGGTGAGCCACTCCTGCAGAGTCCTGCAGGACTTCGGATAGTGCCACGCCGCCCAGGCGTCAGCCCCGGATCGCAACCATCCGCAGGGCCTGGGCGGCGATCACAGCTTCTTCGTCGGTCTCCGTGACCAGTACCTCGCACTCCGAGCCGGGTTGACTCACGAGCTCGTCGCCGCGCTGGTTGGCGTCGTCACGAAGTGAGACACCGAGGTGTGCGAGCCGGTCGGCGATCGCGGACCGGACCTCGGCGCTGCCCGCTCCGATGCCGCCGGTGAAGACCAGGGTGTCGAGCCCGCCGAGGACGGTCGTGAACGCCGCAACGTACTTCGCGACGCTCGCGACGAACGCCTCGATCGCCTGCCGGGCCCGGGCATCGTGGTCCGACCGGTCGAGGAGTGTTCGCGCGTCTCCGGTCGAGCCCGAGATGCCGAGCATTCCGCTCTCGTGCTCGAGGACCCGGCCGACCTCGTCGGGAGCCGACTCGAGCGCGAGGAGGTGCAGCACCACGCCGGGATCGAGCTCGCCCGACCGGGTCGCCATGACGACGCCGCCACCCGGGGTCAGGCTCATCGAGGTGTCGACCGGCACGCCGTCGCGCAGCGCCACGAGGCTCGAGCCGCTTCCGAGATGGGCCACGACCGTCCGGGGACCGAGCCGGTCGCCGAAGTGACCCACGATGTACTCGTACGACAGACCGTGGAACCCGTACCGACGCACTCCGGCATCCCAGTAGCGCCCGGGGAGCGGGAGTCGCTGCGCCGCCTCCGGGAGACGGCGGTGGAATGCGGTGTCGAAGCACGCAACGCTCGGCACGTCGGGGAGCCGCTGGTGCACCTGTTCGATGGCGGCGATCGCCGCCGGCTGGTGGAGTGGAGCGAGCTCCACCAGCGCACGGATGCGCCCCAGGACCTCTGCATCGATGATCGCCGGGCCGGAGAAGTCCGGTCCGCCGTGCACCACCCGATGTCCGACCACGTCGGGAGCTCCGCCTCCGAGCAGGTCATCGAGAACCTGCTCGACCGCCGCCGGGAGTGCGCCCCCCACCTGCTGCTCGCGGCGCTGCAGGGTCTGACCGTCGCGCACGAGTGCCGCCTTCACGGTCGACGAGCCGGTGTTGATGCAGAGCGCGGTCCTGGCTTCGGACCGCTCGGTCACGCCCACTTCCAGTCCCGAACTTCGGGCAGGTCTTCGAAGTGCTCGACGATGTAGCTCCGATGCCGATCGAGCATCTCCTCGCAGTGCTCCATCAGTGCCGGGACACCTGCAGGTGTCCGACGCGGCGCGTGCACGGCTGCGCCGGCGAGGTGGTACCGGCTCATCTCGTTGAGCACGACCATGTCGAACGGGGTCGTCGTCGTTCCCTGTTCACGGAACCCGCGCACGTGGAACCGGGAGGCCGCCGGACGCCCGTGGAGGATCTCATGGAGCTCACGGGGGTAGCCGTGGAAGGCGAAGACGACGTCGACTTCGGCGGTGAAGGTCTCGGTGAACCCAGCCGGTTCGAGCCCATGCGGGTGCACGTCATGCGGAAACAGCGTCATGAGATCGACGACGTTGACGACGCGAACCGCGAGATCGGGAACGTACTCGCGCAGCAGCGCCACTGCGGCCATCGTCTCCAGCGTGGGGACGTCACCCGCGCACGCCATCACGATGTCCGGCTCGGCGTCCTGGTCGCTCACCTCGGTGCCCGCCCAGTCCCAGACCCCGAACGCCGCGTGCGCAGTGCTCCTCGGCCGCCCGCATGTCGAGCCACTGCGGCTCGGGCTGCTTGTCGATCACGATGAGGTTCACGTAGTTCCGGCTGCGCAGGCAGTGGTCCGCGACCGACAGCAGGCAGTTCGCGTCGGGCGGCAGGTAGATGCGGGCGACGGTCCCGCGCATCGCGAGGAGGGTGTCGATGAGCCCCGGCCCCTGATGGCTGAACCCGTTGTGATCGTTGCGCCAGCACGTCGAGGTGAGCAGAACGTTCAGCGACGGCACGGGTGCGCGCCATTCGAGTCCGGCGCGGCTTCCAACCACTTCGTGTGCTGGATGAGCATCGACGCGGAGACCATCGCGAACGCTTCGTACGTGACGAACATGCCGTGTCGGCCGGTAAGGACGTATCCCTCCAGCCACCCCTGGCAGTTGTGCTCGCTCAGCACCTCCATGACTCGGCCGTCCGCGGCCTCGTGATCGTCGGTCACGAGCACCGGGTCCATCGTCATGCGGTTCTCGACCTCGAAGACCGGGTCGAGCCGGTTCGAGCGCGCCTCGTCCGGGCAGGTGATGCGAAAGTTCTGCGCCCCGGCGTTGCGCACGAAGATGTCGCGCAGCCACTCGGCCAGACGGCGGGTCGACTCGTGGAGCTCGTGGCCCGGGGTCGCGACCGGGATCTCGTACTCGCGGAAGTCGGGAAGGTCGAGAGGGACGGTCACTTGCCCACCGTTGGCATGGGCGTTCGCACCCATCCGCCGGCCGCCGACCGGCGCGAGCCGCGCGAGCTCATCGACCAGCCGACCGTCGGCGTCGAACAACGAGTCCGGTTCGTATCGCCGCATCCAGTGCTCGAGCATCTCGAGGTGCCCGGCGTCCTCGCGGACCTTGGCCAGGGGAACCTGATGCGAGCGAAACGTCCCTTCGACCTGTTGGCCGTCGACGATGCGAGGGCCGGTCCAACCCTTTGGCGTCCGCAGCACGATCGCCGGCCAACGGGGCCGACCACGCACTCCGCGCGTGCGCGCATCGGCCTGGATGCCGAGAATTCGATCGTGGGCCGAGTCGAGCGCGGCCGCGAAGCGCGGGTGGACCTCCATCGGATCGTCACCCTCGACGAACTCGACGTCATAGCCGTGGCCGGACAGCAGACTTCTGACGTCAGCGTCGGAGCTGCGTGCGAGCACGGTCGGATTGCCGATCTTGTAACCGTTGAGATGGAGGATCGGCAGCACCGCGCCGTCGCGCGCCGGGTTGAGGAAGTGCACGCCCTTCCAAGAACCCTCCAGCGGCCCGGTCTCCGCTTCGCCGTCGCCGACGACGCACGCCACGAGGAGATCGGGGTTGTCGAACGCGGCGCCGAATGCGTGGACCAACGAGTAGCCGAGCTCGCCGCCCTCGTGGATCGAGCCGGGCGTCGGGACACTGACGTGGCTCGGCACCCCTCCCGGCGTGGAGAACTGCCGGAACAACGCGCGGATCCCGGCTTCGTCCGGACTGACCTTCGGATAGACCTCGGAGTAGGTGCCCTCGAGGAACAGGTTCGCGAGGATCGCCGGCCCACCGTGGCCCGGTCCCGCGACGTAGATGACGTTCGCATCACGCATGCGGATCAGGCGGTTGAGATGCACGTACACCAGGTTCAAGCCCGGTGACGTACCCCAGTGACCCAGGAGCCGCGGCTTGATGTGCTCCGGCCGCAGCGGCTCGCGCAGCAGCGGGTTGTCCTGCAGGTAGATCTGACCGACCGTCAGGTAGTTCGCGGCTCGCCAGTACCGATCGAGGTCAATCCACTCGTTCACTGAGGATGCCGGCACCGACGCGAGCGTACAGAGCCCGGATCCACTGGTGGAGAGCATGGGACGTGAACCCACGACTCCTACGTTGCGAGCGTGCGTCCGTCTGAGCGCGCGTGAAGCGGCTCTCTGCAACCATTGATCGAATGACGACCCCGATCACTCCGAGGCGGTACAGCCCCGAGACCGCGGCGGCGATCACCGCCTCCGACGATGCGCTGACGGGATTGCCCGCGTACCTCGGCATCCGGACGGTCGAGGTGGGCCCGGCCCGCATGGTCGCCGAGCTCGACGTGCGCCCGGAGCTGCTGAACCCATTCGGCTCGGCGCACGGTGGGGTGATCGCCGGACTCGTGGACCACGTGCTCGGATCCGTGCTGTACCCCGTCATCGAGCGCGGTCAGTGGGCCGCGACCACCGAGTTCAAGCTCAACCTCGTGGCCGCGGTCCGCGGTGGCGTGTTGCGGGCCGAGGCGATCATCGTCGCGATGAGCAAGCGAACCGCGGTCGTGCACGTCGAGGTGACGAACGACGGCACGCTCGCGGGCATGGCACAGGGCACGGTGCTCATCCCGGACCCGCGCTAGAGCTCGGGATGTCACCGGTCTCGACGATGCCCGGGTTCCGTCGGGACCCCAGAGTGGATGTGCTGGCACTTCGCGTATCTGGTTCCGACTGAGCGGTACGGTCCTGTACAGGCCACTGAAGGGGCGAGACGATGAACAAGGGTGGCTTCAGCTGGAAGCGGGCGGTGGGGATCACGAACGCGAAGCGGAGGGTCTCTCGCGCAACTGGCATTCCTTGGACAAGATCAGGACGACAGCGCAAGGTCGGGTCGATGTTCTGGAAGCTCTTCAAGTAGCCGCAACCGCTGACCATGCGCCGAGGACGGCGGCGGGGTCCCCGAGGGGCGGGCGGATCGCGGCCCGGCTTGCGGCGGTGAGGCGGAGCCTCAAGACCTTCGCGCCCTCCCCGTCCTGCGAAGCGAACTCCAAGCAAACGTTCCAGGTTCTTCCATCGGGGGGCCGCGATGCGGGCGTAGGGTGCCGGGTGGTGAGAACTCTCTCCAGACCCCGGAGGGGCTTACCTCAGAGTGGTGATCGGGTCTTCGGCTCTTGAGGCCGAAGGGCGGTTCCGCTGTGGGAACGCTCGATGAGGGGATGGGGAGAGGATCGGGTGACGATGACCGTCGACGATGGCATTCTGAGCGCGGGTCTCGCGGCAGTGCCGCTGAACGTGGCGACGCTAGGGCTTGGTTTCGCCTGGACGATCGTGGAACTGGCCTCAGATGGGATCTTGGTCTGTGATGACGGTGGCCAGATCCTGATGGCGAACCGTCATGTCGAGAGCCTGTTCGGCTACGACCGCGACGCGCTCGTCGGTGGCCAGGTGGAGCGGTTGCTCCCGGCATCGTTGCGCCGCGCGCACGAGGTGCACCGCGCCGGGTACGTCGAAGCCCCGGCGTTGCGCTCGATGGGAAGCGGCCGCGAGCTGTTGGGGCGGCGGGCTGATGGCTCTGAATTCCCGGTCGAGATCAGCCTGAGCCCCGCGGCAACCGACAAGTTGATCGCGACCGTTGTGATGATCCGCGACGTGAGCGACCAGCGAGCCGCCGAACTCGATGCCCGTACGGCCTTGGTCAGCGGCGAAGAGGAACGCATCGGCGCGGAACTGGCTGACCGGGTCGTCAGTCGCTTGTTCGGCTGCGGCTTGACGCTGGCCAACGTGCTGAGCACCGAGCTCGACGATGCCGTGGACGAACGCCTGCGCAATGTCGTGGAGAGTCTCGACGCCGCGATCCGCGAGATTCGAAGCACAGTCTTCAACCTGTTGGGTACCGAATCCGACTGACCGAACCCCTTCACTCGCGTCCTCGGGCTCCCTCACCACGGAGTACGGGCGACGTGTGAGCGTCTAGAGGCCCTGACTCAAGTTCGCCCCCGAGTCGGGGCCTCGACATCGCCCAGAGACTCGGCCTACCGCTCCTGGTTGCGCTTGGATGGAGTGGAGGTGATGGGATTTGAACCCACGACATCCGCGTTGCGAAGGTCATCGGGGTTGTCGCCATGGTTCGACCGCGTCCATCTGTGGATGTCAGGGTCGCGGCGCGAGCCGGCTGAGTCCGTACTTGCCACCCCATGCGACCGGTTCCGTTGCCAATTGGTTGCCGATTCGCGTCGGTGTCTCGACGCGATGCTCGACGGCATTCCGGGCGTCGTGGCTGCAGGTCGGCGGTAGCACTTCCGAATGGCCAGGCACCCCGAGGACTTCGAGATCGACCCCGCGATCGTTCCGATCGAAGACGGGACCGACACCTCGCTTGTCGCCGTCGCGGTCTGGCTCGGAAGTCTCGACGAACTCGAACCCATTGAGCTCGGCGAGGGCGTGGTCGCGGATCTGGTTCGCGAGCTCCGGGAACACGGCGAGCGGTGACGCCCGTCGTGCTCGACGCCTCCGCAGGCATCTAGCCGGACTCTGGCGTCCGAGGCCTGGGCGCTCCGGCACAACGTAACGATCGGTGACGCGTTGTACCTCGTCATGGCGAGGCATCTCCTTGCAACGCTGATCACCGATGCAAAGTACGCCGCGCGCCGAGGCGCCCGTGTCATCGGTCTGCTCATGACCCGAGGTTCGTGGGTTTGCTCCGACCGACACCGGCCTCGAGTCGTCGTCATGCTGGTTGGTCACGTTCTTCCGTGCGGTGATCGATCGGAAGCCGCATGCCGATGAGCGCGGCGCGCAGCTGTTCGATCGGTGCCTTGGGCGACCGATCCATCCGAAGCAGGCCGTTCGCTTCCTGATACGTGTCGGTGAGCTGCGTCCAGCAGTATCCACTGAGGGTCCGGCTCTTGAGGACGGCTCGGCAAACCCGTCGGATGCCTCGGAGCCACTCTTCTTCCGACACGAGATTCCCGTAGACGTAGGCGCCTGCGGGGAGCGTGCCGAACGTCGTCCCGCCGGTCTCCGAGAGCACCACGGCGCGCCCGTCGCGGCCGCGGCCGTCGACGGTGAGCGCCTTGCCTTCGGGACCGGGACCGGCGAAGAGCGCATCCACCGCTTCGACCGATCCGTAGCGTTCCGACATCACGTCGGCGTCGTGGGTGTAGTCGTGAATGCCGACGATCTCGCCGCCGGAGGTCTCCCAACCGTCGTTGGCGCTGACGGGTCGCGTCGGGTCGAGCGCGGCGGTGAGGCTCGCCAGTGCATCGATCAGCGATCGCTGTTGGCGGTCGCGGCTCACATCGGGCACGCCCCATGACTCGTTCGCCGGCACCCACGCAACGATGCACGGGTGGTTCCGGTCGCGTGTGACGATCTCGATCCATTCCGTCGTCAACGACGCGACGGCATCCGGCGAGAACCGCTGCGCGCTCGGGAGCTCCTCCCACACCAGCACACCGAGCTCGTCGCAGAACGCCAGCCATCGGGGATCTTCCACCTTCTGGTGCTTTCGCACTCCGTTGAGCCCGAGCTGCTTGATCATGTCGACGTCGCGACGCAGCGCCTCGACGTTCGGCGCCGTCTGCCCGGTTCGCGGCCAGTAGCCCTGGTCGAGCGCGAAGCGCAGCGGCAGCGGTTGGCCGTTGAGTTGGAACCGGCCGTCCTTCACACCGACCGATCGGATCGCGGCATAGCTCGAGACCTCGTCGCGATCGTGACGACCTCTGTAGCGGAGCGTCGCGTCGAGCAGGTGCGGATGCTCCGGGCGCCACACCAACTGATCGGGATCACCGTTCGCGGCATCGCTCAGATCGAACCGGCGGCGAACAGTCGATCGGCCATCGATGCAGTCGACGAGCGTGATCGTGTCGTCCACGAGCAGCGCGCCGTCTCGATGCAGCACGACGCGAAGGGTGTCGCCACTGTTGAAGTCTCCCACGATCTCGGCTTCGAGCATCGACGGACAGCGACGGCAGGTCCGAGCTCCAACGCAGCGCCACAACCGAAGTCGTCGGTGCATGCTCGAGCCACACCGACTGCCAGATGCCGGTCGTTCTCGGGTACCAGATCTCGTGAGGTGCGGGCCACCAGTCCTGCTTCCCGCGAGGGATCGCGAGCGACCGAGGTTGATCGTCGGCACGCACGACGAGCTCCATCGGCTGGCCACCGGCAGCACGGGCGGTTTCGGTGACGTCGACGGAGAACGGCGTGTAACCGCCGAGGTGTCGCCCGACCAGCTCGCCGTTGGCCCAGACCAACGCTTCCCGATCCACCGCTCCGAAATGGACGAGGACGCTGTCCCCGTTCGAGCCAACCCGGCTCGACGATCGAACCGGCGGCGGTACCAGCATCGGCGGAGGTACCCCTCGAAGCCGATACCACTCGCTTCGGTTTCAGGCGCGAACGGAACCTCGATCTCGTGCGTGAAGTCGACGTGTCGCGGATGCGCGATCGTCGCGTCCGGATCCAGCGCGAAGTCCCAAGTCCCGTCCAGCAACTGCCACGGCTCACGCCGAAGCAGCGGTCTCGGATGGCGCGGATCACGAACCGGCATCTCAGGCACCTCGAGTCAGGGAGTCGCGGTCGTGCCGCGCCCCCAAGATCTACCAGAGCAACCGAGCGGCACGATCAGCGGAAGCCAGCCCGGAGCAAGGGGACATCCGAGCTCTGTCGGCCGAGGCGAGGGGTTCCGTCGGGAACCCGGAGTGGAGGTGATGGGACTTGAACCCACGACTTCTACGTTGCGAACGTAGCGCTCTACCGGGCTGAGCTACACCCCCGAAGGAAGGTCGAGGCTACCAAACCCGTCCCGAGACCCACCGGCCGGAGGTTCAGGGGGTCAGCGACTCGATCTGGCCCGAGGTGCACCACGACGGGGAGTTGATCGGGTTGCAGCGCGCCGGGGTGCCGCCCGGGATCGACACGAAGTACGGCTGGCCGTACGCGCGGCCCGGCACCTCGTAGTCGGTGCTCACCCACTGCGCCCCGCTCGCGATGGCCGCGTCACGCGGCACGGTGTTGTTCGCCCGGGCCTCGTGGGTGTCGGCGTCGGCGCGCGGTCCGGACGACGTAGCCGGCGGCGACGTCGGCCCGGATCGTCGCGTTGTCGCCGATCGGGTCGTTGAGCTTGATGAACGCGGCGTCGGGTCGGCCGACCTCCGAGTTGGTGAAGATCTCCCGGCCCTGGAGCGTCGGGTGACCGGCGGTGTAGGTGTCGCGGTACGAGCCCGCGTTGTCCATCACGAACATCACCTTGCCCCGCACGGAGTCGATCGTCGGCCAACCGTCGGTCGTCACGGCGTCGGCGAGCGTCGCGTGGTGGCCGCGCACGTCGTCCGGCGTGATGACGTCCCGGGGTGGGAACACCGAGCGGATCTCCGCGTCGAGCTGGTCCATGGCGGGCCCGGTCCAGGGCAGGATCGGCGTCGCCAACCCGTAGTCCGTGTCGTTGAGCTCGGTCAGGATCGTGATGGGCATGTGCTTCGGGTGCGCGTCGGACCACGTCTTGACCACCCGCAGGCAGTCGACCCAGCGCGCGCACGTCGTGCCGTAGTCCACGTCGGGGACGTGCAGCACGCGGATGCCGGTCGGGTCGGCGTAGACATCGAGCTCGATCTGGCGGATGCCCTCGGACTCGAACTGCACGTTCAGCGGGTCGTGGCTGTACTGCCACTCCTGCACCCCGGAGAACGGCGGCATCGTCGGCGCGATGTGGTAGCTGTTGTGCGATCCGAGCACCTGCACCTGGTTCATGCGCAGCGAGTTGTTGAAGTACGCAACCCCGTAGCGCGTGCCGGACCCGGAGTGCGCCACCGCGACGACCTGATGCAGCCCGGACTTCGCCGCGCTGCCGGGCAGCTTGAACGTCAGCGGCAGGACGCCACTCGCGAGCGACGCGCCGAACGCCCGGTCGAGCCAGACCGTCGCCGCGCAGCCCGGCTTCGGGCCGCGGTGCGCTGACCGTGACGGTCCGCGCACCAGCGGCCTGGGGAATCCCGACGGTGACCGCCAGGCCCTGGTTGCCGGGCCCACCGCCGCGCAGGTGCGCACACGACGCGGCCACCACGACCATGACCACAGCAATGGCCACACGACGGATCGTCACCGGATGCCCCCTTGTCCGCTTCGCCCCGAGGGAGCCTACGCCGGTGGCGGGGTTTCCGCACTTGCGATCGCGGCGCGCAGCCGCGCCGCGACCAGCGCGTTGGTGAGATCGCCGCGCGTCCGCTCGATGACCGCGCGCAACGCGTCGGTCGTGCGGCGCAGCCCGCCGGTGAGCGCGTCGGGGTAGTCGACCGTCACGAGCAGTCCGTACACGTCATCCATCGTCGCGAGCAGCATCTCGGCGCGCTCGAGCTGATCGGCGCGCAGGCAGTCGAGGATGTGGCGACGCAGCTCGCTCGCCGCCTCGGCCAACCCGTTGAGGTAGGCGGGCCCTTCCACGCCGAGCGCAACAGGCATCGGCAGCGCGTCGCCGCGCACGAACGCGAGCGTGATGCGCGCCTCCGCGTACTCCTTCTTCGCGTCGTGCAGGTAGCCGCCGTGGCGTACGTCGAGATGCGCGGCGACCGCCTCGTCCGCGCGCGCCAGGTGCGCAGCTGCTTCGGCCGCGAGCTCCTCGGCGCGTTCGAACTCACCGCGCTGCGTGGCCCGGATCGACGCCGCGGAGCACTGGATCGTCGATCGCGACGCGGCGAGCGTGACCTCGCGCGCCCGGTGCTTCTCCTCGAGCGCGGCGCGCACCGTCGACCCGGCGTTCGCGATCTCTTCGGCCCGGTCCACGGGCGGCGCCACCTCTAGGAGGAGACGCTGGTGCGCCGCAGCACGAGCGAGGGTGCCGGCGCGGGAGCCGGCAGGTAGTGCACCTTCGCCCTGCGCTCGTTCGCGGTCTGCTTCATGCGTACGAGCAGGGCGAGGTAGCCCACGAGCATGACGTCGGTGAACGCCTGCACCAGGTAGAAGAGCGGGTTGCCCGCGACCACGGCGAGCAGCAGCGTGCTCAGGGCCGCGACGCCCAGGATCAGCAGGACGTCACGCCGGCGCCGCTGGGCCCGGGTCATCGTCATCGGGCTCGCCATCCGGGGCACACCCGGGGTCCCGGCGGCGCCGAGGGGCCGCGACGGTGGGATCGACGGCGGCATCGCGACCGGGATCGCGGTCGGAGCCTGCCGGCGACGCCGGTGGCCGCCGGTCTTGCCGATGACGCCCAACCGGTACGTGAAGTCACCGATGGAATCGGCCCGCCGCCCGGAGCTGCGACCCGAAAGGATGGGCCACAAGAAGAAGGCCCCCCATAGCGCCGCGAGAACTAGAAGTACCGGAATCGCCAAGGCTCCCTGTTGCTTTCCGTGAGGCGGACGCTAACAAGCGAGGGGCGAGAAACGGTGGATTCCCATGTCCTCCGCCCTCCGCAGAACCAGATCGACCCTAGACCGGGGCGTTCGCCGGCGTCGAGCCGACTCCCGAACAGGCGTTCGGTCCACGGGCCCGGCGGCGGCGCTGACGTGCGGAAACGAGCCTCAGAGGGCGAAGTCGTCGCCGTCGCGGCCGGGCCGGCGCCAGACGCCGGAACGCCCGCCGGTCTTCTCCCAGAGCGCCACATCACCAATTGTCATACCCCGATCGAGCGACTTACACATGTCGTAAACCGTCAGGGCGGCAATTGTGCAGGCAGTGAGGGCTTCCATCTCGACGCCGGTCCGGTCGAACGTGTCGACCTGGCTCTCGACCTCGACGTGGGCCTCCTCGATCCGGAAGTTCACGAAGACCGAGCCGACGAGCAGCGGGTGGCACAGGGGCAGCAGGTTGGCGGTCTGCTTGGCCGCCTGGATGCCCGCCACCCGGGCCACGGCGAGCACGTCGCCCTTCGTGATGGCGCCGGAGGCGATCCGGGACGCCGTCTCGGGCTTCATGTAGACCCGGCAGCGGGCCACGGCCCGGCGGTGACTGGGATCCTTGGCGGAGACGTCCACCATCCGAGCGCGGCCGAGCGGGTCGAGATGCGTGAACTCCGAAGCCATCCCGGCAGTCTAGGACTGGGGGCTATCCGCCGATCTGGCTCATCGATCGCGACGGGCGGACGAAGGTGACCTGGCCGATCCGGTGACCGGCCCATTTCGTGCCCACCGCGGCCTCGATCGCGGCCGCGAGGTCGTCGTCGGTGCCGCCGTCGCGCAGGGTCGCCCGCAGATCCGTCTCGTCCAGCGCGAACAGGCAGGTCCGGAACTTGCCCTCGGCGGTGATCCGGACCCGGTCGCAGCTGGCACAGAAGGGCTCCGTGACGCTCGGGATCACCCCGACGTCCCCCCGGCCGTCCCGGTAGCGGACCCGGGCCGCGGGCTCGACGTGGGCGCCCGGAGGCGGCTCCTGCGCCCGCTCGAGCGGGTAGACCGCATCGATCCGGTCGAGGATCTCCTGGGACGGGACGACCTGGTCCATCGTCCACTCGCCGACGGCGTCGAGCGGCATGAACTCGATGAAGCGGACCCCGACGCCCCGGTCCCGGCCGAATCCCGGCGATCTCGACGACCTCCTGGTCGTTGACCCCCCGGATCACGACGACGTTCATCTTCACCGGGGCTGAGCCCGGCGTCGAGGGCCGCGTCGATCCCGGCCAGGACCCGATCCAGCTCGTCGCGGCGGGTCAGGACCTTGAAGGTCTCCGGGTGGAGCGTGTCGAGCGAGATGTTGACCCGGTCGAGCCCGGCGGCCGCCAGGTCGTGGGCCAGCTCCGGGAGCCGGACCCCGTTCGTGGTCATCGCGAGGTCCACGCCGAGGGGGCGGAGCAGCTCGAACAGCCGGGGCAGGTGCGCCCGGACAGTGGGCTCGCCACCCGTGATCCGGATCCCGTCGAACCCCCAGCGCTCGACGCAGATCCGGGCGACCCGGGCCAGCTCCTCGTAGCTCAGCACCTCGGATCGGGGGAGCCACTGCATCCCCTCGGCCGGCATGCAGTACGTGCACCGGAAATTGCACCGATCGGTCACGGACAGCCGCAGATCGTGCACCCGGCGGGCGAACGGATCGATCAGCGGCACCGAGGTGCGCAGCGGGGCGACGGCCATCCCCTCAGCGTACGCCCGCCCCCACCGAACCGGCCCGGCGCCGGACCGCGGCCGGGCTCGTTGGCCGACCGCGCCCCAACCGCACCGGGAGCGCAGGCCGGAGCGGGCACGAAGTGCGGAGGCCGGAGCGACCCGGAGAAGAGGAGACAAGTGTCACCTTTTGGGTCGGTTGCCCTATTTCAATCACGCGCGCAGAGTGGTTTGATGTGCTCAGCCGGTGCCGCTGGGAGGCGGGTGCCGGAACTGACAACTGAGACAGGTCACACCTCGGGGAGGCGTTGATCCGCAGGCGATCCACTTGGTCGCATGAGCCTGCGGGGAGCCAGTGCGAAACCGGCCCCAGCCACCAACTGGGGCTTGTTCTCACTGATGCTCATGGACGCACCGAGGTGCTCATGCGACAGACCTCCCACAACACGGCTCGCCGGCTCCTGATCACCGGCACGGTGGCGCTCTCCTTCGCCGCCCTCGCCGTCACCCTCACCATCTCCGAGGGTGGAGCCGCTACGAACAGCTCGGGCAGGGATCTCGCGCCGGCAGTCGCCGACGCGCCCACGGGTGTGGTCATGGCGGCGGACAGGGACGCCACGGCCGAACGTTCTTCCGTGATCGCGGCCGCGGTCAGCAGCGTGGTTCGGACGGGGGCCACAGCAGCGACCGCGACCGTGACGGGCGGTGCAGCTGCGACGGGGGCGTCCGCAGCTGCACTGCCCGACACCACTGGCTCGGGCACCGTGCTGGCCATGAGCGGCGTGTTCCTCACGCTGTGCGCCGCCGCGGCCTGGGCACTCCTGCGGACGAGCGGCAGGGAGCAGCACCGCACCAACTGATTTGGCACGACAGGTTCCGCGAGGGAGGCGAGTGCCCGGGGCTCATGCCCCGGGCACTCCCACGTCCGGACGTCGTTCTGGCGGCGCCCGTCAGTCCAGCAACATGACGCGGACGGTCGCGCCCGCCTCCACACCGTCACCGTCGGGCAGCAGCGCGAGACCGTTTGCGAGTGCCAGCCCGGCCAGTGCGTTGCTCGCCTGCACGCCGCTGCGTTCCGCGACGTAGTGACCGTCCTCGTAGTGGACGACGACCCGGTCGAGGTGGAGCTTGTCGTCGGGCCGGCGCGGCATCGCGCTCGCCGTGATCGCGTCGACCTCGAGCCGGTGCAGCACCGTGTGGCCCGACATCTTGCGCAACGCGGGCCGCGCGAAGAGCTCGAAGCTCACGTGCGAGCTCACCGGGTTGCCCGGCAACCCGAAGAGTGGGACGCCGCGCAGCAGACCCGAACGCGAACGGCTTCGCAGGCTTGATCGCGACCTGCCACCACTGCAGCACGCCGAGCCGGTCGAGCACCGCCTTCACAACGTCGTAGTCACCGACCGACACGCCGCCGCTGGTGATCACCGCGTCACACGTGCCGAGCGCGTCTTCGAGCGTGCGCTCGACGTATTCCTCGTCGTCGTGCGCGATCCCGAGGTTGACCGCGTCGGCGCCGGCCGCGCGCAGCATGGCCAGCAGCATCGGGCGGTTGGAATCGCGGATCTGGCCCGGCGCGAGCGCGCCCGGGCCTTCGCGCAGCTCGTCACCGGTCGAGAGGACACCGACTCGGGGTCGCGGGTACGCCGCGACTTCGAGCAACCCGAGGCTCGCGATCACCCCGAGGTGTGCGGGCCCGAGCACCGTGCCGGGCTCGAACACCCGCTGGCCGGCGACGACGTCGCCCCCGGCGGCGCGGAAGTGATCGCCCACGGTCGCGGGATGCATGACGAGGACGCCATCGGTCCCGTCTCGCACCGTGCGCTCCACCATCACGATCGCGTCGGCCCCGTCGGGGATCGGCGCGCCCGTCATGATCCGGATCGCCTCGCCCGGTCCGACCGCAACCGTCGGCGCGTGCCCGGCCGGCAGATCGCCCACGACGCGCAGCGATGCGGGCGCGTCCTCCGACGCCCTCGAGGTGTCCGCGGCGCGCACCGCGTACCCGTCCATCGCGGTGTTCGCGAACGGCGGCACCGGTTCGGTCGCGACGACGGGTTCCGCCAGCACGAGGCCCAGCGCGTCCGCGAGCGGGATCGGGACGGCGGCGAGCACCGCCACCGAACGGAGGACCTCCGCCTGGACGTCTTCGAGGGGGATCACCGACTGACGGTACCGCCCCGCAGCAGTGCCCTAGACGAGACCGCGCTTGCGCAGGAGGTCGATCAGGAACAGCTCGAGCTCGGGGCCGATGTCCGGACGGTCGAGCGCGAGCTCCACGTTCGCCCGGAGGAAGTCGGTCTTCTGCCCGATGTCGTAGCGGCCGTTGACGAAGGTGCGGCCGTAGACGGTCTGGGTCTCGTTCAACAAGCGCGATCGCGTCGGTGAGCTGCAGCTCGCCGCCGGCCCCGGGCTCGATGCGATCGAGCGCGTCGAAGATCTCGGGCGTGAACACGTAGCGGCCGATGACCGCGAGGTTCGACGGCGCGTCCTCCTTCTTCGGCTTCTCGACGATCGAGCGCACGCGCACGAGGTTCTCCTCGACCGCTTCGGGCTCGACGCAGCCGTACGAGGAGATCTGCTCCGGGCTGACCTCCATCAGCGCGAGGACCGACCGGCCGTAGCGGTCGTGCACGTCGAGCATCGAGCGGAGCAGCTTCGACTCGTCCACCATCATGTCGTCGCCGAGCAGGACCGCGAACGGCTCGTCGCCGACGTGCTCCCGGGCGATCGAGACCGCGTGGCCGAGGCCGAGCGGGTCCTTCTGGCGGATGTAGTGGATGTTGCCGAGGTCCGAGGTCTCCTGGACCTCCTTCAGCAGCTCGTCGCGCCCCTTCTGCTCGAGGTAGTACTCGAGCTCGAAGTTGCGGTCGAAGTGGTCCTCGATCGCCCGCTTGCCCCGGCCGGTGATGATGAGGATGTCGGTCAAACCGGCGCGAACCGCTTCTTCGACCACGTACTGGATCGACGGCTTGTCGACGACCGGGAGCATCTCCTTGGGCTGGCTCTTGGTCACCGGGAGGAACCGGGTGCCGAGACCTGCAGCCGGGATCACTGCCTTGCGGACCGGGCTCGTCATCGAACGTCTCTCCTCACGCGTCGAGTCACGCCTCGCTCTGCGTGCACGAGGTTAGTGGCGTACCCCGGGTTCTCGGCAGGCGACGGGCCCGAGTTGACCCGGGTCGTCAGCTGGGCGGATCGGCGCCGCCGGTGCGGTGCTCGCGCCCCTCGAAGAGCCGGCGGACGTTGGCGGCGTGGCGCGCGATCACGACGACCGCGAGGGCGGCGATCGCCACGATCTCGGCCGGGCCGTAGCCCGCGACCGCGACCAGGACCGGGAACAGGACCGCGCAGAGCAGCGACGCGACCGAGGCGAGCTTGAGCACCCGGGCCACCAGGAACCAGACGACGCCGAGGATCAGGACGATCACCGGGTAGAGGACGATGAGCATCCCACCGGCCGTGGCGACCCCTTTGCCACCTTTGAGCCTCCGGGTCACGGGGAACATGTGGCCGATGACGGCGGCGATGCCCAGGGCGAAGGCCCCGCCCCGGCCGGCGACGGCCAGGCCCACCCCGCTGGCGATCGCCCCCTTGGCGAAGTCGGCGAGGAGCACGACCAGCCCGGCCTTCCAGCCCATCAACCGGGCCACGTTGGAGGCCCCGGGGTTGCCCGAACCCTCCGTGAGCACGTCGTGGCCACCCACCCGCGCCATCAGCAGCGCGCTCGGGAAGGTGCCCAGGAAGTACGCCGGCACCAGCAGCACCAGTGCCACGGAAAGGTCGCTCACGCCCCCATTCAAGGCGATGGAACACTCCGAGGCTCGCAGCGTTGAGCAAACAAGAGGTCGGTTACCATGTGGCACTCGCACGGTGCGAGTGCCAGCGGGGGCCGTCCGACGCCCGCCGCGAAGTGATCACGAGGTCGAACCCGGATGCCCACCTACGAGTACGAATGCGCCAAGTGTGGGGAGCATGTCGAGGCGTTCCAGACCTTCAGCGAAGAGCCGCTGCGGCGCCACAACCAGTGCGACGGCAGCAAGTGCACCGGGACCCTCCAGAAGGTCTTCTCGCCCGTCGGGATCGTCCTCAAGGGCTCGGGCTTCTACAAGAACGACAGCCGGGACTCGTCCCGCTCCAAGTCCAAGGCCTCCTCCTCGGCCGCGGAGTCGAAGTCCTCGGACTCCACCTCGGACTCGAAGTCCTCGGACTCCAAGTCGGACGCCGAAGGCGACCACGACGAAGTCGGACAGCCCGAGGCTCCTCGGGATCGTCCAACGGCTCGGGTCGCTCGGACAAGAAGGCGACGGCAAAGCCGGCCAAGAAGTCGGCCTGAGCCCCCGCTCGACCCTCGCGGTGCCCGCCGGTTCCCCCCGGCGCTGAGCCCGCCACCACCTCCCCCCATTCCCGCTCCATGCCGGAAGGGGTCAGCCATGCTTCGCCGCTCCCCGCGCGCGGTCCTGCTCTGGACCGCCGCCGTGATCGTCGCCCTGGTGACAGCCGGGTACGTCGCGAACATCCTCGTCTCGCTCCGCCACCAGGACGAGGCCTTCGGACAGGTCCACACCGTCGTCGTCGCGTCCCGGGACCTGCCGTTGGGCCGGCGGGTCCGCGCCGGTGATCTCGCCGACCGCCACGTGCGCGGCGAGGCCGACGAGCCCGGCGCGCACGTGGCGCGACGGCCGATGCGCTCGGCCGGGTGGTTGCGGTCCCGTTGCTCCGCGGTGCCGTCGTCACCAACCGCAACCTCGCGGCCCATCGACGCGACGGGCGCGACGGCACGGTGCCCGCCGGGCTCCGCTCGATGCGGGTCGTGATCGAGGGTGGCGTGCGCCCGCACGCGGGCGACCCGGTGGACATCTACGCGACGTTCGACCCGCAGACCGTCGGCGACGACGCCGAGCCGACGTTGACGGTCGCGGGTGCAGTCCCGGTGATCGCGGTCGACACCGACGACGGGACGAACGTGGACGGGCACGGCGCGGCGATCGGCGTCACCGTGCTCGTCTCCCCCGACGAGGCCAAGCGCCTCGCGTTCGCCACCGCCGCCGGCACGCTCGCCCTCGCGATCGCCCCACCCGAGTCCGCCGCCCCCTGACCCCGCTTCGCGTGTGGGCCGGTCAGCCGGGGATGTGGGAGTGCTCGGCGGCGCGGTGGATGGAGACGGCGTCGGCGGGCTGCACGAACCCGTCGTGGACGGCGCGGGCGGTGGCCCGGTCGACGGCGCGGACGTACGCGCGGTGGGTCGGGTACAGCGCCTTCAACGTCGCCGCGTCGAACTTGACCGTCGTGCCGAACAGGCCGCAGAACGCCGAGCCGGTCTGGCCCGAGCCCGAGAGCGCGGCGATCGGCGCATCGACGGCCGCGGTGCGGATCCCGCCCCGGGCGTTGCCGTGTTGGTCGCGGACGATGGCCCCCGTGGCGTCGGTCTCGAGACGCGGCGCGTGCGGCGGCGGCGGGCCCCCGCGCACCCAGCGATCGAGCCTCGTGAACGCCGCCCCGACGACGAACTGCTCCGGCCCTTGGTTCACCGGCGTCGCACACGTGATGAACCCACCCGCGGCACTGCTGGTCGGCGGGAGGTACGACGTGTCCTTCGCGGCGTGCCCCGCGTCGGTCGCGCCGACGTCGAGCTGGTACAGGTCCGCGTGCGCGGTCCCTGCGGTCTCCCAGAGACGGAAGTGCTTCGAGTCGGGCTGGGTCGCCCTGAGGTAGGAGAGCCCGACGACGTCCGTCTCGGTCTGGAACGTGAGCACCGGCACGTCGATGTCCGTCCGGGTCAGGGCCACGGCCGGCGACACCTCGTTCGCACCGATCGGCGCCGAACCACCCGCGCGGCTGTGCACCAGGAAGCCGTCGTACGCGTGCGCGAGCGGCTGGATCGCGTTGATGTAGGTGGTGAGCCGGATCGCGGACTGCGACTCGCCGATCGCGATCAGCCGTCGCGGGCGGAGCGGGCCGAGTGCCTTCACCTTGCCCGGGTGACGGAGTGCCTGTGCGACCTGCGTGAAGATGCCGTACGAGTAGGCGTCGCCTGGGTGGTGCAGCGCGCCGTACCGCGCCGGGTCGTAGAGCTTGAGCGGGCCACCGGAGCTCGCCCCGAGCCCGAGCCCCGGCCCTTCGACGCCCACCTGCTGGGCCGACACCCCGACCCACGCGTCGCCCTCGCGGAGCAGGGTCGTGTGGAGGTAGGTCCAGTCGGGGCCCGCGTCGACTCCGCCGGACACATTGAGCCATTCGACGACGACGGTGCCGTTGAAGTCCTTGGCGCGCGCGGGCCGTCGGACCACGATGCGGGTCGTGTACGGCGCAGTCGGCCCCGGTGTCGCGGTCCACCGGCCGTCCTCCGCCAGTGGGCCGGTGGACGTGTAGCTCGGCGCGTTGCCGGAGACGAAGAACTCCTGTTCCGTGTAGCCGAACGGGTGCAGGTTGAAGCTGGTCGACGCGACGATACGGCGCGCCCTTCCCGCCGTGCACCGGTCCCGAGACCGTCGGCTGATCCGCGGTCGTGGCCGCGGCGGCCGGTCCGACCGCGACGACCCCGGACAAGCGCGGCGACCACCGCGAACACGATCGCGGCCGGAGCCATCACGTGCCGCGCCGCCCTCATGCCGCCTCCCCCTCGGACCGGACCGACGTCCGGGCCGCGGCGGCGAACCTAGCGGAGGCCCACGCTCGGGCCCCGTCGGCGGTCCGGCGCCGGCAGCCGGTACCCTCCCGCTCGTGATCGAGGCAGTCATCTTCGACTACGGCGGCGTCTTCTCCAGCCCGCTGTTCCGTGGCATCGGGAAGTTCGAGACCGACATGGGCTACCCGCCGGGCGCGGTGCTGGAGCTCCTCTTCGGCGACAAGGGGTACATCGGCGTCGAGGGCTGGGGCTACACGCCCGAGGCCCCGAAGCCGGCAGCCCGAGAACATCGAGTGGACCCACGACTTCCACCTCATGGAGATCGGCGAGCTCTCCCTCGACGACTGGTTCGCCGGCGTCCAGGCCCGCGCTGCCGGAGATCCTCGGTCAGCCGATCAACATGGACGCGTACTTCACGTTCATGGCCGAGATGCCGGTGGGCGTCCACTGGCCCGTCGTGCACCGGGCGCGCGAGCTGCTGGCGGACGGTGTGCCAATCGCCCTCCTCACGAACAACGTGAAGGAGTGGGGCGACCACTGGCGCGCCACGTTCCCCGTCGACGAGCTGTTCGAGATCATCGTGGACTCGAGCGCGGTCGGCATGCGCAAGCCCGACCCGCGCATCTACCAGCTGACGTGCGAGCGCCTCGACGTCACACCGGAAGCCTCGGTGTTCATCGACGACAACGCCGAGAACGTCGCCGCGGCCCGGGCGCTCGGCATGGAGACGGTGCACTTCGGCGAGGACCCGTTCGTCGCCGTCGCCGAGCTCGACGAGATCCTCGACCGCCGCGGCGTCACCCCCCGCCGGTAGCCCCCTCACACGCTCGAGCGGAGGGTCAGGCGCCGGACATCGTCATGTCGGAGAGCAGGAGCGTGACGCCCGCGGCGCCGCCCGGGAGCCACGTGAGGTCGGCGCCGACCTGGACGACGTCGAGCAGCATCCGCTGCAACGTCGACGCGATGGTGATCTCGCGTACCGGCTCGGCGAACACGCCGTCGCGCACCAGGAGCCCCTCGGCCCCGACCGAGAAGTCGCCGCTCACCGGGTCGGTGCCCGAGTGCAGACCACTCACCGACTGCACGTAGAGCGCTTCCGGGACCGACGCGAGGATCTCCGCCGGTGACTTGGCGCCCGGGCGCAGGTGCAGCGCGCGGGCGCCGACCGACGGCGTCGACTTGAAGCCGCGCATCGCAGAGCCGGTCGTGCGCGCCCCGGACCGGCGCGCGGTGTAGATGTTGTGCAGGAAGCCCTGCAGGTGGCCGTCGACGATGAGCTCCACCCGACGGGTCGGCACACCCTCACCGTCGTGGGTTGCGGCGCCGAACGCGTCGGGCAGCGTCGGATCGTCGACGAGCGTCACGTTCGCGGCGGCGACCTCCTCACCCGCGCGCCCGACGAACATCGATCGACCCTTGAGCACCGCTTCACCACTGAGCGCCGCGCCGAGCAGCCCGAGCAACGACCGGGTCACCAACGGATCGAAGATGACCGGCAGCCGGCGGGACGTGGGTTGGCGGGCGCCGAGCAGGCGGGTCGACCGTTCGGCGGCGTCGCGCGCGGCGACGCCGGCGTCGAGGTCGGCGATCGTGCGCCCGACCGAGAACCCGTAGCCCGTCTGCGTCTCCTCGCCCGAGCCCGCCATCGCGAACGACGCGACCGAGCACACCGTCCGGCGCGCCGCGGCCTCGACTCCCAGCGAGCTCGCGACCGCGACCTCCACCGCGCCGTCGCCGTACGACGCCGACTCGACCCCGCGCACGCGCGGGTCCGCGGCACGCGTCGCGGCTTCGACCTCGAGCGCGAGCGCAACCTTGTCCTTCGCCGGGACCGCGAGCAACGCGTCGCGCCAGAGGTCCAGGTCCGCGGCCGCGACCGCGGACACGTCCTCGGGCGAGGCGAGCCCGAGGGATTCGTCCTGGGTGCCGAAGCCCGCGTTGTCACGCGCCTCGGCCACCGTCTCGGCGACCACGTCCGCGTCCAGCGAGCCGGCCCACGCGTAGCCCTGTCGGTGATCGAGGAGCAGCCGGATGCCGACGCCGTCGACCTCGGCGACCGCGAGCGACTCCACCTCGCCGTCGAACACCTTCACGTCGGTGTCGCGCGACCGGAGCACGTACGCCTCGAGCTCCTCGCCCGGACGCGCCATCGCCGCGACGTTGCGCCGCGATCTCGAGCAGGTTGCGGTCGCTCATGCCGCAGTCCCGCCGACGGTCAGCTCCCGGATCCGCAACGTCGGCTGGCCGGACGACACGGGAACACCCTGACCGTCCTTGCCGCACGTCCCGGCCCACGTGTCGAAGTCGCGGCCGACCATGTCGACGCCGAGCAGCGTCTCGGGACCGTTGCCGATGAGCTGCGCGTTGCGAACGGGCTCGGTGATGTGGCCGTCCTCGATCATGTACGCCTCCGTGATGCCGAACACGAAGTCGCCCGTCGCGGTGTTGACCTGGCCGCCGCCCAACGCCACGCAGTAGAGGCCGTACGGGGTCTGGCGGATGATGTCGTCCTCGTCGTCCGCGCCGGGCACGAGGAACGTGTTCGTCATCCGCACCATCGGCAGGTGCTGGTACGTCTCGCGCCGACCGTTCCCGCTGCTGGCCCGCCCTTCCTTGCGGGCGCGCACGAGATCCCACATGTAGTCGGTGAGCACCCCGTCCTCGATCAGGACGTTGCGCTGCGCCGGCGCGCCTTCGTCGTCGATCGCCGACGCGCCCCACTCGCGCGCCAGCCCGCCGTCGTCGACCAGCGTCACGAGCGGTGACGCGACCTGCTCGCCCACCCGGCCCCGGAACACCGACGCGTCGCGACCGACGAGGTCGGCTTCGAGGCCGTGACCGCAGGCCTCGTGGAACAGCACGCCACCCGCGCCGCGCTTGAGCACGACCGGGACCTTGCCACTCGGCGCGGGTCGGGCGTCCAGCTTGGACAGCGCACGCGCCGCGGCGATGCGCGCGATGTCCTCCGGCGCGTGCTCGTCGAAGTACTCGAAGCCGACGGTGAACCCGGGCGCCTCCATCCCGGTCTGCATGCCGGTGTCACCGACCGCGACGCAGTTGACCATGAAGCGCGTTGCGCACCTGGTCGTCCTCGGTCAGCAGTCCGTCGGAGTTCGCGACCAGGATCCGGCGCCGTCCGTCCGCGTAGCTCGCAGTGACCTGGCGCACGGAGTCGCCCTCGGCCCGCGCGGCTTCGTCGGCCCGGGTCAGCATCTCCACCTTGCGCGCCTTTTCGACCCCCTCCGGGAGGACCTTCACGTCGTGCGGCGGCGAGGCCGGGCGACGGGTCAGCGGCACGATCTTGGCCCCGGGCCCACCCGAGCTCGCGGCCGCGGCGGCGGCCTCCGCGGCTTCACCCAGCCCCGCTTCCGAGAGGTCCACGGTGTGCGCGTACCCGGTGGTCTCACCCCGCACCACACGCACGCCGGCACCGCGCTCACGACCCGAACGCAGCTCCTCGACCTTGCCGTCGTCGAACGTCGCGTTCGACGACCGCCGGTCCTCGGCGAACACCTCCGCAAAGTCGCCGCCGTTGGCCAGGGCACGATGCAAGGTGCGGGAGAGGACGGACTCTTCGATCACGACACGCCTCCGAAGTGCTGCCGACCACGCGGGGTGCGTATGGTACGCCCGTGCCGCTGGAACCCGGACTCGTGGGATCGACCTCCCTGACCGTCTGCGAAGGCGACACCGCGCTCGCGCTGGGCAGTGGCGACGTTCCCGTGCTCGCGACGCCGCGGGTGGTCCTGCTCGCGGAGCGGGCGACCGTCCAGGCGGTCGAGGGTCACGTCGAGCCCGGGCACACGACCGTGGGCTACCGGGTCCAGCTCGACCACCTCGCGCCGGTGCCGGTGGGCGACGAAGTGCTCGCCGAGGCCGTCCTCGAATCGGTCGAGGGCCGTCGGCTGACGTTCCGGGTCTCGGTCAAGCACCGCGACGGCCTCGTGGCGGCCGGCCGGATCACCCGGGTCGTCGTGGAGCGGGCCCGGTTCCTCGGGAAAGCCGCCGGCGCCTCCTGATCCACCGGTACCCTCCACGGCATGGGCGACCCCGGGAACCCGTCGAATCCCAACGAGGGCCCCGGACCCGAGCCGGACCCCGATCAGCCGGGCTGGGCCAGTCCCGACCCCCCGCCGCCGGCCCCGGCGTCACCGTCCGACCCCACGCCGCGGACACCGCCGGCGGCACCCACCGAGCCGGTGCCGCAAGCGCCCCCGACCGCGCCCGCCCCGCAGCCCGCGTGGGGCGCGCCCCCGCCGGTCTGGGGCTCGCCACCACCCGGCGCGCCCCGTCCCACCCGGAGGTGGCGTTCCCGGTGGTGGCGACTGGACGCCCGGGCCTGCGCCCAAGAAGCGCCGGCTGACGTGGCTGTGGATCCTGATCCCGGTGCTGTTCGTGTTCGTTGCGAGCACCGTGGTCGTCATCGTCTTCGTGACCAAGCTCGTGACGGCCCCGATCCAGACGACGAACGACTACTACGCCGACCTGCGCGACGGCCGGTACACCGCGGCCTACGGCGAGCTGTGCTCGTTGCGGCGCGAGGAGGTCACGCTCGACGACTTCACCTCGCAGCAGCGGAGCCAACCCCGGGTCCAGAGCTTCGACTTCGACAACATCGACTTCTCGAGCAACCGCTCGGACGTCGACGTCGTCGTCAAGGGGACCGTCACGCGCAACGGCTTCGACCGTGACACGCAGGTCGGGCTCTGGCGCGAGCACGACCACTGGAAGGTCTGCACCGTCAGCCAAGGCTGATCAAGCGAGGCCGATCAGCCGAGGTCGGGCCGGTTCACGCCGCCGGAGACTTCCGGAGCGTCGCGTCGAGGAACTCCTCAAGCGCCTGCAGCCACGCCGACGGGTTCTCGAACTGGGGCGAGTGCCCCGCGTCGGGGATGACGGCCAGCTCGGCCCCGGGGATCGTTGCCGCCATGTCACGCGAGACACCGACGAACGGGGTGTCCTGCTCACCGACGATGACGAGGGTGGGACCGCCGACCGACGCGAGCAACGCGAGCTCGTCGGGCTGGTTGCCGATGGCGCGGCCGAGCGTCGCCCACATCACCGGGGAGAGCGTCGCCCACTTCCGGTCGTTGAACTCGCGGTACCCGGGCCGCTCCACCAAGAGCCGCTCGTACGCCGGGGTACCGAGCGGCGAGAACGCGTCCATGATCCGCTTGAGCTCGTCCATCCCGTCCGTGAGCGCGATCACGGCACCCATCTCCAGCAGCTCGTCGTCGAGTCCGGGCACCGGTCCGGGCGAGGTGTCCATGAGCACGAGGGCCTCGACCCGCTGCGGGTGGGCCAGGACCAGCCGCCGCGCCACCATCCCGCCCATCGAGTGACCGAGCAGCCGGAACTGGTCCGCGCCCACCGCGTCGGCGACGGCCAGGGCGTCGGCAGCCAGCCGGTCGAGCGAGTAGGAGGAGGCCTCGGCCGGGGCGTCGCTCTCGCCGTGGCCGCGGTGATCGAACGTGACGACGTGGTACCGGGTCGCGAGGGCGTCGGTCTGGTCGGCGAAGTCCTCCTTCGCGCCACCGAAGCCGTGCACCAGGAGCAGCGTCGGGCCGGTGCCCCGCTCGAGCACCGCGAGCCCGACTCCGTCGTCTGTGACCACCCGCATGTCGACCCCCTCTTCGCGCCCGTACGGGCCTTGCCTCCTGGACCATCCTGACCGAATCGCGCGCTCCCGGCCACGGAGCGCGAGACCGTAGGCTACGGAGATGGCGCCGGAAGGGACGGAACAGCCCGCGCCCAAGCGCCGGGCCCGGTTGACGCTCGGCATCAGGATGGTCGTGAGCGTCGGCCTGCTGGCGATCCTCGTGACGAAGGTCGACTTCGACGGCGCCATGCCCAAGAACCGTCACCTCTCCACCCTGCTGTTCTTCGCCGCGGCGGTCCTCATGGCCACGATCGGCATCGTGCTGTCCGCCTGGCGCTGGCAGCGGGTGCTCCTCGCGTTCGACGCCAGGGTGCCGCTGCGGGCGTTGACCGGCCACTACTTCGCGGGGCAATTCGTCGGCAACGTCCTGCCGTCCACGATCGGCGGGGACGTGCTGCGGGTCACCCGGTCGTCCAAGACGATCGGCTCGAGCGAGACCGCGTTCGCGGCCGTGGCACTGGAGCGGCTGACGGGCTTCCTCGCGCTGCCGCTGATCTGCTTCTTCGGGTTCGTGGTGGACCCGTCGCTGCTGGAGTCGAGCACGGCGTGGGTGGCGATCCTCGTCTCGGGGATCACGCTCGCGGCCCTCGCGGTGATCCTCCTGCTCGCCGCGCACCCACGGATGGCGGGCCGCTTCGAGCACCACGACAACTGGACGCGGTTCATCGGGGCGACCCACGTCGGGGTCGAGCGACTCCGCCACGAGCCAAGAGCCGCGTTCGCGGTGCTCGGAACCGCGATGATCTACCAGATCTCGGTCGTGTTGACGGTCGGCTTCGTCATCCTCACCATCGGTGCTCCGGTGCCGGCCGGTGCGGTGATCGCCTTCGTCCCCGTCGTCGCCATGGCCCAGGTAGTCCCGATCTCATTGAGCGGGCTCGGCGTTCGTGAGGGCATGTTCGTGCTGTTGCTCCACCCACTCGGCATCCACAACGGTCAGGCCATCGGCATCGGTCTGCTCTGGTACCTGACCATGCTGCTCGTGAGCTTCCTCGGCGCGCCCGCGTTTGCCGTCGGCAACCGGCATCCCGCCGCGGTCGGAGCCGGATCGAAGTCGTGAGCACCGCCACCGACGATCGCTCGCCGCAGCCGAGGGTCCACCGGAAGTTCTGGGCCGCCAAGCCCTTGCGCGACGGCTACGTCCTCTACTGGTGGGCGGAGATCCTGGCGATCCTCGTCTTCTACCTCGTGTACTCCGCGATCCGGAACGCGGGCGTGGCTCATGCCGACGAGGCGTACAAGCACGCGAAGGAGATCATCAGCTGGCAGAAGTCGCTCGGCATCTACCACGAGCAGACATTCAACACGTGGGCCCTGCACTTCAAGCCACTCGTGATCGCGGCGAACTACTACTACGGGTCGCTGCACTTCATCGTCACGATCGGCGTCGGCATCTACCTGTTCCGCAAGTGGCCGAACGACTACCCGCTTTGGCGCAACACGCTGGGCATCGCAACGCTCATCGCGCTCATCGGGTTCCGCTTCTGGCCGCTGATGCCGCCCCGCCTGCTCGACGCCAAGATGTACCTGCACCTCCACCCCGGGATCCGCTACCACTTCGTCGACACCCTCGAGAAGGACCCGGCCTTCTGGACGTTCGACTCCGGCGCGATGAAGAACATCTCCAACCAGTTCGCGGCGATGCCGAGCGTGCACTGCTGCTGGGCGCTGTGGTGCGCGTGCGCGCTGGTGCCGCGGCTGAAGCACGCGTGGGCAAAGTGGCTCGCGGCTGCGTACCCGGTGCTGACCGTGTTCGTGATCGTCATCACGGCGAACCACTACTTCCTCGACGCGGTCGCCGGGTTCACGATCTTCGGCGTCGGCTACGTGATCGCCCGGCTCGTCACCCGGGCGGGCCGCGGGCCGGCGATCGAACCGGCCGTCATCCCCGCCACCTGATCCCGACTTGCCCGCGCGGGCCGGCCCGGTCGAGTCTCGGGCCATGATCGACCTCGACCACGTCGCCGTCGCCACCACCGACATCGGCGCCGCACTGGGGACGCTGGTCGGCGAGCTCGGCGGCACGGTCTTCTCCGGCGGCGACGGCTACGGGTTCCGCTGGGTCCAGACCCGCCTCGGCGAGGGAGCCGAAGGGATGACGGTCGAGCTGCTGACCGAATGGGAGCCGGAGCGCAACGACTTCCTCGCCCGCTTCCTGGCCAAGCACGGACCGGGCCAGCACCACCTCACGTTCAAGGTCAGCAACCTCGCGGCGACGCTCGAGCGCGTGCACACCGCGAGCTACCGGCCGGTGGGCGTCGACCTGCGCGACCCAGACTGGAAGGAAGCGTTCCTCCAGCCCCGCGAGGCGCACGGGACGGTGGTGCAGCTCGCCGAGGTGCACCCCGACCACCCGGGAACGCCCGAGCTCGTCGCCGCGGCAGAGGCCGGCGCCGCGTTCTTCGAGCCCGAGTGGTGGCCGAAGCCTCCCGCGCGCGCCGCATCGCGCGCCGCGGCTGCGGCGGGTCGTGATGTCGACGCCGTCGCTGCCGGCAGCCGTCGGGTTCTTCGCGGGGCTGCTCGACGGCGAGGTGGTCGCCGAGGACGAGCGTTCCGTCGAGCTCGCCTGGCCCGGCTCCGGACAGGTCCGGTTGGAGCTGAACGTGGACGCGCCGCCGGGATTCCTCCGCGTCGAGGGTGAGCAGCCGGGCCGTACCGGGACGCTGGACGTCAGCGGCGCGCCGTTCGTGATCTTGCCGGCCTGACGCGTCGGATCAGCCCGACGCGCCCGTCGCCGCGGGATGACTGAGCGCGCGCGCCCGCCACGATCTGGAGCACCGTCTCGCGCACGGCCCGGTCGGCCAGCGACAACGGCGACGCCTTGGGCGAGATCAGCGCGAGCCGGCGCGGCGGCAGGTCCGCGATCGCGAAGATCACGACCGACGTCAGCTCCGGCGGGATCGCGGTCTCCGGCAGCACCGAGACGCCGGCGCCCGCGGCCACGAGGTCGGCGATGAGCCGGATGCCCTCGATCTCGACCGGCACGGGCAGCGTCACACCCTGAGCGCGCGCCGCCTGCTCGACCTCGATCCGCAGCGGGTTGCCCGCGGGAGGGAGCACCAGCGGCATCTGGGCGAGCGCCTCGAGCGGCACCGGCTCCGGCGGCAGCTCCGTGCCCGGCGGCGCGAGCCCGACGAGGTCTTCCTCCATCAGGTGCTCGACCGCGAGTCGCTCGTCGCGCACCGGCTCGGTGACCACCGCCTGGGCCAGCTCCTGGTCAAGCACCTCGGCGAGCAAGCGCTCCGACGCGCCTTCGTTGACGCGCAGCTCGATGCCGGGTGCGCGCTTGCGCAGATCGGCGACGAGCGCAGGTACGAGCCACCGGCTCGCGGTACCGACGATCCCGAAGCTCGCGTTCCCGACCTGGAGGCCCTGCAGCGCGGCGACGTCCTCCTGGAGCAGCTGGACCTCGCGTCGGATGCGCCACGCGTGGGTGAGCACGACCCGTCCCGACTCGGTCGGCGTCGCGCCCCGAGCGGCCACGCCGCGAGCAACGTGACGCCGAGCTCGGCTTCGAGCTGGCGGATCTGCTCGGAGACGTTCGACTGGACCGTGCGCAACATGTCCGCGGCCGCGGTGAACGTCCCTTCTTCGTCGATGGCGATCAACGTCTCGAGATGCCGAAGCTCCACGACCCTCCTCGTTGTCGCGTCCCGGGATGCGGTTCGCGGCTTTTCCATCCAATCTTGATTCTCGATAGAACCTATCATTCCAACCTGTTGGACAGATCAGCGCGGTAGTGCTTCCATGGGGCTCAGGACGAATCGGGGAGCCGGTCCCCCCGCCGGCTCCCGTTTGTCCTCCCCCTACCGCACGGCCTGCCCCCCGGGCCATGAGCACTCAAGGAACAGTCGTGGCCATCGACACGCTCTCCAGCCTGATCTTCACCGGCCCCCTGTCGTGGACCGTCGATGCCGCCTGCGAGGGCCGCACCGAGCTGTTCTTCGCGCCGGCGGGCGAGCGCCCCGAGGCGCGGGTCGTGCGTGAGAACAAGGCCCGTGCGATCTGCATGGAGTGCCCGGTGCTGGAGCCCTGCCGTGACTGGGCCCGCGACCAGCGCGAGTACGGCTTCTGGGGTGGCGAGTCCGAGGAGGAGCCGCGCCGCGGCAGGCTTCCGCGTGGACATGCCGGTCGGCCGGGTCGCCCGATACCCCAAGGGCAACGGCACGCCCGTGCAGCCGCGCACCCCGCGGGTTGCCTGAGCACCACCGGTCTACGCTCCGGTCCGCACGCCGGACCCCTGGAGCCCGATGCCACCAGCAACCCCTGAAGGTGTCGACCTGGCGCGATTGCGCCCGTTCTTCGCGGCGCACGTTCCCGGCGCCCCGGACCTACCACTCACCGCGGAGCTGATCGCGGGCGGCCGGTCGAACCTCACGTACTCGATCTCGAACGGCGCGGACACCTGGGTGCTGCGACGGCCCCCGCTCGGGCACGTCCTGCCCACCGCGCACGACATGGCGCGCGAGTACCGCGTGATGACCGCGCTCGCGGGGACGGGCGTGCCCGTGCCGCGCACCGACGCGCTGTGCGAGGACCTCACCGTCAACGACGCGCCCTTCTACGTGATGGAGAAGGTCGACGGCGTGATCTATCGAGACGGCGCCGCGCTCACCGCACTCGATCCCGACCAGTCCCGCCGGCTGTCCGAGGAGCTCGTCGACGTGATGGCCAGGATCCACGGCGTCGACTACGAGCGCGCCGGGCTGGGCGAGTTCGGCCATCCCGACGGGTACCTCGAGCGGCAGATCCGGCGGTGGGGCCAGCAGTGGGAGCGCTCGAAGACCCGCGAGCTGCCGGGCGTGGACGAGCTGACCCGCCGGCTCCAGGCCGCGCTCCCCGAGTCCGGGCCGCCCGCCATCGTCCACGGCGACTACCGGCTCGACAACACGATGATGTCCGCCACCGACCCCGGCACGATCGTCGCCGTGCTCGACTGGGAGATGTCGACGCTCGGCGACCCCCTCGCCGACCTCGGGCTCTTCCTGCTCTACTGGGGCAACGCCGGCGCCCAGCTCATCGCGACCGGTGCCGCGATGGAAGCCCGGGCCGGCTTCCTCACGTCGGACGAGGTGGTCGAACGGTACGCACAGCAGAGCGGGCGTTCGGTCGATGCGCTCGACTGGTACGTCGTGTTCGCGTCCTTCAAGCTCGCGATCATCGTCGAGGGCATCCACGCGAGGTTTCGGATGGGGAAGACCCTCGGCGAAGGCTTCGACGCCATGGGTCAGACCGTCGCCACACTGGTTGACGGCGCGCTCGACCAGGCCAACCGGTCGTCGATCCCCGCCCTGCGGGGTTGAACGCTTCACGAGGGACCATGGATCTCCACACGATCGCCCGTGATGGGCTCGAAGACGTCGAAGCCGTGACCGCATGACC
Source organism: uncultured Acidimicrobiia bacterium (assembly GCA_963796755.1). Taxonomy (GTDB): domain Bacteria; phylum Actinomycetota; class Acidimicrobiia; order IMCC26256; family JAENVU01; genus Chersky-806. The sequence continues at coordinate 1,114,116 of CAWCMX010000001.1, forward strand.
GGGTTGCAGTGGGAGTCGCGCCCCGAGCTGCGGGACCCGATCCTCGTCGCCGCGTTCACCGGCTGGAACGACGCCGGCGACGCCGCCTCGGGCGCAGTGGCGTGGCTCCGCACCCAGTTCGCGGCCAGGCCGTTCGCGTCGATCGACCCGGACGAGCACTACGACTTCCAGGCCAACCGGCCCGAGGTGCAGATCCGCGATGGCGTGACCCGCGACATCTCATGGCCCGCGCTGGAGTTCTCCGCCGCAACCGCGTCGGCCGCCGGACCGGACCTCGTCCTGCTCTCCGGACCGGAGCCGAACCTGCGCTGGCGCGGGTTCTGCGCCACCGTGCTGGAGGTGGCACGCGAGACCGGGTGCAACACGCTCGTGACGTTCGGTGCCCTGCTCGCCGACACGCCCCACACCTCGCCCATCCATGTCTCCGGGTCGACCACCGACCCGGCGGCGATGGAGCGGCTCGGCTTGGAGCCGTCGCGCTACGAGGGCCCGACCGGCATCGTCGGCGTCCTGCACGACACCGCCCGGAACGCAGGCCTGCGATCGGCATCGTTCTGGGCGCCGGTCCCGCACTACGTCGCGACGCCACCGAACCCGCCCGCGACCCGTGCCCTGCTCGACCGCTTCGCGGCCTTCACCGAGCACCCGCTGAACCTGCGCGAGCTCGGTGTCGCGTCGGAGGCGTGGCGGGCGCGCGTGGACGGCGCCGTCGAGAACGACGACGAGATGCGCGAGTACGTGCGGGGCCTCGAGGCGCAGCTGGACGAGCCGATCCGCGACACCGGCGCCGACGTCGGCACCACCGAGGAAGCGATCCCCAGCGGTGACGATCTCGCGGAGGCGTTCGAGAAGTACCTGCGCGAGCAGGGCCTCGAGTAGCTCGGCCTCGAGGAGCTCGGCCTTCGGGACCTCGGCCTCGGGGCGAGCCGGTCAGCCCGAGTGGGGGCCGACGAACTCCTCGGCGATCGCGAGCCAGAGCTCGGTCGAGAGCTTCAGGCTCTCCTGGTCGACCCGCTCGTCGTTGCCGTGGAACATCGTGGCGTAGTCCTCGAACGCGAGCCGCTTGCTGAACAGCCCGAAGCCGTAGCCGACGGAGCCCGCCCGCCGGAAGAAGCGGTTGTCGGTCGCGCCGGTCATGAGCCACGGCACGAGCGCGGAGCCTTCGCAGAGACGCGCGGTGACGCGGCCCAGCGCGTCCCACAGCGGCGTGTCGATCTCCGAACGAGACGCGGGGTCGTCGCCGGACTCGATCTCGACCTTGTCCGCGAGGTCACCGATCGCCTCGAGGAGCATCTTGCGCGCGTGCTCGCCGCTCTGTCCCGGCAACGTCCGGATGTCGACCTCGATGTCGACCCGGTCGGGGATGACGTTCGTCTTCGTCCCACCGTGCACGACCGTCGGCGCGAACGTGGTGTGCGTGCACGAGTACGCGATGCGCGCGAGCCCGAGTGGCAGCTGGTCGATGGTCTCCCGGAAGCCTTCCTCCTGCAGGAGCACGTCGGGCAGCCCGAGCCCCTGCACCAACCGCTGCCAGGTGCCGCTGAGCTCGGGCGGCGCCTCGAACTCGGCCAAGCGGCGCACGACCTCGGCCGCGGTGACGAGCGCGTTGTCGGTGCGGTACGGCGACGACGCGTGCCCCGGCGTGCCCCGCACGGTGAGCTTCGACCAGTAGGTGCCCTTCTCCTCGACCATCACCGGGAGCCGCGGGCCGTTCGCCGTCGGGACCTGGAAGCCACCCGACTCGGTGATCACGTAGTCGGCCTTCACGTCGTCGAGCTCGTGGTCCACGAGCCAGTTCGCGCCCCAGATGCCGCGGGCCTCCTCGTCGGCCACCGCGAGGTACGAGATCGTGCCCTTCGGCGTGAAGCCGGAGTCGGCGAGCCGGCGGAACGCCACCGCCATCGTCGCCGTGAGGTTGAGCATGTCGACCGCACCGCGGCCCCACACCATGCCGTCGACGATCTCGGCCCCGAACGGGTCGCGCGACCACCCGTCGGCGTTGACGGGAACCACGTCGGTGTGCCCCATGAGCAGCAGCGACGGTGCGGTCGGATCCGAGCCCTCGATCTTGGCAAGCACGCTGCGCCGGCCCGGCTGCGGCTCGTAGCTCTGGACGTCCAGACCGCCGCCGGCCAGGTAGCCCGTGAGCAGATCGGCGCTTCGGATCTCCTCGCCCGACTCCGGCCGCCCGTCGTTCACACAGGCGTTGCGGATCAGGTCCCGGAGAAGTGACGTCGCTTCCGCGGTGGGGTCATCGGCCATGAGCGGAGCGTAGGCCGCCGCGGGCACGAGGTGCGGAGAACGGAGCGACCCAGGATGGCGAACGGCAGTGCCGCTCGCCGGATCAGCCGCGCGGCGCCGCGCGGTAGATGAGCGTGCCGTCCTCGTCCCACCGCTCCACGCCCCCGGCGCCGCGGAGGTGCTCGAGGTGGGCGAACGTCTCGCTCTCCGCCATCACACCCCAGTGCCGCTCGGGGAACAGCTCGTGCGAGAGGTCCACGACCGTCGCGGGACCGAGCGCGATCGACGCGTCGCGCAGCTTCTCCATCCGCTCGAAGTGGTGCTCCTTGATCGCGTCGACGCGGCCCGGAACGTCGTCGAAGGGGTGCCCGTGCGCGGGGAGGCCGAGCTTCACGCCGTCGAGCGACGCGACCAGATCGAGCGTCGCGAGGTACGAGTGCAACGCGTCGCCCTGGTTCGAACCGGCGATGTGCGGCGTGATGGACGGCAGCACGTGATCGCCCGAGAGCAGGATGCCGTTCTCGGGGTCGTAGAGGCACAGGTGGTCAAGGGTGTGACCGGGCGTGTGGATGGCGAGCCACGGACGGCCGGCCAGCTGGATCGGCGCCCCGTGCTTCACCCGGCGGGTCGGGTCCGGCGGCGCGAACATCAGCCGCATCGCGCGGATCGCGACCCGCTTGCGCAGCGGCGGCATCGGATGCTTGCTCCCACCCCACGGCGTGCTCCCACCCCACGGCACCGACTGGCGCTGGTGCTCCGCGGTGACGTCGTCGAGCGCGCTCGCGTCCTCGTCGCGCAGGGCCGGCAGCTCCTCGAGCGACGGGCCGGTGTAGCTGTCCGCCTCGTCGATCGCGTCCTGCTCGAGTCGTTCCGCTTCAGCCTCGGAGAGCGTGCCCCGACCCTTGCGGTCGAGCGACCACGTCGTGAACGCCTTGTGCGTGATGAGCTCGGCGCCGGCTTCCTTCTTGATCCGGCCCGCGCCACCGAAGTGGTCGGGATGCGAGTGCGTGACCACCACGGTGTGGATGTCCTTCACCCCGTAGCCCGCGGTCTTGAGCCGCTCCTTGAGCGACTTCCAGCTCTTGGGGCCGGGCAGGCCCGGGTCGACCACGGTGAGGCCGCGGTCGTCCATGAGGCCGTACATGTTCACGTGCCCGAGCCCGGGCATCCAGATGGGCAGCTGCATGCGCAGCACGCCCGGCGCGACCTCGGTGATCGCTTCCGAGGCCGGCTCTTGTTCCTGCTTGGGCGGCCTGGGCGCTCGCGCGGAGTCGCCCGGCCGACGCACCACGTCGGTCACAGATCGAGGTTACCCGCTCCCCGATCCCGACCTTCCGGCCCCAGCGCTCGTTTGGAAGGTCAGGTGCAGGCGGGGGCGAGCTTGGGCCAGGGGCGGGCGGCCTCCATCAGCGCCGCGGCCGCGACGCACGCGTCGTCCTCGTGCCGGCGGGCCACGACCTGCATCCCCACCGGCATCCCGTCGACCAGACCGGCCGGGATGCTGAAGCCCGGTTGTCCCGTCATGTTGAACGGCGCGGTGAACGCGGCGGAGAGGATCATCAGGTCCACCTCCTGCCCGTTGACCGGTCCGCTCAACACGCCTTCGGCTGCGTACGCGGTCGTCGCCGTGGTCGGCGTGAGCAAGAGGTCGACATCGGCGAACACCTCGGCGGACGCCTGCAGCAGCTCGTGGCGGCGCCGGATCGCCTGGCCGAGATGCTCGGCGCGGAGGTTCGGCAGCCCTTCGACCGAGATGCGCAGGAGCAGGTCGAGATCGTCGAGCTGATCCTTGGCTGCGTCGTAGTGCCACGCCGCGAGGTTCGGCGCACTCAGCAATCCCCAGGCGCGCCCCGGCTTCGGGAACCTGATGTCCAGGTCCACGAGCTCGAGACCGGCGATGTCCACCAGCTGTTGCGCGGCTTCGAACGTCAACGCCTCGACGCCGGTGTCGGTCACCCCGTACCCGAGGCTGGACGTCCACGCCGCACGCTTGCCCCGCAGCCGATCGCGCGCCGCGTCGAGCGACGTCGTGAGCGGCTCGAACGGCGCCGGCTTCGGCAACGACGTCGGGTCGAAGAGCGTCGGACCGGACGTGATGTCGATGTAGCGGGCCGCGTCGCGCACCGAGCGCACCATCGGGCCGTAGACCGAGGTCAGCCCGGCGTCGAAGGGCTGCGGGCCGGTTCCACTGAGCCCGAACGTGGTCTTGAACCCGGGCAGACCGGAGTAGGACGACGGGATGCGGATCGAGCCACCACCGTCGCTGCCGGTGCACGCGGGGAACATGCCGGACGCGACCGCCGCGGCGGAACCACCCGACGATCCTCCCGGCGTCGCCTCCGGGTTCCACGGGTTCCGCGTGATGCCGTGCAACGGCGAGTTCGTGTAGCTCGGGATCCCCATCTCGGGTGCGGTGGTGAGGCCCACGATGACGGCGCCTGCGCCGCGCAAGCGCGCGACTTCGGTGCCGTCTTCATCGGCGATGTGGTTCGCATAGATCTTCGATGCGTGGGTGTCGGGGAACCCCTTCGCCTGCGCGAGCTCCTTCACTCCCATCGGCACCCCCGCGAGCGGGCCGGGATCGACGCCGTCGGCCACGAGCGCGTCGATCTCGCGGGCCCGCGCCCTGGCTCCGGCTTCGTCGAGGTAGCAGACCGCGTTCAGATCCTCGTTGTTCGCCTCGATGCGTTCGAGGGAGACGTCGAGCAGCTCCACGGCCGACAGATCACCCCGGCGCACCCCGTCGGCCAGCTCCCACGCGTCGCGCGCCCACAGGTCGGTCACTCCGCCTCCCCCGCTTCTTCGACTTCCTCGGCGATCTTCTTCAGCTCCGAGAACGCGTCCTCGAGGCCGGCGGCGAGCACCGCCACATCCTCCACGGCGTCCGCGTCCACGTACAACCCGAAGTGGAGCTGCCCGCAGTACGACAGGATCGCGATGCCGAGGGCCAGGTTCCGGGTCAACGGAACCACCGGATACGCCTCGAGCATGCGGGCACCCATGCAGTACAGCGGCACCTGCGGGCCCGGGACGTTCGTGATCACGAGGTTGAAGAACGGCTGGCGATGGGCGGCCCGGGCAGCCAGACCCAGCAGCGTGGGCGCGGCGAACTGCGTCAGATCCACGAGGAACGCGGCGCCCACCGCCTGCTCGCGGTCCTTCAGGTCCTCAGTGGTCGCGCGGATCGTCTGCAGCCGCGCGACGGGATCGGTCTCGCTGACCGGGAGGTCCACGAACATCGCCGACACCCGGTTCCCCAGCTGCATGCGCTCCGAGTCGTCGCGCACCGACACCGGGCACAGCGCCTTCATCGTGATGTCCAGGTCGTCGCCACGGGACTCGAACAACCGGCGCAGCGCGCCCGCGACGCCCGCGAGCACGACGTCGTTCACGGTTCCGCCCAAGGTCTTGCGGATCGTCTTCACGTCGTCGAGCGACACCTTCACGCCTTCGAAGCGCCGGCGCCGTCCGACGGTGACGTTGATCGACGTGCGCGGCGCGATCGAGTTGCGGTCGACGAGCGTCGACAGCGCGCGCCCGAGCTCGCCCGTGCGATGGACCGTCCGCTGCGGCGTCCGGATGAGGTGGCGCACCGTGCGCGCGATCTCTGCGGGTTCCGTCGTCCGCTCGTACAGCGTGTCGACGAGCAGCCGACCCGGGCTCGGCGGCGGCTCGACAACCCAGCGCGGCGGCTCGAGGAACGTGGGATCGGGCGTGAAGTCGAGCAGGACCGTCGCGACATCGACCCCGGAGACGCCGTCGACCAGGGCGTGGTGCGTCTTCTGGATCAGGGCGACGTTGCCACCTTCGAGCCCCTCGACGAACCACAGCTCCCACAGCGGCCGGGTCCGGTCGAGGAGCTGCGCCTGGATGCGCGCGGTCAGCGCCAGCAGCTGCTCCCGGCTTCCGGGCGTCGGGAGCGCGGTGAGCCGCACGTGGTACGCGATGTCGAAGCGCGCGTCGTCGACCCAGATCGGGCGTCCCTGCTCGAAGGGCACGTGCATGATCCGCTTGCGGAAGCGCGGGATGAGGTGCAGGCGAGAGCCCACCAGCCGGCGGGTCTCGGCCAGCCGGAACCGTCCCGACGTCGTCGAAGAACGACGCACCCTCGAAGATGCTGACGGCCCCGACGTGCATCGGCGTCTCGAGCCGCTCGAGGTGCAGGAACGAGGCATCGAGCGCGCTCAGGCGGTCGTATCGCATGATGCCGAATGGTACCGGCCCCTGCCCGGCAACGTCAGGGGCACCGCGATGGTCTCAGGTACCCGGCTTCGTCGTGGTCGTCGACGGCTTCGGCGGTGGCGTCGCGGCCTGGACGCACATCCGCAGCCCGTAGCCCCGCGCGAGCTCGTCGGCCCGGCGGTCCAGGGCGGTCCCGTTGGCGTTGGCGGTGACGGCCCGCGGGATGTCGTCGTCCTTCTGGGCCCGGGCCGACACGTCGGCCTGGTCGATCGTCTGGTCGACGAGCGCGATCCACTCCGCGATCTCGGCGCGGTCGTGCTTCGGGGGCTTGATCGCCCGCAGGCGGTCGACGGCCTTGCGCTGCACGGCGACGACGCTCGCCGCCGCCTTGGGCATGCTGGCGATGTCGGCCCGGGCCGGGATGCGGAGCGCGGCAACCTGCTTCGCCGCGTCGCGACACACCGCATTGGCCTGCTTCACGTAGTCGGCCTTGCTCATGCCGCCCCCGCCACCACACGCGACGAGGAGCATCCCAGCGGCCGCCCCGACCAGAATTCGCTTCATCGCCCGAACCGTCTCCCCCGGTCATCCGGACGGTAGCGCGCCGACCCGGCGCACGGGAACTGGGTTCCGGGTCGGCCAGCCCCTACCCTGCTGAGGTGCTGATCGCGACCGCGTTGTGGTGGATGACTCCCGAGCTGGTCGCCGCGCTCGACCGCGAGCTCGGCACGCCGGTGGATTCCTACGTCAACGGGTCCCAGACCTGGTTCACCGGCGACGAGCAGACACTCGAGTGGCGGCTGCACCCCGTCGGCGCGTTCACGATGCCCGAGGGGTTGTCGCACTACGACCTCTGGGAGGGCGTCGTCGACGCGCTCGCGGCAGGCGGGAGCGCCGACGCGATCGAGCTCGGCCGCGAGTCCCGAGCACTCACCGCGCTCTGGGACGGGCTCGAGTGCTTTCCCGCGTACGGCGACGACCTCGAGCCCGCGACGCTGTCGGGCCGGGCCACCGAGCTCCTCGGTCTCGCGCCCGGGCGGTGCGGCCTCGTGGACCACGACCAGATCGCCGACGCGTGGGAAGCCACCCACGGCGCGGTCTCGATCGTCCGGCTCCTCGGCGACCAGCTCCAGACCTGAGCGCTACTCGCGCCAGGGCGGGGTGCGCGGGAGGTCGAAGTCCGACGGGAAGACCTCGCCGTCGATCGCCCGGAACGCGAGGTCGGCCCATCGGTGCTGTCCCGCGAGCGGCTGCGGCAGGCCTTCGCGGGGAAGAAGCCGACCTGGCGGGTCTCGAGCGGGTGGCCCTGCAGCTCCCCACCGATCATCCGGCAGTGGAACACCAGCGAGTACAGCGGCGTGAACGAGAAGCCGAGCCGCATGCCGTCGAGGACGGCGATCAGCGACACCGGTTCCACCTCGATGCCGGTCTCCTCGTACACCTCCTTGATCGCGATCTCCGACGGCGAGTACCCGACGTCGGCCCACCCGACCGGGTACAGCCAGATGCCGCTGTCCGCGCGCTGGGTCAGGAGGATCTCGCCCGCGTCGTTGCCGACGACCGCCGCCACCGCGACCTTCGGCGTGATGTAGCCGGCGACGCCTTCACCGACGGTGTCGAGCCACTCGGCGAACAGGACATCGGCCTCGATCTCGTCGATGGCCGCGGCGCGGATGTCGGCCGCGACCTTCAGCACCTCCTCGAACCGTTCCTGTTCGTAGAGGCTCTTCGTGAAGCCGAGGCCGGTGCGTGCCAGGCCCGCGAGCGTCTCCGCCCAACGCAGGAGATCCGACGCAACGACCGGAGAGGATTCGCTCATCCGGCGACCCTATTCGCGGGCCGGGTGGCTACAGCGCGTCGGGGCCCATCTCACCGGTCCGCACGCGGAACAGCTGCTCGACCGGAGTCACCCAGACCTTGCCGTCGCCGATCTTCCCGGTCCGGGCCGCTTCGACGATCGCCCGGGCGACGGTCTCCGCGTCGGCGTCATCCACCAGCACGTCGACGCGCACCTTCGGGAGGAAGTCGACCTCGTACTCCGCGCCGCGGTACACCTCGGTGTGCCCCTTCTGGCGCCCGAAGCCCTGCACCTCCGAAACCGTGAGGCCCTGCACGTCCAAGCCGGTCAGCGCGCCCTTCACGTCGTCGAGCTTGAACGGCTTGATGATGCCGGTCACGAGCTTCATGCCTGCTCCATCTCCTTGGACAATGGGATCAGACGCGGTCGGGCGCGTACGCGACTTCCGCGTGCAGCGCGAGGTCGAGACCGGTGTCTTCGTCTTCCTGCGAGATCCGCAGGCCGCCGGGCATCAGTGCCCGCATCACGACGAGGATCAAGCCGGTGACGACAAAGGAGTACACCAGGACCGCGCCCACGGCGATCGTCTGCTCGCCGAGCAAGCTGAACCCGCCGCCGAAGAACACCCCGTTGGCACCGGACGGGTTCACGGCCCGTTCGGCGAAGAGCCCCAGGAGCAACGAGCCGAGGATCCCACCGACGAGGTGCACACCGATCACGTCGAGCGAGTCGTCATAGCCGAAGCGGAACTTCATCGACACCGCGAGGAAGCACAGCGCCCCGGCCGCGAAGCCGATCGGCACCGCCGACATGCCCCCGACGAACCCAGCGCAGGGCGTGATCGCGACGAGTCCCGCCACCGCACCGGAGGCGGCACCCAGCGTCGTGGCGTGCCCACCCTTGATCCGCTCCAACGCGAGCCAGCCCAGCATCCCCGCGGCGGCCGCGAGGTGCGTGTTGACGAGTGCTTGCACGGCAAGCCCGTTCGCAGCCAGCGCCGAGCCCGCGTTGAACCCGAACCATCCGAACCACAGGATCCCGGTCCCGATGAGCGTGAGCGGGAGCGAGTGCGGCGGCATCGGGTGCCGCGGCCAACCCCGACGTCTTCCGAGCACGAGCACCGCGGCGAGCGCACCGATGCCCGCGTTCACGTGCACGACGGTCCCGCCGGCGAAGTCGAGTGCTCCGCGCTTGAACAGCCAACCTTCCGGCGAGAACACCCAGTGCGCGATCGGCGCGTAGACGAGGATGGCCCACAACGCGATGAAGAGCGCCCATGCGCCGAAGCGCATCCGATCCGCGATCGCGCCGGTGATCAGCGCCGGCGTGATGACCGCGAACATCATCTGGTACGCCATGAACAGGAGCGCGGGGATCGTCAGCGCCGCGTATCCCGGCGGCGCGTGTTGGGCCGCGCCGCTGAGCCACGCGAAGTCCAGGTTGCCGATGTACGGGTTCGTACCCCCGAACGCGAGCGAGTAGCAGAGTGCAGCCCACAGCACGCTGACGATCCCGAGCGCGAAGAAGTTCTGCATCAACATGCCGAGGACGTTCTTGGCCCGCACCATGCCGCCGTAGAAGAACGCGAGACCGGGCGTCATGAACATGACCAGCGCGGCCGAGATCAACACCCACGCCGTATCGCCGGCGTTCACCTTCACCCGTAACCTCCCATTCAGCAGATTGCGGGAGCCTTACGGATGGCGGGCCCAAACTGCAAGCCATCGTTCAGACTTGCGCGGTCCACCGTTCAGGTGGCGGGCGGATCACGCCGGAGGTTGCATCGGCCAGCCGCGGGTGGCGGCGACGACGGCCTCGAAGCCGGCCGCGGGTTGCGGCGTCGAGAAGAAGAACCCCTGGGCCCGATCGCATCCGAGGGCCACGAGCTCCGAGAGCTGCAGCTCCGTCTCCACCCCTTCGGCGACAACGCTCAGCCCGAGCGCGTGCCCGAGCCCGACGACCGCCGCGACGATCGCGGAGTCCTCGGACTCCGTGCCGAGGCCGTCGACGAACGAACGGTCGACCTTCACCGAGTCCACCGGGAAGCGCCGAAGGTAGCCGAGGGACGAGTAGCCGGTGCCGAAGTCGTCGATGCTCAGGCGCACACCGAGCGCCGCGGAGCGCATCGATCGCCTCGATCGTCGTCTCGGCCATGAGCACGCTCTCGGTGATCTCGAGGCAGACGCGCTCGGGTGGCGCACCGGTGCGCTCGAGTGCGGCCGCGACCCGGCCGACGAGATCCGCCTGCGCGAGCTGGCGCGCCGAGAGGTTGACCGCCATGGTGAAGGTCTCCGAGACCTGGCCGCTCGCGCGCCACTCCATGAGCTGACGGCACGCGCCTTCGAGCACCCACGCGCCGATGGGCACGATGAGACCCGTCTCCTCGGCCAGATCGATGAACGCGTCCGGCGCGACGAGACCGCGTTCGGGATGCTGCCAGCGCACCAGCGCCTCCGCGCCCGAACAGGTCCCGCCACCCAGCTCGATGATCGGCTGGTAGTAGATCCGCAGCTCGTCACGCTCGAGCGCGCGGTGCAGCGCGTTCTCGGTCTCGAGCCGGAGCTGCGCTGACGACCGCATCTCTTCGTCGAAGAGCTCCCAGCGCCCTTTGCCATCCGCCTTCGCCTGGTACATCGCGGCGTCGGCATCGCGCAGCAGCGTCTCCGCAGTGTCGCCGGGACCGGCGAGCGCGATGCCGATGCTGGCGCTGAGGTGCTGGTCGTCGCCGTTGAGCTGGATCGGCGCCTCGATCACGTCGAGCAAGCGTTGCGCGACATCGATCACCTCGCGACGCCCATCGGTGAGCGACAGGTCGTCGCAGAGCACCGTGAACTCGTCGCCGCCGAAGCGCGCCACCGTGTCCGCGGGGCGCACCGCTGCGCAGAGACGGGTGCTCAGCTTCACCATGAGCTCGTCGCCGGCGTCGTGACCGAGGCTGTCGTTCACCACCTTGAAGCGGTCGAGGTCGAGGAAGAGCACCGCGGAGGTGGTGGGTCGGCGCTGCGCCCGGGCCAGCGCGAGCGTGAGGAACTCGACGAACAGGACGCGGTTCGGCAACCCGGTGAGCGGGTCGTGCTGTGCCTGATAGGCGAGCCGGTCCTCGAAGGTCTTGCGCTCGATCGCGATCGCGGCCAACGGGCTGACCATCGCGACGATCTCCGCCTCCTCGGCCGTCGGCGCGAGGGGCGTGCGGTGATAGACCGCGAACGTCCCGAGCACGCGGTCGCCACTCGACGCCATCACCGGGGTGGACCAGCACGACCGGAGGCCGTGCTCGTCGGCGAGCTCGCGGTATCCGTCCCAGCGCGGGTCGGTACGGATGTCCTCGACCACGACCGACGTCCCGTAGTGCGCCGCCGTCCCGCACGAGCCGATACTCGGACCGATCGGGATGCACTGCGTGGCGCGGGAGAACTCCGGCGGCAGGCTCGGCGCCGCCCCCAACCGGAGCACGTGGTCGGCTTCGTCCACGAGCATCACCGAGCAGAGCGCCTCGGGCAGTTGGTGCTCGACGACGCCGCAGATGGTCGCGAGCGTCTCGGCGAGCGGTGCCCCCTCGGCGATCAGCCGCAGGATCTGGGCCTGGCTCGCCATCACCTGCTCGGCCCGGGCCCGTTCCGTCACGTCACGCGTGGTCGCGACGATTCCGCCGACCGACGGATCATCCGTCAGGTCCTGGACGATCGCCTCGACCTCCTTGTACGAACCGTCCGCGACCCGGAGCCGGAAGGACACGGGATCGATCGAGCCCATCGAGAGGCGCTCGGTCATCTCGCTCACGACCCGCTCGAGCTCGTCCGGGTGGACGTGGGCCATGGGGTCGGACCAGGTGTCGTCGTCCTCCTCGAACCCGAAGAGCACCTTGGCCGCAGGGCTCGAGTAGATGAGCCGGCCGTCCGGCCCGACGATCGTGATGACGTCCGACAGGTTCTGGACCAACGCGCGGAAGCGCTCATCGCTGTGGCGCAGCGCCTCCTCGGCCAGCACCCGCTCGGTGACGTCGCGGCCCGCCACCACGACGCCGCGCACGGCGGGGTTGTGCATCAGGTTGTTGCCGATCGCCTCCAGGTAGCGCCACGAGCCGTCGGCGTGCCGGACCCGCACCATGACGGGACCGTGGGCGCCCGGCTCGGTGAACGCGCGCCCCATGATCTCGCTGACCATCGCCTGGTCGTCGGGGTGGACGAGCTCGAGCGCGTCGAGACCGAGGGCGAAACCGGCCTCGTAGCCGAGCACGTGCTCGCCGAGCGGGCTCCCGTAGCGCACGGTGCCGTCGACGTCGAGCACGGTGATCGCATCCGACGAGTTCTGCACGATGGCACGGAACAGCTCTTCGCTCGCGCGCAGCTGTGCCTCGACCTCGAGCTTCTCCTCCACCATCTCGCTCAACGCCGCGTTCGTGCGCTCGAGCGACTCGTTGATCTCCTCGAGCGCGCCGCGCGCCTGTCGTCGTTCGGTGACGTCGCGCGCGTTGATGACGATCCCGTCGACGACACCGTCGCCGAAGAGGTTCGTCGCGATCATCTCGAGCCAGCGGTACTCGCCGTTGCCGCCCCGGATCCGCACCTCGAACGGCGCGCAGCTCGCGCCGCGACCACTCAGGCGCAGCGGCCCGAAGACGCGGGCCACGAGGTCGACGTCCTCGGGATGCACGATCCCGGGATCGTTGAAGCTCGAGCCGACCCGAAGGCTCGAGAACCGCGCGGTGGACGGGCTGAGGTACTTGATGTCGCCGAACTCGCCGTAGACCAGCATGAAGTCCGACGAGTGCTCGGCCAGCGAGCGGAACCGCTCTTCGCTGTTGCGGACCGCGGCCTCCGCGCGGACGCGCGCCAGCGTCGAGATGAGTGCGTCGCCGACGACCGCGAGCGGCTCACGCGCCTCACGCGGTCCGCTCGGCTCGCCCTGACGCCACGACAGCGTGACCGAGCCGATCGACTCCTCCACCCCGGTCACCCAGTCCGCGTCCGTCCCGGGGCTCGGCTCCCCGACCTCCGGTGCGTACCAGGCGTGCTGGCGGATGCTGCCTTCCTTGAGCTCGCTCATGCGCGCCGCGAGCACCGCGGAGTCGGCGCCGACGAAGCGAGCGAGTCGTTCGAGGACCGCGATGACGCGGTCGTCCACGTCGTCGACCGAGGCGGTCACGAGGGTCCGCGACGTCTCGGCTACGAGCGCCTCGGCCGCGACCCGGGCCTTGAGCGCGAGCTCGGCTTTCTGCCGATCCGCGGCCTCGTCCGTGACGTCTTCGAGCGTGCCCACGTAGCCGGTGATCGACCCGCTCGCATCGCGGATCGCGGCGAGGCTCGTCCGGGTGTTGCGCACCGCGCCGTCCGGGCGCAGCACGCGCATCTCGCCGAACCACTCCTCACCCGCCGCCGACGCCGCGCTCATCGACTCGAAGATCGCCACCCGGTCGTCGGGGTGCGCGACCCGGAGGTCGTCGGTGCCCAGGATGTCCTCGGCCCGGATGCCGCAGATGTCGAGCCACGGCTGGTTGACGTAAGTGACCCGGCCGGTGACGTCGGAGTAGATGACGCCGAGCGCCGACGCCGCGACCAGGGACCGGAAGGGATCAGGCCCGGCCGCCGCCGAGTGGAGCTCTTCGACCCGGTCCGTGACGTCCTCGATCGCGCCGACGAACACGGTGGGCTCGTCCGGGCGCGCCGCGCTCGGGCAGCACGCGCATCCGCACGTGGCGCACCGAGCCGTCCGTGCGCACCACCCGGAACGCCAGCACGATGTCGCCCGGCGCGGCGTAGAACTCGCTGCGGGCTTCCTGGATCCGCCGTCGGTCCAGTGGGTGCACGGCGCGCACCCAGTCGCCGCCGAGCACCTGGTCCTGGGACAACCCGAGGATCTCGAGGAACCGGTGGTTCACCCACACGATCCCTTCGGCGCTGGTGCTGCGGAAGATGCCGAGCGGCGTCGACAGCGCGAGCACGTCGAGGTCCGTCACGGCCTCGAAGTGGTCGAGCGGGGAGTCGGTCGGGAACTCGGGCGCGCGCGGCTGTGACAGCGCAGCTCCCGCGCGGTCGTGAGCGGGCGGTCTCGCCGTTCCCATCGTGTCGATCGGTGTCCCCTCGGTTCGTGGTCCCTAGGGACTCTCGGCGTCCCCACCGACCACCCTGAGCGGAATTCGGTCGGATCCTCCCGAAGATGGGCAGGTCAGGGACCGATCCGGTCGACCCGGGCCCGGAGCACCGTCGCCTTCGCCATGCCCCAGGCGAGATGGAGCGGCCCCAGGTCGGGGTCGCCGAGATCCGCGAGGGTGCGCGGCACCAGGTCGTAGCGGTCCTCCGGCCACGCGCGCTCGTCGAACGCGTCGCGCACGACCTCGGGCACCCCCGAGGCTACGAGGATCTCCGTCGGCTCCCGGTAGATCGTCCGCACGATCTCGAGCGGTGTGGCGCGCTGCTCCGAGGGGTCGATCGCGAGGAGCGCTTCGAGCGCGGCACCGACCCGCCGTGCGGCCTCCCGTCCGGCTTCGGGCGCGGCTTCGCGCGCCTGCGCGTCCGCCCCGGGATCGGCGCGGCCCCACGCCTCGAGCAACCGGGACACGTTCGCGACCACCCAGCCCGGGACGTCGCGCTCGACGCTCGCGACGATCGCCGCGCCCGTCTCCGCGAGCATCGTCAGCCCGCGAGCCTCGGCCTCGTCGGGCGAAAGCTCGTCGTCGGTCACGTCAGCCCTCGAGGACGTCGCCTTCCATGCGGTTCACCGTGCACCCCAGACCCTCGAGGTACACGATGGCCGCGTCGCGCGGTCCTGACGGACCGGTGAGCTCGAGGATGACCCAGCCCTCGTGCGCTTCGATGCCCGCGCGGCGGATGTTGGGCACGACGTCGAACTCCTTGACGATCTCGTAGATCATCGGGCGGTCGACGAGCTCCTCCGGGAACGAGACGTAGAGCCGGGCGCTGGCGCTCATCGCAACCCCACTCGCTCGAGCGCGTCGCCGGGCTCGAGCACGAGGCCGGTGTAGAACGGCCCGAAGTCGCCGTAGCGCGCCGAGACGTCGTCGAAGCGCATCTCGTTCACGATCTCCTTCAACACGACCGGGTCGTCGGTGAGCAACGTGACCCCCCACTCCCAGTCGTCGAGCCCGGTCGACCCGGTGATCAGCTGCAGCACCCGTCCCGCGTAGCTCCGGCCGATGCGCGCGTGACCGGCCATGAGCTCCTTGCGCGCCTCGAACGGCAACCGGTACCAGTTGTCCTCACCAGTACGCCGCTTCGACATCGGGTAGAAGCCGATGACCTTGCGCTGGGGCAGCTCCGGGTGCAGCCGGTTCTCGCGGTAGTGCGCGATGCGCTCACGCCAGACGACGAGCCGCGCCGCGATCTCGAGTGGGTCGGTGAGCCCCTCGTCGGCGCGCAGCCGCGTCTCCTCGTCGTCCTCGCTCGCCGTGTACTCGGAGAGCTCGGTGAGCGACACGAAGGAGTAGTCGGGGATCAGCGGTCCCGCCAGGAGCTCCTGCTGGAACGCGTGCAGCCGGGCGAGATCGGGCCCGTAGGCCATGACGCCGAGATCGGCCTTGTGGCCGAGCACCGCGAACACGAGCGCGTGGTGCCCGTCGGCTTCGAGCGAGGCGACGGCGTCGACGACCCGCTTCGCCGCGCCCGGGTCCTGCTCCGCGCGCTCGCGGTCCACCCGGTAGAGCAGGTGCAGCACACCCCACCCGATCGACGGCGAAACGGGCTCGTTCGGCATGTTCGCCAGGCTACCGGCCGGGCCGCGCGACCCGTCGATCAGGTCGCGGGCGTCGCGGCGGTCGCCTGCAGGTTCGCCAGGTACTCCCGGATCTGGTCCTGGACCTCGGGGAACGGCACGGTGTCGGCGGCGGGCGGCGCGTCGATCGCCTGCGGCGTGCCGAAGTCGGAGTACTCGAGGTTCGTCACGACGCGCACCTTCGGTCCGGTCGAGGTCGGCACCGAGAGCGAGTACTGGAAGCGGCGGACCCGCCCCGCGTCGTCGAGCCAGACCGAGCCCGGCAGCTGCGAGAGATCGACCCGCTGCGCGAGCGCGGCGAGTGCCTGCTGAAAGCTCGGGCCACGGGCGCGGACCCACCACAGGCCGTGGCGATCAGCGCCACCACCATGACCGACGCTGCTGCGCCCGCGGCCCTGCCCCTCACCGGACGTGACACTACCGGCGCACCGGTGGGTGGCGAACCAGCATCGATCAGGTGGCTGCGGTGCCCGCACCCGTGAGCTGACGGAGGCCACCGAGCATGTCGGAGAAGTCGAACGTGTCGGACGCCGGCGGCGCGGTGACCGAGACGTCGGTGCCGAAGTCGTAGTACTCGATGCTCGTGGCGACCGTCGCGGCCTTCGCATCGACGTCGGTCTCGATCTTGCGGGCCCGGCCGTCACCGTCGATCCAGACGTCGACCGGGATCGTCCCGCCGATCGCACCGAGGCCCCGTTGGACCCGGCCCCGCAGGGCAGCCGGCGTCCTGGCCAGCGCCCGCGCCGGATCGATGGTCGCCCGGTAGTGCGTCGTCTCCACTCCCCGCAGCGTCTCGGTCCCGATCGTCTTCACCGCACCGACGCCCCGCAACAGGTCGAGCAGCCCGCTCGGGTTCGCCTCGCTCAACCCGCCCGACGAGCCGGGCGCACCGAGGCCGAGCGAGCCGAGGTCCATCTTGACCCAGGTCTTCCCGCCCGTCAGGGCCGAGAGGCCGCGATCCGCACCGCCCGAGAGGTCGCCGAGGTTCAGGTACAGCGCGCCGTCGACCATGCGCGCCTGGATCTTGGTGCTGGCGGCGCCGGGGAGGCCGAGCTGGCTGAGGTCGTAGGTGAACGTGAACGCGCCGGTGCCGAAGTCCACCGCGCCATCAAGCGGCAGCGTCTTGGTCTCGCCCTTGGTGGTCACGGTGATCTCGCCGCTCATCCGGGCCGACCTGGCCCCGGCCGCCTGGTCGGCGGAGGCCGCGATCAGCTCCACCGCGTGGCGGCCGTGCGGCGCCGCAGTCGAGCCCGAACCGCTCCCGCACGCGCTCAGCGTGACGACGATGGCGGCGACGACGAGCAGACCGAGACGGCGCATGCGGCGGGTGCTCCTGCCGGTTCTGGCCGCTCGCGGATCGAGGGCCGGGGTGATCGAGAGGATACCTGCCACGCAGCGTGATCTGGACGCGGGTGGGGCGCCCCGGAGGGCGCCCCACCCGTGTGCGTTCGTCCGGAAGGGCCGGGGACTAGAAGTCGCCCATCCCGCCCATGCCGCCGTCCATGCCCGGCATGCCGCCACCAACCGCGGCACCCTTCTCCTCGAGCTTGTCGGCGACGACCGCCTCGGTGGTCAGGAAGAGGGCCGCGATCGAAGCCGCGTTCTGCAGCGCCGAGCGGGTCACCTTCGCGGCGTCGATGACGCCGGCCTTGACCAGGTCCTCGTACTCACCCGTGGCGGCGTTGAGGCCGTTCGCACCCTTGAGGCTGCGGACCTTCTCCACGATCACGCCACCCTCGAGACCGGCGTTGAGCGCGATCTGCTTGAGGGGCTCCTCGAGCGCACGGGCCACCAGCTTGGCGCCGGTCGCCTCGTCACCCTCGAGCGTCTTCGCGAGCTCGAGCACCTTGGCCTGGGCCCGGAGCAGCGCCACGCCCCCACCGGGCACGACACCCTCCTCGACCGCAGCCTTGGTCGTCTGCACCGCGTCCTCGATGCGGTGCTTCTTCTCCTTGAGCTCGACCTCCGTGGCCGCGCCCACCTTGATGATCGCCACGCCGCCGGACAGCTTGGCGAGCCGCTCCTGGAGCTTCTCGCGGTCGTAGTCCGAGTCGGTGTTCTCGATCTCGGCGCGGATCTGGTTGATCCGGCCCTGGACGTCCGCACGAGCGCCGGAGCCCTCGACGATGGTGGTCTCGTCCTTGGTCACGACGACCTTGCGGGCCTTGCCGAGCAGCTCGAGCCCGATGCCGTCGAGCTTCAGGCCGACCTCCTCGGAGATGACCTGTCCACCCGTGAGCACCGCGATGTCCTCGAGCATGGCCTTGCGCCGCTCGCCGAACCCGGGGGCCTTGATGGCCACCGACTTGAACGTGCCGCGGATCTTGTTGACCACCAGCGTGGCGAGGGCCTCGCCCTCGACGTCCTCGGCGATGATCGCGAGCGGACGTCCGCCCTGCATGACCTTCTCGAGCACCGGCAGCAGGTCCTTGACCGCCGAGATCTTCGAGCTCACCAGGAGCACGTAGGCGTCGTCGAGGACGGCCTCCATGCGCTCCGGGTCGGTCACGAAGTACGGCGAGATGTAGCCCTTGTCGAAGCGCATGCCCTCGACGAGGTCGAGCTCCATGCCGAAGGTCTGGCTCTCCTCGACGGTGATGACGCCGTCCGTGCCCACCTTCTCGAGGGACTCGGCGATCATCGAGCCGATCTCCTCGTCCGCGGCCGAGATGGCCGCGACGTTGGCGATCTGCGCCGGGTCGGTCTTCACGCTCTTCGAGTCCTTCTTGATGGACTCGACCGCGGTGACGACCGCCGCCTGGATGCCCTTCTTCAGGGTCATCGGGTTCGCACCGGCCGCCACGTTGCGCAGGCCCTCACGAACCATCGCCCACGCGAGCACCGTCGCGGTGGTCGTGCCGTCACCGGCGACGTCGTCGGTCTTCTTCGCGACTTCCTTGACCAGCTCGGCGCCGATCTTCTCGTACGGGTCTTCGAGGTCGATCTCCTTGGCGATGGAGACGCCGTCGTTCGTGATCGTGGGTGCACCCCACTTCTTCTCGAGGACCACGTTGCGGCCCTTCGGGCCGAGGGTCACTCGAACGGCATCGGCGAGCTTGTTCATGCCCGCCTCGAGCGACCGGCGGGCCTGCTCGGCGTAGGCGATCTGCTTGGGCATACGGGACCCCCTGGGGGTGTGATCGTGGGACGGAGTGACTGCGGGGAACCCGCAGCGGATTAGCACTCGCTCTGTCTGAGTGCTAGTTCATGTTGGCACTCTCCCAAGGCGAGTGCAAGTTCGAGGAGCGGTCCCCCGAGCGGCGCACCGGGTCGCTGCGGCCTCGGCACCGCCGGCCCGCGGCGCGTACGCTCAGGACTCCATGGCCGAGATGCACGATGCCACCGAGGAGTACCTGGAGACGATCCTCGAGCTCGAGGAGGAGGGCATCACGCCCATCCGGGCCCGCCTGGTGGAGCGCCTGAAGGTCTCGGCGCCGGCCGTCTCGGAACAGGTCAACCGGCTCGTCGGCGGGGGCTACACCGAGCTCATGGACGATCGGAGCCTGCGGCTCACCAAGAAGGGGCGGGACCTCGCCACCTCCGTCGTGCGCCGCCACCGGCTGGCGGAGCGCCTCCTCGTGGACGTCATCGGGCTCGAGTGGGAGAAGGTCCACCGCGAGGCGGACCGCTGGGAGCACGCGATCTCGGCCGACGTCGAGGAGAAGCTCGTCCTGCTGCTCGGCGACCCCGCGACGTGCCCGCACGGCAACCCGATCCCCGGGACCAAGCGCGCGCAGGCCACGAAGCCCCGCACCACCCTCGTGGACTCCCAGGACGGGCCGGTCGAGGTCGTGCGCATCAGCGAGAAGATCGAGCTCGACGACGACGCGCTCAACCTGCTCGCCGAGGCGCTCCTCATCCCGGGCCAGCGGGCCATCGTCACCGGGCGGGGGCCGAACGGCGTGACCGTGAAGACCCCGTCGGGTGAGCACGAGGTCCCGACGCCGATCGCGACGTTGATGTGGGTCACCGCGGAGACCGCGGCGTAGGTCAGCCGAAGAGCGTCTCGCCGATCCATCCGCCCCGGCGGGTGCCCGGCGGGATCGCGAAGATCGCACTCGACGTGTGCTCGATGTACTCGTTCAGCGCGTCCTGCGCGGCCAGCCGCTGCTGGATCGGCACGAACTGGCGGCGCGGGTCGCGCTGGTACGCGAGGAAGAACAGCCCCGCGTCGAGACCCGCGGTGCGCGGGTCCACGCCGTCGGTGAACGAGTAGCCGCGTCGTAGCAGCTTTGCGCCGCCGTTCGACGCCGGCGCCGCGAGCCGGATGTGCGCGTCGTCGGGGATCACCGCGCTGCCGTCGCGGAGCTTGGCGTGGAGGTCCGGCTGGTCGAACTCGCGCTTGTCACCGAGCGGCGCCCCACTCGCCTTCGTCGCGCCCGATGACCCGCTCCTGGTCCGCGAGGAAGTCGCGGTCCCAGTTCTCGATCCGCATCCGGATGCGGCGCGCGACGAGATAGCTGCCGCCGCGCATCCAGCCGGGCGCGTCTGCGGAACCGACCCAGATCTGGTCGTCCATCGTGTGGTCGTCGTCGCCGTGGACGTTGTTCGTGCCGTCCTTGAACCCCATCAGGTTGCGCGGCGTCTCCTGGCTCTGACTGGTGCTCGAGGTGCGCCCGAACCCGAGCTGGCTCCAGCGGAGCCCCACGACGCCCTTGCCCCTACGGGTGAGCATCCGCAACGCGTGGAACGTCACCTGCGGGTCGTCCGCGCACACCTGGACCGCGATGTCGCCACCGGAGCTCGCGGGATCGAGGTTGTCGTGATCGAACGGAGGGAGATCGATCAGCGCGGCCGGTCGCCTGGCCGCGATGCCGAACCGATCGACGCCGGCCTGGGTGAACAGGGTCGGGCCGAACCCGAACGTCGTCGTGAGTCGGCTCGGTGGCAGCCCGAGCGCTTCACCGGTGTCGTCGGGCGGCGCCGGCGCGACGTCGTTGCGGCCGATCTCCTTGCCCGCGGCGAGCCGCGCGCTCATGTCCGTCCACTCCTTCAGGAGTGCGACGACATCCGCGCGCCTGGCTCCGGGCAGGACGTCGAACGCGCCGAACAGCAGCCGGTCCTGCACCGGCGTGGCGATCCCCGCCTGGTGCGGCCCGTAGAACGCGACGACTCCCGCGCCGTTGGCCGCGACGCTCGTCTCGGCGTCGGCGCGGTCGCCGCGATCCGCGACGGCGAGCCCACCGAGCACCGCGCCGGCGCCCGCAGCCCCGATCCCGCCCAGCAGCGCCCGCCGACTGACCGGACGCCCCAGCGCGGAGCCGGAGCCACCGGAGCTCCGGCTCACGTGACGACTTGCTCCGCGACCTGCGACAGCGGCTCGGCCGCGGCATCGACGGTCTGGGCGATCGCGCGCGTCTGCGCCGGAGTGAGCGTCGTGTACAGCACGTAGGTGTCGCCCTGCTTGGAGGGCGCGAGCGCCGTGGTGATCGCGTCGAACTTCGCGTTGATCGCGGACGCGGTGACGGGACTGGCGGCCGGGAGCAACGGCGCGACCGCGTCGAACGCGGCTCGTGAGCCTTCGACGTTCGCCGCGAGATCGACGAGGTCGATGTGCGAGTAGCGCTCCTCCTCACCGGTGATCTTGGAGCTCGACACCTCGTTCAGCAGCTCGACCGCGCCGTTCGCGATGGTGGCCGGCTCGAGCTTCACCGTCTTGACGAGGCCTTGCAGCGTCGTGACGTCGGTGAGCAGCTGGTCCGCGACCGGTCCCATCCCGTCGAGGTTGCCGTTCTGGTACAGCGCCTGCTCGATCTTGTGGAACCCGCTCCACTTGCTCGCGGCGACGTCGTTCGCGCGGGCGTCGATGCGGGGATCGAGGTCGCCGTACGACTCGGCCACCGGCTCGATGCGCTCGTACGGCGCGCGGGCGGCGGCGTAGAGGGACTTCGCCTGCTCGACGTCACCTGCCTTCACCGCGGCCACGAACGGCGTGGTGTTCGCAACGAGGAGGTTGGCCTGCGACTCCAGGTATGTCCGGTAGGCGTTCACCGCAGCCGCTCGAGCCGCGGTGTTCGGCGCCGCGTCCGTCTTGGCGGACCCGGTGACCGTCATCGTCCCCTTGCCGTCGTTCTTGCTGCCGCCGTTGCACTGGATGGTGTACTTGCCCGGCTTCAGCGTCATCGAGAAGGACTTCGAGAAGCCGGGCGCCACGAGCTCGACCTCGCCCGCGATCCGGCCTCCCTGCTGGACCTCGAACTCCGTGACCGCGTCGGCGTCGTCGTTGCTGACGTCGAACTTCGTCGCGCCGGCGGGGACCGAGAGCTTCGCCGGCTCACAGCCCGATTCCACGAGCTTGATGCCCACCTCCTTCACGCCGGTGGAGTCGCCGGAAGCCTTGTCCGAGCCGGACGAGCCGCAGCCGGCCAGCGCGAGCACGGCGACGAGCGCCGCACCCACTCCCGCGGTGACGGCCGTCTTGCGCGACCGGCGCTTGGACTTCGGACGAGACGGCCACAACACGAGGACTCCCATCGGTACCGCATAAGCGAGCCAGACCATGACTTCGGCGAGGACCGGCTGGGGTTGGATCCCCAGCATCCCGGTGAGCAGCGCCGAACGGACGGAGCCCGGGTCCACCAGCCACTGGAGGCTGAAGACCTCGGATTGACCACTGTTGAGCCAGCCGGCTTCGTGCGCGGTGTGCACCGCAGTCGCGAGGAGGCCGGCCGCCACGAGCACGAGCACGAACCCGGTGAACTTGAAGAAGCGCTCGAGGTTCAGCTTCACGCCGCCTCGGTAGATGCCGTAGCCGATCCCGACCGCGACGATGATCCCGAGCACGGCTCCGGTTCCCGCGGCACTCGGGTCGCGTGACGCCTGGAACGCGGCGAGGAGGAAGACCGCGGTCTCGAGGCCTTCGCGCAGGACCGCGAGGAACGCCATGAGCACCAGCGTCATGACGGAGCCCCCCATGAGCGCCGCCGCGGCCTTGCCTTCGAGATCCCCCTTGAGGCCCCGGGCGTGGCGGCGCATCCAGATGATCATCCAGGTGACCATCGCGACGGCGCAGAGCCCGACGACCGTCTCGAGGCCCTCCTGCTGGCGCTGGGGCAGGTTCTCCTCGGCGATCTTCAGCGCGACGGCGACCCCGCTGCAGAGCACCAGGGCGATCGCGACACCCGCCCACATGGCCCGCAGCACGTCCCGCCGGCCCTGCTGGCTGAGGAACGTCGCGATGATCCCCACGATGAGGGCGGCTTCGAGGCCTTCACGGAGGCCGATGACGAACGTCGGGAGCACGAGACAGCAACCCCTCGGTCAGGTGAGGTAAGGGATACCTTAGGAGGGGGTTCCGACCGGCGCAAGCCGTCGGGTGAGCCGCCGGCGGCCGCCCGGCGCGACTCGGCCCGGCAAACGGCCGCCGGAGATCTTCGAAGGGGCCTCAGCCGCCGGCGACCGCCGGGACGATGCTCACGACCTGTCCGGCCGCGACGGGGGTGTCGATCCCGTCCAGGAACCGGATGTCCTCGTCAGCCACGAAGACGTTCACGAACCGGCGCAGCTGGCCGGAGTCGTCGTGGAGGCGACCGGCGAAGCCCGGGTGGGCGGCGTCGAGACCGGCGAGCAGCTCCTTCACCGTGCCGCCCTCGATCGAGACCTCACCGGCGCCGCCGGTGAGCTCGCGCAGCTGCGTGGGGATGCGGATGGTCACAGCCATGACGGTTGGTGCTCCTACTGGTCGAAATCGGTTGAGTCGAAGGCCGCGTGGAACGCATCCAGCGACGGGGAGATCGTGGCCGTGGGGCCGACCTTGTCGGCGACCGCGTCGAGCGTCTTCAGGCCGTGGCCGGTGATGTACGCGACGACGCGCTCGTCGGGCCGGATCACGCCTTCGCCGGCCAGGCGCTTCAGCGTCGCGATCGTCACGCCGCCGGCGGTCTCGGCGAAGATCCCCTCGGTCTGCGCGAGCAGGCGCATCGCGTCGACGATCTCCTCGTCGGTCACCGCAGCGAACCCGCCTCCGGTCTGGCGCACCGCGTCGAGCGCGAAGTAGCCGTCGGCCGGGTTCCCGATCGCGAGTGACTTCGCGATGGTGTCCGGCTTCACCGGCTTGATGCTGTCCGTGCCGTCGAGCCACGCGGTCGCGATCGGCGAGCAACCCAGCGCCTGGGCGCCGGACACCCGCACCTGGGGTTCGTCGTCGAGCAGACCCACCTTGTGCAGCTCGCCGAAGCCCTTGCGGATCTTCGTGAGCAGTGAGCCGCTGGCGGCCGGAACGACGACGTGGTCGGGCGCCTGCCACCCGAGCTGCTCGGCCGTCTCGAACGCCAGCGTCCTCGATCCCTCGGCGTAGTACGTGCGCACGTTCACGTTCACGAACGCCCACGGGTACATGCCGGCGAGCTCGGCGCAAAGTCGGTTCACGTCGTCGTAGTTGCCGTCGATCGCGACGACGTTGCCGCCGTAGACCGACGTCGTGACCACCTTGCCCTGTTCGAGGTTGGCGGGGATGAACACGAAGCTGCGCAATCCCGCGTGCGCCGCGTGAGCGGCGACCGCGTTCGCCAGGTTCCCCGTCGACGCGCACGCGACCGTCTTGAACCCGAACTCGAGCGCCTTCGAGAGCGCGACCGAGGTGACGCGGTCCTTGAACGAGTTCGTCGGGTTCAGGGTGTCGTTCTTGATCCACACCTCACCCAACCCGAGCTCGGCGGCGAGCCGGTCCGCGCGCACGAGTGGCGTGAAGCCGGCGCCGAGATCGACCGAGGGGTTCCGCTCCACCGGGAGCAGGTCCTGGTAGCGCCACATGCTGAGCGGGCCGGCGGCGATCTTCTCACGGGAGGTCGCCTTCGTGATCGCGTCGTAGTCGTACGCGACCTCCAGCGGGCCGAAGCACCACTCGCAGGTGAAGATCGGCGCGATGTCGTACTCGCGCGCACACTCTCGACACCGAAGTCCCAAAACGTGGGCCATGTCTTGCTCTCCTTCTCCTGGTGAACGGTTTCCCGTTCGGTCTCGACGCGCTCGCATTGGTCTTCGAGCGCCTCGAGCGGAGTCCGGAGGTCCGGTCCCAGGCTCAGGGCTCTCTCATCGTTCGGGCATTGGCACCTGGCTCCCCGTGAAGGGCGCTGGTTGCCGCGGCGTCAAAGGGCCCGTCCCTCAGCCGCTCTGGATGAGCGCGTGTGTCGGCTCACAGTCTCGCACGATCGCCCGGGGCCTAGCCAGTCATTCGGATGGCCCGGGCCGCCTAACCTCGACGCCGTGCCGCTCCTCCCGGTGCCCTGGCGCCACGACGACTTCCAGCCGGCCGAGCTGGCCCGGGCCAAGGCGGAGCTGGGCCTGACGGTCACCGTCTGCCTCCCGGCCCAGAACGAGGAGGCCACGGTCGGCCACATCGTGGCCACGGTCCGGCGGACCCTGATGGAGGAGGTCGCCCTCGTCGACGAGGTCCTCGTGCTCGACGACGGCTCGACGGACTCCACGGCGGCCGTCGCGTCCTGGGAAGGCGCCCGAGTGGTGCCCGCCGAGGCCGTGCTCCCGGAGACCGGGCCCGGGTCGGGCAAGGGCAACGCGATGTGGAAGTCCCTCGACGCCGCGGAGGGTGACCTCCTCTGCTGGCTCGACGCCGACATCCGCAACTTCGGGGCGCACTTCGTGACTGCGCTGCTCGGCCCGCTGCTCACGCAGCCCGACCTCGCGTTCGTCAAAGGGTTCTACCGGCGCCCGTTGCACGACCAGCCCCATGGGGGTGGGCGCGTCACCGAGCTCATGGCCCGTCCGCTCATCTCGACGCTCTTCCCTCAGCTGGCGCGGTTCGTGCAGCCGCTGTCGGGTGAGTACGCCGGACGCCGCGACGTGCTCGAGACCCTGCCGTTCGTCGAAGGCTGGGGCGTGGAGTTCGCGTTGCTGGTCGACGTCGTCGAGCGCTACGGGCTCGCGGCCACCGCGCAGGTGGACCTCGGCGTGCGTGAGCACCGCAACCGCACACTCGCGGAGCTCGGGCCGCAGGCGACCGCGATCCTCGTCACTGCGCTCCGGCGCGCGGGCCTGGTGTCCGAGCGCACCGCGGTGGCGGAGCTCGTTCGGTACTCCGAGGAGTTCGAGCCGGAGGCAGTCGCGGTCGAGGTGCGCGAACGCCCGCCGATCGACTCGATTCCCGAGTACCGCCGCAAGCACGGCCGCGAGCTGACCGCGTAATTCCGGGTCGCTCCCTCCTCCGCCCTACCCGCGGCCGAGCGCGTGGCGACCCACGTCGATCGCCGACTCCTCCACGAGGATCGCGGCCCGGGCGAACGCTTCGCCCGCCTGCCACACCCGATCGGTCAGCGCGAGCACCTGGACGTCACCGAGCACGCTCGCTTCCTCGCGCGCGGCGTCGGTCGCCTGCCCGACGATGGCGGCGCGGTGCGCGACTCCGGCGTCGGCCGCCCACTCGAGCACGCCGCCGACGACCTTGCCCTCGAAGCTCGTGACGTCGAGCTTCCCCTCGCCCGTGACGACGAGCTCGGCGCCGTCGAACGCGGCGTCGAGACCCGCGGCCTGGGCCACCACCTCGAAGCCCGGCTCGAGCCGCGCGCCGATCGCGGCGAGCCCGCCCGCGAGGCCTCCCGCAGCACCACTGCCCTCGAGCTCGCTGACGTCGACGCCCGTCCGTTGCTCGTACACGCCCACCAGCTGCTCGAGCCGCCGCTTCAGCAGCGCCACCTGCGCCTTCGACGCGCCCTTCTGTGGCCCGTACACCTCCGCCGCGTCGGTGAAGGTGGTGCCGACGTCACACGCGACGACCACGTCGAGCCCGGCGAGCGACCAGCCGAGCGTCTCGACCGCGGCGAGGCCACCGTCCGTGGACGCGCTTCCCCCGACGCACACGATCACGCGCGTCGCGCCCGCTCGCGCCGCGGCAGCGATCAGCTCACCCGTTCCCCGCGTGCTCGCCCGCAACGGATCCGGCCGTCCCTCGACGAGCGCGAGGCCACTGGCCCGAGCCATCTCGACCACCGCGGTGCCGTCCGACAGCCGTCCCCACACTGCGTCGATCGTTCCGCCGAGGGGTCCGGTGACCTTGGCGGTGCGTCGCGAACCGCCGCGCGCCGCGAGGAGCGCGTCGAGGGTTCCCTCACCCCCGTCGGCCAGCGGCACCTCGACGACTTCGTCGAACCCGGCCGTCCGGAGGCCCCGACCCATCGCGGCTGCGGCCGCGGCAGCATCGAGCGATCCACGGAACTTGTCCGGACAAGCAACTGCCTTGGCATTCATCCTCGATAGATTGAACTCCGTCCCCGACCCCTCGCGAGGAACTTTCAGATGCTCGAACGCGTCCCGCTGCTGGAGAAGGAGCTGGCGGACTACGAGGAGGTCGCCGGAGCGGAGACCATCGAGCGGATCCGCGCGATGGCCGAGCCGTTCCGGGGTGCGAGGGTCCTCCACATCAACGCGACCGCGTACGGCGGCGGCGTGGCCGAGCTCCTCTCGACCCACGTCCCGCTCCTGCGCAGCCTCGGGATCGACGCCGAGTGGCAGGTCATCCACGGCAGCGACGAGTTCTTCGCGGTCACGAAGGCCGTCCACAACGCGCTACAGGGCGCGGACGTCACGTGGGACGCGCAGATGCAGAAGGTGTACCTCGAGAAGGTGCTCGAGAACGCGCTGCTGATCGACGGGGAGTGGGACTACGTCATCGCCCACGACCCGCAGCCGGCCGCGCTGCTGAACTTCATCGGCCAGTCGAGCGTCAACCGGCCCGAGACGAAGTGGATCTGGCGTTGCCACATCGACCTGACCAACGCCCGGGCGGACGTCTGGGAGTTCTTCCGGCCGTACGTCGAGTGCCATGACGCGTCGGTCTGGACGATGGAGCAGTTCATCCCCGACTCGCTGTCGATGGACAACGTCGTCATCGCGCCTCCGTGCATCGATCCGCTGTCGGTGAAGAACCTCGAGCTGCCGGATCCCTTCGTGCACGAGATCTGCAAGCAGTACGGCATCGACACGAAGCGGCCGATCGTGTGCCAGGTCAGCCGGTACGACCCGTGGAAGGACCCGGTCGGCGTGATCGAGGCGTTCCACGCGGTGCGCAACTCGGTGCCCGACGCGCAGCTCGTGCTCGCGGGCTCCATGGCGACGGACGACCCCGAGGGGTTCCAGGTGTGGGAGCAGGTCGAGGCCGCACACGGGCACGACCGAGACATCCATCTGCTCTCGAACATCCAGCAGGTCGGCAACGTGCAGATCAACGCGTTCCAGCGCGCGGCCGACGTCGTGATCCAGAAGTCACTGCGCGAAGGCTTCGGGCTCACCGTCGCGGAGGGCCTGTGGAAGGGCCGCCCGGTGATCGGTGGCCGCGCGGGCGGGATCGTGCTGCAGATCCGCGACGGTCAGGACGGCTTCCTCGTCGACTCGATCCCCGAGTGCGCCGACCGCACGATCGAGCTGCTCGCCGATCCGGAGCACGCGGACAAGATGGGGGCGAGCGGCCAGGAGCACGTCCGCCAGAACTTCCTGTCGACCCGCGAGCTCGAGGACTGGCTCCGACTCTTCGGCACGCTCAGCACCTAGGGCCTCAGCGTGATCGTCGTCTCCAACCGGGGGCCCTTCCGGTTCACGCGCGAACCCGACGGGACGTTCTCGACCCACCGCGGCTCCGGCGGCGTGGTGAGCGCGCTGATGCCGCTCCTTGCCAACCGTGAGGACGCCACCTGGGTCGCGGCGGCGATCAGTGCGGACGACCGCGCCGCGGTGCAGGCCGGCACGCCCACGCCGACGGGGGGCGTGCACGCGAAGCTCCTCACGCTGGATCCGGACGTGTCGCGCCTGCACTACGACGTGATCTCGAACGGCGTGCTCTGGTTCCTGCACCACGCCCTGCTCGACCTCGCGCGCCGACCCCGCTTCGACCGCCACTTCCGCGCCGCGTGGGAGGGATACGTGTCGGTCAACCGCTCGTTCACCGACGCGGTGATCGACGTCGCCGGGCCGGGTGAGGCCGTCCTCGTGCAGGACTACCAGCTCACCCTCGTCCCCCAGATGCTGACCGAGGCCCGTCCCGATCTGCACGTCGTCCACTTCACCCACACCCCGTTCTGCGGCCCGAGCTCGATCCGGGTCCTCCCCGAGTACGTCGCGCACGCGATCTGCAGCTCGATGGCCGGCAGCACCACCGGGTTCCACACCGAACGCTGGGCGCGCGCGTTCCGAGCCTCCGTCCAAGAGGTGCTCGGGCCCGACGCGGCGATCGGCCGGACCTTCGCCGCATCCTTCGGTCCTGATCCCGCGGTCCTCGCGGCAGAGGTCGCCACGCCCGAGGTCGGGGCCGAGATCGCGGCGCTCGAGGAACGCGTCGGTGACCGAAAGCTGATCGTACGGAGTGACCGCATGGAGCTGTCCAAGAACATCGTCCG
The DNA here is from genome assembly GCA_963796755.1 of uncultured Acidimicrobiia bacterium. Classification (GTDB taxonomy): domain Bacteria; phylum Actinomycetota; class Acidimicrobiia; order IMCC26256; family JAENVU01; genus Chersky-806. The sequence continues at coordinate 1,143,405 of CAWCMX010000001.1, forward strand.
CGGCTTCCTGGCCTACGACCTCCTGCTCGAGGAGCATCCCGAGCTGCGGGAGCGGGTGACGTTCGCCGCGCTGCTGAACCCGTCGCGCGACACGCTGCCCGAGTACCAGGCGTACCGCAACGAAGTCGAGAACGCCGCGGCCCGCGTGAACGAGCGCTGGGCCACCGCGGGCTGGGAGCCGGTGATCCTCGACGAGCGCGACAACTACGCGCGCTCGCTCGCCGGCCTCGTGTGCAGCGACGTCCTGCTCGTGAACCCGGTCCGCGACGGGCTCAACCTGGTGGCCCTCGAAGGGCCGCTCGCGAACCGACGCGACGGCGTGCTGTGCCTCTCACGCGAGGCCGGCGCGCACGACGAGCTCCACCGCTCGTGCCTCACGGTGCAACCCTTCGATCTCGTGCAGACGGCCGCGGTGCTCCACGAGGCCCTCGTGATGGAACCGGCGGAGCGGGCCGGGCGCGCCGCCGAGCTGCGCGCCCACGCGCAGGCCAACCCACCCGCGGCGTGGCTCGAGACCCAGCTCCGCCAAGCTGCTCTCTGAGGATCCCTGAACGGCGATCGCCGAACGCGAAGAGGCGCGGCGCCGTTCAGCGGTCTCCGAGCCGGGTGCCGAGGTCGGCGAGGAGGGCGGCCAGGCCCACAGGACCGTCGACATGGACGTCGGCCCGCGTCATCAGCTCGGGCGGCACCTCGCCGGAACCCACGCCGACGCGCACTGCGTGCGCCAACCGTCCGGACGACTGGAGGCGGTCGAGCGCGTCGAACGCGGCGAGGTCGCCGGCATCGTCGCCGGCGTAGGCCGCGGCGTCGCGCCCGGTGCAGAGCTCGTCGACCACGGTGCCCTTGTCCATCGGGATCGGCGGCCGTAGCTCCGCGGCCATCCGGGCCGGATGCCGGGCCAGGCCGGTCGACTCCGCCGCGCGTGCGGCCCACTCGTTCGCCTGTTCCCCCAGCTCCGGGCGCTGCCGCCAGTGCAGGACCACGGCGACCCCCTCCTTGCGCTCGACCAGCACCCCCGGCAGCTCCCGGGTCGCGGCCCGCGCGGTCGCCTCGACCGCGGCGAGGTAAGGCTCGACCCGGGGGTCGGTGGTCACCCGCTCGCCGTCCCAACGCTGCACCCCGTACTGGCCGACGTACGTCACGCCGTCGAGGCTCAGCGCGTCACGCAGGAACCGGACCGGACGCCCGCTCACGACCGCGACGAGACCGATCCGGTCGACGAGGCTCGCGAGCGCGTCGTGCGCCGCGGGGAGCACGGTCGCGGCATCCGGGTTGTCGACGATCGGTGCGAGCGTGCCGTCGAAGTCGAGAAGCACCGCGGCGCGGGGCGCGTGCGCGACCAGCGGGTCGAGCGCGGCGTCCACGAGCGGAGACGTTATGAGCCGAGAATGACGACGCAGTTCGCGGTGTCGCTCCCCGTCGGTGGCGGGCTCGGGATCGCCTCCACCTTCGGGGCACCGTCCACCGATGCCGCGACCGTCGTGCACTCACGGTCGTAGCCGGGCTTGAAGTACACGATGCTGCCGGCGCGATTCGTCGCGTCCGCGGGGATCAGGGTCTGATACCCCTTGGCCTTCGAGCGCGTTGCTCTGCGTGGTGGCGGCGCCGGGGCGACCCGAGCCGTTGAGCACCAGCACCGCGACCTGAGCCGGTGGCTTCACCGGGTTCGCGGCAGTCGTCGACGTGGTGGAGCTGGAACCCGAGCCGGAGCTCGTGGTGGTGGTGTTGGTGTTGCCACCGGCTGCGGCCGAGCTGCCGCCGTCACCGATGGGGCCGCTCGTGCCGTCGTCGATCACCTGCAGCAGCACGATGCCGATGATCACGGCGATGCCGATGAGGGCCGCGCCGCGCCGGCCGAGAACGCAACGCTGCGTCCGAAGCCGACACCTTTCCCGGTGCGGGTCCGTTCGACGCCCGGACCGCCGGGGAGGATGCTCGAGTCACTCATGGTCGGGAGGCTCCGATGGGAGGTCGATCCTTACCCCTCGACCCTACCGGCTGCAGGCGCAGCGCCGGTGGCATCTTTCGAAGATCCCCGCTCGGCCGAAGCGGTTCGAGGAGAGAGCCGGAGATCGGGATCGAACCGATGACCTGCGGTTTACAAAACCGCTGCTCTGCCGACTGAGCTACTCCGGCGACGGGGCGAGGCTAGTGCGGTGACCGGTCGCGTTCGGCGCGCGATCGCGTGACATGCGACCGCGGCCGCGGTGGCGACGTTCAGGCTCTCGATCGCACCACGCATCGGGATGCTGGCCACCAGGTCGCAGCGTTCGCGGGTGAGGCGCGCGAGCCCACGACCCTCGGCGCCGAGCACGACGACGAGGGGTCGGTCGGCCACGTCCAGTGCGAACACGTCGGCGGTGCCGGCCGCATCGAGGCCCACCGACCACACTCCGGCCCGCGCCGCCCGATCGAGGACGGCCGGCACGCCCGCCGCCGTCGCCAGGGGCAGGTGCTCGACCGCGCCGGCCGCGGCCTTCACCGCCGCGGGGGTCAGGCGGGCGCTGCGGTGCCGTGGGAGCACCACCCCGGTGACCCCGGCAGTCTCGGCGACCCGCAGCACCGCGCCGAGGTTGCCCGGATCGGTGACGCCGTCCAACGCGAGCAGGAACGCGTCGGGCCGGTTCAGCAGCTCGTCGATGTCGTGGTTCTTGATCGGCGCCGCGAGTGCGAGCACCCCCTGTGGCGCGTCGGTCCGGGCGCGCTCGTCCAGCTGCTCGGGCGACACCTGCCGAACGCGGGCGCCGACCTCCGTCGCGAGCTGGAGGATCTCGTCGATCACCGGCGCTTCGCGCGCGGGAACGATCCAGAGCTCCGACACGCGCCGCTGCCGCGCCCGCAACAGCTCGCGCACCGCGTTGCGGCCTTCGACCTGATCCCCGCCGAGCCCGGACTCCCCGCGCGCCGGGCGCTTCCCGGTCATCGATGCCAGATCGTGCCGGCCGCGGTGTCCTCGAGCGTGATGCCGCGCACGGCGAGCTCGTCCCGGATGCGGTCGGCTTCGGCGAAGTCTCGATCCGCGCGCGCCGCGTTGCGAGCCGCCACGAGCGCGTCGATCTCCGCCGAATCGGCGCTCTCATCGCCGTCGGCCTCGGTGACTCCGACCTCGAGCCCCAGTGCGGCGGCGAGATGCCGGACGGTCGCGACGAGCGAGGCGGCCTGGAAGTGGTCGCCGCGATCGATCGCGACGTTGGCCCGCTTGACCGTGTCGAAGATGGTGGCGACCGCGGCGGGCGTGCCGAAGTCGTCGTCCATGGCCGCCCGGAACTCCTCGACGATCGCCTCGTCGTACGGCGCGGTGCTGAAGTCGATGAGCGCGCCCCCGGCCCGGCGGATCAGGGCGTCCAGCCGCTCGACCGCCTCGCCCGCGGCCCGCATCTCGGTCGGTCCGAGCTCGGTGCGCGACCGGTAGTGGACCTGCAGCACGGCGAGGCGAAACGCGCGCGCGCCATGGGCGTCGATGGCGTCGGCCAACTTCGTGAAGTTGCCCGACGACTTGGACATCTTCTCGCCGCCGATCTCGACCATCCCGCTGTGGATCCAGTGGCGCGAGAACCCGTGCCCGGCGGCCTCGGCCTGCGCCCGCTCGTTCTCGTGGTGCGGGAACACGAGGTCGTCCCCACCTCCGTGCAGGTCGAAGCGCTCGCCGAGGATCTCGAGCGACATCGCCGAGCACTCGATGTGCCACCCCGGCCGACCCCGTCCCCACGGCGAGTCCCAATCGGGCTCGCCCGGCTTCGCGGCCTTCCACAGCGCGAAGTCCACCGGGCTGCGCTTCTGCTCGTCGACGTCGACGCGCGCACCCGCGTTGTCGAGCAGGTCTGCGAGCTTGCGGTGCGAAAGCTCCCCGTACCCGGGGTACGAGTCGACCTGGAAGTACACGCCCTCGCCCTCGATCACGTACGCGTGACCGCGCTCGACGAGCTCGGCGATGAGCTGGATCATCTGGTCGATGAACTCGGTGGCCCGAGGAATCTCGGCCGGCGCCCGCACCCCGAGCCGTTCGAGCTGGAGCCAGTACTCGGCTTCGTAGCGATCGGCGAGCTCGCGCTCGCTCGCGCCCTCGCGAGCGGCTCGGGCGATGATCTTGTCCTCGACGTTCGTGACGTTGCTCACGTACGTCACGGCAAGCCCGCTCCACTCCAGGTAGCGCTGGATGACGTCGAACACGACCGCCGTGCGCCCGTGGCCGATGTGCGGAACGTCGTAGACCGTCGGCCCGCAGACGTACATCGACACGCTGCCCGGGGACGCGGGGAACGAAGTCCACCTCGCGCGCGGCCATCGTGTCGTGGATCCGGAGCATTCGGCGAGGCTAGTTCTCGGTCTTCGCGGTCGCGGACGCGTTTGGGCGCGGCTCAGTCCTGCTCGAGGAGGGCCACGGCCCACGCGGCGATCCCCTCGGCTCGGCCCACGAAGCCGAGCCCCTCACCCCGCTTCGGCGTGACCGACACGTGGACCGCGGGGCCCATCGGCCGGCGCACCGGTTCGAGCGCGGCCGCGAGGTTGACGTTCATGGCGTCGAGGTGCGGCGCGAGGCGCGGGTGCTCGGCGGCCACCACGACATCCACGTTCATCACCCACCAGCGCTCGGCCCGCACCCGGCGCGCGACCTCGCCGAGCAGGTCGATCGAGGACGCGCCGCGGTACTGCTCGTCCGAGGCGGGGAACAGCGAACCGAGGTCCGGGAGCCCGGCCGGGCCGAGCAGCGAGTCGGCTACCGCATGCGCGACGGCGTCGGCGTCCGAGTGCCCGACCAGACCCTCGCCGTCGAGGGTCACCCCGCCGAGCACGAGCGGGCCGGCGCCGCCGAACGGATGGACGTCGAAGCCCATGCCGACGCGGATCACGAGTCGCCCTGCAGGTCCAGCAGCGCGCGCACGAGCATCAGGTCCTCCGGGCCGGTGACCTTCAGGTTGGTCGGCTCACCCGCGACGATGACCACGGTTCCGCCCGCGGCCTCGACGAGCGCGGCGTCGTCAGTCCCGTCGGCATCATCGCGGTGCGCGTCGCGCAGCGCGGCGGCCCGGAAGGCCTGAGGAGTCTGCACGGTCACCAGGTTGTCGCGGGGCACGGTCGCGACCACGTGATGGTCGGCCACCCGCTTGATCGTGTCCGCGACGGCGAGGCCCGGGATCGCCCCGTCCGCGCCGGCGCGCACTGCGTCGATAACGGCGCGGAACAGGTCATCGCCCGCGAGCGGACGGGCGGCATCGTGGACCAGCACGATGTCCGCACTCGACGGCACGCCCGTCAACCCCGCCCGCACCGAGGCAGCCCGGGTCGCGCCACCGGGCACCACGCCCGCGACCGGCGGCCCGTCCCACGTCGCGCCCGGGGGCAGGACGAGCACCACGCCGTCGCAGCACCGCGTCGCCGTGCGCACGGCGCGGTCCACGATGCGCTCCGACCCGATCTCGTGAAACTGCTTCGCGCCGCCGAAGCGCGCGCCGGAACCGGCCGCAACGACGATCGCCCAGGTCTGCACCGCTCAATACTGGCGCGACGAGGGTGGCTCGGACTCGCTCGGGTCGGGGGTCGCTCGTCCGGTGCGGGGATCAGTCGGGCGCGCGAAGACCATCCGGCCTGCGCTGGTCGGGACGATCGACGACACCACGAGCGTCACCGGCCCGGAGTCGATCAGGTCTTCGCCGCCGTTGACCACGACCATGGAGCCGTCGTCGAGGAAGCCGACGCCCTGACCGGGATGGCGGCCGGGCCGGGTCAGCGCGACCGTGAGCGTCTCACCGGCCAGGACCCCGGGGATCAGGTCGGCGGCGAGCCGGCGCGGGATCACCGCGGGCACGCCCTGGATCTCGGCGACCTTGGCCAGGTTGATGTCGTTGGTGAGCAGGCGGAGCTGGAGCTTTCGGGCGAGCATGACGAGCTTCGCGTCGACCTCGTCGAGCTCGGGGACCTCGTCGTCGATGACGAGCACCCGCAACGGGGTCTCTCGGCGGAGCACCTCGAGGATCTCGAGGCCCCGGTGGGCGCGGCGTGACCGCTCGTCGTTCGCGTCGGCCATGCCCTGGAGCTCGTCGAGGACGAAGCGTGGAACGTAGAGGTCGTCTCGGAAGAGGCCGGAGCGGGTCAGTGGCAGGAGCTGGCCGTCCATCACCGCGGACGAGTCGACGATGAACCCGTCGAGGTCGTCGTAGGGACGCGCGCGCACGAGCGGGCGGGTCGAGAGACCGGCCATCGCGAACAGCTCTTCGCTCTTGCGCGAGGCGAGCCGGTACCCGAAGTACATCGCGAGCCAGACCAACAGCCCGCCGATGCCGATCGAGATCGCGACCGGGCGCACCAGCAGCGCGAGCGGGACCGCGATGGTCAGACCGAAGACCGCGCCGACGCCGCCACCGACCATGCCCGCCATGACCTGCGGGAGCGGGACCCGGTCCACGCGCCGTTCGACGACCCCGGCCGCGCGCTCGAGGAATCGACCGAGCACACCGCCGGACAGGTAGCCGACCAGGCAGCCGAGCATGCCGGCGATGCCGGAGAGCTCCGCGCTGTTCGGCGCGAGGTCCTTGCCGATGATGAAGCCGGCTGCAGTCAGCAGCACCACCGTGAAGAGCCGCGTGACCTCGACGAACACAGAACCTCCCTTCCGACCCCTTCAGGGATCGGCGTCAGGAGGCTCCGGCTTGAACCAGCCGTCTTACCTTTGTACCTACTTGGCCTTCGCCGGGGTCTTCGCAGCCTTTGCGGCCTTCTTGGCCGGCGCCTTGGCCGCGGGCGCCTTGGCCGTCGCCTTCGCGGCCGGGGCCTTGGCCGCCTTCACGGCCTTCTTGGCCGGCGCCTTGGACACCGGGGTCCGGTCCGGCATCGACTCGTCGTCGATCGCCACCGCCGGCTCGCCCTTGCCGAGGACCTCGTCGAGCTTGGCCTCCGCGGTCTCCTCGTCCAGCTTGAGGGCGAAGGTCAGCTCGGACACGAGGATCTGGCGGGCCTTGCCGAGCATCCGCTTCTCACCCGCGGAGAGACCCTTGTCCTTCTCCCGGATCGTCAGGTTCCGCACCACTTCGGCCACCTGGTAGATGTCGCCGCTCTTCAGCTTCTCCACGTGGTTCTTGAAGCGCCGGGACCAGTTGGTCGGCATCCGGGCCTCTTTCTTGCGGAGCACCGCGAACACCTCCTCGACCTCTTCGTCGTTGATGACGTCCCGGAGCCCGATCTCCTCGGCGTTGTCGGCCGGGACCATCAGGGTCAGGTCGCCGTACGCGAGGCGCAGGACCAGGTACTCCTGCTTCTTGCCGAACGCCTCCTTCTTCTCGCGCTTCTCGATCGTCGCGGCTCCATGGTGCGGATAGACGACCTTGTCGCCGACGTCGAACGGCATAGCGCTCCTCAGGAGAAACCACCGGGGGGAACCATCCATTGTACCGGACCCTGCCGGGGGCCGAGAATCCGGACCCTCGCTAGTGTGGGCCGGGTGCCTGAGCGACGCCTGCTGGACGCCACCGAGCTCTTCGCCGCGCTGCCGGCCGACGCGCTGGAGGAGCTGAGCGGGAAGACCAAGCTCCTGGCGATCCCGAAGGGCGAGCTCCTGTTCTCGCAGAGTGACCCTTCCGAGGAGCTCTTCGTCATCGCCGAAGGCCGCATCGCGATCGCGACCCGCTCGACCGATGGTCGCGAGTCGATGGTCGCCGTGCTCGAGACCGGTGGACTGTTCGGCGAGCTGGGTCTGTTCGACGACGAGCCGCGTTCGGCCGACGCCCGCGCGCTCACCGACTCCGAGGTGGTCGCCCTCGCGTACGAAGACGTGCGCTCGGTGCTCCAGGCCCGCCCGGAGATCCTCTGGGTGATCGTCCGCCTGCTCGCCCGCCGGTTGCGCGCGACCGATGAGGCACTGGCCGACGCGGTCTTCCTCGATGTCCCGGCCCGCACCGCGAAGCGGCTGCTCGAGCTGGCCGGTGCGGACGCCGAGTTCCAGCTGCCGATGACCCAGGAAGACCTGGCCGGTCTCGTCGGCGCGTCGCGAGAGCGCGTCAACAAGGCGCTCGCGATGTTCACCCGGCTCGGGTGGGTCGAGGTGACCGGTCGCAGCCGCTATCACATCCTCGATCGCGAAGCGCTCGAGCTGCGCGCCAACCCCTAGGCGGGCGAACTCCCTAGAGCGGGGCGGAGTCCGGCGTCGGGTCGACGGGGTCTGCAGCAACGCCCAGGAAGCGCAGGACCCGCGCCCACGCGTCGGCGGCATCGGCGGCGCGATGGCCCGGGCGGTCGGCGTCGTGGACGAAGCCGTGGTCCGCGCCCTCGTAGACGACGACCTCGCAGTCGGGCCGGTCCCGCCACAGCTCGCGCAGCGCGGCGATGTCCGTGGCCGGGGTCCAGGCGTCCTCGGAGCCGAAGATGGCCAGCGTCGGGCACGGGTCCGCGGCGAGCTCGAGCGGCTCGCCCTGCTCCGGGCCTCGCCACGCCTCGGGGACGCGGATCATCCCGTAGAACGCGACCGCCCGGTCGAACCGGCCGGTCCCCGCGGCCTTCAGTGCGTACATCCCACCCATGCAGAAGCCGAGGATCGCGATCTCGCTCACGTCGTCGTGGACGACGAGCCAGTCGGCCGCACGCTCGAGGTTCCCGATCTGCACGGAGTCCTCGAGGTCCTTCGCCCGATCCAGGCGTGCGGCCGCGTCGAGGTGCTCGTAGTCCGACAGGTGGTTGTACGGCTCGGGCGCGCACACCGCGATGCCGTGGGTCGCGAGCCGCCGGCTCAGGTCGTCGAACAGCGGCCGGATGCCCATGACATCGGGGTGCAGGACGAGACCGAGCGTCGGCAGGCCGAGCGGGCGGGCGTGGATCGCGTCGACCGGCTCACCGCCGTCGCCGCGAAACGTGATCCGTTCGACCTCGACCTCGATGGGCCCTTCCGCCAGTGCAGCCAACGACCTACACGTACCGTTCCAGGATCGAGGTCTCGGCGAGCCGGGCCAAGCCGTCCTTGATCGCGCGGGCACGCGCCTCGCCGACGCCCTCCACCTCGACGAGGTCCGGCACGCCGGCGCGCATGATCTTCTGCAGGTGGGTGAACCGTTCGACGACGTGGTCGGCGACGAGCTCGGGGAGCCGCGGGATCTTGTGCAGCAACCGGTAGCCGTGCGGCTGCACCGCGGTGTCGAGGCTCGCGTCGTGCGGGAGATGCAGCACGCCGGCCACCTCGCGCAGGTCGAGCAGCGTCTCGGTGTCCAGATCGGCGAGCGCGCCGAGGACGTCGTGGAGCTCGAAGTCCGCAGCTTCGCTGAAGTAGTCCTTCGCGAACAGGCGGCGGTCGTCCTCCACGCCCCCCATGAGCTCCTCGAGCTGCAGGAGGATGAGCCGCCCGTCGGCGCCCAGCTCGATCACGTACTCCTCGATCTCCTCCGCGATGCGGCGCACCATCTCCGCCCGCTGCAGTGCGGTGCTCACGTCGCGCACGGTCACGAGGTCCTCGACCTCCAACGCCGACAGCGAGTTGCTCACCGCGTCGAGCCGGACCTTGTACCGCTCCAGGATCTGCAGCGCCTGGTCCGCGCGTGACAGGACGCGGACGACGGGCTCGAGCGTCCGCTTCAAGCCGCGACGGTGCACCGCGACGAGCGCCAGCTCCTCCGAGATCGTGATCACCGGGGCGTCGATCTGCTTCGCCACCCGCTCCGCGGTGCGGTGGCGGGTGCCGGTCTCGAGGGTCGGGATGTCCGGGTTGGGAACCAGCTGGACGTTGGCCCGGGCGATGCGGCTGCAGTCCGAGGACAGGATCATCGCCCCGTCCATCTTCGCCAGCTCGGAGAGCCGCTGAGGCGTGAACTCGGCGTCGAGCAGGAACCCACCGGAGCACAGCGCGAGCACGTCGGGACCGTCGCCGACGACCACGAGGGCGCCCATCTTGGCCTGGACGATGCGGTCGAGCCCCTCCCGGAGGGGACGGCCCGGAGCGACCAGCCGCAGGGCGGAGAGCATCGCTTCCGATCGGGGCGCTGCCGGCACGGGCGTTGGTCCTCCTGGCGTTGCCGGGACTGGGGCGAAAACCGAACGCGTACGGCCCTCGGGTACGAGAATTGTGGTCACGATAGCAGCGCGAGCGAGCTTTTCGACCGGCGACCCGGCCCCGAATCCTCGTCGCCCAGCCCGGCGGCCTGCAGTGCTTCGTGCACGGTCCCGACCCGGATCAGCTCGAGATCGGCGACGTCGGCGACCGACGCCGGCACCACCGCGGCGCGGAATCCGAGCCGCGCCGCTTCCGCGAGCCGGCGCGGCGTCTGAGCCGCCTGGCGCACCTCACCGCCCAACCCGATCTCGCCCACCGCGACGAGATCGGCCGCGACCGGCCGACCGCGTCGAGCGCTGGCCACCGCGATCGCGACCGCGAGATCGGCGCCGGCTTCCGTCACCCGGATTCCCCCCGCGACGCTGGCGTAGACGTCCGCATCCGCGACCGGGAGCCCCGCGCGCGCGTCGAGCACCGCGAGCAGCAGGGTCAACCGGTTCGGATCGAGGCCCTGCGACGAGCGGCGGGGCATCGGCGCGCGCGTCGCGGTGACCAGCGCCTGCACCTCGACCAGCACCGGCCGGGCGCCTTCGAGCACGGCGGTGACCACCGAACCCGGGAGGCCGGTGCGCCGGTCCTCGAGAAAGAGGGTCGACGGGTCCGACACGTCCGCGAGGCCGGACTCCTCCATGGCGAACAGCCCGAGCTCGTGGGTCGAGCCGAACCGGTGCTTGAGCGCGTGCAGCATGCGCAGGGCGTGATGGCGATCACCCTCGAACGCGAGGACCGTGTCCACGATGTGCTCGAGCGTTCGGGGCCCGGCGATCGCGCCGTCCTTCGTCACGTGCCCGACGAGCAGCGTCGGCAGGTTGCGGTCCTTCGCCAGCCGAACCAGCCGGTGCGCGCACTCCCGCACCTGGCTCACCGAACCCGGGACACCGGGGACGTCCGGATCCGCGACCGTCTGGATCGAGTCGACTGCGAGCACGTCGGGCGCGAGCTCCGCGACGTGGGTGAGCACGTGGGGCATCGACGTCTCGGCCACGATCATCAGGTTCGGGTGCAACGCTCCGAGCCGCTCGGCGCGCAGGCGCACCTGCTCCTTCGACTCCTCCGCGGTGACCAGCAGCACGAGCGCACCCGCGCCCGCCATGCGGGCGAGCGCCTGGAGCATGAGCGTGCTCTTGCCGATGCCGGGCTCGCCCCCGAGCAGGGTGACCGATCCGCCGACGAGACCGCCGCCGAGCACCCGGTCGAGCTCCTCGATGCCGGTCGGGCGCATCGCGGCGACCCCGGTGTCGACCTCACCGAGCGGGACCGGCCGATCCGTCGGACCACCGCTCGATCCCGTCGAGCCGGCTCCGGGCACCGGCTTCTTCGCGCCAGAGTGTCCCAGCCACCGCACTCCGGGCACCGACCCGAGCCATCTCGGGGCCTGGGCGCCGCACTCCGCACATGAGAAACGAACGCGTGTTCGGGTCATGCAGCGAGACTAGCGCCGGGGTGGGACACGACCGGGCCATGGCGTCGCCTAGGGCCCGGGCGCGGCGGGAGCCACCTTGCCGTGCTGGGTCGCGAACCCGTCCCGATCGGTGCTCGGCGACGACGGCGTCGACAGCTGGCGCTTCCCCCGGATCATCACGCCGCGATCCGCGGTCGTGAGACCCGGGTTCAGACCGTTCACGGTGCCGTCGTTGAACGTCGTCAGCGAGAACTTGGCCAGCTGCGCCAGCCGCGTCCCGATCGTCGGCGTCTCCTCGATCCACTCCGCCGAGGTTCCCGGGCCCGTGTAGTGCTGCTGGGTCGCGAACGACTGGCCGCGGGTGACATCGGTGAGCGTGATCGTCCAGGTCGATGCCTCCTTGGCGATCGAGACCTTCACGAGATCACCGGGGTGGACCGAGATCACGTTCGAAGCGATCGGGGTCTCCGGCGCCGGCAGGATCTCCCACCACGCGGAATACCGCCGCGACGCCGCCGACCCAGTCCTGGCCGGTCCCCGCCTGGATCAGGCTCCCGTTCGAGAAGCCGTCGATGCCGACCCAGGTCGCCGAATAGGTGTTCTTCTTCGTGGCCGCCACCGAGGGCACGCGCCAGCTCCCGCTCACCGTCGTGTAGCCCGAGCCGGTGACCGCGTAGCCGGACCAGTTCTTGAGCGGTCCAACCACTCACGGTCGCGGCGCGCAGCGTTCCGGGTGCCTGGGGCACGGCCGGTCCCGGGATCCGCCGACCGTGGACGATCGGCGCCGCGCCGGACCCGGACGCGGCGCTCGACGCGCCGATCACCGGGACGCCGACGAGCGCGCCGCTCAGACAGATGCCGACTGCGGCGCCGAGCCAACGCATGGAGCCCTCGCTTCCGGTCTGCCCCAACGGGACAAACCGTATACCCGGGTAGCGTCACCGAATGCCGCAGCTGGTCATCGGTTTCGACCTGGACATGACGTTGATCGACTCCCGCGCCGGCGTGCACACGGCCATGGCGGCGCTCGTGGCGGAGACCGGCGCCCCGATCGATCCCGACGTCGTCGTCGCGCGCCTCGGCCCGCCCCTGGAGCGGGAGCTGGCCGAGTGGGTGCCCGCCGAGCAGATCGATCCGCTCGCCGACCGCTACCGCGAGCTCTACGCCGAGATCGGCATCGAGGGGACGCTCGCGCTCCCCGGCGCCGCCGCCGCGCTCGACGCCGTCCATGCGATGTCGGGCCGCTCGCTCGTCGTCACCGCGAAGTACGAACCCAACGCGTGGCTCTGCCTCGAGCACACCAACCTCCCGGTCAACGACGTCGTCGGGTGGCGCCACGGTCCTCAGAAGGGCGAGACGCTCACCGAGCACCGCGCGGCGGTCTACGTCGGTGACACACCCCCCGACATGGACGCGGCGCGCATCGCGGGCGCGATCGCCGTCGGCGTTCCCAGTGGTCCGTTCTCCACCACCGAGCTCGAAGCCGCAGGCGCCGACATCGTGCTCGCGTCGCTCGTCGAGTTCCCGGGCTGGCTCACCGCGAACGTCCGCCCGACGCAACGGTTGCTGATCAGACCCGGCGGCGCCGCGACCTGAGCTCGCCGGCGAGCAGGAGCACGATCGCCACGAGGCCGATGCCGAGCCCGACGACCAGTGCCGCGATGCGCGTGATCGCGGTCTGACTCGAGCTCGTGTGCATCACGGCGATGACCCCGGCGCGGACCGGGAACTCGCGGGGCGACGCGTGCGGAAGATCGGCGATCACGTGCAGGCGCAACGCGCCGCGAGTCTCCAGCAGCAACCGCTGGTCGAGCGCGCCGACGTCCACCCGCTGCGCGGTGAGCCGACCCGACGAGCTCCTGATCGGTCGTGATCCCGGTCTTCAGGTCCTTGAGGTTCGCTACGCCCGAGAACCCCCAGTCGGTGCTGAACGTCGACGTCGACCGGGTCACCCGGACGCCCTTGAGCGGTCCGTCCGCGCCGTTGAGCTCCGCCACCACCGTGCCCGGCGTCCTGGCGCGCGCGCGAACCCCTTGGTCAACGTGAGCGTCGCACCACCGGTCTTCGCGCGGACCCACCCCGAGGACTTCCACCCCGCCGCGGTCAGGTCCCCGAGCCGCACCGCGTCCTCGAGCTTGGTACCCCCGATCTCCGCCGCCTTCACCGCCGACGCATCCAACACCACCCGCGCCGCCACCACCCCACTCCCGTCATCCCGCACCGACACCGTCACGGACGTGTCCACCCGACACGCCGACAGCACGAACACGAGAACCACCAACACGAGAGCCCGACGCACGACGACGAGTCTCTCGCACCGCCACCAGAGGACCGGGGAGGCCCGACGCGGGAAGGCACCCGGACGTGAGGGGAGGCTGAGCCGGCGTCGCTTCACCAAGCGAGTTGGGTGAGCGCCCTTTGCGAACCCCTTGTCCGAGCGACTGGAGCGATGCCGGCTCAGCCTCAGGACTTTGGAGCACCGACAGAAGAAGCGCCGGACCCGAGGGCCCGGCGCTTCTTCAATGACTCAGGTGGAACAGAAGGCTCAGCCCTCGGAACCGGAACCCGCCAGCTCGACCGGAGGAGGCTCCACCGCTTCGATCGTGCGGAACACGATCTCGTCGGCCAGGGCATCCACGACGATCGTCTCGCCGGCGTGGAACTCCTTCCAGAGGATCCGCTCGGAGAGCGGGTCCTCGACCATGCGCTGGATCGCCCGGCGGAGCGGACGAGCATCCGAACGTCGGGTCGTAGCCCTTGGCGGCGAGGAGCAGCTTGGCGTCGTTCGTGAGCTCCAGGGTGAGGCCCTGGCCCTCGAGCTGGGTCTGGACCCGCTTGACCAGGAGGTCGACGATCTCGGTGACCTCGGCCTGGCTCAGCTCGCTGAACACGATGACGTCATCGATGCGGTTCAGGAACTCGGGACGGAAGTGCCGCTTGAGCTCCTCCGTCACCTTGCTCTTCATGTTGTCGTACGTGACCTGCTCGTCGGCCCGGCTGAAGCCGATGTTGGCCTTGCGCAGGTCCGCCGTACCGAGGTTCGACGTCATGATGATCACGCAGTTCTTGAAGTCCACCGAGCGGCCCTGGGCATCCGTCAGGCGCCCGTCCTCCAGGATCTGGAGGAGTGCGTTGAAGATGTCCGGGTGGGCCTTCTCGATCTCGTCGAAGAGCACGACGGAGAACGGCTTGCGCCGCACGGCTTCGGTGAGCTGGCCGCCTTCGTCGTAGCCGACGTAGCCCGGAGGCGAGCCGACGAGACGGGAGACGGTGTGCTTCTCCATGTACTCGGACATGTCGAGCTGGATCAGTGACGTCTCGTCACCGAACAGGAACTCGGCGAGCGTCTTGGCCAGCTCGGTCTTCCCCACACCCGACGGGCCGAGGAAGATGAACGAGCCCGACGGACGCTTCGGGTCCTTGAGGCCGGCCCGAGTGCGGCGGATCGCCTGGGACACGGCCTTCACCGCGGCGTTCTGGCCGACGATCCGCTTGTGCAGCTCGTCTTCCATGCGCAGGAGCTTGGCGGTCTCCTCTTCGGTGAGCTTGTAGACCGGGATGCCGGTCCACAGCGCGAGGACTTCGGCGACCGACTCCTCGTTGACCTCGTTGAAGAGGTCGACGCCTTCGGCCTTCCACTCGGTCTCCTTCGAAGCGCGCTGCTCGAGGAGCTCCTTCTCCTCGTCCCGCAGTGCCGCGGCCGCCTCGAACTGCTGACCCTCGATCGCCTCTTCCTTGCGCTTCCGCACGCTCGAGATCTGCTCCTCGAGCTCGCGGTAGTCCGGCGGGGCCTGCATGCGACGGATGCGCAGGCGCGAGCCCGCCTCGTCGATGAGGTCGATCGCCTTGTCCGGGAGGTGACGGTCGGAGATGTAGCGGTCCGCGAGGTTCGCCGCGGCGACGATCGCCTGGTCGGTGATCGTGACGCGGTGGTGGCTCTCGTAGCGCTCGCGCAGGCCCTTGAGGATCTCGATCGTGTGCGGAACCGATGGCTCCTCGACCTTGATCGGTTGGAAGCGCCGCTCGAGCGCGGCGTCCTTCTCGAGGTGCTTGCGGTACTCGTCCAACGTGGTGGCACCGATCGTCTGGAGCTCACCGCGAGCCAGCATCGGCTTGAGGATGCTCGCCGCGTCGATGGCCCCTTCGGCCGCGCCCGCCCGACGAGCGTGTGCAGCTCGTCGATGAACAGGATGATGTCGCCGCGCGTGCGGATCTCCTTCAGCACCTTCTTGAGGCGCTCCTCGAAGTCACCGCGGTAGCGGGAGCCGGCGACCAGCGCGCCGAGGTCCAGCGTGTAGAGCTGCTTGCCGACCAGCGTCTCGGGCACGTCGCCCTCGACGATGTCCGACGCGAGGCCCTCGACGATCGCAGTCTTGCCGACGCCGGGCTCGCCGATCAGCACCGGGTTGTTCTTCGTGCGGCGGGAGAGCACCTGCATCACCCGCTCGATCTCCTTCTCGCGCCCGATGACCGGGTCGAGCTTCTTCTCGCGGCGAGCTGCGTGAGATTTCGCCCGAACTGATCGAGCACAAGGGAACCGGACGGCGCGCTCTCGCCGGGGCCGGTGCCCTGCGCCGCGCCTTCCTTGCCACCGGCGTAGCCGGACAGCAGCTGGATCACCTGCTGGCGCACCCGGGACAGATCGGCGCCGAGCTTGACGAGCACCTGCGCGGCGACGCCTTCACCCTCGCGGATCAACCCGAGCAGGATGTGCTCGGTACCGATGTAGTTGTGACCGAGCTGGAGCGCCTCGCGGAGTGAGAGCTCGAGGACCTTCTTCGCGCGTGGCGTGAAGGGAATGTGGCCGGACGGCGCGGAGCCGCCGTGACCGATGATCTCCTCAACCTGCGCGCGCACTGCCTCGAGCGAGATCCCCAGAGACTCGAGCGCCTTTGCCGCGACGCCTTCGCCCTCGTGGATCAAGCCGAGCAGGATGTGCTCTGTACCGATGTAATTGTGGTTGAGCAGGCGCGCTTCCTCTTGCGCCAAGACCACAACTCGCCGGGCTCGGTCGGTGAAGCGCTCGAACACTTGGACATCCGCCTCTCGTCGACTCTCGACCATTGTATCGGCCACGCCGGATTTGGCCCGACGCGGTTTCTGAACTGCCACACAGTGCCCACTGCGCGTGCCTACCCATCGGCGGGTCCTGGGACCACCTGAAGGCGGTACGGAGCGGAGAAAGCGTGGAGAAAGAACGACGCTTCCGGCTTGGAGTTTGTTCCCATGACGCCGTACCCTGCCCTAATGCAGCCGCTTGCCGCGCTCGGGCTCGAGCCGCTGGCCTCCGATCTCGAGCGTGTGGAGACCGAGCTGGCTGCCGCAGTCCGCTCCGAGGACCCGTTTCTCGGAGAGGTGGCCGCCCACCTCGTGAAGGCCGGGGGAAGCGGCTCCGGCCCGCGTCGACCCTCTGCACGGGGTACGCGGCCAACGGGGTCGGGCCCGCGACGGATGCCGCGATCACGGGTGCGGTGGCCGTCGAGCTCGTCCATCTCGGGTCGCTGTACCACGACGACGTGATCGACGAGGCCGAGACGCGTCGAGGGGTTCCGAGCGTGAACGCGCGCTGGAGCAACATCGTCGCGATCCTCGCCGGCGACTACCTGCTGGCCCGCGCGTCGGAGCTCGCGGCATCGCTCGGCGCACCGGTCGCCGCGCTGCTCGCCGAGACGATCGGTGAGCTGTGCCGCGGCCAGGTGCTCGAGCTGCAGCACCTCTTCGACGTGGATCGCAGCGAGGAGAGCTACTTCTCCGCGATCGGCGGCAAGACGGCCGCGTTGTTCTCGACCGCGTGTCGCATCGGCGGGATGGTCGCGAGCGTCGAAGGCACCACGCTCGACGCGCTCACGGAGTTCGGCCATCACCTCGGTGTCTGCTTCCAGATCGTCGACGACGTCCTCGACGTCACCGGGTCGGACGCATCACTCGGCAAGCCGGCGGGCAACGACCTCATGGAAGGCGTGTACACGCTTCCCGTGATCTTCGCCCTCGGCCGCACTCCAGCCCTGCGCGACCTGCTCGGGCGCAAGCTCGACGACGAGCAGGTCGACGAGGCGCGCCGCCTCGCCGGCGCCGACGGCGCGATCGACGCGGCACTGGACTCCGCCCGCGACCAGGCCGCGCGCGTGGACAAGGTCCTCGCGGACACCGAAGGGCTCGACCCCGAGGTGATCGCCGGGATGCGTCGACTCGTCGACGACCTCGTCAGCCGCGACAGCTAGGAACCCACGCTTCGGAGGCTGGTCAGGCGGATTCGGCTTCCTGGGGCGCGTCGATCGCGGACTCGGCCGCGGCGACCTCCACCAGGAATCGCACCACCGCGTCGTTGAAGGCGTTCGGCGCTTCGACCATGAGGCCGTGCGCGGCGCCGCCGAGGACCTCGAGGCGCGAGTGCGGGATCAGCTCGGCCAGCTCCTCGGCGTCGCCGACGGGCGTGAGCGAGTCCTGGGATCCGGTGATCACGAGGGTCGGGACGCGGATCGTCTTGAGCTCGAAGCGCAGGTCCTCGGTCGCGTCGAGGATCGCACCGACCTGGGCGATGAACGGCTCGGGCGGCTGCTGGAGCACGATGCGGGCGATCAGGTTCATCCAGATGCCGAACCGCTTCCGCAGCCGGGGCCCGACGAGCCACTCGAGCGCCTCGTCGCCGAGCGCGGCCATCCCACCCTCGTCCACCGCGTCCGCCCACTGCTGCAGGAGCTCGCGGCGCCACTGGTGATGCCGGCACGCGGTGCAGGCGAGCACCAGTGAGCGTGTGCGCTCCGGGTGCAGCACCCCGATGATCTGCGCGATGACCCCGCCCATCGACGCGCCCATCACGTGGGCCCGATCGACCCCCTCGGCGTCGAGGACCGCCAGCGCGTCGAGGGCCATCCGGTCGAGGGAGTACGGGCCGTCGGGGCGGTCGCTGCGCCCGGTGCCGCGATTGTCCAAGGTGTAGCAGCGGAACTTCCGCCCGAGGGCGAGCCGCTGGAGCGCCCAGCCGCGCGAGTCGGTGCCGAGGCCCTGGATCATCAGCAGGGGCGGACCCTCGCGGCGACCGAAGACGTCGTAGTGGATCGTGACACCGTCGCTGGTCACGACCTCCGACACCGAAGCCCCCTTCGTGTCCACTCGGCGCGAGCAGGTTGCTCGCGGACGCGAACCCAACCTTAGACCTCGAACCCGCCCACTCGGTGCAGCCTGCAGGCCGACGGAGCCGGGCTCAGAAGCCGTCGAGCAGGCGCTGCACGCCCTCGCGCGCGGCCTCGGCGAGCTCCGCCGCGGCCAGGGGATCGCCCGATCCGCGGTTCGCCCGCACGGGCAGCGGCTCGCCCACGGCCACCCGCCAGGGCCGCAGTGGCAGGCCCAGGGGGCCGCCGGGACGGACCGCGACCGGGATGACCGGGTAGCCGAGCGCGGCCACGAGCAGCTGGATCGGCGGGGTCCCGGCGCCCGTGCGCATCCACGTGGGACCGAGCGGGATCGCGGCGACGTGCTCGGCCCGGAGCAGGGCCGCGAGATCACCCTGATACGACATCACGGCCCCCAGCTTGCGCATGAGATCACCGAGGATCGGCACGTCGGGCGCGCCGATCACGCGCAGCCGCCGCCCGGCCTCCTGGCGCAGCGCGACCGCGAGCGCGGCAGGCTCGATCACCCCCAACCCGCGATTCGACACCAGCACCGCCGGGCCGTCCTCCGGGAACCGCTCCGGGTGATCGACCTGCACCCGCAGCGTCGCGGTGACGAAGGGAGCGATGAGGTCCTGGAGCTGGGGATCCGAGCCGAACGCGTCCACCGGGTAACGGCCCTCGATCCTCCGCCGGACGACCGTCAGCAGGTCGGTCGTCTGCGTGCGATCGGGATCGACCCCGTACACCGGCAGCGCGGTGACGTTCGGCGCTTCCATCCCCATCAATCCTGCTCCAACGCTCGGGGCCGCTGCAGTCTCCGCACTTCCCCACCGGGTCGCTCCGGCGTCCGCACTTCGTGCCCGCTCCCGCGCTCCGCTCGGCTGTGCCCGATCCGACCTTCGATCACTGGGCCTCGGCGATCGGGAGCGCGGGGCGCAGCGGCGTGACCTTGGCCCACTCGAACAGCTCGGTGCAGACCTCCTGGGTCGGTCGCATCGACCCCAGCTCGAGCACCTCCATCGCCTTGGAGCCGTCCGCGGTCCGGCCCTTGGTGATGAGCTCCAGGATGTGGGGCGGCACGGGCGCGCCGGCGAGCTCGACCGCGCGGGTCGCGACGCGCCAGCCGGGCCCGAACACGGGCCACGGGATGCGCCCACCCAGGCGGACGGCCTGCCAGACGCTGGCGGCACCGGGGCCGACGACGTTGAACGGGCCGTCGACGCCGAGCAGGAGCGCGGCCACCATCGAGCGCGCCGCGTCCTCCTGGTGGAGGAGCTGGAACGCGGGGTCGGCGAGCGCGGGCACCGGGACGACGGGAAGGCGCAGGAAGCGGCCGAGCGGCGACGGCACGTGGGAGCCGGCTTCGGGGGCCATCCGCAGCGCGGCGACCGGGAAGCCGTGGCGCCGGCCGAGGTCGACGGCCAAGGCTTCGACCTCGAGGCAGGTTCGGCCGTACGGGGTGGTGGGCGCGACGGGCGCCGTCTCGTCGGGAACGCCGGGGCGACCCCGGCCACGGCCGTAGACCGCGAGGCTGCTGCGCAACGCGACGCGCTCCAGCTGACCGGTGCGCGCCGCGGCGCCGAGCGCGGCGACGGTGCACGCCTGCGTGTACTCGGCGGCGACGCGAGGCGCGACGCGCGATGCGGGCTCGTAGACCCCGAAGTGTGCGACGGCCGTCGGCGCGAACTCGGTGACGAGATCGGTGAGCTTCTCGCGATCGCGGGGATCGATGCGCCGGAACTCGCTGCGCCGCAACCGGCGGCGCGGCGGCACGAAGTCCACGCCGACGATCTCGCGGACCTCACTGCGCTCTTCGAGCAGCTGCGCGACCCGGGTGCCCAGCTCGCCGCCCATTCCGGTGACGAGCACGCGCATCAGTCGGCGTCCCGGTTCAGCAGCTCTTCATCCCGCGCTTCGTCATCGTCACGTTCCGGACGGAGCAGCGGGAAGAGGATCACCTCACGAATGCTAGAGACTCCTGCGAGCAACATGATCAACCGGTCGATCCCGATCCCCAGACCACCGGTGGGCGGCATGCCGTACTCCATGGCCCGCAGGTAGTCCTCGTCGACGTCGTTGGCCTCGTCGTCGCCCTGCTCCCGGAGCCGGGCCTGGGCGTCGAAGCGGACGCGCTGGTCCACCGGGTCGTTGAGCTCGCTGAACGCGTTCGCGAGCTCCCGGCCCCCGATGATCGCCTCGAACCGCTCCACGAGCAGCGGGTCGTCCCGGTGCTCCCGGGCGAGAGGGGAGACCTCGCGCGGGTAGTCCATGATGAACACGGGCCCACGCAGCGCGTGCTCCGTCGTCTTCTCGTACAGCTCGAGCATCAGCTTCCCGGAGCCCCAACCGGGCTCCCGGGCGACGTCGAACCGGTCGGCGATCGCCTGGAGCTCGGCCACGGGCATCGACGGGTGCACGTCCACCCCCGCGTGCTCCCGGATCGCCTCGCGCATCGTCTGCCGGCGCCACGGCGGCGCGAGGTCCAGGGGCTCGCCCTCGAACGTGACGACCGTCGTGCCGATCGCCTGGCGTCGCCGCGTGCGCGCACATCTCCTCGGTCAACACCATGATGTCCGTGTAGTCCACGAAGGCTTCGTAGAGCTCGAGCATCGTGAACTCGGGGTTGTGACGGGTCGACAGTCCTTCGTTGCGGAACACGCGACCGATCTCGAACACGCTGCTCGAGCCCGCCGACGATCAGGCGCTTCAGGTGGAGCTCGAGCGCGATGCGCAGGACCAGATCGAGGTCCAACGCGTTGTGGTGCGTGTAGAAGGGACGCGCGGTCGCGCCACCGGCTTGCTCGTGCAGCACCGGCCCTTCCACCTCGACGAAGCCGCGCGCCGCGAGGAACTCGCGGATCGCGTTCAGCGCCTTGAACCGGATCTCGAACACCTCGCGGGCGCGCTCGTTGACGATCAGGTCCGCGTAGCGCTGGCGGTAGCGGGTGTCGACGTCCGAGAGCCCGTGCCACTTCGGCACCGGCCGCAACGCCTTCGACAGCAGCGCGAAGTCGCGGACCTTCACGCTCAGCTCACCCTTGCGGGTCGTCATGACCGTTCCTTCGACGCCCACCCAGTCACCGAGGTCCAAGTCGTCGAACGCGGCGTGGCTCTCGGGGCCGATGACCTTCTGCGAGACGAAGAGCTGCACCTCACCCGTGCCGTCGCGCAGGCTCCCGAAGCTGAGCTTGCCCTGCCGGCGGATCAGCAGCAGCCGCCCCGCGACCTTGACGGAGACGTCGGTCTCCTCGCCCGGCTCCAGGGCGCCGAACTCCGCGCGCAGCTCACCGATCGTGCGGTCGCGGTCGAAGCGCACGGGGTAAGGATTGCCGCCTTCGGCCCGGACCTTCTCGATCTTGGCGAACCGGCGCTCGAACTCCTCGTCCCGGGTCACGGGGCTCACGCGCGGTTCCTCTCGAAGATGATCTGCAGGCCGCGCAGCGTCAGCCAGGGCTCGTGGTGTTGGAGCGTTCGCGAGTACGGGAGGATCAGCTCGGCGAGCCCACCGGTGGCGATCACGGTGCACTCCCCCAGCTCGTCCTGGAACCGGTCGACCAACGCGTCGACCTGGCCACTGAACCCGTACACCGAACCGGACTGGATCGACTCGACCGTCGTCTTCCCGATGACGTTCTTGGGCGGTACGAGCTCGACGCGTCGCAGCGCGGCCGCACGTCCGAAGAGCGCGTCCATCGAGATCTCGATGCCGGGGAAGATCGCGCCGCCGAGGTATTCACCCTTTGCGCTGATGGCTTCGATCGTGTTCGCAGTTCCGAAGTCCACGACGATCGTCGGGCCACCGTAGCCGTCGTATGCCGCGACCGCGTTGGCAATTCGGTCGGCGCCGACCTCCTTCGGGTTGTCGTAGAGGATCGGCATGCCGGTGCGGACACCCGGCTCGATGACCAACGCTTCGAAGCCGAAGTAGCGCTTCGTCATCTCGCGCAACGCGGCCGTGACGCTCGGGACTCCGGACGCGATCGCGACGCCCGTGACCTGGGCGTCGAACGAGAACCCGTGGAAGCCGAGGAACTGCTGGATCATGAGCGCGAGCTCGTCGGACGTCCGTGACGCGATCGGTCGCGATGCGCCAGTGGTCCGCGAGCTCGGGGCCGTCGAAGAGCCCGATGACGGTCTGGGTGTTGCCGGTGTCGATCGCGAGCAGCATGGTCCGCTTCCGTCAGTCGAGATCGAGCGCGATGTCGAGCGCCGGGGCCGAGTGCGTGATGGCGCCGACCGAGATGTAGTCGACCCCTGCCTCGGCGTACGCGCCGACCGTCTCGAGCGAGACCCGCCCGGAGACCTCGAGCGGGATCGCTCCTTCGACCAGCGACTTCGCCTCTCGCACCTGGTCGGGGTCCATGTTGTCGAGCAGCAGGAGGTCCGGCCGGGCCCCGACCGCCTCGGCCACCTGCTCGAGCGTGTCGCACTCGACCTCGATGACCCGGCCGGGCCAGCGCGGCGCGCGACCGCTCGACGGCCTGCCGCAGGCCGAGATCCGCGAGGTGGTTGTCCTTGATCAGCACCGCGTCCGACAGCGACTCGCGGTGGTTGAAGCCGCCGCCGGCGCGCACGGCCGCCTTCTCCAACGCCGCGGAGGCCGGGGAGGGTCTTGCGCGTGTCGCGGATGCGCGCCTTGCCGCGTGCAGGCGCGCACGTAGCGGCGGGTGACCGTCGCGATCCCCGAGCAGTGCTGCAGGAGGTTCAGCGCGGTGCGCTCGCCGGCGAGCAACGACCGCATCGAACCGGTGACGGTTCCGGCCACCTGGTCGGCGAGCAGCTCGCTGCCGTCGGCGAGCTGCCAGTCGACGCGCACGCCGGGGTCGATCTGAGCGAAGGTCTCCGTCGCGGCTGCGGTGCCGGCCAGGACGCCCTCGCCGCGGGCGACGAACCGCCCGGTCCCGGTGGCGGACTCGTCGATGACTGCGATCGACGTGAGGTCGCCGAGGAGGCCGAGGTCCTCGGCCAGCGCGCGCGCCACGACCTCGCGCACGACGATCGCGCGGCGGATCGAGGTCGCGGATCACGCGCTCGGCTGGCGCACGTCGACCGGGAGCGCATGAAAGGTCAGCGCGTCGCCCAGCTGGAAGAACCGCCCGAGGAATGCGCTCGACCGATCGGGGAAGTCGAGCCGCGTGTGGGTGCCGCGCGACTCCTGGCGCGCGAGCGCGGCGGTCGCGAGCGCCCACCCGACGACGAGCAGGTTGCGCAGCTCGTAGCCGTCGGGATCGCGCGCCGGAACGTTGGCCGGCAGCGCGTCGAGGACACCCTGGAGGCTCGCCGCGTCGCGCAGCACGCCGCCGCCCGCGGTCATCGACGCGCTGCAGCTCCGTGGAGCGTGATCGCGGCGCGGTGCCGTCGTCGCGGGCTCGAGGGCCGGGCCGGCACGCGGGTCGACGCCGGGCTCGACCGACGCCCGCGCAGGACACCCGTGGCGCTCCGGACCGTCCTTCTTCGCCACGATCGCGTCGACCACGCGGGCGCCGAACACGAGCCCGTCGAGCAACGAGTTCGACGCGAGCCGGTTCGCGCCGTGCACGCCCGAGCACGCGGCTTCGCCGCACGACCACAGGCCGGGCAGCGTCGATCGCGCCGTCGAGGTCCGTGGCGACCCCACCGCAGAGGTAGTGCGCGGCCGGCGCGACGGGCAGCCAGTCCCGGCGTGGGTCGAGGCCGACCGACTGCGCGGACCGCCAGATGGTCGGGAAAGCGGTCGGGAAAGTCGTCGATGCCCGTCGCGTCGAGCCAGAGGTGGTCGATGCCCGCGATCCACCAGCCGTCGAGCGATCGCCCGGGAGACGACGTCACGCGGCGCGAGGTCGGCGAGCGGGTGCTCGTCGGCCATGAAGGCGTCACGCCGTGCTCGTCGCGGAGCACCGCGCCCTCGCCCCGCAGCGCCTCGGAGAGCAGGGGCCGGGGCATCGACGGGTGGTGCAGCGCCGTCGGGTGGAACTGCATGAACTCGATGTCGGCGACGGCCGCGCCGGCGCGCAGGGCGAGCGCGATGCCGTCGCCGGTCGAGACCACCGGGATTCGTCGTGACCGCGAAGCAGCTGACCGGCACCACCCGTCGCGATCGATCGTGTCGTGCGCCCGGATCTCCATCGGCGCACCCGCGGGGTCGAGCGCCTGCGACCCCGACGCACCGGCCGCCCTCCGACGATCAGGTCGACCGCGAAGCAGCGTTCCCGGACGTCGACGAGGTCGAGCGCATGGACGGCGGCGACGAGCGCGCGCTCGATCTCGGCGCCCGTTGCGTCACCGCCCGCGTGCACGACGCGCGAGACCGAGTGGCCGCCCTCGCGGGCGAGCGCCAGCGCCGCGGTCGCGCCGTCACCGGTCCGGTCGAACACCGCGCCGAGCGCCATGAGGTCGCGCACCCGGCCGGGACCCTCGGTGACGAGCACCCGCACGGCATCGGGGTCGCAGAGGCCGGCGCCCGCGGCGAGCGTGTCGCGAGAGGTGCAGCTCGGCGGAGTCCGGGGCTTCGAGCGCCGCGGCGACTCCACCCTGCGCGTACCGGGTGGCCGAGAGCGCGAGCTCGCCCTTCGTCAGCACGACCACCGACAGCCCGCGCCGAGCCGCGTGGATCGCGGCCGAGAGCCCGGCGATGCCACTGCCCAGTACGAGGAGGTCGGCCATTGGCGAGAGGTTACGGAACCGCGCCGGGGTCGCGCTCACTCGCGCGGCGCGCCGAGGTCCACGCGCGACACCGCGGACCGTCCAACCCGAGGACGACGTTGTCGATGAGCCGGGCCCGACCGACCGTCGCCGCCACGGCCACCACGACCTCGCCGGTCAGGGTTTCGCGCGGCTCGAGCGTCCGCGCGTCCCGCACCTCGGCGTACTCGAGGGCGACGAGTGGCTCGGCTCCGACCTGGTTCCGGATCCCGCCCTCGATCGTCGCCGAGCTCCGCTCCCCCGCCAGCACCGCATCGGCCGCGGCCCGGAGCGACTCGGACAACACGCGGGCCGCCGCCCGCTCCTCCTCGCTGAGGTAGGCGTTGCGGCTCGACATCGCGAGCACCATCGGGCTCCCGCACCAGCGGGCAGCCGCGCACCTCCACCGGGAGGTCGAGATCCGCGGTCATCTGCCGGATCGACCGCGAGCTGCTGGTAGTCCTTCCGCCCGAAGAACGCGATCGACGGCCCGACGATCGAGAACAGCTTGGTGACGACCGTGGTGACGCCGTCGAAGTGCACCGGCCGCGCCGCGCCGCAGAGCTCCTCGGTGAGCCGACTCGACGTGCACGACCGTCAGCGGAGCGCCATTCGGATACATCTCCTCCACCGGCGGCACGAACAGCACGTCGACGCCCTCCGCCTCCGCGACCGCAGCGTCACCGGCGGGGTCGCGCGGGTACGCGGCGAGGTCCTCGTTCGGGACCGAACTGGGTGGGATTCACGAAGAGCGTGACGACGACCAGGTCGGTCGCCGGCCCGCGCGGAGCGCATGAGCGAACGGTGACCCTCGTGGAAGAAGCCCATCGTCGGCACGAGACCGACCGTCCGGCCCGCCCGCCGCGCGCGCTCGCACTCCTCCCGGAGCTCGGCGACCCGTTCGACGACGATCATCGGAGGACCGCGTCGAGCGCGGGATCGTCGGCGGCCCGAGACCTCCGAGGCGAGGCGGGCCAGGTCGCGGTACGCGTCCCGGTCTCGCGCCCGAGAGCGCGTCCAGGTGGCCGCGCACGGTCTCCACGTCGCCGCGGGCCACCGGGCCCGTCGAGCGAGGCCGCGGGTCCCATGACCTCGACGTTCTCGACGGTGGCGCGCACCAACGGGAGGTACGCCTCGAGCGGGACCGGCGCGACCCGGCGCACCTGGTCGAGCAGCGCGACGAGATGGTTGGAGGCGATGCACGCGGCGGCGTGGTACCGGACCCGGTCCGCATCGTCGATCTCGACCGGCGCGAGCTCGAGCTGCTCGGCGAGCTCCCGGGTCTGCGGGTCGCCGGCGATCGCACACCATGACCCGGCCAGGCGCGGCCCGACCGGCCTCGAGGGACGGGAACGTCTGGAGCGGGTGCAACGCGCCGACGCGCGCCGGAACCGGCGACGAGCGCGTCGAGCCCGCGCGCGCCCGACAGGTGGATGACCAGCGCGTCGGATCGAACCGACGCCGCCAGCGTCGGACGCGACCTCGTCGATGGCCGCGTCCGGCGTCGCCACGATCACGAGGTCCGCATCGGCGCCGCGCGTCGGTCGACCGCGACCGGCGGCGCACCGAAGCGATCCGCCGCGGCGCGACGTGCTTTGCGCGTCCGACGGTCCGACCCGCGACCGCGACCACCCGCCAACCCCGGTCTGCGAGCGCGGCCGCGATCGTCGTGCCGGCCCGGCCCGGGCCGACGAGCGCCAGCGCACCCGTATGTTCGACGCCGTTCACCAGCAGCACCCTTCTTCGCGGTTCCGGCCCAAAGGGTCCGGACTGGATCAAGGGAGGCGTAATGCTAGCGGGGTGTTCGGTGACGCCCTCCCAGCCGCCGCGCGGGGAGCGTCACGAGGTCCGGCGCGACGTCGGCCAGCGGCGCGAGCACGAACGGGCGCTCGTGCATCCGGGGATGCGGGATCTCGAGGTCGGGCTCGTGCACCTGCTCGTCGCCGTAGAGCAGGACGTCGACGTCCAGCGTCCGGGGACCCCAGTGCATGACCCGGACCCGCGCCGCGAGCTGCTCGACGTGCATCGCCACCTCGAGCAGCTCGCGGGGCGCGAGCTCGGTGTCGATCGGCCACGACCGCGTTCAGGAAGTCGTCCTGGACCGGGCCACCGACCGGCGCGGTCTCGTACACGTCGGAGACGGCGACGACCGTCGACGGCCTCGCGTCCCCGCCGAGCGCGTCGACCGCGCCTTGCAGGTGGCCGAGGCGATCGCCCGAGGTTGGAGCCCAGGCCGAGGTAGGCCCGGGTCACACCGTGACGCGCACGGCGACGTGGTCCAGCATCGCCCGCACCGGCGGGTGGAGCTTGCGGACCGTCACGCGTCACCGATCGCACCCGGTCGTCGGTCCGGCACACCTCGCCGATGCGCGTGGCCAGGCGCTCGAGCAGCTGGTAGCCGCTCGTTCTTCACCACGCGGCTCACCGCCTCGGACACCGCGGAGTAGTCCACGGTGTCGTCGAGATCGTCGCTCTGGCCCGCGTTCGCGAGATCCACCTCGAGCTCGACGTCGACCTCGAACGGCTGCGGACGGCTCTGCTCTTCCGGCAGCACGCCGTGGACCCCGAGCTCGCGCAGGCCCGTCACGATGATCGTGCCCATCGATCAGGAGTCCGCGCGCGCCGCGCGCGAACCGCGCACGATGTTCTCTTCGACCGTGATCGCGACGATCTCCCGGCCGGTCGCACCGAGCTCCCGGCCCGGCGAGCCGCTCGCTCGCGACGATCGCGTGCGGGCCCTCGTCGACCAGACCGGAGTAGAGGAGGTAGCCGGCGATGACGCCGAGCAGCCGGTCGCCGAACTCCTCGTTGTGGAGGAGCAGCTTCTCGGTCGGCACGTCGAGCCGGCGTGCGATGGCCTCGTAGATCAACGGGAGCCGGTCGCCGAGCTCGTCGTTGCGCCCGAGCGGAACGTGCTCGTACGGGATGCCCGCCTCGTCGTAGGCCTGCAGGTTGTGCGGCGAGTCGAGCAGCGAGATCACCCGGGTGAAGCCGTTCTGGCCCAGCCAGATCAGCTCCTCCTGACGGCGGATCTTGCGGTGGCTGCGCGCGAACCCGCCGGGTCGCTCGGACGCGGCGAGCCGGTCCCGGACGATCCAGCAGAAGAAGCGCGGCTCCAGTCCCTGCGCCCACCGGCCCCGCAACGTCGTCACAGCTGATCCCTCATCACGCGGCGGCTCCTTCGAGAACGTGGAGGAGGTCGACGGCGCGGCTCGGCACTGCGCACGTCATGGACCCGGACCATGGTTGCTCCCTGATCGAGCGCCCAGACGATGGTGGCGAGCGTGCCGTCGTCCCGGGCCGCAGGGTCGTCCACCCCGAGCAACCGACCGATGAACGTCTTGCGCGAAGCACCGACGAGCAGCGGCACGCCCACCCGCTCGACGAGGGTCGCGCACGCCGCGCGAGCAATGCGAGGTTGTGCGCGGAGGTCTTGCCGAACCCGATGCCGGGATCGGCCATGAACGACTGCGTCGCGGATGCCCGCGGCCGCGGCCAGCGTCGAGGCGCTCGACCAGGAACGCGCCGACCTCGCCGAGGACGTCGTCGGTACCGGGGTTCGCGCTGCATGGTGCGCGGCTCGCCCTGCATGTGCATGGCGACGTAGCCGGCCCCCGCATCCGCGACGACGCCGCAGCAGGTCCGGGTCGTGGCGGCCGGCCGAGACGTCGTTGACGATCGTTGCCCCGGCCTCGAGCGCGCGCGGCCGCGACCGTCGCCTTGGTCGTGTCGATGCTGATCGGGACCGAGGAGCCCGCGGCGAGCGCGCGGATGACCGGGATCACGCGTGCGGCTTCTTCGTCCGCGGGCACCGGCAGCCGCGCCGGGGCGGGTCGACTCGCCGCCGACGTCGAGCACCGCGGCGCCCTCGGTCGCGCAGCGCGATCCCGTGCGCGAACGCGGCCTCGGGATCGAGGTAGAGGCCCCCGTCGGAGAAGGAATCCGGGGTCACGTTGACGACGCCCATGACCGCCGCCCGCGACTTCGCCCCAGTCGAACATCAGGTCTGGCAGCGTACAGCGACGAGGCCGAAAAACCCCTCTGCTAGAGGCGATTTCCGGGGTGGCCGATGAAGCTGATCGCCTCGGCCCGGGTGGCCGGATTGTCCTTGAACAGGCCCCGCACCGCGGAGGTGACGGTGAGCGATCCCGCCTTCTTCACTCCCCGCATCGACATGCAGAGGTGCTCGCACTGGATCAGCACGAACACGCCCCTCGGCTCGAGCGACTCGACCAGCGCATCGGCGATCTGGGTCGTGAGGCGTTCCTGGACCTGGGGCCGCCGCGCGTAGCCCTCCACGAGGCGCGGCGATCTTCGAGAGCCCGGTGATCCGGCCGTCGTCCCCGGGGATGTACGCGACATGGGCCATGCCCGTGGAACGGGATCAGGTGGTGCTCGCAGCAGCTGAAGAGCGGGATGTCCCGGACCATGACCATCTCGTCGTGGTTCGGCCTCGAACGTCACGTTCAGGTGCTCGGCCGGGTCCTCGTGCAGCCCCGAGAAGATCTCCTCGTACATGGCGGCGACCCGGGCCGGCGTGCGGAGGAGCCCGTCCCGGTCGGGGTCCTCACCGATGGCCTCGAGGATCTCGCGGACGGCCCGCTCGATGCTGGGGCTTGTCGACGGGCGGGTCGGGGCCGACCGGCCGGGACGGCGTGCAACGGGATTCGGATCGGTCACGGGTTCCTCCGGTTCGAGGTCCGGGCCCGGTGGGACCGGTCCACGGTTGCGTGTGGTCGCTGGCGGCGACGGCGCTCGGTCGGGTGGTCCCCCGGCCTCGCTCGAGTGCGTCCACGGTGATACGTCGCCGAGCACCCGGCGGACGTCGTCGGCCTCGAGCGTCTCGTGCTCCATCAGGGCCGCGGCCAGGTCGTCGAGCGCCTCGACGGTTCTCGACCAGGATCGTCGCGGGCGACCTCGTGGGCGGCATCGATCAGCACCCGGACCTCGTCGTCGATGCTCGCCGCGATCATCCTCGGAGTAGTCCGGCGTCGAGGTGAAGTCGCGGCCCAGGAACACCTCGCCCTGCGGGATGGCCGAACCGGCGCGGGCCGAGCTCGGCGCTCATCCCGAACTCGGTGACCATCTGACGGGCGATCGTCGTGGCGCGGTCGATGTCGTTCTGTGCACCGGTGGTGGGGTCCTCGAAGATCGAGCTCCTCGGCCGATCGTCCGCCGAGCAGCATCGCCAGCTCGTCGACCAGCTCGCTGCGCCGGACCAGGAACCGGTCCTCGGTCGGCAGCGTCAGCGTGTACCCGAGCGCGCGGCCCACGCGGGATGATCGAGACCTTGTGCACCGGGTCGGTGTGCGGCAGCGCGTGGCTCGACGAGCGCGTGGCCACCCTCGTGATAGGCGATCACCCGCCGCTCGCCCTCGGAGATCAGCCGGCTCCGGCGCTCGGGTCCCGCCATGACCCGGTCGATCGCCTCTTCGAGCTGGGGCACGCCGATCTGGTCGAGCCCGCGGCGGCCCGCCAGCAACGCGGCTTCGTTCACGAGGTTCGCCAGGTCCGCGCCGGTGAAGCCCGGCGTGCGGCGCGCGATGACGGTGAGGTCGACGCCGTCCGCCAACGGCTTGCCGCGCGCGTGCACCGCGAGGATCGCCTTGCGCCCTTCCAGGTCCGGTCGATCCACCACGATCTGGCGGTCGAAGCGACCGGGCCGCAGCAGCGCGGGATCGAGGATGTCGGGCCGGTTCGTCGACGCGAGGAGGATCACCCCGATCTTCGGGATCGAAGCCGTCCATCTCGACGAGGAGCTGGTTGAGCGTCTGCTCACGTTCGTCGTGACCACCACCGACGCCGGCGCCACGATGACGGCCGACCGCGTCGATCTCGTCCACGAACACGATCGCCGGCGCAGCTGCCTTCGCCTTCGCGAACAGGTCGCGCACACGGGAGGCGCCGACACCCGACGAACATCTCGACGAAGTCCGAGCCGCTGATCGAGAAGAAGGGGACGCCGGCCTCACCCGCGACCGCCTTGGCCAGCAGGGTCTTGCCGGTGCCCGGCGGGCCGAACAGCAGCACGCCCTTCGGGATCTTCGCGCCGAGCTCCTCGAACCGCTCGGGTGCGGTGAGGAACTCCTTGACCTCCTCGAGCTCCTCGACCGCTTCGTCGAGCCCCGCGACGTCGGCGAACGTCACGGTCGGGAGATCCTTCACCGGCTTCGCGCGTGACTTGCCGAAGCCGAGCACGCCACGGCCGCCCTGGGTCTGGCTCGACGAACCACAGCACGAGCCCGAGGACCAGGAGGAAGGGCAACGCGCTGCACAACAGCGAGAGCCACGGGTTGCCGTCCTGCCCGTCGACCTTGAAGTCACGGACGTCCGCCCGCCGGATCTCGTTGGTGAGGTCGGCGGTGTAGCGCTCGGGGAACCGGCTCCGGTACTCGGTGCCGTCCTTCAGGGCGCCTTCGACCTCGTGGTCCCGATCGAGCAGCGTCACGCTGCGCACGTCGCCGGCGTGCAGCTTCTGCTCGAAGGTCGCCAGACCGAGGGTCCGCCGGCTCGATCCGCTGGTGACGACCCGCGTGACGACGAACGCCGCGAGGACGGCGAAGGCAATGCCGAGGATCAGGAGGCGACGTCGCTGGGTCACGGGTTCCGGTCCGCCAGACGTTCGGGCTGATCAGGATACCCGGGCCCTGCCGGCCCGAAAGCGGCGCTACTGGGCGCCCGGACCCGTGTACTCGACGACGTCGGAGAGGTTCCGGTAGCGCTCGTCCACGTCGAGCCCGTACCCGACGACGAACTCGGGCGGGATCTGGAAGCCGACGTACTTGATGTCCAGGTCCGACTTCTGCAGGCCGTCCTTCACCAGCAGGGCGACGATCTCGAGCGACGCGGGATGGCGAGCCTGCGAGGTTCCGGCGCAGGTAGGCCAACGTGAGGCCGGAGTCGACGATGTCCTCGACGATGATCACGTCCCGGTCGGTGAGGTCGAGGTCCAGGTCCTTGATGATCCGCACGACGCCGCTCGTGCGCGTCGCGGACCCGTACGAGGACACCGCCATGAAGTCGAACTCGACGGGAAGGTCGATCGCGCGGGCGAGATCGCTCATGAACATGAACGCGCCCTTGAGCACGCCGACGAGGAGCGGTGCCCGACCCGCGTAGTCCGCGGTGATCTCCTTGCCCAGCCCCGCGATCCGCTCGCGCAGCTCCTCGGCGGGAACCACCACCTTGCCCAACGGATCGGTCACGAGCGACACGGTACCGCTTGATGCAAGGCGCCGGCCTCCCGCCACACCCGCCGACCGTGCGCGAGCTGCGCGGCCCTCCGCTCGCACCGGGCCACGGCCAGGACGCGCTCGACCTCCGCGAGCGATGGCGGCGGCGCGCCCAGCCAGCGTCGTACCGCTCGCCGGGCCAACGCGGGGTGGGCGCCGGCGAGGGCCCGGGCCGACGGCGCGTCCACCCCGGCTTCCGCCAGCAACGCGTCTGCCAGCTCGTCGAGGAGGTCGGCCTCGGCCCGCATGACCGCGGCCTGACGGTTCAGCACCGGGACGAGATCGCGGTGCGCGCCCGCACTGAGCGCCGGAAGCGCGTCGAGGCGGACCCAGTTGCGCCGGTGGACCCGATCCTCGTTCGAGGGATCGACCACCGGCACGAGCCCGCGATCGACGCAGACCGCGTGGACGTCCGCGCGTCGGGCAGCGAGGAGCGGGCGCACGATGTACCCGCGCCGGGCCGGCATCCCCGCGAGCCCGCTCGCACCACTGCCGCGCAAGACGTTGAGCAACACCGTCTCGGCCTGGTCATCGGCCGTGTGCGCGACCAGGACCGCCGTCGCGTGTTGCTCCGCCCGCACTCGCTCCAGCGCTTCGTACGCGCGCGTCGCGCGCCCGAGCTTCGATGTTGCCGCCCGGCGCGACCTCGACCTGCACGCAACGCGCCGCGACTCCCAACCGGCGCGCCGCGTCGCGCACGACGTCCGCCTCGCTCGCACTCTCCGGCCGCAGCCCGTGATCGACGTGCACCGCGACCGGGTCGAGTGCCGCCTCGGTCGCGAGGATCAGCAGCCCGAGCGAGTCGGCGCCACCGGAGCACGCCACCACGACCGGGCCGACGAGACCCGCGAGCTCCACGCCGTCGCAACCCGCGCGCCGGCACGTGGCGACCCCCGCTACCGCGTCGCGACGGTCGCGCCGTCGACCCGGGCGAGCCAGGCCATGGGGTTCGAGAGCTCGTCCAGCGTCGGCAGGTGCTCCGGGCTCTGCCACGCCGGATCGATCGCGTGCATCCCCGCTTCACGCTCGATCGCATTGATGAACGCCTCACCCAGCTCGTACTGCTTCATCTTGAGCTCGAGCCCGAGCAACCGCTGGATCAACGCGGTCGCACCCCGGGCGTTGCGACGGGCCTGCAGCACGCGGGCCATGC
This sequence comes from uncultured Acidimicrobiia bacterium, assembly GCA_963796755.1. Taxonomy (GTDB): domain Bacteria; phylum Actinomycetota; class Acidimicrobiia; order IMCC26256; family JAENVU01; genus Chersky-806. The sequence goes on from CAWCMX010000001.1 coordinate 1,176,994, forward strand.
GCGCCTGGCCCTCGACGAGGTCCGCGCCCAGCCGGTTCATGACCGCGTTCCCGTGCCCTTCGAGCAGCGACATCAGCGCCTGGACCCGGACCAGGGTCTCGCGCTGCTCGGGGGACGCGAAGAGCGAGACCATGCCACCCTCGTCGATCGGGTTCCGCCCTTGGCGCATCTCGTCCACCGCGCGGGCGACCGCCGCGAGCATCCGCTTCGGATCCGGCTCGGCCCCACCGACCAGCTCGCCGACCAACCCGAGGAAGTAGGCGCGCAACCACGGGACGCCGGTGAACTGCGCCCGGTGGGTCAGCTCGTGGAGCGCGATCCAGAGGCGGAAGTCGCGCGGTCGGAACGCGAAGCGCTTCTCGAGGCCGAGCACGTTCGGGCCCACGTAGTACACCGCGTCTTCCGAGATCGCGAGTGACAAGTCCTCGGGGACCAGCAGGTCGTACTGACCGAGCACCCGCTGCGCGACGTAGCCGAGCAGGAACCCCAGCTCTGCGCCCGCGATGCGGCGGCCGACCGGGGCCACCGGGCTCGACGCCATGCCGCGCTCCGACCCGCTCGCTGAACGGCGCGAGCAGGCGGCGCATCGACCCGACGTTCGCCCCGACCCAGCCGCCGCGGTCCAGGACGGTGGCGACCGCCGGCGTCGGCGGTCGGAGCCCCGTCAGCTCGGTGACCGCCGCTTCGGCCTGGAGCGTGACGTCCTCGAAGTCGCGTTGGAGCGAGACCCCGAGGTACGAGGTCGCAATGGGCTCGCGACCCGCGATGCGCCGCGCGACCCGCTCGGCGAGACCCCAGTCGACTGGCTCCGGAGTGGTGTTCACCGCTGCTGGGGTCGGGTTCGCCATCGGGAAGGGGCTACCGCTTCGGATGCTTCAGGCGGTAGACGCGCTTGTAGTACTGCAGCGGGAGCACGATCAGGGCCGTGACCCCCGCACTGAACAGGATCACGAAGGAGATCCAGTAGTGCCACGGCTGGGCGTCGGCCACGGTCGCGCCGGTGCTCGCCACCGCGGGCAGCGCGGTCCCGATCAGCAGGGTGACCACCACCGCCAGAAACGCTGTGATCTTCGCAACTGCTGCCTTCGGCATCGCGCTCTTCACCTGGGCTCCCGAACCGGCTCGACGGACGTCGGCTGCATCGTAGGGCGGAGGTTCAGCGGAGAGTGAACTCGCGGCGCTCAGGCGTCGCCGAGCGCATCGGCGATCCGGCGCCGGAGTGCCTCGGGGGCCTGGTCACGGCACCGGGTGGCGACCACCCGGCGGATCTCGATCTCGAAGTGGAAGCCCTGCGCGCACGGAGGGCACTCATCGAGATGCCGAGTGATGGCCCGTCGCTTCCAGACCGTCAGCTCACCATCGAGGTAGTGATACACGCGGGGTACCGCGCCTTCGCAATCCATGTCCGTCCGATCCCCCGACCTATCCCCCTGAAGAAGAACCACTCGGGACGAGACCACGTTCCTCGGCCAGATCCCACAACCGCTTCTGCAACTGCTTTCTTCCCCGATGCAGTCGGCTCATCACCGTACCGATCGGAACGTCCATGATCTCGGCGATCTCCTTGTAGGAGAATCCCTCGACGTCAGCGAGCAGAACCGCGATCCGGAACTGCTCGGGCAGGTCCTCCAGCGCCTTCTTCACGGTCTCGTCGGGAATCGAGTCCAGGACCTCCATCTCGGGTCCCTTCTCCGCCTCGACCGCCTCCAGCCCACCGATCCGCTTGTACAGGTAGAAGTCCTCGACGTCGTCGAGCTCGACCTGCTCCGGGCGCCGCTTCTTCGCCCGGTACGAGTTGATGTACGTGTTGGTGAGGATCTTGTAGAGCCAGGCCTTGAGGTTGGTCCCCTCCTTGAAGCCCGGAAACCCCCGGTAGGCCCGCAGGTAGGTCTCCTGCACGAGGTCTTCGGCATCCGTCGGGTTCCGGGTCATGCGCAGCGCGGCCGAGTACAACGCCGACATGTACGGCATCGCGAGCTCGGCAAACTGCGCCTGATCGGCCATGGCCGGAGGATACCCCCCAGCTTCGAGCGGGGACCGGTCGGGCCCGGGCGTGTGCCGACCGCGTATTCGCACGGGTCGCACGTGGTCCGTGGGCTAGAACGGCCCGATGGTGGAGAGGTTCACCCGGACCGATGCCGTCGTCGAGCTGCGGCCGCCGACCGCGGGCGACGTCGACGACCTCTACGCCGCCGTGAACGAGTCGAGGCCCGAGCTCGAGACCTGGATGGCGTGGTGCCATCCCGGGTACCGACGCGCCGACGCGGCCGACTGGCTGCGGCTCGCCGAGCAGAGCTGGGCGAACGGGAACGAGTACTCGTTCGTGATCCTCGACCGCACGACGGGCGCGGCGCTGGGGACCTGTGGCCTGAACGCGATCGACCCGGTGAACCGGTGGGCGAACCTCGGCTACTGGGTCCGGACGCCGGCAACGGGTCGCGGCGTGGCGACCCGCGCCGCGACCCTGGTTGCCGACTTCGGCTTCACCGAGCTGGGCCTGCACCGGATCGAGATCCTCGCCGCCACGGGAAACGCACCGAGCCAACACGTCGCCTCCCGGGTCGGTGCAGTCCGGGAGGGAGTGCTGCGCCGGCGGTTGCACGTCAACGAGACGACGCACGACGCGGTGGTGTTCTCCCTCATCCGCGACGAGTGGCGCTGAGCGCCGACCCGCCGGACCCGCCCCGGCCCGCTCAGATCCGGGTCGACGAAGACTTGGAGACCTTCTTCGCGCCGGCGCTGTCCTTGCGGCGCATGACCACGAGGACGGCTACGAGCCCGATGATGGCGATGATTCCGACGATCTGCAGCATGTTCGCAATTCCCCTCAAATATGTCCCAACCGCGCACGCCGATCATCGGCAGTCGATCACGCCGGGTTGAGGGGCAAACCTGGCCGTCCAAGATCCCCGGAGGGCGACCGCCGGACCGCGTCCGGACGGCGCCTCCGGCGGCGCCCAAGCTCCCCGGAGGGCGGCCTCGAGATCACCGGCGCTACGGTCACATCCTTGCGAGAGCGAACCCGGGGCTTCGTGTTGCTCCTCGTGTCGGTCATCGGTCTCGGCGCCGAGATCGTCTCGACGATCCAGGACGGGATCGGCGCGCCGAAGGTGATCGCGCTGGCCTGCTTCGCGTTCTTGTTCTGGTGGGGCTGGGAGCTGTCGACGAAGGCGAAGCCCGAGTCCGGGAAACGGACGAAGCCCGACCGCGGCCAGCCTCAGTAGCGGCCACGCTCGCGCTCGACCACGCGCTCGCGACGCAACTCGTGGCGAAGCCGGCCCCGGCGCCAGACCACCACCAGCGCGATGGCGGGCCACCCGGCGATTGCGTAGCCGAGGAACATCTGCTGCTCCCACTTCGAGCGCCGGCGCCCGCACGCCGCCCACACCCGTCGCGAGATCGTGCGCCCGTCGCGGATCAACCAGACGATGAACGGCAGCCCGACGACGTACCCGAGGACCACGAGGCCGATGAGCACCTCGATGCGCAGCAGCCGGGTCATGCCCAACCCTAGGCGTCGGTGCGTCGTTCTCCGGACGACCGACGCTCGAAGTCGACCAGCGAGATGACCGGCTCGGCCGCGGCGCGCACCCGGCGCGTGACGACGCTGGGACGAGCGCTTGCGGGCACTGAGCTCCGCCCACTCCTCGAGCAGGTCGGAGCGCTCCCGGCTCCGCCGCCAGGCGAGCACCGCGACGATCGCCGGCCAGCCACCGGCGAAGTACGCGAAGAGGATCCCTCGGCGCCACTGCACCTGGGGTCGTTGCGCGCAATGGCGCCAGATGCCCCCCGGGATGTGCTTGAGGTCGCGGAGCCCGTAGAGCAGCACGGGCAACGCCACCACATATCCCGTGACGAGCGCGCACGCGATCAACGCCGTCTTCGTCATCCCGAACCCCCGGCCGGGGAGTGTAGAAGGGCGCGGTCGGAGATGCACCTGCGCCGGTCCACGCGACGGCGCAGGACCCGAACGGCGGGGATACGCTGACCGCTCCTTTCGGGGCAATGAGGGAGTTCCGGTGGGTGGCAGGCAGTCGGACCACGGGGATCGCCCGGCGTCGTTCGTGGGATCGGTGGATCGCCACGGTGCTCGTCGCCGGCGCCGGGAGCGTCGGGGTCGCCCGTCCCGAACCGGCCGGAGCCGCCGCGGTGCTCGCGGTGCCGAGCCAGTACTCGACGATCCAGGCTGCGGTCGCCGCGGCCGCGAACGGCGACACCATCGAGGTCGGGCCCGGCCGGTACTTCGGACCGGTCGACTACGCCGGGAAGAACATCACCATCGAGAGCACGGGCGGCGCACTGCTCACGACGATCAACGCGCGTGGGATGACCGGTGTGCGCATCGGGCCGCTCGGAACGCTCTCCGGCTTCACCATCAAGAAGGCGGGTGACTCCGAGGGCGCGGTCGAGACCGTCGGGAGCGGATCCCTCGTGCGCGACAACATCTTCACCGACAACACGTCGTACGGAGGTCCTGCCGCGATCGGCGGCAACAACGCGTCACCGACGATCGAGCTCAACCTCTTCCACGCGAACAGCTGCGACACGCAGTTCACCTCCGGCGTCGTCTCGTTCGTCAACACCTCCGCCCCGACGATCCGCAACAACGTGTTCGTGAACAACGCCTGCCCCGCGATCGACATCACCGTTCCGGTCGGCAGCCTGCCCGTCGTGGTGAACAACACGATCGTCGCCAACCGGATCGGGATCCGGCTCGACGCGCCCGTGGACACCTCCGCGCACGCGTACCGCAACAACGTGATCGTCGGGAACTCGACCGGGCTCTCCGTCGACTTCCTCGGTGACGCGCAATCGCAATCACCCACCTGGGATCACAACCTGGTGTTCGGCAACGACACCAACTACGCGGGCATCCCCGACCTCACCGGTACCGACGGCAACGTCTCCATCGATCCGCGGTTCGTGGACCAAGGCGCCTTCGACCTGCACCCCCGCAGTGACTCGCCGGCGATCGACCGCGGCACCGCAGTCGACGCGCCGGCCCGCGACTTCGACCAGAGCGCCCGGCCGGCCGACGGGGACAACAACGGGTCGGCCGCGGTCGACATCGGTGCCTTCGAAGCACCGACCACGTCGGTGCCCGTCGTTGCCGCAGGCTCGGCCAAGGTCACCGAGGGCAACACTGCAACGACGTCGGTTGCGGTACCCGTGCTGCTCTCACACCCGTCACCCATCGCCGTCTCGGTCGAGTGGTCCACCGTGGACGACGAGGCGATCCACCCGGGCGACTACATCGCCGCGGCGGGAACGCTGGTGTTCCTCCCCGGAGAGGTGCAGCACACCGTTGCGGTCAGCGCGCGCGGCGACACCCTCGACGAGCCGAACGAGACGATCGGGATCGCGCTCGACCATCCCCTCCACGCGACGCTCGGCGACGACCGGCCGGGTCGGGTCACGATCGTCGATGACGATGCGCGAGTGTCGCTCGTCACCGCGTCGGCCACGACCACGGAGGGGAACGACGGAGGCCACGCACTGACGATCCCGGTCCGGCTCTCGGCGCCATCGGGCAAGACGGTGTCGGTCAGCTACACGACGTCGCGGGGCTCGGCCCAGCCGGGGACCGACTACCTCACGAAGACCGGCATCCTCACCTTCGTGCCGGGAGGGGCGACGGGCAAGGTCGCGACGGTCTGGGTGAAGGGCGATCGGCGGCGGGAACCGGACGAGACCTTCACCGTCCGCTTCTTCGGGGTCACGAACGCCTCGATCCCAATGGCGAAGACCCGCGTCACGGCCACGATCGTCGACGACGACTGACGGGCAACCCGCCGCGGCCGCCCGGTCAACCGGGGGGCGGATGCTCAGAGAGCCGTCAGATACCGGTCTCGTCCTGTTTACGGTCTCGGCCGGAACGCGTAACACCGCCCGGCCACAGTCTTCGGCGTCGTGCCGGAGCACGTCCTTTCCGCTGCACACGGGCGTACGGCCGGTGGGTCTCCCACCGGCCGCTGCGCGTCCGGGAACGGTCGCGATCAGTCCCGAGGGTCCTCGGCGTCGACGAGCAGCCAGCGGTACCCGAGACCGGGCTCGGTCCCGATGAGCCGGGGGTAGGCACTCGCGTCGCCGAGCTTCTGGCGGAGGTGACGGACGTGCACCCGCAGGGACACCTGCCGATCGTCATCCGGACCGCGCAGGCGGGAGCGAAGGTGCTCGTGGGTCAGGAGCCGGCCGTTGCTGGTGACGAACAGCTCGAGGAGGGCGAGCTCCATGGGGGTCAGGCGCACGGGCTCGCCGTCGAGCGTGACCCGGCGCCGGTCGAGGTCGATCTCGAGATCGTCGAACCGGAGCACACGCGGTTCGAGCACGCGGGTCTCATGGGTGCGCAAGGTCGCGCGCACCCGCGCGAGCAGCTCCTCGGTGTTGAACGGCTTCGTGACGTAGTCGCTCGCGCCCGCGTCCAGGGCCATGACCTTCTCCGCCTGGGTGTCCCGCACGGTCAGGACCACGACGGGCGTGTCGCCCCACTCGCGGAGCGTGCGCAGGACCTGCGTGCCGTCGATGCCCGGAAGTCCGAGATCCAGGAGCACCAGGTCCGGGTCCTCCTGCGCGGCGATCTGGAGCGCAGCCTCGCCACTCCCCGCTTCGAGCACCTGGAGCCGACGGGCGTGCAGGCTCGCCCGCAGCGCCCCCCGCAGCGCGTCGTCGTCCTCGACGACCAGCACCGTGCTCATGCCGGCGCCACCGCGAGTGGAAGCGTCATCACGACCGTTGCACCTCCGCCCGGAGTCTCCTGCAGCCAGCAAAGGCCTCCGTGAGCCTGGACGAACTCCCGCGTGATCGCAAGCCCGATCCCGGCGCCGACCGCGTCGTCGACGTCCGCGCCCCGTTCGAATCGCTTGAACACCCGCTCACGATCGCGCGCCGGGACGCCCGGCCCGTGATCGGCGACCATCACGCGCACGTGCTCCGGCTCACGGGCGAGGTCGATCTCCACCATGGATCCGGGGTCGGAGTAGCGGAGCGCGTTCTCGAGCACGTTGACCAACGCGACTTCGATGAGCGCCTGGTCCACCAGCACCGAGGGCAGGTCGTCGTCGTTGGCCGTCAGCTGGACCCGACCGAGGCCGAGCAGGCGCATGCGGCGTGCCGCGGCCTGGACGAGCTCCTCGACCTCGACCGGCTCGGGCTTCGGGCTCACCGTCCCGGCCTGGATGCGGCCGAGCAGCAGGACCTTCGTGACCAGCCGATCCAGCCGGTCGGCCTCGCCCCGCACCGTCTCGAGCAGCTCCACCTCCTGCGGACGGCCGAGCCCGGCATCCGGATCGAGCAGCACGGACGCCGCGGCGCCGATGGACGCCAATGGAGTGCGGAGGTTGTGCGTCATCGCCGAGAGGAAGCCGGCGCGGGCGTGCTCCACCTCGGCCGCGTCCCGCGCGGTACGGGCTTCCTGGGCCAACCGGACCCGGTCCACCGATGCGGCGAGGCCATCGACGAACGCGTCGAACAGGGACCGGTCCTCCGCGCTCAGCAAGTCCGCGCTCGGAGTCGTGAACACCACGAGCCGGCTGTCGGCGTCAAGGTACGCCCGGCACTCGTCGAATCCGAACAGGTCTTCGATGCTGTCGCTGGCCGAGACCACGACCCGCCACGGATCCTCGCCCGCGGCGAGCCGGTTGGTGAGCTCGAGGCGCGTCCGCGATTCGCGACTCGCAGAGACCGCGCGGCGGCGGAGCAGGTTCACGCGCGCGCGACCGTCGCGCCGACGACCGCGGCCGCGACACCGAACGCCACGAGCGCCACGAGGTCCTGGGTCTTGGAGATGGAGATCGAATCCCGGGGTGACGTGAAGAAGTAATTCGTGGCGAGAAAGGCAGCGAGCACGCTGACCCCGCCGGCGACCGCGCCGAGCAGCGCGCACCCAACGACGACGGGAACGAAGCAGAGCTCCACGACGGCGAGGTCGGCATCGGCGGCCAGGAGCACCGCGGTGAGCACCGCGACCGCGACCAGCGGAACCGCGACGGCGACCAGTCGGCGCATCGTCGTGGGCTCCACGAACGAGACCATAGAGCGCACCCTCTCTGCGGCCTCAGGCATCGTGAACAGCCGTCACCGTCCTCGTGCCGCGCTCCGCTGTGCACGGGCGCCCAGTCGAGAGCGGGCTCGGGCCGGGGTGCCATCGGCGCCCCGGCCCGTGCTGCGTCCGCCCGTTCCCTGCCGTGGAGCCGGGAAGGAGATTCGAACTCCTGACCTGCTCATTACGAGTGAGCTGCTCTACCGACTGAGCTATCCCGGCGGGATGGCGGAGTTTAGCGAGGCCCGCTTCCGCCACCGGCGGGAAGGTGCAGCAGGAGCCGCTCGAGCAGCAGGCCCTCGCTGGGATTGAACTCGAAGGCGTCCCGCGCCTCGCGGCAGGCATCGAGCGCGCGGGCTGCTCCGGCAGGAGGCACGGAGAGCCGCTCGCGATCCACGTTGAGCTCGGGGACGCCGTCGGCGAGCGCGTCGCGGTACACCGACTCGATGGCCGTGATCCCCTCGAGCAGCGCGTCGATCCGGGCGCGGCGGCCCTCGCGACGCTGCCGGTCGGTCACGCGCTTGCGCATGGCGCTCGCGGTGCGCGGCGCGTACTGCCGGCGCTCGATCTCGGCTTCCAGGTCTTCGAGCTCGGCCTCCTGACCCGCCTCGAGCTCCGCGAGCGTGTCCGTGACGACCTCGCTCAACCCCTCGGCCAGCTCGAGCGCCCGTGCGCCGGTGCCGTCCACGCGCGCGGGAACGTCGACGAACGCGTCACGCAGCCCGGCCAGGGGGCCGGTCAACGCGACCGCGCGGTCGAGTCGGCCACCCGCGAGCGCGGCAGCCAGGCGCGCCCGGGCCTCGGGCACGCCGCGCCGTTCGAGCTCCGCGAGCAGCACGTCCGTCCCGAGCGCACCGAAGTCCACCTGCTGGCAGCGCGACCGGATCGTGGGGAGCAGCTCGGCCGCGGACTCGGCGACGAGGATGATGATGGTGCGCGGCGGTGGCTCCTCGATGCTCTTCAGCAACGTGTTCGACGACTCCGGGTTGAGCCGGTCGGCCTCGAGCAGGACCACGCACTTGCGTTCGGTCTCCACGGGACTCGCGTGCACCGCAGGCAGGATCGCATCGCGCACGTCGCGCTCGACCGAGTACGTCGTCGCGATCGGCCGGAACTCGACGACATCGGGATGCCGGCCCCGCAGCACGCGCTCGTCGCCGTCCGCGCCGATCAGCAGCGCCGCGAAGCACCGGGCCGCGATCTCGATGCCGGAGCCCCGGGGCCCGACGAGCAGGTAGGCGTGGACCGGGCGCTCGGCCGCGCGCTGCAACATCGCCACGGCGCGGTCCTGACCGATCACCTGCTCCCACATGGAAGATCAGCCTACGGGGAGAGGCGCGTGCTCACCTCAGCCGCGATCCGGGCCGCGACCTCGTCGGGCGAGCCGGATCCGTCGATCAGGCTCCAGCCCCGATCGGCCGCGAGCTCCCGGTACGCGACCCGCACCTCTGCGTGGAAGCGGTCGCCCTCGCGCTCGAGGCGGTCGGGGTCTCCCGGCCGGCGTTCCGCGGCGACGGCTTCGCTGACGTCGAGCACCACGACCAGGTCCGGCGCGAGCCCACCGGTGGCCCAGGCGTTCACGGATTCGATGGCCGCCGCGCCGAGGCCGCGCACGACCCCCTGGTACACGAGCGACGACGGGACGTGACGGTCGGTGAGGACCCACGCGCCCGTCGCCAGGGCGGGACGGATCACCTCGGCCACGTGCTGGGCCCGGTCCGCGGCCATGAGCAGCGCCTCGGCGGTCGGATCGATCGATTCCTCGCCGTCCAGCACGAGCGCGCGCAACGCCTGGCCGAGCGGCGTCCCACCCGGCTCGCGGGTGACGACGACGTCCAGGCCGCGACCGCGGAGCCATTCGGCGAGGCGCGGGACCTGCGTGCTCTTCCCGCTGCCGTCACCACCCTCCAGGACGATGAACCGTCCGCTCATCCACCCGCCTCGGCCGCCGGTGGGACCTCGGCATCGGGCGGCGGGTCGGGGGGCGGCGGCTGGGGCTTCAGGTGCGGCGACGGGTGACCGTTCGCGGGGTGACGAGGGACACCCGCCAGGGCGCGGCATCGCGCGCAGCTCGTGGCGTGCGTAGAGGCCCGAGAAGATGGTCAGCACCGCGCCGCCCCAGAGCGCGAGCCGGACCCCGGGGAAGCCGTAGCTGAACCCGCCGAGCGTGATGCGCGGCGCACCGGCCGCGAGGCTGAACAGCCACTCGTAGAGATCGGCGAACAACGGCGAGACCGTCAAGGAGAGCAGCAGGCACAGCCGAACCACCGCGTACAGGGTCGCGAACGTACGACCGCGCAGCTCGTCGGTGACTGTCTCCTGGAGCACGGTGAACCCGGTGATGTACGCCGCGCCCGCGCACGCGCCGACACCCGCGATCATCACCGCCGCCAGGCCGCCGGAATTGGACGCGGCGGCGAGCGCCAGCGCGATGCCCGCGCCGATGATCGACCACTCGAAGACCGTGTCGCGCGGCAACCGCTTTTGGAACGCGAGGAGGCCGAACACCCCGATCGCGCCGCCGGTGCCGAGGGCCAGGAGGAGCACCCCGAACTCCGACTTGCTCCCGAGCACCTCGGTCGCGAAGACGGTGCTCAGTGGCACCATCGCGCCGGCGCCGATCACACCACCCCCGAGGCCGACGATGACCGCCCGCGCGAACCGGTCCGTCCGGATGAAGGAGAGCCCGTCCTTGATGTCGGAGAAGGTCGAGGTCCACTCGAACTTCTTGTCGGACGCGCGCCTCGGCCGGCGTGGATCGGGAGCCCGAAGACGATGATCGCGGACACGACGTAGGTGATCGCGTCGAACCAGAGTGCGGGGACCGCGGAGTTGCTCTGCAGCGAGTGCAGCGCGTGGAACCCCCCGAGCCATCCCGCCACAACCGTGAGCGCAGCCGTGATCCCACCCGCGAGCGGGAAGGTGCCGTAGGAGGCGACCAGCGACAGCGAGTTCGCGGTGCCGAGGTTCTCCTCGGGCACGAAGTGCGGGACCGACGCGTCCTTTGCCGGCCCCCACAGCAACGTGAGGATCTCGACGAAGAAGGAGACGACGACCAACAGCCAGAGGGTGTTGACGAAGGGGAGCGTGCAGATGAGCGCGGCCCGCCCGAGGTCGCAGCAGACCATCACCTTGCGCCGGTCGAAGCGGTCGACGATGACGCCGCCGAGTGTGGCCAGGAAGAACCCGGGAACCATGCGGACCGCGATGACGAGGCTGAACGCCGCCGCGGAGTCGTTCGAGACGCGGGCGGTCAGCTGGAGGATGGCGAAGAAGCCCACCCAGTCGCCGAGGCTCGAGAAGACCTGCGCCAGCCACAGCTTGAAGAACGGGCGCGTCCCGAAGAGCCGCCACGGAGCCGGCGGTATCGAGTGCTCCTCGGACGAGGGCGGAATGAATGGAGCGGACTCCGGGCTCACGCGCCTCTCAGACTAGGGGCGCCTGAGCGTGGGTCACGGGGTCGCAGGCTCGGTGTCCACGGGCGCCGCGGCGGGCGCGACCCGCGCCTCGGGACGCTTCGCCGCCTGCTTCGCCGCGGCCTTCGTGGCCTTCGTGGCCGGCTTCTTCTTGGTGGCCTTCTTCTTCACTGACTTCTTCTTGGCGGTCTTCTTCGCCTTCTTCTTGGCCGGACCCTTGGCGGCCCGCTCGCGCAGCAGCTCGACGGCCTCGTCGAGCGTCACGGCCCCCGGGTCGAGGCCCCGGGGGATCGTCGCGTTCGTGGTGCCGTCGGTGACGTACGGGCCGAAGCGCCCGTCGAGCACGCGCACCGGCTTCTCGGTGTCCGGGCTCGGGCCGAGCTCGGCGATCGGGGGCTTGGCCTGGCCCCGGCGCTGCTTGGGCTGGGCGAAGATCGCCTCCGCGCCCTCGAGCGTGATGTCGAAGATCTGGTCCTCGGACTCGAGGCTGCGGCTGTCGGTTCCCTTGCGCAGGTACGGCCCGTACCGACCGTTCTGCGCGGTGATCTCGGTGCCCTCGGCGTCCCGGCCGACCACGCGGGGCAGCGAGAGCAGCTTGAGCGCGGTCTCCATGTCGATCGTGTCGGGGTCCATCGACTTGAAGAGCGACGCGCGCGGTGGCTTCGCCTTCGAGCCCTCCTCGAGCTCGCCGAGCTGCACGAAGGGACCGAAGCGACCGTTGAGCGAGAGCACCTTCTCGCCCGTCGCCGGGTCGACGCCGAGCTCGCGGGGACCGGCCGCGCCCCGCGCCAGCAGCTCCTCGGCCCGTTCCACCGTGAGCTCGTCCGGCGCCATGTCCGCGGGCAGCGGGCACTTCTCGTCCCCGCGGTGCAGCGACTCACCGGTGTTCCACACGTGCACGACGATCTCCGGCCGGCCGGTGTCGCCACCGCCGTCGATGTGCACCGCGTTGACCTCGCTCATGTTGATCTTCGCGAGGTTCTCCTCGGAGACGAGCTCCGCCAACCCCGCGGTGCCGTTGCCGAAGTAGAAGGTGTGCAGCCACTTCTCGGACTCGCCGCGCCCCGCCGCGACCTCGTCGAGCGCCTCTTCCATCGTCGCGGTGAAGTCGTAGTCCACGAGGTGGGCGAAGTAGCGCTCGAGCAGCTGCGTCTTCGCGAACGCCGTCCATGACGGGACGAGCGCATTGCCCTTCTTCCACACGTAGCCGCGTTCGTTCGTGATCGTGTTGATGATCGACGCGTACGTCGACGGGCGACCGATCGCGCGGTCTTCGAGCTCCTTGATCAGGCTGGCCTCGGTGTAGCGGGCGGGCGGCTGGGTGGAGTGGCCACCGGCCTCCATCCCCTCGCACGCGACGCCTTCGCCCTCGCCGACTGCAGGGAGGCTCGCCTCTCCGTCGTCGGTGTCGCGGTCTTCGCTCACGTCCACGTACGCCATGCGGAAGCCGAGGAACTCGAAGGTGCGACCCGACGCGCGGAAGATGGCGTGCTCGCCCGCGCTCGACGTGCCGGCGAGGCGCAGCGTGAGGCTGCGGCCCCGGGCGTCGGGCATCTGGCTCGCGACGGTGCGCATCCAGATCATCTCGTACAGCGCCTGCTCGTCCCGGCTGAGCTCGCCCCGCACGGCCTCGGGGGTGCGGAAGCGCGCACCCGACGGACGGATCGCCTCGTGCGCCTCCTGCGCGTTCTTCACCTTGTTGGCGTACGTGCGGGGCGCAGGCGGCAGGTAGGCCTGACCGAAGCGCTCGACGATCTGGGCCCGGGCCGCGTCGACGGCCTGCTCCGACAGCTTCACCGAGTCGGTACGCATGTAGGTGATGTACCCGCGCTCATAGAGGCCCTGCGCGACCGACATCGTGCGACTCGCGCTGAAGCGGAGCTTGTTGCCCGCCTCCTGCTGCATCGTCGTGGTCTTGAAGGGCGCCTTCGGCCGCTCGGTGAACGGCTTCGACTCGGCCGACGCCACCGTGTAGGCGACGTCGCGCAGCCGGGTGGCCAGCGCGCCGGCGTCCGCCTCGCGCAGGTGCACGGCGCCGGAACCCTCGGCGAGCGCGCCCGTTGCGGGGTCGAAGTCACGGCTGGTCGCGACACGCTTGCTGTCGAGCTCGACGAGCCGCGCCCCGAACGTGGTGCCGCGCGCCGAGAACCGACCGTCGAGATCCCAGTACTCCGCGGCGCGAAACGCCATGCGCTCGCGCTCACGCTCCACCACGAGGCGCGTCGCGACGCTCTGCACCCGGCCCGCGGACCGCGCGCCACCCACCCGGCGCCAGAGCACCGGCGACACCTCGTAGCCCACGAGGCGGTCGAGCACCCGCCGGCCCTCCTGGGCCTCGACGAGCTTCATGTCGAGCTCGCGGGGATGGGCGATGGCTTCTTCGATCGCCTGCTCGGTGATCTCGTGGAACACCATGCGCTTGACCGGGAAGCCGGCCTTCGGCTTGAGCACCTCCAGGAGGTGCCACGCGATCGCCTCGCCCTCACGATCCTCGTCGGTGGCGAGATACAGCTCGTCGGCATCCTTGAGCGCGCGACGCAGGTTGCCGACCACCTTCGTCTTCTCCGGAGAGATCACGTACTCCGGCTGGAAGTGGTTCTGGACGTCGATCGCGAGCCCCTTGCGGGGCAGGTCGCGGACGTGGCCGACGCTGGCCATGACGGTGTAGTCGCGGCCCAGGAACTTGCCGATCGTGTCGGCCTTGGTCTTGGACTCGACGATGACGAGAGGCTTGGGCACAGGACTCGATTTCGGCTCGATGACGGAGCGACCGTAGCGCCACACCGCTTTTCCGTAGTGCCACGTAGGTTCCGGCCGTGTCAAACGGACCGGCCCCTGACAACGTCCCCAGCCCGTCTAACCTGAGGCGCTCATGGACCTCTTCGACCCGAAATCGTTGATCGAAACGTTCGGCACGATCGGGCTGATCTTCATCATCTTCGCCGAGTCCGGCCTCCTCCTCGGACTCGTCTTCCCCGGCGACTCCCTGCTGTTCACCGCGGGCCTGCTGGCGTCGGAGCACAAGTTCGGGCTCAACATCTACCTGGTCGCCGGCGGCGCGTTCCTGGCCGCCGTGGCCGGGTCGCAGCTGGGCTACTTCCTCGGCAAGCGGTACGGACCGTCGTTGTTCAAGCGACCGGACTCCCGGATCTTCAAACGCGAGTACGTCGACCGCGCACGCGAATTCTTCGACAAGCACGGGCCCAAGACCATCGTCCTGGCCCGTTTCGTTCCGTTCGTGCGGACGCTCGTGCCCATGATGGCCGGGATCGGGGAGATGAACCCGGGGACGTTCTTCGCGTACAACGTCCTGGGCGCGGCGCTCTGGGCCGCCGGCGTGACCCTCGCCGGGTTCGGCCTCGGCAAGACGATCCCGAACGTCGACAAGTACCTCCTGCCGATCATCGGGCTGATCATCCTGATCTCGCTGATCCCGCCGCTCCTCGAGTACCGCAAGCACAAGAGGGGCCAGACCGACGAGCACCCGCTCGACGACGCCGAGGCCGGCGAGCTCGCGACGGATCTCCACAACGTCGTCGACGAGTAGCGCTCAGCTCACCGGCTCGAACCGGTAGCCCATCCCCGGTTCGGTGAAGAAGTACTTCGGTCGTCCCGGCTCGGGCTCGAGCTTGCGCCGCACCTGGGCCATGAACACACGCAGGTAGTTCGTCTCGGTCTCGTACTCCGGGCCCCAGACCTCCTGGAGCAGCTGCTTCTGGGCGACGAGCTTCCCCGAGTTGCGCACGAGGACCTCGACGATGTGCCACTCCGTCGGGGTCAGCCGGATCTCGTCGCCGGCCGCGTCGAGAACCCGCTTGGCCGCCAGGTCGATCGAGAAGTCCTCGGTGATGACGACGGCCTCCTCCTCGGACGGCGCGGCCCGCCGGAGCGCGGCGCGCAACCGGGCCAGCAGCTCGTCCATGCCGAACGGCTTGGTCACGAAGTCGTCGGCGCCGGCGTCGAGCGCGGCAACCTTGTCGGCTTCCGCCTCGCGCACGGACAGCACGATGACCGGCACCTGGCTCCACCCCGCAGGCCCTCGATCACCTCCACCCCGTCGATCCCGGGCAGTCCGAGGTCCAGCACGACCACGTCGGGGTGATGACGGGCCGCGAGCTCCAGGCCCTCCTCACCGGTCTCCGCGAGATCGACCTCGTAACCGCGGGCGCGCAGGTTGATGCCGAGCGCGCGGCGGATCTGCGGCTCGTCGTCGACGACGAGGACCCGGCTCATGTGGCCGCCGGCAGGCTCAACACCATCGTCACCCCCCCGCCCGGAGTGTCTTCGACCACGAGCTGTCCGCCCATCGCGTCGACGAAGCCCACGCGCGACCGCGAGCCCGAGCCCGACCCCGGTGCCGTTGCTCGGGTTGTCGCCGAGGCGCTGGAACGGCAGGAAGATCTGCTCCCGTTGGTCCACCGGGATCCCCGGGCCGTGGTCGATGACCGCGCAGGTGCACATGCTCACCCACTGCCCCCGCTTCGACCCGAACGCACTGACCCGCGGGAGACCACGCGCGCGCGTTGTCCACGATGTTCGCGACCCGCGCGTTCGAGCAGCGGGGCATCGGCATTGACCCGCGGGAGCGTCTCGGGGAGGTCGAGCACGACCCGTACGGGACGATCGGGCAGGCCGTCGAGCGCGCGCGGCACGATCTCCTCCAGCCCGACGTCGCGCATCACCAGGCGCATCGCACCCGTCTGGAGCCGGCTCATGTCGAGGAGGTTGCCGACGAGCGAGTTCAGCCGGTCGGTCTCCTCGTCGATCGTCTCGAGGAACTCGTAGGTTGCATGAGGAGTCCAGTCGACGTCGCGCTGGAGCAGGCTCGTGACCGAGGCCTTGATGGAGGCGAGCGGGGTGCGGAGGTCGTGCGAGACCGCGGCGAGCAGCGCGGTGCGCAGCTCGTTGCCTTCGGCGAGCACCGTCGCAGCTTCGACGTCGGCGCGGAGCCGTCGTCGTTCGACCGCCACCTGCACCTGTGCCGCGAACGCGCGGAGCACCTCCACGTCTTCGTCCGAGAGCGCGGTACCCACCACGACGAGCTGCTCGAGCGGCCCGATCGCGACCGAGAACGACGCGTCATCCGGGCGGCTCGGCACCGGCTCACCGGCCGCGGCCTCGACTTCCCATTCGCCCTCGTCCAGTTCACGCAGCACCGCGATCGATTCGGCCGCAAACGCGGCCCGTAGCTGCGCGACCAGCTGCGGGAGCGGGTCCTCTGCAGTCACCAGCGTTCCCCCGAGCGCCGCCAAGGTCTCGGCCTCGGCCCGGGCCCTGGCCGCGTCGGCCGTCCGCCGGCTGGCAACGCTCACGAGCCAGCTGACGACCCCCGCGACGATGAGGAACACGAACAGCGCGAGCAGGTTCTCGCCCTCGGCGATCGTGAAGGTGTGGAGCGGAGGCGTGAAGTAGAAGTTTGCGAGCAGCGATCCACTGAGCGCGGCCAGGATCGCCGGAAGCAGGCCGCCCACTGCAGCCACCACCACGACGAGCAGCAGGAACAGCAGCAGCACGCTCGAGAGACCGAACCCGGCATTTCCGTCCGAGAGCAGCACCGCGAGCAGGGGCGGGGCGAGGATGGCCAGCGACCACCCGACCTGCTGCCGGCGTCGCGGGAGGTACGTGCGCCGGACCGGCCGCCGCACGCTCGGCGCCGACGGCGCGTCTTCCAGCTCGGTCGAGATCACGTGCACGTCGATCGGTCCCGACGCGCGCGCAGCACCCCGTTGATCACCGACCCGCGCACGAACTCGCTCCAACGCGAGCGGCGACTGGCGCCCATCACGAGCTGGCTCGCGTTCTCGGCGCGGGCGAAGCTCACGAGCGCGTCGCCGACGTCACCGCCGCTGATCTCGCGGTATTCGCCCCCGAGCTCGGTGAGCAGCCGACGGAGCTCGGCGAGGCGCTCGGTGGACGGTCCCGCAAGACCGTCCGCCGGCCGCACGTGCACCCCGAGCAGCTCACCGCGCGTGCGCATCGCCATGCGGGCGGCGCGCCGCAGGACGTCTTCTCCGCCGGGCGCGCCCGTGACGGCGACCACCACCCGCTCCCGGGTCTCCCAGGTGCCGGAGATGCCGTGGAGCTCGCGGTACTCCTCGAGGGCCTCGTCCACCTTGTCCGCAACCCACATCAACGCCAGCTCCCGCAGCGCGCCGAGGTTGCCCTCACGGAAGTAGTTCGCGAGGGCCGCGTCGATCTTCTCCGGGGCGTAGATGTTGCCGTGGGCCATCCGCCGACGGAGCGCCTCCGGGGTCTGGTCGATGAGCTCGACCTGATCGGCGGCACGCACCACCGCGTCCGGGATCGTCTCGCGCTGCTCGATGCCGGTGATCTCCTCGACCACGTCGTTCATCGACTCGAGGTGCTGGATGTTGACCGTCGAGATCACGTCGATGCCCGACGCCAGGAGCTCTTCGACGTCCTGCCAGCGCTTCTCGTTGCGGGAGCCCGGCACGTTGGTATGCGCCAGCTCGTCGACCAGGGCGACCTTCGGCTTCCGAGCGAGGAGCGCGTCGATGTCCATCTCCTCGAAGGAGGTGCCGCGATACTCGATCCGGCGCCGAGGAATGACCTCGAGGTCACCAAGCTGCTCGGCGGTGTTGACCCGGCTGTGGGTCTCGACGAATCCGACGACGACGTCGGTGCCGCGGGAATGGCGACGCCGGCCTTCGTTGAGCATCGCGAAGGTCTTCCCGACGCCGGGAGCCGCCCCAAGGTAGATGCGGAGCTTCCCGCGTGCCATCGGGTCAGCCTACGGTCACTGCAGCTTGTCCAGCGCCACGTTCAGCTCGAGCACGTTGACGCCCTTCTCGCCCAGGAAACCGAGGGAACGGTTGTCGGTGTTCTCGTCGATGAGCTTGTCGACCTGCGCGAGCGGGAGCCGCCGCACCCGGGCTACGCGATGCGCCTGGATGCGCGCGTTTGCGATCGAGATGTGCGGGTCCAGCCCGGAGGCGGACGCGGTGACGGCGTCGACCGGCACCAGGGCGTCCTTCGCCAGCCCGTTCTCGTTGCGATAGTCGATCGCCCGCTCCTTCACCGCGGCGATGAGGTCCGGGTTCGTCGGGCCCAGGTTCGAGCCGGAGCTGATGTCCTGGGTCAGGTCCTTCGGGTCGTTCGGCACCGACTTCTTCGGGTTGTTCGGGTCCGTGGCATCGGATCCAGTCGCGGCCGGGCCCGCGGCACTCGGGCGCCCGTGGAAGTACTTCGCCTTTGTGAAGGTCTGGCCGAGCAGCTTCGAGCCGACCACCTTCCCGTTCACCTTGAGCTGCGAGCCGTTCGCCTTCTCCGAGAAGCCCGCCTGCGCGACACCGGTGACGACCAGCGGGTACGCGACTCCGAGCAGGACCGTGAAGACGACCATCATCATGATCGCGGGAAAGAGCTGGCGTCGCATCACTTCACCCCCAGGGCGGTGACGAGCAGGTCGATGAGCTTGATGCCGATGAACGGGGCGACGATCCCGCCGAGCCCGTAGATGAGGAGATTCCGGCGGAGCAACTGCGCGGCCCCGGACGGCACGAACTTCACGCCGCGCAGCGCGAGCGGGATCAGCAGCACGATGATCAGCGCGTTGAAGATCACCGCCGAGAGGATCGCCGAGCGTGGCGTGCTCAGGTCCATGATGTTGATCCGGTCGAGCTGCGGGAAGACAGAAAGGAACATCGCGGGAACGATCGCGAAGTACTTCGCCACGTCGTTCGCGATCGAGAACGTGGTGAGAGAGCCTCGCGTGATGAGCAGCTGCTTGCCGATCTCGACGATGTCGATGAGCTTCGTCGGGTCGGAGTCCAGGTCGACCATGTTCCCGGCTTCCTTCGCGGCTTGCGTACCCGTGTTCATGGCCACACCGACGTCGGCCTGGGCCAGCGCCGGAGCGTCGTTGGTACCGTCCCCGGTCATCGCGACCAGCCTGCTGCCGGCCTGCTCCTTCTTGATGTAAGCCATCTTGTCTTCGGGTGTTGCTTCGGCGATGAAGTCGTCGACGCCGGCCTCCGCCGCGATGACCCGGGCGGTGATCGGGTTGTCGCCCGTGACCATCACCGTGCGGATCCCCATCTTGCGGAGCTCGTCGAAGCGCTCCTTCATGCCCGGCTTGACCGTGTCCTTCAGGTAGATCACGCCGAGCGCCTTCGCCCCCGCGTCGTTCTTGCTCGCCACGACAAGCGGCGTCCCCCCCAAGCCGGCGATCTCATCCACCATGTCCATCAGCTCGATCGGCACCGTGCCGCCGTTGTCCTCGACCCACCGTCGCACCGAGTCGGCCGCACCCTTGCGGATGCTCGTGCCCTCGTAGTCGAGGCCACTCATACGGGTCTGCGCGGTGAACGCGACGAGATCGGCCCCGGGCACGTCTCGCGGCGGGATTCCGTAGTGCTGTTCGGTGAGCTCGAGTATCGAGCGTCCCTCGGGGGTCTCATCGGCGAGGCTCGAGAGCAACGCTGCGTCGGCGAGCTCGCGCTCGTCCACCCCCGGTGCCGGCCGGAGCTCAGCCGCCTGACGGGCGCCGTAGGTGATCGTGCCGGTCTTGTCGAGCAAGAGCGTGTTGACGTCCCCCGCGGCCTCCACGGCCCTGCCGCTCATCGCGAGGACATTGCGGCGCACCAGCCGGTCCATGCCGGCGATGCCGATCGCCGAGAGCAGGCCGCCGATCGTCGTGGGGATCAGGCAGACCAAGAGCGCCACCAGAACGACGACTGGCTGCTCCGCGTTCGCGTAGATTGAGAACGGCTGCAAGCTGACCGTGGCGAGCAGGAAGATGATCGTGAGCCCCGCGAGGAGGATGTTCAGGGCGATCTCGTTCGGCGTCTTCTGGCGCTCGGAGCCTTCGACCAGAGCGATCATCCGGTCGATGAAGGTCTCACCCGGCCACGCGGTGATGCGGACGACGATCCGGTCGGAGAGGACCCGCGTCCCTCCGGTGACCGCGGAGCGGTCGCCACCCGCCTCGCGGATGACCGGGGCAGACTCGCCGGTGATCGCCGACTCGTCGATGCTGGCGATGCCTTCGACCACGTCGCCGTCGCTCGGGATGACCTCCCCCGCGACCACGACCACCTCGTCGCCGAGGTCAAGCTCGGTCCCGGGCACTTCTTCGAGCGATCCGTCGGCCCGGCGGCGGTTGGCCAGCGTCTCTGAGCGCGTCCGGCGTAGCGTGTCGGCCTGGGCCTTTCCGCGGCCCTCAGCGACGGCTTCGGCGAAGTTCGCGAACAGCACGGTGAACCAGAGGAACAGTGCGACGAGCGCCGCGAACACATTCTCGTTCGCGCTCGCGGAGTCGAGGTTCGTGAAGAAGAGGACCGTCGTGAGCACGCTGCCGACCTCAACGACGAACATCACAGGGTTTCGCATCATGTGGCGCGGGTTCAACTTGATGAAGCTGTCGCCGACCGCTCGGCGCATGATCGCGGGGTCGAGCATCGATGTGGAGGCGCGCACACGCTCAGCCTTGGTCTCGCCCGGCGGAAGGGTCGGAGTCATCGTCATGGTCAGAAACCTCCTAGATGCCGAGTTGCTCGACGATGGGTCCGAGCGCGAGCGCAGGGAAGAACGTGAGGCCGGCAACGACCACGATCACGCCGAAGAGCAGACCGGCGAAGAGCGGGGTGTCGGTCGGGAATGTCCCGGCCGACGCCGGAACCTTGTCCTTGTGGGCGAGCGACCCCGCGAGTGCGAGCGTCGGGATGATCAGGAAGTACCGGCCGATGAGCATCGCGATGCCGAGCCCAGTGTTCATCCACTGCGTGTTGGCCGTGAGCCCGGCGAACGCCGAGCCGTTGTTGTTCCCGGCAGAGGTGAACGCGTAGAGCACCTCGGTGAACCCATGTGGCCCGGGATTGAAGATGGAGACATTGAGCACCGTCGGGGTCACGATCGCGATGCCGGCGCCAACGAGCACCGCGACGGGCATCGCGAGTATGTAGAGCACGACGAGCTTGACCTCGCTCGCCTGGATCTTCTTGCCGAGATACTCCGGCGTTCGTCCCACCATCAAGCCGGCGATGAAGACGGCAAGCAGCGCGAGGACGAGCATGCCGTTCAAACCGACGCCCACGCCGCCAGGGCTGATCTCGCCGAGCTTCATGTGGATGAGGCACATCATCCCGCCGAGCGGGGTGTAGCTGTCGTGCATCGAGTTGACCGAGCCGTTCGAGGTCCCGGTGGTCGACGAACACCATTCGGCCGAGGCCGGAGTGCCGAACCTCACCTCTTTCCCCTCGAGGTTGCCGCCGGGCATCGTCGAGCTGGTCGCCTGGTTGACCTTGAGCGCGTCGAGCTTCGGGTTGCCATTGAGCTCGAACATCGTCGTGAGACCGACGACCAGAGCCCAGATCACGACCATGACCGCGAGGAGCACCCAGCCCTGCCGTTGCTCGCCGACCATCTTGCCGTACGTGTAGGTCAGCGCGACCGGAATAAGGAGGATGAAGAAGAGCCCAAAGAGGTCTGAGAGTCCGTTCGGGTTCGACAACGGGTGGGCTGAGTTCACGTTGAAGAACCCGCCGCCGTTGGTCCCCAGCATCTTCATGGCCTCCTGGCTGGCCGCCGGGCCACCCGGGATCACCTGGGTGTTGCCTTCGATCGTCTTGACCACCTCGAAGCCGTGGAGGTTCTGCACGACGCCGGTCCCGACGTAGACGAGCGCGCCCACGAACGCGATCGGGAGCAGGATGCGCAACGTCGTCCGCGTGAGGTCGACCCAGAAATTCCCGATCGTGTCGGCGCGGCGCCGGGCGAGACCACGGATCAACGCTGCCATGACCGCCATGCCGGCGGCCGCGGAGACGAAGTTCTGGACGGTGAGCCCCACCATCTGGCTGAAGTTGCTAAGCGTCGACTCGGGGACGTAGCTCTGCCAGTTCGTGTTGGTGACGAAGCTCACAGCGGTGTTGAAGGAGAGCGCCTGACCGACTTGCGGGGCATGGGTCGGGTTGAACGGCAGCGACGTCTGCACCCGCTGCATCACATACAGGATGAGCACCCCGACAACGCTGAACGCGATGACTGAGAACGCGTAGACGGTCCAACGCTGCTCCCGGTCCGGGTCGACCCGGCAGACCCGATAGATCAGCCGCTCGATCGGCAGGAACACCCGGTCGCCAGGCGCCTTCTCGTTGCCATACACCTTGGCCATGTACCCGCCGAGCAGCGGGATCGAGATCGCCAGGACGCCGACGAGCACCAGGAGCTGACCCCATGCGGCCGCGCTCATCAGAACTTCTCCGGGACGAGAAGCGCGGCAACCAGGTACACGCCCAAGATGACCGCCAGGATGAGCCCGACGAGGTTCTCCGCGCTCACGGCAGCACCTCCGGGGTGGAGACCGGCTGGGAGCCGTCGTCACCGCTGCGGACGACGCGATCGCAGCCGACCACGAACGCGGCACACAGGGCGAAGAACCCGATGATCACTACGACGACGAACACGATGTCAGCCATCTCGTCTCCTGAGAGGGGTCAGTGCTGGATCTCGTTGGCGAGCACTGTGCCGAGCTGGTCGGCAAGTGCGACCGCGAGCGCGCGGTCCTCGGATGGCAGGGTGATGCCGGTGGCGCCGTCCTCGAGATCGAGCACGAAGCGGCCGACCGAACGGCCGCCACCGAAGATCGGAAGCGACACGCGCCCGGTCGTCGGCACCGGCTCGCGGGCGTCGGTCCCCGGGATGCGCACACCCTGGTGCGTGAGCTCCGGAAGGTCCTCTCGGAACGGAAGCGGCTCGAAGCGGCACTCGTGGACGTGGAGCAATGAAACAAGCTCGCCCTGCACGATCCCGATCAACCGGCCCGCGGGCTCTCCACCGGCGGCGAGCTCGGACAGACGGCGCACGCGGATCACCTCGGCACGGCTCTCCGCGGCGTGCGTCTGGCTGCGACGGTTCCTGACGACGAGCTCGCCGACGATGAGCCCCACCACCAGCAGCAGCACCGCGGTCTCGACGTCGTCCCGGCTGTTGATGGTCAACGAGTAGTAGGGACGGGTGAAGAAGAAGTCGAACGATGCGAACGACACCAGCGCGGCAATCACACCACCCAGACGGCCGCCGAGCACTGCTGCAAGCACGACCACGAGCACCAGGACGAGCGATTCGTTCGATGTCCGGATGTCGTTGCGCACCGGTATGAGCGCCGCGGAGACGACGACCGGCCCGGCGAGCGCGACCAGCCAGGCAAGGGGGGAGAGCGCGGAGGGTGCGCTGCGCCGGGACTGCTCGTCGTCGTTCACGTAGGAGGTTGTATCCCTTGGCCAGAGCCGCGAACAGGGTCTTGATGCCCTTCTAGCGCGGTTCGACTCATGCTTGACGGGCGCCTGTCGCTCCAGCCCGGAAGCGCGTGAATCCGCACGGAGCGCTTCCTCCGACCACTTCGGAGTGGTGTCCGTCGCTCCGACCGATGGCTGCCGGCGGCTCGCGCCACGAGGTTGTCAATTCGACGGTGCCGGCCGTCAAGAAGTCGACAATCTGCAGCCGGGCGCTCGGCGCGGGGCGCCCGAATCGGTTGTGCTGTCGTGAAGGGCACACACCACAGGAGGTGCGCGGTGCACACAACCCACACCGGCGCTCAACTAAGTGATACCAACAAGAACGCTCCCGGCCCGGACGATCGAAGCGCAGCGATTTCGGCGCTCGGGTCCACTCGACACCCGGCACGGATCGAGCGCCTGGCCGACGAGCTGACCATGGCCGGGGCACGGCATTGGACGGGGAGCTCGCGGCGCGAGCTCATCGAAGCGCTGATCCTTTGCCTCACCAGCGATTCCGTTCGGCAGGACGCCGACGCTGAGGACGCGATCTGCTCGAGCCTCGAGCAGATCGGTGTGATGTCGCGAGCGGGCAACCTCGTCTTCGCGTTCGTCCCCGACGAAGAGCTCGCAACGAGAGACCTGGCCGCGGTTCGGCGGTACCGGGCATGGCTGCCGGTCAAGTACACGATCGGCTCAACCGCGAAGGACGGAGAGGCATCCTCTCCGGAGTGACGCTCCAGACGCTGAACCGACTCGCGCCGGGCACTGGCGAGCTGGCCGCGTCTGAGGCTCGAGCAGCTCGGAGTCGCTACACGCCGAGCTGCTCGACGATCGGTCCGAGCGCGAGCGAGGGAAAGAACGTCAGGCCGGCCAGGACGACCGTGACCCCGAAGAGCAGCACCCCGAAGAGCGGCGTGTCGGTCGCGAACGTGCCCGCCGAAGGAGCCACGGGGTCCTTGCGTGCGGCGCGGCCCGCGATCGCCAGGATCGGGATGATCAGGAAGAACCGCCCAACCAGGATCGTGAGCCCGAGCGCGGTGTTCATCCATTGCGTGTTCGCGGTGATCCCGGCGAACGCCGAGCCGTTGTTGTTCCCCGCCGACGTGAACGCGTAGAGGACCTCGGTGAACCCGTGCGGGCCTGGATTCCAGATCGACACGTTCAGCACCGTCGGGGTGACGATCGCGATACCGGCGGCGACGAGCACGGCAACCGGCATCGCGAGGGTGTAGATCACGACCAGCTTCACGTCGGCCGCAACGATCTTCTTGCCGAGGTACTCGGGCGTGCGCCCCACCATCAGGCCGGCGATGAAGACCGACATCAACACGAGGATCAGAATCCCGTTGAGCCCGACCCCCACGCCGCCGGGGCTCACCTCACCCAGCTTCATGTTGAGCAAGGGCATCATCCCGCCGAGCGGTGTGAAGCTGTCGTGCATCGAATCCACCGAGCCGTTCGACGTATGCGTGGCCCCGGAGCCCCACACGGCCGAGATGGGCGCGCCGAAGCGGAGCTCCTTGCCTTCGAGGTTGCCGCCGGACTGCGTGGACGTCGCAGACTCGTCGACCCTGAGCCGATCCAGCTTGGGGTTGCCGTTCGCCTCGAAGCCGACCGCGACCGCGGTCGTGATCACGACGAGTGCCACCATCACCGTCGCGATCACGAATGCCTGACGCATGGATCCGATGAACTTGCCGTAGGTGTACACGAGCGCGAACGGGATCAGGAAGATGAGGACGAGCCCGAGGACGCTCGTGATCCCGTTCGGGTTCGAGAGCGGGTGCGCGGCATTGACGTTCCAGAACCCGCCACCGTTGGTGCCGAGCATCTTGATGGCCTCCTGGCTCGCAGCAGGCCCGCCCGGGATCACCTGGGTCCTGCCCTCGAGCGTCCGGAGCACCTCGAAGCCATGGAAGTTCTGGACGACTCCCTGGCTCACGTAGAAGATCGCGAGCAGGAACGACAGAGGCAGCAGGATGCGGGTGATGCTCCGGGTGAGGTCGACCCAGAAGTTCCCCAGCGTGTCGCGGCAGCGGCGTGAGATCCCGCGGATGAGCGCGACCGCGACCGCCATGCCGACGGCGGCCGACGCGAAGTTCTGCACCGCGAGGCCCGCCATCTGCGTGAGATGGCTCACCGTCGACTCGGGAACGTAGCTCTGCCAGTCCGTGTTGGTGAGGAAGCTCACCGCGGTGTTGAACGACAGCGCGCCGGGGACCTGGGAGGCGTGCGTCGGGTTCAGGGGCAGAGACCCCTGGACCCGCTGCATCGTGTACAGGATCACCGCACCGACCATGCTGAACGCGAGCACCGAGAACGCGTAGACCGTCCAACGTTGCTCGCGGTCCGGATCGACCCAGCAGACGCGATAGACGAGCCGCTCGAGGGGGAGGATCACCCGGTCTCCGGGCGCAGGCCCGTCTCCGTACACCTTGGCCATGTACGAGCCGAGCAGTGGGACCAAGATCGCGAGCAGCACGACCACGAGAGCGATCTGGGCCCAGTCCGAACTCTGCATCGCAGACCTCCTCCGGCGTCGTCGACGAGGTCGAGCAACGCGTCAAGCTCGATCGCCTTGTACTCCTCGACTACGGCCGCGAACAGCGGGTTGACGGCTTCCTAGCGCGCGGCACCGCGGCTTTGATGGCGCCTTGGTGTGCCGCCTGCGAACGTCCGCGTCGCGCCGCGGCGCAGTTTGCAAGGACGTCGTCAGTCTTTCGGCGGGCCGTGTCAAGGAACCGTCAAACCCACGTCGCAGGGCTAGGCGCGGACCGCGGCGATCGGTTGGCTAGGTGTGACGGTCGATCGATGGAGGTTGTCCATGTCGAAGACAGCGAGCGAGGGCGCAACGATGCAGGCTTCGCTCAGCACCGCGCGAACCGATCTCGGCCGGTGCTGATCGCCGCAAGTCTCGCCGCCATCATCGTGGGCAGCGTGGCCGTGGTCCTCGTGACCTTGCGGTTGCCGTGGCCGCAGCGCGTCCACTGGCTCGTAGCAACCAATGCGCTCGGCTGCTGGGGCGCGCCCTCGGCGCCGGTCACGATGCGCGAGGTCTGCGTCGTCGACGTCTGGACCGAGGGCTCTCGGCTCAACGTGGTCGTTCGCACCATGGGCTCACCCCCGAGCGATACCACGTTGGTGCTCGTTGAGACACCGCCACGGACGAGCTCAGCCCAGGTGGCGCGATGGCGCGCGGCAGGAACTCCGTTGCTCCTGGTCTCGAACGAGCCCGGCGGGACCAGCCTCCACGGACCGACGCGCGCCGTGTGCGGGTTCAGGGTTCCGAGCGAGACGCCCGTACCGATGCAATCCATCCCCGGCGTCGATCCGACCCCGGGCCTCCGCCAGGAGCACACACCGTGGCCTACGGCGTAACCATCCAGACGCTCGGCCGGCCCGGCCGCGACTGCATCACCGTGGTCTTCGTAGGAGCCTCCGACCCGGCCACCGCTCGGGACCAGGCTCGCCGCATTGCCGAGCAGCGATACGGGTGTGCCGTGCTCACCGGCACCGTCTGCCCGGTTCCCGACCGTGGCGCGTCAAGGAGCGATTGATCATGCACCTTCCACGACCTGCATCAGCCATTCGATCGTTCGGCAACGACGGCGCACGCGCCAACGCCGAGAAGGCGCTCGCCGCGTCGGCCGCCGACCGCACCGCGGTCGAGCAGCTCGTGGCTCGGTTGGCACGGCGACGACACCTCACCTGACCTCCGCCGCGAGCACCGCAAGCCCGCACTTCGGCACGGTGGCGGAACTCGCGATCTCGTGCGGCCGCACCCGCCCGGCCCGCTACGGTATTGGCCGGAGCGCCGGGAAGTCTGGTCGGCATCGTCAACCACCTCATCGAGGGTCCGATGTCTGCGCGCGCCGATCGTCCACAATCGCCACGGTTCGCCCGGCGCCAGCGCCGGCACCTGCCCGGGTGGCGCCGCGACGCACTCCGCACGACGCTCTGGTTCGTCCCGAGCCTCCTCGTACTCGCCGCCGTCGCGCTCTTCGCCGTCACCTACGGGCTGGACCGCGCGGTGGACGCCGGCAACCTCTCGGTTCCCTCGTGGGTCAACACCGGGAGCGCCGACGCCGCCCGCACCATCCTGACGGCGATCGCCGCCGCGATCATCACCGTCGTCGGGGTCGTGTTCTCCGTGACGATCCTCGCGCTCACTCTGGCATCGACCCAGTTCGGCCCGCGGATGTTGCGCAACTTCATCCGGGACCGGGGTACGCAGGTGACCCTGGGGATCTTCGTCGCGACGTTCGTGTTCAGCGTGCTCGCGCTGGGTTCCGTGACGAACGATCCCGGCAACACGTTCGTCCCGCACATCTCAGTCACCGTTGCGCTTGCGCTCACGTTGCTCGACCTCAGTGTCCTCATCTACTTCGTCCATCACGTCGCCACGTCGATCCAGGTCACCGCGGTCGTGTACGGCATCGCCCGAGATCTCGATCGGGCCCTGGACGATCTCGCATCGCAGATGGCGGAAGCGGGACCGGTTCCTTCCTCAGTCCCGTCGCTGGTGTCCTCGGCCGAGCTCTTGCTGCGGCTCGACACCGACGGCGTAGAGCTCCCCGCGACATCGAGCGGCTACCTCCAGGCGATCGGGCACGAGCGCCTCGTGCGCATCGCCGCGGCCAACGACGCCGTGGTCCGGATGGCGTACCGACCGGGCCACTTCGTGGTGCGGGGCCGCCCGCTGGCCTTCGTCTGGCCCGCGGACGCCGTGCCCGCGATCGCGACGGCCTTCCAACGCGCGCAGGCGATCGGACCGCACCGCACGCTCCAGCAAGACCTCCAGTTCGCCATCGACCAGCTCGTCGAGATCTCGCTCCGCGCGCTGTCCCGGCGGTGAACGACACGTTCACCGCGCTCACCTGCATCGACTGGCTGGGGGACGCGTTGTGCAAGCTCACCGCGATCGGCATCCCGGACGGTCTGCACTACGACGATCGGGGTCGCGTACGGCTCGTGGAGGTCCCGCTCAGGTACGAGCGTGCGGTCGACCGGGCGTTCGACAAGATCCGCCAATCGGCGCGCAGCATGCCCGCCGTCGGCATCCGCCAGCTCGAGAACCTCGCCAAGATCGCCGAGTACACGACCGACGACGCACAGACGCGCGTGATCGCACGCCAGGCGGAAATGATCCTCCGCGGCGCTGACGAGGCGGTTCCGGAGCCCTACGACCGCGCGGACGTCCACGCGGCGTACGAGCGGGTCGTCGCGGCGATCGATGCCCGCACCACGCCGCGTGGCCGACAGACCCCGAGCCGCTGGTCGCAATGAACGATCGCCGGGTGCTCAGGCCCCCGCTCCGTGCGCGGCGAGCGCAGCCCCGAGCTGGTCCGCGAGCGCGACTGCGACGACGCGGGCTTCGAGCGTGACCCCGACACTTGGATTGGGGTCGAGCACGATCGATCCCACCTCGCGGCCACCGCCGACGACGGGCAGCCGGACCCCGAGCGGGGGCAGCGCGAGCTCGCCGTCGGGCCCGACCCGGCGGTACGAGCTCTCGATCCGGCCGGATCGCTCGAGGATGGGGAGGTCGGGACCCGTCGCCTCGACTTCGAAGCGGCAGCCGACGAGCTCCATCAGCTTCGTGAGCTCGGCGAGGATCAGGTCGATCAGCTCCTGATCGGTTGCGCCGGACGCCGCCCGCTCGGCCATCTGACGCATGCTCGCGAGCTCGTCCCGGCCGCGGACCGCATCCCGGGTCTGCCGACGGGCGTGCACCGCGAGCTGGCCCACCGCCAGACCGATCGCCAGGAGGATCAACGAGGTCTCGACGTCGTTCGAGTCGTTGATCCGCAGCGAGTAGTAGGGCTGGGTGAAGAAGAACTCGTAGGAGACCGCCGCGATCACGGCGCTCAGGGCCGCCGGACCGCGGCCCCCGAACGCGGCGGTCGCGACCACGATGAGCACGAGGACGAGCGCGACGTTCGTGTCGGCAATCTGGCCGCGGATCCCGACCATCGCCCCGGCGACGGCGATCGGAAGCAGCCCGCCGATTGCGTACGCGATCGTCGACGGGCGCTCCTCCACCTAGCGGTGCACCTAGTACGCCGTGCCGGTGACGCCGGTCTGCGACTCCGCCGCGACGAACTCCTCGGACTCCTCGCCGAAGGCCCCGCCCTTGCGCTTCGAGAACGCCACCGCCGCGATCAGCACGATGATCCCTGCTCCTGCGATCGCGAACCGGGCGCCGTCGTGCTGCAGGCTGATGACCGCCGGGAGGATCAACAGCGAGACGAGGTTCATCACCTTGATGAGGGGGTTCAACGCGGGACCGGCGGTGTCCTTGAACGGGTCACCGACCGTGTCGCCGATGACGGCGGCCTTGTGCGCCTCGGAACCCTTGCCGCCTTCGTTGCCGTCCTCGATGAACTTCTTTGCGTTGTCCCACGCACCACCGGAGTTGCTGAGGAAGTTGGCCATGAGCTGACCGGTGAGGATCACGCCCGCGAGGAAGGCCCCGAGTGCGTAGAAGTTGATGCCGAACCCGATGATCACCGGCGTCAGCACCGCGAGCAGCGCCGGCGTCGCGAGCTCCCGGAGGGACGCCTGCGGTGCAGATGTCGATGACCGGTCCGTAGTCGGGCTTCTTGGTCCCTGCCATGATGCCGCCGTCGGCGAACTGGCTGCGGACCTCCTGGACCACGACTCCCGCGGTCCGCCCGACGGCGCGAATCGCGAGCGCCGAGAACAAGAACGCGACCGAACCGCCGATCAGCAGGCCGATGAAGACCCTTCGGGTTCGCGACGTTGATCTGCAGGCGCACATCGTTGAAGAGCCGGTTGCCGAGCAGCGGCGCACCGTGGAACTTGAACCCTGACTCCGAGGCCGCGGTCTCGACGAACGACGCGAACAACGCCACCGACGCGATGACCGCGGAGCCGATCGCGAAGCCCTTGGTGACCGCCTTGGTGGTGTTGCCCACCGCGTCGAGGCTCACCATGATGCGCTCGGGCTCGCCCTCGAACTCGCCCGACATCTCGGCGATGCCCGCCGCGTTGTCGGCGACCGGACCGAACGTGTCCTCGGAGACGACCACACCGGTGGTCGCCAGCATGCCCATGCCGGTGAGCGCCACCAGGTAGAAGGTGAACTGGATGTTGCCGTTGCCCATGGCGATGGCAACGCCGAGCGCGAGGCAGATGCCGATGATGGCGTAGACGCTCGACTCGAGACCCGAGCTGATGCCGGAGAGCACGACGGTGGCCGGTCCGGTGCGGGACGCCTCGGCGATCTCCCGCACGGGGGCGGTCTCGGTGGACGTGAAGTACTCGGTCAGCCGGCTCAGCAGCTGGGCCAGGATCAGACCCGTGACCACCGCGCCGAAGCACTTCCAGCCCGCGTTCGCGTGGTCGTTGCCGACGTAGCCGAAGGCCACGATGGCGGTGCCGACCACAGTGAGGAGTCCGGCTGTGAGGAAGCCGCGGTTGATCGGGGCCATCGCCGACTTGTCCTTGTCGGTCGCCCGCACCGCGAAGACACCGACGATGGAGGCGAGCACGCCGATCGCGCGGGCCGCGACCGGGAAGATGAGGCCGAGCGCGGGGTTCATGCCGATCGACCGGAACGCGGCGACGCCGAGGATGATCGACGCTACGAGAGTGACCTCGTAGCTCTCGAACAGGTCGGCCGCCATGCCGGCGCAGTCGCCCACGTTGTCGCCCACGTTGTCGGCGATGGTGGCCGGGTTGCGCGGGTCGTCCTCCGGGATCCCGGCTTCGACCTTGCCCACCAGGTCGGCGCCGACGTCCGCCGCCTTGGTGAAGATGCCGCCGCCGACCCGTAGGAACAGCGCCAGCAGCGAACCACCGAACCCGAACCCGATCAGGATCGCGGATGCGGTGTTCTGGAAGATCATGATGATGACCGTGGCGCCGAACAGGCCGAGCCCGACCGTGAACATGCCGGCGACGCCACCCGTGCGGAACGCGACCTTCAGCGCGGCGGGGAGCGAACCGGCCTTGGCGGCTGCGGCGGTGCGGACGTTGCCGCGGACCGCGAGGCTCATGCCGATGAAGCCGGTGAGCCCCGACATGATGCATCCGGTGATGAAGGCGAGCGTGCGGAAGAGCCCTGATGCGGCGAAGGAGAGCCCCGGTGAGCCGCCGTGGAAGCCTGCGGGCTTCGCGATCTCGGTTGCCGTGAGGAACACGATGACCGCGAGCGGGATCAGGATGACCGCGATCGTCTTGAACTGGCGCCGGAGGTACGCCATGGCGCCTTCTTGGATCGCCAGGGCGATCTCGACCATCGTGGGCGTTCCGGTCTCCGCGGCGAGCACTCCCTTCATGAGGAAGAACCCCACGCAGACGGCCAGCACTGCGGTCACTGCCGAGAAGATGAGCCAGAACCACTCGCTCGAACCCAGCGTGAAGACCTGGTAACCACCTTCGACCGCGAGGACGAGGTTCATCGGGAGTCGCTCTCCTTGAGTGTCATCTCAGGGCGCGAGAGTGACGTGCCCCGGGGGATTCGAGTCGGTCACCCAGGTGCTCGGGGACCGTCACGAGGGTGACAATGTAGTCAGGCACCGCCGGACGTGCCTATTCGCTCGGGGGATCGCCCTTTCGGGCCTTCGCCCGGGGCAGATCCTCGACGTGATACGGCACGGATGTGACCACCGTGTTCTTGCGGAAGAGCAGGCGGCCCTTCAGGAAGAGCGCGCTCTGGTTGTGGAGCAGCTGGCCCCACCATGACCCGACGACGAACTCCGGGATGACGATCGTCACGATGTCGTTGTCCCGCTGGGCGTCCAGCTCGTCGACGAAGCGCAGGACCGGTCGGGCCAGCTCGCGGTAGGGCGAGTAGAGGATCTCGAGCGGCACGTCGAGGCCGAACTCCTCCCACTGCTGCTCGATCTTGGCCTGCTCGTCCTCGTCCGAGACGACGGAGAGCGCGAGGAGCTTGTTCGGCCGCAGCGACTTGGCGTACGCGAGCGCCTCGAGCACCCCCCGGTGCACCGAGCCCACGAGCACCACGACCGTGTGGTTCATCTTGCGGACCTTGAAGTCCGGCGTGACCGCCAGCCCGTCGGCCACGGACTTGTAGTGCCGGTGGATCGACTTGAACAGCAGGATGATGAGCGGGATCACGACGAGCACGACCCACGCGCCCTCGCTGAACTTCGTCGAGGCGATGATCACCGTCACGATCCCGGTCGCGACGGACCCGACGCCGTTGATGACGGCGTTGCGCTTCCAGCCCCGCTCCTGCTCGGTCCGATGGTGACGGACCATCCCGGCCTGCGAGAGCGTGAAGCTCGTGAAGACCCCGACCGCGTACAACGGGATGAGCTTGTTCGTCAGGCCACCGAACGCCACGATCAACACGCCGGCGGCGCCCGCGAGGAACAGGACGCCGTTCGAGAACACCAGCCGGTCGCCGCGGTTCGCGAACTGCCGCGGCAGGTAGCCGTCGCGGGCGATGATCGACGACAGGCGCGGGAAGTCCGCGTACGCCGTGTTCGCGGCGAGGGTCAGGATCGCCGCGGTCGCGAACTGCAGGATCACGTACAAGGGACCGTTGCCGAACACGAGCAGGCCCATCTGCGAGAACACCGTCTGCTCGTGGCTCGGGTACGGCGCGGTCCGGTGGGCGAGCACGGACACCCCGAAGAAGAGGGTTCCCAGGATGATCGCCATCCACATCAACGTCGTTGCGGCGTTCTTCGACTCGGGACGACGGAACGCCGGCACCCCGTTCGAGATGGCCTCGACGCCGGTGAGGGCGACCGCGCCGGAGGAGAAGCCCTTGAGGATGATGAAGAGCGTCAGCGTGCCACCGAACTCGTTCTTGCCTCCTGCGGCGCGGAATTCCGCGGCGTTGAACGGCACGTGGCCGAGGTGCTGGAAGAAGCTCGCGTAGAGGCCGTAGCCCACGAGGATCGTCAGCATCACGATGTAGATGTAGGTCGGCACCGCGAAGATGCGGCCCGACTCCTTGATCCCGCGCAGGTTGGCGACGCTGATGATGACGATGAGCGCGAGGCCGAGGAGCACGCGCTGGTCGGCGAGACCCCGGAACGCGGGGATCGACACGATCGCGGCGACGCCGGCGGAGATCGACACCGCCACGGTCAGGATGTAGTCGACGAGCAGCGACGCGGCGGCGATGAGCGACGGCATCTCGCCGAGGTTCTCGCGACAGACGACGTAGCTGCCGCCACCGCTGGGGTAGGCGTAGATCGTCTGGCGGTAGGAGGTGACGACGATCGCAAGCAGGAGCGCGACCGCGATCGAGATCGGGATCAGGACGCTGAGCCCGAGCGCGAGGCTCGACGCGCCCACGGCGGTGACGAACAGGATCTCCTCGGTCGCGTACGCGGTTGAGGAGATGGCGTCGGACGAGAAGACTGCCAGCGCGATCAGCTTGGGGATCCGCTGGTGCTCCTGGTCGGCCGAGGAGATGGGGCGTCCGACCAGGACCCGCTTGACGACGGACACGATCCTCGCTTCGTACGGTCCGGTCGCTGACGGTTCTCTGACTGACCGTCAGCCTGAAGCTGCGTCAGTCTGGCACGCGATCTCGCTGCGGACATGACCTCCGGCCAAGGAGCGGGCGATAGGTTTCCCCGCCATGCGGGTTGCGATCGCCGGTGCCGGCAACGTCGGGCTTCACGTGGCCGACGCGCTCAGTCGCTCCGGGCACGCGGTGCTGATCATCGAGCAGGACCGGGGCGTCGCGGCCCGAGCCGCGACGCACCCCGGGATCGACTGGCACATCGGCGATGCGTGCGAGGTCGCGACGCTCAAGGACGCCCGGCTCGAGCTGTGCGACGTGATGGTCGCGGCGACCGGCGACGACGAGGACAACCTCGTGGTCTCCCTGCTCGCCAAGCAGGAGTTCGGGATGCCCCGGGTGATCGCGCGGGTCAACCACCCCAAGAACGAGTGGATGTTCACGGAGAACTGGGGCGTCGACGTGTTCGTCTCGACCCCGCAGCTGATCACCGCGATGGTCGAGGAGGCCGTGAGCGTCGGCAAGCTCATCGAGATCCTGCGGTTCGAGCACGGCCTGGCCCGACTCGTGGAGGTCACGCTGGCGCTGGAGTCCCCGGTCATCGACAAGTCGATCAGCGAGCTGGCGATACCACGCGAGGCCACGATCGTGGCGATCCTGCGCGAGGACCACCTGATCGTCCCGCGCGGCGAGAGCCTGTTCGAGCCGGGTGACGAGGTGCTGGCGCTCGTCACCCCGGACTCCGAGGACGAGATGCGCGAGCTGCTGACCGGTGCTAGCGAGCGATGAACCGGTACCAGGGGTTGTAGACGAGCCGCTCGGGGCCGCGTGCCGTCGCGACGCCCTCCGCGATCAACCGTCGGCCGGGGGACATTGCCGCGATCTTGCGCCGACCGAGGAACACCGCGACCACTGATGCCCGACCGTCGGTGATCGTCACCTCGAGCGCGGGTGCGCCGGCCCGGGGAACGATCCGGACCGAGCTGATCTCGCCGCCGAAGCGCACCGGTACCCGCAGCGGGAGCTGATCCAGGCGGGTGAGCCCGTCGAGGTCGTCGCAGAAGGCCGAAAGGTCCTCGCGGTCAGTCTCCTCGACGGACTTCGTCATCCGGTCGACCAGCTTCCGCACGCCCATGGGGACAGGCTACGGCGCGAGGAGCTCGATGTCAGGGCTCAGCACCGCGAGGTAGCCGCGGGACTGCCCCACCATCCCCTCGGCGACGATCTCGCGACCGAGCTCGATGCCCGCAACCCTCCGGCGGCCCAGGAAGACCAAGAGGATCCCGCCGGAGTCATCGGTCACGACGCACTCGAGCGACGCGACGTCGGCCCAGGGCTGGACCCGCATCGAACGGATGAACCCTCGGACCCGGGCGTGGGTGCGCCAGCGGACGTCCCCGATCGGTGTGACCGGCCGCGGCGACCCGTTCGCCGAGACCGCGGTTGCGGACGCTTCGGTCACGGGACCGGGGTCGGGACCGGGTCACCCATCTGGAACGGGACCATCGTGACGTTGGCGTGCTCGAGCCGGGTGACGGCCGCCGCGATCTCGTCGCCGGTGTGGTCGTGGAGCAAGCGGTGCCAGAACCGCTTGTACAGGCGGTGCGGCAGCAGGACGGTGACCTCGGTCTTCGCGTCGCCAACTTCCCGCGCGACGAGATCGAGCGCGGCACGGGCCACGCGGCGGTCCGGGCAGTCAACGAGCTCGAGTGGGACCCGGGCCAGGCCGAGGGTGCGCCAGCTGTCGGCGAGCGCCTCTGCTGCATCGCGGTCCCAGGCGATGTGCACCGCGCGCATCTCGTCGGGCATGAGCGTCCGTGCGTACTGGATCGCACGAGCAGTGCTCTGGTCGAGGCGGGCCACGAAGACCAGGACGACGTGCCGGCTGAGAATCGGCGCGCTCACCGCATCGTGAGCATCGTCCTCGAGCTGGTGTGCCTCCGCGACGTACTGACGGTTCAATCGAACGAGCAGCGCGACGAGGATCGGGACGATCACGATGATCGCCCAGGCGCCATGCGTGAACTTGGTGACCCCCACGACGATCAGCACCACGAACGAGAGGAACGCCCCGATGCCGTTGATCAGGAGGCCCCGACGCCAGTGTGGTTCGCGCAGGGTCCAGTGGTGCTTGGCCATCCCGGCCTGTGACAGCGTGAACGACGTGAACACGCCGATCGCGTAGAGCGGGATCAAGCGATCGACCTGCGCCTGGGTCACGATCACGAGGAAGATCGCCGCAATCGAGAGCGCGATGATCCCGTTCGAGAAGACCAATCGATGGCCTCGCTTGGTCAGCTGCTTCGGCATGAAGTTGTCGCCGGCATGGAACGAAGCGAGACGCGGGAAGTCCGCGAACGAGGTGTTGGCCGCGAGCACGAGGATCAGCATCGTCGCGGCTTGCAGCGCGTAGTACAGGACGTTCCCGGCCGAACCACCGCCGAACGTGAGCCGACCGACCTCGGAGATGACCGTCGGCGTGCCGTCGGCATACGGGGCGACCTTCATGTGCGCGGCAAGGATCGAGAGTCCGAGGAACATCGCACCGAGCGAGCAGCCCATGATCACCAGCGTCGACCGAGCGTTCTTCCACTCGGGCTTCTGGAACGCGGGGACTCCATTCGAGATCGCTTCGACACCGGTGACGGCCGCGCCTCCCGAAGCAAAGGCCTTCAGGATCACGAAGATGGCGGCGCCGTAGAAGATCCCGTCGCCGGCGCTCCCGAACCTGAGCAGACCGGGCGCGTGGGCGGGTGCTGTGGCCAACGTGCCGGCTGCCATCTGGTAGACGCCGGCCCCGATGAGCAGCGCCATCATGAACATGAAGAAGTACGTAGGAACCGCGAAGACCCTTCCGGACTCGCGCACACCCTTCAAGTTGCCGAACGCGATCACAATGATGAACACGATCGAGATCGGCACGTCGTAGGGAGCAAGCGCAGGGAAGGCGGATACGAGCGCCGCGGTTCCGGCCGCGACCGACACCGCCACGGTCAACACGTAGTCCGTGAGCAGCGCGACACCGGCGACCTGTGCGGGAAGCAGGCCGAAGTTGTCGCGGGTGACCATGTAGGCGCCACCCGCCGTCGGATACGCCTTGATCGTCTCGCGATACGAGAGGATCAAGAAGCCGAGTACCACCAGCAGCGCCACGGTGATGGGCACGAGCAGGGAGAACGCCGCGACCCCGATCACCGGGACCAGCACGCGCAAGATCTCCTCGGACGCGTACGCCGAAGAAGACAGGTTGTCGGAAGCAAACACCGCGAGCGCGGTCGGCTTTCCGAGGCGCTCGTGCTCGAGCCGGTCGGTGTCGAGCGGCGGCCCGAGCAGCCGCTTCTTCACGCGGTAGCGCCTGCTCTCGGGCAGGTCGACCGGTGCCTTCGCGGGGAAGGGGCGCGGACCGGTCCGCGTCTCCTCGGCCGCCTGCTGAGGATGAATCGTGCGCATTGGCAGTAAGTCAACCACCCCGGAGCCCCCCGGGATCGATCAGACAACTCCCATTCCTCCCGCCGTGGCCGTTAGCATCGCGGCGGCCCATCAGAGAGAGTGGAGCGCAGGGTGCATGTCGTCGTAGTGGGGTGCGGCCGAGTTGGTAGCGAGCTGGCGGGCGCCCTGGAGAAGCAGGGGCACACCGTCGCGGTCATCGACAAGCGTAAGGACGCGTTCAGACGCCTCCCGACGGGGTTCGGTGGCTACCGGATCGTCGGCTTCGGCTTCGACCGCGACACGCTCGAGGAGGCCGGCATCAAGGAAGCGGGCGCCCTGGCCGCCGTCACCAGCGGCGACAACTCGAACATCATGTCGGCGCGCGTCGCCCGCGAGACGTTCGAGGTCGACCGGGTCGTCGCCCGCATCTACGACCCCCGGCGCGCCGCGATCTACCAGCGGCTCGGCATCCCGACCGTCGCCACCGTCTCGTGGACGACCGACCAGGTGGTCCGCCGCCTCCTCCCCGGCGAGCACCCGGCCGAATGGACCGACTCCAGCGGGAAGGTCTCCCTCGTCGAACGGGACCTCCCGGGGGCGTGGGCGGGCCAGAAGCTCTCGAAGCTGAACGAGCCCGGCCGCTTCACGGTCACGGCCGTCTCCCGGCTCGGCTCGGCTCGGGTCGTCGAACCCGACCTGGTCGGCCAGGAGGGCGACATCGTCTACTTCATGATCGACGCCAACGCGACCGACGCGCTCCAAGCCCGGTTGACCGGCCAAGACGACTCCATCCACCACTGATGCGCGTCGCGGTTGCGGGTGCAGGAAGCGTCGGCGCGTTCATCGCGAACGCGCTCGTCGAGAACAGCCACGAGGTGCTGCTGATCGAGAGCGATCCCAATGTCGCGGCCAAGATGCCGACCGTCAACGGGCTCGAGGTGTTCGTCGGCGACGCGTGCGAGGTCTCGACGCTGAAGGAAGCCGGGCTCGAGCGGTGCGACGTCGTCGTCGCGGCAACCGGCGACGACGAGGACAACCTCGTCGTGTCACTCCTCGCGAAGCAGGAGTTCGCGGTTCCCCGGGTCATCGCGCGGGTCAACCACCCGAAGAACCAGTGGATGTTCAACGCGACCTGGGGTGTGGACATCGCGGTGTCGACGCCGCACCTCATCACCTCGCTCGTGGACGAAGCCGTGAGCGTGGGTCGCCTGGTGCGCCTGTTCCAGCTCGAAGGCGGTCAGGTCGGCCTCGTGGAGGTGACGTTGGCGGAGGACGCGCCCGTCGCCAATCGCGCCGATCCGTGACCTCGACGTGCCCCGCGACGCGACGTTTGTCGCGATCATCCGGGACGACCACGTCGTCATCGCCCGGGGTGACACGGTGCTGCAGGCGGGCGACGAGGTCATGGCATTGGTCACACCGGAGTCGGAAGACGCCGTGCGCCAGATGCTCATCGGAAGCTGACCACCTCCCTGACGCCAGTTCGCGGCTCCAACATGGCATCCTGAGGGGGTCATGGATCTCTCTCGCCGTTGTCTCCGCGCGCCCGTGGTCATCGTCGGTTCCGCGCTCGCACTCTCACTCGCCGCCTGCTCGGGCGGTGGCAGCACGGCCAAGGCCAAGGCTCCCGCCCCGGCCGGGCTCGGAGCTGACGCTCGCCGCAGGGCCCGTGCAGGTCCAGGCGGCCGGCACTCCCGGGGCGCTCTCGGATGCCGACCGCAACGCGATCATCACGACGCTGCGCACGTACGTGACCGCGGCAACGATCGATCCGCTGCACGGCAAGCCCGTCGGTGACCTCTCGAAGGTGTTCACGCCCGACGGCGTTGGCCGCGCTCACCGGGCCGAACCGCGACGCGGCGGTGGACGACGGCATGCCGAAGGCCACCACCACCGTCACCGCGAAGAACCCACCGGTGACGCTCACCGCGCTCAGCGATCCGACCGGCGCGATCGATCTCGTCGCGGCGCCCCTCTTCCTCGACGTGCACACCAAGGCGTCCGGTGGACCGGTGCGCGTGCTCCGCACCGGCGAGGTGATGCTGCAACAGACCGGCGGCGCATGGAGGATCGCGAGCTACAAGCTCACGGTCGATCGCAGCGGCACCGGCCTCCCCACCCCCACCACGAGCTCGACGGAGAAGGCAACACCATGATCGGCACCGTCCGCCGCCATCCGTTCATCACCATGACCGTGACGGTGCCACTGGTCGTCGCGCTCGTGCTCGCCGGAGGGTTCGTGCTCTGGCTGCAAGGCGTGCGCCTGCCCTACGCGTCCGGCGCGGTGTGGTTCTCGGTAACGAAGAACGCGTCGGCCGACTACACGCCGGCCCCGGGCAAGCCGGTGTTCCTGCTCGCGGTCGGCAACGACGGGCGGCCCGGCGACACTTCGACCCGCGGTGACGCCATCCACCTGATCGCGGTGAACCCGGCGCTGCACAAGGCGACGATCCTCGACTTCCCCCGCGACACCGGCCTGCCGATCCCGGGGCACGGCGTCGACAAGGTGAACGCCTCCCACGTCGACGGCGGCGCCGCGCTCGAGGCCCAGACGCTCGGCAACGCGGTCGGGGTGCAGGTCCCGTACGCGATCGACGTCGGCTTCGGCGGATTCGTCGACATGGTCGACGACATGGGCGGGCTCCAGGTCAACGTGCCCGTCGCCATGAACGACGCGAACTCGGGTGCGCACATCCCGGCGGGGCCGATCAAGATGAGCGGCGCCACCGCGCTGGCCTTCGCGCGCAACCGCCACCAGTTCCCGACCGGTGACCTCATGCGCTCCCAGAACCAGGGCTACCTCATCCTCGCCGCGCTCGCCCAGCTCCGGGCGCAGAACACGGGTCCCGTCGGCACGCTGACCGCGCTGGCGAACCTCGGTCGTCACACCCAGCTCTCGGGCATCAGCCTCGACGACCTCTACGACCTCGGACGCCTCGGGCTCTCGATCGACCCCGCCAACGTCCGCAACGTCGTGGTCCCGGTGGTCCAGGGCAGCGGCACCCGCCTGAACCTCGGCCCGGGCGCGCAGTCGCTCTTCGCCGACTTCGCCGACGACGGGGTGCTCGAGAGCCACTGAGCCCGGCGTGACTGTCCCGGCCAGGTCGTAACGTCGACGGCATGGACGCCTGCGACACGCTCTCGGAGATCGCCGCCGATCCCGAGCTCGCGGGCCGGCTGATCTACCGCACCGCGCTCCCCGCCCGGGAGCCCCGCACCGCGGACCTCACCCGCCCCCTGCACCCCGAGGTGACCGAGCGGCTCGCAGCCCGCGGGATCGACCAGCTCTGGACGCACCAGGCCACCGCGATCGACGCCCTGCACGGCGGCCGCCACATCGTGGTCTCGACCGGCACCGCGTCCGGCAAGTCGCTCTGCTACCAGCTCCCGATCATCGACGCCGTCGTCCGCGAGGAGCCCGACACCGCGTTGCTCATGTTCCCCACCAAGGCCCTCGCGCAGGACCAGCTGCGGTCGTTGCGCGTCGTGGCTCGTCCCCGGCCTCAATGCGGTGACCTACGACGGTGACACGCCGTCCGACAACCGCGCGTGGGCGCGCAAGAACGCCAACGTCGTGCTCACGAACCCGGAGATGCTCCACCAGGGCATCCTGCCGTTCCACCGGCGCTGGGCCACCTTCCTCATGCGGCTCCGCCTGATCGTCGTGGACGAGCTGCACTCGCTGCGCGGGATCTTCGGCAGCAACGTCGCGCACGTGCTGCGCCGGCTCCAACGCGTGTGCGCGCACTACGGCTCGAACCCGACGTTCTGCTTCGCGAGCGCGACGATCGGCAATCCCGCGGAGCTCGCGCAGGCACTGTGCGGGCACCGGGTCACCGCGATCGAGGACGACGGCTCTCCGCAGTCCGAACGCTGCTTCGGGCTCTGGCAACGACCCCTGCTCGACCAGGAGTCCGGCCGCCGCTCCTCGGCGAACGCGGAGACTGCAGAGCTGCTGGCCCGCTTCGTCCGCGACGGCCGGCCGACGCTCGCGTTCACGCGGAGTCGTCGGGGGGCCGAGCTCGTCGCCGCGCAGGCGAAGCGGCGGCTCCAGCAGGAGGACTCCGGCGCCGCCGACCGCGTCGCGGCGTACCGCGCCGGCTATCTGCCCGAGGAGCGGCGCGAGCTCGAGCGCCGCCTCGGTGACGGCAGCCTGCTCGGAATCGCGGCCACGAACGCGCTCGAGCTCGGCATCGATGTCGGTGGGCTCGACGCGATCGTGCTCAACGGCTTCCCCGGAACGCTCGCGTCGATGCGCCAGCAAGCGGGACGGGCCGGGCGCACCGGACGTCGGGCCGCGGCGGTGCTCGTCGCGGGCGACGACCAGCTCGACCAGTGGTACGCCGCGCATCCGACGGAGCTGTTCGGCCGGACGCCCGAGGCCGCGGTCGTCAACCCGTCCAACCCGTACGTCCTGCGACCGCAGGTCGCGTGCGCCGCGCACGAGCTGCCGCTCGAGCCGAGCGACGAGGAGTGGTTCGGTCCCGGCCTCGACGACGCGGTGCGCGAGCTGGTGCTCGACGAGCAGCTCAAACCACGGGCCGGGCGCATGTACTGGGCGGGGCGCGAGCCGCCGGCGCTGCGGGTCGGGCTCCGCACCGGCTCGTCGGTCGAGTTCCGCCTCGTCGGCCGGGACGACGACGGCGACGAGCGACTGATCGGCACGGTGGACTCCAGCCGGGTCTTCCACGTCGCGCACCCGGGCGCGCTGTACCTCCACCAGGGCCGGCAGTGGCGGGTCGAGCGCCTCGACCTCGACGACCACCTCGCGTGGCTCGAGCCCGCAGACGATGCCGACGAGTACACGCAGGTCCGCGAGGACACGGACATCGCCATCACGCGGGAGGACGAGCGGGTCCCGTGTGGTGCGGGCTGGGCCCACCTCGGCTCTGTGGACGTCACGAACACGATCCTGGCGTACCAGCGCAAGCGCGGCGTCGACGAACGCGACCATCGAGATCGTGCCGTTGGACCTGCCGCCCCGCACGCTCCCCACCCGCGCGTGCTGGTACACGCTCTCGGACGACGAGCTCCTCGCGGCCGGCATCGAACCACACCAGGTGCTGGGGGCGGTGCACGCAGCCGAACACGCGCTGCATCGGCCTGCTCCCGCTCTTCGCGATCTGCGACCGATGGGACGTCGGCGGGGTGTCGATGGCGCTGCACCCGGCGACGCTCCAGCCGACGATCTTCGTCTACGACGGCTATCCCGGAGGCGCCGGGATCGCGGAGCTGGCCTTCGCGGGCCTCGAACGTCACATCCGCGGCCGCGGCCGAGCTCGTCGCGCGGTGTCCCTGCGACGGCGGGTGCCCGTCGTGCGTGCAGTCACCGAAGTGCGGGAACTGGAACGAGTATCTCGACAAGGACGCGGCGCGCCGGCTCCTCGACGCGCTCGCAGTCGCCGCGGTTCGCTGAGCCCCAGGCGCTAGCTTCCGGGCGGCGCGAGCGGAGCGGTGATGTGCAGCGCGACAGTGAACGACGCGTTGGCCACCCGCGTCTGCGATCCGAACGCCTGCATCGTGACGGGATGGGGCTTGCCGTCACAGATGAACGGCAATCGCTGCGTGCCCGTCGCCTTCACCGTCCCGCCGTCGATGCGGATGCCGCTCACCTGGAACGAGATCGCAGTCACGTTCCGGGCGGACCACTCGACCTCGATACCGGGACCGGACGCATCGTTCAGGCACCGCGTGGGTGCTACGGGCCGGAAGAACGTGATCACGGGCGGCCCGGGCGGCGGTTTGACGACCGGGATGACCGACCCACCGGTCGAGTCGGGACAGTCGCCCGCGACGAGCGCGCCGTCGGGCTCGGTCACGTTGCACGTGTACCAACCCGTCTTGATCGCCCCACTCAGGTTGGCGCCGGTGAGGTTGGTGGAGAAGAGCGACGCGCCCGTGAGGTTCGCACCCTTGAGGGACGCGCCGGTGAGGTTCGTCGCGCCGAACTGGGTCTTGACGAGCTTCGCACCGGTCAGATCGGCGTTGCGCAGGTCGGCGCCGCCGAGGTCCGAGCCGCTGAAGTCCGCGCCACGCAGGTCGGCCGCCACCATGCTGACGCCCTGCAGCAACTCGTTGCGGCACACCGTTCCCGGTTTGATGTCGCAGGATCCGGCCTGGTCCGCCGTGTCCCCGCCGGTCGAGCACGCGGCCGCGAGGAGCGCCACGGCGAGCAGAACCACGACGAGACGTCCCCGATGCACCGCCTGACCGTACCAACCCCCGTGCCGAAGCTGAGTTCGCCTCAAGCACCCCCGCGGAGCCGTCGATGTTGCCGGTCGGGAGGACACTCGATGCGCACAAGGTCATGGAGACGTCTGGTCGCAGTCGGCGTTGCCGCCGCGACGTTGGGGGTGCTGGCCGGCTGCGGGAGCAGCTCGTCCGGTTCGAGCTCCTCGTCGAGTGACACCGCGAGCGGCGCCACCGTGACGCCCAAGCCCGGCTCGACGATCCAGGCCGTCGTCGGACGGCCCTTCGTCGTGAAGCTCGAGTCGAACCCGTCGACCGGGTACGAGTGGTACGTCAAGCAGGCCCCGCCGCAGGTCGTGTTCGTGAAGAGCGACAACGAGGGACCGAAGTCCGGTCGCCTCGGCGCGCCCGGCGCGCAGCTCCTGACGTTCAAGGCGACGACCGCGGGCACCTGGGCGATGGAGCTCGCGTACGACCTCTCCACTGCCCCCACGCAACCCTCGAAGACCCTGAGCTTCTCGGTGCACACGAAGAAGTCGTAGACCGCGTCACCCCGAGCAGTCTTCGGGGTCGGCGAAGCACTCGATGCGGACCTCGGCGCGCGCCCGACCGGTGGCGTCACGGACCCGGACCACCACCGCAGGCCGGGTGCCGGCGCAATCGCAGCGAACGAGGCTCGCACCATTGCTCGTGGCCGTCGCGCCCGCCGCGCCCACGGCGGTTGCGGCATCGCCGCCGCGCGCGATGACGCCCGCGGCCGCGAGCGCGGCCGCGTCGGCCGCGGTGTCGGCCCGGGCCCGGTCGCTCGCGGCGTGACCGAGCCGCGCGACGCCCAACATCAGCGCCGCCGCGAGCACCAGCGCCACGATCGCGAGGATCGACACCCCGCCCCGCTCGCGGCGACTCATCGCTCCACCCGCATCACCGCGTGCGCGTGCAGGTCCAGGTCGGGAAACAGCGCGCCCACCAACGGCACATCCGTCCGGTCGTGGTAGCTCACATCCACACTGATCGACTGGCCC
Organism: uncultured Acidimicrobiia bacterium; assembly: GCA_963796755.1. GTDB lineage: Bacteria > Actinomycetota > Acidimicrobiia > IMCC26256 > JAENVU01 > Chersky-806. The sequence continues at coordinate 1,221,798 of CAWCMX010000001.1, forward strand.
ACCGCGGGCCGCGACCCGACGCGCACCTCCGCGTGGGAGAGCACCCGACGGGCCGCGGTCGCCGCCGCGCCCGGATCGCGGTCGACGCTCGCCGCGCGAGCCGCCTCCCGCGTCGCATGGACGACCGCGACCTGGTCGCGCGCCACCAGCCCGACCTGGACGATCGCCAGCAGCGCGAACACGATCAACGGCAGGACCAGCGCGAACTCGACTGTGGCCTGCCCCCGCTCACGGGGGCAGGCCCAGCCGGGATGGGTATCCCGAGCCGCCATCGGTTACCCGAGGATCTTGCCGATGACGGTGTCGAACAGCTTCGTGATCGCGTGCGACTTCGTGGCCCAGGTGATGAGCAACGTCGCCAGGGCGGCTGCGCCCAGGATCACCAGTGCGTACTCGGCCGTGGTCTGGCCGAGCTCACTCGTGGTGCTGCGGACTCGGCCGAACGTGCGACCGAGGGTCGCGAGGAAACGACGGAGCATGGGTCCTCCTTCGAGTAGCTCCGAACCGGTGGGGGAAGGGCGCGTTCGGCTCAGGTGTGCGCGAGCGCGGTGAGCAGTGCCGGCACGACGGTCAGCAGGCCGAAGGCCGGGAGAACGAGGAAGACCAGGGGGAAGAGGAGCTTGACCGGCAGCGTCCGGGCGCGGGCCTCGGCCCGCCGCCGCAGATCGGCCCGGACGTCGTGCGCGAGCCGGGTGAGCGCCGGGCCCGCGGGCGCGCCGAGCCGATCGCTCGCGAGCAGCACGTCGGTCACCGGGGTGAGCGGGGGTGCGCCGAGCGCGAGGGCGTCCAGCGCGTCCTGCAGTGAGCTGCCGACGCGGGTCGCGTCGAGGGCGGAGCCGAATGCGGCGCCGCACGCCGGTGGGCCCCAACGCCGCGTGAGCTCGAGCGCCCGGTACGGCGTGCATCCTGCGCTCACCGCGACCTGGAGCAGGTCCAGCACCAACGGCAGCTCGCGACCGAACTCAGCCGCCTCGCGCCGGTGGCGCCGCTGGGCGACGAAGCGATCGACCACGGGGCGGACCGGAGCCGGGACGGCTCGCCGCTCCACCCTTCGGGGCGGCCGCGTCCCGGCCGATCCCAGCGCCCGGGCCCGGGCTCGCGCGCCCGCCGCGACTCGCCGCGATCACGAACGGCAGCGCGACGAGCACGCCCCAACCGATCGCCAACAGCGCGGTCATGCATCCCGCTTCAGCAACGCGCGCATCCACAGGCCTGCGAGCCCTTCGAGGGCCAGCCCGACCACGAGGCACGCGCGACCGGCGTTGGTCGCGAGCAACGCGTCGAGCGAGCCCGGGTCCGTGAGGCTCACGAAGACGAGGTACGCCACCGGCGCGCCCCCGACCACGATGGCCGACAGCCGCGCCTGGGCGGAGAGCGCGTGGGCTTCGCGCATCGTCGCTTCCCGGGCCCGCAACGACTCGCCCAGGCCTTCGAGCGAAACCGCACACGCGCCGCCGACGCTCAGCGCCAGGGCCAGCGCACCGCTCACCGCCTGCACACCCGGCAGCGGCCGCTCGCGCGCCCACTGGGCCAGCGCCTCGCCCAGCCCGACGCCGAGCTGCGAGCGAGCGTCCAGCCGTCGCAGGTCGGGAGCCAACGCCCCGGTTCCGGCGGCCAGATCGCTGAGGCTCTCGCCGACGGTCGAACCGGCGCGCAGGCCGGCCGAGACCCGATCCAGCGCGCCGGGGAGCGCCTCGACGACCCGCACGTCGCCTCGACCCCGCGCCCACCACAACGCGACGGGTCCACCCACGAGCACCCCGAGCCCGACCGGCACGGCCGCGATCGGACTGAGCACGGTCGCCATCCCGGCACCCACGACCACGGCGAGCAGCCAGAGCCGCACCGCGTCGTCCGGGGTGAGATCCACATCCGCCCGGGCGAGCGCGCCCGCCAGCCCGGCTCGCACCGCGACCGGCAGGGGGAAGCCCGCGCGCGCCCGCAGCCGTCGGACCCGGTCGACCGACGGGGCGCGCCGGGCCGCGGTCACCAACCCGACGGACGCGAGCACCCCGAGCGCGACCAGCACAAGAGCGATCACTCGAACCAGCTCTCGTCCGGCATCGCCGCGTCCCGGCGCCGCAACGGCCGATTCGGGGCTCCCGCCGGCACGAGCTCACCGTCGTCCGCCACGAACAGCGGCCGGGCTCCGATCGCGCCGCGCTCGCGCTCCACCTCGGCGATCGCCACGACCGCGCGCGCTCCGCTCCGACCGCGTTCGACCTGCACCACGACGTCAACCGCGGCCGCCACCTGCTCGGTGATCGCCTCGAACGGGAGCGCCACGCCGCTGAACAACGCGAGTGTCGCGAGCCGCCGCAGCGCGTCGATCGGTCCGTTGGCGTGCACCGTGGACAGCGCGCCTTCGTGGCCCGTGTTCAGCGCCTGGAGCAGGTCCAGCGCTTCGGCACCCCGCACCTCACCGACCACGATCCGGTCGGGTCGCATGCGCAGTGCGGTGCGCACCAGATCGCGGACGGACACCGCGCCCGCGTTCTCGGCGTTCGGCGGCCGCGCCTCCAACCGGACGACGTGCGGCTGCACGAGGCGGAGCTCGGCGGTCTCCTCGATCGTGATGATGCGCTCGGTCCCGTCGATCGCCTCGGACAGCGCGTTGAGCAGCGTCGTCTTGCCCGAGCTCGTCCCGCCGGAGACGAGCACGTTCCACCCGGCCGCGACGGCCCAGCGCAGGAACGCCGCCACGCGCGGTCCGGGCGCGAACTCCTCGACCGCGATCGGGCGCGCACCGAAGCGTCGGATGGTCACGCACGCGCCGTCGATCGCGAGCGGAGGGATCACCGCGTGCAGCCGGGAGCCGTCGCCGAGGCGCGCGTCCACCATCGGTGACGCCCGGTCGAGGCGCAGCCCGAGTGGGGCGATGATCCGTTCGACGATGCGCATGATCCCGGCATCGTCCAGCACGAGCGGGACCCGCTCGAGCCGGCCGGCGCGCTCGACGAAGCAGCTTTCCGACCCGTTGAACATCACCTCGGTGACCGAGGGATCCGCGAGCAACGGCTCGAGGGGCCCGAGGCCGACCACCTCGTCGGCGAGCTCCCGCACCAGGCGCTCGTGGCGGTCCGCGGCGAGGAGCGGATCGGCCTCGTGGAGGAGATCGCCCAGGCGGCGCCGGAGCTCCCGCGCGGGCACGCCGACGAGCTGCTCGACCGCCTCGGAGCCGACGAGCCGGCGGTGGACCGAGCGCCGGAGCGCGCCGTCGGCCTCGTGATCGGCGATCCGGGTGACGCTCACGCCACTGCGCCCTTCTGGTCCCAGAGCAGGCCGACCGCCCGCAGTGCGGTCCCGGCCGGTCGGGCGAGGACATCGGGGAGCCGATGGGCGAGGACTCCGGCATCGACGGCCCGCGCGATCGCGTCACGGGCGGGAATCCGGGCGATCACGGGCCGCCCCAGGACGTCGGCGATCTCCTTCGCGCCGATCGCCCGGCCGGGCTCCTCGACCACCACGAGCCCGGCGGTCCGACCGAGCGCGGGGTGTCGCACCGAGCGCCGGAGCGTGAGGTAGCAGCCGCGCACCACGACGATCGTGGCGTCCGACACCTCGAGCAGCGCACGGGCTGCCGGTGTCTCCGCCGTGCCCGCGTCGACGAGCGTGGGCACCGCGCCGTCCCGGAGCGCGACCGCGAGCGCCGCACCCGCCTCGGCCGCGGGACGTGGCGCGAGCGCGCTCAGCTCGTCGCCGCGCGGGATCAAGGCCACCCCCGGTGCGGCTTCGATCGCGAGCCGGTCCAGCGCGTCGGTCGGCGCGCCCGGCCCGGCCTCGAGCCAGTCGGTCACGCCGGTGCGGGGCTCGGCCCCCAGACCGAAGATCGCGGGTTGATCGCCACCGAGATCGACCAACCGGACCCCCGGTCCGCGGGCGAGCACGAGGGCGCATGCCGCGGCGAAGACCGAGGTGCCGGAGCCACCCTTGGGTGACCAGAACGTGAGGAGTGCCACGCACTCTCCCTTCGTTTGCCGCCGCACGAGCGCGCGGGAGCAGAGACCCGGGGAGTGGGGAGGGAGGAGCGGATCGCCGGTGCGGGCACGAGGTGCAGCCGCGGGAGCGACCCGGTGACGAGCGAGGGCTCAGATTGCCGGGTGGGGGACGCGCTGTCAAGGGGGAGGTCGTATCCTCCAACGCGTGACTGAGGCCGCGTTCTTCGATCTCGACAAGACGATCATCGCCAAGAGCTCGGTCCTCGCGTTCGGACGGCCGTTCTACCGCGAAGGTCTGCTCTCGAAGGGCGCGATCGTCAAGAGCATCTACGCGCAGATCGTCTTCATGCTCGTCGGCGCGGACGAAGCGAAGATGGAGAAGCTGCGCGAGGCGATGCTGTCGTTGACGAAGGGTTGGAACCAGCAACACATCGCCGACATCGTGCGCGAGACGTTGGACGAGGTGATCTCCCCCATCGTGTTCGCGGAGGCGCTCGAGCTGTTCGACCAGCACCACGCCGCGGGCCGCCACGTCGTCATCGTGTCCTCCGCCCCGTTCGAAGTGGTCGGGCCGCTCGGCGAGTTCCTCGGTGCGGACGAGGTGATCGCGACTCGCGCCGAGATCGACGCCGAGGGCAACTACACCGGCGAGCTCGCGTTCTACGCGTACGGCCCGTACAAGGCCGACGAGATCCGGAAGGTCGCCGCGCGCGAGAACATCGACCTCTCGGCGTCGTACGCCTACAGCGACTCCGTGACCGACCTGCCCATGCTCGAAGCGGTCGGCCATCCCGTGGCCGTGAACCCGGACCGCGACCTCGCACGCGAGGCGAACGAGCGGGGCTGGGAGGTGCGCGTGTTCCAGCGGCCGGTGCGGTTGCGCGATCGCGTGCCGGTCCCGCCGAAGGGACCGACGATCGCGGTGGGATCCGTGCTGGCGACCGCCGGCGCCGGCGCGGCGGCGTACGTCTGGTGGCGCCGCGCCTCCGCTCGCGCCCGTTCGTGAACCCGGCGCGAGCCGAGCTGGCCACGCTTCCGACCCCGCTCCAGTCGATGGACCGCCTCGCGGCCGCGATCGACTCGCCCGCGACGCTCCTCGTCAAGCGCGACGACCTCACCGGGCTGGCGCTGGGCGGGAACAAGGCCCGCAAGCTCGAATACCTCTGCGGCGAAGCGATCGCACAGGGTTGCGACACGCTCGTGACCGGCGGGGGCACGCAGAGCAACCACGCGCGGATCACCGCCGCGGCCGCGAGCCGGCTCGGCCTCTCCTGCCATCTCGCACTCGCCGGCCGCGCACCCGAGCACCTCGACGGCAACCTGTTGCTCGACGAGCTCTTCGGCGCCACGCTCCACTTCACCAGCGCCGCGCGACTACTACGCGATCGAGACCTCGATCGACGCGCTCGCCGACGAGCTCCGGACCGCGGGGCGACGTCCGTTCGCGATTCCCGTCGGCGGCGCGTCGGTGACCGGCGTCCTCGCGTACGCCGTCGCGATCGACGAGCTGCGCGCGCAGGTGGACCACGATCCGGACTGGATCTTCGTGGCTGACGGATCCGGCGGCACGCACGCCGGTCTGCTGGCGGGCCTCGGTGCGAGCAGCACGACAGCGCGTCGTCGGCGTCGACGTCGGCACCCGCCCCGACCTCGACGAGATCGTGCCGAGACTTGCGGCGGAAGCCGCGAGCACCTGCGGACGGACGGAGGCGCCGTCGACCCAGGTGATCGTCGACCACGATCACGTCGGCGCCGGGTACGGCCTGCTCTCGGCCGAGTCCGCGGTCGCGATCCGCACCGTCGCGCGCGCTGAAGGGATCCTGCTCGACCCCGTCTACTCCGGGAAGGCGATGGCCGCGCTCGTCGACTGGCTGCACGACGACCGCATCCGTCCGGGTGAGACGGTGCTGTTCTGGCACACGGGCGGTGCCCCTGCGCTCTTCGCGGGACAGTACGAGGGCTCACTCACGCGCGAGCCCTGACGCGAGGACGGACCCGCGTCTGCGGGCCCGTCTCGAGTGTGCTGTCAGCTGCGGACCTGGATCAGGCCTCGCGCACCTTGTACGCCACGGCTGCGCCGACGGCGAGGACGAGCAGGAGCAGGAGGAGCTTCTTCACGGGGGTGCCCTTTCGATCGCCTCGGAGTGAGAGCCCTCATGCTAATCGTGACGCCGAGTCCCGTGACGGGTCGGTGATCGCGCCTACGACCAGGGCAGCCAGGTCGCGGCGGCGACGTCGCCCGCCACCTTCGTCGGCTGACCCTCGCCCTGGCTCCACCGGTACAGATCTCCGCTCTGCGTCAGGGCCAGGAAGTGCCGGCCGCTCGCGTCCGCGACCAGCGAAGTGACCCGGCCGGGGACCTGGAACAACAGGGGGGTCGCTTCGTCTCCCGCCTCGATGACCCTCCAGCTCCGCACCTCCGTCGTGGCGCCAACCGCCTCCGCGAGGGCCAGCGTGTCGTTGTCGATGAACGCCGCGGCGGCGGTGTCAGGGCCGTCAGGCACCTCGATCACCTTGGTCTCGGCCTGCGGGACCAGCGGCCAGAGCCGGTCGACGTAGTAGCGGGGCTTCGGGTCGCCCTTCAGACCCAGGCGGAACAGCACGAGCTTCGAGTCGGGTGACCAGGCGAGCGGTTCGGTGGTCTGGAGGAGGTCCGAGGACTCGTGCGCCTTGCTCCCGAGGGCATCGCTGCGCGAGTTCTCACCGGTCAACAGGTTCGTGAAGCCGGGCCCGCGCCCGTCGCACCAGATGCCGTAGACGATGAACTTCCCGTCCGGGCTCACCGCGGGCGAGAGCGAACCGCCGACGACCGGCGTCGTCTCCCCCGTCGCCGGCACCAGCTTGGTCACGTCCGGGTACGGACCATTCCCGCACGCACCGCTCCGGCCGGTCGCCGCGAAGTACACCTGACGTCCATCCGCAGTCGTCGTCACCGACGTGATGCCAGGGAACGTCCCGAGCGAGCTGTGCTGCTGACCGTCCTGCGCACCGAGCACGACCAGCTCGCCGCTGTGCTTCGCGACCAGCACACCGACCGGTGGCGCGACCGGCACCGTGGGTTCGGTCGACGGTGTGCCCCCCGGCTTCGTGACGACGCGCGTTCCGTCGCCGTTGCGCACGGCGAGGGTCGTGATCAGGACGACGAGCAGGACCAGCGCGACGCCCGCGAGCACGAGCGGGCCCCGCGCGGGACGGCGCGGCGCCGGCGCGTCGTCGAAGTGCGCTGCGATGCGCGCCCACGATCCGGGCTCGGGCTCGATGCCATCGGCGTACTCGTGCATGGCGTCGTGCAGGCGGTCTTCGATCTTCATGTCCGTGCCTCCAGGTGCCGCGCCAGTGCGGCCAGACCGCGACTGGAATGCGATTTCACCGATCCGTTCGAGATGCCGAGGGTCGACGCGATCTCCGACTCGGAGAGGTCGAGGTAGTAGCGGAGCACCAGGCACTCGTACTGACGGCGCGGGAGCGCGCGCATCGCTTCGAGCACCTCCCGGTGGTCGTCGAGCAGCACCGCGTGCTCCTCGGGCGACATGGCCGGCGGTGCCATCGGCTCGACCCGGCGGCGGGCGACGAGGCGCCGTCGCATCCGCGAGCGGGCCAGGTTCATGACGGTGGACCGCAGGTACGTCAGGGGCCGGTCGACCCGCGACCACGACCGGTACACCGAGACGAAGGCCTCCTGCACGACCTCCTCGCCCGCGCCCGGCTCGTCCAGCAGGAGGCACGCGAGCCGGACCAGGCTGCGGTAGTGCTCCCGGTGGAGGTCGGCGAGCACGAGGTCGCGGTCCGTGCGCGACAGCTCCGAGCGCCCATCCCCCGCCGCGGTCATGTCGGCCATCATCACCGGTACTGACGCCCGACGGGGTGCCGAGGTTGTCATCCGGTCTGCGGGACCCGGTCCCGATCGGATGGAGGTCGATTTTCCGGCGGAGTGACTACCATCTGCGCCGTCCCGAGTGAGCCGTCCCGCACCTCGCGCGCAAGGAGCCCAGGTCGACATGGCAGAGGTGCAAGGAAGCGTCGGCGGAGCACGCGCCCGGCAGACGGTGGCGATCTTCCTCGTGAGCCTGGCGGGGCTGCTGCTCGAGGTCGGCTACACCCGCATCGTCTCGTACAAGCTCTGGTACTACTACACCTACCTCGTCATCGGGCTCGCGCTGCTGGGCATCGGCTCCGGCGGCATCTTCGTCGTCCTGTCGAAGCGCCTGCGTGCGACCGCCACCCAGCGGATCATCGCGATCTTCTCCATCGCGGGCGCGATCAGCATCCTCCTCGGGTACCTGCTGGTCGCGTGGATCCCGTTGAACACCGTCGCGATCTGGGACTACGGCACCGCGGGCTCGGTGAAGAACCTCGGCATCGTCGGCATCATCTGCTTCGCGATCTTCGCCTCGTTCATCTCGATCGGGATCATCGTCTCGACGATCCTGGGCCGCGCGCCGGACGGCATCGGGCGCCTCTACTTCGCGGACCTCGTCGGCGCGGGTCTCGGGTGTCTCGCGGCGATCCCGCTGATCACCCACTTCGGACCGCCCGAGGTGATCATGATCTCCGCGCTCGTCCTGGCGGTGGTCGGCCTGGCCGCGCTCCCGCGGCGCGTCGGGATCCTGATGGGGCTCGGCGCCGCGACCACCCTCGTCCTCGTCCTCATCGTCACGAACGCCTTCACGCTTCCGGACGTGAACCCGGAGAAGCAGAAGACGGGTGCCGGCCAGTCCTCGTTCTCCGAGTGGGGCCCGGTGTTCCGCGTGGACGTGGAGTTCGTGCCCCCACCCGCCAACGACCCCACTGACCGCTCGGCGCTCCTCTTGCACGACGGCGCGCTGGGCTCCGCGATGCACGCCTACAACGACAATCCGAAGAGCCTCGGCCGCTACGACTCGGACCCGAGAGCGCTGCCGTTCAAGATCCTCGGCACCCCGCCCAGGAAAGAGGTCATCATCGGGTCCGCGGCCGGCAACGAGATCCTCGCCTCGCTGCACTTCAAGGCCAAGAAGATCGAGGGCGTGGAGCTGAACCCGGTCACGCTGTCGCTGCTGACCGACCACTACAAGCAGTACAGCGGTGACCTCGCCCACCAGCCCGGGGTGAGCCTCCACAACGCCGACGGCCGCACCTACATGGCCCGCAGCAAGGAGCACTACGACCTCGTCTGGTTCGTCGCGCCCGACAGCTACGCCGCCAACAACGCCGCGTCATCCGGTGCGTTCGTCCTCTCCGAGAGCTACCTGTACACGAAGGAGATGATCGCCAAGAGCCTGAAGCACCTCTCGGACAAGGGGATCATGGTCGTCCAGTTCGGCGAGCTCGACTTCGACAACCAGCCGAACCGCACCGCCCGCTACGTGATGACCGCCCGCGCCGCGATGGAGTCCATGGGCATCAAGGACCCGGGTCAGCACATGATCGTCTCGGCGTTCATCACCCACAAGACCGGCGACCTGGCGACGATCATCCTGAAGCACACGCCGTTCACTCCGGCCGAAGTCGCCCGGTACACGACGGTCGCGCCGTCGCTCCCATTGGTGAAGACCGCGTGGGCCCCCGGGGCCGCGTCCACGACGAAGTCGGACTTCATCGCCGGCCTGGCCGGGTCGAGCGACGCCAAGGCCGCGACGCTGGCCGCGTCGTATCCCCGCGACATCAGCGCCGTGAGCGACGACAGCCCGTTCTTCTGGCACTTCGTCCCGTTCGACAGCGTGATCCGCAACATCTTCCATCCGTTGAGCGCGCAGAACCCCGAGGACTCGATCGGCGAGCGGGTGCTGCTCCTGCTGCTCGGCGTGTCGGTGCTCTACGCGTTCGTCTTCCTGCTCGCGCCGTTCTTCTTCGTGCGCCGGCAATGGAAGACGCTGCCCGGCAAGGGCGTCTCCGCGGTCTACTTCGCCGCCCTCGGCCTCGGCTTCATGTTCTTCGAGATCACGATGATCCAGCGACTCGTCCGATTGCTGGGGTACCCGACGTACTCGCTGACGGTCACGCTGGCGTCGATCCTCGTGTTCACCGGGATCGGCGCGCTCACGAGCAAACGGCTCGCGGGCCGGCGCTGGCTGATGCCGGTGCTGCTCATCGCGCTGCTCGCGCTGACGATCTTCTACGAGACCGGCATGGACAGCCTGACCGACTCGCTGCTCGACCAGGGCCTCGCCATCCGGGTCATCGTCTCGCTCATCGTCCTGGCCCCGCTCGGGTTCTGCCTCGGCATGTTCATGCCGCTCGGGCTCAGCCTGGTCGGCAAGCTCAGCGACCACGCCGACGAGTACATCGCCTGGTCGTGGGCCGTCAACGGCTTCTTCTCGGTCATCGGATCGGTGCTCACCACGATCCTGTCGATGAGCTACGGCTTCAGCGAGGTGCAGTACCTCGGCCTCGTCGTCTACGCGGTCGCCGCGCTTGCGTTCACCCGCATCGCCGCGGTAGCGAGACGTACGCCCCCACCGGTTCCGGACCTCCCGGCGGCCGGCGGGCACGACCTGCAGACGGTAGGTGCGAACCCCAGCTAGGAGGCCCCATGGAGCAGCGACGACTCGGCACCACCGGAGTCCGCGTGTCGGAGCTGTGCCTCGGCACGATGACGTTCGGCAACGAGGCGGACGAAGCGACGAGCAAGGCGATCGTCGACCGGTTCCTCGATGCCGGTGGCAACTTCGTGGACACCGCGAACGTCTACTCGGGCGGTGTGTCCGAGGAGATCACCGGACGCGCGCTCGGGTCTCGACGCGACCAGGTCATCCTCGCGACCAAGGTCCGCTTCCCGATGGGCGACGGCCCGAACGACGTCGGGCTCTCCCGGCGCAACATCCGGGCCCAGGTCGAGGCCTCGTTGCGCCGGCTCGGCACCGACTGGATCGACCTCTACCAGGTCCACTGCTGGGACCCGCGCACGCCGCTCGAGGAGACCATCTCGACGCTCAACGATCTCGTCCACGAGGGCAAGGTGCGCTACCTCGGAGCCAGCAACTTCGCGGGCTGGCACCTCGCGAAGGCGCTCGGGATCGCCGCGCTCCACGACTGGGAGCCGTTCGTGAGCCTCCAGCCCGAGTACTCGCTCATCACCCGCGACATCGAGCGGGAGCTGCTCCCCCAGTGCAAGGAGGAGGGTCTCGCGGTGCTGCCGTGGAGCCCGCTCGCCGGCGGCGTGCTCAGCGGCAAGTACCGCAAGGACGCGGACTTCCCCGCCGGGACCCGGGGGGCCGACACCGAGAACCCCATCACCTTCACCTACCGGCTCGACGACCGGGCGTGGAACATCGTCGACGCGGTCGGCAAGGTCGCGGCCGAGGTGGGCAAGACCCCGGCCCAGGTCGCGCTCAACTGGGTCGCGAACCGTCCGGGGATCACCGCGCCCATCATCGGCGCCCGCAACGTCACCCAGCTCGACGACAACCTCGCCTCGGTGGGCTGGCAGCTCGAGAAGCCGCAGCGGGACACCCTCGCGTGGGCGAGCGCGTTCCGGCTCGGCTACCCCTACGAGTTCATCCAGTTCGCCGAGCACTAGTCCGGCGATGGCGCGCGCCACCGGCATCTGGCGGTACCCGGTCAAGTCCATGCAGGGTGAGTCGCTCGTCGCCGCCGAGATCGGCCCCGTCGGCATCGTCGGCGACCGCCAGTGGGCGCTCCTGGACTCCGACACCGGTCTCGCGCTGACCGCTCGCCGCCAACCCGAGCTGCTCTTCGCGGCCGCGGCGTTGACCCGTGACACCGTCGTCATCACCCTGCCCGACGGCACGACGACCGCCGATGACGGCGTGCTCTCGGACTGGCTCGGACACCCCGTCGCGCTCACACCCGCAGCCGCCGTCGACCACGGGACCTACGAGATCGCGCTCGACTTCGAGAACGAAGCGGACTCGGAGTGGTCCCAGTGGGAGGGCCCGACCAACAGCTTCCACGACTCGACCCGGACGCAGGTGTCGATCATCGGCGCGGGCACCCTGGGCGGTTGGGACGTCCGCCGCTTCCGGCCCAACCTCGTCGTCGACGGATCCGAGGAGGACGGCTGGGTCGACTCGTCGATCACCGTCGGCTCGACCCGCCTCGACGTCGTGAAGCTGATCGACCGGTGCGTCATCACGACGCGACCCCAGCCCGGCGGCATCGAGCGCGACCTCGACGTCCTGCGCATCGTCAACCGCGACCGGGCCGGCAACCTCGGCGTCGGGGCACTCGTCGCGGCGCCCGGTCGGATCGCGGTCGGCGACGAGATCAACCGGGTCTGAACGACAAACTCGGCACGCTCAACCGCTCTGGGAGCAGTGCAGCGTGCCGAGAATGGAGTGGAAAAGGTTGGGCTAGACGGCGAGCAGGTCGCGGGCGCCGGTGTCCGCCGACGGGTGGCGCAGCTTGCTCATCGCACGAGCTTCGATCTGACGGATCCGCTCCCGGGTCAGGTTGAAGTACTCCCCGACCTCTTCGAGCGTCCGGGGCTCGCCCCGGTCCAGGCCGAACCGCAGCGCCAGGATCTGGCGTTCCCGCTCGTCCAGCGGAGCCAGCAGCTTCTCGATCTCTGCGGGCAGGAGCGCGGTCGCGGCCACCTCGAACGGTGACTCCGCCGAGCGGTCCTCGACGATGTCGCCGAGCTCGGCGTCACCGTCCTCACGCAGCGGCTCCGAGAGCGAGAGAGGCTCGGCGGCGAAGCGCAGGGCCTCGGTCACCTTGTCCTCGGGCATCTCGACCTCGGCCGAGAGCTCGGCCAACGTCGCCGGACGGCCCAGCTTCAGCTCGAGGCGCGAACGCGCCTTCTGCAGCCGGGCCAACGTGTCGCCGGCGTGGACCGGGAGCCGGATGGTGCGGCCGGTGTTCGCGATGCCGCGGGTGATCGCCTGACGGATCCACCAGGTTGCGTAGGTGGAGAACTTGAAGCCCTTGCGCCAGTCGAACTTCTCGACCGCGTGCATGAGGCCGAGGTTCCCCTCCTGGATCAGGTCCAGGAGCGGCAGGCCCGAGGCCTGGTACTTCTTGGCGATCGAGACCACGAGCCGCAGGTTGGACTGCACGAAGGTCCGCTGGGCGTCATCGCCCTCACGGGCCCCGCGCCGCAGCTCGCGCTTCTTCGCCGGGGTGAGGCCCTTTCCTCCGGCCTCCAGGTCCGCGCGCGCTTCGTTGCCGCGCTCGATCTGCTGAGCCAGCCGTACCTCGTCATCCTTGGTCAGGAGGGGGTACTGGCCGATATCGGTCAAATAGAGCCGTACGAGATCTTCTTCGTCGCGTTCGACGCGCTCCTTCGCCACGCAGGAAACACCCTCTCAGCAGAGAAAACTCTTGTGGATAACGAACAACGGGTGTCCGAAGGGAATTTCTTCCCGGTGACCCGCCCCCTCCTCGTGCCTGTACGATACCGACCTCGTCAAGGAGCTTTATCCACAGGCTTGTGGACGTCGGTGAGGCAGGCAGGAGGGGTGACAAGTCTACATGACCGACGACGTCGAGATCTGGGTTGTGGCCGGCCAGTACCAGGCCCGGAGCGGTCGGGAAGGCGAGCTCGCGGCGGTGCTCGCGCAGTACGTGGTCCTCACCCGCGGCGTGCCCGGATGCCGGAACGTGGACCTCGTGGCCTCGGCCGGCACCCCCGGAAAGCTCCTGGTCATCGAGAAATGGGACGACGCGGACGCCCAGCGGGCCCATCTCGACGACCCCGTGATGGTCGGCATGGCCAAGGCCGCGACCCCGCTGCTCGCCACCGCCCCGGACCTCGATCTGTACGAGGCCATCTCCGCCCACGACCTCGAATAGGCCGAAAGAAAAGGTCCGATGACCCAGTTTCGCCCCCGCAGATCTGGGTCGGACGACCTGGCTCAGCCGAGGCGGAGGGTCTCACGGCGGATCGGCTTCTTGACGACCGCGCGCGTGTCGGCGGCCGCGAGCCGGCCCTCGATCGCCTCGAGCTCGGGCCAGGTGAGCGAGTCGGCCCTCCAGGCCCGCTCGTACTCCGCGTCGGCGACGTCATTGAAGCCGCACTGGAGCCGGTAGCTGTAGAGCCGGCGGGGCTCGTTGACCAGGAACCCACCCAGCCGGGACAGGCGGCCGTCGGTGTACACGTCCCAGATCGCCCGCTGCCGGTCGGAGATCTCCGCGTCGGCCGGCGCCGCCTGGAACCCACCCTCGAGCCGATCGCGGCCCCGGAGGAAGAGGGCGGCGAGCTCGGCCCTCGAGATCTCGGGCTGGAGCATCGCCTGGTGCTTCGGGTCCTCGAAGGACCCGCCGGAGAACCAGCACGACGAGCCGGCCGTCGCGCGCCTCGACCGCAGACGCGATCAGCGGCAGCGGAAGCGCCTCGTCCACGTCGATGTCGATGGCGACGCCGTCGGGCACCCCGACCGCGGTCGCCGCGTCCTGCGCGATCGCGAGCAGCTCCGCCGCGTCGAACTGGACGAGCGTGAACGCCTCGGGGGTGAGCGTGATGGTGTGGCTCACGAGGGCGCGGCAGCCCCGGCGGACATGGCCCGGGCGTCTTCCTGCGCCTGGACCGAGATGTCCGAGATCTCATCGATCTCGTCGGTCGTGAAGCCGGCCATCGCCCGCAGCTTCCGGGCCAGCTGGATCGGGTTCTCGTCCGTCTCGCCGCGGAACCCGCCCAGGCTGAAGAGCTTGTCGACGCCGCGCTGGAACTCGAGGGCCCGCTCGCGCCGCTCGGGGTCGTGCTCGGTCAGGCGCCGCAGCCAGTCCGAACCCATCTTCACGTGGGTCACCTCGTCCGCGAGCATCCAGTCCTCGCAGAACTCGAGCACCGGGTCACCGGAGATGTCGCCGAACTCGCGCATCGTGTTGAACACGTCGATCGCCAGGCCTTCGAGCGCACGGTTGACGCCGCAGAGCCGCAGGATCGGGTCCGTCGCGCACGCCGCCTCGTAGAGGAACGTCGCTTCGGTGAACTCGCCGATCTCGGTGCCCATCCACTCGCCGAGCTTGACCGAGATCTCGACGTGGCGGCTCTCGTCCCAGCACTGCCGGGCCATGTCGAGCTTGAGCGCGAACGGCGCTTCGTCGTCGTCGAAGTCGAACGTGGTGCGACCCGCGCCCTCGAGCGCCTGGATCTCGCCGGTGAAGATGCCGTGCATCAGGTTGCGGGCCCGGTCGGCGGCCGCGGGGCGACCCGGCTGGAGCTTCGCGGAGCCCAGGTCGCGGTCGGCCAGGGCCTGGTTCCGCGGATCCATGATCGCGTCCATGATCGTGGACCGGACGAAGCGCGAGTCGCGAGCCAGCTCGCTCGGCGGCAGGTTCTTCTTCATCGTGCGTTCCTCCTGATGCAGGAAGTCATCGAGGAGCTCATACGGTGGCTCCTTCCACCTGGGTTCCCACGCTTTCGGGAACCTCACCCAGCGTACCCGGGCCGGCGATCCCGCCCGCTCGGAGCACGATCTTCTCGAGCTCGACCTGGCGCCGGGCGGCGCGGTCGACCTCGGCGTCGGTCTCGATCAGCGACTGGAGCAGCATCTCGCCCTCGGTCCAGTCGTCGTGCTCGTCCTGGAGGATGAAGCCGAGGGAGCGCTGCGTCGGCGCATCGGTGATCCGGCTCGTCGCGTTCAGGTGGTAGGTGTACGCCGCGATCTTGCGCGGGATCAGCACCCGGTAGACGCCGACGAGCTTCTCGATCGTCAGCTCCGGTGCCTCGGGCTCGCGGATCGACTCCATGAACTCGGCCATCGCGTCGTTCGCCGGGACGGTCAGGCGCGTGGTGTTCATCTCGCGCAGCTCGGGCAGCCGCTTGTCCCACAGCTCGGCGTGCCAGGCGTGGTGGTAGCAGTGCCGGCCGAGCACGAGCTTGACGTCGAGCTCCGGCACGGTGGCCACCCAGCCGCCGAGGGTCTCGAAGAGCCGCATCTCGATCCACTTGTAGATGCCGACGCGGCGCGCCGACTCCTCGACGTCGAACAGGCCGGGGATCTCGCGGCGGTCCCATGGTGCGAACGCGGGGCGGGGCTTGCGCGGGTCGGCCATGCAGCTATGTCCTCGTCCTGGATCCGGGGGCCTGGGTTACCAGTCGGTCACTTCAGGCATCGGCGCATTCTTCGCCTCCCTTGACCGGGCGGTCAAGTACCCGGCGTCGGCTCGACCATCCCGGGTCGCTCCGGCGTCCGCACTTCGTGCCCGCTCCGGCCTACGGCTCGATGACAGATCCGTCGTGGGTGCCCCGCTCGGCCACGAAGATGCCGGCCAGGATCAGCGCCGCCCCGGCGTATCCGACGACGCCCAGCCGTTCGCCCACGGCATAGCCCACGACCCCGGCCACGACCGGCTCGAGGAGGTTCAGGATGCTCGCCCGGGACGCGTCGATCGTCCGCTGGGCCCAGGCCGAGAGGCTGAACGCGATGGCCGAGCAGCCGATGCCGGTGAAGATCACGGTGAGGATGACGCCGCCGTCGACGGTGCCCAGGCCGTCCACCAGGACGAACGGGATCGACAACACGGCGACCACCGCGAGCTGCACCGTCGTCAGCCCGAAGATGTCGAAGCGGTTCGCCACCATCCCGATCCGCACGTACCAACACCCGAACAGGAACGCGGTGACCAGCGTGATCGCGTCGCCGTAGCTCATCGAGAGCTCGGCGCCGGTCAGGAGGAACAGGCCGACGATCGAGATCGCAACCGCCAGGACGATCCCGCTCCGGGGAAAGCGCCGGTAGACGATCGCCTCGACGATCGGCGTGAAGACGGCGAACAGCCCGGTGATGAACGCCGAGTTCGAGGTGGAGGTGTGCTCGAGCCCGACGTTCTGGGTGAGGTACGCGAACGTCGCGATGACGCCGAGCGACGCGCCGGCCAGGAGGAACGTGCGCTTCGAATCCGTCGGGCGCCGCTCGGGCCCCTCCCACGAGCGCCGCAACGCGAACGGCGCGAGGACCGCGGCACCGACCGCGAACCGCATGAGGTTGAACCCCATCGGGGTGGTGCGGTCGAGCGCGTCCTGGACGATCGAGAACGTGACGCCGTAGAGGAACGCCGCAGTCGCGATCGCGATCTCCGGCAAGAACCCGCGCACTCCTGACGCGGTTCGCACCCGTCCGGTCACGCCGAACCGCCGGTCAGCCCGGCCAGCGGTTGGTGATCGGGAGTCGGCGGTCCTTGCCGAAGGCCTTGGCGGAGACGCGGATGCCGGGCGGCGCCTGGCGGCGCTTGTACTCACTGCGATCGACCAGCGCGACGACGCGTTGGACGATGTCGCGCTCGAAGCCTTCCGCCTCGAGCTCGGCGGCCGAGAGGTCCGATTCCACGTAGCCCTCGAGCACCTCGTCGAGCACCGAGTACGGCGGCAACGAATCGACGTCGCGCTGGTCCGGACGGAGCTCGGCGCTCGGCGGCTTCTCGAGCACCGACTCGGGGATGAGCTCGCGGCCCGGCCCGGCGGTTGCGGTCGACGCACAGCGCGTAGACGAGCATCTTCGGGACGTCCTTGATCACCGCGAAGCCGCCCGCCATGTCGCCGTAGAGCGTGCTGTAGCCCGTCGCCATCTCGCTCTTGTTGCCGGTGGTGAGCACCATCCAGTCGAACTTGTTCGAGATCGCCATGAGCAGGGTGCCGCGGATGCGCGCCTGCAGGTTCTCCTCGGCCAGCCCCGGCGTCGTGCCCTGGAACGCCGGCTCGAGCAGGTCCGTGAACGCCTCGTGCGCAGCTTCGATCGGGACCGTCATCGTCTCGATGCCGAGGTTGTGCGCGAGGAGCTCCGCGTCCGTGATGCTGTGATCGCTCGAGTACCGGGACGGCATGAGCACGCCGGTCACGCGATCGGCTCCGAGCGCGTCCGCCGCGATCGCGGCGACCAGGGACGAGTCGATGCCGCCGGACAGCCCGATGAGCACTCGTTGGAAGCCGTTCTTGGTCACGTAGTCGCGCGTGCCGAGGACCAGCGCTTCGTAGACCTCGTGGACCGGCGCGAGCAACGGCTCGACGCGGGGCGGATCGTGGGGCGGACCGATCTGGGCCTCGCTGACCGCGACCTCGGGCAGCGGTGTGGCCGTCACCCGACCGCGCGGGTCCAGCAGCCGGCGGCGGAACCCCGGGCGGACGTCCAGGTCCACGATCAGCAGGTCCTCGACGAACTGGGCCGCCCGCGCGACCAGGGCGCCGCTCTCGTCGAACACCATCGACGCGCCGTCGAAGACCAGCTCGTCCTGGCCGCCGACCAGGTTCACGTAGACGACCGGCACCTGCGCGTCGGCCGCTCGAGTCGCGAGCATCGTCTCGCGCTCGTGGATGCGTCCCGCGTAGTACGGCGACGCGTTCACGTTGACGATCAGCTCGGCGCCACCGGCAGCCTGGGTGATGATCGGCCCGGTCGGGCTCCACGCGTCTTCACACACGGTGACGCCGACGCGCACACCGCCGATGACGAACAGCGGTCCGTCCACCGTCGACGGCGCGAAGTACCGCTGCTCGTCGAACACCGCGTAGTTGGGCAGCAAATGCTTCCGGTAGACCCCCTGCACCTTGCCGTTCGCGCACACCGCCGCGGCGTTGTAGAGGTCCCGGCTCGCCTCGGGGAAGCCGATCACCGCGGCCATCCGGCCCGTTCGGGCCGCGATCTTCTCGAGTGACTCCATGCCCTGCGCGACGAACGCCGGCTTCAGCAGGAGGTCTTCGGGCGGGTACCCGGTGATCGCCAGCTCCGGGAACGCGATGAGGTCGCAGCCCGCCGCGTCGGCCTGCTCGTAGGCCTCGAGCATCCGCGCCGCGTTGCCGGCGAGGTCGCCGACGACGAGGTCGAGCTGGGCCGCTGCGAGGCGCAACCGGGGCATGTCCCCAGGATACGGGGCCGTCTGTCGTCGCGCGACACTGCACGGGATGACGCGCCCGGATGCCGTTCTCGACGCGCCCGGGGTCGCTCGAGCCTTGGAGCACTCGGCCGATTCGCTGACCGCGCGCGCCGCGCTGACGCGGATCCTCGAAGTGCAGCCGGAGCTCGCCCCCGAGCTGCGCGACGACCGCCTGGTCCGCGACGCCCTGATCGCGATCGCGTGCGCTTCGCGATCGCTGGCCGCGGCACTCGTCCAGGACCCGGCGTTGATCGATCCGCTGCGCGACCCCGAGGGGTTCAACCGCGAGAAGTCGGTCCCCGGGTACGAGAGCTCGGTGGCGGCGGTCGAGGAGGCCGACGGGCTGCGGCACTGGAAGCGGCGGGAGTACCTGCGCATCGCGGCGCGGGACCTGCTCGGGGTGGCCGACCTCCCGACCGTGGGCCGCGAGCTCGCGGCGCTGGCCGAGGTGTGCCTCCAACGCGCGTTGCTCCTCGCGGCACCCGAGGTCCCGCTCGCGGTGATCGGGATGGGCAAGCTCGGCGGGCACGAGCTGAACTACGCGAGCGACGTCGACGTGCTCTTCGTCCACGGCGGCGACCAGGCGGAGGCCGACAACGCGGCGACGCCGGCTGCTCGCGGTCATGGCGGAGCCGACCCCCGCGGGCATCGTCTTCCGCACCGACGCCGACCTGCGACCGGAGGGTCGATCCGGGCCACTGACCCGCAGCCTCGACTCGTACCGGGCCTGGTACGAACGGTGGGCGCAGACCTGGGAGTTCCAGGCCCTCATCAAGTCGCGACCGATCGCCGGCGACCCGGAGCTCGCGTCGGCGTTCTCCCGGCTCGTCGAACCCTTCGTCTGGCCGGACGTCCTCGGGCCAGACGCGGTGCGAGCGGTGCGGGCGATGAAGGTTCGCGCCGAGAGCGAGACCCATCGCCGCGGCCTCGACGACCGCGAGCTGAAGCGGGGCCGGGGCGGGATCCGCGACATCGAGTTCGCGGTCCAGCTCCTCCAGCTCGTCCACGGCCGCCACGACCCGACGATCCGCTCCGGCAACACGCTCGAGGCGCTCGGGCAGCTCGTCGGCTCGGGCTACGTCAACCAGCAGCGACGCGGTGCCCTTCGACGACGCGTACCGATTCCTCCGGACCGTCGAGCACCGGCTCCAGCTCTGGGACGAGCAGCAGACCCACACCCTGCCGGTCGATACCGCGGGCGCTGACCCGCCTCGCTCGCGTGCTCGGCTACCGGGACCGCGGCCACTTCTCCGCGGCGGAGCAGCTCGACGAGGACCACCGCGCGCATCAGAACCGCGTGCGATCGACCCACGAGAAGCTGTTCTTCGGGCCCCTGCTCGAGGCCCTCTCGGGTCGGCCCGGCACGCTGAACGCACTCGCCGCCGAGGAACGACTGCGGGCGTTCGGCTTCCTCGACCTGCGCGCCACCCGTGCCGCGCTCGTCGAGCTGACCCGCGGGTTCACGCGGACGTCGAAGCTGATGGAGCAGCTGCTGCCCCTGCTCCTCCAGTGGTGCTCGGAGTCGCCCGACCCGGATCTCGCGCTGCTGCAGCTCCGGCGGCTCGCGGAAGGTCCGGCCCGCTCAGCCAACCTCGCCCTCGTGTTCCGGGACACGCCCGGTGCCGCGCAGCGAACCTGCCAGGTGCTCGGCTCGAGCCGGATGCTCGGCGACGCGCTCCGCCGTCAGCCGGAGTTCGTGCAGCGCCTCGGCGACGACCACGCGCTCGCTCACACGAAGCCGCGCGCCCGATTCGTGGAGGAGGCGGTCGGCGCAGTCGAGTGGCGAGCCGCGGACTCCAACGCGCGGCGCAGCGGGCTCCGCCGCTACAAGCGCCGCGAGCTGCTGCGGATCGCGGCCCGCGACCTGCTGTCGTTCGCGAACCTCGTGGAGACCGGCCGCGACCTGTCCACGCTCGCGGAGGCGTGCCTCGAGGCGTCCCTCGTCTCGCTCGCGCCGAAGGTGCCGTTCGCCGTGATCGGCATGGGCCGCTTCGGCGGTTGCGACCTCTCATACGCTTCGGACCTCGACGTGCTGTTCGTCTACGACGGCGACGGTCCGGCGGACTTCCACGAGGCTGAACGCGTCGCCGAGCAGCTCCTCGTCGAGATCGGCGAGCGCACGACGGAGGGCCGCACGTTCGCCATCGATGCCACGCTGCGTCCCGAGGGCCGCGACGGTTCGCTGACCCGATCGCTCGACGGCTTCCGCAGCTACTGGGAGCGGTACGGGCTCACCTGGGAGTTCCAGGCCCTGATCAAGGCCCGACCCGTGGCCGGTGACCCGGACCTGGGCCGACGCTTCTGCGACGCTCGCGGCGCCGTTCGTCTACCGCGACGCGTACCCCGACGACGCCGTCCAGGAGGTGCGCCGGATGAAGGTGCGCATCGAGCAGGAGCGCATACCGCCCGGTGAGGATCCGCAGTTCCACCTCAAGCTCGGGCGGGGATCACTGTCGGACATCGAGTTCACGGTCCAGCTGCTTCAGCTCCTGCACGGCGCGCACCACGAGTCGCTGCGGACCCCGGAGTCGATGACCGCCCTCGAAGCGCTGGTCGCAGTCGACATCCTGGATCCCGACGACGCCGACGCGCTGCGCGAGTCGTTCGAGTTCTGCTCGGTGGCCCGCAACGCCCGGTTCCTCGTGACGGGCTCGCAGCGCGAGTCCCTCCCGATCGATCTCGCCGAGGCGGAACGGGTGGGCCGGCTGCTGGGGTACGTCGAACACCCGCAGGCCATGCTCCGGGACGACTACCGGCGCCTGACCCGACACGCACGTCAGGTCGTCGAGCGCGTGTTCTACGGGCGCGAATAGAACGATCGGCACCGGTGCCTCTACCCTTCGGCCCTGCTCCGGAGGCGTGTGGCCCTGGAAGCATCAGGAGGATCTCATGGGTCGCAGGGTGTTCGTCGTCGGTGTCGGCATGACCAAGTTCGAGAAGCCGGGTGGGCGGGAGTGGGACTACCCCGACATGGCCCGGGAGGCGGGCACCATGGCGCTCGAGGACGCGGGGATCTCCTACGACCTCGTCGAGCAGGCTGCCGTCGGTTACTGCTACGGCGACTCGACCGCCGGCCAGCGCGCCCTGTACGAGATCGGCGTGACCGGGATCCCGGTCGTCAACGTCAACAACAACTGCGCGACGGGTTCGTCCGCGTTGTACCTGGCGAAGCGCTTCGTCGAGGGCGGCCTCGCGGACTGCGCGCTCGCGCTCGGCTTCGAGAAGATGGAGAAGGGCTCGCTCGGCATCAAGTACATGGACCGCGCGATGCCGATGCAGTGGACGTTCGAGAAGATGAACGAGAAGCGCGGCTTCACGCAGGCGCCGCCCGCCCCGCAGATGTTCGGCAACGCGGGCCGCGAGTACATGGAGCGCTACGGCGTCAAGGCAGAGTCCTTCGGTCGCATCGCGGAGAAGAACCACCGTCACTCGGCGAACAACCCGAACTCGCAGTTCCGTGACATCTACTCCCTCGACGACATCATGGGCGCCAAGATGGTGCACGAGCCGCTGACCAAGCTGCAGTGCTGCCCGACGTCGGACGGCGGTGCCGCGGCGATCGTCGTGAGCGAGGACTTCGTGCACGAGCACGGCCTCGAGGACCAGGCGGTCGAGATCATCGGCATGTCGATGCACACCGACTTCCCTTCGAGCTTCGAGTCGAACAGCGACATGAACTTCGTCGGGTTCGACATGAGCAAGGCGACCGCGCAGGACGTCTACGAACAGTCCGGTCACGGCCCGGAGGAAGTCGACGTCATCGAGCTGCACGACTGCTTCTCCGCGAACGAGATGATCACCTACGAGGCGATCGGTCTCTGCGGCGAGGGCGGCGCGGGCGAGCTCATCGACTCCGGCGCGGTGACCTACGGCGGCGACGTCGTGGTGAACCCGTCGGGCGGCCTGATCTCGAAGGGTCACCCGCTCGGGGCCACCGGGCTCGCGCAGTGCGCGGAGCTCAACTGGCAGCTGCGGGACATGGCCGCCGCCCGCCAGGTCCCCGACGCGAAGCTCGCGCTGCAGCACAACCTCGGCCTCGGCGGTGCGTGCGTCGTCGCGATGTACGAGAAGGCCTCCCTCTAGCCCGGGACCCTCACCTCGGCTCGCGGGGGATCAGGCGATGGTGGCGATGCCGCCGTCGACCGGGAGGATCACGCCGGTGACGTACGCGGAGCCGCGCGACGCGAGGTAGAGCGCGGCCGCGGCCATGTCCTCCGGCCGGCCGATCCGCTTCATCGGCGCGCTCTCGGCGATCGAGTCGCCGAAGCTCTCGAGCGTCGCCTTCATCATCTTGGACTGGAACGGACCCGGCGCGATCGCGTTGACGGTGATCTTCGGTGCGAGCCGCTTGGCGAGGTGACGCGTGAGCTGGTGCACCGCGGCCTTGGCCGACGAGTACGCGTAGGTCTCCATGAGCGGGACCTGGATGCCGTCGATCGACCCGATGTTGATCACCCGCGCCGGGTCGTCCTCGGTGGACGCGGCTTCGAGCCGGGGCCGCAGGAACTTCGTGAGGTGGAAGACGCCCTTCACGTTGAGGTCGAGCACGCGGTCCCACGCCGCGTCGTCATACTCGTCGAGCGGCGCGCCCCAGGTCGCGCCGGCGTTGTTGACGAGGATGTGCACCTTCTCCTCGCGAGCCGCGATGTCGTTCGCGAGCCGTCGGCACTCGCCTTCGGTCGACAGGTCGGCCGGGATCCCGATGCACTCCCCGAGCTCGGACAGCGCGCGCTCGGTCTCCGCGACGACGTCCGCCTTGCGGGACGAGACGTAGACCTTCGCCCCGGCGCGCACGTACGCCTCCGCGATCATCAGCCCGATCCCGCGGGTCCCGCCCGTGACGACCGCGACCTTTCCCCGGATCGAGAACAGCTCGTGGAGGACGTCGTCAGTCGGCATGCGTGCAGACTGCTCCAGCGGCCGAAATCGAGGCAATTCCCGGATGGCCGCCGGTAGCGTGCGGCAGTGGACGACGAACGGCGCGGGTTCCTGACCGGGAACCTCGCCTACGTCCTCTGGGGCCTGCTCACCCTCTACTGGCACGAGCTCACCGGCCTCGACGCGTTCGGGCTCATCGCCTGGCGCATCGTGTGGTCGGTCGTCGTCCTCGCGATCTTGCTGACGGTGGCGAAGCGCTGGACCGACGTCCGCACGCTGCTGATCGGGCGGCGGATCGTTCCGACGACGGTCGCCGCGATCGCGCTTGCGACGAACTGGACCACCTACGTCTGGTGCGTGACGCACGGCCGCGTCGTCGAGACCGCGCTCGGCTACTTCCTCGCGCCCATCGGGCTCGTGCTCGTCGGGGTCGTGATGTTCCACGAGCGGCTCCGTCGCGCGCAGGTGGTCGCGCTCGTGCTCTGCGGACTGGCCGTCGTCGTCCTGGCCGCCGGATACGGATCGCCGCCGTACTTCGCCTTGCTGATCGCGGTCTCGTGGACGATCTACGGCGTGTCGAAGAAGCGCGCCGCACTGCCCCCGCTCGAAGGCCTCGCGGCCGAGACGTTGGTGCTCGCGCCTGTGGCCGTCGTGCTGCTGATCGTGATGCAGGCGGGCGGCCACCCGAGCCTCGGCGGCGCGTCGACGCTGCAGCTCGTCCTCGTGCCCTTCACCGGGATCGTGACCACCGTGCCTCTGCTGCTGTTCGCGTACGCGGCGCGGCGGGTCCCGCTCGCGATGCTCGGCTGGCTGCAGTACTGGGTGCCGTCCATCAACCTGGTGCTGGGCGTCGCGGTCTACGACGAGTCGATGCCCGCGTGGCGTGCGGCCGGCTTCGCGCTCGTCTGGATCGCGCTCGCGCTCATCACCGTCGACGGGATCCGTGCGTCTCGGGCGGCGCCCGACGCACCCCCGGTCGAGACGGAGCCCGTCCCGCTCGAGGGGTGAACCGAGCCGGTCGCGGACGGTTTGGCCGCTCTGGTCGCGCCCATGGTGTCAACCACCGTCTGGTTGGGTACACCGGCGGCTACGAGCGGGGGGCTCAGCATCGAAGCAGACGCGCTGGCGCAGTGAGCGGTCGGGAACGGTCCGATGGTGGATCGCACTCGGGGGGATGACGCTGGTCGCGCTCGCGGTGCGCATCGTGTTCGTCCTGCACTACGAGAACCCATCACCACTTGCCGGTGACGCGACCTACTACCACCTGTTCGCCAACCTGGTCGCCGACGGCCGGGGCTTCGTCGATCCGTACCGGCACGCGGCGGACGCGACGCATCCACCGCTGTACACGTTGGCTCTCGCCGCCTCCTCGTTGGTCGGTCTGCGATCAGTGCTCGATCACCAGCTGTGGTCATGCGTGCTCGGTTCCTCGATGGTCATCGTCGTCGGCGTGACCGGACGCGAAGTCGTCGATGCCACGACCGGCCTCGTGGCTGCCGGCATCACGGCGCTGTATCCCGCGTTCTGGATCAACGACGGGCTGTTGATGTCGGAGACCGTCGTCCAGGTCGTCATCGCCCTGCTGGTCCTCTTCGTCTACCGCACACTGCGCCGGCCGAGCGCGGGCAACGCGATCGCCGTCGGTGCCCTCTGCGGTCTTGCGGCGCTGACTCGCGGCGAGTTCATCCTGCTGCCGTTCGTCGTGATCGCACCGCTTGCATGGTCGCTCCACCGGCACTCGGCCCCGCGTGTCCTCGCCCTCGGCGCGACCATGCTCGGCGCGCTCGTCGTGGTGCTGGCTCCGTGGTCCCTGTACAACCTCGGACGGTTCGAGCAGCCGGTGCCCATCTCGACCCAGGGTGGCCAGACCCTCGCCGGAGCGAACTGTCCCTACACGTACACGCAAGGAAAGTGGCTCGGGCTCTGGAACTACCCCTGCGTGCTCTTCCACAGCCCGGGAAAGGCGCCCGGGCAGCCCGGCCACGGCAAGGACGCATCCGAGCTGGATGCGCTGTACCGCGACAACGGGATCGCCTACGCACGGTCGCAGCTCGGTCGGGTGCCGGTCGTGGTGCTCGCCCGCATCGGCCGGGTCTTCGGGGTGTACCGGCCGCTCCAGCAGCTCCGCACCGAGTCGGGGGGAGCCGACGGGCGCCCTTACCGGCCGGGTGTCGCCGCCCTCCTCACCTACTACCTGACCGTCGTGGCCGCGGTCGCAGGGCTCCTGCTCTTCAGACGTCGGGGCATCCCGTGGTGGCCGCCCGTGTCGTTCGCGGTCCTGGTGACTCTGACGGCAGCCGCGACGTACGGCGCGAGCCGGTTCCGCGTGCCACTCGAAGTCGCGCTCATGGTTCCGGCGGCCGCCGCGATCACCGCGGGCACGCGGGCTGCCCTGTCAGCGCCGGGCCGGAGGAATGAACGCCATCCCGCCGCCGACGAAGAGGACGATGAACACGATCGGCAACCACGGAACACCGTGATCACCTGACAGGGGCGCACCCCCGGTTCGCGGTGGGCCCGAGACCGCCGGGACGACAGCGCCGTCTGAGGCCAGGACATCGGACTGCGATCCGGTGGTGGTCGAGGCGGCGAGCACCGCGGCGCTGCTCGTCGGAGTCGGGTCCGCCGGATCACCCGTCGTGGTGGTCCCGGGGTCGGTTGTCGTCGTCGCGCCGAGCACGGTCGTGGTGACCGGAGGCGCGGTGGTCGTCGTTGTCGTCGCGATGCTGGTCGTGGTCGTCGTCACCACAGCCGCAGTCGTGGTCGTGGTGGTGGGTGCGACGCTCGTCGTCGTGGTGACCGGTGCCGCGGTCGTTGTCGTCGTGGTCGGCGCGACGGACGTCGTGGTTGCGGGCGCTGCGGTCGTGGTGGTCGTCGGCGGCACGAGGTCGCACGTGGGCGCGAGGAACACGTCGGTGGCCAGCGTCACCGCCGCACCTTCGGCCAGCGCGCGGCCGTGGACCGTCACCCCGGTGTCGAGCGTGATCGAATCGTGGGCGAGGACGTTCCCCGCGAAGGTGGAGTTCGCCCCGAGCGTCGCCGAGGTCCCGACCTGCCAGAAGACGTTGCACTCCTGCGCGCCGTTGATCAGGGTGACGCTGCTGTTGGCCGCGGTACCGAGCGTCGAGTCCGTCTGGAAGATGAACACGGTGGTGGGATCGTTCTCCCCGTCGAGGATCAGCGATCCGGTCAACGTCAAGGGGTCGTGGGCGGGCGTGGCGTAAACGCCACCGCCGAGGGTCTGCGAACCGATCTCGGTGCCGGGGTCCGCGTCGGGCGTCCGCCCGGCCGCTTCGGTGTACGCCAGACCGAGATCGGTCTGAGCCTGGTGGGCGGTCGCGGTGCCGGCCTCGGTCGTTCCCGTGGCGACCGGCGCGCCGGTGATCGTCGTCCCGGGCCAGACGCCGACGCTGCCCTGGAGCGTGGTCAGGCCCGCGTTCGTCACTGCCGTTCCCGCCAGCACGGCAAAGTCTGCCGCGGAGCCGAGCGGCACAGTGGGCACCAGCGACGCGTTGGCCGGGAGTGCGAAGCCGAGCACCACCGCCGCCGCGAGCGTGAACGATGTGATGGATGCGGCCCATCTCCGGGCCGTAGCAACGCGGGTGGTTGGCACGAGGTCCGCCTTGTCTGACGCAAGGCACCGCTACCACCAGCACCGCCGCGGCATGGTCCGGGCCGGGAGCCGCGATCTGATGACCAAGCCTCCGAAGCCGGCACCGCAGCGAATCGGGCGTCATCTCGGAGGCGAGCACGAGGGTGGGATGTCGGCACCCTCACCCGCTTGTCGGCACGCGATCACGACACCTGAGCCCAAGATGACGCCGGCGACGGCAGGCGCCGCTCCCGACCTGCTCGTGCTCCGAGCGGCTAGATGTCGTAGTAGAGGTAGAACTCCCACGGGTGCGGGCGGAGCTGCACCGGCGCGATCTCGTTCGTGCGCTTGAAGTCGATCCAGGTGTCGATCACGTCGGGCGTGAACACGCCCCCGGCGAGCAGGAACTCGTTGTCGGCCTCGAGCGCGTCCAGGCTCTCGCCGAGCGAGCCGGGCACCTGCGGCACCTTCGCCAGCTCTTCGGGTGGGAGGTCGTAGAGGTCGCGGTCCACCGGCGTCGGCGGCTCGGTCCGGTTCGCGATCCCGTCGAGGCCGGCCATCAGCATCGCGGAGAACGCAAGGTACGGGTTGCAGCTCGGGTCCGGGAACCGGCACTCGAGCCGCTTCGCCTTCGGGCTCTTGGAGTAGAGGGGGATGCGCACCGACGCGGAGCGGTTCCGCTGCGAGTACACGAGGTTCACCGGCGCCTCGTAGCCCGGCACCAACCGCTTGTAGGAGTTCGTGGTGGGGTTCGTGAACGCGCACAGCGCCGAGGCGTGCTTCAGCAGCCCACCGATGTACCAGCGGGCCATGTCCGAGAGGCCGGCGTAGCCCTTCTCGTCGAAGAACAGCGGCTCGCCGCCCTTCCACAGCGATTGGTGCACGTGCATGCCCGAGCCGTTGTCCTGGAAGATCGGCTTCGGCATGAATGTGACCGAGTAGCCCCGCTGGCGCGCCACGCTCTTGACCACGTACTTGTAGAGCATGAGCTTGTCGGCCATCACGCTGAGCTCGTCGAAGCGCATGTCGATCTCGGCCTGGCCCGCGGTGCCGACCTCGTGGTGCTGGACCTCGATCGTGATGCCGACCTGCTCGAGGACACGCACCATCTCGGAGCGCAGGTCCTGGAACGAGTCCATCGGCGGGACCGGGAAGTAGCCCTCCTTGTACCGCGGCTTGTACCCGAGGTTGGGAGTGCCGTCGAGCTCGAAGTCGCGGCCCGAGTTCCACACGCCTTCGACGGAGTCGAGGAAGTAGTAGCCCGAGTACTGGTTCTGGTCGAAGCGCACGGAGTCGAAGATGTAGAACTCGGCTTCGGGCCCGAAGTACGCGGTGTCGGCGAGGCCCGTCCCCTTCAGGTAGTCCTCGGCCTTCTTCGCGATGTAGCGCGGGTCTCGGCTGTAGCTCTCGCCGGTGACCGGGTCCTTCACGAACGCGTTGATGTTGAGCGTCTTGTGCTCGCGGAACGGGTCGATGATCGCGGTGGTCGGGTCGGGCATGAGGAGCATGTCCGACTCCTGGATCTCCTGGAAGCCGCGGATCGACGAGCCGTCGAAGCCGAGGCCCTCCTCGAACACGTCCTCCGTCAGCTCGTGGGCCGGGACCGAGAAGTGCTGCATCAAGCCCGGCAGGTCGCAGAACCGAACGTCGACCACCTCGACGCCTTCGTCCTTGACCTGCTTCAGCACATCGCCAGGAGTCGTCATGGATCTACCTCCACGGGCCGCGGGGTGCAGCGGCTCTGAACCCCGACCGGTTCGATCGCTCTCAACCGAGAGGCGATCGGCGTGAGACTAGGAGGTTCCCGGGCGCCGAACCAGCAGCTGGTCCGACGCCCGGAGACCCCCCGTGAGCCGGGCTCAGGGTTTGGCCAGCGCGCTGCACACCGTCTGGGTGATGAGTCGCGTCACCACGTACGGATCCATGTTGGCGTTCGGACGGCGATCTTCGATGTAGCCCTTCTTGTCGACTTCCACCTGCCACGGGATGCGCACCGACGCGCCTCGGTTCGACACCCCGTAGCTGAACTCCGACCACGGCGCCGTCTCGTGGCTGCCGGTGAGCCGGTGCTCGATGTCGGCGCCGTAGCCCGCGACGTGATCCGCGGCGTTCTTCCCGAGCGCCTCGCACGCCGCGATGATCGGGTCGTAGGACTCGCGCATCGCCTCGGTCGAGAAGTTCGTGTGCGCCCCGGCACCGTTCCAGTCGCCCTTGACCGGCTTCGGGTCCACCGTCGCGCCGATGCCGAAGTCCTCGGCGATGCGGTAGAGCAACCAGCGCGCGAGCCACATCTGGTCCGAGACCTCGAGCGGGCTCAGCGGGCCGACCTGGAACTCCCACTGGCCCGGCATGACCTCGGCGTTGATGCCGGAAAGGCCGAGGCCGGCCTCCAGGCACGCATCGAGGTGCGCCTCGACCACGTCGCGGCCGAACACCTCGTCCGCGCCGACGCCGCAGTAGTAGAAGGCCTGCGGGGCCGGGAAGCCGTTGGGGGGGAAGCCCAGCGGGCGGCCGTCCTTGAAGAAGGTGTACTCCTGCTCGATGCCGAAGAGCGGCTTCTGGTCCGCGTACTTCTCGGCCACCGGACGCAGCAACGCACGGGTGTTCGTGACGTGAGGCGTCATGTCGGTGAGCAGCACCTCCGACATCACGAGCATGTGTCGCCACCGCGGATCGGGTCCGGGCAGGAGAACACCGGCTGCAGCACGCAGTCGGAGTTCGAGCCGGGGGCCTGGTTGGTGCTGGACCCGTCGAAGCCCCAGATCGGGAGCTCGGCTCCGTCCGCGAGGATCTTCGTCTTGGAGCGCAGCCGAGCGGTGGGCTCGGTCCCGTCGATCCAGATGTACTCCGCCTTGTACGTCACTGCATCTCCTCATGTCCTCGGTTCGGGGCCCCGGTCGACCACCAGCGGCGCACGCTATTCGGTGCAAGCTCGGGAATTCGTCTCCGCGATCCCGATTCCCGGGGCCGTGGCACTGCGCAGTCTCAGCGAGCGCCATTTCTCGACCTTTGCCCGAGTGTGAACGGGGTATGAACGTGGCGCGTGGACCGAGTCCAGCAGGGAGGATCGATCGGCCGGCCTGCCAAACTGACCCGATGGAACGTCAGCTCGACTACGTCATGCGCACCGTCGAAGAGCGAGGGGTCCGGTTCGTCCGGCTCTGGTTCACCGACGTCCTCGGCTCGCTCAAGGGCTTCGCGATCACCCCGGCCGAGCTCGAGGGCGCCCTCGAGGAGGGCATGACCTTCGACGGCTCGGCGATCGAGGGCTACAGCCGGGTCCAGGAGTCGGACATGCTCGCGGTGCCCGACGCCAACACCTTCGACATCGTGCCCTGGCGCGGCGACGACGCCCCGGTGGCGCGGATGTTCTGCGACGTCCAGCACCTCTCGGGCGAGCCGTTCGAGGGCGACCCCCGCTACGTGCTCAAGCGCAACCTGGACCGCGCCCGCGAGAAGGGCTTCACGTTCTACGCGGGTCCCGAGATCGAGTTCTTCTACTTCGAGTCGCGAGACCGAACCCGGTCCCGCTCGATCACGCCGGCTTCTTCGACCTGACCCAGAGCGACATGGCGAGCGAGCTGCGCAAGCGCACGATCCTCACGCTCGAGCAGATGGGCATCCCGGTCGAGTACTCGTTCCACGAGAACGGGCCGAGCCAGCACGAGATCGACCTCCGCTACACCGACGCGCTGACGATGGCCGACAACGTGATGACGTTCCGCACCGTCGTCCGCCAGGTCGCCCAGGATCTCGGCGTGCACGCGACGTTCATGCCCAAGCCGATCTCGGGTGCGTTCGGTTCCGGGATGCACACGCACATGTCGCTGTTCGAGGGTGACGTGAACGCGTTCCACGATCCCGGTGACCCGTACGGGCTCTCGAAGGTGGCCAAGTGCTTCATCGCCGGCCTGTTGCGCCACGCGGCCGAGATCACCGCGGTGACGAACCAGACGGTCAACTCCTACAAGCGGCTGATCGAGGGATACGAGGCCCCGACCTACATCTGCTGGGCGCGCAACAACGAGTCCGCGCTCGTGCGGGTGCCGATCCCGAAGCGGGGCAAGGAGAGCAGCACCCGCATCGAGTTCCGCTCACCCGACCCCGCGTGCAACCCGTACCTCGCGTTCTCGGTGATGCTCGCGGCCGGGCTGCAGGGGATCGACGAGGGCTACGACCTTCCGCCCGAAGCCACGAACAACATCTTCGAGATGACGGCCGAGGAGCGCGCGGTCGAGCACATCGGGGCGCTGCCCCAGTCGCTGTCGGAGTCACTCGACGTGATGGAGCAGTCGGAGCTGGTCGCGAAGACGCTCGGCGAGCACGTCTTCGAGTTCTTCATCCGCAACAAGCGCGCCGAGTGGGACTCGTACAAGGAGCAGGTCACCCCCTGGGAGCTCGACCGATACCTCGGGTCGCTCTAGCGCGATGGGAGACAGCCAGGGGGTCGAGCCCCTTCTCGTGTTTCCGGACCCGCCGCCTCCGCTGCTGGCCCAGACCCTGGACCTCGGGGGCTACCCGTGGAAGGCGGTCGAGAACGCGGCGATCGCCGTGCAGCACGAGCCGCGTGACGGGTGGGCCGGCGCGGTCGTCGTCGCCGACGAAGATCCCGAGGGCGCGTTCGGCATCTGCCGCGCGCTGCGCAAGCGCGACGCGCCACTCGAGCCGGTGCTCCTCCTGATCAGCGGCGCGCAGCTCGCCGAGCTCGAGCTGCGCGAAGACCTCTTCGACGACTTCTGCCTCACGCCGTTCCACCCCAAGGAGCTCGAGGCGCGGATGCGCCACCAGTTCTGGCGCTCGGGCCGAGGGACGCGACCCGAGATCGTCGAGTACGGCGACCTCGTCGCTGAACCTCGAGACCTACCAGGCCGCGTTCGGGCGCCGGCCGCTCGACCTCACGTACATGGAGTACGAGCTGCTGAAGTTCCTCGCGACCCACCCCGGAAAGGTGTTCACCCGGGAGCAGCTGCTCTCGCGGGTGTGGGGCTACGAGTACTACGGCGGCGCGCGCACGGTGGACGTCCACGTGCGGCGACTGCGGGCGAAGCTCGGCGAGGAGCACGCGAACCTGATCCAGACGGTGCGGTCCGTCGGCTACCGGTTCGGCCAGCCGCGCGCGCTCGTCGGACGCTGACCGCTCCGCCGGGTCGTCGACGGCGCTCCGGTGTCAGACGGGTTGGCCCTCGGCCCGCTGATCCGCGTCGTCGCTCATCAGCCAGCCCCCGAGGCCGCTCCACACTGCCCCGCCGAGCATCACGAGCACCGGTCCGACGAGCACCAGTGCCAGCACGATCAACACCACACCAACCATGGGGCGAGCCTACCTAGCCGCCCTGCGGATGGAAGACCCATGCCTCGATCTCGACCTTCGCGCCGAGCGGGAGCGCGGCAACCTGGACCGTCGATCGGGCCGGCTTGTGGTCACCGAAGGCCTCCGCGTAGATCGCGTTCATCGCGGCGAAGTCCCCGAGGTCGGTGACGAACACGGTGGTCTTCGCCACATCGGCCAGGGCGACGCCGCAGTCGCCGAGCACCGCCGTGATGTTGGCGAGGACCTGCCGGCACTGCGCGCTCGCATCCCCGTCGATGAGCTGGCCCGTCGCCGGGTCCAGCGGGACCTGTCCCGCCAGCACGATCCAGTCGCCGGCGCGCACCGCGGCCGAGTACGGACCCGCGACCGGCGGCGCGTGCGGGGTGGGAACGGGTTGGGGATTCGAGGCTGAGGTCACCTCCGGAGCATACGGGCGGTCCGGGTGAGGCGGGCGGGGAACGATTCGGGCCGGGTGCCCTCGGCGCGGTCACCGCGTTCCACGCCGCGGCCGCGACGGCAGCGAAGACCGCGTCCGAGGATCGGGCCCGCGGCGGGCCCGGGTCATCGATCACCGTCACGTCGATGACCGGAGTGTCCTTGGCCCGGATCACCCCGAACGACCGGATCGTGCAGGTCGTGCACCTCGCCGGTCTCCGGGTCGACCGCGAGCCCTTCGGTCGAGCACCCAGCCCAGCGCCATGTGCGCGGCACCGATCTGCGTACGAGTGGAGGACCACTTCGTCGAGAGGGTCCCCGGCGGCAACGCGCACCTCGACTGCTCGAGCCCGCCGCTCGCCGGATCGATGACCACCCGGGCGCCCGCCATGGACCCGTCGCCCGGGCCCGCGACGACGTTGTCGAGGAACACCGCCGGCCGAACGTTCACTCGGAAGGTGCGTCGCGCGGTCGAACCCCGCCGCGTCGAGCGCGCCCTCCTGCAGCACGCACAGCTCCGCGAACCCGGCGGCACGCGCCGCGCTCGAGGTGCGGCGGGCCCACCAGCGTCGTGCGCTTGATGCTGATCGTGGTGTCGAGCCCGACGTAGTGCGCCGGCGCGAGCTCGGACTCACGGATCTCGCCGGCCGAGACACCCTCGATCGCGAGCTTCCCGTCGCGCAGCACCGCGCTCCCGGCGAACGGCGGTCGTTTCGGCCCGAGCCGGACGACGTCCTCACGCGAGAACAGGACCCGCACCGTACGGCCGTGACGATCCGCGAGCTCGCGCGCCGGCCGCGGCGACCGGCGAGGCCGCCTTGCCACCGAACGCGCCCCCGTTGGCAAGGGGGCTCGCGGGCTCGCCGCCGGGCCGGCACCAGGACGCGTCCGGCTCCAGGTACGCCGGCTCGACCCAGCTCGTCGCGAGGCGGACACCGCCCTCCGGCTGCGCCGGGAGCGGGAGCGGCGGGACCGCATCGACCGTCGTGCGCCGGCCCTGCACCTTGCCCGCGCGCTCGCGCGCTTCGAACAGCGAGTCGGCGACGACCCACTGCACCCCCGCGGCCTCCTCGCTCGCCGCGGCACTCCCCGGCGGCAGTGGTACCGCGACCAGCGCGTCGCGTGGCGCGGTGTCATCTGCGAACCCGCCCTGACCACACGCGACGTCGGGACCGACGCGCTGCGCGACCCCGCCCTCCAACCCG
This sequence comes from uncultured Acidimicrobiia bacterium, assembly GCA_963796755.1. Taxonomy (GTDB): domain Bacteria; phylum Actinomycetota; class Acidimicrobiia; order IMCC26256; family JAENVU01; genus Chersky-806. The sequence goes on from CAWCMX010000001.1 coordinate 1,255,908, forward strand.
GCGCGCGTCGATGCCGCCGCGAGCCGATCGGGCTCGACGAGCTCCGCGTCCACCGACGCCGCATTCGACTCGATCGCATCGATCACGGTGCGCCATCCGGTGCATCGGCAGAGGTGCGCGGCCAGCGCCCGGTCGACCCCGACCGCAGTGGTCGCCCCCTTCGCGCGCAGCGCCGCGGCCCGCACGAGGATCCCCGGCGTGCAGAAGCCGCACTGCGATCCGCCGGTCGCCACGAACGCGGCGGTGAGGGCATCGCGCTCGGAGCTCGAGAGGCCGTCGACGGTCGTCACGGCCCGGCCCGCGACCCGGGCCACCGGCGTGACGCATGCCACCCGCGCCGCCCCGTCGACGAGCACGGTGCAACAGCCACATTGGCCCTGGGGCGCGCAGCCGTCCTTCACGCTCATGATGCCCAAGCTGCTCCCGCAGCACCGAGAGCAACGTCTCTCCCGGCGCGGCGTCGACCTCGACCTGCGCGCCGTCGCACACGAACTGCACCCGACCGGACATCAGCACCTCCAGCGCGGGAGGATAGGTGCATGCCTTCCCAAGAGATGAGCCGTCGCGCGTTCATGGCCCTCGGCGGTGGCGCAGTGCTGCTCGCGGCGTGCGGTGGCTCTTCGTCGAAGAGCTCCACCCAGCCGCCGGCGTCGGGCGCGTCCGGCGCGAGCGGGGCAACGGGGCTCAGCGCGTTCCGCATGGAGATCGAGCCGTACGTGTCGACCGCACCGCAGCGGTTCGCGTACATCCTCGTCAACAACAAGAACCAGGACTTCGCGAGCGGACCGGCCACGTCGTTGTCGATCGCGCCGCCCGGAGGGAAGTACGGGCCCGCGATGCCGGCGACCCTCCACACCGGCGGGTTGCCGGCCGGCCGCGGCGTCTACGTCGTCGAGCCGACGCTCACGACGCCGGGGAACTGGCGGGGCAAGGTCACGATTCCCGGCCAGGCGGCCGCCGAGCTCGCGTTCCCCGTCAGCGCGAACCCGGACACGCCGATCGTCGGCGCGATGGGCCGCACGCTCGCGACGCCGACGACGGCCGCGCCGCTCGGCACCAACCCCTTGTGCACCCGCACCGACGCGAAGAACCAACCCGCGCCCTGCCCGTTCCACCAGATCTCGCTCGACCAGGTCATGGGCAAGGGGAAGCCGGTCGTCGTGATGTTCGCGACGCCGGCCCGGTGCCAGAGCCGGTACTGCGGTCCGGTGCTCGACCAGCTGATCGCGGTGGCGCCCGAGTACCAGGACCGCGTCACGCCGATTCACGTCGAGATCTACAAGGACCTCACGAGCAACAACCTCGTGACGGCGACCGACGCGTGGCTCGGCACCAGCGGCGAGCCGTGGATCTTCGCGATGGACGGCACCGGCAAGATCACCGGCCGCCTCAGCGGCGCGTTCGCCACCGACGAGATCCGCACCCTGCTCGACCAGACCGTCGCCTGACCGCCACCCGCGCGCATTCTCGGCACGTTCAGGCACGCCACGCGTGCTTCAGCGTGCCGAGAACGGGAGAGAGCGAAGGCGGAAGGAAGATGAGTTAGGAGAAGGACTCGCCGCAGCCGCAGGTGCGCTGGGCGTTGGGGTTCGTGATGTGGAACCCCGCACCCTGGAGGCCGTCCTTGTAGTCGAGCGACCCGCCGGCGAGGTGCTGGAACGAGGCGGGGTCGATGACCACGGTCACGCCGTCCTTCTCGCTCTTGATGTCGTCGTCGGCCCGGTCGGCATCGAAGTACATCTCGTAGCTGAAGCCGGAGCAGCCACCCGGGCGCACGGCGACCCGCAGCGCGAGATCCGGGGTCTCCTCGGCCTCGATCAGGCTCTTCACCTTCGCGGCGGCCGCGTCCGTCAGCGCGAACTGCTGCCGGGCGTCAGTGATGTTGAGACTCGTGAGACTCATGTTGCTGGCCCTCCGGGGGAACGTGATGCGACTCTCAGGTTACCGCGACCACGACGTGGCACGGATCCGGCTCGTACAACGTCGAGAACCCGACAACGCTTCCCGCCCCGGCCTGGTTCACCACGCCCTCGCACAATCCCCGGTGCAGGTTGCACACCAGCTCGGGGTAGGCCTCGGCCAGCTCCCGGAACGGGCAGTGCAGGAAATCGATGCGGGCGGTCCCGTCAGGGCCGATGTCCTCGTCCGCGGCGGGCTCGAACCCGAGGCGGGCCAGCTCGGCGGCGAGGGAGTCCAGGCACGAGCGGCTCGGGGTCCGCTTCCCCGCCTCGAGCCCCCAGGCCCGGCCGGTGGCCGTGGCCGCCTCCGCGTCGGCGCCCATCTGCTCCGCCATGGCGGCGAGGAGCCCGGCCAGCAGCGCATGGGCGGGTGGATCGAAGCCGAGCCCCGGTGCGCCCGCAGCCAGCGAGTAGAGGTGCTGGGGCCGCCCCACCGTTCCCCGGTGGATCGCCTCGACGTCCACCAGGCCCGCCTCGCGCAACCGCTCCAGGTGCAGCCGGACGGTGTTGGCGTGCAGGCCGAGTGCATCGGCGAGGTCCTGGGCGGAGAGCGGCGTGGTCGAGGTGGCCAGCTCGCGGTGACATCGCGAAGCGCGTCTCATCGCCCAGGGCCTTGAGGACCTCGAGCTCCATGCCTTGACCGTACCGTCGCCCGAGGCATATTTTCAAGACGTAGGCTGTTTTTATTCATCACATGGACACTGAAGCGGTCGATCCCCGCGATCCCGAGGCCCCGCGGGCCTCTGCGGCGCCCTCCCCGGAGGACGTGCGCCACATGCTCGCGGGCGTGATGGACCCCGAGCTCCACGCCAGCATCACGGACCTCGGCATGGTGGACGACGTCCAGGTCGCGCCCGACGGCGCCGTCGTCGTCAACATCGCGCTGACCACGCTGGGGTGCCCGCTCCGGTCCGAGATCAAGAAGGAGATCCAGTCCAAGGTGCGCGGGCTTCCCGGCGTCACCACGGTGGATGTCCACTACATCGAGATGACCCAGGAGCAGCGGACTGCCGCCATGCAGGCCGCGCGCTGGAACGCCCGCGAGCACGCGCCCGACCACGGAGATCTCCGCGACCACGCGGGTCCTCGCGATCGCGAGCGGCAAGGGCGGCGTCGGCAAGAGCTCGGTGACGGTCAACCTCGCCGCCGCGCTCGCGACACGCGGGTTGCGAGTCGGCATCCTCGACGCGGACATCTGGGGCTTCAGCGTCCCGCGCATGCTCGGCGTCGAAGGCCGGCTCAAGGGTGAGGACGGCAAGATCCTCCCGAACACGATCAACGCGCCGACCGGGGACGGCACGCTCTCAGTGGTCTCGATGGGCTTCCTCGTCGACGACGAGAGCACCGCGCTCATGTGGCGCGGCCTGATCCTGACCAAGGCCCTGGAGCAGTTCCTCACCGACGTGCGGTGGGGCGAGCTCGACTACCTGCTCGTGGACATGCCCCCGGGCACCGGTGACGTCCAGATGGGCCTCGCCCGGCTGCTCCCCCAGACCGAGATGCTCGTGGTCACCACTCCCGCGCTCGCCGCGCAGAAGGTGGCGACGCGGGTTGCCGACATGGCGCGTCGCACCTACCTGAAGGTCGTCGGCGTCGTCGAGAACATGAGCGAGTTCGTCGCCCCCGACGGCCAGCGGTTCGCACTCTTCGGCTCCGGCGGTGGCGCCGCGCTCGCGGAGGAGATCCGGGCGCCGCTCGTCGCTTCGGTGCCGCTCGAGCCCGCGGTCTCCGAGGGCGGGGACGCGGGGACGCCCGCCGCCTGGGCCGATCCCGAGAGCCCGGCGGGTCAGCGCCTTCAACGATCTCGCGGCGCGCATCGTGGACGAGCTGCTGCCGCCGGTCGAGATGACCGGCTGCACCGCGCGGATCTTCGAGGCTCGCGAACGCGAATCTTGCGGCGGTCGACGCCGCGCGCGCCGCGCAGTCGTAGTCTCTCCCCCACGTGTCGACGCTGACGGAGTGGCTCGCCAGACTTCCCGCGGTCGTGCTGTTCGCCGGGTTCGCCGCGATCGGCATCGGCCTGACCATCACCGCGGACTTCATCTTCCGTCGGCGGCTCCAGGAACGCACCCGCACCGAAGCCGGCCGGACCGCCGCGATCATGCTGGGGGTGCTCGCCAACATCTACGCGGTGCTCATCGCCTTTGTCATCGTGCAGGGTTGGAGCAACCTGCAGCAGGCCCAGAGCTACGTCGACTCCCAAGCCACCGCGCTCTCGGAGATCCGGGAGAACAGCAAGGTGCTCGGCGTGCATGACGCCAAACCGATCGATGCCGCGGCAAACGCCTACGCGTTCTCGGTCATCCACCACGACTTCCCGGCCATGGAGAACCACGGCCGCCGCAGTCCTGAGACGACGCTCGCGCTGCAAAACCTGTTCGCCGCAGTGCGCGCGGTGACGCCGAAGGGTTCTGCGCAGACCGCGTTCTACAACGGAACGGTCCAGCGGCTCGACACGATCGTCGTCGCGCGCCAGGCCGCGGTCACGGCGTCGGACGGCTCGTTGCCCGCACCGCTCTACCTCTTGCTCGGGTTGGGGGGTGTGGTCGTCGTCGGGCTCGCGTGCGTGCTGGACAGCAAGCACCGAAGATCGCACGTCATCATCGTCTGCTCGATCGCGGTCGTGATCGCGTTCATGCTGGCCATCGTCGTGAGCTTCGACCATCCGTTCACCGGCAACATCGCGGTGAGTGACCGGCCGCTGCGCGAGTTCCTCGTCTCGCCGACGACCCCGTAGGTCGAGCGACTCCTCAGGCGATCGACCAGGTCGACTTCGCGTCGCGGCCGGTGACCTTGCCTTCGGCGCGGAGCTTCAGCAGGTGCGCGTGCACCTGCTTGCCCGCGACGTCCACCAGCGGTTCGGCCAGGTCCGGGTAGAGCGTCGCGACGATCTCGCGGATCTTGGCCGGACGCTGCTTCAGGATCTTCAGGATCTGCTTCTCCCGCGCCAGCCGGTGCTGGAGGTAGTCGTCGATGCGCGCCCGCGGCTCCTCGATCACGTCGCCGTGGCCGGGTGCGATCTTCGACAGTCGCATCTTCTTCAGGCGCTCGAGCGTCGCGATGTACTGCGCCATGTCGCCGCCCGTCTTCGGAGAGACCACCGAGTACATGCCGTCGAGGATCGTGTCGCCTGTGAACAGCATCCGCTCCTCGTCCAGGTAGAAGCAGAGGTGGTTCGGCGCGTGACCCGGCGTGTGCAGCACCTCGAGCCGGAACTCGGTGCCGTCGATCGTGTCGCCGTCGCCGATCGCCCGATCGACCTTGAGGTCGGGGTCGCGCTTGTTGAACGCGAGGACCTCCGCGCCGGTCGCCTTGACGAGCGCGGCCGTCGCCGGAGAGTGGTCGGGATGGGTGTGCGTCAACAGCACCCAGCGGACCCGCTCCCGCATCGACGCTCCGACGATCGCGCTGATGTGCTTCGTGTCGGCCGGTCCGGGATCGATGACCGCGACCTCGTCGATGCCGACCAGGTACGTGTTCGTGCCCGGCCCGGTCATGTGGCTCGGGTTCGACGCCACGATCCGGCGCACGAGCGGCGAGAGCGCGCTCGGCACCTCGGGGACCATGTCCGGCATCAGGCGGCCCCACGCGCATCGTCGGGGTCGCCGGGGAGCCGAACGCGCGTACCGCCGGCGTCGTGCACGATCACCGGTTGGGTGGCAGGTGGGACATCGGTGGCGCGCGCGACGGCATCGAGCAGGTCCTGGGCGTGGTTGAACCGGCTCAGCGCCTCGAGGTTCTTGCGCGTCGGGAAGATCAGCTCCAGCTCGCCGCGGTCGGACGCCTCGAGTGCGTCGGCCGGACGGATCCAGATCGACTCCACCGTCTCGCCGTCGTCGTGGAGGTACGCGTGGCCCTCGGGCGCGGCTGCGACGAAGAACCAGGTGTCGTAACGCCGGTGCATCCCCTCCGGCGTGATCCAGTGTGAGAAGACCTCCATGCCGCCGACGTCGAGCACGAGGTCCTCCGACTCGACCAGCGCCTCGAACGTCAGCGACCGGTCGTTGAGCGCGGCCCGCAGCGGCTCGAGCCGGGGCTGGGCCGGGTCCACGAGCTCGCCGGTCGCCGCCGATCGGGCCAGGAGGACCCCCGCTTCCTCGAACGTCTCCCGCACGCCGGCGACCCAGAACCCGAGCCCGCCCTCGGCAAGGCCCAGGTGCGCGCTGGCGTCCGCATCGTCACGATCCGGACATCGGGCCAGGACTGCGGGCGCACGATCGCCGGGGTCCACGGCCCCGCCGGGAAAGACGTACGCGCCGCCGACCCAGTCGGCGTTCAGGTTCCGCCGGAGCATGAACACGTGCAGATCCGGATCGTCCCGCACGAGCATCACGGTGGCCGCCTCGCGCGGCGTCACCATTGGCCGCGCCGGCTCAGCACGGGCAGCACCGGCGAATGCGGTGGTTGGCCACGGCGGAAGTCTACCGACGCTCCCACCGGGAACCGTCGGCGGATTCGGATCGCCGTTCGACCGCGACGGGAGCCTCAGGCGGTGCGAGCGGCGAGCAGCTCGCGGCGTTCGTGCTCGTTGAGACCGCCCCAGATCCCGTGCGGCTCCCGGATCTCGAGCGCGTAGTCCAGGCACGGCTCGCGCACCGCGCACGTCGAGCAGATGAGCTTGGCCCGGGCTTCCCGAGCCTCCCGCTCTTCTTTGCGCTCGCTCGCGGAGGGAGGGAAGAACAACGTCGATGCAGGACCTCGGCATGCCGCGCGCAGCTGCCAGGTCTGGTTCACGGTCTGGATGCCCACGGTAGGGCCCTCCTCGGGCTCGGCCGCCCCTCTCCACCGCCGAACCTACTCCTGGGTCGGACGCCTCACAAGAGCGAGTTTGTGCAGGTCAGCGGCAAGTTTCGCCCGTACACGGACCGAATGCGCGCCGAGCGGGACCCCATCCGCTAGCGGCAGGGCTCGGGCACCGAGGTGGCCCCCAGCGTCGCGACCTCGCAGTACGACTGGCGTGAGACGAGCCAGCGACCCCCCACCCGGACCGCGTCACCCGGCAGGTGGTCCAACGCGACGGCCTGACCCAGGAGGATCGAGTACACGACCTTGACGTGCCGGGCGTCGATGCCCTCCATCGAGTCGATCCGCACGCGGACCTGATCGGCCAACGTCTTGATCGCCGGGTCCTCGTAACGCTTCGTGAACGAGTCGCGCAGAAGGTTCGCGTCCTGGAGCGAACCGAGCCGGGCGTCGACGGTGGCCGCGGCGCCACCGTTGAACACGGTTTCGAACGACTTGGTCACCGCGGCTCGCGTCGTCGCGTCGATCGCGAACACCCTGGTCGTGGTGGTGGTCGGACCACCCTTCACCGGACGGGCCGCGGCGAGGTCGCCGGCCGTGGTCGGGCACGAGATCTTCGCCTGCACCCCGGTGTGGTCCGACGCGAAGACCAGGCCGGCGAGCGGCGGCGACTCCGGCGCGGCCCGGAACAGCCCCGACGTCTTCTCCACCCGGCACGCGCGCTTCGTCGCCAGGAAGATGTAGTCGATGCGCTCGGCCTGACGGGCGTTCGGGTTCGTCAGATCCGAGAGGTCCTTGTCCTCGCGGCCGCCCGTGCAGCCGACGCCGGTCGTCCGGTCACAGGGCTGGTTGCCGGCCGCGACGAACGTGTCGACGTAGTGCAACGACGTGAGCGCGTTGATCGTCGCGTGGCCCGGCTGCGCGTTGAGGTCACCCATCAGGACCCCGACCGATTGCGGTGCCCGCCGTTGGTGCAGCAGCGCCGCGGCTTCGCGGCCCTGGCACGTCTTCAGCGAGTCGTGCGCGTGGCATGGGGGCCGGCAGGTGCTCGCATCACACGGACGGTCGTCGCTCTCGCTCGCGAGGTGGGTCGCGACGACGTCGAGCGGGCCGAGCGCGGCCTTGAGCCGCACCCAGAGCGCGTCGCGGAACGGACCCGCGAGCGCCACCCGCTCGTGACCGAGCACCGGCAGGGTGGTGAGGATGACCTCGCGGTCGCTCGACGGGTCACCGAACCCGACGATCTCGTAGCGGCCGCCGCACACGCCGGCGGTGCCATCGGACTGCCCTCGCACCTCGCGCTTCAGGAACCCGTCCATGACCGGATCGGACTCCTCGACCGAGACCACCTGCGGGCATCCCGCCTCCCCGAGCTGGCGGGCGAACAGCTGCACCCGCTGGGCGAGCTCGCAGCGCCCGCTGCCCGGTGCGCACGCGAGACCGTGCAGGAGGTTCTGCGCGACCAGCGTCACGCTCGCGTGCGTCGCCGGGCCCGAGCTCGCCTCGTCACCGTTGCTGTCGCAGCCCGTCAGCGCCACCGCGACCAGCAGCACCGCCAGCGCGACCGCCGTTGCCCCCCGTCGCACGCCGGCACGGTACCCGGCGCGGTGCCGAGCTGCTCAGACCTCGTCGCCGCCCCGGTCGCGGTCGTCCGGCGTCGTCTTCGGTCGCCGGTCGCGGTAGTCGCGGGCGCCGCCGGCCTCGGGCTCGACCTCGAGCACCAGCCCGTCGACCTCGATCACGCGGATCGGCTCACCGCTCTGGATCGGCGTCGCCCGGTTCGTGCGGGCCCGCCAGCGCGCGCCGCGGACCACGACGACGCCGTCGGGTGCCACGTCGACCGCGGCCTCGCCCATCTCGCCGATGAGGCCCTCGCGCCCGATCGTCGGCGTGGAGAAGCGCGACCGGACCGCCACCGGCATCGCCCCGACCATGAACGCCACGGTGCCCAGGATCAGGATGACGAGCACCCACCAGTGGACGTCGAGCCTCGAGGACCCGCCGTACAGGAACAGCGAGCCGATGATCAACAGGACCGTCGCGATGGCCGTCCACGCGAGTGGTCGGCCCGCCTGTACGTCGATCGCGTAGCCCACCATCGCGATCAGGATCAGCCCGAGCGCCCACCAGTTCACGGGGAGGTGGGAGAAGCCGACGAACGCGCCGATGAGTCCGATCGCACCCGCGCCGCCCGCGAGACCGACGCTGATCGTGAAGAACTCGAACACGATGAGCGCCAGGCCGACGACCAGCAGGAGGTACGCGATCGACGAGCTGCGTGAGCGTGTGGACGGCTTGGCCGGTGAGGTCGAGCTTGCTGAACCGGATCACCTGGTTGGGCTGGCGGCGCCGGCCGGTCCCGTGGCCGACGACCCGCGCGGTCGACAGCTTCACGGGCCCCGCGGCGGTGTGCACGGTGGTGCCGTCCAGGTTGACGATGAAGTCGCCCAGCGTCGGGCACCCCGGCACCGAAGGGCAGACCCGGTTCGTCGCACCGAGCTTCACGGCGTCACTCGGGGAGAGCGCGCGGCTCGCCATCGCCCGGCCGCCGGCCGCGCTCCGGCGGTTGGCCGCGTTGAGCGTGGCCATCTGACGGCTGAGCGTCACCCGATCAGTCGAGTTCGGCTCGTCGAGCCGGAGCGGATCACCGGGGCCGACGGTCGAGCCGTTCGACACCGCGGCAACGGGGGCCGCGCTCACCAGGAGCGCGGCGATTCCCTTGGCCTTGCCGCCGGACGGGCCGACCCAGACCCCGATCGGCACCCGGGACGTGCGAATCGCCCGGACCAGCGGCTCGGGGTTGACGTCCAACGCACCACTGGACGCGATGTCGATGACGAGCAGCGAGGTGGGGTGGGTGTTGGCGCTCCGGATCGAGTCGCGGATCAACGCAGCGTTCGGTGGGTCGATGACCCCGTCGACCTGGATGACCGCGATGCCCGCCTTTGCATCGGAACGGGCGGCCCGCGGCTGCGCGCCCGGCGACGGCACTCGGCAGCAAGAGGGCCGCGGCGAGCAGCGCGAGCAGGGCTCCGATCCCGACGCGGCGCGCGGCGGCGGCGCGGCGACTGGTCGGAGTCCGAACTGAGACGGTGCATCAAGGCTCCCGTAGCATCGGGGTAATGGAGCTTGCGCAGTTCTGCTCCACCTCCCGGGTGATCATCGTTGCGGGCAAGGGTGGTGTGGGCAAGACAACCGTGACTGCGACGCTCGCGGTCGCAGCTGCCCGCACGGGCATGAGCGTGCTGATCGTGGAGGTCGAGGGCAAATCGGGGCTCGCGGCGGCCTTCGATTGCCCCAGTCTCGGCTACGAGGAGAGCGATCTCGCACCGGGGATCCGCGGCCGGACGCTGACGCCGGACGCCGCGCTGGTCGACTGGCTGCAGGGCAATGGGCTCAAACGGGTCTCGAAGCAGCTGGTGAAGACCGGCGCGCTCGACGTCGTGGCCACCGCGGTGCCGGGCATGAAGGACATCCTCGTGCTCGGCAAGGTCAAGAGCCTGGACGTGCAGCGCACGGCGGACCTCATCATCGTGGATGCACCCGCCGCCGGCCACGCGATCACCTTCCTCACCTCCGCGCAGGGCCTGCTCGACGCGGTCTCGGTCGGTCCCGTCCGCAAGCAGGCCACGGACGTCGTCGAGCTCCTGAGCGACCCGGAGCGGTGCAAGGTGCTGCTGGTCACCATCCCCGAGGAGACGCCGGTCAGCGAGCTCGTCGACACCGCGTTCGCGATCGAGGACCGCACGGGCGTCAGCCTCGGACCGGTCGTCGTCAACGGCTGCTACGACGACCTCAGCCTGGGGACGAACGGCGGTCCGACGCCGGCCCACCAGCTCGGTGCCGACGACACCGTCACCGCCGCGAGCATCCAACAGGACGCCGCACTCCTCGACGTGTTCGTGTCGGATCGCGAAGCGCGCGACCTGGCCCGCGCGGCCGCGTTCCGCGCCGAGCGGTCCGAGATCCAGCGCCACCAGGCCGACCGGCTCGGCCACATGCTCCCGCTCCCGCAGATCCGCTTGCCGTTCCTCTTCACCGCGGACCTGGGGATGCGCGAGGTCGAGCACCTGGCCAACGCGTTCACGGCCGGAGTCGATGCGCTGTGACGACCGCGGCAGCTCTCCGAGGTGGTCGAGCAGGGTCACGTCGTCGTCTGTTGTGGGAGCGGCGGCGTCGGCAAGACGACGAGCGCGGCCGTCCTCGCGATGGAAGGCGCCCGACGGGGTCGGCGCTCGCTCGTGGTGACGATCGATCCGGCGAAGCGCCTCGCCAACGCGTTGGGTCTGGACGAGCTCTCGAACGAGCCGCGCGAGATCGCCACCGACCGTTGGGATCCCAAGGGTGAGCGGGTTCCGGGCGGCGCGCTCTCGGCCATGATGCTCGACACGAAGTCGACGTTCGACGGCCTCGTGACCCGGTACGCGTCGTCGCCCGAGCAGACCGAGCGCATCCTCGAGAACTCCTTCTACCGCAACATCTCCTCGGCGCTCTCGGGCACCCAGGAGTACATGGCGATGGAGAAGCTGCACGAGCTCGACCAGGAAGGCGGGTTCGACCTCATCGTCGTGGACACACCCCCGAGCCGTCACGCGCTCGACTTCCTCGACGCGCCGCAGCGGCTCCTGCGCCTCCTCGACAACCGCGTCTTCCGGTTGTTGATGGTGCCGACGCGCACCGGCATGCGCATCGCCGGCGCCGCGGTGCAAGCGTTCCTGCGCACGATCTCGCGCGTCGTCGGTTCGGAGGTCGTCAACGACATCGTCGCGTTCTTCCACGCGTTCGAGGGCATGGAGCAGGGTTTCCGCGAGCGGGCGAAGAAGGTCGTCGAGCTGCTCGGCGAACCGACGACGCGCTTCGTCCTCATCACGTCACCCCGGCGCGACGCGGTCGAGGAAGCGCGCTTCTTCGCCGAGAAGATCGGCGACCACGACCTCGCGGTCGACGCGCTCATCGTGAACCGGGTCCACCCGCGCTTCGGCACCGAGCATTCGGCCGGCCTCCGGGCCCGGGCGGTGTCGCTCGGCGAGCTGCGGATCGGGGGCAAGGAGGCCGAGGCCGCGCGCGACCGGCTCGTCGCCCGGTACGACAACCTCGCGGACTTCAACGAGATCGCGGAGCGTGAGCGCAGCCACCTCGAGACCGTGCGGGTCCGGGTGGGGTCCGCGGCGGTCGCCTTCGTGCCCTACCTCGCTCACGACGTCTACGACTTCGACGCCCTGGCGACCGTCGGCCAGATCCTGTTCGCCGTCCCGGGCGCGCCGCGAGCCGCCGGAGCCGCCCGAGTCGGAATCCGACGACTAGCGTTCGGCGCCGTGGAGACCATCCTCGTTGCCGCCGAAGCCTCCTGGATCCGGGACCAGGTGCAGACCGCGTTCGTCCAGCCCGGCCAACGGGTGGTCGAGGTCCGACGGGGCCAGGACGTGCGCAAGGCCGTCAGTGAGTACGAGCCGAGCGTCGTCATCCTGGACATGCAGATCGGCAACATGGGTGGGATCGCCGTCGCGCTCGACATCCGGCTCGAGCAGGGTGAGGGCCGGATGCCCGAGACCCAGATCCTGCTGCTCCTCGACCGCGAGGCGGACAAGTTCCTGGCCACCCGCTCCGATGTGGACGGCGTGCTGGTGAAGCCCGTCGACGCGGGCCGGCTCCGTCGGGCCGTGAAGAACCTGCGGAACACCGACATGCTGACGGAGGCGGAGTCCGCGGCCGCTTCCCTGGCCGGGCTCGACCCGGCCGCGGTGCCGACCGAGGCGCCCGACGCGCCCGAGCCCGTCGATCTCGCCCCGAAGACGTAGAGACCCCCGGACTACACTCCACCGGCTTACGGGATGTGGCGCAGTTTGGTTAGCGCGCAGCGTTCGGGACGCTGAGGCCCCGGGTTCAAATCCCGGCATCCCGACTCGGCACTTCGTGCGTCGGTCGTCCAGGAACTTCTCCTGGCTTCCACCGCGCCTAGTCGCGCCACCGGGCGACGGAGATCGTGCCGGCGAGCAGGACCCCGGCAACGACGATCGTCTCGACCGCCGTCAGCATGATCGTGGTGGCAAGGTCGTGTGGGTGCTGCCGCCCGAAGAGCAGCAACAGCTCGCGGATCGGCGGGCTGCCCGGAATGACGATCTCGGCCAGGCAGAGCGCCACCGCGGCAAGGACCGCCCACGCCCGCGAGCGGATCAGCGGTCGACTGCACACACCGCCGAACGCGACCCCCGTCAGCGCCGCGAGGATCAGCGCCATCGCGCCGTACAGCAGGTCCGCCGCAGTCCACCCGTGGCCGGCAAATGGTGCGGTCACGAAGACCAGTCCCCCGAGGACCAGCCCTCCGAGCAGTCCGACGCCGAGCTTCGCCCCGTGGACAGCCGACGTGCTCCCCGCGTTCACCGTGGTGATCGCCACCTGCATCGGCTCCTCGCAGTTCACCACGGTCACCGTGAGCCAAGTCGACGCGAACAGGAGCGCGGTCGCGCCGGCGGCGTACATCGACAGGACCGGACCGCCGCCGGCGTCGATCACCAGCAACGCCACGAGGAAGGACAACACCGGCGCGACCCATCGCTGCGATCGCCAGGCGTCGGCTGCGATGTAGCGGCAGCAGCGCGGTCATCGTCCGCGACCTTCCGGCGGCGGACGCGACCCGGGATCGACGCGATGCACGGACCATCCGGCCGAGAGCGCCGTCATCAGCACCTCGTCCAATGCGGCGTCGGCCACGACGAGGACCATGACCCCGGTGTCCGGGCCTCCTTCGACCAGCGTCAGGCCGTCGTGCCCGAGCAGGTCGGCGGCGGCCATCACCTGCGGGCCGGCGCGGAGCTCGACGGTCGAGCGTCCTGCACTTCGGGACGACGCGGGCGCCGCGGTCACGAGGGTGCCGCTCCGCAGACAGACGACGCGGTCGGCGCCAGGGATCTCGTGCACCTCGTGTGCGGTGACGATCACGGCCGTGCCCTGCACCCGCGCTTCCCGGAGCAGACGAGTGAGCTCGTCGTGGGCGCTCACATCGAGACCCGTATACGGCTCGTCGAGGGTGAGCAGCTCCGAGTGACCGAGGAGCGCCTGCACCAGGGCGACCTTCTGCGCATTCCCCTTCGAGAGCAGGCCGATGCGGACGTCGGGGCTCGGCGTGAGAGCCAGCCGCTCGAACAGGCTGCGCGCTCTGGGCTCGCGCGGCGCGGTTGTCCAGCCCGCGTATTCGCCCCATGTGCCGGCAGTACTCGGCGGCGGTCATGCGCGACTGCACGGGCAGCCGCTCCGGGACGTATCCGACCGATCCGGCGCGGCGGGCGACGCTCCCGACGGTGGGCCGCGTGATCCCGGCGGCCGTCCGGAGCAGCGTCGTCTTGCCCGAGCCGTTCACGCCCTGGACGACGACCATCGTGCCCGCCGCAACGTCGAGGTCGACCCGGTCGAGCACCCACGGGCCCCGGCGTCCGAACCGCTTGCCCACACCGGCCAGGACGACCGCGGATCCGTCGACCGAGCTCGATCCCACGCTGAAGAGTCTGGCGTACGCCGCTCCCTCGAGCGCGTCGCTCAGAGGCTCGGAACGCCTACTGGCTCCTGATGATGAAGCTCCGCGCGTGGTTCCCGCCGTTCTGATTCGTCCCGCCGACGGCGAAGCACGCGGAGGAGGCGGGACAGTCGACCCCGAACAGGAACCCGTCGGAACCCACGTGGGGTGCGGCCATCATCGACCAGGCTCCGCCGCCCAGCTTCTCGATCAGGGGCAGCTGGTAACCGCCCTGACCGACCGCGATGCAGTGGTCGAAGTCGGTGCAGTCGACGTCGAAGAGGGCGTTGAGCTGACCGCCGGTGTTCGGGCTGTCCATGATCGTCCACGCCCCCGCCGACCATCGCTCGACCAGGGTCTTGCGCTGCACGAGCTTGGTGTCCGATGCGCCGACGACGATGCAACGGGTCGCGGACGTGCAGTCGACAGCCTGCAACAGCGTTGCCGTGTTCCGGCTCGGTGGCGACAGCTGCGTCCAGACACCACCCGAGAGCTGGAACGCGAGAGGGAGCGTCGGGTTGTTGTCGTTCCGATAGCCGACCGCCAGGCACTGGGTCGCGCTCGGGCACGACACGCCCAGCAGCTGGTTGCCGTCACGGCCACCGGTCGGGACCGTCATCGGCGTCCAGATCCCGTCCGACAACGAGACCGCGTACGGCTCGCTGTTCGTGTGCATAGCGATCTCGCCGACCGCGACGCAGCGGGTCGCGGTCGCGCACGAGATCGTGTTCAGCACACCCGTCAGGCCCGGAGTCGCCATCGCCGACCACACGCCGGCGGTCGAGATCAGGATCAGCGGTCCGCCCGGTCCCTGACCGACCGCGTAGCAACGGCTCACGGTGGGGCACGAGACGCGGCTGAGCCTGCGGTCCGGCGTCTGGTCGGGGCTGGGCGTGATCGACCACGTGCCGCCCCGCAGCCCCTCCACGAGCGTGCCGCCGACGCTCGCCGGGTGGTGCGGGTTGATGTGCTGCCAGTAGCCGACCGCATCGCACTGCGCGACGCTCGGGCACGAGACGCTGTTCAAAGTGTTCAACGCGTCGGACTGGTTCGCCGACTTCTTCTGGGACCAGCGCTCGGGCCTCGGTACGGCCACGGACGCCGCACCGACGGGCAGGGCCAGCGCGAGGAGCGCGACAACTGCGACCCCGATCATCGGCGCGCCGACGCGCGCCATCCGCGCCACTGCCGTCGACTTGAACGCCATCGTGCCCCCGTGCCTCCTGACGGGAGACGCTAGCCACCGCCCGGACGCGAAACCAGGGCGGACCTACTGGGCGAGCAGGACCTCGGCCATCTGCACCGCGTTCAACGCGGCTCCCTTGCGCAGGTTGTCGCCGGTGACCCAGAGGTCGAGCGTGTTCGGCTGGGTCGGGTCCTCGCGCAGGCGGCCGACGAGCACCGGGTCGATGCCGGCCCCTTCGAGCGGCGTCGGCGCGCCGTCGCCGCCGTCCACCAGCTGCACGCCCGGCGCGCTCGCGAGCAGCTCGACGGCGCGCGCCTTCGTCATCACGTCGCGGAACTCGACGTTCGCCGCCATCGCGTGCCCGACGTAGACCGGGACGCGCACGCAGGTCACGGTGACGCGCATCGTCGCGTTGTGCAGGATCTTGCGGCTCTCGTGGACGAGCTTCCACTCCTCGGAGGTGTAGCCCGCTTCTTTCACCGAACCGGCGAGCGGGATCACGTTCCCCGCGATCGGCTTCGACCAGACCTCGCCCGGGACGATCAGCCCGTCGACGGTCGCGGCCCGCCGGAGCTGCTCGGTGGCGCCGTCGAGCTTCGCCCACTGACCCTCGAGCTCTTCGATGCCGACGACGCCGGCGCCCGAGACCGACTGGTACGTCGAGACGACCATCCGCTCGATGCCGACCGCGTGCTGGAGCGGCGCGAGCGCGGTGACGAGCACCATCGTCGTGCAGTTCGGGCAGGACGCGATGCCCTTCGGCAGCTCGCGCAGGTCCTCCGGGTTCACCTCGGCGACGACCAGCGGGACGTCGGGATCCATGCGGAACGCGGCCGAGTTGTCGATGACCTTGGCGCCCGCCGCCGCGGCGACGCGGCGCCCACTCGAGCGCGATCGGGTCGTCGACGTCCACGATCACCAGATCGAGCCCGTCGAAGCATCCCGGCGCGAGGACCTCGCAGGTCACCTCGCCCCCGGCGAACGGGAGCTTGCGGCCCTCCGACCGTGACGGACGCGTAGACCCGCAGCTGGTCGAGCGGGAAGGCGCGCTCCTCGAGGATGCGCAGCATCTCGTGGCCGACGAGGCCGGTCGCGCCGATGACGCCGACCTTCACCCGCGCGCTCATCAGACCTTGTCCAGCTCGAACGCGGAGTGGAGCG
This sequence comes from uncultured Acidimicrobiia bacterium, assembly GCA_963796755.1. Taxonomy (GTDB): domain Bacteria; phylum Actinomycetota; class Acidimicrobiia; order IMCC26256; family JAENVU01; genus Chersky-806. The sequence continues at coordinate 1,272,466 of CAWCMX010000001.1, forward strand.
CGCGCACGGCAGCCTCGACGTCGGACTCCTGGACCACGCAGGAGATCCGGATCGACGACGTGCTGATCATCTCGATGTTCACGCCCTCGTCGGAGAGCACCTCGAACATCTTGGCGGCGACTCCGGGGTTCGTCTTCATCCCCGCGCCGACGAGCGTCACCCGTGCGACGCCGGCGTCATGGGTGACCCCGCTCGCCTCGATCTCCGCCGCGACCTTCTCCATCACGGTGAGGCCGCGGTGGAGGTCGTCACGCGGGACAGTGAACGAGATGTCGGTGTGACCCGCGGTCGAGACGTTCTGCACGATCATGTCGACGTTGACGGACTCGTCGGCCAGCGCGCGGAACAGCGACGCGGCGACGCCGGGACGGTCGGCCACCTGCGAGATCGTGATCTTGGCCTCCGAGGTGTCGTGCGTGACACCCGAGATGATCGCCTCTTCCATGGTGGGGCCCTCCTCGACCACCCAGGTGCCGGGCTCCCAGGTGAAGCTCGAACGCACGTGGACGGGAACGTTGTAGTTGCGCGCGAACTCGACCGAGCGCAGCGCGAGCACCTTGCCGCCGGTCGCGGCCATCTCGAGCATCTCGTTGAACGAGACGCGCGGCGAGCTTGCGCGCCTCGGGCACGACCCGCGGGTCCGCGGTGAAGACGCCGGAGACGTCGGTGTAGATCTCGCAGACCTCGGCGCCGAGCGTGGCGGCCAGCGCGACAGCGGTGGTGTCCGAGCCGCCGCGGCCGAGCGTGGTGATGTCCCGTGCGGTCGAGATGCCCTGGAACCCGGCGACGACGGCGACGGCGCCGGCGGCGATCGTCTCGCGGATCCGGTCGCCCTTGACCTCCAGGATCTTCGCCTTGCCGTGGACCGTGTCGGTGACGATCCCGGCCTGGGAGCCGGTGAAGCTCACGGCGTGGACCCCCTGGTCCATGATCGCCATGCAGAGCAGCGCCATCGAGATGCGCTCGCCCGCCGTGAGGAGCATGTCCAGCTCCCGGCCGTGCGGGTCCTGGGCGACGTCGTGGGCGAGCCGGACGAGGTCGTCCGTGGTCTTGCCCATCGCCGAGACGACCACGATCACCTGGTTTCCCTGGCGATGGGTCCGGACGATGTGCTCCGCGACGGCCCGGATCCGATCGGGATCGGCGACCGAGGTTCCGCCGTACTTCTGGACAACGACTGGCACGCGAACAAGGGTAGGCGCGGCCTCCCGACGGACTCGCAGCATATGGATCCGGCGGCTTCTGGCAGAATGCCCTGTCCGGTATTGGGGGGAGTGGTCAGAATGCGGCGTACGCAGCTGACGGCGTTGGGTCTCGCCGTCCTCATCGGCTTCGGGCTGCTTGCCCACGGCTGCCGGCCGGCGCAACCGCCCGGACTGACGAGCGCCGCGGTCCCCTTCACCGTCCGGGGCAGCGTCCACCAGGTCGACGTCATCAGCGCGCCGGTGGCCACCGGGGTGGAGCTGCGCCGGCGCGGCCGCGTCCTCCAGACGGCCGAGACGGACGATCTCGGTGGCTACCTCTTCCGCAACGTCGACGCGGGTGGCGGCTACACCGTCGCCCTGCGCACCAAGCACCACCCGGAGTCGGCCCCGGTGCGGGTCCTCTCCGCCGACGAGGTGCCGCCCCCATCGCTCTACGCGAACCAGAAGCTGCCGGCGGACAACCTGAGCCCGACCAGCGGCTACGGCTACCTCACGACCCGGGACGGCACGACGCTGTCGGTGCAGGTCGTGCTGCCGGGCCCGGCCGACAAGGGCCCGTACCCCACGGTCATGGAGTACTCGGGCTACGACCCCTCCAGCCCGACCACCTCCCAGCCGCAGTTCAAGCTCCTGGCCCCGCTCCTCGGCTACGCCTGGGTCGGCGTGAACATCCGGGGCACCGGCTGCTCCGGCGGCGCGTACAACTTCTTCGAGAACCTCCAGTCGCTCGACGGGTACGACGCGATCGAGACGATCGCCGCGCAGCCGTGGTCGACCGGCCGGGTCGGCATGGTCGGCATCTCGTTCGCAGGCATCAGCCAGCTGTTCGTCGCCCGCTCCCGCCCGCCGCACCTCGACGCGATCACCCCGCTCTCGGTCATCGACGACACCTGGCGGGGAACGCTCTTCCCCGGCGGCATCTACAACGACGGCTTCGCCAAGGGCTGGGCCCAGGAGCGCCTCGACCAGAACAAGTGGCCGAACCCCGACGCCCCGACCTGGGTGAAGACGCGGATCGCGGGCGGCGACACGACCTGCGCGGACAACATGTTGCTGCGCGGCCAGAACGTCGACCTGCAGGACCAGACGAACCGGCACCCGTTCTTCTCCGCGCTCGATCCGCAGTTCCGCTACGACTTCCCGAACGGCGGCGACTCGCTCGCGCCGGAGGCGTTCGTCAAGGACATCACCGCTCCTACGTTCATCGCCGGCGCCTGGCAGGACGAGCAGACCGGCGGCCACTGGGCCGACATGCTCAACCGGTTCGCGCCCACCACCAAGCTGCGTGTGGTCGGCCAGAACGGCGTGCACACCGAGTCGCTCGACCCGGCGGTCCTGCGCCGAGATGATCGAGTTCCTCGACTTCTACGTCGCGCAGAAGGTGCCGACGATCCCGGCGACAGTACGGGCGACCGCGCCCGCGATCTGGGCCTCCATCACAGGTGTCTCCGGGACTCACGCTGCCGCCGGACCGGTTCGAACCCACCATGGACTTCGCCACCGCACTCCATGAGTTCGAGTCCGACCCGCCGGTGGAGATCAACTGGGAGGTCGGCGCGGCGGCCGGTGCCCCGCCCGGCGCGCCCGTCCCGACCACGTCGACCCGACTACTCGTCGTGGCCGATCCCCGACGTTGCCGCGACCTCCTGGTACTTCCTGCCCGGCGGCGGCCTCGGCACCCAGCCCGCCTTGGGGCGCGGGCTCGTGCCACGCCGACCGCTACCAGGGCGACCCGGGCGCGCGACCGAAGACGAGCTACACGGGTTCGGGCGACGGGATCTGGGCCGGCGAACCCGACCTACGACTGGACGCCGGTCGTCGACGGCAAGTCGCTCGCCTACATCAGCAGCCCGCTGCCGCAGACGGTCTCGATGGCCGGCACCGGCTCGGTCAACCTCTGGGTGAAGGCGACGAACGGCGACGCCGACGTCCAGGTGACGCTGAGCGACGTCCGCCCCGACGGCACCGAGCGCTACGTGCAGAACGGCTGGCTCCGCCTGAGCCACCGCAAGCTCGACCACACGCGGGCGACCCCGCTGGACCCGATCCACACCGACCTCCAGGCCGATGCCCGTCCGGTGCCCCGCCACCGGTTCGTGAAGGCGCGGGTGCAGATCTTCCCGTTCGCCTACTCGTTCCGGGCCGGGGACCGCATCCGGCTCACCGTCGAGGCGCCCGGCGGCGACCGGCCGCTGTGGACCTTCGACACGGCCACGGCACCAGAGGCCGGCACCGTGGTGATCGCGCACGACCGGGACCACCCGTCCAAGGTGGTCCTGCCGGTGCTGCCCGCGAACCCGACGCTTCCGGCCGCACCGGCGCCGTGCCCGTCCCTGCGCGCCGAGCCCTGCCGCACCTACGTCGCGCCCGCGGCTCCAACCCACGCATGACCTGGTCCTAGACTCCGCCCTCGTGTCCAAGGCAGACAAGCGCGAACGTCAACGTCAGAACCGGGAGCTCGCGAAGCAGGAGCGTGAGCGCTTGATGAAGCGCGACCGCAGGATGCGCAGCGCCCGCGGGCTGCTCTTCGTGCTCGTGCCGGTCATCGCCATCGCGGTGCTCTTCTCGGTGCTGCGCGGTAGCGACAGCAAGAAGGGCGCCACGACCAAGAACGGGTGCACCGTCGTGACGTCCTCGAAGCTGCCGACGAAGGACACCTCGCAGAAGGCCCCTGCGATGACGATCGACCCGACCAAGACCTACACCGCCAAGATGACCACGAGCTGCGGGACCATCACCCTCGGGCTCGACGCGAAGACCGCGCCGGTCGCGACCAACAACTTCGTCTCGTTGGCCAAGCAGGGCTTCTACAACGGCCTCCCGTTCCACCGGGCCGCGAAGGACTTCGTGATCCAGGGAGGCGACCCGAAGGGGGACGGCTCGGGCGGCCCCGGTTACAGCGTGACCGGCGAGGTTCCCACGGACCACTACCCCGTCGGCTCCCTCGCGGCCGCCAAGTCCGGTGGCGCGCCGGCCGGCGACTTCGGCTCGCAGTTCTTCATCGTGACCGGGTCCCAGGGCGCCACGTTGCCCAACGACTACGCCCGGTTCGGTTCTGTGACCGGCGGCATGTCGGTCGCCAAGAAGATCGGCTCGTTCGCACCCTCCTCGGGGGACGGGGCGCCTACGCAGAAGGTGCTCATCAACAAGGTGACGATCACCTCGTCGTAGCGGGGTCACGGTTGCGGGCAATGCGTCGAGTGGTCTCGGGACGATCTGTGCGCATGTCCATTCGCTCGGACAGTCTGTTCGCAAAGGGCGCTCACAGAACTCGCTCGGTGGACACGCTCCCGGCTCGTCCCTGGGCCTCGGGGAAGTCCGCACTGGGTCACGCGGATCGGCGAGCTCCTTGTCAGGGGAGCTTGAGCTCGGTGCTGCCGTGCTTGTAGATGGTGCTCTGCTCGCCTTCGTAGAGGGTGACGGTGCCTTTGCCTTCGACGGACCAGTGGGGGCCGGGTTGGCGGAGGAGGGCGGTCTCCTCGTCGACGCCGGCGAGGATGGCGTTGGCCGGCAGGAGGTCGATCGAGCGCTCGCGGAGGTGGTCCGCGGCGCTGCCGTGGTACGGGAAGACCGCGACGCCCTCCACCACGCCCAGGCCCACGGTGTACGCGCCGCCGCGTGGATCGACCATCGGGTCGCACAGCACGGTGGCGCCGGCACCCGACGCGGCCAGGACGGCGCCGCTGCGGTACGCCGCGAGCAGGGCGTCGAACAGGCCGGAGCCCTTGAGCACCGAGCGTAGGTGAAGGGGCGAGCCGTCCGCGAAGTAGACGAAGCGAGCGTCGCGCACCGTCTCGGCGAACTCCGGGCTCTCCGCCTCGCGGCGGTGCAGGACGGGGAGGCCCCGGACCTTGGCCCCGAGCTTGGCGAAGTGCGCGCTCGCGACCTCGACCACCCGGTCGGGGTGCTCGTAGGCCGCGGCCGTCGGCAGGACGAGGACCTCGGTCCCGCCGCTCGTCTCGAGCAGCCGGGCATCGAGGTCGCGGGTGCCGTCGTGCCACTCCCCGCCGCCGACGAGCGCGAGCATGCCCGCGACTTCCGTTCCTGGGGTGCTCATCGCCCGCACCTTACCGAGCCGCCCGCCTGGCGACTCCTCCTTACCCGCCGGTAACCTCGGCCGCTCCACGTCGACTGCAGGGGGAACGTCCACGATGAGCGTCAAGCGCTTGGGAGTCGTCGGTTCCGGGATCATGGGTTCCGGCATCGCAGAGGTCGCCGCGAAGGCGGGCATCGAGGTCGTGCTGCGGAGTCGCTCGCAGACCACGGCGGACGCGATGGTCGCGGGCCTCGAGAAGTCGCTCGCCAAGCAGGTGGAGCGGGGCAAGCTCGAAGCCTCGGACCGCGACGCCGTGCTCGGACGGGTGAGGGCCGTCAGCGATCTCGACGAGCTGGCCGACTGCGACCTCGTGCTCGAGTCGATCGTCGAGGACCTCGCCACGAAGAAGCACCTCTTCAGCGAGCTCGACCGCATCGTCAAGGAAGGCGCGATCCTCGCGACCAACACGTCCACGCTCCCGGTCGTGGAGATGGCGATGGAGACCGGCCGGCCCGAGCTGGTCTGCGGCATCCACTTCTTCAACCCGGCGCCGATGATGCCGCTGGTCGAGGTGGTCCGTTCCATCACGACGAGCGATGAGACCGTCGCCGCGGCACGCGCGTTCGTCGAGGGCTGCGGCAAGAACCCGGTCGAGGTCAAGGACCAGGCCGGCTTCATCGTCAACGCGCTGCTGTTCCCCTACCTCAACAACGCGGTGAAGCTGCTCGACTCCGGCGTCGCGACCCGTGAGGACATCGATGCGGCGATGCAGGGCGGCTGCAACTTCCCGATGGGCCCGCTCGCGCTCCTCGACCTCGTCGGCCTCGACACGAGCCTCGCGATCCTCGAGGCGCTCTACGCCGAGTTCAAGGACCCGAACTACGCGCCGGCGCCCTTGCTGCGGCGCATGGTGAGCGCGGAGCGCTTCGGCCGGAAGAGCGGCCAGGGCTTCTTCGAGTACCGCAAGAAGTAGCGGGCCACCGTGCCCGGGTGCCGGCGGCAGAAGGTTGTGACAGGGCTGCCCGGCGCTGGGACAATGGTGCCGTGACGCAACGAGACCGGCCCTGGGTCATCCGGACGTACTCCGGTCACAGCTCGGCACGCGCGTCGAACGCGCTCTACCGCGGCAACCTCGCGAAGGGCCAGACCGGTCTCTCGGTCGCGTTCGACCTTCCGACCCAGACCGGGTACGACGCCGACGACGTGCTCGCACGCGGCGAGGTCGGCAAGGTCGGCGTCCCGGTTCCCCACCTCGGCGAGATGCGCACGCTCTTCGACGGCATGCCGCTCGAAGAGATGAACACGTCGATGACGATCAACGCGACGGCGATGTGGCTGCTCGCGCTGTACATCGCGTTGGCCGAGGAGCGCGGTGTCGATCCCGCGGTGCTCGCGGGCACGACGCAGAACGACATCGTGAAGGAGTTCCTGTCTCGCGGGACGTTCATCTTCGGGCCGGAGCCGAGTCGCCGTCTCACCGTGGACCTCATCACGCACACGGTGAAGCACCTGCCGCGCTGGAACCCGATCAACGTGTGCCCGTACCATCTGCAGGAAGCCGGCGCGACTCCGGTCCAGGAGCTCGCGTACGGACTCGCCACCGCGGTCGGTGTGCTCGACGCGGTGCGCGACTCCGGTCAGGTGAGCCCCGAGGACTTCCCGCAGGTCGTCGGCCGCATCTCGTTCTTCATCGACGCGGGCATCCGGTTCGTCGAAGAGATGTGCAAGATGCGCGCGTTCACACAGCTGTGGGACCGCATCTGCCTCGAGCGCTACGGCGTGCAGGACGAGAAGCTGCGCCGCTTCCGCTACGGCGTGCAGGTGAACTCGCTCGGGCTCACCGAGGCCCAGCCCGAGAACAACGTGCAGCGCATCGTGCTCGAGATGCTCGGCGTCACGCTCTCGCGCGACGCGCGCGCCCGCGCGTTGCAGCTCCCGTGTTGGAACGAGGCGCTCGGATTGCCGCGGTCGTGGGACCAGCAGTGGTCACTGCGCATGCAACAGGTGCTCGCGTACGAGAGCGACCTCCTGGAGTACGGCGATCTGTTCGAAGGGTCGAAGGTCGTCGAGGCCAAGGTCGAAGAGCTGTCGACCGCCGCGTGGGAAGAGCTGCAGTGGGTGCTCGACGGCGGCGGCGCGTTCGAGATGATCGACGAGATCAAGGGGCGGCTCGTCCAGTCGAACGCCGAGCGGATCCGCAACATCGAGTCGGGCGCGACCAAGGTCGTCGGCGTGAACTCGTTCACCGAGACGGAGCCATCGCCGCTCACCGCCGACCTGGAGGGCGAGTCACACATCCTCGTGCTCGACCCCGCGGCCGAAGCCGAGCAGATCAAGCTCCTGGAGGAGTGGCGCCGCGAGCGCGACGGCGCCGCGGTGGAGCTCGCGCTGAAGCGCCTCCGGGCCGCGGCGGCAACCGACGAGAACCTGATGGCCGCGACGATCGAGCTGGCCCGGGCGGGCGGGACCGTCGGCGAGTGGTCGGACGCGCTGCGCGATGTCTTCGGCGAGTACCGGGCGCCGACCGGCGTGGGCGGGATCGCGGTGGGGGTGGCCGAGGACATGCTCGCGGTCCGCACGCACGTGCAGACCGAAGCCCGCGCAGTCGGTGGCCCGCCCCGGATCCTGGTCGGCAAGCCCGGCCTCGACGGTCACTCCAACGGCGCGGAGCAGATCGCGGTCGCGGCGCGCGATGCGGGCATGGAGGTCGTGTACCAAGGCATCCGCCTTACTCCCGCGCAGATCGCGACCGCGGCGCGCGACGAGGACGTCGACGTCGTCGGCCTCTCGATCCTCAGCGGCTCCCACCTCGAGCTGGTGCCCGAGACGATCCGGCTGCTGCGGTCGATGGACGTCGACGCGCCGGTCGTCGTCGGCGGGATCATCCCCGACGCCGACCAGATCGTGCTCAGAGCGGCGGGCGTCGCGGGGATCTACACGCCGAAGGACTACCGATTCGCGCAGATCATGGCGGAAGTTGCCGAGTTGGGATTGGAACATCGTCGAAACCGCACAAAGCACTCCACCGCGGGTCGCGGCGAGCCGATGGATTCCCCGTGATGGACCGCCGCCTCGCGCTCTCGATAGGTGCCGGCTTCGCGTCGTTGGCAATCGGCGTGGCCGTGGGCGTCTTCGGGATGCCCGAGTTCGCGGTGCTGAGCGGCCTGTTCGGACTGCTCGCCGCGATCGCCGCGACCGCACTCGGTGCCCGGACCCGGACCGCCGAGGAGCAGCTGCACGAGATGAGCGTGGACCGGGCCCGGCTCCGCCGGGAGCTCGACGCGCTCGCCGCGATCTTCGCCGAGGAGGCCACCCGCCGGAACACCGAGGAGTCCTCGGCCGTCGACCGGGTCGAGTCCGAGCCGCTCGTGGACCCGGTCTCCGGCCTGCTCGAGCAGCAGTTCTTCAAGGTGATCGTGCAGCAGCGGGTGGCCGCGGCGCGGCGCCAGCTCCAGCCGGTCTCCGTCGTCATCTTCGAGCTCGACGGCATCAGCCGCCAGGACAGCGACACCCAGAACCAGGCCCTCGGCGTGCTCGGAGCCGTCGTGCGCCGGACGCTTCGGGAGTGCGACGCGGCCTGCCGCATCGGCGACACCATGGCGGCCGCGGTCCTCGAGGACACCGCCGAGGCCGGCGCGGTCTGGGCCGCCGAACGCGTGCGCGGCACGCTGCACGGCAGCCCCGTCGGCGACTCCCTCACCATCTCGGCCGGCATCGCCTGCTACCCGAGCCACGCGCTCGAACGCGCCCGAGCTCGTCGACCAGGCCGGCCGCGCCCTCGATGCCGCACGAAGCCGCGGCCGCGACCACGTAGAGATCGCCCAACCCGACTGACCCCCCTCCTTTCGGCGTGACTTCGCGCTGCCCTGACCGCCCAAACTCACGCCGAAACGGGATCTAGGAGTAGAGAGCCTCGATCTCGAGCGCGTACTTGGAAGCGATGCCGCGCCGCTTGAGCTTCATGGTCGGCGTCAGCTCCTCGGAGTCCGCCACCCACTCGTCGCACAGCACCTTCACCTTCTTCACGCTCTCCGCCTGGTTGAACCCCTCCATCGCGACGCGCATCTCGCGGTTCACCTCGGCCACCACCTCCTGGTGATCGGCCAGCTCGTACAGGCTCGTCGCGTGGATGCCGTGCCGGCTCGCCCACGCGGGCGCGACCTCGGGATCGAGCACCACGAGCGCGGCGATGAACGGACGGCCCTCGCCGATCACGCACGCCTGGCCGATGAGCTCCTGGGCCTTCAGCGCGGCCTCGAGGTTCGCGGGCGAGACGTTCTTGCCCCCTGCGGTGATGATCAGCTCCTTCTTGCGGTCGACGATGCGCAGGTAGCCCTCGTCGTCGAACACGCCGATGTCGCCGGAGTGCAGCCAGCCGTCCGCATCGAGCGCGTCGGCAGTCTTCTCGGGGTCGTTCAGGTAGCCGCGGAAGACGTTGCCGCCGCGCGCGATCACCTCGCCGTCCTCCGCGAGCCGCACCTCGCTCCCCGGGATCTCCGGGCCGACGGCACCGGCCTTGATCCGGAACGGCGCCCAGGTCATCGGCCCGGACGACTCGCTCATCCCGTAGATCTCCGAGATCGGCACGCCGAGCGCCCGGAAGAAGTCGAACACCTCGACCGCGATCGGTGCGGCGCCGCTGATCGCCGCGATGCACTCGTCGAGCCCGATGATCGACCGGACGAGCGCGAGCGCCCCGCGATCGACGGTCTCCCACTCGGTCCGGAGATCGTCGGGGAGCTCCTCGCCGCGGGCCCGGTAGTCGGAAGCCTTGAGGCCGACCCCGAGGGCCATCTCGAGCTGCTCCTTGCGCTGTGGGTCGGCGGCGGCGATCGCCATGATCCCGGAGTGCATCTTCTCCCACACCCTCGGCACCGAGAAGAAGATCTCCGGGCGGACCTCGGGCAGGTACTGCGCGATCGCGCCACCGTCGGGACACGTCGAGACCTCGTAGCCCAACGCGACACCCTGGTAGTGCGACGTCATCCGTTCCGCGATGTGGGCCATCGGCAGGTACGAGACGACCCTCCGGCCCGCGATCGCGAGGTCACCGAGCGCGAGGCGCAGGCTCTCGATGGTCCAGCAGATGTTCAGGTGGTCGAGCAGCACACCCTTCGGTGGGCCGGTCGTCCCCGACGTGTAGATGACGGTCGCGATGTCCTCGGGTTGCGCGATGGCCGCGGCCGCCTCGAGATCGAGCGGCACGGCCTCGAGCATGTGGTCCCACGCGAGCACGTCCGCGGGACGCCCACCCGCGGCCTCGATCGTGATCACGTGCTCGAGCTTCGGCAGCTCGGACCGGACGGCCTGGAACCGCTCGAGGTAGCCGTCGTCCTCGAGGATCGCGACGGATGCCTCACAGTGGCCGACGAGGTACTGGACCTGCTCCTCGGCCGAGGAGTTGTAGATGGAGATCGGCGTGGCCCCGAGCAGCAGCGTCGCCATGTCCGCGACGTGGAACTCGGGCCGGTTGCGCATCATCAGCACGACCCGGTCACCGCGGTTGACGCCGAGGTCCCGGAGGCTGGCCGCGAGGCGGGTGGCCCGCTCGGCGTAGTCCGTCCAGGTCCAGTGATGCCAGGTCCCGCCCTCCTTCCAGCGCAGCGCGACGGCATCCGGGCTGGCGCGGACGGTCTCGGCGAAGCGCGTCGGCACCGTCTGGCCGCGGACGGCCTCGAGCAGCTCCTCGTTGGTGACCTGGCTCACGACTCCCCCTCCCGCTCGGTCACCATTCGTAGCGCATCCGACGCACAGAGGAAACGGCCGCGTTCCTCCGCCGTCCACAGGCATCGGAGCGGCACCGCCTTTCCACCAATTCCCCGCATTGCCGCCGGAAAACGTACAAACCGAGCGAAAGATCTGGCGCCGTCCTCCCCAGATCCACCGGTTCGTCCACAACGTTGTCCACAGAAGGCTCTGGAAAACCCGCGGGTCGTGGTGCAGAATGCTCGCAGCGACGTCCCGAGGAGCCGTTGGGGCCCCCACCGCTTGGTGGGGTCTCTACTCCGACTCTCCTCGGGACGTCTCGCGTCCCGGCTCCCCGTCCCTCCGCTCGAGCCACAGATCGGCCACGACCTCGTCGGTGTCCGCGCCGAGCGATCGACCGGCGTAGCGGACCTCCCCCGGCGTCTTGGAGAGCCGCGCCAGCAGGCCCGGCATGCGCACGCCGTCAACCTCGACCATCGCTTCACGCGCGGCGATGTGGGGGTCCGCGAGCAGATCGGCCATCGAGTACACCGGCGCGATCGCGGCCTCGGCCGCCTCGAAGCGCGCCAGGACCTCCTCGGACGGCCGGGCCCCGACCCAGTCCGCGACGATCCGGTCGAGCTCGACGCGGTGCTCCACGCGGCCGTCGAAGGTCGCGAACCTCGGATCGTCGCCCACGCCCAGCAGCTCCATGACCCGTCGGGCGATCGACTCCGCGGACGTGGAGATCGCGATCCAGCGGCCGTCCGCGCACTGGTACGTGCCGCGCGGCACCGTGTAGGGGATCCCGCTGCCCAGGCGCGGCTGGAGGTAGCCGAGGTGCGCGTTGGCGCTCGGCAACGCCCCCATGAGCTGCAACATGGTCTCGAGCAGGTTGAGGTCGACGACCTGACCCTCTCCGGTGGTGTCCCGGTGCCGGAGCGCGACCATCACGGTGAACGCGCCGGCGAGCGCGGTGACCTCGTCGGTGAGCGCGATCGGGGGCAGCAGCGGCGCGCCGTCGGGCTCGCCGTTGATCGCGGCGAACCCACTCATCGCTTCGGCCATCGTGGCGAAGCCGGGGCGGGCGGCGTACGGACCGTCCTGGCCGAAGCCGGTGATCCGGAGGACCACGAGCCCGGGGTTCCGCTCGAGCAGCTCGACCGGATCGAGACCGAGCCGCTCGAGCGTCCCGGGCCGGAAGTTCTCGATCAGCACGTCGGCCGAGTCGACGAGACGGCGCATCGTCGCGAGGCCGGCCTCGGTCTTGAGATCGAGCACCGCGTCCCGCTTCCCCCGGCCGAGCAGCTTCCACATGAAGGTCTCGCCGTCCCGGGGATCGACCCAGCCCATGCGCCGGGTCCCGTCCCCCGCGGGGCTCTCGACCTTGACCACGTCGGCGCCGAAATCGGCCAGATAGCGGGCGACCCCGGGCCCCGCCAGCACGGTCGCCATGTCCACGACCCGGAGTCCCGCAAGTGCCTGCACGCCCGACAGGATAGAAAGCGCATCGAATGACTCCGTCGCCCGGCGCCTCGACCGCGTTCCCGAAGCTCTTCACCCCGATGCGGATCGGGCCGGTCGAGTCGCGCAACCGGATCATCCTCGGGGCCCACTTCACGCAGTTCACCGAGCCGACGACTCCGGGTGAGCCGGGCTACTACGGCGCCCGCTACGCGCGGTACCTCGGCGAGTCCGCACGCGGTGGTGCCGGGATCGTGATCGGCGGTCAGGCCGCGGTGCACCCGACGACGGCGTACCAGATGCCGAACAACGCGTGCGCGTGGGACGAGGCCGCGATCCCGGGGCTCGAGCTCGTCGCCGGTGCGGCGCACGAGCACGGCGCGCTCGCCTTCCTGCAGCTCGCGCACAACGGCGGCGTGAACGGCGGCGCGTGGTCGAAGCTCCCCGCGTGGGCGCCGTCACTCGTCGCGAACTACATGGAGCCACCGAAGGCGATCGAGCACCACGAGATCGCGTCGGTGATCGAAGGGTTCGCGCGCTCGGCCGCGAACTGTGCCGCCGCCGGTCTGGACGGGGTCGAGATCCACGCCGCGCACGGCTACCTGATCCACGAGTTCCTCTCCCCGCACAGCAACCTGCGCACCGACGAGTACGGCGGGGATCTCGACGGGCGCATGCGCTTCTGCGTCGAGGTCCTGCAGGCGGTGCGCGCGGCCGTCGGCAACGGGCTCGCCGTCGGCGTGCGCCTGGTCGGCGACGAGGAGATCCGCGACGGCTCCGGGCTCGGGCCCGACGATGCGGCCGAGATCGCGGCGCGACTCGAGGCGGCGGGGCTCGTCGACTTCGTGAACGTGAGCGTCGGCACCTCGGGCATGGGCATGGTGCGCCCGCTGTACTCACCGCACCTGCTCGGCGTCGCGGCGACGCGCACGGTGCGCGCCGCGCTGCAGGGAACCCCGGTCTTCGCAGTCCACCGAGTGCTGACTCCCGAGGAGGCGGAGGGCGTGATCGCCGAGGGCGCGGCCGATGCGGTGACCGTCGTGCGCGCACTGATCGCCGATCCCGAGTGGTCCGAGAAGGCGCGGACCGGGCGCACGAACGAGATCCGGCACTGCACCGGCTGCAACCAGGGCTGCTACGGCAACCTCACCGCCGGGCTCCCGATCACCTGCGTGACCAACCCCGTGACCGGCCGGGAAGCGGCGCTCGGCGGCCCGTTGCCGATCGCGGCGCACCGCAAGCGGGTGATCGTGGTGGGCGGTGGACCGGGCGGGCTCGAAGCCGCGTGGGTCGCGGCCGCCCGCGGGCACGACGTGACGTTGCTCGAGCGGTCGGACCAGCTCGGCGGCAAGATCCGGCTCGCCGCGGCGCTCCCCGGCCGCGAGGAGCTGGCCGACTTCGCGGCGTGGCGCGCGGCCGAGTGCGCGCGGCAGGGCGTCGACGTCCGACTCGGCGTCGACGCGACCGCGGACTCCGTGCTCGCGCTCGAGCCGGACGCGGTCATCGTCGCGACCGGTGGGCGCGCCACGACGAGCACGCCGAGCAAGTGGCACCCGCTGCCCGTCGCCGGGTCGGAGCCGGGCTGGGTGATCGACCACGAGCAGGCGCTCGTCAAAGCGCTCGACGATCCCGCGACACTCGGTGAGCGAGTCGTGATCCTCGACGCGGTCGGCGACATCGCGGCGATCGGCCTCGGCCACCTCCTCGCGTTCGGCGGGACGCAGGTCACCGTGGTCACGCCGCTGCCGAACCCGATCCTCGTGGACAACGAGACGAACTCACGGGCGCTGCCGCGCGCCGCGCGCGCCGGGATGGTGTGGCGACCGAACACCGCGATGATCCAGATCGGCGACCACCAGGTCACGCTGGCCGACGCGCTGACCTACACGATGGAGACGATCGACGCCGACACCGTCGTGATTCGCACCCACGGCGAGCCCGCGGCCGAGCTCTACTTCGAGCTGCGCGACCGCGTCCCCGAGGTCGCGCGGATCGGCGACGCGGTCGCGGTCCGGTGGGCCGACCGCGCGATCTTCGACGGCCACCTCGCCGCCCGCGCCCTCTAGCGACCCGGAACGCTTCTGGCGTCACTTACCCCACGTATTTCGTGGGTAAGTGACGCCAAAACGATGGGGGGTGGGGCTACCAGGTCTCGGTGAAGCAGCGGTGGTCGAGGTGGCCGAGCGCGTAGGCGCGGTAGAGGCCGGCGAACATCGGCCGGGTGCGCTCGGTCCACTCCAGCGCCTTGGGCGCGGAGATGCGCCGGACGACCTGGGTGAAGCCGTGCTCGTAGATCTGGTACTCGGCCCACACTCCGGGATAGTCCTTCGTCGCGCTCGACCTCGACGAACGGCACCCGCCGGGCGCGCTTGGAGCGGCGGATCCGGTTGCGGTGCGTGTGGCCGGCGAAGTACCCGACGATGTTCTCCCGCGCCGCGACGACCGCGCCCAGCGCCTCGCTGTCGTCGGGGTTGATGCCGAAGTAGTCCGCGCTGCGGTCGGTCGCGTCGAGGTCCCACGGATGGTGGTGTCCGAACACCAGCACGGGACCGGTCACGGTCGCGGCGAGGTCGTCGAGCCAGTGCAGCTGCGCGGCCGAGATCTGACCGCGCTCGATGCCCGGCTGCACCGTGTCGAGGACCGCCAGCGTGGCCCCGCCGACGTCGAGCGCGTAGGGCGCGCCCTGCACCGCGATCGACGCATCGATCATCGCGTCGTGGTTCCCGCGGACGTGGTGCATGCGCGCGCCGAGCTGGCCGTAGGCGGCCAGGAACGCGGCGTACTCCTCGTCGGTGCCGAGGCTGGTGAGGTCCCCTTTGACCAGCACCACGTCGGGGTCGAGCGCCTCGATCTCCGCGATCGCGCTGCGGTTCATCGTCTCCGGGTACGGGCCCTCCCCCGGGAGCGAGCGCAGGACGGGACCGAGCTCCTCTTCCATGACGCCTTCGAGCCGACCGCACTCCGTCTCGCCGAAGTGCACGTCGTTGACGGTGGCGATCGTCGCGATCGGCTTGCCCGCCGGCACCTCGAGCGTCGTCACCGACGCCGGCAGGAAATCGTCCGACGCCGCGCCCTCGACCTCCACCCGGTGCTCGGTGCCCGGCTCGAGCCCGTCGAAGGTGACGAAGTGATGCGGGCCGACGGTGGTCACCTCCTGATCTCCGACTCGGGCAACGACCTTCTCACCCGGATCCGTCACGAACGTCACGACCACCTCGTCGGGACCGACCGTCATGACCTCCGCGTCCCGAACCTCCGGTGGGGTCACGCGCGGCTGCGGCGACCGAGGCGACCGGACAGCCGCCACTGGCCGCGGGAGTAGCCGCTGCGGCGGGCGGTGATCCGGGCCGCCTGCACCCACGACGATTCCCCGGCGGCACCGTCGACGGACGCCGCGACTCGGACCGACGCCATGGACGCCGCGATCGCCGCGGTGATCGCCGCCACCTCCTCGGGCGTCGCGTCCGGGGAGATCGATCGCAGCTGCACCGGGGCTCGCGTCATTACAGCGGCACGTTCCCGTGCTTGCGCTGGGGCAGCTGCTCCTTCTTGGACCGCAGCATCTCGAGCGACTCGACGAGCACGCGGCGCGTGTCGCGCGGGTCGATCACGTCGTCGACGTACCCGCGCTCACCCGCGTTGTACGGGTTCGCAAAGCGCTCGGAGTACTGCTCGACGAGCTCGGCCTTCTTGGCCACCGGATCGTCGGCCGCGTCGATCTCGCGCCGGAAGATGATGTTGGCCGCGCCGTTCGCGTCCATCACCGCGATCTCGGCCGACGGCCACGCGAACGCGAGGTCCGCACCGATCGACTTGGAGTTCATGACCACGAAAGCGCCGCCGTAGCCCTTGCGCGTGATGATCTGCACGCGCGGGACCGTTGCTTCGCAGTAGGCATAGAGGAGCTTGGCCCCGTGCCGGATGATCCCGTCGTACTCCTGGTTCGTCCCGGGCAGGAAGCCGGGGACGTCGACGAAGGTGACGAGCGGGATGTTGAACGCGTCGCACGTCCGGACGAAGCGGGCCGCCTTCTCCGACGCGTCGATGTCGAGGCAGCCGGCGAGCACCTGGGGCTGGTTCCCGACGATCCCGACGACATGGCCGTCGACCCGCGCGAACCCGCACACGATGTTCATCGCCCAGAGCGCGTTGACCTCGAAGAACTCGCCGTCGTCGACCACCTCGCCGACGACCTTCTTCATGTCGTACGGCTTGTTCGGCGCGTCCGGGATGAGGTCGAGCATCCCGTCGCAGCGGCGCTTCGGGTCGTCGTCCGGCTCGAAGTACGGAGGATCCTCGAGGTTGTTCGAGGGTAGGAACGACACGAGGTAGCGGACCTGCTCGAGGCACGTCTGCTCGTCGTCGAAGACGAAGTGCGAGACGCCCGACTTCGTCGCGTGCGTGATCGCGCCGCCGAGCTCCTGCTGGGTGACGTCCTCGCCCGTCGCGGCCTTCACGACATCCGGGCCTGTGATGAACATGTACGACGTGTCCTTCACCATGAAGATGAAGTCGGTCATCGCCGGCGAGTAGACCGCGCCACCGGCGCACGGACCGAGCACGACGCTGATCTGCGGGATCACGCCGGACGCGCGCACGTTCCGGTAGAAGATGCCGCCGTACGATGCGAGCGAGACGACGCCCTCCTGGATGCGCGCGCCGGCGCCGTCGTTGAGGCCGATGAACGGCGCGCCGACGGACTCCGCGAGATCCATCACCTTGTGGATCTTCTCGGCGAACACCTCGCCGAGCGCGCCGCCGAACACCGTGAAGTCCTGCGCGAAGACGAAGACCTTGCGGCCGTCGATCGTGCCCCAGCCGGTGATGACGCCGTCGGTCAGCGGCCGGGAGTTCTCGATGCCGAAGCCGTGGGCCCGGTGGCGGGCCAGCATGTCGAGCTCGACGAAGGACTCCGGGTCGAGGAGCAGCTCGAGGCGCTCCCGCACGGTGAGCTTCCCGCGCTCGTGCTGGCGCTGCACCGCCGCCGGGCTCCCGGCGTGCAGTGCCTCCTCACGCAGCTCCGCGAGCCGGGCGAGGCGCTCCTCGATCGGGTGCGGAACCGGGGCGACAGGCGCCGCGGCACCGGCGCCCTCGCCTTGAATGTGCTCCTCTTCGACGGCCATGGGCCCAGGCTACGACAGGTCGCTCAGCGGCTCGGAGCGAAGAGCATCACCAGTCCACCCCCGAACGTGGCGAGAACGCCGTAGTCGAGGATGTCCCAGACGTTGAGGCCCGTGCCGAGCCCGCGATTGCTCGTGGTGAGCAGGTCCTGGGTCTGCAGCACGTAGACCGCACAGAGCACGACGATCGTGAACCCGAGGACGCGGCGCACGATCCCGCCACCCGAGATCAGCGAGACCACGATCCCGATGCCGGCGAGGATGACGAGCACCGTCCCCAGCGAGAGCCCGTTCTTGGTGGCGTCGTCCCAGCCGCTCAGGACGTGCCAGGACAGCCCGAAGGCGTCGACCTCGGTGAGGAGCCCGACGCTCTGCACCCACGGCAACGCGGCGCCGAGGATCGCGATGACGCCGCCGATCGCCCCGACGACGGGCCCGGTGCCGAGGAGGAGCGAGCTCCCCTTCTTCTCGACCACCGCGGGCCGGAGCACGGACGGGTCGCTCACGTGGTGTTCGGGGACCGGAGCCGGCTCGACCGGCACGGCACCGATCGCGACGCCGGCCAGCACGCGGCCTTCGACCCAACCGTCGAGCGCGTCATCGGCCTGGATGTGCACCCACGGCGGGCGCCGGCCGACGACCCGCACCTCGGCGCCTGCAGCCAAGTCGGCGATCGGGGCTCCGGATGCATCAGGACTCGCGAAGACGGAGATCCCGCCGGTCGGCACGTGCCGCACCTCGGCGGGTCGGACCGGAGGACCGCCCGGCAGGCCCGGTTTGCTGGGCTCGTCCACCCCCAGACGGTAACTGCTCGGGCTAGTTCTCCTGAACCAGCTCGATCAACGTCCCGAACGCCGTCTTCGGGTGGACGAACGCGACGGTCGTCCCGCGGCTCCCGGGACGCGGCGCCTCGTCGATGACGCGATGCCCCTCGGCCTTCACCCGTGCGAGCGCGGCGGCGCAGTCGTCGACGCGGTACCCCACGTGATGGAGGCCCTCGCCCTTCTTCTCGATGTACTTGGCCACGGGCGAGTCGGCGCGGGTCGGGGTCAGGAGCTGGATGTACGAGTCGGCCACCGCCAGCAGCGCTTCCTCGACGCCGTCGGACTCGACGACCTCGCGGTGCGCGACCGTGCACCCGAAGGTCCGCTCGTAGTAGGCGATGGCTGCGTCCAGGTCCTGGACGGCGATCGCGACGTGGTCGATCTCCGTGAGCTCACTCATGTCCGGATCGTACCGACCTCCGGATCTCAAGTCTCCCGCCGCCCCGCCCGAAACATCTCGGCATGGGAGCACCGGGATGCCGCCACTACCTCGTGATCACCGTCGTCGGCGAGAACCGGCACCGGGGCGCGGTCGGCGGGGAGATCGCCGAGGCCTTCGAAACGGCGTGCACCGGGGTCACCGAGGTGCGTGACATCTCGGTCGAGCGGAACCGGGTCTCGGGTCCCGGCCAGGCCGATCTGATCGTCTGCACGGCCTATGACAGCGCCGAAGCCCTCGTGCGCATCCGCGGCACCGTGCTGCGGGAGTGCATCGAGAAGCTGCGCCAGCAGACCTCGGACTTCGAGATCCGCGAGCTCAGCGCGATGGCCTGACCCGCTGCGGACTAGCCGTACCGACGGAAGAGCTGGATCTGCGGCAACAGCCGTTCGCGCATCTCAGGGTTCGTCACCCCGAGACCCTCTTCGGGCGCGAGGCACAGGATGCCGAGCTTGCCCTCGTGCAGGTTGTGATGCACCTGGTACGCGGCCTCGCCGGTGTCTTCGAGCGCGAACACCTTCGACAAGGTCGGGAAGATCTTCCCTTCGGCGATGAGCCGGTTCGCCTCCCACGCCTCGCGGTAGTTCGCGAAGTGGCAGCCCTTCAGCGTCTTCAGGTTCATCCAGAGGTAGCGGTTGTCGTATTCGATCTTGAAGCCGCTCGTCGCCGCGCACGTGATGATCATCCCGCCGCGCTTCGCGACGAACACCGACGCACCCATCGTCTGGCGACCGGGGTGCTCGAACACGATGTCGGGGTCGGTGCCGCTCAGCTCGCGGATCTTCTTGCCGAAGCGCCGCCACTCGCTCGGGTCCTGCTCGCCTTCGTCGTCCCAGAACTTGTAGCCCTCGGCCTTGCGGTCGATGACCGCCTCGACGCCCAGCTCGTGCAACAGCGCGGCGCGCTCCGGCGACGAGACGACGCCCACCGGAGTTCCGCCGCCGTTGAGCACGTACTGGCACGCGTACGCGCCGATGCCGCCGCTCGCACCCCAGATCAGCACGGTCTGGCCCTGGGTCATCTGCGAGCCGTTCTTGCTGACGATCATGCGGTAGCTGGTGGAGTTCGTGAGCGCGTTGACCGCGGCCTCCTCCCACGTCAGGTGCGCGGGCTTCGGCATCAGCTGGTTGGCGCGCACGATGCTCAGGTCCGCGAGCCCACCGAAGTTCGACTCGAAGCCCCAGATGCGCTGGTTGGTCGCCATCATCGCGTCGTCGCTGCTCGACGGGTCCTGGTCGTCGACGTAGTTGCAGTGCACCGTGACCGCGTCGCCCGGCTTCCAGTTGCGCACCGCGGAGCCGACGCGCAGCACGACGCCCGACGCGTCACTGCCGATCACGTGAAACGGCTGGTCGTGACGCGCGCCCCAGACACTCTCCTTGCCGAGTCGCTTCAGGAACCCGAAGGTCGGAAGCGGCTCGAAGATCGACGTCCACACCGTGTTGAAGTTGATCGAGCTCGCCATGACCGCGACGACGGCCTCGTCAGGCGCGATCTCGGGAAGCGGGAAGTCCTCGACCCGGACCGACGTGCGCGGGTCCTTCTCCTCCGACGGCAGCCCGTCGAACATGTTCTGGTCCTCGGCGCGCACGCAGCGCGCCCCGGACCCCTTCGGGCAGCGGGAGGGCACCGACCTCGTCGCCGGGCGCGCCTTCGAGGATCGCGGTTCGGATGGCATCGATCGCAGTCGTCATGGGCGGCGACCGTAGCGGCGCCCACGCGGCGTGCGCATCCCGGAAGGTCCGGAGAAGTGGCCTGGACGGAGGGTCACAGGGGACGGCTACCATCCCAAGTGACCAGCCGGTAACCAGCCTTTCGGGAGATCAGCCATGCCCGGTTCTGTGATCGTCTCCACCGCACGCACGCCGATCGGCAAGCTCTCGGGTGCGTTCGCCGGCTTCACCGCGATGGACCTCGGCGGTGCCGCGATCCGCGCTGCGCTCGAGCGCGGCGGGGTGGGGCCCGACCAGATCGACTACGTGATCATGGGCCACGTCCTCCAGGCCGGGCAGGGCCAGATCACCGCCCGCCAGGCGGCCGCCAAGGGCGGGATCCCGATGACGGTTCCCGCGATCACGATCAACAAGGTGTGCCTGTCGGGCATCAACGCCCTGTACATGGCCGACCAGATGATCCAGTCGGGCGACGCCGAGGTGGTGGTCGCCGGCGGCATGGAGTCGATGACCAACGCGCCGTACCTGCTGCCCAAGGCGCGCGCCGGCTACCGGATGGGCAACGGCGAGATCATCGACTCGCTGATCCACGACGGTCTCTGGTGCGCGTTCGACGCCATGCACATGGGTGAGGGCACGGATCAGTACACGGCGAGCTACGGGGGTCTGACCCGGGAGCTGCAGGACGAGTTCGCGGCCCGGAGCCACGAGCGGGCCGCGTCTGCGATGAAGGAAGGCCGCTTCGCGGAGGAGATCGTCCCGGTGGCCGTGCCCCAGCGCAAGGGTGACCCGGTGCTGGTGGAGGAGGACGAGGGCGTCCGCCCCGGCACGACGGTGGAGTCGCTCGGCAAGCTGCGCCCAGCGTTCGTGAAGGACGGGACGATCACCGCCGGCAACGCTTCACAGATCTCCGACGGCGCCGCGGCCATGATCGTCACCAGCCGGGAGAAGGCGGCCGAGCTCGGGCTCACGCCGATCGCCGAGCTCGTCGGCTACGGCATGGTCGCCGGCCCCGACACGTCGTTGCTCACGCAGCCGTCGCGCGCGATCAAGCGCGCGCTCGACGCGGCGAACCTTCCGCTCGCGTCGGTCGACCTGTTCGAGCTCAACGAGGCGTTCGCCGGCGTCGGTCTCGCCAGCACGCGTGACCTCGGCATCAGCGACGACATCGTCAACGTCAACGGCGGCGCGATCGCGTTGGGGCACCCGGTGGGCATGTCCGGGCGCGCGGATCGTGATGACGCTGCTGAACGAGCTGAAGCGTCGCGGTGGCGGCGTCGGCGCGGCGGCGCTCTGCGGTGGTGGCGGTCAGGGCGACGCCGCGATCGTCCGCACGCTGTAGTCACCCGGTCGTTCGCCGACGAAGACCTCGAGCGCGCCTCCGAACCGACCGTAGGCTCTCTCGACCAACGTTCGCGGCAGGCAGGAACGCGCATGACGATCATCCCTCCGGACCCCAACCTCCCCAGGGACGAGCAGCCCCCCGCGCCGCCGGTGCCACCGCCGGCCCAGGTGCCGGCCCCGACCCACGCGCCGCCACCGTTCGCACCCCCCGGGTACGCGCCGCCGGTCCGCGCCGCCCGGGTATGCAGCCCCGTACCCGACGACCGTCGACCAACGGGTTCGCGGTCGCGGCGCTCGTGCTCGGGATCGTCGGACCAACCCTCTGCGTCGCGTGGATCCTGGCGCTGGTGTTCGGCTACATCGGCCGGAACCAGATCAAATCGTCTGGAGGCCGGCAGACCGGGCGCGGGATGGCGACCGCAGGCATCGTCCTGGGCTGGGTCTGGGGCGCCCTGATCGTCCTCTACTTCGTGATCGTCGTCATCTCGAGCGCCACGTCGAACTCCTAGGCCCGAGCGGCCCGGGCCGGGGTCAGGAGAGATTCGGTGAAGGATTGCCGCGGTACTGCCGACAACCATCGCTAACGTCGATCAGTCCGCAGCCCTCCCTGAAAGGGGCGCTCCATGTCCCAGGCTCCTCCGCCACCTCCGCCCGCCGCCCCCGCCTCCGCCGCCTCCACCTCCGGGCGGCCAGTACCAGGCACCCGGCGGAGCGGCCAAGTTCAGCGTCGGTGACGCGATCGGCTACGGCTGGACCGCGTACTGGAAGAACATCGGTCCGCTGTTGGTGATCACCCTGGTGATCATCATCGTGCAGATCATCGTCAACATCGTCGGCCAGGTCTCCGGCAACTTCTTCATCAGCCTGATCTTCTCGATCCTCGGCTGGATCGTCTCGATGATCCTCTCGATGGGGCTGATCAGAGCCTCACTGGCCGTCGTGCGCGGTGAGACACCGGACGTCAACATGCTGTTCCAGACCGAGGGCCTCGGCTCCTACATCGTCGCCTCGATCATCTTCGGCATCCTGTTCGGCATCGGCCTGATCCTCTGCATCATCCCGGGGATCATCGTCGGGATCATCTTCATGTTCTACGGGTACGTGATCGTCGAGAACCCGACGATCAGCGCCGACCGACGCTCTGAAGAAGTCCCAGGAGATGACGAAGGGCCGGATCGGCGAGCTGTTCGTGTTCGGCCTCGCACTGTTCGGCATCAACCTCGTCGGTGCGATCCTGTGCGGCATCGGCCTGCTGTTCACCTACGGCATCACGGCGATCGCCGTGGCCTACGCCTACCGCACGCTGCGGGGCGAGTCGGTGGCCGCGCTCGCGTAGCCGCTCCGAGCTCGGAAGTTCGGTGATGGGAGCGGCCTGCGGGCCGCTCCTGTCGCGTTCAGGACCCGGTGCCGAGCCAGTTGAACGGCGCCAGGGGCAGGTTGCGCACGACCCAGAAGACGAGGATCAGCACCAGCGCGGCCCGGGTCCAGTTCGGGGACAGCGAGATCCCCTTCCACCGGGGCCCGCCGAGCATCGCCGTGAGCGATACGAACAGGCCCCAGAGGATGAACGGCATCGCCACCACCGCGAGGACGTTGTAGCTCAGCGCGGCGCCGAGGTGGCCCGTGAAGAGCTGGTGCGCGGCACGGGTTCCGCCGCATCCCGGGCAGTCGAGCCCCGTCACGGCCTTGAACGGGCAGATCGGCGGTCCGTGCGTCGGGTCCACGACGGCAAGCGCCACGCAACCGCTGAGCAGGACCCCACCCGCGATCCACGGCGCCAGCCTCGAGCGCGCCGCCAGCGTCGTTGCCGTCACGTAGCCAACGCTAGACGCGTGCCAGACGTGCGTGCCGCCGCTCGCCGCCCAGCGGTCGTTCATCGCGTTCTGGACCTTGACGACCCAGATGATCCACCCGACCAGCGGGATCAGGTTCCAGAACCCGGTGAGTCCGGTGACGGGCTTCTCGAGGCCCTCCTGCGCGTACATGTTGCCGATCTCGGCCGGCAGCAGGAACACATTGACGATCCCGATGCAGAGCCCGAGGATCAGTCCCACGACACCACCGACACCGTTGCCGGTGCGCAGCTTCAGGTCCTCGAACACCCGGTAGTACCAGAAGAGCCCGTAGATCCCGAGCGTGATGATGCTGAGCAGGATCACGGTCACCGGGGACCGGAGCTGACCGGGAGGACCGGTCGGTGGCGTCATTCCGGACGGTGTGGGCGGGACCGGGCGCGTTCGTCATCGCGGCATCATGGGCTGCTCGGGTCCCGGGGTCAACGACCCAAATCCGACTTGACCACTCGGGAATCGACTCGTAGCGTCGTTTCCGGCCCGTCACCGTCGACTCGAGGAGCCCACCATGTCCGACTGGGGATTCGAAACCCGTCAGGTCCACGCCGGTGCGGAGCCGGACCCGACGACCGGCGCCCGGGCGGTCCCGATCTACCAGACGACGTCGTTCGTGTTCCGCGACACGGAGCACGCGGCGAACCTCTTCGGGCTCGCAGAGCTCGGCAACATCTACACGCGCATCATGAACCCGACCCAGGCCGTGTTCGAGGACCGCGTCGCCGCGCTCGAGGGCGGCGTCGGCGCGCTCGGCACCGCGAGCGGCCAGGCCGCGCGAGACGATCGCGCTGCTGAACCTGGCCGAGAACGGCGGCCACATCGTCGTCGAGCGCGTCGCTCTACGGCGGCACCTACAACCAGCTCCACTACACGTTCCCCAAGCTCGGCGTGGAGGTCAGCTTCATCGACGACCCCGACGACCTCGACGCGTGGAAGGCCGCGATCCGCCCGAACACGCGGGCGTTCTACGGCGAGAGCATCGGCAACCCGAAGGGCGACGTCCTCGACTTCGAGGGCGTCGCGGCGATCGCGCACGACGCGAAGCATCCCGCTCGTCATCGACAACACGCTGGCGACGCCCGTACCTCTGCTCAACCCGCTGCAGTAGGGCGCCGACATCGTCGTGCACTCGGCCACGAAGTTCATCGGCGGCCACGGCACGTCGATCGGCGGGATCATCGTCGACGGCGGCAAGTTCGACTACGTCGCGCAGCGGCCGCTTCGCCAACTTCACCGAGCCCGACCCGAGCTACCACGGCCTCGTCTTCTCCGAGCTGCCCGAGCCGCTGCGTCCCGCGCAGTACATCCTCAAGGCGCGGCTGCAGTACCAGCGCGACATCGGTGCGGCGCTCTCGCCGTTCAACTCGTTCCTCTTCCTCCAGGGCCTCGAGACGCTGAGCCTGCGGATGGAGCGCCACTGCGCAGAACGCGCTCGCGGTCGCGGAGTGGCTCGAGGCGCGCGACGAGGTCGAGTGGGTCGCGTACCCGGGCCTCGCGTCGAGCCCGTGGAACGACCGGGCGAAGAAGTACCTGCCCAAGGGCCAGGGCGCGATCATGGCGTTCGGCATCAAGGGCGGGCTCGAGGCGGGCCAGCGCTTCATCGACGGGCTGGAGCTGTTCAGCCACCTCGCCAACGTCGGTGACGTCCGCAGCCTCGCGATCCACCCCGCGAGCACGACGCACCAGCAGCTCGACGCCGACGAGCAGCTCGCGACCGGCGTGACCCCCGACCTCGTGCGGCTCTCGGTCGGCATCGAGTCGCTCGACGGACATCCAGGCCGACCTCGAAGCGGGCTTCCGCGCCGCGAAGGGCGCGTAACGTGATGGGCGCATGACGCCCGCATCCAACGTTCCCGTCGACCGGCGCGTGGCGCCCGGGCGATCCGGTCGGGCACCGCCAGTTCGCGACGCTCTTCGAGTCGCGCAGCCACATGCTCGAGACCGGCGGACGGCTCGCGCCCGTGACGGTCGCGTACGAGACCTGGGGCACGCTCGAACGCGGCGCACGACGAACGCGGTGCTCGTGCTGCACGCGCTGACGGGCGACTGCCACGCCACGGGCCCGGCCGGCCCCGGTCACCGCGAGGCCGGCTGGTGGCACGACATCGTCGGCCCGGGCAAGCCCGATCGACACCGATCGGTTCTTCGTCGTGTGCCCCAACGTGCTCGGCGGCTGCCAGGGGACGACCGGCCCGGCGTCGACCGATCCCGTGACCGACCGCCCGTACGGCTCCCGGTTCCCGGTCATCACGATCCGGGACCAGGTGGTGGTCGAGGCCGCGCTCGCGGACACGCTCGGCATCGAGCGTTGGGCGAGCGTGGTCGGCGGCTCGATGGGCGGCATGCGCGCGCTCGAGTGGGCGGTGTCGTTCCCGGCACGCGTCCCGCACGCGGTGATCATGGCGTGCGGCGCCCGCGCGACCGCCGAGCAGATCGCGCTGTGCTCGCTGCAGATCCGCGCGATCGAGGCCGACCCGCGCTTCGACGCCGGCGACTACTACGACGCCGAGCCGGGCGAGGGACCATGGCGCGGGATGTGCCTCGCACGCGGCATCGGCCAGGTCAGCTACCGCACGGAAGCGGAGTTCGACGACCGCTTCGGCCGCGGCCGCCAAGGCGACGAAGACCCGCTGTCCGGCGGTCGCTACGCGGTCGAGTCGTACCTCGAGTACCACGGCGAGAAGCTCGCCTGGCGCTTCGACGCGAACACCTACATCGTGCTGTCGCGGGCGATGAACCACCACGACGTCGGCCGCGGTCGCGGCGGCATCGCCGCCGCGCTCGCGCGCATCACCGGGGACGTCACGATCGCGGGCATCTCGTCGGACCGCCTCTACCCGCTCCGGCTGCAGCACGAGCTCGCGGACGCGCATCCCACGGAACTCGGGCCTCGAGGTCATCCAGTCGATCTCGGGCCACGACGGCTTCCTCACCGAGACCGAGGCCGTCGGCAAGATCATCACCCGCGCCCTCGCCGAGCTCTGACCCGCCCGTTCACCCCACCCCGTTTTGGCGTCGCTACGACACCCCGGCGGTGAACTCCCGACGCCAAAACGGGGATGAGTCAGCCGTCGACGACGCGCCGGCCCTCGAGGGCGCGACCGAGGGTGACCTCGTCGGCGTACTCGAGGTCGCCGCCGACGGGGAGCCCGCTCGCGATCCGGGTCACCCGCAGGCCGAGTGGCGTGAGCACCTTGGCGAGGTACATCGCGGTGACCTCGCCGTCGGTGTTCGGGTTCGTCGCGAGGATCACCTCTTCGACACCCTCGGCCGGGATCCGGTGCGAGCAGGTCCTTGATGCGCAGCTGATCGGGTCCGACCCCTTCGATCGGCGAGATCGTGCCCTGCAGCACGTGGTAGCGACCGCGGAACTCCTGGGTGCGCTCGACGGCGACGATGTCGCGCGGCTCTTCGACGACGCAGAGCACCGTCGAGTCCCGGCGCGGGTCGAGGCAGATGCTGCACTCCTCACCCTCGGCGATGTTGAAGCACCGCCGGCACCAGGAGATCTTCTCCTTCACCTCGACGATCGCGCCTGCGAGCCGGCGCGCGTCCTCGGGCGCGACCTTCAGCAGGTAGTACGCGATGCGTTGCGCGGACTTGGGACCGACGCCGGGCAGCCGGCCGAGCTCGTCGATGAGCCGCTGGACCGGCCCTTCGTAGAAGGACGCCACCTACGCCACTAGCCGAGGCCGAAGGCGCTGAGGTCCAGCCCGCCCGTGACCGGGCCCATCTGCTCGGACTGGAGCTCCTGGGACGCCCGCATCGCCTCGGTGACGGCCGCGACGACGAGGTCCTCGAGCATCTCGATGTCGTCGGGATCCACGACGTCGGCGGAGATCGAGACGCGAGCGCAGCTCGCCCGCGCCCGTGACGACGGCCTTGACCATGCCGCCGCCCGCGCTGCCCTCGACCTCCATGGTCGCGAGCGCTTCCTGGGCCGCGAGCATGTCCGCCTGCATCTTCTGGACCTGCTTCATCATGTTTGCGTTCTGCGGCTTCTGCTTCGCCACGGCAGGCTCCTACGTGCGGGGGACTTCCTCGACGACCGTTGCTCCGAACGCGTCTTCGAGGCGGGAGACGGAATCTACCGCTGCACCGGCACCCTTGGGTGCGTCTACGAGCTCT
Source organism: uncultured Acidimicrobiia bacterium (assembly GCA_963796755.1). Taxonomy (GTDB): domain Bacteria; phylum Actinomycetota; class Acidimicrobiia; order IMCC26256; family JAENVU01; genus Chersky-806. The sequence continues at coordinate 1,300,234 of CAWCMX010000001.1, forward strand.
TCGAGGTCCACGAGGTCGATCACGACATCGTCCTCGGGCGGCTCCGGGCCGGGGTCACCGGGATCAGGGTCACCCGCCTCCAAGGTCGGGCCCGAACGAGGGCGGACGATCACGTCCACCGTTCGCACCGGTCCAGCTGTGCACGGTGAACTTGAACTTCGGCGGCGACCCGAGCTGCTCGATGAACTTCTCGCGGATCGTGTGCGCTTCCTTCTGGAACTTCGGCTTCACGTGGTCGATCTGCGTGCGGGAGACGCCGAACGTGATCACGTTGCCGTCGACGCTGAGCGGCTGCGCCTCCTGGATCCCGGCGCGCAGCGAGCGGCGGGATCGCTTCGAGCGACCGCGTTCCACGCGACGATCACGTCGTCGAGGTCGAGGACGACGTCGCTCGCGGGTGGCGCGGCCTCGGCCGGCGCCGGCGGCGGGCTCGCGGTTGCGTCGGCCGGTGCGGCGTCCGCGGCGGGGTTCGGTGAGCCGGCGGGCTTCGGCGACTGCTTGTACGCGCCGAGCGCCCGCTTCTTGCCCGGCTTCGCCGACGCTTCGGGCGCGGCTCGGCCTCGGCCTCGGCCTTGGGCGCACGAGCCGGCCGGGGAGCCGAGGGCTCCGCGTCGGCCGCGGGCTCGGGACGAGCGGCCGGCTCCGGACGCGGCGCGGGCTTCGGACCGGTGGCCGCCGGCGCGGCCGGCGGTGTGAGCGATCCGTTCGCAAGGCGTTGCTCGAGCCGTTCGACCCGATCGGCGAGGACCTGGATCGGACCGCCGGTCTCGCGCCGGGCCAGCCGGACGAGTGCGATCTCGAGCACGAGTCGCGGATCGGCGGCGTCGGTCCCGCGCATGTCGACGACGGCTTGGCCGAGCGTCTCGAGGCCGCGCACGAGCACCGCGTTGCCGAGCACGTCGCCGATGCTCTGGAGCCGCTCCCGCTCGTCCTCGGGCGCGTCGACGTGCACCTCGCCCCGCGCGGCCACGAGCAGGAACGCGTCGCGCAGGGATCGGAGGAGGTCTTCGGCGATGCGGCGGGCGTCGTGCCCCGACTCGAGGAGCGTCGCCAGGCCGGTCAGCGCGCCGGCGACGTCTTCGGCTCCGATGGCGTCGAGGATCGCGATGCGGGCGTCGAAGGGTGAGCCGCCGAGGACGGCGTCGACCCCGGTGGCGGTCGAGCGCGCCGGTGGCGTGGGCGAGCGCCTGGTCGAGGAGCGACTCGGCGTCGCGGGCGGAACCACCGGCGGCGCGGGCGATCGGTGTGAGCGCCTCAGGCTCGAACTCGACGCCCTCGCGCTCGAGCAGCGACGTGAGCAGCCCGGTGATCTGGTCCATGGAGAGGAGGGTGAGCTCGAAGTGCTGGGTGCGGGACCGGATGGTCGGGAGCACCTTCTCGCGGATTCGTCGTCGCGAGGACGAAGACGACGTGGCCGGGGGGCTCCTCGAGCGTCTTCAGCAGCGCGTTCGAGGCCGCGTTGCTGAGCATGTGCACCTCGTCGATCAGGTACACCTTGACCTTCGACGTCGCGCCGATGCCGAGGCTCACCCGTTCGACGAGGTCGCGGATCGCGTCGACGCCGTTGTTCGAGGCCGCGTCCATCTCGACGAGGTCGTTGAAGCTCCCGGCCGCGATCGCGACGCAGTTCTCGCACGTCCCGTCGGGCTCGCCGTCGTCGCCGGGGTGCAGGCAGTTGAGCGCCTTGGCGAGGATGCGAGCGGTGGTGGTCTTGCCCGTGCCCCGCGGCCCGGAGAAGAGGTAGGCGTGGCCGACGCGGCCCTCGCGGACGGCATTTCTCAACGCCGTGGTGACGTGCTCCTGCCCGACGACCTCGTCGAAGCGCTGCGGTCGGTACTTCCGGTACAAGGACTGAAACGCCACTGCCCGACCTTAGGTGAGCAGAGCGCGGGAGCGGGCACGAAGTGCGGACCGTGCACCCGCTGTCGACCCGACACCGAAGGGTGCGTATTCCGCTTCCGGCTCAGACCAGGCGACCCTGCGGCACACGGGAGGGCCCGCTGAGAGCTGCTTCCTTCCGGACCTGACTCGTTTCACGAGATCCCGTTGCGCAGGACCCGATCATCTACACCATCGGCGGGTCGCGTTTCCCAACGGCGGCTCGGGCCTCGAGCAGGGATTCGGCCCCCCATAACGTGGATTTGGGGTACAGGGCACCACGGGCTCCCCGCCTAGCACGGTCCGCTTTCGCAGGGTAGCAGGGGCTCCGCCTGTACCATCCACGGCTCCGGCGTCCGGCGGTGCTGCCGTCGGCGTCGCGTACGGAGGGATGCGAGAGCGGCCGAATCGGCACGCTTGGAAAGCGTGTGTGGGGCAACTCACCGTGGGTTCGAATCCCACTCCCTCCGCCAAGCCGCTCTGCTCGTTTCGGAGCGTCTGAAGGTCGCCATGGCGACGATGCAACACCCCGAAACGAGCTGGGCGGGTCAGGCTGGCGGCGTGAGGTCGAGGCAGTCGTCGTCGGAGCCGGTGGCGCAGGTCTCGACGAGGCGACGGAGCTGCACGCGGGTGCGGGCGAGCTCGGCGAGCTCCTGGTCGATGAGCCCGAGGCGCTTCTCCGCCACCGCGACGACCTCCGGCACGGAGCGTTGCTCGCCGGCGCCGAGGAGCTCGCCGATCTCCTTGAGCGTGAAGCCCAGGCCCTTGCCCCGTCGGATGAACGCGAGGCGCCAGCAGTCGGCCTCCGAGTACTGCCGGTAGCCCGACGCGGTGCGGGGTGGCTCCGGGAGGATGCCCTCGCGTTCGTAGTAGCGGATCGTCTCGACGTTCACTCGCGCGGTGCTCGCGAGCTCGCCGATCGTCAGCGTCCGGTCGGTCGAGTCCATGTGGTTCGGAACCCGGCGAGCGGGCTCAGGATTCCTGACCCGTCACCGCCCGCACCCGGTGCAGCTCCTCGCGCAGCGATCCGATGCCCCGCGAGCCGACGAGTCGGTGCACCGCCTTCCCGTCGACGAAGAACAGCAGCGTGGGCATGCTCATCGCGTCGTGCTCGGCCGCGAACTCAGGCCAGTCGTCGACATCGACCTTCACCACGGTCAGATCGTCGGTCTCCGTGGCGAGCTGGTCGAGCACCGGCGCGAGGGCCCGGCACGGCGGGCACCAGTCGGCGGTGAACTCGACGAGGGTGACGCCGGCGCGAGCGGCGATCAGCTCGGTCGCGGTCGTAGGGGTCGCCGTGAGCACTGCAGTCATCGGGGTGACTCCTCGGGTTCGGCAGGTCGGATGCCTGGCACCCGACGACGGTAAGGCCCGTACCCCGGTACGGAGTCAAGCCTCTTGCCAGAGTCCGATCACGTTGCCGGAGGGGTCGCGGAACGTGGCGACCCGGAGATTGCCCTCGGCGTACGGCGCGACGACCACTTCGCCACCGTTGGCCTCGATGCGCTCGACCGCGTCGTCGATGCGGTCGACGTAGACGTACGGCAGCAACCCCGGCTCGCTCGACACCGACTGGTTCGTCATCCACGCGCCACTCACGTGACCGGTCCCGTCGTCGAAGGACGGGCGGTTCGTGTCCTTCCCGCGCACCTCCCACCCGAAGACGGTCTCGTAGAACTCCGCGGCCTGCCGGACGTCGACCGCGGGGATGTGCAGGTACGAGACGCCGCCGTCGCGGGTGAGCCGCGTGTCGACGCGCTCCTCACCCGAGCCTGCTGCTGCGTCGTCTGCCGTCATCACACTCCCTTCGGACCCGCCGATCACGTCAGCGTAGAGACCACATCCGGGACACGAACAGGGCCGGGGTGGATGCCCGGCCCTGAACTCGTTGCGGTGGCGGAGGGGGTGGGATTTGAACCCACGGTGACTTGCGCCACAATGGTTTTCGAGACCATCCGATTCGGCCGCTCTCGCACCCCTCCAGGTTCGCGAGGCGCTCCTCCGAGGGAGCAACGCCGAGCGGGGCGTGATTGTACCGACCGCTCAGCGCCGGTCCGCGAAGAAGCCCTTGAGCAGTGTGGACGACGCCTCGGCCCGGATGCCGCCGACGACCGGCATCTCATGGTTCAGCCGGGGATCCGACGCCAGGTTGTAGAGGCTCCCGGTCGCGCCGGCCTTCGGGTCCGCGGCGCCGAACGCGACGAGCCCCACCCGGCCGTTGATCGCCGCGCCGGCACACATCGGGCACGGCTCGAGCGTGACGACGAGCGCGCAGTCGTCGAGCCGCCATCGGCCGAGGGCACGAGCCGCGTCCTGGAGCGCGAGCACCTCGGCGTGCGCGGTCGGATCGGACTGCAGCTCCCGCTCGTTGTGACGACGGGCGACGACCTCGCCCGTTTCGAGCCGCGCGACGACGGCACCGATCGGCACATCACCGTGCCCGGTCGCCGCGTGCGCCTCGTCGAGCGCCATCGCCATGAGCTCGTCGATGCGGGCGTCATCCATCGGCTGCTCCCGTCGCGAAGTAGGGGTGGGCATCTTGTCGCATGGTGCCGCGGACGAGATTCGCCGATCCAGGAACGGGTCGAGTCCGTAACGATGAACGATGCCGACACCCTGCGGGCGTGAGGGTTGGGGGTCGGCCGCGACGGGAACCCTGAGAGTGCGCAATTGGTACGGTTCGGGCGGACCGGGGCTCAGGTTCGACGCACCCGACGATGTAGGAACCCTCACCACGGTGACGTCGGTGGGGTCACGGATGAAGGGACGTCGGTGAGGGCAACGGTCGTTCGGCCCCGGGAGCTCGGCGAGCTCGAGCTGTCGCGTTGGCGCGAGTTCCAAGCCGCGTCGCTCGAGCTGGCGAACCCGTTCCTGACCGGCGGCTTCGCACGCGCCGTCGACGAGGTCTCGGACCGCGCTCGCGTCGCGGTGTTCGAGGAAGGCCGCACCATCGTCGGCTTCCTCCCGTTCGAGCTCCGGGTCCGCGGGGTCGCCACGGCCATCGGGCGCAAGCTCAACACCCGCCAGGGGTTCGTGCACGAGCCCGGCCTGCCGTGGTCGTGGCCGCAGCTCCTGGACGCGACGAACCTGGACGTGCTCGAGCTGAGCGATCTCGTCGGTTCCCAGTCCGATCAGCGATCCTCGTTGGCGACGGTGCCCGCGCCGGTCATCGACACCCGCGCGGGCTGGGACGCGTACCTGGAGCACATCAAGAAGAGCAAGAACGTCAAGACGACGCTCTACAAGGAGCGGAAGCTGCGACGCGACTTCGACGACGTGCTGTTCGAGTCGGGCCCGGCGAAGGACTGCGCCCAGCTCCATCAGCTGGTCGCGTGGAAGTCCCAGCAGTACCGGCGCAGCGGTTGGGCCGATCCGTTCGCCCGCCGCCGCGTGACCGAGCTGCTCGACGTGCTCGCGTCCGACTGCGAAGAGGGGCTCCGCGCGGTCGGTTCGTCATTGCGGATCGACGGCCACCTGGTCGCCACTGACCTGAGCCTCACGACGGACGGGGTGTTCGCGGGGTGGTTCGCCGCCCACGACCCCGACTGGGCCAGGTCCTCGCCCGGCGCGATCCGCACGCTGCGCACCGTCGAAGCGGCGTTCGACCTCGGGGTCGTGGTGGTCGACCTCTCGCGCGGCGACGAGCGCTACAAGGACACGCTGAAGACGGACGACACGCCGGTCGCCACCGGGTTCGTCTCCCGGCCGTCGATGCGAGCGGTGGCGTTCCAAGCGGCGCACGTTCCCGTCGCCGCGGTTCGCTCGTACGTGTTGGCCCACCCCGAGCTTCGGCGCGTCGTGCGCGAGTCGCTCAAGCAGCTCGGCACCGCCCGGGACGCGCTTCCCCGCCGTTCCCGCGGCTAGCGGCGCCGAGCGCGACGAATCGTCAGGCCGGAGTCGGCAGGATGACGTTCAGGATGCGGACGAGCAGCGCGTCGTCCATCGGCAGTCCGTAGATCGCGTGGTGCCAGAGGAACGCAGCCGGTCCCTCCGCGATGAGCTCGACGTCGGCGTCTGCGGGCAGGTCACCGCGTTCGATGGCCGCCTCGACGAGATGGCGGATGTGCTCGCGCTTCTTGCCGATGACCGAACGGTCGAACTCCTGGCCCAGCTCGGGCTCGCGGATCCGCTCGAGCGCGAAGGTGAGCAGCAGCTTGGCGTCCGGTCCGCGCAGCCGATCGAGGAGCGGCTTCATCATGCTCAGCAGATCCGCGCGCAGGTCGCCGGTGTCGGGGAGCCAGTCCTCCATTTGCGCTCCGCACCGGACGGCTTCGACGACGAGCTCGGCCTTGCTCGCGTACCGGCGGTAGATCGTGGCCTTGCCGACGCCGGCACGGGCGGCGACCCCGTCCATGCTGACGCCGTCGTACCCGTGCTCGGCGAAGATGTCGAGCGCCGCCTGCAGGATCGCCGCGTCGCACGCCGGATCGCGCGGCCGTCCGGCGCGGACGCGGATGTCTTCTTCGGAGATGGCCATCAGACGACTGCTCCTACCGGCTCGGGCTCGTCGGCGACGGTCGGCATCGGGTCATGGTCGCGCGCCCGGGCGGGGAGGAACAGCGCCACGCCGAGGGCGGCGAGCACGGTGATCGCGGCGGCGACGAGACCGACCTGGTGCAGCCCGCTCACGAAGGTGTCGTGCGCGGCCGTGATGATCGTGTTCGAGTACGGCTTGGCCGACGGGGACTGCTTGGCGATGCCGACCGCCGTGCCCACGTTGTCCTTCACCTCCGCGAATAGGCTCCTCGGGATGTGCGAGCCGATCTTCTGCTCGATCGTGGTGTGGAAGTGGCTGGCCATGAGCGACCCGAACACCGCCACTCCGACCGCGCCACCCATCTGACGGGTCGTGTCGTTGACGGCCGAACCGACGCCGGCCTTCGCCCGCGGCAACGACCCCATGATCGAGTCGGTGCACGGAGCCAGGACGTTCGCCATGCCCAGGCCCATCAGCGCGGTCACGCCGATCACGAGCCCGACCCCGGTACCCGCGTTCCAGGTCAGGAACAACGCGAAGGACGCGGCGACCAGCAGCAGCCCGATCGTGACGACCACCTTGTTGCCGAACTTCTGCACCCACACGTTCGAGAGCGGGGCGAAGATCATCAGGATCGCGGCCTGCGGCAGGAGCACCGCGCCGGCCTCGACCGTCGAGTAGCCCAACACCGATTGCAGGTACTGCGTCAGCAGGAACAGCGTGCCGAACAGCGACAGGAACACGAGCGTGATCGCCCCACTCGCCGCGCTGAACCGCGGGTTCTCGAAGAAGCGCATGTCGAGCATCGGGTGACTCGACTTCAGCTCCCAGGTCAGGAACACGCCGAGCACCGCGAAGCCGACGACGAAGCCGGTGAGGATCTCGGGCGAGCCCCAGCCGTGCGCGGGCGCTTCGATGACCGCCCACAGGATGGAGCCGAGCGCCACGATCGACAGCACCGCGCCGACCGGGTCGAGTGCGGCGTGGGACGGGTCGCGTGACTCCGGGACCAGCATGAAGCCGAGCACCAGGCCGACGATCACGATCGGGACGTTCACGATGAAGATCGAGCCCCACCAGAAGTGCTCGAGCAGGAAGCCGCCGGTGATCGGGCCGAGCCCGATGCCGAGCGCGGAGACTCCGGCCCACACGCCGATCGCCTTGCCCCGCTCGGCCGGGTTGGTGAAGACGTTGGTGATGATCGAGAGCGTCGACGGCATGATGAACGCCGCGCCGATCCCCATCAGCGCGCGGGTGCCGATGAGCGCGTTGGCCGACGGCGCGAACGCCGAGAGCAGCGAACCGGTGCCGAAGATGGCGAGACCGGTCGCCAGGAAGCGGTAGCGACCGAACCGGTCACCCAGGCTTCCCGCGGTCAGCAGCAGCCCGGCGAACACCAGTGTGTAGGCGTCGACGATCCACTGCAGCTGGCTTGCCGTCGCGCCGAGCCCGCCCTGGCTCTTGGTGTGGGCCAGGGTCGGGATCGCGACGTTGAGGATCGTGTTGTCGAGCGTGATCACGATCAGGCTGATGCACAGGACGAGCAGCGTCAGCCACCGGCGCTTGTAGACGAGGTCAGGATTTCTCAGGGCGCTTCGCATGCCGAGGAATCTAGACGACACCGTATCGGAACGCAACCGTGCCGTATGTCACGCCGGGTCCCGCTACGGTCGCGACGGCTCGACGGCGGGCACCGCCTCGTCGTCGGGGGCGCCCAGGTCGACCTCGGTCGGGTCGATGCCGGGCGCGGCCCGACGGGTACGGCGGGCGACGAACGCCCGGAGTCCCGCGTCGATCGCCACGGCCGCGAGCAACAGGACCGAGACCTCGGCGGGCGAGCGGTACCGGGTCTGAGCAAACGTGATCCCGACGGCGACGAAGGTGATGACGGGCACGACCAGCAGCGGCCAGACCGGGATCCTCCGCCGGCGCAGCACGATGCCACCGGCGATCGCCGCCAACACGGCGGCCCAGAAGGTCCAGACGATCGCGTAGCCGACGGTCCACTCCTGCTGCTCCACGATCTTCTCGAGCCGGACCTCCTGGAACGGCTTGTAGACGCTCAGGATCCGTCCCCACCGAGCGACAACGACGACCGGCACGCGGTCGAGGTGCGCACGGACGTACTTCTCCGACTCGGTCCGCAGGGCTTGGTCCTGCTGCGACTCGTCGAAGTGGCTCCAGTTCGGGTAGTCCCTGGCCGCAGCACCGAAGACCTTCCGGGAACAGGCGTAGTCCTTGTACCCGATGAGATCGCCGTAGTAGGTCGAGTGACAGTTCGCGGCGGCGAACGTTCCGCCTGAGTTCGTCGAGAGCGTCACGGGCTGCTTGAACCGGGTCATGTTGTACCCGACCCAGGGCGCGATCACGATGAGCGCGGCGGCGCCGCCGGCGACGATCCACACCACCTTCGTACGCCCCGTGACCCCGCGCGCGCCGACGACGAGCGGAATGATCAGCAGCGGCGCCGCGAGGACGAGCTCCGAGCGCGCGAGCGCGGCGAGTCCGCACGCGGCGCCGACCGCAACGAGGCGCAGCATCGTCGGTCGGTGCACGAATCGGTACGCCAGCAGGATGATCAGGGCCACGGTGAAGATCGCCACCGTCTCCGAGCGCAGCATGCCGTCCTGCACCCAGACGTTCGGGTACACCGCCGTGAGCGCGGCCGCGAGCAGCCCGACCCGTTCGCTCACGATCTCCCGGCCCGCGAGACCGACGACCGCGATGGTTCCCGTCCCGAGCACACAGGTCCAGATCATGTGGACGAGCTGCGTCGGCTCGTGGCTCGGCCACACCAACGAGGGCAGCACGAGCCAGAGGATGTAGAGCGGTGGATGACCGGCGGACTGTGCGTGCGTGAAGGACAGCGGCTGGATGAAGCCGTAGCCGCGAGCGAGCAGGTTCGCCCCGTTGGTGTAGAAGCCGGCGTCCCCACCAAACGGTCGGTGCGGCAGCCGGTAGATCAACACGTATGCGACTCGGATCGCGAACCCGACCGCGGCGATCGCGGCCAACCCGAGCGCGAACCGGCGCGTTCCCGACCGACCCCGACGAACCGCCCCACGAATCACCTGCGCCATGTACCCATTGTGGACGTCTGTCTACCCTCAGGCCACGAGCTGTCCCCCGGGACGCCCGGTGGGCGCTACCTGGAAGCGCCGACCAGCTCCGGCTCGTCGACCGGTCCGACCTCGGGAGTCGCCGCGCCCTCGAGGTCCAGGTGCGGCAGCAGGCGGTCGAGCCACCGGGGCAACCACCAGTTCGCGTCGCCCAGCAGCTCCATGGTCGCCGGCACGAGCACCATCCGGATGATCGTCGCGTCGACGAAGACCGCGGTCGCGAGACCGAGACCCATCATCTTGACGGTCGGCTCGTCCACGAGCACGAAGCTCAGGAACACGCAGATCATGATGAGCGCGGCCGACGTGATCACCCGCGCGGTCGCGGCGAGACCGGTCGGCACGCTCGTGCGCGCGTCGCCGGTCTTGAGGTACTCCTCCCGCACCCGCGAGAGCAGGAACACCTCGTAGTCCATCGAGAGCCCGAACAGGATCGCGAACATCATCATCGGGATGAAGCTGACGATCGGGAGGCTCTCGGAGACACCGAACAACCCGCGGAACCAGCCCCACTGGAACACGGCCACGATCACGCCGTACGCGGCGCCGATGGAGAGCACGTTCATCACCGCGGCCTTGAGGGGTACGAGGATCGAACGGAACACCACCATGAGGAGCAGGAAGCTCAGCGCGATCACCGCGCCGATGAACCATGGCAGCCGCGATGCGATCCGATCCGAGATGTCGATGAACGACGCGGTCGCGCCGCCGACCGACACCTTCACGCCGGAGCCCGCGGTCGCCGCGGGGATGACGTCGCGGCGCAACCGCGACACGAGATCGCTCGTCGCCTGCGCCTGTGGTGACGACTTCGGCACCACGCGGATGACCGCGGTGTCGGCGGCCGGGTTGAGGCGCGGCGCGCCGACGGCGGCCACGTCCGGGTCCTGACCGATCGCGGTCACGACCGGCTGGAGCGCGGACGCACCGCCCGACGGAACTTCGGCGACGAGGAGCAGCGGACCGTTGAAGCCCTTGCCGAAGCCGGTGCCCAGAAGGTCGTAGGCCCGGCGCTGGGTCGACTTCGTCGAGAGCGTTCCGGCATCGGTCTGGCCGAGCCGCATCGACAGCGCGGGCGCGGCGAGCGCGAGCAGCACGACGAGGCTGGCGATCAGGTACCGCCACGGGCGGTTGGCGACGTGCGTCGCCCAACGGGCCCACATGCCCTGCTTGAGCTGTTCGGGGTGCATCGCCGCCGCGGCCTGGCTGCGCTTGACCCACGGGAGCCGGAGGCTGTTGATCCTGGTGCCGGCGACGCCGAGCAGCGCGGGCAGCAACGAGATCGCGGCGAGCACCGAGACCGCGACGACAACGGCCGACGCGAAGCCCATGGTGGTGACGGTCGGGATCCCGGCGACGACGAGGCCACAGATCGCGATGACGACTGTGGTCCCAGCGAACACCACGGCCATGCCGGAGGTGCCGTTCGCGTGACCGGCGGAGTCGGGGACCGACATTCCCGCGGCCAGCTGCTCGCGATGTCGGGTGACGACGAACAGCGCGTAGTCGATCCCGACGCCGAGCCCGATCATCGTGGCGATGGTGGTGGCGATCGAGGAGATGTCGAAGAAGTTGGTGAGCACCGTCACGGTCGACAGACCGACGAGCAGTCCGACGAGCGCGGTGCCGATCGGCACGCCCATGGCGACGACGGAGCCGAACGCGAGCAACAGGACGATCATCGCCGCGATGAGGCCGTAGATCTCCGTGCTCCCGAGATCCGGACGCTCACCGGCGCGCGCGACCTCACCTCCGAACTCGACCTGCATCCCCGCGTCGCGCGCGGGCTGCATCTTGGCCTCGAGCAGATCGAGATCCTCAGCTTTGATCTGGTTGCTGGTCTTCGTGTAGTTCACGACCGCGTAGCCGATGTCACCCGACTTCGAGAGACCGTTGGCGCCGACCTCGGTCGGGCTGATCACGCCGGTCACGCCGGGGATGGAGGCGGCCCCCGCCAGCGACGTCTTGATCGCCGCGGCGTTGTTCGGGTCGGTGAGCGACGCCGTCGCGGCTGTGGAACACGACCTGGGCCGACGCCCCGGCCTGGGCCGGGAACCGCTCCTTGAGGAGGTCGGTCGCGTGCTGGCTCTCCGTGCCCGGGATCGTGAAGTTGTCGCTGTAGCCCTTCGCACTCGCGGCGAGGCCACCGACCACGACCGCGACCAGGATCCACGCGCCGATCGTGCGCCAGGGGTGGCGGGCGCACCAGCGCCCGAGTCGCTCGAGGAAGCCCGACATGTCCCGCTCCTTCATCTGCGTGCTGCTCCGGATGGAGCGGTAGGTGGCCCCCCGGTCCCCTGCGGTGACCCTACGTGAAGTGGCACAGTATGACAAGAAGGCATGGCGTGCCTCTTGTCACACTGCGCCACCCCGGGCCCATTTCATGGCACGCTGTGCCACATGCCGGTACCGTCCGAAGGCGTGAGCCCAGTCGTGAGCCCGACGAGCGCGACGAGCGCGACGACCATGGGGCTGCGGGAGCGCAACAAGCTCCGCACCCGTCAGGAGATCGCCGCCGCGACCCTCCGCCTGGCCGCCGCACGGGGTCTGGAGCACGTCACGGTGGAGCAGATCGCCGCCGCCGCGGACGTCGCCCCGCGGACGTTCTTCCGCTACTTCGACTCGAAGGAGGACGCGCTGCTCGCGGACCACCCGGAGCGACTCGAGCTCCTCCGGGAGACGCTGAAGAGCCGGCCCGCCTCCGAGGGCCCGCTGACTGCCGTGCGCGCGGCGATCCTCGACGTCGCCGGCGATCTCGAGGACCACCGCGACCTCATGCTGTGCAAGGTGCAGCTGATGGAGAACAACCCGACGCTGCGGGGCCGGAGCCTCGAGATGATGGGCGACCTCGAGCGCACGATCGCCGAGGCGCTCGCGGAGCGCACCGGCGCGGACCTCGACACGGACTTCCGACCGTTCGTGATCGCCGGCGCGGTGTGCACGGCGATGCGGGTCACGATCGACCGTTGGGCCGCGATGGGCGGTACGGGGGATCTCACGGCCATGGTCGAGAGCGCGCTCGACCTGCTCGACGGCGGCCTCGACCACTCGATCTGAGCCCCACGGTCGCGCTCAGACGATCGCGGCACTCCCGCCGTCGACCATCAGCGTCTGCCCGGTGACGAATCGCGCGTCATCACCGAGCAGGAAGCGCACCGCGACCCCGATGTCCGCGGTCGCGTCACCCAGCCGACCGAGAGGGACCCGGCTCATCACGCGCGCCTCCATCTCCGGGTCGGAGATGAACGCCCGGTCCATCGCGGGCGACCCCGCGAGGGGCGCCACCGCGTTCACCCGGACGCCGGCCGCGCCCCACTCCCGGGCCAGCACCGTGACCAGCGCGCGCTGCTGGGCCTTGACCATCGCGTAGGGAGCCAGCAGGCGCTTGCCCTCGAAGCCCGCCTCGGATGTCATCACCACGAAGGAACCTCGGGCTGCCTGCAGGAGCGCGAACGCGTGCCGGGCCAGCAGGTAGGAGCCACGCGTCGCGACCCGCACATGGTCCTCGAGATCGTCGACGGTCACGGCGGTGATCGAGCCCGACTGCGACGACTTCGCGCTCGTCGCGTTGTGCACCACTCCGTCGAGCCGGCCGGCCGCGGTGGCGATGGCGTCGATCGCGGCGCGCACCGACGCTTCGTCGCCGACGTCGCACACGGTGGAACGGCCTTCGCCTCCGGCTGCGGTCACCTCGGCCGCGACCGCGGCGGCCTCGGTCGCGCGGCGGGCGGCGATCCACACCTCCCACCCGTCCGCCGCACACGCGAGCGCGATGCCCCGACCGACACCACCGGACGCGCCCGTGATCAGCACCGTCCGCCTCGAGGAGCTCATGGACGTCCGCCCGTCGACGAGATCGACGCACCGGTGACGCCGGTCGCATCTCCGGACAGCAGCATGCGCACCGCGCCGGCGACCTCGATGTCCACCCGCCCGGGAAAGGTGGCAAGCGGCGGTGGAGAACCGAGCCGCACCGGCACCTCGGTGTGACGCGCGCTGATCACCGCGTTGACCCGCACCGCTCGGCCGCCCTCGCGGGCCGCGAGCGAACGCACCAGGTTCACCACGCCTTCGGCGACGGTCACTTCGGCGCCGTGCCCCGGCGAGTCGAGGGCGGCGGCGCGGTCGGCGACGACCACCACTGAGCCCCCGTCGCGACACCGAACCGTCGCCCGGGCGAGCGTCACGAACCACAGTGCGGTGGGCCACTCGACCTGCCGGCGCCACTGGACCGGGTCGAGATCGACCACATCGACGGTCGGCTCGGCGTCGAGCCACGTGCACACCACGAGCTCGTCGTCGAGCGGCAACGCGTCGATCTCCCGGCTCCAGGCCACGAGCGCGTCGGACCACTCCCACTCCCATGCCGGGGCCGCGGGTGGCGCGGGCGCCGTGACGATCACCCCGGCCCCCAGTGCGCGGGCCAACCGGTCCCCGTCCGCGACGCCGGTGCGGATGAAGTTCAGCCCGATCCCCTTCTCCCGGATGACCTTCCCGGCCTGCGATGCCCGGCTATCGCTCGTCGTCCTCGTCGCGGCGCGGAGGTCGGCCGATCTCGACCGGGCGCGGCTTCGCCGGGGCCACCGCGTTGCGCAGGAGCTTGCGCGGCGTGCGCGACCTCATCGGTCGGCGGCGCGCCGGAGCTGGCGTCGAGGTGCTCGGCCGCGGCGTCTTCGACCGCGCAGACGATCGCGTCCCAGTCGGCATCCGGCTCGCGGGTGATGGTCACGAAGTCGTTGGTGCCGAACACCGACGCGACCCCGTCGAACGCGAGCACCGCCTGCGCGAACGGCGAGTCCGTGCCCTCCCCGCGCGTCGTGTCGATGCGCTGGGGCAACGTCACGTCGAGCGTGAACTTCATCGCGTTCGGGTTGGGCGTCGTCGACGGTCTCACGGTGGCCACGCCCACGAGGCTACGCAGGTGTCGATCGCTCCGAGTGCTCGGCGGCGTAGCTCGCGAGCCCGTCGACGCAGCGCTGGATGAAACCACCCAGGAATCGGCGGAAGATCCCACCGGTGCCCGGGACCTTGGCGCGGAAGCTGCTGTGCCAGTGGATCGCCGTCCCGCCGTCGCGGCGGCTCGATGTCCACGTCGGCGCGGTACCCCCGCAGCGGGAGGCCCGACACCAGCGCGTAGCTGAACCGTCGATCGGCCACGAGCTCCACGATCTCCTCGTGGCTCGCGGCCCGCCCGGTGTGGAAGGCCCGGATCGCCCCGAGGCTCTCCCCGCCCTCCGGCCCCTCACGTTCGAGCTCGAACGAGTCGATCGGCGACCACTCCGGCCACGTCGCGCCGGCGCGCAGCAGCCGGTACACCTCGGAGGGGCTCGCCGCCGTCCAACCTCGGGCCGAGATCTCCTGCTCACCCATGACATCCTCCGCTTCCGGCGCTTCGCCGCGTCCGTACCATCTGGTACATGTACCAGATGGTACACTGGCCGGATCGTGATGACAACACCGACGAAGGCGCCAGATCCACGGGCCCGGCTGCTCGACGCCGCGGTCGACCACATCCTCGCCCACGGCCTGAGCGACCTGAGCCTGCGCGAGCTGGCGACCGCGATCGGCACCAGCCACCGGATGCTCATCTACCACTTCGGCTCCAAGGCCGGCCTGATCGTCGCGGTGATCCAGACCGTCGAGGACGCCCAGCGCGACGCCTTCGCCGCGCTCGACACCGAGGCCCTCTCGCCCGCCGACACCCTGCGGGCCATGTGGCGACGGTTCACCGACCCCGCGCTCGGGCCCCACGAACGTCTCTTCTTCGAGATCTACGGGCAGGCGCTGCAGGGTCGGCCGGGCGCGGTCGATCTCCTCGACGGCATCATCGAGAACTGGGTCGAGCCGTCCGCGGCGTACGCGATCGAGCACGGAGTCGCGCCGGACCTCGCGCGCACCGAAGCCCGACTGAGCGTCGCGGTGATCCGCGGGCTCCTGCTCGACTGGCTCGCGACCGGCGATCACGAGGGCGTGAACGCGGCGTTCGAGCGCTACGTCGCGATCTCGTGCCGCGCCCCTGGTTCGTGGGCGCCGTGACGATCCGTCCGGCGCGCCCGGACGAGACCGCGACGTTGAGTGCCCTCGCCGTCCGTTCGAAGGCGCACTGGGGTTACAGCGACGAGTTCATCGACGCGTGCCGCGAGGAGCTCACGGTCCCGCGTGCGTCGGTCGACGCGGGGCGCGTGAGCGTGGCCGTGGTCGACGGCGTCGTTGCGGGGTTCTCGACGGCCCTCGACCAGCCGCCGGTGCGGGGGCTCGGGGCGTTGTTCGTCGATCCGCCGTTCATCGGGACGGGCGTGGGTGCGGCGCTCTTCCACGCGTTCCGCGTCGCGGCCGTGAAGGCCGGCTTCACCCTCGTGCGCATCGAAGCCGACCCGAACACGCTCGGGTTCTACGAGCACCAGGGTGCGGTGATCGTCGGTGAGGCGCCCTCGGGGTCGATTCCCGGTCGCATGCTCCCTCTGCTGGAGCTCGATCTCGCCGCGCGTTAGCGGCCCGCGGACCCGTCGACCAGCTCCCGGAGGATGTCCGCGTGGCCAGCGTGGCGCGCGGTCTCCTCGAGCAGGTGCATCAGGACCCAGCGCAGACTGACGGGCGACTCCGCACCGGTCTGCACGCACGTGTCCTCGAGCCGAGCCGCGGCGATGATCGCGTCGACGCGCGCCCACGTCGCCCGGTAGGCGTCGATGGCCGTGACGACGGTGTCGCCGGGGAGCACGGTGTCGCTCGGGACGACGGAAGGCGGCTCACCCGCGAAGCGGTGCGCGAACCAGAGCATCTCCGCGGTCGCCAGGTGCTTCGTCAGCCAGAGCAACGTCGTGCCACTCGCGACGGGCGATTCCCTGGCCGCGTGCTCGTCGACGCCCTCGACCTTCCGCACGAACGACTCGCGCTGGTACTGGAACAGTGCGAGCAGCGTCTCCCGTTCACCGGCGACCGGACGAGGCGGCTTCAGGTCGGTCACCTCAGCTGCTCCCCGGCGCGGGCGAAGAAGTCGAGCACCGCCCCGCGTTGGTCGGGCGCGCCGGCGAACGCCGCGAGTCCGAGGCTCGCGTAGCTGCCCTCGTTCCAGAAGTCACCCGTCCGGGCCGTCCACGGCGAGACGTAGACGTACGGAGCCGGGTGGGCGGCGTCGCCGGGGGACGCACCGTAGGTCGCCCGCGTCCCGGCCGCCTCGTCGCCGAGGTCGAACGACAGGTCGAAGTGCTCGGGCCACAGCTGCACCCGGGCCGGCGTGTCGGCGCTCGGGACGGCCGCGCGCAACGCTTCCAACACCGACGCGCCGAACCCGAACCAGTCACCGAGGAATCGCGCCGACTCCGCGTCGACCGCGAGTGGCGCGTCCGGCTGCAGCGCCGTCGTCGGCGTGTAGACGTCCGCCGGCGCGCCGGGCTCGATGCCGACGACAGCGGCCGCGGCGCGCACCGTCGTGATCGGGTGCACCGACCGCGCGCCGCCCCGCACCACGAGGAGGCCGTCGGGCGCGACCCGGACCTGTTCGTCCGAGCCGAAGAACGGCGTGCCGAACCCACCGCGCGTGAACCGCAGCCCGATCTTTCCGTTGGACCGGTGACGCGCGGGTGCGACCACGTGCTCCGCCACCGCGTGCCACGACTCCCGCGTCCGCGCGAGCGTGTCGAGATCGGTCGGCTGCACGAGCGGACGCCACGCGCCGAGCCAGCGATCCGCGCACCATGGCGCGAGCTCCGGTGTGTCGCGCGCGAGCTCGTCCCAGCTCGATGCCGCACCCGGGAGCGGGACCGGCGCGAGGACCGGCCGCCCCGACCCGTCGTCCTCGTCGACCGGGTCGTCGGCGAAGAACGGACCCTCCGTGACGGCGGGCGGCGACGGTTCGAGCACCCGGACGTCGAAACGACCGCCGACCCGTTCCCGGGCTTCGTCCCGTGGGTCCACCGCCGGTGCCCGATCCGTCATCCGTCGCACCCATCGTCACGAATCATTCGGGACTCATCTGACCATACGGGCCCGGGGGAATCCCTGAGCCGAGCCGAACCGTTGCACCTGCGGTGTAACGAACCCGCGATCGTGGATACCGTTCTCAGGTCAATCGAAGGGAGCTGTCGTGTTGCGCTACGCCCTCACTCATTATCTCCAGCTCGGGTCGATTCGCGACGAGGACTGGGTCGCGGCACAGTTCGGCTACCGGTAGATGGTCGCGCCGCAGTCCGTCCTCACCGTCGACGACGCGCGCCGCATCGTCGCTGACCACGGCTTCCCCACCCCCGCCGCCCCCACTGCTTCGCCCGCTCGACTCGGCGTCGAGATCGAGTGGCACACCGTGCGGATCGGCGAGCCCGACCGACCGGTTCCGTTCGAGCTGCTCGAGTCGACCGCACGATCGATCCACCTTCCCGGCCACAGCCGGCTCACCTTCGAGCCCGGCGGGCAGGTCGAGCTGAGCTCGCAACCGCTCCCCGGCTTCGACGCGTGCACCGCGATCCTGGCGGACGCCCGTGCGCTCACCGAGGGCCTCGCGAACGTCGGCGTCGGCCTCGTCGGGCTCGGTCTGCTCCCGGGCAGCACCCGGCCCCGCGAGCTGCACTCACCGCGCTACGACGCGATGGAGGCACACTTCGACGCGTTCGGTTCGGCCGGGCGCACGATGATGCGCCAGACCGCGGCCATCCAGGTGAACGTCGACCTCGGCCCCGACCAGATCGCACCGAGCCGGTGGCAGACTGCGCACGCGCTCGGTCCGTTGCTCGCCGCGGTCTTCGCGAACTCGCCGTTCGTCGCGAGCGCGCCGTCGGGGTGGTGTTCGACCCGTCTGGCCGTGTGGCTCGCCATCGAGCGGGGCCGGTCCGCGCCCGTCGGTACCGAGGGAAGCGCCGGGATGGCCTGGGCCGACTACGCGATGCGGGCACCGGTGATGTTCATCCGGGCGTCGGAGGACGACTTCGTCCCGGTGTGCGAACGGCTCTCGTTCGAGGACTGGATCGAGGGTGGTCACGCGCTCGGCTGGCCGACCGAGGACGATCTCGCGTACCACCTCACGACGCTGTTCCCGCCCATCCGGCCCCGGGGCTGGCTCGAGCTGCGCATGGTCGACTCGCTGCCGTCGGAGTGGTCGACCGTGCCCGCGATCGTCGCCGTCGCGCTGCTCGAGGATCCCGAGGCATCACGATGCATCACACCGGTGCTCGAACCCCTGGCAGACCGCTGGGACGACGCGGCCCGTCACGCGTTGCACGAGCCCGACTTCGCGCGCGCCGCGTGCGAAGCGTTCGCGGCCGCGCTCGACGCACTCCCCCGACTCGGTGCGACGGGTGACGTCGTCGATCTGGTCACGAGCTACCGCGACCGCTACGTCAGCCGCGAGCGCTGTCCGGCCGACGATCTTCTGGACACGTGGAAGGCCACCGGTCGACTCGTGCCGGACCCCGACGGGACTCCGACCCCGGTCGCCTGACCCATCTCCGTTTCGGCGTCACTTACCCCCCGTACACGGGGGGTAAGTGACGCCAGAACCATGGGGGGTGGCAGGCTGGGCCGATGACGGCAGCGGTGGTCCTGGTCCATGGTGCCTGGCACGGGGCGTGGTGCTTCGAGCCGGTGCTGGACCGGCTCTCGGATGCGGGGATCGAAGCGGTCGCCGTCGACCTCCCGGGCCACGGCGCGGATCCCGGACCGCTCGGCGACCTGCACGCCGACTCGGCCCGCGTGCGGGAGGTCCTCGACACCATCGACGGTGAGTGCGTCCTGCTCGGCCACTCGTACGGCGGAGCCGTGATCACGGAGGCGGGCGTCCATCCCGCGGTCCGTCACCTCGTGTACCTCACCGCGTTCGCGCTCGACGCCGGCGAATCGTGCATGGCCGCCGCGGTCGCGGAGTCGGCCGCGCTCGACATCTCCTACGAGGGTCGGCCGAACCTCGCCGATGCGTTCATCTGGAACGACGACGACGGGACGATCTCACTCGATCCGGACGGCGCGGCGGCGTGCCTGTTCCAGGACTGCGACGCCGAGACGACCGCCTGGGCGGTGGCGCGGCTCGGTCCGCAACCCGGAGTGACGCTCGGCGACCTCCCGACCGCCGTGGCCTGGCGGGAGCGGCCGTCGACCTACGTGGTCTGCACCGACGACGAGGGCGTGCATCCCGAGCTGCAGCGCGCGATGGCGCGCCGCTGCACTGCGACCGTGGAGTGGCCGACGAGCCACTCGCCGTTCCTCTCCGCGCCCGACCGGGTCGCGGAGCTGCTGACCGGGCTCGCCCGGTCGACCTGAGGGGCTAGGGAGAGACGAGCCCGAGGTTCTCGTAGATCTGCCGGGTCGCGGTCGAACGGTTCAGCGTGTAGAAGTGCAGACCAGGGGCGCCGCCGTCGATCAGCGTCGCGCGCGAGGTTGGTGGCTTCCTCCACGCCGACCGCGAAGACCGCGTCAGGGTCGTCGCCGACCGCCTCGAGCTTGTCTGCGAGCCAGCGCGGGAACTCCGAGCCCTGGAGCTGCGACATGCGCTTGATGCTCCCGAGCGTCGTCGCCGGCATGATCCCGGGGATGACCGGCTTGTCGACGCCGAGCGCGCGGAGCTCGCGACGAGATCGAAGTAGTGCTCCGCGTCGAAGAAGAACTGGGTGATCGCGAAGTCCGCGACCGCGAGCTTCTCCGCGGTGTGCCGCCGATCGCTCTCCCGGCTCGCGGAGCGCGGATGCGGCTCGGGGTGCGCGGCGACGCCGACCGAGAAGTCGCCGATCTCGCGGACGAGGTGCACGAGCTCGACCGCGTGCTTGAGCTCACCCTCGGGCAGGTCGACGTCGGGCGGCGGATCGCCGCCGAGCGCCAGGATGTTCTCGATCCCGGAGTCGCGGTAGCGGGAGACGATCTCCTCGAGCTCCGCGCGGGTGTGCCCGACGCAGGTGAGGTGGGCCATCGGGGTCATCTGGGTGTCCCGCAGGATCCCGGTCACGATCTCGTGGGTCTTCTCCCGCGTCGACCCACCGGCACCGTAGGTGACAGACACGTACGACGGGCCCAACGGACCGAGCTCCTCGATCGCCGCCGTCAGCGCGATCTCGGCGTTCGGGGTCCGGGGTGGGAAGAACTCGAAGGAGTAGCTCGGGCCCCGGGCGAGGATCTCGGAAATCTTCATAGTGTGAGAAGAGAGGGTACGCGAGTGTCGCGGGCCCTTCGCCTACGTTCTCGACTGCCGTGGACTTCACCTTGACCCAGGAGATCGCTGCGCCCGTCGATGCCGTCGATGCCGCGCTCGTGAACCCGGATTTCCTGACCCGCATGGACGAGCTGCCGAAGCTCGGCTCCGCGGAGGTCGTCGGCAACGCGCGAGACGGCGACACCGTGAACCTCCAGGTCCGCTACCTCTTCCAGGCCGAGCTTCCTCCGCCGTGACGAAGTTCGTCGATCCCGAGAAGCTCACCTGGATCGAGGACTCGACCGTGAACCTCGCGGCCCACCACACGACCTGCGTGATCCGCCCCGACAACTACGACAACCTGCTCCAGGGGAGCTACGAAGCGACGATCGCGGTTGCGGATCTGGGCTGTGTGCGGACGGTGACCGGGAAGATCAAGGTGAAGATCCCGCTGCTCGGCAGCAAGGTCGAGAAGGCGATCATCTCCGGGCTGATGGAGAACTCGGACGCGCAGACGCTCTTGATCGCCGCGTTTCTGTCTGCGTAACGCGGTTGTGTGCTGGACCGAGCCTCGGCGGGTCAAGGTCAAGGGCAAGACCAATGTGACGAGCTCAGCTGCCCCGACGAGTGCGACCTCAGGGGCGCTCTGGGTGGAAGCGGCGGAGTCTGAGGGAGTTCGTCACGACGAAGACGGACGAGAAGCCCATCGCGGCGGCGGCGATGATCGGGTCGAGGAGGCCGAGGGCGGCGAGGGGGATCGCGGCGGTGTTGTAGGCGAAGGCCCAGAAGAGGTTGCCGCGGATCGTGGAGAGGGTCTTGCGGGAGAGCGCGATCGCGTCGGCGGCGGTGCGCAGGTCGCCGGACACGAGGGTCAGGTCGCTGGCCTCGATTGCGACGTCGGTGCCGGTGCCGATCGCGATGCCCAGGTCGGCCTGGGCGAGCGCGGGCGCGTCGTTCACACCGTCGCCGACGACCGCGACGTCGTGACCCGCCGCCTGGAGCTCGCGGACGACGTCCACCTTCTGACCGGGCAGCACGCCGGCCACGACCCGGTCGATGCCGACAGCCGCGGCCACCGTGGCCGCGGTGTCCTGCCGATCGCCGGTGACCATCACCGTCTCGATGCCGAGGCGGTGCAGGGCGGCGATCGCGTCGCCTGATGTCGGCTTCACGGTGTCGGCAACGACGAACGCGGCGCGCACACGACCGTCCCAGCCGGCGAACACGGTGCTGCGGCCCAGTCGGGCCGCCGCATCCGCGAGGTCCCGCAACGACGGAGCCGCGGTGCCGATCCACTCCAGCCGACCGACCTGGATCTCCTGACCGTCGACGACCGCGCTGCACCCCGTGCCCGGGCTCGGTGGTGAACGACGTCGGCGCGACCAGGTCGGGACCGCGGTCTCGCACGCCATCCGCGATCGCGCGCGCGATCGGGTGCTCCGACGCATCCTCCGCCGAACCGGCAAGGAACAGGACCCGCGCCTCGTCCTCGCCCGGCGCCACGACCGCCTCGACGAGGGCCATGCGACCGGTGGTGATCGTGCCGGTCTTGTCCAGCACCGCGGTGTCGATCTGACGTGTGGCCTCGAGGACCTCGCCGCCCTTGATGACGATGCCGAGCTGCGCGCCGCGTCCGGTCCCCACCATGATCGCCGTCGGGGTGGCGAGCCCCAGCGCGCACGGGCAGGCGATGATCAGCACCGCGACCGCGGCGGTGAACGCCTCGTTCGCGGAGTGCCCGGTGAGCAGCCACGCGGCGAGCGTCCCGAGCGCGATCAGGATCACGATGGGGACGAAGACGCTCGAGATCCGATCCGCCAAACGTTGCACGGGCGCCTTGGAGCCCTGCGCCGCGGCGACGAGCCGGCCGATCTGCGCGAGCGCAGTCTCGCTGCCGACGTGCGTCGCGGTGATCACGAGCCGACCGGACGTGTTGAGCGTCGCGCCGAAGACGGTGTCACCCGGGCCGACGTCCACGGGCACCGGCTCGCCGGTCAGCATCGAGAGGTCGACCGCCGACGCGCCCTCGACGACGCGCCCGTCGGTGGCGATCTTCTCGCCCGGTCGCACCACGAACCGGTCACCGACCGCCAGCTCGTCGATCGGGATCTCCCCGCCGTCGCTCGAGCCGGGCCGTCTTCACACCGAGCGCGAGCAGCGCGTGCAGCGCATCGCCGGACCGGCGGCGGGCCCGGGCCTCGAAGTACTTCCCGAGCAGCAGCAGCGTGATGATCGCGGCCGCGGTCTCGAAGTAGACGTGGACGTCGGCGTCGCCGCTCATCCCCGAGGACGTCGCGCCAAGGAACACAAGCGCGACGACCGACCAGAGCCACGCCGCGGTGGTCCCGAGCGAGACGAGCGTGTCCATCGTCACCGCGCCGTGGCGCAGGTTCACGAGGGTGGCCCGGTGGAACTGCCAACCGGCCCAGAAGATGACCGGCGTCGAGAGGACGAACGCGATCCACTGCCACCCGTCGACCATGAACGCCGGGACCATGGACACGAGCAGGACCGGAGCGGTCAGGACGGCGGCCACGATCAGCCGCGGCCGCACCGAGCTCTCGTCACCGTGGTCGTGCTCGTGGCCGGGCTCGGACTCGGGAACGGAGTAGCCGAGGTCGGCGACCCTCGACCGGAAGACCTCGGGCCCGGTGACCGACTCGTCGTAGAGCAGGGTCGCGGTCTCGGTCGGCGAGGTTGACCCGGCATTCGGCGACCCCGTCGAGGCCGGTCAGGCCCCGCTCGATCCGGCCCACGCAGGAGGCGCACGTCATTCCCGCGATCGGGAGATCGACCCGTCGGGTCTCCTCGGTCTGGGTGTCCGTGCGCCCGGTCGTCATGGTTGCTCCCGTCGTTCCTGGTTGGTACTATACCCCCCTACCCTATCTTCGACAACGGCGGAGCATTCCCGTGCGCGGCTACTCGATGCACAAGGACGACTACCGGCGGCGCCTGGCCCGGATCGAGGGTCAGGTGCGGGGCCTGGCCCGCATGATCGACGAGGACACGTACTGCATCGACGTGCTCACGCAGATCGCGTCCGTCACCCGCGCCCTGCAGGGCGTCGGGCTCGGGTTGCTCGACGAGCATCTCGGCCACTGCGTGCGCGAGGCCACCGAACGCGATCCCGTCGAGGGCGACGCCAAGATCGCCGAAGCGATGAGCGCGGTGGAGCGGCTCCTCCGCGCCTGATCTCGCGGCCGGCTCAGCCGGCGAGGGCGCGCAGCGAGCTCGACGTCGAGTCGCTCGCCACCAGCGCGATCGCCACGCCGACCATGATGAGCGTGAAGAGCACGATGTGGATCCACGCGATGATCTGCGTGGCGCGCACCATGCCGTTGCCGGTCAGCCGGCCCCCGGACGCGTCGATCTTGTTGCCCGCGACGTGCGCGAGCACGAGCGCGACGACCGCGGCGATGATCGGGCAGAGGACCCACGAGACGATCGAGAGCACCAACGCCGCGACCGCGGTCCCGTCGGTGCGAGGCGGCGTCGCGTAGGCCGGCGCGCCCGGCGCCGCCGGCGGACCCCACTGGGGTTGCGGGGGCGGCACGGGAGGCGGGGGCGGCGGCGGGGCGTACGACATCAGTGGCTCCCTAGCTCGTCCCGATGAACACGGCGATGACGACGAGGTTGAGCACGATCGCCACGATCGCGATGACCCGGGCTGCGGTCACCATCCCCGACCCCGTGAGCTGCCCGTTCGACGCGTGGATCTTCTGCTGGGCCTGGCTCGCGAGCACGAGGGCCACGATCCCGGCGAACACACCGCAGACGAAGATGCCCACGATCGCGACCACGAGCGCGGCAACCGCGAGGCCTTCGCTGCGCGGGCCGTCGACGTATGCGGGCTGTCCGTACGCCGGCGCGCCGTAGGCCGGAGGCGCGCCGTAGACCGGCGGGGGCGGCGGTGGAGGCGGTGCCTGCCCGTATCCCGGGGCCGCGTACCCGGGCGGCGCGGCGGTCGGCGGTGGCGCGTACCCGGGCGGCGGCGGTGGTGCCGCGGGTGAAGGCTCCGGCGTCGAGGCCGGCGGGACCGACGCGGGTGGCGGCGATTCCGGCGGTGGCGGCGCGTGTTCGTCGTCCATCGCGCCAATGTAGGCCGGTCGGCCGGTCCGCACGCGCTCTCTTCGCCCGGTACGCGGCGTCGTGACAGACTCGGCGGATGCCGCCCGAGAAGCTGTCCTGGAAGCACCTGTACGACGAAGTCGTCACCTCGGGCCTGTGCACCGGGTGCGCGGGCTGCGTCATCGTGTGCCCGCACGACGTCCTCTCCTACAAGGACACCGAGGGCACGTACAAGCCGTTCCAGATCGAGGACTACGGCGGCCCGGCCGACTGCTCCCACGGCGACAAGAACTGCACGTCCTGCACCCGGGCCTGCCCGCGGTTCCGGGCCTGGGAGCCGGAGGTGGACGAGTTCCTGTTCGGCCGGACCCGGGAGCCCGAGGAGCTCTCCGGGATCTACAAGGACATCGTGCTCGCCAAGGCGTCGGACCCGGTGCTCCACGAGGTCGGCCAGGACGGCGGGCTCGTCTCTGCGATCCTCATGTACTGCTTGGAGAACGACATCATCGACGCGGCCCTCGTCTCGTACCTCGAGGGCGACGGCTCGACATGGAAGGCCATCCCCGGCGTCGCGAAGACGAAGGAAGACATCATCGCCTCGGCGGGCAGCCGCTACACGTACTCCGCGAACCCGATGGCGTACGCGGAGGCCGTCGAAGGTGGCGCCGAGCGCATCGCGCTCGGTGGGGATGAGCTGCCAGAGCTCGATGCCACCCGTGATGAAGCAGCGCAAGGCGGGAAAGGTCGCGCGACGGATGTCGCTGAACATCGGCCTGCTCTGCTCGAAGACGTTCGACGACGCGATCTTCGAGGAGCTCTTCGAGGCGAAGTACGGGCTCCACAAGAAAGACATCAAGAAGATGAACATCAAGGGCGTGTTCCAGATCTGGATGCACAACGGCGACTACCACGAGGTCCCGCTGAAGGAATGCCACGCCTGGACCCGCGAGGGCTGCAAGGCGTGCCCCGACTTCGCGGCCGAGCACGCCGACATCTCGACCGGTGGCATCGGCAAGTTCAACGACTGGACGCTGACCATCGTCCGCACCGAACTTGGCCGCGAGATCATGAAGGGCCTTCAGGACGGCGGCTGGATCGACGTGCGCCCCGGAGACGACGACCCTGACGCGATCGAGCTGATGCACAAGCTCTCGAAGCGGTCCCGCAAGCGCTGGCCCGAGTTCGCGGTCGCCGAGCCCCGTCTGATCGGCACGTAGCCCGTCCCGAAAGAGGTCCGAGATGCCCCAACCGAACCCGTCCGTGTTGAAGGCACTGGAAGACGTGCTCCAGGCCGAGATGGCCGCGATCAACAGCTACTTCATCCACGCCAAGCTCTGTGCGAACTGGGGCTACGAGAAGCTCTCGACCAAGGCGTACGAAGAGTCCATGGACGAGATGCGCCACACCGAGCAGCTCGTGGACCGGATCGTGTACTTCGACGCCATCCCGAACCTGAACAAGATCGGTCGGATCAAGGTCGGCAAGACGGTGCGCGACCAGTTCGAGCTGGCCCTCGATCTCGAGGTCGCCCAGGTGGGCCGCATCAACTCCGCCATCGGCGTGTGCACGGAGGCCGGTGACGACGGGACCCGGCTCGTGCTCGAGCCGATGGTCACGGCCGGCGAGGCGTCGATCGACTGGCTGGAGACCCAGCTCGCGGCCCTCGAGGCCCTCGGGGACAGCGCGTACCTCGCCCAACAGCTGGCCTAGAAGTCCCGAAATGGGGGGTCCGGCGCGTAACCTCGGCGCATCCCCTCGGAGTCGAACCGCCTGATGCCTGACAGATCTTCCTCCCTCGTGCCGCGCCTCGAGGCCGCGGCCGATCGCCGCCGCTCGATCACCTTCGTCACCGGGGCCAGCGACAGCGCCGCGTACACCACGGAAGCGGTCGACTGGGCGCAGATCCACGACGACGCCCGGGCCATGGCCGCCGAGCTCCAGGCCCGCGGGGTCGAGCCCGGTCACTCCGTCTCGTTGATCGGCCCGACGACGCGCGATCTCGTCACCGCGATCCAGGCGACCTGGCTCGCCGGCGCGACCGTCGTGATGCTCCCCCTGCCGATGCGGATGGGCTCGATCGAGGAGTTCGTCGAGCAGACCCGGGCCCGGATCTCGAGCGCCGAGAGCCGGATCGTGATCGCCGACGCGCAGCTGCTCGCGTTCCTGACGCCCGAGCCGACCGACCCGCCGATGGTCACCCTCGACGAGCTGCGCGCCGCGGTCACGAGTCGCGGCAGCGACGCGTACCTCCGCGTCCGCCGACGACCCGAACGCGCTCGCGATCCTGCAGTTCACGAGTGGGAGCACGGCGGAGCCCAAGGGCGTGATGCTCCCGCACCGCTGCGTCACCGCGAACATCGACGCGATCGACGGTGCGCTCGTCCTCGACTACGACCTCGACCGCGCCGTGTCGTGGCTGCCGCTCTACCACGACATGGGACTCATCGGGATGCTGATGATCCCGATGACGACGGGTACGGACCTGGTCCTCGCCGGGCCACAGGACTTCCTCGCCGCGCCGACGCGCTGGGCGCAGTGGATCTCGGACTTCAAGTGCTCCATCACCGCGGGCCCGAACTTCTCGTACGCGCTGTCCGCGCGCGCGATGCGCCGCGGCGGCGACCTGGACCTGAGCCAGTGGCAGGTCGCGCTCAACGGTGCGGAGCCGATCGAGCCGAGCTCGGTCGAGGACTGGCTCGCGGCGGGTGCACCCCACGGGCTCGCGCGTCGGCACCGTGTTCTGCGCCTACGGGATGGCCGAGTCCACGGTGGGCATCACCTTCCCCGAACCGGGCAAGGGCATGATCGTCGACGCGGTCGACGGCCGGGTCCTCGAGACCGACCGCTACGCCGCGCCGGTCGACCCGTCCTCGCCCGGCTCGCGCCGGCTGCCCTTCCTCGGCAAGGCGATCGCGGGCTTGGAGCTGCGGGTCGTCGAGCCCGGCACCGGGATCCCGCTGCGCGACCGCGAGGCCGGCGAGCTCGAGGTGCGCGGGTCGTCGGTCACGCCCGGGTACTTCCGCAACGACCGCGCGACCGCCGAGGTGTTCCACGACGAGTGGCTCCGCACCGGCGACCTCGGCTACCTCGTGGACGGCGAGCTCATCATCTGCGGCCGGCTCAAGGACGTCATCATCGTCGGCGGTCGGAACGTCTTCCCCGAAGACATCGAACGCGCCGCAGCCGGCGTCGACGGGCGTGCGGGCCGGCAACGTGATCGCGTTCGGTGCGCCCGGGCGCAAGGGTCGCGAATCGATCGTGGTCGTCGCCGAGACGCAGCGCCGACGATGCCGAACCCGTCCGCGACGCGGTGTCGACCCGCGTCACCGACGCGGTCGGGGTCTCCGCCGAGATCGTGCTCGTGCCGCGCGGGCTCGCTGCCCAAGACGTCGTCGGGCAAGCTGCAGCGCTCGCTCTGCAAGACCCGCTACCTCGACGACATCCTCGAACCCGTCTCCCAGTAACGCCGCGGTTAGCATCCGGGCCGTGCGGGTCCTCCTCACGTCCGATCTGCACTACACGCTGCCGCAGCTCGACTGGGTCGTGTCCGTCGCTGGGGACTACGACCTCGTCGTGCTGGCCGGCGACCACCTCGACGTCGGCTCGATCGTCGAACCCGACACGCAGATCGCCGTCATGCTCGAGTACCTCTCGCGGCATCGCGGCCAAGACCACGGTCGTCGCGTGCTCGGGCAACCACGACCTCAACGCGCGCAACGAGCTCGGCGAGCGCGCCGCCCCTGGCTCGACGGCGCGCGCGGCGCGGGCGTGCTCGTCGACGGGATGCGGCTCGAGACCGACGAGCTGCTGCTCACGGTGTGCCCGTGGTGGGACGGACCGCTCACCCGCGACATCGTCGACGTCCAGCTTGCGCACGACGCGGCGCTCGTCGGCGACCGGCGCTGGGTCTGGGCGTACCACGCACCCCCGGCCGACTCACCGACGAGCTGGACCGGCCGCCGCCACTACGGCGACGAGGACCTCGCGCGTGGATCGAGCGGCACCATCCCGACCTCGTCCTCTCCGGGCACGTCCACCCGTCCCCGTTCGTGCCGGACGGGGCCTGGATCGATCGGATCGGCTCGACCCGGGTGCTCAACGCGGGCCGCCAGATGGGGCCGGTGCCGAGCCACATCGAGCTCGACACCTGGACTGGGCTCGCCCGCTGGATCTCCTACGAAGGCGTCGACGAGCGCCCGTTCGCGCTGGTGTAGGCCCGGGCACCGCCGGAGGTCAGAACTCCGGGTCGGGATCGCGGTCCGAGCCGAGCTCGCTGCGCCGCACCCGAGCCCCGCATCAGGCTGGAGAGGACGACGTCGATCATGCCGAGCCCGCCCTCGTGATCCGCGTACTGGCGCTTGATGTCCGCGAGGTAGGTCGTCATCACCTGCAGCCGGCGGGCGAGGAGCTGGGCGAGCACGACGGCGAGGCCGGTCTCCTCCTCGAGCATCGTGCCGGCGTCCTCGATGACCGCGATCGTGGACGGCTCCGTCGCGATGACGTCGGCAGTCGCCGGGACGCCGAGGAGGAGCGACATCTCACCGACGCATGCGCCCGCATCCGTCACGAGCGCGATCGGCACGCCTGCCTTCTCGATCCGGAGCGCGCCGTCGAGCAGCACCAGGAGCGCGCGCACCTGCTCCCCGTCCGTCAGCAACACCTCGCCCCGCTCGACCGACCGCCGCGGCGACCCTTCGGCAATCGAGAGCAGGTCAACCACCGGGGCAGTCTCGCGCTCAGATCATCGGCCAGGGGACCGAGTGGTAGCCCTCGTCGGGGACGGGGTACTTGCCCTTGCGCAGCAGCGCCCGGGCGCGGTCGCCGATGGCTTCGACCTCGGACGGGGCGAGGAGCTCACCGAGCCGGTGACCGAGCGCCCCGTCGAGGTCTTCGAGGACGCACTCGACGACCGCGAGGATCGGGTCCGGCACCAGGTCGCCGGCGAAGTCCCAGATGACGGTGCGCAGCTTGTCGTCGACGTGGAACGTCAGGCCGTGATCGATGCCGTAGATGTGGCCGTCGGCGAGCGCGCGCAGGCAATGGCCACCCTTGCGGTCCGCGTTGTTCACCAGCACGTCGAACGCGGCGAAGCGCTGGAAGTCCTCCGGATGCGACTCGAGCAGGGTGAAGTAGTGCTCTTCGGGGTCGTGGTCGATGAAGCTCTGGACCATGCCGATCCCGTACGGACCGTCCCGCAACACCGTCTCGGGGACGATCCCCAGCCGGTCGCGGCCGACAGCTCGAACGCGGCGACCTCGCGGTTGCACAACGTCCCGTCGCGCGAAGTCCCACAGCGGACGCTCGCCGCGCCGCGGCTTGTAGACGCCTTGGGTCTCGACGTCGTCGAGCGACACGTTGACCACGAAGGTCGCGTTCGACGACCAGGCCATCCGACCGAAGATGTCGAGCTCGCCGTTGCTGCAGCGCGTCCGACGCGCGCGAGGGGTCTAATTCCACCGCGGACAGATGTGACCGGCCGGGTCCATCGGGAAGTTGCAGAGCTGGCAGAGCGGACGCCCACCGGTCACCGCCTCGGCCCCCCGAGCCGCCATCGCCCGGACCTGCGCCGCGGGTGGCGAAGATGCGGGCCACGTAGCCCTCGTCCTCGAGCACCGCGTCCTCGGCGGTCGGCATCTCGTCGTCGTCATCGTCCTCGGCCCGCTCCCGCAGCTCGAGCAGGACCAGCCGCCGGTCGGGCTCGAAGCCCAGACCGATCATCCGGGCCCGGAACAGCGGCACCGCCGGCTCCGTGACCTGGGCCGCGCTCGGGTGCAGCGTGGCCGACTCCCCCGGCTCCTCCGGGTACTCCTCGCCGATGCGGTCCAGGAACGCGACCGCCTCGGCCGCGAGCAGCGCCACCTGCTCCTTCTCGACCACCACCGTCAGCCGGGCGTCGGCCTTGTCCGCCTGGATGTAGAACACCCGCTCACCCGGGTTGCCGATCGCGCCGGCGCCGAGGGCATCCACCTTGTCGAGCTCGATGACGTTGTCCATCACGTCGCACCCTCCGGGCTCTTCGAGTCTTCCGTCTGCGCGGTCTCGTCGTCCTTCGATTCCGTCTCCGCTTCGGACGGCTTCGGGATCAGCTCCTCGAGCGTGCCCGGTGTCGTTGCACTTCAGCAGCGCGGCCCCGAACGGGCCGAGCTCGAACACGGTGACCGACGCGGGCGAGACGACGACCCGCTGGAACAGGTCGAGGTGCACACCGCTGAAGTGCGCGATCGCCGCCTTGATCGGATCCGCGTGCGACACGACCACGATGAGCTCGCCGGGATGGTCAGCCACCACCTGCTCCAGCGCAGCGACCATGCGGCTCTGCATCTCCGCGATCGACTCGCCACCGGGGAACCGCGCGCGCGACGGGACGATCTGCACGGTCTTCCAGAGATCGGTCTTGGCGAGGTCCGAGATCTTCCCGCCGGTCCACTCGCCGTAGTCGGCTTCGATCACGCCCGGGCAGCACGCGGACCTCGAGGCCGTGATGACCGGCGATGTGCTGCGCGGTCTGGCGGGTCCGCTCGATCGGGCTCGCGTAGACCGCGCGCGACCGGCAGCACCGCGAGCCGCCGGCCCACGTTCTCCGCCTGGCCGACGCCCGTCTCCGAGAGGTCGATGCCCGGCGAGCGCCCGGACAGCAGCGGACCGGTCTGCGCGGTCACGGCGTGGCGCACGAGCACCAGCGTCGTGGATTTCGGCGGCGGTGGCTTCTCCCCGTTGGGGGTCGGCGGGGTCACGGGGTCGGTCACAGCGCCGATGGTATCGGTGCGACGGCCGACTCCCCGACCAGCGAAATTGATCATCCGAGGACGAGACGCCTGCGTCATGCCGATAGATTCCGCGTGTGAACGACAGACCGATTGGACTCCACCGCGGCGGCCCGCCCGAGACCGTCCTCCCCGATCCTCCCGCTGACGTGACCGCGGCGCTCGCGGCCGCGCTGACCGAGAGCGACCCCGAGCAGCGGCGTGTCCTCATCAAGGCGGTCGTCGCGCGGACGCCGCGGTTCCTCGACGGGTGGGCGCGCCTCGGTGAGCTCGCCGGCGACCCGATCGAGGCGTACGCGTACTTCCGCGTCGGCTATCACCGGGGGCTCGACCAGCTCCGCCAGGCGGGTTGGCGCGGCAGCGGCTACGTACGCTGTCGAGCACGAGACCAACCGGGGCTTCCTGCGGGCGCTGGACGGGCTGCGGGCCAGCGCCGCGGCGATCGGCGAGGCCGACGAAGAGGCGCGTTGCGCCGAGTTCCTCGTGCAGCTCGACCCGTCCGGAGCATGGCACAACGAGGGCTAATCTGGACCCACTCAATCGTCGAGAGGGTCTTGCATGAAGCGCGCGCTCATCACCGGCATCACTGGGCAGGACGGCCGGTATCTCGCGGAGCTCCTCAGCCAGGAGGGCTACCAGGTCTTCGGCCTGATCCGGGGCCAGGCGAACCCGAAGAGCGCAGCTGGTGCTGGACGAGAACCCCGGCGTCGAGCTGGTCGACGGGCGACCTGCGCGACCTCTCGTCGCTCATCGCGGTGATGGAGCAGGTGCAGCCGGACGAGGTCTACAACCTCGCCGCGATGTCGTTCGTGCAGCTCTCGTTCAAGCAGGCCGAGCTCACCGCGGAGATCACCGGCCTCGGCGTGCTGCGGATGCTCGAGGCGGTACGCATCGTCGGCGGGGTCAAGGACAACCCGATCCGCTTCTACCAGGCGTCGAGCTCCGAGATGTTCGGCAAGGTGCGCGAGACCCCGCAGACGGAGAAGACGCCGTTCCACCCCCGCTCGCCGTACGGGGTGGCCAAGGTGTTCGGCCACGACATGACCGTCAACTACCGCGAGGCGTACGACCTGCACGCGAGCTCCGGGATCCTGTTCAACCACGAGTCCGAGCGCCGCGGCATGGAGTTCGTCACCCGCAAGATCACCAACTCGCTCGCGCGCATCAAGCTCGGGCTGCAGGAGCGCATCAGCCTCGGCAACCTCGACTCGCACGCGACTGGGGCTTCGCGGGTGACTACGTCAAGGCGATGTGGATGATGCTCCAGCAGCCGGACCCGGACGACTACGTGATCGCGACCGGCGAGACGCACACCATCCGCGAGTTCCTCGACACCGCGTTCCGCATCGCGGGCTACGACAGCTGGGAGCCGTTCGTCACGCACGACACCCGCTTCGACCGGCCCGCGGAGGTCGACCTCCTCATGGGTGACGCGGCCAAGGCGCAGGAGAAGCTCGGCTGGACGCCGACCGTCACCTTCGAAGAGCTCGTGCGCCGCATGTACGAGTCGGACCTCAAGGCCGAGCAGACCCAGCTCGAGCAGGGTCGCCGCTAGACCGACCGCTTCTGGGCACGCTCAGGCACGGGTGGCGTGCTTCAGGGTGCCGAGAAGGGTGGCGTCAGCGCTCGACCTCGGCTGCGGCGACGCGGGCGGCGACCAGGACCGGGTCCCAGACGGGCGAGAACGGCGGCGCGTAGCCGAGGTCGAGCGAGATGACCTCCTCGGCCGTCATCTCGTTCCAGATGCAGGTCGCGAGCACGTCGATGCGCTTGGCCGCGCCTTTCTTGCCGACGATCTGCGCCCCGAGGATCCGTCCGGTGACCATCTCGGTGACGAGCTTGACCTTCACCTCGGTGGAGTCGGGGTAGTAGCCGGCGTGGCTCGAGGCGTCGATCACGGTGGGGAACGCCTTGAAGCCCGCGTCGATCGCTTCGCTCTCCGAGAGACCGGTGCGTGCGATCTCGTACGTCGCAGACCTTGGACACCGCGGTGCCGATCACCCCGGGGAACACCGCGTCGCCGCCTGTGGTGTTGATGCCGACGACCCGGCCCTGCTTGTTCGCGTGCGTGCCGAGCGCGATCGCGATCGGTCCACCGGTGATCCGGTGGTGGGTCTCGATGCAGTCCCCCGCCGCGAACACGTTCGGGGCCGACGTCCGTTGGTGATCGTCGGTCGCGATCCCGCCCGTCGGCCCGATCGTGATCCCCGCGTGCCGTGCGAGGTCGACGTTCGGACGGGAGCCGATGCCGAGCACGACGAGATCCGTCGGGTAGGTGCCGCGCTTCGTCTCGGCGGACTGCACGTGACCGTCGCGCACGTCGAAGCCGAGCACCGGCTCATCGAGGTGCAGATCGATCCCGAGCCCGCGCATCGCTTCGGCGACGAGCTCGCTCATGTCCGGGTCGAACGTCATCATCGGGGTCGGGCCGGCGGCGAGGCAGGTCACCTTCACACCCTGCGTCAGCAGCGCCTCGGCCATCTCGATGCCGATGTATCCCGCGCCGACGACGACGGCCCGCTTCGGCGCGTCCCGGTCGACCGCGTGCCGTACCGCGATGCCGTCTTCGAGCGTCTGCACCCCGTAGACGCCGTCCGCCTCGATGCCCGGGATCGCGGGCCGCACCGGGGTCGCCCCGGTCGCGATCACGAGCTGGTCGTAGGGCACCACCTCGTCGGCCGGTCCCCCCCGTCGAGATCGCGCACCGTCACCGTCTGGGCCTCGGTGTCGATGGCGAGCACGTCGTGGCGCACCCGCACGTCGATGCCGTTCCGGCGATGCTCCTCCGGTGAGCGGGCGATGAGCCGGTCGACGTCGTCCACGAGACCGCCGACGAGGTACGGGATCCCGCACGCGGAGTACGAGGTGTAGCGGCCCCGTTCGAAGGCCACGATCTCGAGCTCGGCCCCGGTCCGGCGTCGCCGGCGCGCCCGACGCCGCGCTCATCCCCGCCGCGTCGCCCCCGATGACGACCAACCGTTCGGTCATCCGACCCCGACCTCGTCGGTCACGAGGCGTGGATCGCGCCGAGGCGGTCCAACGCCGCGTCGGCTTCCTCGACGATGGCGCGCACGACGTCCCCCGCCGGGATCAGCTCGTGGATGGCGCCGACGCCCTGGCCCGCGGGATAGCACTCGCGGTCCGGGTCGACGCCTTGCGTGCTCTCGCTCGCGCCGAGGTGCATCCAGCCACCCTCGATGCCCGCCATGAGCTGGTCGGGGAACTTCTTGAGCTCGTCGGGATGCTCCTCGAAGAACCGGCTCGTCTGGTTGGCGACGACGCGCATGCGTCTTGCCACTGAACGCCCTGCTGATGACGGTGCCGTCCTCGGCGGTGCGCAGCAGCGCGTCCTTGTACCCGGGCGCGGAGCGGGCCTCGGGCGTCGCGATGAAGCGGGTCCCGACCCAAACCCCGTCCGCACCGAGCGCGAGCGCGGCGGCGAGCCCGCGCCCGTCGAAGATCCCACCGGCCGCGACGACCGGCACGCGACCCTCGACCGCGTCGACGATCTGGGGGACGAGCGGCATCGTGGCGATCTGCCCCGTGTGGCCACCCGCCTCCGTGCCCTGCGCGACGACGATGTCGCAGCCGGCCTCGACCGCGTTGATCGCGTGGCGGACCTTGCCGCACATCGACAGCACGAGCACCGAGTGCTCGTGACAGAGCGAGATCACGTCGCGGGGTACCCCGAGCCCGGCGGCGAAGACCGTCGCGCCCTCCTTGATCAGCAGCTCGACGTCGATCATGAGCCGGTCCGGCAGCGCGGTCAACAGGTCGACGCCGAGCGGCTTGTCCGTGAGCGCCTTCGCGGCGCGGATCTCCGCGTCGAGCTCGTCCGAGCTCATCGTGGATGCACCGAAGCAACCGAAGCCGCCGGCTTCGGAGACCGCGGCAACGAGGGCGCTGTACGACACGCCCCCCATCCCGGCGAGCATTACGGGGTGCTCGATGTCGAGCATGTCAGTCAGACGGGTGCGCATGGGTGCTGACGCTAACGTCTGGTCGTGGCTACGAGCACTCCGGTCGTCGGTGTCATCATGGGCAGTGACTCCGATCTGCCCGTGATGCAGGGCGCGATCGACGCGCTCGGCGAGTTCGAGGTGCCGTTCGAGGTGCGGATCATCTCCGCCCACCGCACGCCCGACGAGATGTCCG
Organism: uncultured Acidimicrobiia bacterium; assembly: GCA_963796755.1. Classification (GTDB taxonomy): domain Bacteria; phylum Actinomycetota; class Acidimicrobiia; order IMCC26256; family JAENVU01; genus Chersky-806. Next base: position 1,335,802 of record CAWCMX010000001.1, read on the forward strand.
CCTACGCGCACGGCGCCGCCGAACGAGGTCTCCGGGTCATCGTCGCCGGCGCCGGCGGGGCGGCAGCACTGCCCGGGATGACGGCGTCCATGACTCCGCTGCCCGTCATCGGCGTGCCGGTCCCGCTCAAGTACCTCGACGGGCTCGACTCGCTCCTCTCGATCGTGCAGATGCCGGCCGGCATCCCGGTGGCGACGGTGGCCGTCGGCAACGCCCGCAACGCGGGCCTGCTCGCGGTGCGGATCCTGGCCGCGTCGGACGCCGAGCTGCGCGGGCGCATGGAGGAGTTCCAGGCCGGGCTCGCGGCGATGATCGTGGAAAAGGACGGCACGGTCCACCGGGAGTACGGCGGCTAGCCGGGCACCATGCGGTACCTGGCCTACGACGCGCTCGACGGCGTTCCGAGCATCATCGTCGACGGGTCGGCGCACGCCGAAACGTTGCTGACCCTCTCGCACTGGCCGAACAGCCCGACGCCCGAAGCGCTGCGCGACGACCTCTCGGCCCAGATCGCGTTCCACTACCTGGATCACCCCGAGCTGCACGTTCCCGCCGAGGTCGTCTCGAACAACCACTTCGACCAGGACGGGCTGATGAGCGTGCATGCGCTCGTGGATCCGGACGGGGCACGGTCCCGGCGCGAGCGCGTCGTCGACGTGGCGCGCGCCGGCGACTTCGGCACCTACCGCGAGCGCGACGCCGTGCGCACCGCCTGGACGATCGCCGCGCTCGAAGCCGAGCTGACCGGCGAGGACGGGTACGCGGTGCTACTCGAACGTGTGCCCGAGCTGATCGATCATCCCGAGCGGTTCCGGCCGCACTGGGCCGAGGAGGACGCGCACCTGGAGGCGAGCGAGGCCGCGATCGCCTCCGGCGCCGTGCGCATCGAGGAGCTCGACGCGCTCGATCTCGCCGTGGTCACCGTTCCCGAGGACTGGGTTCCTCACCCGGTCCACCGCTTCACGGTCCTCGGCACGCAGGCGTTGCACCCGACCGCGATCAACAACGCGACCGACTGCTTCCGGGTGCTGTACGTGCACGGCCACCGCTACGAGGTGCAGTACCGCTACGAGACCTGGGTGCGCTACGAGTCGCGCCGTCCCCTCGCTCGCATCGATCTCGCGCCGCTCGCGGAGGAGCTCAGTGAGGCCGAGCCCGGCGACGCGCGCTGGACCTTCGACGGCGTCGCCGCGATCGCGCCCGCGCTCCACCTCGTGGACCCCGGGCCGAACGCCGCCAGCGCGATCTCACCCGACCGCTTCCGCGCCCGGGTGATCGACGCGCTCACGACCGGCGTGCCCGCCTGGGACCCCTACCCCTGACCCACACCCCCGATTTGGGGGTCATTCGGTGGAGATGGCTTCGAGCACGTCGAGCTTGGACGCACGGCGGGCGGGCCAGATCGCAGCCAGCACCCCGAAGATCGCGGCGAGCACGAAGATGATCACGAGCTGCGCGGGCGCGGCGCGGAACACGTCGATGCCCTGGTCCTTCAGCGCCTCGACGAGCGCGGCCGCGAACAGCACCCCGATGACGATCCCGAGGAACGCGCCGAGGAGGGCGATGATCACCGCCTCCCACCGCACGAGCGAGCGCACCTGGCGCCGGGTCATGCCGACGGCGCGCATCAGCCCCAGCTCGCGGGTGCGCTCGATGATCGACAGGCCGAGCGTGTTGGCGATGCCGAACAGCGCGATGAAGATCGCGAACAGGAGCAGCGCCTTCACCAGGTTGAGGAACTGGTCGATCTGCTGCGCCTGCGCGGCCTTGAACTGGGCCCGGTCCTGGACCTTGCCGCCCGGATAGGTCTTCATCGTCTTCTCGATCGCCACCCGGTTCTGCGGCGATGGGCCACCCTGGGTCCGCAGGTAGATCTGCGCGTCGAACACGTCGGGGAAGTTCTTCTTGTAGGCCGCAGTGCTGATCGTGTAGCTCGGGACCCCGTTCTGGTCGTAGATGGCCTGGATCGTGAACAGCTGGCGGCCGGTCTGCGCGAACGTGACCGGGATCTGCTGGCCGACCTTCAGGTTGTTGTCGTCGGCCGTGCTCTTCGACACCGCGAGCCCGTCCACCCCGAGCGCCTGGAGGCTGCCCTTCGAGACCTCGAGGTCGAACAGGGAGTCCACGACCTTCGGGTCGACGCCCTGCACGTTCTGGACGTCGCCCTCGATCTTGGCGAACCCGCTCTGGACCCCGGAGACGTGGATGACGCCGGGCGTCTTCGCCAGGGCGGGGGCCAGCGACTGTGGGAGCGTGCCGCCGCCGAACCCGCCGGTCGTCACGATGTAGTCGGCCTTCATCGACTTGTCGATCGCCGCGCTCACCGACGCGCTCGCCGACGCCCCGAAGACCGTGATGAGCGCGACCAGCGCCACGCCGATCATCAGCGCGGCCGCGGTCGCGGACGTGCGCTTCGGGTTGCGCTTCGCGTTCTCCTCCGCGAGCAGCCCCGTGATGCCCTTCATCCCGCGGATCGGCCACCCGAGCACCGCGCTGATCGGGCGCGGCGATCAGCGGTCCGAGGACCGCGACGCCGATGAAGATCACGAACGCGCCGAATCCGACCGACTGCAGCCCGTTGTTCCCGTTGCCGAAGAGCCCGTTCAGCACCAGCGCGATGCCGAGGCCGGTGACGACGAGCCCGGCCACCGTGCGCTTCCACGACCCGACCGACTGGTCGGCGCCGACCTGCTGGAGCGCGGCGATCGGCGGGATGCGCGACGCGCTGGATCGCCGGGAAAACCGCAGCGATCACGGTGACGCCGGTCCCCACGACGAACGACCACACGATCGCGTTCGACGGGATCGTGATCTGGCTCGCGGGGATGTCGATCCCGAGCGCGGAGAGCAACGCCTTGAGGAGCCCGGCGAGCAGCACGCCGGCCACAAAGCCGATCATGGACGCGACGAGGCCGACGAGGAGGGCCTCGAACAGCACCGACCGCACGACCTGGCTGCTCTTTGCGCCGATCGCGCGGAGGAGGGCCATCTCCCGCCCCCGCTGGGCCACGATGATCGAGAAGGTGTTGAAGATGATGAACGAACCGACGAGGAGGGCGATCACCCCGAACACCAGGAGGAACGTGCTGAAGAACCGGAGCGCGTCCTTGATGTCGTTCTGGCTGTCCTTGGTGACCTGGGCGCCGGTGAGCACCTCGATGTTCCGGTCGCCGGCGAGCGAGTGCTTCAGGTTGCTCGCGACCTGCTCCTGCGACACCCCGGAGTCCGCCTTGACCAGGACCTCGTCGACCTTGCCCGGCTGCCCGAGCACGCGACTCGCGGTCGGCGGGGTGAACAGCACCGCGGTCGCGCCCAGGAGGCTGTTCGCATTGCCGAACTTGGCGATGCCGACGAGGTCGTACTTCTGACGGCCGTCCTTGGTGACGATCGGGACCTCGCTGCCGATCTTGTACTTCGTCTTGTCGGCGGTGTGCTTGTCGATGACGATCTGGTTCGGCGCCTGCGGGCCGTGGCCCTGGGTCACGTGGAACGAGCTGAGGTCGCGGTCCTTGATGTAGCTGAACCCGAGCGCCGGCGCGCCCTGGCCACCGGAGTTGAGCGCCTTGTTGTCCTTGTCGATCACGAACGCGAGGCCCTGGATCGTCCCCGCCGCCTCCGCGACGCCCTTGGTGTCCTGGACCTGGCGCACCACCGAGTCGTCGAGGCGGCCTCGTCCGGCGCCGAAGCCCGCGTCGAACGCGGCCTTCTGGCGCACCGCGGCGTCGGTGTTCGCGTAGATGTTGGTGAACAGCCCGTCGAACGTCTTGTTGATCGTCGCGGTGAGCACGAGCGTGCCCGCGATGAACGACACGCCGAGGATGACCGCTACGCCCGTGAGCAGGAAGCGGACCTTGTGGGCGAGGATGCCCTTGAGCGTGACCTTCCACATGGGGCTACTCCCCCAGGCTCTTCATGCGGTCGAGGACCCGATCGGCCGTCGGCTCGAGCATCTCGTCGACGATCTTGCCGTCGGCGAGGAACACCACGCGGTCCGCGTAGCCCGCGGCGATCGGGTCGTGGGTCACCATCACGATCGTCTGGTGCAGGTCCTTCACCGCGTCGCGCATGAACGACAGGATCTCGGCGCCCGCCTTCGAGTCCAGGTTCCCGGTCGGCTCGTCGGCGAACATCAGGTCGGGTCGCGAGACGAGCGCGCGCGCCACGGCGACGCGCTGCTGTTGACCACCGGAGAGCTCGCTCGGACGGTGCTTGAGCCGGTCCGCCAAGCCGACCGTCTTCACGATCTGGTCGTACCAGGCGGGGTCAGGCTTCTTGCCCGCCAGCGCGAGCGGGAGGGTGATGTTCTCCTCCGCGCTCAACGTCGGGATCAGGTTGTACGCCTGGAAGACGAAACCGATGCGGTCGCGCCGGATGAGCGTGAGCTGCTTCTCGGTGGAGCCACTGATCTCGATGTCGCCGAGGTAGATGTGACCGGCGGTGACGCGGTCGAGGCCCGCGAGGCAGTGCAGCAGCGTGGACTTGCCCGAGCCCGACGGTCCCATGATCGCGGTGAAGTGCGAGGTGGCGAACTCGACGCTGATGTCGTCGAGCGCACGCACCTCGGCCTCACCGGTGCCGTAGACCTTCGAGACGTTGACCGCACGCGCGATTCCGGTCTGCAGCGGCGCAGGGGTGGGGGCAGTGGAGGTCACAGCGACGCTTCTCCTGGTCGGTCGATCGGGGGGCCGCGATCGGGCCTCCGTCAGCCTACGCGGACTCGGGTGCCGAACCGGAAGGGGTGATGTCCGCTGGCTCGCCGCCGTCGCGTTCGGGGCGAACGACGGGTTGGCCGTGGCGATTGAGCCAGATGAACCACACGAGCGCGCCGATGAAGACGACGATGCTCACCCATGCGTTCAGACGCAGCGGACCAATCGTGTGCGCGGGATCGATGCGCATCTCCTCGAACACGAAGCGACCGGCGGTGTACCCCATGCAGTACAACGCGAAGATCTGGAACTTCTTCAGCTTCAGATGGTGATCGATCCAGATCAGCGCCAGCCCTACCGCGACGCACCACAGCGACTCGTAGAGGAACGTCGGTTGGAACGTCGCGTACTGCAGGTACGCGTGCGGTCGGTGCGCGGGATCGATCTCGAGCGCCCAGGGCAGCTTGGACGGCGCGCCGAACAGCTCCTGGTTGAACCAGTTGCCCCATCGCCCGACCGCCTGCGCGAACACGAGACCGGGCGCGATGCAGTCGCAGAGATCGCCGAGATCGAGGTGACGTCGCTTCGCAAGCACGACGGCCGCGAGCCCACCGCCGAGCACCGCGCCCCAGATGCCGAGACCGCCCTCCCAGATCTTGAACGCGCTGGAACCAGTCGTCGGTGAAGAGCTCGTAGTCGGTGACGACGTGGTAGAGCCGCGCGCCGATCACGCCCGCGATGACCACCCACACGACGATGTCCGAGAGCTCCTTCGACGGGTGGCCCCGCCGGACCCATCGCACCTCCGAGACCCGGACCGCGACGAGCACACCGATCGCGAGCATCAACCCGTACATGTGCAGCGGCAGCGGTCCGAGATGGACGATGTTGTCGCTCGGGCTCGGGATGAAGCCCAGGAGGGAGGCGCTGGTCACGCAGCCAAGCCTACGGTTCGGCCCTCAAGCCCCGGGCGCGTCGGTCGATAACTCCTCGCCGAGACCCGGCGGTGGCTGCTCGACCAGACGGCCACCGCCGTGGTCCGATTTCTCTCCGGGTCTACTTGACCAACCTGGACAGGCGGCGGTCGGCAAGGATCTTGCCGCCGGTCTGGCAGGTCGGGCAGTAGGTCACCTCGTAGGACTCGTAGGACACGCGGCGCAGACCATCGCCACATTCGGGGCACGGGGTGCCGGCTCGGTTGTGGACCCGGAACCGCGTCGCCGAGCTTCGGTTCGGACAGTCCTCCGGTTCGCTGCCGTTCGCGGTCGAGTGCCTCCGCGAGTGTCGCCCGGATCGCATCGAGCAGCCCCTGGCGCGCCTCGGCCGTCAACGAGCCGAGCGTCGCGTACGGCGAGACGTGCGCGCGGTGCAGCGCGTCGTTCGCGTAACCACGCCCGATGCCCGACACCGTGCGCTGGTCGCGGAGGATCGTGTGGATCCGGCGCTTGTCCGTGCCGTGCAGGACGAGCTCGGCGAACTCGTCCGAGTCGGGTTCCGGCCCGAGCTTCTCGAGCGGGCCGTCGTCGTGCGCCGCGAGCACCCACCACGCCGCCTTGCGCTCGTGGCCGTGCTCGCGCACGAGCAGTGCGCGGCCGTTGTCGAACCGGATCCGGACCGCGGCCCCCTTGGGCCGTGTCTTCTTCGGGGGCTCCTCGATGTCGAGCCGGCCGGCCTGCGAGAGGTGGATGAGGATCCGGTTGCCGTCGTCGAGGTCGAGGATCAGGTACTTGGCCCGCCGGCCGACGTCGGTCACGCGGTGGCCCACGACGGACTCGGGGCTCGGCACCACCGTCTTCAGCGCGGCGAACCCCAACGGGTCCACTCCCTCGACGGCGGCTCCACCGATCGCGACCGCGAGTCGCTCGGCGAGCGCCTGCATCTCCGGCAGCTCGGGCATGGACCCAGGCTAGATGGGCCGCGCGGCCCGGAATCCGGTGGTGGATGCTCCGTCTATCCTCTCCCGATGGCGAGCGCCGGTCCGAAGGTCGTCATCACCGGCACCGGCCGGGCCGGAACCACGCTCCTCGTCCAGGTCCTCACCGATCTCGGCCTCGACACCGGCTTCAGCGCCGACCACACCGTCGACGAGCGGGTGCACGCCGGCCTCGAGTTCCGCATCGAGTCACCCAACGCGCCGCGGATCATCAAGGACCCGAACCTCAGCCGCCGCCTCGGTGGCCTGCTCGAACGGGGCGAGGTCGAGATCGAGCACGTGATCATCCCGGTCCGCGACCTCGACGTCGCCGTGGCCAGCCGCGTCCGGAACACGAAGTACGGCAGCAACCTGCACACGTTCGGGGGCCTGTTCGGCACGCCGCGGGCCACGAAGCAGCGCGAGGCGCTCGCGCTCCTCTTCTATGAGCTCCTCTACACCGTCGCCCGCTACGACCTGCCGCACACGCTCCTCCTCTTCCCCCGCTTCACCGAGGACTGGGAGTACACGTACGCGAAGCTCTCGTTCCTCGACCCGTCGATCCCGCCCGACCGGTGGAAGGAAGCCCTCGACCGCCGGGTCGACCGCGCGCTGATCCACGAGCAGCCGCTGACGTCGTCCGAGAAGGCGATGACCGTCGCGGGCACGTTCTACAACCGGGCCATCGCCCGCCCGGTCCGTCTCGCCCGGCGCGCGCTGCGGGGTGACCTCGGCTCGAGCTCCGAGAAGCCCCCGACGCCATGAGCCCGGAACGACGCCTGAAGTTCCGGCCCAGTGCCGCGTTCGGACGGGTGCAGCGCGTCATCGATCACCCGGCGAACCAGGGCCACCGCGTCCGCGCGCTCACCCACTACCTCGGGTGCGAGGTCCGGGCCCGCGTCACCGGCAAGCCCGTCGTCGTCGGCATCGGCGACCACTCGTCGGTGCTCGCCTACCTCCACCTCGGCGGCTCGTGGCGGGCCGTCCTCGGCAACCCACCGGACGCGCCCGAGATGCGCGCCTGGCGCCGGATCCTGCGCCCATCCGACCTGTTCGTCGACGTCGGCGCGCACGTCGGCCTGTACTCGCTGTGGGCGCTCGACGGGGGCGCGGCGGTGATCGCGGTCGAACCGAACTCGGCCGCGGCCGGGCAGCTGCGGGCCAACGTCAGCCGCAACGGCTACACCGCCGAGATCGTCGAAGCCGCGCTCGGGTCGACGCCCGGCCGCATGGCGATGACCGGCCAGGACCTGCTCCGTCAGCACCTGGTGCTGGACGGTCCGATCACCGACGAGGGTGCGGCAACAGACGAGGGTGCGTCGGTCGAGGTGCGCGTCCTCGACGACGTCGTCGGCGAACGCGCGGTGCGCGGCCTGAAGATCGACGTCGAAGGGGCGGAACGACTCGTGCTCGAAGGCGCCACCCGGTTGATGACCGACGGGCGCGTCGACGTCATGCAGCTCGAGTGGAACGACTGCTCGCAGAGCCTGCTGGGTGAAGACCGGAACCCGCTCGCCGCTGTGCTCGAAGCCGCCGGGTACGTGCTCGCCCGCCCCGACGATCACGGCGTCCTCCACGCGGCGACGCGTCCGGGGTTCGGCGCCGACGTGTTCGCGGTGGCCGCGCACGCCGACGTGCCCGTCGTGCGCTAGTGGTGGGTCGCGGAAAAGAGGCGCCGCCTGATCGCCGGGCCAATACGCTCGACGACCGTGGTCGTGCGACGCGAGCTGCTGCGGGGTCTCGAGCGGCTGGACGCGACGACCACGGTCCTGCAGCGGGCCCGCCTGGCTGATCCCCTCGCCGGCATGTGGGAGGCCGCCGACGTGCAGTGGTGGTGGCGCCTCCCCCGGGCTACCGACGAGCTGGCGCTCCCGGTCTGGTTCGACGAGGTCGGCCCGGTGGCGGCTGCCGGGCTGACGGCCGGGGGTGAGACCTGGCAAGCAGACGTCTTCGCGGTGCCGTCGATCGTCGACGAGGAAGAGGTCTGGGCCGCGACGTTGGAAGCCACCGCCGGACATCGGGGGCAGGCACTCGAGGTGCTTGTACGCGAGGACGACGCCCCGCTGGTGAGTCTCGCCATCCAGAGTGGATTCGCGATGACCGACCAGCTGTCGGGCACCGCCTGGATGGACCCCGACCGGCGCGCGCCAGTGGCGCAGGTCGACGGGTTCGCGATCGTCGATCGCGTGACACGAGCGGATCGTCCGCACCCGATGATCGCTCGCAGCGGTGAGCTGGTCGAGCCGCGGCTGCGCCAGTGCTCGCTGTACGACCCGACGCTCGATCTGGCGGTCGAGGACAGTGATGGCAGGGTCGCCGGCTACGCGTTGTTCTGGTTCGACCACACGACGCGTGTCGGACTCCTCGAACCGATGCGGGTCGAGGACGAATACCAGCGACGCGGCCTCGCCCGCATGTTGCTGACGAACGGCCTTGATCGGCTCGCAGGGAAGGGCGCACACCGCCTCAAGGTCGGCTTCGAGACCGGCGCTGCCCGCAACCTCTACCTCGGCGCCGGCTTCGTGCAGACGTCGATCGATCGGCTGCTCGTTCGACCAGCACCGGATGAGCCGCGTGGGCAGTGATGCTGCCGGTCCGGGGCATGACCCCGTCGTGCGCTCGCTACAGGAACAGCGATCGGGCGCGGATGCTCCCGCGCGAGCTGGCCCACCCGGTTCCCTGCGACCCAGAGCCATCGTGCCCGACCGGTCTGCGTGCGCAATCCGGGGAGGTGCGTCACCAGCCACGCCCACGACCGCCACCCCGCGAAGCGCGGCGGGGGCACGAGGCCGGCGTCGACGACGCTGCGGCGCAGCAGCGGACGCGTCTCCCCGTAGGTGTTGCCCTGCTCCCAGAGCGCACGCGCCGACGCGCGGTAGCGGTAGTGCAGCAGGGCGTCGGGCTCGAAGAAGATCGGCTCGCCGTGCTCGTAGAGCCGGAGCGAGAACTCGTGGTCCTCGGACCCGGTGAACCGCTCGTCGAACAGGCCCACCTCGGTGAACACCTCGCGGTGGATGCCGAGGTTGCCGCCGGCGACGACGGGGAAGAGGTCGTACCAGGTGCGGCAGCCGCTCATGTTCAGCGGGCCGCGGGCTTCGAGGATCCACCGCGGGTTGAGCCGGTCCGTCTCGACCGGGCCGGTGACCACACGGTGCTCGCGCAGCGCGTCGCCCATCGCCGCGACCCAGCGCGGGCCGACGATGTCGTCGCCGTCGCAGATCGTGATGTGGTCCGACGCCGCGTGCTCGATGCCGGTGGCCCGCGAGTAGCAGAGCCCGGCGCGCGCGGTCGCTGCAACCATGCGGACCCGCGGGTCGCGCCGCGCGTACTCCTCGACGAGCGCGGCGGTGCCGTCGGTCGAGCGGTTGTCGACGACGACGATCTCCCACGTTCCGTCCCACTCCTGGGCGAGGAGCGCGTCGAGCTGCTCGGCCAGGGTGTCCGCGACGTTGTGGGCCGGGATGATGACGCTGAGATCCAAGGGGCGCAGGATAAGCCGTGGGCGCGCGGGTGCCGTCCGGGCGATCGGATCGGCGGATGGGCGGGCGGATGGGCGCCGGTAACCTGCACGCGCATGTCGTGGGGAGTGCGCTGACGTGACCCGGTTGCTCATCGCGGGGGTGCCGCGCTCCGGCACGACGTGGATCGGCCAGGCCCTCGGCCACACCGACGGGTCGATCTACGTCCACGAGCCGGACGGTGACCACGACCCGTTCGCGTTCCGGGTCCGGCTCGGCCATCGGGTGGCACCGGCGCTCGGCGCCGGTGACGTCGACCGGGACTACGAACGCCTCTTCGCCGGCGCGTTCGCGGGCGGCCGCTACGCCGGGACGCGGCGCGACAGGGCGGCGCGGCGGATCTACGGCGGCGTCCCGATCGAGGATCGTTGGCGTGCGTGGCTCGGGGGGCCGGTCTCGCCGACGCTGCGCCTCGTGTCAGCCCTCGCGGTGCCGCGCGTCGCGGCACCCGGTGAGCACAACGCGATCGTGAAGTCCGTGCGCAGCGAGCTGGCGATGGAATGGCTCGTCGCCCGGTTCCACCCGCAGGTGCTCCTCGTGGAGCGCAACCCGCTGAACGTCCTCGCGAGCTGGATCGAGCTCGAGTACGTGCGCGACGCCAGAGAAGCGGCGGCCGTCGCCGTCCATGCGCAGGAACGGTGGAACATCCCACCGCCGCGCGAGGACGAGCCCCGGCTCGTGCACCAGACCTTCGAGTACGGCGTGCTCGCGTGTGCGTTGCGCGACGCCGCCGCGCGCCACGACGACTGGACGATCGTCCGCCACGAGCAGCTGTGCACCGATCCCGTCACGGAGTTCCGCGCGCTCGCCGCGACTCTCGGGCTCCGGTGGAACGACGCGGCCACCGAGTTCCTCACGGAGTCCGACCGCGACGGGACGGGCTACCAGACCAACCGCCGCGCGACCGACCAACCGGACCGGTGGCGCGAGCGGCTCGACGCCGAGCAGCTCGACATCATCCGCGCCACCCTCGACCGCTTTCCCGCCGAGCTGATCCGCGAGGCCTGACTCAGCGCTTGCGCCCGTGATCCTGCATGCGCCTGCGGATGATCTCGCGCCGTTCCTTGACCTGCGCGTAGGTGAGGCTGTCGCCGTACTCCGGCCCGAGCCGGAACCCGGCCTTGACCGCGTCGAGGTCGAAGTCGATGCGCTCCGTCGGATCGAGCCCGAGCTGCACCGCGATCTGCTCGCCGTAGTGCTGCTGGAAGTACGCGTAGATCTGGGCCATCTCGCCGAGGATGTCGAGGTCGGGCGCCAGGGTGGCGGTCGCGCCGTCGAGGAACATCATGTTCTTCACGAAGAGCATGAGCTCCTTCGGCGCGCGGGCGCCGTACCCGAGCAGCTTCTTCGTGAGCTCGCGCAGCTCGCTCGTCAACGCGTCCGCGGTCATCTCGGTCGGATCCGGCAGCTGACCGTCGAGGCCGAGGTCGGCGACGACCGCTTCCAGGTCGGTGTCGGGTGGGAACGCACCGAGGTCGCGCAACGCCGCGAGCTGGCTGAGCACGTCCCCGTTGGTCCCGAACACGAGCAGGCGCAGGAAGGCGAGGCGCTTCACCTCGTCGAGCCGGCCCGTGATCCCGAAGTCCAACAGCGCGGTGCGGCCGTCGGGCATCGCGAAGAGGTTGCCGCCGTGCAGGTCGCCGTGGAACACGCCGTGCAGCAGCGCGCCCTCGAGGAACCGATCAGGCTCGAGCGAAGCAGCGCGCCGGTGTCGATGCCGGCGGCCTTCATGCCCTCGACGTCGTCGAAGTTGAACCCGAAGAGCCGCTCCATGACGAGCACGCGGCGGGTCACGAGCTGCGGGTGCGGCCGGGGAACCACGGTGTTGCGAACGCCCGTGTGCGCCATGACCGCCGCGATGTCCAGCATGTTCTCGGCCTCGAGCCGGAAGTCCAGCTCCTCGACGATCGTCTCCGCGAAGAGCTCGACGAGCGCCGGCGGGTTCGCCAGCGCGGCGACCGGGATCCGGCCGATCATGCGGGGGGCCAGCCACGCCAGCGACGCCAGGTCCTGGCGGACCAGGGACGCGATGCGCGGCCGCTGGATCTTGACCACCACCTCTTCCCCGGTCACCAGCGTCGCCGCGTGCACCTGGGCGATCGATGCCGCCGCCAGCGGCACCTCGTCGAAGCTCGAGAAGACGGCCTCCAGCGGCCGGTGGAGCTCGTCCTCGACCACCCGGCGGACCGACGCGAAGGACTCCGCCGGCACCTGGTCCCGCAACAGCTTGAACTCGCGGACCAGCTCCTCGGGGAACAGTCCCTCACCGCCCGACACGATCTGGCCGAGCTTGATGTAGGTGGAGCCGAGCCGTTCGAACGACCGGCGCAGCCGGCGCGAGATCCCGGCTCGGGACTCCGGCGTGCCGCGCTCACGGAAGTACCAGAGCGCGATCGCCGTGCCCACCGATGTCGTGACGCGCACGAAGCGGCCGATCGGCGGAATCTTCGGCGGGGACGCGAGCACCGGGGCCTCCGCGCGCACGCGCGCCCGGAGTGCGTCGAGGCCGCGGCGCCACCGCAGCTCGTCGGGTTCGACGATCCAGGGAGCCGCGTCGCTGAACGCTCCGAGACGCGAGGTCGGCAGGCGGCGTGGTCAAGAGACTCACGCTACCTGCCGACCTGTCGAGCGCTTCCGTCCGGAGCAGCCGTCCGGCGAGCTGTCCTTCAGCTAGCCGTAGGCACGGCAGCCCCAACCGGAGAGGCCGTACCGCGCGTACACGCGCTCGGCCACCACGATCTGCTGCTCCCGGGTTGCCTGTCCGGCGTTGGGTGCGAACTGGCCGCCACCGAAGCTGCTCCACGTCGTGTTCGCGAACCCGAGGCCGCCGGAGTAGCGCGAGCCCTGCATCGACCAGTTCCCGCCGGTCTCGCAGCTGGCGATGCCGTCCCAGTTCACGCCGGTGGTCCGGGCGGGAGTGGGTGCCGGTGCCGCCGGTGCGGGTGCGCGCAGCGCGGCGGCCTTCGCGGCGTCCCGTGCGACTGCGGCCTGGGCCGCAGCCTGTGATGCGGCCGCCTGCGCGGCCGCGGCCTTCGCCGCGTTGACCTTGGCCGTGAAGACCCAGGCCTCGATCGCCCGATGCTCCTCGGCGGCCGCCGCGGCCTGCGTCAACAGCACCCCCTCGACGGGGCGGGTCGAGACCGACCGCCTGGCGACGGTCAGATCGAGGCTCGGGAGATCCCTCGTCTCGGGGGCGGCGTACGCCTTGGGCGTCCGGCCGGGATCGGCCGACACGCCGACCGCCGTCGCCGAGACACCGACGAGCAGCACCGCAACGAGCCCCGCCACCCGGCAACAGGTCTGAGTCTTCTGACGTCGGGCCAGACGGCGCTCGCGCCGTCCGAGCCGACTCGTCGCTTCCTCGGGCCGATCGTCGATCGTGGACGTGACCGCGCAATGACTCGCCATGTGTGGGCCTCCCAGCTCCGCCAGTGGTGCGCCCCTCCGGACGCGCGCGACGAAAGCCGCGAGATTGGGAGGGGGGTCGAAAGCCGCATACACCAGCTTTCAGGGCCGTGACGCTACCGAGGGTGCTCAGCCCAGTGGGAACTGTCTTCCAGGATCTGGAAGGAATTCGACGATCTGGGGACCCTCGCGAGGGCGCACCGGGCCCGGCCCGGGGGGCCGGGTGGCCGGCCGACGGGATTCCAAGTGACGTGTTTCACAAGCAGCCGAAAGTGCCCGCTCGGTGCCGCCACCCTCACACACCGTGGTCGCCCGGGCGGGCGCGCAACGGCCGGTCAGGACGTCGGGATGCGGTCCGCCTTCACCGCGCGGCGACGCCCCGCACGGCGCGCTTCGATGACGCCCTGCGGCGTGACCAACGCGCCGGTGAGCGTGCGTTCCGCGTTGCGCATCCGGAACGACAACAACCGCTGCGCGTATTCGAGCACCGTCGCGTTGTACGCGGGATCGGTCGCGCGGTTCACGAGCTCGTTCGGATCGCGTTCGAGGTCGTAGAAGACCGGAGGCATGCCGGTGAAGTGCACGTACTTGCCGCGTTCGTCGCGCAACACCGCGAGTGAGCACTCGTCGATGCCGATGCCGAACATCTCCTGCGTGAGCCGACCGGTGGGATCGCGGAAGTCCCACTCCCAGTGCACCGCGTCGCGCCAACGCGTCGGATGCTCACCGTGCAGCACGTCGATGAGTGACGCGCCGTCGCACTGCACCGGCGCGTTGACCCCGATCCACTCGAGGATCGTGGGCATCACGTCGACGTTCTCGGTGAACCGGTCTTCGACGACACTTCCCCGCGTCGCGTCGGACTCGCCGACGCGGGTCACGCACGATGAGCGGCACGTGATAGCTCTGGTCGAACCAGGCGAGCTTCTCGGTCAACCAGTGGTCCCCGAGCTGCTCGCCGTGGTCCGACGTGAGCACGACGAGCGTGTCGTCCCATGCGCCGCGCTCGCGCAGCCCGTCGACGAGCCGGCCGAGCTGCGCGTCCACCTCACTCATCATCCCGTAGTAGGTCGCACGCTCCTGGCGGAGCTCGGCCTCGTCGTCGGGACCCCGGAGGCCGGGGATCATCACGGCGCCGGCCAGCAACGGGTGGGCTGCTCCCTCGGCCTCGAACGTCGCGTGGCGGGTCGGCGCCGGAACGCGGCCCGGGTCGTACATCGTGTTGTACGGGACGGGTGCGACGAACGGCGGGTGCGGCCGGATGTACGCGGCGTGGACGAACCAGGGCGCGCCCTGCTGCTCGTCGACGTACCGCAGCAGCTCGCCCGTGAGGAACGCAGCCTCGGTGTGCTCGGCCGCGTACGCAACGGGCGCCGCCGGTGCGTCCGAGATCGGCTCGTACATCTCGCGCACGTCGTCCGGCACGTCGTAGCCGCGCTCGCGCAGCCACGCGCCCCAGGGGATCAGATGCTCGGGAAGATCGAGCACGGCGCGGAATCCGGGGAGCACCCCTTCGTAGGTGCGCAGCCGCGGATCATCGGGGGCCAGGACGCGCGCGGATCGGGCGACGCGTCGGTGTAGCCGAAGAGCACCGGGTCGTATCCACGCGTGCGCGCCTCGAGCGCGAGGTTGGTGAACCGCGGCGTCGAGCGGTGTGCCGTTGAGCACCGAGCGGTGGTTCATCATGTACGTGCCCGTGTGCAATGACGCGCGACTCGGTCCGCACGGCGCGGCCTGCGCGAAGTGGCGACGGAACAACACGCCGTCGGCGGCCAGCCGGTCGAGGTTCGGCGTCTGCACCACCGGGTGCCCGGCCGCACCGAGACAGTCGCCGCGCCATTGGTCGACGGTGATGTAGAGCACGTTGCCGGGAAGCTGGCGCGGCTCGGTCACGCGCGCACGCTACCCCGACCCGTCGCCGTGCTCTCAGGGCAGCGCCGCGACTCCACGCGCCGTCGCGACGGTCCAGGTCGGCGCGCCGACCGGTGCGACCGGCTTCGGGTTGTCGCCGATCCCGAACGGATACAGATGGCCGAGCGAGTCGACCACCCAGCCGCCGCTGCCGTCGGGCAGGATCGTGACGCCGCGCGCCTTGTCCTGGCCGGGCCACGACGGTGCACCGGCCCGCGCGTTCGCCGCTCCGCCGAACGGGTGCAGGCCGCCCGCGGCGTCGAGGGTGTAGCCGCCCATGCCGTTCGGCAGCAGGGCGATGCCGCGGGCGAAGTCACGCCCCGGCCAGACGGTGACGCCGGTCGGGATCGCGGGCTTCGGGCCGGCCCCGATCCTGAACGCGTGGAGCGCCCCGGTCTGGTCGACGACGTAGCCGCCGGTGCCCTCGGGCACGATCGCCACGCCCCGGGCCATGTCGCGGTTCCACACCGCGTTGCCCTTGACGGTCAGACCGGTGACGGAGCCGTCCCCGAAGCTGAACGGGTGCAGCGCGCCGGTGCCGTCGAGCACGAGACCGCGCCCGCCGGGCAGGACCGCGACGCCCCGGGCGACGTCCTTGCCGGTCCAACGGGTGAGTCCGGCGGCGGCCGCGGGCTTGGCCGAACAGCCGGCCGAGACACCCGACAACCCTCCAGTGCCGTCGAGCACGAATCCTTGCGCCGGGCGGGGATCGGTCGCGGTGTCCGTCTGGTAGCGCGCGCAGTGCGAGCTGGTCGCGACCGCCGACCCTCAGGCTGCCGACGACGAGCGCGCGGCCGTTCGATCGCAGCACCGCGTCGCCGACCACCGGATGCGAGCCCGCGTCCTGGTACGAGACGCCGGTGATGCCGAACGTGTCGTCGCGGGTGCCGTCGGCGTTGAAGCGCAGCAGCACGACGTCGTTGTCGGAGCCGACCGCCGAGTTGCCGGCGACCATCACCTTCCCGTCCGGTCGGGCGAGCACCGCGACCGGCGTGTCGTTCTGGCCGTACGCGCGATCGACGGCGTGGAAGGCGAGATCGAGGGTTCCCACCGGGGTGTAGCGCCGCACGATGGTGTGCCCCGCGCCCTTGGCCCCGTCGCCGGTGCCGACCGCGAGCACGTTCCCGTCGGCGTCGAGCGCGATCGCGCTGAACGGAGTCGTAGCCGCCGAGGTCGTCGACGACGCCGTTCGGACCTCCGAAGCTCGCGTCCGTCGTGCCGTCCGGGTTGAGGCGCATCAGCGCGAAGTCCTTGCCCGCCGAGCGCCCGCCGATCACGATCTTGCCGTCGGCCTGCAGCGCCAGGGCTTCGACGGTCAGGGGCAGATCGGTGCGGGCGCCGTCACCGTGGAACGTGGGATCCAGCCCGCCGCTCGCGGTCAGGCGGGCCACGACCCCTTGCGTCCCGGTCGTCCCGCCGACGACGATCGAGCCGTTCAGCTGCATCTGGACCGCGGCGAGCCGATCCGTGTCACCGAAGTCGCGGATGAAGGTGCCACCGCTGTGGAAGGTCGGGTCGACCTCGCCTGTCGCGGTCATCCGGACGACGAGTGAGTCGACCGAGGCGTCCGCCGTGCGCGACCCCGACCGCGACGACCTTTCCGTCCATCTGCCGCGCGACCGCCGCGAAGCCGGCGTCGCTGCCGGGCCCGACCGAGGCCCGACCGCCGGCACCGAAGCTCGGGTCGAGCGTCCCGTCGGCGAGGAAGCGGGCCACCAGCGCACGGGGGCCGACGTGACCACCGACGACGTAGCTCCCGACTCGGGTCCAGCACGACGCTGCTCGCCGCGCTCTCGACGTTCTTCGTGATCGTGACGGACTCGAGCCCGCAGCTGCCCCAGGTCCCGTCCGGGTCCCCGGGCCACGCGGAACCCGTGCCGCCGCCGAGCCCGACCGCGGCCGCGGTGCCCGCGATCAGGAGGCCGACCATGACCACCCCGGAGACACGCGCGCTGCAAGCCATCTCCGCGTCTTCATCGGCATCGCGCTCCGCGATTCTTGAAACTCCGCCCGTGAAACCGGGGTGCATCGACGCCGCGCGCGCCGGAACGAGGACTTCGCCTCGTTACCCTGGATCCGCATCAGGCGTCTCCGCGGGGCTCTCCCGCTCCTCTCACTCGCGCTCGTCCCCGTGCTCGTCGCTGCCTGCAGCGGCAGCTCGGACGCCGCGAAGCCCGTCGTCTCGTCGACGACCACCAAGCCTCCGCGCGCCCGCGGCAACGTCGACGGAACGTTGACGCTCGGCCAGCTCGCGCCACTGACCGGCAGCCTCGCCTCGATCGCGAAGTCACTCACCACGCCGGTCGAGATCGCGGTCAGCGACATCAACGCGGCCGGTGGCGTGAACGGCAAGCCGGTCCGGCTCAAGATCGACGACGACGGTGGCGGCGAGAACCCCACGGTCGCGACCGCGTCGTTGACCGATCTGCTCGATACGAAGAAGGTCGACGCGATCATCGGGCCGACCGCGACCGGCACCGCGCTCGATCTGCTCGGCACGATCCGAACCAAAGGCGCGCTCGCGTGCTCCGGCTCGAACTCCGCGGAGGAGCTCAGCACCGCGAACTCGGGTGGCTACTACTTCCGCACCGCGCCGCCGGACCGCTTGCAGGCGGTCGCGCTCGCCCGCCTGTTGATCGCGGGAGGGAAGCGCCGGCCGGTGATCGTCGCCCGCAAGGACTCGTACGGCGCTGCGTTCGCCGCACCGCTGCGCCAGGCGCTGCGCCACGGGGGCGCCAACCCGGTCGGCGACTTCAGCTACGACCCCAACGCGGCCAACCTCTCCGCCGTCGGCCGCCAGGTCGCCCGGCGCCACCCGGACTCGGTCGTGACGATCGCGCTCGCGGACGACGGCGCCAAGATCGTCAACTCGCTGACGGCCGCCGGCGTCGGGCCGGGCCAGGTGCCCGTGTACGCGCCGGACGGCATGCAGAGCACCACCTTCCACACGAAGGTCAACCCGGCCAACCCGGCGCTCGTGGCGGGCATCATCGGCACCGCGCCGGCCGCCGCGCCCGCCGGCCCCGAGACCGCGTTCACCACCGCGTTGCGACGGGCCGGCGTCGAGCCGATCTTCTCCGCCCACTACTACGACTGCACGGTGCTCAGCGCGCTCGCGGCGCTGCAGGCCCACTCGGACGACCCGACCAAGATGAAGCAGGTGTTCGCGAAGAGCCTGCAGGGCAAGAACGACTGCTCGACGTTCGCCGCGTGCGCGACCCTGCTCGCGGCCGGCAAGACGATCCACTACCGGGGCGCGTCGAGCAGCTTCGCGGTCTGGGACCACTCCGAGCCCGGTACGGGCACGTACGACGTGTGGTCCTACGCGCCCAACGGCGCGGTCGTGGTCGGGACGCCGAACCAGCAGATCCGCGTGCCCTAACCGTCGCGCTCCCGACAAAGCCGGACATATCTCCGCGCGTTTCGGAGACAACTTCGCGCGAACACCAGGTGGAGAGGTCGCATTGGCGCGGTACAGGGTGATTCCGCGCATACCCTCACCCAGGTCACCGTGACACTGGAGGAAATGCGATGCGACCCAGCACTCACTCGACGCTCCGCCGACTGGTCGGTACCTCGGTCGTCGTGCTCGCCGTCGCCGTCCCCGCCGGCGTCGCCGCCGCCGCCGACTACCCGAGTGGCAACCCGCCTGCGGTCAACGCGAACAACGCCAGCACGGTCAAGGCCGCGACGGTGACGAAGCCTGCTGCGAGCACGCTGCCCTTCACCGGTGGCGACGTGGCCGGGCTCGCACTGATCGGCGTCGGCGCCGTCCTGGCCGGCACCGTGATCGTGCGCCGCTCCCCGGCGCCCCGCGGGCGTCTAGCTCACGGACCGGCCGGAACCTCGGCCCGCGGCACCACCACGACCGTCGGCCGCTCCGGGGTCTCCTCGGGGTAGAACCAACGGAACCAGAGCCGTCCGCGCGGGTGGCCCTGGGTGTGGACCCAGTTCGGATGCCCGGGATCGCGCTCGGCCACGACGATCGTCCAGGAGCCGTCGGGCTCGTAGACCACCTGGCCGCCGTTGATCGTCACCCGGTCGTAGTCCGCGTTGTAGGTGTGCAGGAACGGGTTCCAGAGGCACAGGTTCCAGAACGCGCACTCGGGATTGCGGCCCCGGATCACGAGCGCCCGGTCGTCGGTGAGCTCGTAGGCCCCGATCGCGTACGCCGCGTCGCCCGCCGCCCACCCGAACGTCGTGGTCGGCACCGGGTACGGCTCCTCGATGACGTTCGTCTCGCCGAGGGCCAGCGGAGTGATCTTCGCCTGGTCCTCGATCCAGGTGCGCACGGCGCGGAACTTCGCGGCCAGCCCCTCGTCGCTCAGCCCCGGTTCGTAGGCCCCGTCGAGGCACTCGATCTGCCACTCCATGCGCCGGCTCGTGTCCGGCTCGATGAGGTAGTCGCGGGTGATCGCGCAGACTGCGTCGGGGTCGAGCTTGATCCACGGCTGCGGGTGCTCGTCCGGCGAGAGGATGATCTCGAACGTCCCGTCCGAGCCGTCGTCGATGTCGCGATCGCTGGCCGACCCGACGATGCGCTCCGAGTACCGGCCGTCGTTCGGACCGCCGTAGACCGTGAGCGAGTAGTAGACCGCGTCGGCGCGCCGGCCCGTCACCCGGTACGTCTTCGTCGGGTCGATCGGCGCGTACTGGTAGAACGCGTCGGAGTTGTCGCCGCCCCACTTCATGTAGCGACCCACGATGTCGACGAACTTCGGCCGCTGCGTGTCGGCCCAGAGGTGGGCCTGCATGCCGGCCTGCACGATCGTGAAGATCCAGCGGTAGCCCTCGAGCACCGACTGCTCGTCGGTCAGGGCGGGATCGCCGTCGCGGAACCGTTCCTCGAACGAACCCATCAACGCGAGGAGGTCGCGGACCGCAGCCGCGGTCTCCACGCCATAGGTTTGCTGCTTCTCGTCACTCATGGCGGCGAACGATAGGGGGGGCCGATGACCACCGCACGACCGGCACCCGTGCGCATCGACGACTACGCGAACCCGCGCTTCTCGGCGGACGTCCGGGCGATCCAGGACGCCGTCGCGCCGATGGCCGCGGCGCTGCGCCTCGAAGCGGAGCCGATGCTCGAGCAGGCGCGGGCCGAGACCGGGCTGGAGCGGGGCCTGGACGACCCCGGCTTCCGCGAGCGCCTCGACGTCCTGCTCACGGGCCTGCGCGACGAGGCCGGCCTCTCAGCGTTCGGCGTCCTGAGCGACCACACCGTCGTCGTCGGGTTGCTCCGCAGCCGTCTCCTCATCCAGGACCTGCTCGACCGCCACCCCGAGATCCTGGAGATCCCGATCACCGCGCCGATCGTGATCGTCGGCCTCCCCCGCACCGGGACGTCGCACCTGCACAACCTCATCTCGGCCGACCCCGCGCTGCGGTCGCTGCCGTACTGGGAAGCGCTCGAGCCGGTGCTCCCGCCCGGTGCGCAGCCGGCTCCGGGTGAGCCCGACCCGCGCCTCGCGAACACCCAGGTCGGTCTCGACATGATCGAGGTCGCGGCGCCGTTGTTCCAACGGATGCACGAGATGACCGTCGACAACGTGCACGAGGAGATCCAGCTGCTCGCCATCGACTTCTCGTCGATGCTGTTCGAGACGATGGCCATCATGCCGACATGGCGCGACTACTACCAGCGCCACGATCAGACGCCGCACTACGCCTACCTCAAGCAGGTGCTGCAGGTGCTGACCTGGCTGCGCGGGGGCGAGCGGTGGGTCCTGAAGTCACCGCAGCACTGCGAGCAGATCCAGCCCCTGCTGAACGTGTTCCCCGACGCGACGTTCGTCGTGACCCACCGGGATCCGGTCTCGGTGACCGCGTCGGTCGTGACGATGCTCACCTACGCGGCGCGGATGAGCGTCGAGCACCCGGACCCGTTGGTGTACGGGCCCTACTGGTCCCAGCGGGTCGAGGACCTGCTGCGCGCCTGCGAGCGCGATCGTGACCTCATCCCGGACGGCCAGGCCATCGACGTGCGCTTCCACGAGTTCATGGCCGACGACTTCGCAATGGTCGAGCGCATCTACGACGTCGCCGGCCAGCCCATGACGCATCAGGCGCGCGCCGCGATGGACGCGTTCCTCCAGGACCACCCCCGCGGCAAGTACGGGACCGTCGTCTACGACCTCGAGGACTTCGGCATCGACCCGGCCGAGCGCCGCGACGCCATGCGCTCCTACGCGACGCGCTTCGGGACCACCGACGAGTCCGTCACCCGTCCGTGACTCGTTTCGGGGCGTCTCAGCGTCGCTCTGGCGACGCTCACGCGCACCGAAGCCGGCTGGACCTGGGGGCTGCGGCGCTCACGCTCGGGTTCGGGGCGCTCTCGCACCGGCTGATCCCGGAACGGGCCCGGTCGGTCAGCGGCGCGGGTGCGGCACTCGGGCTCACGGCGCTGGCCCACGGTCTCGGCGCCGACGCGCGCGACCTCGGCATCGACCGCCGCGACCTCGGGTCCGGGCTGCGCGTCGGTGTCGGTCGCGGCCGCGGCGATCGTCGCGGCGACGGGTACCGCCCGTGCGCTCGACCGCCAGGGCACCGCGTTTCGGGACACGCGCATCACAGACGCGTCGCGCGCAGACGCGGCGGTCCAGCTCCTCGTGCGCATCCCGTTCGCGACCGCCCTGGTGGAGGAGCTCGTCTTCCGCGGCGTGATCCTCGGCTTCGGCCTGCGCGACGGCGATCGGCGCCGGGCCCTCGCGGTCAGCTCCATCGCGTTCGGGCTCTGGCACGTCGGTTCGGCCCTGCACCCGGCGCGTCAGGCGAGAACGAGCGGCCCACTGGGCTCCCGACGCGCCACGGCACCCGCGGCCGTCCTCGGTGACGTCGTCGCGACCGCCGCCGGCGGGGTCGGGTTCGGCTGGCTACGGATCCGGTCCGGCAGCATCGCGGCGCCGACGATCGCGCACGCGACGCTGAACGCGACCGCCTACCTCGCGACGCGCCTGCGCAAGAGCGCGGTCAGAACCGACGCGGCGCGCTCGAAGATCTCGCGCACCAGCGGCTCGAAGTGCTCGAGCGGCGGGGTGTCGTAGTCCGGATCGAACGACGTCTGGTCCCACTCGTCGGCGAACCGCTCCGCCAGCTCGTACGCGGGGTGACCGACGTACTGCTGCCGAGCCTCCGGGTCCTTGCCGAGGAAGCCGTAGTAGTGCCGGCCCTGGAAGTCCTGGTGGACCTGCACCATCCACACGACGTCGGGCCGCACGTACGGCGCGAGCAGCGCGGCGGCGACCGCCGGGTGGTTCGGCTCCGAGACGGCCTTCGCGATGTCGTGGCACAGCGCGGCCGCGACGACCTCGTCGTCGGCTCCGGCGCGCTCGGCGCGCGCCGCGGTCTGGCAGACGTGCGTCAGCTGGTCGACCGCGAAGCCGTTCGTGATGCCGGAGAGCGCGCGCAACATGCCGAGCATCCGGTCCGGGACGTTCGCCCAGTCCTCGATCGACTCGGTCGCGATCGTGTCCCACTGCTCCTTGGTCGACTCGTCCATCCGGGCGAAGGTGGTGCGGTCGATGGTCCGTGGCGTCGTGGTGTCGTGCATCACTGCTCCCGGTTCACTCGTCGAACAGGTCGGGCTGGGTCTCGGTGATCTGCTGGTACAGCGGCTGGAACGTGTACCAACCGGCGACGTTCGATCCCGACTGCGAGAAGACCTGCGCCGCCGCGTCGGCGTCGATCGTCACCGGGGTGCCCGCCGCTTCGGCGAGCAACGTCACGTGGCAGCAGCGCTCCATCCGGATGAACCACCACGCGGCTTCCTCGACCGACTGGCCCACCGTCAGCAGACCGTGGTTGCGCAGGATCGCCGCCTTGGTCGAGCCGAGCGCGGTGGCGATCCGGTCACCCTCCTCGCGGTCGAGCACGACGCCGCGGAACCCGTCGTAGAGCGCGTGGTCGCCGTAGAAGTCGCAGTGGTCCTGGGTGATCGGGTCCAGTGTGCGGCCGAGGGTCGAGAACGCCTTGCCGTAGAGCGAGTGCGAGTGGGCCGCGGCGACCACGTCGGGTCGGGCCCGGTGCACCGCGGAGTGGATCGCGTACGCGGCCTGGTTCACCTGACCGGTGCCGTCGATCACCGCGCCCGCCGGGTCGACGAGGAGCAGGTCCTTCACCCGGATCCGCCCGAAGTCCATGCCGAACGGGTTCACCCAGAAGCAGTCGGTCCGCTCCGGGTCCCGCGCGGTGATGTGGCCGGCGACCCCTTCGTCGAAGCCGTACTTCGAGAAGACCCGGAACGCCGCGGCCAGGCGCTGCTTGCGGTACCGGCGCTCGTCCTCCACGGAGGTGCACCCGGAGAAGGGGTACGCGGCGGGCGGCTCGAGCGGGGTCTCGACGGTGGACACCATGACGGGCTCCTGGAGGCGACTGAACGAGTGTTCAGTCTCCCACGCCGGCGGGTTCGGGTCAAGATGGCCGCCCGCGACGGTCAGGTTCCTGACCAGCTGTTCATCGCGTCCGACCACCGGAGGAGCCGGTCCCGTGCCCGCACTGCCCGATGACCTCACCGCCCGGGCGCGCATCCGTGAGGCCGCGTTCCGACGCTTCGCCGCGCAGGGGGTGGCCGCGACGTCGTTGCGCACGATCGCCGAGGACGCGGGAACGTCCGCCGCGCTGGTGGTGCACCACTTCGGCTCCAAAGAGGGGCTCGTGCGCGCGGTCGACGATGCTGCGGTGGCGACCTTCCGCGCCGCGCTCGAGGAGCTCCCGACCGGCCAGGCGCCCGACGCGCTCTCCGCCGACTTCGGCGCGGTGTTCGAGCGAGTCATCGGCGGCGACCCCGTCATGCGCGCCTACCTCCGCCGCGCCCTCCTCCAGGACGAGCCGGCCAGCACCGCGCTGCTCGAGGAGATGCTGGAGGTGACCCGAGCCGGGCTCGAGCTGATCGACCGCGCCGGTGGGCTCCGCCCCCTGGCCGACGACCAGTGGCGCCCGTACCAGGTGCTGTTCATCGCGTTGGGCTCGATGCTCCTGGAACCGCTGCTCCAACGCGAGCTCGACGGTCACGCCTACGACCCCGAAGTCCTGCGCAGCCGCAGCGAGGCCAACCTCGACTTCTTCGCGCACGGCCTCCTGCGGTAGCCGGCGCGACCCGCTCAGCCCGGGGGCATGTGCTCCGGGATCGGGATGCTCGCGCCGCCACCGGCCCCGAACTCGTCGGCGATCGTCCGGACGATCCGGGCCAGGTGGTCGTCGCGGTCGAGGCCCTGATCGTGCAGATCCTGGAGCGCCCGCTCGATCACGGTCGCAGCCAGGCTCTTGCCCGTTGCCCCGTGCTCGGTGATCCACTGGCTGCGCTGCAGCTCCTCGAGCTCGAGCCAGGTCGCGATCGCGTCGAGCTGGGTGTCCGTAGCGTCGAAGCCGAGCGCGGCGTCGAAGAACGGGAGCAGGTCGGCGCGGTAGTCGTGGCCCTTCGCCGCGAACTTCCCGGGCACCACGTTGGCGGAGTTCTTCATGTCGACCAGCACCTGGAAGAACGTCGTGCTCGGCATCCAGCGCATTCCCTTCGGGACCTGCGCCGGGCGGCTCGCCGCGGGCCCCAGCCAGTCCGGCGCCTGGATCCCGAGCTCGGGGCCGAAGAGGGCAACGCCGTCGTCGTGGTGCGTGATCATCAGGTACCGGATCCCGGCGCGCTCCTGCGGGCCGAGCGCGTGCCATTCGCTGATGTTGCTGAACACGCGCAGCACGCTCGGGTCGACGTCACCACGCCCGTCGAACAGCACCTGCTCCTTCCACTTGCTGAAGTGCGGGGTGCCGATCCAGATCGTGTGGTCGATGCCGGTGTCGACGAGCCCTTGGGTCCCCCGGTCGACGAACGGGTCCTGGCTCGTCCACGCGCCGAGGCTCTCGCCGAAGAGGACGAACTTCGGCCGCTGCCCCTCCGGGATCCGCTCGAGCCGCGCCCGCAAGGCGTCGAGCAGCATCGTGGCCTGTGCGCGGCCTTCGTGCACCCGGTCGAGCGAGAGGACGGACGGCCGGGCTGCGTACTGCATCGCCACGGTCGCGGAGTCGCCGCGGGCCAGGAGCTCGAGGCCGGTCACCGCGGCGTAGTTGACGTAGCCGGTGCCCGTCGGCGACGCGACCAGGAGCCACGAGCGCTCGAACGCGCCGGTCCGCTCGAGCTCGTCGAGCACCAGCGCAACCCGGCCTTCCTCGCTGTCGGCGCTCGCGAGCCCCGCGTAGACGCGGATCGGCGGGACCGCGACATCCTCCGCCATCACCTCGCGGATCTTCTCGGGCGACGTGACCGTCCAGACGTAGCGCCGCCCCTGCTTGGAGAGCGAGTCGAACGAGACGTGGCTCACCGCGTCTTCCTGACACGTACGGGTTCGGCGGCGGGATGTCGAAGGCGCCTTCGACCGAGGTCTCCTTGTGCTCGATGCCGCCGAGCACGTGCTCGATGAGGAAGCGCGTCGCGCTGCCGAGCGTGACCAGGGCCACCGCATGCCCGAGTGGCCGCGCCACCTCCTCGCTGACCGGCAGCACGCGCGACGCGAGCCACGCGACCCGGTCGGCGAGCAGCCGCTCACCGAAGCTCATGGTCGACAGCGCCCGCGGCGACGCCGACGCCGAGCCCGAGCGCCTTGAGTGGCGCGACGGCGGCGCTGTCCGGTGGGAGGTCCCCGTCGAGCCGATCCATCCGGCGGCGGCGGTACTCGAGCGCCGCCGCCAGCAGGCCCGCGGCGGGCACGACGACCGGGATCGTGTTCGGGGTCTCGCGCTTGAAGGTCCCGACCGCCTCCTGGAGCCCGCCGATGATCGCGCCGGCGCTGCCGGTCATCGTGAGCCAGTAGCCACCGGTCGCGCGCCGCGGCGCGCGGCAGCTTCTCGCGTCGCCGTTGCTTGAACCCGCGCTGCAACGCGATCCCCACTCCGATGGACGCCACGTCGAGCGCGACGGACATGCGGCCCCAGGCCACGTCGTCCGAGCGCTGGTTCGTCTTCCGCAAGGCCACCAGGGCAGTCGACTGGACGGTCTCCTGGACGAGGGAGACCAGCGCGTGGTTCGTCGCGATCGACAGCCCGGTGACGATCGCCTGGTCGAACGTCGGACGCGGCATCAGGGTCCGCTGGAACGTCAGCGGCACGTTCGCGGCGGCGAGCAGCATCCCCGACTGGTCCGCCCGGTGGCGGAGCGACTGGACCCGCGGGCGGCGCGGCATTGACCTTCCCCTTTGCGTCGGTGACGGCGACGGTGACCGGTGAGCTCCGCTCGATTCTGGCCCACTGCCCGGCCCCTCGCGGTCGATGCGCAACGGGACCGGTCCCGGGAACGTCAAGCCCGCGCCGAAATTTCGGACCTCGACCGTCAAGATCCGCTCAAGCGCATCGCGATCGGTCCGATACGGGAGTACAAGGAACCCGAGGCGCTCGACGCATCGGGCCTTGGCCCGCAAGGAGGGCACCGTGACCTACGGAGTGACCGTCCAGACGCTCGACCGCAGCGAAGGCAACGGACTGACCATGCTGCTGGTCGACGCGATCGACCCCTTCATGGCCGAGCACGCCGCCCGCCAGATCGCGGAGCTCAAGTTCCACTGCACCGTCCTCGTCGACCACGCAGTCCCCTGCCCCGGCTTCGTGCCGAGCGCGCAGACCCTCTCGCTCGACTGAGGCCGCCCACGCCGGGTCGAGCCCGCGCCTTCACAGGATCCTCACGCTCCGCTGGCGCCAGGATCACCGCGATGGTCGCTACTGGTGGCAGTCGTGGAACCCGGCAAGTCGCCTGGGGGGACTCCTCGACGCAGAGAGGTGGCATCAGATGCGCAAGTTCTTCGTCGCCGCCGGGCTCGCCGGTGCGCTGATCGCCCTCCCGGTCGGCTCGGCCGTCAGCGCCGGCGCAACCACCGGTCACGCGTTCAAGGGCAAGGGTGCCGGAACGCTGACCCTCACCGGCAAGCAGTTCGTCATCAACGGAACGGTCAAGGTCGCCGACGTCGGCTCGGTCGGATTCCACAGCTCGGGCACGGCCAACGGCAGCTCGGTGTCCTACACGACCACGTTCACCGGTCCGCACGGCGAGACGATCACCACGGCGTCCACCGGCGCGGCGCGCCAGACGCGCCTGGGCCGGGTCTTCGTCACCACCGACTCGGTGACGGGCGGCACCGGCCGGTTCGCCGACGCCTCGGGGAGGGGCAAGACGGTCGCGAAGACGAAGTTCGCCACCTCGAGCTCGACCACGGGGACCGTGAAGTTCGCCCTGGCGGGGAGGATCCGCTTCTAGCGCTGAGGTTCCGTCCTCGGGGAGGATCACTTCGCGGCGGAACTCGCCCAAGAGCGCGACGGGGTCCTCTCCGAGGAAGAACCGCTCGGTGAACTCGGCCCAGCGCAGCGCGGGGCGCATCTCGATGCGCAGCTCGACCGGCTCGTCCGACCGCGGGTTCTCGATCTTCCCGTGAGGCGGGGACCATCGACGCCGGCCCGCCGCGCGATGTCAGGGTCCTTTCAGGTATTCGTCCGAATTGCCGATATTCAAGGGAGTGAGACTCCTCGCGGCGATCGTCCCCATTGCACTGACGGGCGCGGCGGTCGGCGTGCCGGTCCCGGCCGGGGCTGCGACAACGGTCGCGACGGCGCCTGCATCGATCGCCGCCGACTGCTCGCGTGACGTCAGCGCGCAGCTCGGGGCGTGGATCGCATCGGTCCCGGACGGCTCCACGCTGGAGTTCACCCCGCAGGGTTGCTACCGGGTCGACCGCACGCTCACCATCCAGCACCGCAACGGGCTGACGTTCGAGGGCAACGGCGCGACGTTCCGCGTGTTCACCAGCGGCCGCGAGCTCCCACCGACCCAGGCGCGGTCGCGGAGCATGTTCAACTTCTGGCGGGGCGGCAACCTCACCGTCCGCAACGTGATCGTCCGAGGCGCGAATCCCAACGCGGGCATCGGGGACCTCGCGTACGTGCCCCGCTCGAGGGCCAGAGCGCGTACGTGATCGGTGGCGTGCAGCACATGGTGCTCGACCACGTGCAGGCCTACGACGTCTACGGCGACTTCGTGTTCGTCGGGGCCGCGACGAGGGACCTGCTGGTGGAGAACTCGACCTTCGCGCGCAACGGTCGCCAGGGCTGGACGATCAACGGGCAGGACATCGTCTTCCAGAACAACTCGATCCGTCAGACTCGACGCGCCACCGTCGACCTCGAGCCGAGCTCGGTCACCGACGTGACCCGCCGGGTGACGATCCGCAACAACACGATCGGCATCGGGCGGCTCTACTTCCTCGCCAACGAGGGCCGGGCCGCTCCGACCGAGGACATCTCGATCCTCAACAACACGTTCGTGAACAAGGCGATCACGATCAAGGTCAACCCGCCGAGCGGGACGCGGGCGCGCTACCGTGTGATCGGCAACACGAGCGACACGGCGGTCGGCTTCGGGGGTGGGGGCGCGTTCGCGTTCAGCGACGTGATGGGCGTCGAGGTGCGCAACAACGTGCAGCCGATGCAGCGCGGACGCGGGATCTCGGGCGTCTCGGTCAAGAGCTGCCGCGACGTCGTCGTGACCGGGAACCGGTTCCCGTACGGCAAGGCCCCGGTGATCTCCAACGGCGCGAGCTTCAACGTCTCGCAGTCCGGCAACCTCGTCGGCAACCCACTCCGCGCCGTACCGGCCACGAGCTTCGCGGGACCCGCCTGACCCTCGGCCGACCGGATGGCGGCCCGAAGATCCCGGCGAGGATCCCGACCGTGCAGCTCACGCAGCCCGGATCGCTGACGGTCGCGTCCGCGTTTCCGGACCCACCGTTCGAAGTCGAGCAGGACGGCAGTGCGACCGGCTTCGACATCGAGCTCATCCAGGCGGTGAGCCACACGCTCGGGCTGCGATACCAGCTCGTCAAGTACGAGGGCCACGACTTCAACGGCATCTTCGACGGGCTCGCGGCACGGACGTACGACGCGGTGATCTCGGGCACGACCGTCACACCGGAGCGCGAGAGGTCGCTCGGTTCACCCGGCCCTACGCCGAGTCGGGCCAGAGCCTCGTCGTGAACACGAAGCGAAACCCGACGTTGCGGTCCGTGGACGACCTCCGCGGTCAGATCGTCGGCATCCAGGTGGGGAACACGTCCGACATCGTCGCGAAGCAGCTCGAGGCCGACGGGAAGATCGCAGGCATCCGCTACTACCCCTACGCGGGGATCCTCGACGCCCTGGATGACCTCACGGCGGGTCACATCGGGGGCTTCATGAAGCTGCTCCCGGTGACGACGTGGCTCGTCCGGGATCGCCCCGACCTCGAAGTCGTCCAGGAGATCCCCACCCACGAGCGGCTCGCGATCGCCTGCGGCCTGGACCGGTCCGAGCTGTGCGCCGCCATCGATCGCGCGCTGGTCGAGCTGCGCCACGACGGGACGCTCGCCCGGCTCACCCGTCAATGGTTGGGAGCAGCTCCGAGATGACGATTCGGCTCGTGCACCTCTTCACCGGAACGGACGGCGAGTCCCACTTCACGGAGGGGCCGATGACGACGCATCCCCTCGGTGAGGACAGCTCCGGATCCCAACCGCAGGAGGTTGGAACGATCAGCTTCACCGAGACCGCACCCGGCTCGAGTCGTTCGTGGCACAACGCGCCGCACCGCCAGTGGGTCATCACGCTGAGCGGGACGCTCGAGTTCGAAACGCTGCCGGGTGAGACCTTCACGATCGTGTCGGGAGACGTGCTGCTCGCCGAGGACACCACCGGAGGCGGGCACCGGTGGCGCCTGCTCGACGGTGAACCGTGGCGTCGCGTCTACGTCACCCGGTGAGACCCGTCTCGGTCGGGATCGACCTCGGCGCGTCGACGATCCATGTGGTCGGGCTCGATGCCGCACCCCGGGGCCTGCCGTCGGTCGTGGCCGCCCGCACCTTCGACGCGTCCGACACCGCCGGCGTGGCTGACGCTCGTCGCCGGTGCCCGCGAGATCGCCGTCGACGCGCCCGCGCAGCTGAGCACCGCGCCGCACCGTGCCGACGAGTCGATCTCCCCGAAGTTCCGGGTCGCCCGCTGCGGCGAGATCGCGTTCGGCCAGGACGCTAGGGATCTGGGTCCCGTGGGTCACGCCGGCCGACCCGGCGAAGGTGGCCGGCTGGATGCAGGTCGGGTTCAACCTCTGGGCCGCGCTTCGTGACGGCGGCCATGCGCCGATCGAGGTGTACCCGGCCGGAGTGTTCCGGGTCCTCGCGGGTCGGGTTCCGCCGCGGAAGACGACGCATGCGGGCGCGCACGCGCGCATGGAGCTCGCTGGCGCCGCACGTCGAGCTGCCGGCGACGATCGAGATGTGGTCCCACGACGGCATCGACGCGGCCGGGGCGGCGCTCGACCGCCCATCAGAAGGGCGCGGGAACTGCGCGCGAGATCGGCCACGACGCTCCACCTGCGACGGCTCGGCGATCTGGCTCCCTGCGGCACCTCGGCCGGCTGAGGACCCGCCGGACGGGCTCGAGGTTCGCTCGCCGGTCGTGAGGAGTCGATAGTTTGCGATGACACCGGCCGGGAGGACATGGACGTGCTGAGCTCGGGGACGGCCAGGGCTTCGCTCGCTCGACCGTGGCCACCACCGTCGGACTGATCGTGATGGCGCTGCTCGCCGGCCTCGTCGCCGACGTCGCCCGGCGCTCGAGCGTGGCGGGCGCCGCGGGCGGCCCGCCGACGCGCATCATCACGTACGAGGTGCGCGGCTGGGACAACGTGAGCGACATCGAGCAGTTCGCCGCCGCAGCCGCCGAGAACTACGCCGATCCGCGCGGTTGGAGCTTCGGTGGCTCGGTGGCGTTCGTGCGGGTGCCGTCCGGTGGGAACTTCACCCTGTGGCTCTCGGCCGCGCCGCGCACCTTCCGTCGTTCGGGTCGCCGTGCGACACGAGCTACTCCTGCACGCAGGGCCGCAACGTCATCATCAACGAGACGCGGTGGCTCACCGGCTCACCCGCATGGAACGCGTCCGGCGCATCGCTCGACCGACTACCGCCACATGGTCCTGAACCACGAGACCGGGCACTGGATCGGCTTCGGCCACCAGCTGTGCGGCGGACCCGGGCAGCTCGCACCCGTCATGCAGCAGCAGTCGATCTCGCTGCAGGGGTGCCTGCCGAACCCGTGGCCGCTCCCCTCCGAGCTCGCCGCGGCCGGCGGCCCGGCTCGGGGTCGAGATCCGGCTCGGCGTGCCCGAAGGTGCGGTCGACTCGGTGCAGCCCTGGTGGCACGGCGTGCACGTGAAGGGCTGGGCGATCGACCCGGACACCACCGCCCCCGACATCGTGCAGGTCACCGTCGACGGCACGCCGTCCTCGTACCTCGCGGCGCAGCCCCGCTCGGACGTCGCGGCCGCATTCCCGGGTTACGGGCCGAACCACGGCTTCGACGCCGTGGTGCCCGCGGCCAACGGCTCCCACTCCGTCTGCACCTTCGCGGTGAACGTCGCGGGCGGCGGTGGCAACACGTTGCTCGAGCTGCCAGACCGTCATCGTCGGCTCGCCGTTCGGCGCCGTCGAGCACGTGCAGACCGGACCCCAGATGGTGAAGGTCTCCGGCTGGGTGGTCGATCCCGACACCACCGCGCCGGCGTCCGTCCACGTCTACGTCGACGGCACCGGGACCGCGGTCGCCGCCGGTGCGGCTCGGCCCGGACCTGGCCGTCGGCGTTTCCCGGCGCCGGCGCGGCCCACGGGTTCAACCAGATCGTCGCGGCCGCGTCCGGCGCGCACCAGCTCTGCGTCTACGGCATCAACGTCGCCGGCGGCGGCGCGCAACTCGACGCTGCAGTGCCAGACCGATCGTCATCGGCGGGTCCCCGTTCGGCGCCCTCGACCAGATCAAGACCGGGCCGGGCAACGTCGAGGTCTCCGGCTGGGCCGATCGACCGCGACGTCGCCGACGCCCGACACGGTGCACGTCTACGTCGACGGTGCGGCGACCGCCGTCGCCGCCGCCAACCCGCGCGCCGACATCGGCCGCGCCTACCCGCTCTACGGCCCGAACCACGGCTACGACCGGTCGTCCTGCCCGCGACCGCCGGCGCGCACGTCGTGTGCGTGTACGGCATCAACGTGGGCGCCGGGGCGAACGGCACGCTGGGTTGCCGGGTCGTCGTCGTCGGTGGATCGCCGACCGGCGCGCTCGACAGCGTCCACACCAGCCCGGGGTCGGTGCAGGTGACCGGGTGGGCGATCGACCCCGACACCGCGGGGACGGACACGGTGCACATCTACATCGACGGGGTGGCCATCGTGATCCCAGGCGGGCGGCGCGCGCCCCGACATCGGGCAGGCGTTCCCGCTCTACGGGCCGATCCACGGCTTCAGCGGCTCGATGCCGGCGAGCGCCCGGCGTGCACCGCGTCTGCGTCGTACGGCATCAACGTCGCCGGCGTCCGGCGTGCGAACACGACGCTCGGGTGCCACACCGTCGGCGTGCCGGGCTAGCGCCGAGACCGTCGTGAGCGACGCACCGGACAGCCCGAAGGTCCCGGGGCGGGAGCCGACGTTCCGCCATCTCGACGACCCGGACGTGACCTGGCAGCAGGTCAAGCGGCAGCGGAACCGCGACGGCTCGGAGTCGTCGGTGTGGGAGAAGTGGCTCGCGTTCTCACCCGATCCGCAGTACCTGTCGCTCTACGCGAAGTACGACCCGGGAATGATGGTGCGCCGCCACGGCCACTTCAGCCCGCACGTGCTGTTCGTCATCGAGGGCGAGATCGTCATGCGGTGATCGCAGCTGTCCGGCGGGTACGCACATCGAGCTGCCGCTCGGCGCCGCGTTCGGGCCGTTCCGAGCGGGGCCCGACGGCGCCACCCTGTTCGAGGTGATGATGGGCGACCCGCGGTCGTGGGGTGACGAGCCGGAGGCGTTCGACGCGCTGCTCGAGGAGCACGGCGCGCAGCGGTTCCCGGACGTGGACGCTGGACTACCCGCCCTGGCTCGCGGATCTCCGCAGCCACTGGGTCGGCCCGGAGGGTGAGACCACCACCGGACCCGAAGCGGACTCAGCGGACGGGCGGGACACGTCAGGGACGGGCGGCTAGGCGCTCTCTTCGGACTTCGGCTCGTCCGCCGGGGCCGGGGCGACGACCGGGGGCGCCGGCTCGTCGACCTTCGCCTCCTCGTCGTGGCCCTCGGTGATGCCCTTCTTGAACTCGTGCTGGGCCTGACCGAGCGATCGGGCGAGCTGCGGGATCTTGGAGCTGCCGAAGAGGAGCGCAATGAGTGCCAGGGGGACCAGGATCTCCCAACCGATGATCTCTCCAAGTACGGGCATCCGAGACTCCTTTGGCCGGGAACACAGGCCCTTCCCCATCAGGGTACCTACGTCGTGACTCCGCCGTCCGCACGCGCCGACCCGGGGACCGAGATATTTAGTTAGGACTGCTAAATACTATGGTAGCCTGGTCGTCATGGCGCCCACCCCTACCTCGACAACCTCCGATGCGACGACCGCCGACACCGACGACCAGTCGCGAGCCTGGGCGGCTCCCGGCGGGAGTGCCGAGGAGATCGCCGGCCGGCTGCGGCTCAGCGCGACCCGCTTGGCCCGCAAGCTCCGCCAGGAAGCGCAGACCGGCCTCACCCCGACCCAGCTCTCCGCGCTGGCCGCGGTCGAACGCCACGGTCCGGTGACCCTCGGCGCGCTCGCCGATCTCGAGCAGGTCGCACCGCCGAGCGTGACCCGCGTGGTGGCCAAGCTCGAGACGGACGGCCTGCTCACCCGCCAGCCCGACCCGGCGGACCGTCGCGTCACCAGGGTCGTCGTGACCCAGAAGGGTCGCAACCTGCTCGGTACCTCCCGTCGGCGCAAGACCGAGTGGCTCACGACCCGCCTCGAAGACCTCGCGGCCGATCAGCGGGCACGACTGGCCGGACGCGCTCGACACCCTCGATGCTCTCACCTCGGAGCCCCGATGAAGATCAAGTTCCGCCGCGGCGTCAAGGACACGTTCCGGTCCCTGCACGTCCGGAACTTCCGCCTCTTCTTCAGCGGCCAGCTGATCTCCCAGATCGGCAACTGGCTGACGATGGTCGCGTTGACGCTGCTCGTCCTCAAGCTAACCGACAACGGCGTCGCGATCGGGTTCCTCGCGGCCGCGGAGTTCGGACCGGTCCTGCTGATCGGTGCGTGGGCCGGCCTCATCGCCGACCGCTCGGACAAGCGCAAGCTGCTGATCATCGTGCAGTCGATCGCCATGGCGCAGTCCTTCGCGCTGGCCGCGCTCGCGTTCAGCGGGAGCCCACCGCTGTGGGCGATCTACGCGGTCGCGCTCGTCGGCGGCTTCACCGTGGCGTTCGACAACCCTGCCCGCCGTGCGTTCGTGGTCGAGATGGTCCCCAAGGAGGACATGAACAACGCGGTCAGCCTGAACAGCGCCGCGATGACCTCGTCCCGCATCTTCGGCCCCGCGCTCGCGGGACTGCTCGTCGATCACGGTCGGCTTCGGCTGGGCGTTCCTCGCCGACGGCCTCTCGTACATCGCGGTGCTGCATCGGCCTCGGCGATGATGCGCACCTCGGAGCTGCACCCGTCGCCGATCGACGGAGCGGGCGAAGGGCCAGGTGCGCGCCGGGCTCCGCTACGCGCGCAGCGTCCCCGACCTCTGGGTGCCGCTCGTGATGATGGCGGTCGTCGGCACCTTCGCCTACAACTTCCAGACCGTCTTCCCGCTGTTCGTCACCCGCAGCCTCGGCGGCAGCGACACCACCTTCACCCTGCTGCTCTCGGTGACCAGCGTCGGTGCGCTGGTCGGCGCGCTCGCTACCGCGCGCCGCAAGTCGATCGACGTGCGCGTGGTCGCCCTGACGTCACTCGGCTTCGGCGCCGCGATGACCGCTGATGACCTTCGCGCCGACGCCGGTGATCGCATTTCCGATCGGCGCTGTTCGTCGGGCTCGGCAGCATCGCGTTCCTCACCGCGTCCACCGCGATCGTCCAGATCCGCTCGGACCCGATGATGCGGGGCCGCGTGCTCGCGCTCGCAGGCGATGGTGTTCCTCGGCAGCACGCCGATCGGTGGACCGATCGTCGGGTGGATCTGCCAGAACATCGGCCCGCGCTACGGCGTGGCGGTCGGTGCGGTCGCCGCGCTCGGCGCCGGCGCCTGGGGGCTCATGAAGGCGCGCAGCTGCCAGCCGGCCGAGCCGATCTCCGCCGGCGGACGGCACGAAGGCCGTCGAGCTCGCGATCGCCGACCTGAACGACGACGTGTCCGAAGCGGAGGAGGCCGAGCGCGCGGCCGGCGCGCGGCCGGTCAGGGCACCAGGACGGTCTTGCCGACGAGCTGACGGTCGAGCAGGGCCTGGAGCACCGCGCCGGCGTCGTCGAGCCTTGCCCGGTTGGGTTCCGGCGGGTGCAGCCGGCCGTCCGCGACCGCAGCGAGGATCTCGTCGAGCAGGGCGTGCTGGCCCGCGCGGGTCCCGACCGGTCCACGCGCCCCAGTCGACGCCGATGAGCGTCCGGTTGTTGAGCAGCACCAGGTTCGCGGGCAGCTTCGGGATGCCGCCGCCCGCGAAGCCGATCACGAGGAACTGCCGTTCCATCCGGTGGCCCGCGAGTGCGGGCTCGGCCATCGGAC
The DNA here is from genome assembly GCA_963796755.1 of uncultured Acidimicrobiia bacterium. GTDB lineage: Bacteria > Actinomycetota > Acidimicrobiia > IMCC26256 > JAENVU01 > Chersky-806. The sequence continues at coordinate 1,371,749 of CAWCMX010000001.1, forward strand.
CGCCGACGGGATCGACGACGACGTCGACGCCACCGCCCGAGAGCTCCTTGGCCCGCACCTTCAGGTCCTCGGTCGTGTAGTTGATGACCTCCGTCGCGCCGGCCGCCACGGGCGAGGTCGAGCTTCTCCGTGCTGGACGCGGCCGCGATGACGTGCGCACCGAGCGCCGCCGCGACGTCGACCGACGCGAGCCCGATGCCGCCACCGGCGCCGAGCACGAGCACCGTCTGGCCCGGCTCGACGGTCATGCGCCGGGTGAGCGCGAACCACATCGTGCAGTAGCTCTGCACCAGGCCCGCGGCGCGGTGCAGCTCGAGGTTGTCGGGCACGCGGGTGAGCGCGGTCGCGGGCACCACGACGTGGGACGCGTACGCGCCGAACGTCATCGCCGAGGACGCGGTCGCCGAACGCCGAAGCCCTCGACCCCGTCACCGACATCGACGATCGTCCCGGCCATCTCCATGCCCGGCGTGAACGGCAGCGGGATCTTGATCTGGTAGGTCCCGGCAACGGTGAGCGCGTCGGCGTAGTTGACGCCCGCGGCCTCGACCGCGACGACCACCTGGCCCGGCCCGGCGGTCGGATCCGGCTCCTCGACGATCTGCAGGGAGGCAGGGCGGACCGTATTCGGAGCACACGACGCGACGCACGGGCCGCACAGTAGAGCGAGTGCCCAGATCGGCTGCAACCATGGGCCCATGACCCCGCCGACCAATGCCCGCACCCAACCCGCCGATCCGCGCGTGGATGAGCTGGAGCAGCGGGAAGGACAGCACGTTCGCGCTCGCCGCCGCCCGGACCGACCCGGAGCTGGAGGTCGTCGGCCTGCTCGTCACGGTGAACGCCGAAGCGGATCGCGTCGCGATGCACGCGGTGCGCCGGACGCTGCTCGAGGCGCAGGCCGAGCGGCTCGGCCTGCCGCTGCACGTCGTCGAGATCCCGTCACCCTGCCCGAACGACGTGTACGCGGCGAAGATGGGCGCGGCGATGCACGATGCGTCCGCGGCCGGCGTGCGACCGGGTCGTCTTCGGCGACCTCTACCTCGAGGACATCCGCGACGTACCGCGAGCAGGCGTTGGCCGGCACCGGCATCGAACCGGTGTTCCCGCTCTGGCGCCGTCCGACCGACGCGCTCGCCGCGCGAGATGATCGCCAGCGGCATCCGGGCCGTGCTCACCTGCGTCGACCCGCAGCCAGCTGCCGGCCGCGTTCGCCGGGCGCGCGTTCGACGAGTCGCTCCTCGCCGACCTCCCGGCCGGCGTCGACCCGTGCGGCGAGAACGGCGAGTTCCACACGTTCGTCTGGGACGGGCCCGGGTTCTCGACCCCGATCGACGTCGAGGTCGGCGAGGTCGTCGAGCGGGACGGGTTCGTCTTCTGCGACGTCAGCTCGAGCGGCACACGATCTGGTTCGGCACCTCGCCCGTGAGGATGCGGGCCAGCACGCGTGCCTCCGGCTCCCACGACGCGTAGCCGTCGGGGACCGCGCTGCGCTGGACGTTCTGGGCGGCCTCGGTCACCGACATCGCCTCCCAGCCCTGGATCTTCGCCAGCTCGCGGTAGAAGGCGCGGCGGCATAGCTCGGGGTCATGAGCTGCGCTCGGGGTTCCCCAACCCTGCGACGGCCGCTGCTGGAAGAGCCCGAGCGAGTCCCGGTCGCCGTGCGAGATGTTGTGCAGCTTCGACTCCTGGAGCGCGGCCGCGGCCAGCGCGATCGTCACCGCGTGGTGCGGCAACCCCATCTGGGCGGCGACCTCGGCGATCGTCCGCGCGTTGTCGGCCTGCTCCCGATCGATCCGGTACGTCTCTGTCGCCGATGGTCGCAGTGCACGGCGGGGTGACGCTCTGGATCACGCGGGTGACCGCGAACGCGGCGGACGCCAACAGGATCACGACGATCCCGATGACGGCACGAGCTCAACGTGCGCTTGCGCCGTCGCCGCGGCACGATGGGCTCGGCGGCCGACGGCCCCACCGTCGCCCGAACCGCGAGCAGAGACGGCGCCGCCGGGCCCGGCCGCGCCACAACGCTCTCCCGGCTCCCAGTCGCCATCCCCAAACGCTACCCACCTCGTTTCGCAACCACGACCTCGACGGCAACCCCTGTCCAACCCTCGAACCAGATGCTCGACCACGCCGCCGGACGAACCACGGGACTGTGCCGAGCGTCACGGGAACGGACCCGGCCGGACGTCACGGGCCGGTCCGGGAACGCAGAATCCGAACGTCGTTCAATCGGTCGTGCAGCAGACGTGCGAAACCCACCAGTGGGCCCACCAGAGCGAGCCCTGCCCCTACTGCCGCGAGACCCGCCGGCGGCGCCGGCCGATGAACAACCGGGCGCGTGGCGATCGCCTGAGCCAGGCGATCCTCGCAACGATCTCCGGCGACGCATCCAAGGTCCACGAGTGGTTCACCCACGACGTCGTCGGTTCCGGACCGGCCATCAACGTGCACTCGCGCGACGAGCTCGCCGCGGACATCGAAGACCGCGGCGCGGCCTTCACGGACATCGAGATCGCGTTCGCGCCGCTCGACGTGTCCGGCGCGCAGGCCTGCATCGAATGGGTGGCGTCCGCGGTGCACGCCGGACCCCTGGTGCTCGACGAGAGCCGCGTGGCTCTGACGATCCCGTCGGGGCGCCGGGTGCGGATGCGTGCGGTCACGGTCGCCGAGTTCGACGGGGACCAGATCTGCTCGTTCCGGAGCTACTGGGACGACGTCCCCGTGCTCCAGGACGTCCGCGAAGCGAAGTCGGGCTGACTCCGAGAGATCGACGCTCCGGCCGTAGGCTCCGGAGACCTGCCGGAGGGTCGCACCCCTCCCGGGAACTCCGGAATGCCACCCAAGGAGCACTCGATGACCGACAAGTCCGCGTTCACTGACGACGAGTGGCACGCCCTGAGCGACGCCCCGCTGCTCGTGACCCTGGCGATCTTCGCGGTCGGCGAGCACGGTCCGATCTCCATGGTGAAGGAGGCGAGCGCCAGCGCCCGCGCCATCGCCCACCCGGGCGAGCACGGCCCGGCGAACGCCCTGATCACCGAGATCGCGACGGCGGCCGAGACCAAGGAGGCGCGCCACGACATGAAGGAGCACCGCGGGAAGTCCATGGAGGAGGCCCTCGAGCAGTCCCTCGCCGACCTCGCGCCCGCGGCCGCCGCGCTCGAAGAAGCTCCCGGCCGACGAGCCGCCCAGGTGGGCTCGTGGCTCGTGGACATCGCGAAGGCCATCGCGGCCTCGTCCAAGTCCGTGAGCCCGGAAGAGCAGGGCGCGATCGGCCGGATCGCCACGCTCTTCGGCGTCCCGGCGTAGCTGTCCCGGGCGCTGCCTAGCATGGGTGCCGTTGCCGGTTTCCTCACCCGATGCCGAAGCCGAGAGGAGTGACGCCGGATGAGTGACGTGAGCCACGACCCGAGACGTCCGTCGACCTGGAGGCGCAGCTCGAGCGCCACCGGTTGGAGCTGACCGCCTACTGCTACCGGATGCTCGGCTCTTCGTCCGACGCGGAGGACGCGGTCCAGGACACGATGGTGCGAGCCTGGCGCGGCTACGACCGGTTCGAAGGGCGGTCCAAGCTCCGTTCGTGGCTCTACCGGATCGCCACCAACGTCTGCTTCGACCAGCTGAACGGCAAGCAGCGTCGGGCCCGGCCGATGGACTTCGGCCCGGCCCGCACCGCCGACTCACCTCTGCCGGCGCCGCTCCCCGAAGCGACCTGGATGGAACCGATGCCGGACAGCCGGGTGCTGCCCCCGGAGGGCGATCCCGCGGATCTGGCCGTCGCGCGCGAGTCGATCCGGCTGGCGTTCGTCGCCGCGTTGCAACACCTGCCAGCCGCGTCAGCGTGCGGTGCTGATCCTGCGTGAGGTCCTGCGCTGGCAGGCCACGGAGGTCGCGGAGCTGCTGGACACCACCGTGGCGTCGGTGAACAGCGCCCTGCAACGCGCCCGGGCCACGCTCGAGACCAGCGGTGTCACCGATTCGGACCCGGCGGCACCGCTCGACGAGGCCCAGCGCGAGCTCCTCGCCCGGTACGTCGACGCGTTCGAGCGCTACGACCTCGACGCGCTCGTCACGCTGCTGAGCGAGGACGTCCGCCAGTCGATGCCCCCGTACGACCTGTGGCTCATCGGACCCGAGGAGATCCGCGCCTGGATGCTCGGGCCGGGCGCCGCGTGTCGCGGCTCGCGGTTGTTCCCGACCGTCGCCAACGGCGCGCCCGCGTACGCGCAGTACAAGCCCAGCGGTCCGGGCGGGAGCTTCGAGCCCTGGGCGATCCACGTGCTGGAGATCTCGGACGGTCGCATCGTCGGTCTCAACTTCTTCCTCGACACGAAGACGCTGTTCCCGATCTTCGGGTTCGCCGAGGGGCTCGAAGACTCGTAGTCACTCGTCCGCGAACGTCAGCACCGCGCCGAGCCCCATCAAGGTGAGCAGCGTCTTCAGCGCCGCACTCGCGTGACGGAGCTCGATGGTCTTGCCGAGCCGGCCCGTGCCGAGCTGGAGCCGGGCCAGGGCGTCGATCACCACGGCATCCGGGTCGGCGAAGGCGCCGACGTCGCAGACGACCCGGGCGCGTCGCTGGCCTCGAGCAGCCGGCACACCCGCGGCAGAGACCCGGGATGTCGGCGCGGTGATCGGAGCATCGACGACCAGGCGCAGTGCGTCGTCAGCCACCCGGTGACCCCTTTCGTGGCCTGCTCTGGAGACCCCGGGACCGGCCGAAACTCATCGGGGCCCGTCGGGGCGACGACCGGGGGCCAGGTGCGAGGATCTCCGCCACCGGATGTCGAGACCCCGGCGCCCGCTCCGACGTCACCGGTGAGCGGCACCCACCCCCGGGTTCCGACGAGACGAGGAGTCACTCACGTGAAGTACATGTTGCTGATCTACGGGAACGAAGAGCTGTGGGCGTCCTTCCCGCCCGAGGACCTCGCCCGGGTCATCCAGGAGACCAACGCGCTCCAGGCCGAGCTGCGGGCGTCCGGCGAGTTCATCGGCGCGTACGGCGTCGCCGACCAGGAGATGGCGAAGACGGTGCGGCTCGTGGACGGTGTGCCGGCCGTGACCGACGGTCCGTACATCGAAGCGAAGGAGTACATCGGGAGCTTCGACATCGTCGACTGCGAGACCGAGGAGCGCGCGCTCGAGATCGCCGCACGGATCCCGTTCGCGCGCTTCGGGTCGGTGGAGGTGCGGCCACTCATGCACGAGGCCGCGCCCGAGTGTGAGCCCGAAACGCGCGTCGAGGACCTGCTGCGCGCCCTGGCGCCGCAGGTCCTCGGCGCGCTGGTCCGCCGCTACGGCCAGTTCGACGCGTGCGAGGACGCGGTGCAGGAAGCGCTGCTGGCCGCGGCGCGTCCAGTGGCCGGACCAGGGGCAGCCGGAGAATCCGCGGGCGTGGCTGATCACGGTCGCCTCCCGCCGACTCACCGACGAGCTGCGCAGCAACGAGTCGCGCCGTCGGCGCGAGGACTCGACCTCCGCCATGACGCCGCCCGACGCCCTCGTCGCGCCCGCCGCCGACGCCGATCCACTCCCGGACGGCGACGACACGCTCACGCTGCTGTTCCTCTGCTGCCATCCGGAGCTCTCGCCGGCGTCGCAGCTCGCGCTCGACGCTGCGCGCGGTCGGCGGGTTGACCACCGCGGAGATCGCACGGGCGTTCTTCGTGCCCGAGGCGACGATGGCCCAGCGGATCAGCCGGGCCAAGCAGACGATCCGGGCAGACCGGAAGCGAGCTGCGGATGCCGCCGGGACCCGAGCTCGCCGACCGGCTGCGGGTCGTGTTGCACGTGCTCTACCTGATCTTCAACGAGGGCTACACCACGACCTCCGGTCCCGACCTGGTGCGCAGCGACCTGACCGCCGAAGCGATCCGGCTCACGCGGGCCGGTCTACGCCTGCCTGCCCGCCGACGGCGAGGTGGCGGGGCTGCTCGCGCTGATGCTGCTCACCGACGCGCGACGCCCGGCGCGGACGGACGCGGACGGCGGGCTGATCCCGCTGGCCGAGCAGGACCGGGCGCGGTGGAACACCGCGTTCATCGCCGAAGGGGTCGCGCTGATCACCGAGACGTTGGCTACGCGCGCGACTCGGGCCGTACCAGCTGCAAGCGGCGATCGCCGCGGTCCATGACGAGGCCGAGAGCGCGGATGACACCGACTGGCCCCAGATCCTCGCCCTGTACGAGCTGCTCGACCGTCTCTCCCCCAATCCGATGACCACGCTCAACCATGCCGTCGCGCGTCGCCATGGTGCAGGGCCCCGAAGCCGGGCTCGAGCTGCTCGCGACCCTGGACGCCGACCCCCGGATGGCCGGGCACCACCGGCTCGAATCGGTGCGGGCCCACCTCTGGGAGGTCGCCGGCGACACCGCGGCGGCGCGAGCCGGCTACCGCGCCGCGGCTCGCCACACGACCAGCATCACCGAGCAGCGGTACCTCGAGTCCCGCGCCGCCCGCCTCCCTGACTGACCCGCTCCAACCCCCACCCGTTCTCGGCACGTTCAAGCCCGCGTGACGTGCTGCAGCGTGCCGAGAAGGTCAGACCAGGGCGGTGCGGAGGTGGGGGACGACGGCCGCGCCCAGCGCCACGATCTGGTCGCGCGCCGCGGCCGGCGGCACTCCGGGAACGTGCACGCGCAGGTTGACGGCGGTCGCGCCGGCGCGAGCCAGGGTGTCCGCGAGTCGTTCGGCCACCTCGCGCCCGTCGGTCGAGGCGATCAGCTCGTCACTTCCCCACTGGGCCTGCGCGGCACCGGGCGAGTACGAGCGGTACCGGTCGACCTGGCGATCGACGTCATCACGCGGTGGCTCGCCGATCCACGCGCGCCGGATCGCGATGCACGCGGCGGTCCCTCCCTCCGCCCGGTACGCGTCCACGAGCCCGCGGCCGCGTCGAGGCGTCGACAGCGAGTCGAACAGCAGACCGATGCCGAGCCCGGCCGCGCGCGCGTGCCGCGGTGAAGCCCATCGCGGCACTCACCAGCGGGACGGGTCGCGCCTCGAGCGCACGCACCGCGGGATCGTTCCGGATCGGGCCGAGGTCGCGACCGGAGAGGATCCCGGCCAGCTCCGTCAGCTGCCCGACGAACCGGGCGGTGAGCCCTTCCATCGATTGACGGGCAATCTCGAAGTCCGCCGCGAGCGCGCCGGAGGCGACGCCGACCCCGACCCGACCGGGGAAGCGGGCGTCGAGCCACGCCACGTCCTCGGCCACGAGCGCGGCCTCCCGCAGCGGGAGCAGCAATGGGCACGGCGCGGCCCAGCCGTGCTCCATCGCGTCGAGGCACCAGCCCGCCGCGAGCAGAGGGTTGGGCAGGTAGCCGGGGAAGCCGCCGTGATGCTCACTCGTCATCACGCCGTCGAACCCGGCGTCCATTGCCAGCGCGGCCTGCGCCCGGAGCTCCGCGACGATCTCGGCCGGGTCGAGCCCGTCGTGCGGGTACAGCCGCAACGACACCGAACCGCGTGCGAGCGGCGCCGCGCCGGCCATCAGTCCGTCGCCCGGGCGCCGAGCTCGCGCAGGCGCGCCTGGCAGTCGCGCCAGGTGTCGTCGAGGATCTGACGCACGGGGAGCACCTCGTCGATGCGCCCGGCGACCTGACCGCTCATCGCGTACGCGGCGTTCATCGAACCGCCGAAGTAGAGGTCGCGGATGCCGCCGAGCGCGAGTGGTGGCGCAGGGTGCTCACGCTCGGCCGCCGCGGAGAGCTCGGTGCGCAACGTGCGCATCGCCGGCTTGGCGTAGCGATTGACGATCACGGTGTCGGTCTCGGCCGCCGCGATCACCGCCTGCTTCCAGTTGTCGTGCACCGGCGACTCCACCGCAGTGAGCATGCGCGTCCCCATCTGCACCCCCTCGGCGCCGAGCACGAGGGCGGCGGCCATCGACACCCCGTCCGCGATCCCGCCCGCGGCGACGATCGGCACGTCGACCTCGGCCGCGATCAGCGGCAGGAGCACCATCGAGGAGGCGCCGTCGGGGTTCTTGAACCCGCCGCCTTCGATGCCCTCGACCACCAGGCCGTCCACCCCGGCGGCGATCGCCTTCCGCGACCCGCGCAACGACGGGACGACGTGGAACACGGTGATGCCCGCCGCCTTGAGCTGCGGCACCAGCACCGCCGGGTCGCCGGCGGAGGTCGTCACGAAGCGCACCCCGTTGTCGACGATGAAGTCGATGATCGAGAGGTCGCGGATGAACAGCTGCGCGACGTTCACTCCCCACGGCCGGTCGGTGAGGTCGCGCATCTTCTCGATCTCGAGCCGGACCTCGTCGAGCTGGCCCGACGACGTCTCGATGATCCCCATCCCGCCCGCGTTGGAGACGGCCGACGCCAGCTGCGCCCGCGCGATGAAGCCCATCGGCGCCTGGATGATCGGGATCTCGATGCCGAGCTGCTCGGTCACACGCGTCTGCACGGAGCCCCCCAGGACGGAACGGATCGAACTGCAGCGCATCGTACGCATCAACGACGGCGCGTCGACGCTGGACACGTTCGGCGCGATCCACCAGTGTGCGGCCATGCCGCGGTTGCTCATCGTCCATCACACCCCGTCGCCGTCGGTCCACTCGATGCTCGAGGCCGCGAAGGCCGGCGCCACCGACGACGCGATCGAGGGCGTCGACGTCGTCGTGCGCGCCGCGCTGCACGCGCACCGCGACCGACGCGCTCGACGCTGACGCCTACCTGCTCGGCACGCCCGCCAACCTCGGGTACATCTCCGGCGCGCTCAAGCACTTCTTCGACGAGATCTACTACCCGTGCATCGAGGAGACGATCGGGCGTCCCTACGGCGTCTACGTGCACGGCAACAGCGACACGACCGGGGCCGAGCGGGCCGTCGAAGTCGATCACGACCGGCCTGCAATGGCGCCTCGCCGCGAAGCCGGTCCGGGTGATCGGAGAACCGACGCCGCGCCGATCTCGACGCCTGCTGGGATCTGGGCGCGGCCCTTGCGGCCGGCCTGACGTTGTAGCGCTCGATCAGGCGCGGGGCGGCGAGTCGTTCGGGCCACCGATGCGGCGCAGCCGCGACACGAAGCGGCCGAGATACGACCAGACCATCTCGTCACCGTCGAGCGCCCGGGTCACCTCGACCCCCGGCAGACCAACGGGCCGGAGCGTGTGCACCCCGTCCTCGTAGGTCGCGACCACCGTGATCGGGGTGGTGAAGTCGAGCTCGGCCACGTCGTGGACCCCGTTCGCCTCTGTGCCGTCGCACCGCATGTCGTGGATCACGCCACCGGCCGTCACGACGAGGCGATCGCCGCACTGCTCGATGCGCTCGACGTGCTCGAGCGCGCGGTGCCCGGCCGGCGCGGGCCGGCCGTCGATCTCGACCGCGACGGTCTTCCACAGACCTCGAAGGTCCGGCGCTCCGGGCACCAGCGGTTCGGCGCACCCCGCCAGGATCGGGGCGGGGAGCTCGTCGCCGTAGCCACCCGGAGGGGTGTGCGCGACCGGGATGGTCGAAACCCCGTCCGGGCCCGAGGTGGCCGGGTTCCCGTCGGCCGCGCTGGTCATCCCCAGAGTCAATCACGACCGTCGATCCGGGCCTTCGTGCGGGTATTGGCCGGATCTTTGCCAAGTTCTTGCAATACCGAGGCGGCGTTCTCACGCGGGTCACAGGAGTCGCTGCGACCCTGGGAACTGTGCTGCGACGACTCGGTCGCGCACTCGACCACAAGCGGGTTTCACCGATGAGGAAGAGCCGCACCACCCGGGACGCCGGGCTGCGCCAGGTCAGCACCGCGACGAAGTGGATCGCCGGGGCTGCTGCCGTCCTGACCGGCTTCATCACGGTCTGGGAGGCGCGCAGCGTGCACGATGCGGCCGCCACCCCGGCGGTCCGCCAGCCCGCCGCCTCGTCGGGGTCGGGGTCGAGCGTCACGAGCCCGAGCGCCACCGATCCCGGGTTCTCCGGCGATGACCTGCAGGCGCCCGACACCGCGCCGGCCCCCTCGTACCAGCAGCCCGCGGCGAGCTCGGGCGGATCATGAGCGAGGTCCTCAGCGCGGCGCAGACCCGAGCCTTGGGAACGACCGCGCGCATCGTCGTCCTCGGCGCCGGCGAGGACGAAGCACTCGCGCTGATGGCGGACGAGCTCGAGCTGGTGGAGCAGGCGTGCAGCCGCTTCCGCGCCGACTCCGACCTCAGCCGGGTCAACGACGAGAGCGGACAACCCGTAGCGGTCGACCCGCTGCTGATCGAAGCGGTCGACATCGCCCTGCGCGCCGCGCAGGTCACGGACGGGCGCGTCGATCCAACGATCGGGCGCGCGCTCCGTCTCCTGGGGTACGACCGCGACTTCGGCACGATCGGCGAAGCGGCGCCCGCCTTCGAGCTGCGCGCCGAGCGCGTGCCCGGGTGGAAGTGCGTCGTCGTGGATCACGCGCGGGGCACCGTGCGGGTGCCGGCCGGCGTGCAGCTGGATCTCGGCGCGACCGCGAAGGCGTTCGCCGCGGATCGCGCGGCGCAACACGTCGCGACGGCCTTGGAGTGCGGAGTGCTGGTCAGCCTCGGCGGCGACATCGCGCTCGCTGGGGCCGCGCCCGTCGACGGCTGGCCCATCCGGGTCACCGACGATCACGCAGCGGGGTTCGACGCGCCCGGTCAGACGGTCGCGCTGACGTCCGGTGGGCTCGCGACCTCCAGCGTGACCGTGCGCCGGTGGAACCAGGGAACCGTGACGCGCCACCACCTGCTCGACCCCGCGACCGGACTGCCAGTGACCGGTCCGTACCGCACCGTCTGCGTGACCGCCGGGAGCTGTGTCGACGCCAACATCGCGTCCACCGCCGCGCTCGTCCTGGGCGAAGCCGCACCCGAGTGGCTCGACGCGCGCGAGCTGCCGGCCCGGCTCACCCGTCACGACGGTCACGTGGTGTACGTCGGCGGCTGGCCCGATTCGGAGATCGAACCGTGAGCTTCGCAGTGGTGGGTGGGTCGACGCTGTGGTTCCTGTCCCGTGCGACCGGGATCGTCGCGTTCATCCTGCTCACCGTGACGGTCGTGCTCGGCATCATGACGTCGCTGCGGTGGCAGAGTCGGTCGATCCCCCGCTTCGTCGTCGAGTACGTGCACCGGAACGTGACGGTGCTGGTGCTCGCACTCATCGCGATCCACGTCGGCACCGTCGTCGTCGACGGGTTCGCGCCGATCGGTTGGATCGCGGCCGTCATTCCCTTCACCTCCCCGTACCGACCGATCTGGCTGAGCCTGGGCGCGCTGGGCTTCGACCTCCTGCTCGCGGTCGCGGTGACGAGCTGGCTGCGGCACCGGGTCGGCTTCCGCGTCTGGCGCTTCCTGCACTGGTCCGCGTACGCGTCGTGGCTCGTCGTGCTCATCCACGCGTTCGGGACCGGTACCGACACTCGCCAGGGTTGGGCACTGCTGATCGAGGGCGGCTGCGCGGCCGCGGTCGTCGTCGCGGTGTGGCTCCGGGTCGGAGCGGAGTGGGAGCAGCACACCCGGGTGAGGGCCAGCGCGCTCGTCGCAACGATCCTGGTGCCGCTCATCGTGGGCGGATGGCTGCTCGTCGGGCCCCTCGCCCCGAACTGGGCGGCGCGCGCCGGAACCCCGAAGACCGTCCTGGCGCACTCGTCGAGTCCGGCGAGCAACCGATGACGAGGGTCGTGACTCCACCTGCGGACCCGCCCTTCACGCCCGGGCCGGAGAGCCTCCCTCGCCTGCTCACCGGGCTCCGACCCGGTCACGGGCTGACCCTCGCCGAGCACCGCGAGCTGCACGGTCCGATGCGCCTGATGGACGCGCGCCGGCTCGTCGACCTGACGGAGCGCGCCGGGCTGCACGGCCGCGGCGGCGCGGGCTTTCCGACCGCGACGAAGCTCGCGGCGGTCGCGGCCGGACGGCGACCGCGCGTCGTGGTCGCCAACGGATCCGAGGGCGAGCCCGCGAGCTCCAAGGACGAGACGCTGCTCATCGGCAACCCCCACCTCGTCATCGACGGGCTGATGCTGGCCGCAGCCGCGCTCGACGCGCGCGAGGCGATCGTCGCGGTGGAACGCACACGACCACTCGCGCTGCACGCGGTCCGGCTCGCGGTCGCCGAGCGGGTCGCGATCGGCGCGGATGACATCCCGATCCGGGTCGTCGAGGTCCCGGGCCGCTACGTCGCCGGTGAGGAGAGCGCGCTCGTCCACCTGCTCAACGGAGGTGATGCGAAGCCGACGCTCGTCCCACCCCGCCCGTTCGAACGCGGTGTCGACGGGCGCCCGACCCTCATCCAGAACGTCGAGACGCTGGCCCACCTCGCGCTGATCGGCCGCCACGGGCCGGACTGGTTCCGGAGCCTGGGCTCGGTCGAGGAACCCGGCTCGGCGTTGCTGACCCTCGGCGGAGCGGTGGCCCGACCGGCGGTCTACGAGGTCGCGCTCGGTTCGCGCTTCGAGTCCCTCGTGGCGGCGGCCGGCGGCGAGACCGAACCGGTTTCGGCCTACCTGCTCGGCGGGTACTTCGGCACGTGGGTGCGCCGCGACGTGCTCTCCGCCCGGCGGCTCTCGAACACCGGCCTGCGGGACATCGGTGCGTCACTCGGCGCCGGGGTGGTCACCGCACTGCCGACGTCGGCGTGTGGTCTCGTGGAGACCGCGTGCGTCATGCGATACCTGGCCGACGAGACGGCCGGCCAGTGCGGGCCGTGCGTGCACGGACTCCGATCGATCTCCGATCGCATGCAGGAGATCGCGCGCGCCCAGACGACCCCGAAGATGCGCGCGGACCTCGACCGTTGGTCGAACATGATCCTCGGGCGCGGGGCGTGCCGGCTTCCTGATGGTGCGGTCCGGTTCCTCCACAGCGCGCTCGTCACCTTCTCCGACGAGATCGAGCTCCACCAGCGCGGCGAGTGCCACGCGACCCACCGCGAGCCCGTGCTCCCCATCCCGGGAACCGGACGGGAGCTGGGCTGGCGATGACGAAGCGCCTGCAGCTCGACCCGATTCGCTGTGACGGGCACGGCATCTGCGCCGAGCTCTTCCCGGAGGGGATCGTCCTCGACGATTGGGGCTTCCCGATCCTGAACACCACCCCGATTCCGGACTACCTGCTCGACCACGCCAAACGCGCCGTGTTTGCGTGCCCGGTGCTCGCACTGAAGCTCGTCGAGCGGGCCTGAACGTCACCGCTCTCACCGTCCTCACAGACGGTTTCTGACAGCCTCGAGCCCGGATCCGCGGGCTGGAGCCCGAATTGCCCGAAGGACGCCCCCGATGTTCGACCTCGACATGCGCACGGACGCGCCGATCCCTCCGGTGCCCCGCGACCGCACCCTGGTCGTGATCCCGACCCTCAACGAGCGCGAGAACATCGCGACCGTGCTGGGCCGGGTGCGCCGCGTCGTGCCCGATGCGCACGTGCTCGTCGTCGACGACGGCAGCGACGACGGAACGCCCGAGGCGGTCGAGTCGCTCGCCGGCTCGCTCGGACAGATCCGCATCGTGCGCCGGCACGGCCCGCGCGGCCTCGGTCCGTCGTACCGCTTCGGGTTCGCGGCCGGGCTGTCCGAGGGCTTCGACACACTGGTCGAGATGGACGCGGATCTGTCCCACGACCCGGTGGACCTTCCCGCGCTCCTCGACGCGCTGAACGTGGGCGCCGACCTCGCGATCGGGTCCCGCTACATCGATGGTGGCCTCATCGTGGGGTGGCCGAAGCGCCGCGAGCTGTTGTCACGTGCGGGCGGTTGGTACGCCCGCACGCTCCTGCACTGCTCGGTGCAGGACATCACCTCCGGCTTCCGCGCCTACCGCGCCGACCTGTTGCGGGCCATCGACCTCGATTCGGTCTCGGCCACCGGCTACGGGTTCCAGATCGAGATGACGCACCGCGCGTGCCAGGTCGGTGCACTCGTCACCGAGGTGCCGATCGTGTTCCGTGACCGCACGGCCGGGACGTCGAAGATGTCCCCCGCGATCGTGTCCGAAGCACTGATCATGGTGGCGCGCCGCGTGTTCGACGAGCGGCGCCGTCGAGAGCACAACGCGACCGGCTCCTTCACGATCGGCGGCACGCAGTGAGGTTCGTCAGGGACCGATCGGGTGCGTCACCAGGTGGAAGCTGTTCGCTTGGAGGCCGAGCGCGGTGATCGGGCCGTTGATGTAGATGCCCCAGTACTCGTTGCTGACCTGGTTCGCCGCGACGACCACGTTCACCGGAACCGCCGCACTGAAGAGCGCGATGCCCGTCGGGTGGCCGCTGCCGGAGTCGGGGTCGATGCCGTTGCCCGACACGCGGTTGCCGATGATGACGTTGCCCGAGACATCCTGGCCGGGAGCGTGGGCATGGATCGCGATGCCCGCCTCACCGTTGCCGGTCAGCGTGTTGAGGATCACCCGGTTGTCGTAGGAGGCCGTGCCCGGGAAGGGTGCGAACATCCCGACCCCGGCCCCGCCGTTCCCCGACGACAGGTTGGCGATCACCGTGTTGTCGTAGACACCGCCGACGGTCGGGTTCCCCAACGCGTTGGCGTTGTGCGACGGCAGGGTGATCCCGCAGTCCTCGTTGTTGTCGATGGACGCGTTGAACGCGATGAGGTTGCCGTGGCTCGGCCCGACCTCGTCGGTCACGAGGATGCCGCCGACGTTGTCCGACAGGTGGTTCGCGATCACCTTCGAGTCGGTGACGCTCATCAGGTGGAGCGCCTCGCCGCAGTCACCGGGCACCTCACCCTGGTCCTGGCACTCGGTCGTGACGTCGGTGCCGCTCCCGAGGTCGTTGTGGTGGAGATCGTTCCACCCGATGGACACATGCGACGTCTGGAAGGCGAGGAGCCCTTCGCCGAGGGCGTTCTCGATCGTGAATCCCGAGACCGAGCTACCTGCGGCGCCGGCACCGACCAGCGAGATCCCGTTCACGTCGCCCGTGGCGTCAACAGTGGCCCGGAAGCCTCGGAGGTCGAGCCGCTTCGGCACGGTGACGCTTTCGGCGTAGGTCCCCGGCGCAACGGAGATCGTCGCGCCCGGCGCGGCTACCGACACCGCGTGGCCGATCGTCCGGCACGGCGCGAAGAACGTGCACGGCTTCGCGTCGCTGCCGCGGGTCGCGGAGACGTACAGCGCCGTCGGGGGGCTCGTCGCGCCCGCGACCGAGCCCTGGAGTCCGACGAGTGCGAGCGCTCCGCCGAGCGCGACCATCAGACGCAATGCCTTCATTCGGCCCACCTCCTGTGATGCCAGCTTCATCTGGCGAGCAGCGTCGAAACGCCCACCGGCGCCGACCCTAGGCCCGGGAGTCTCGGGCCGCAACGATGAGAAGACGGTGAGATGCGGTTCGTGCGGGTCGCCGACCCTGGTGGGCGACTCAGCCGGCGACGATGCGGGCGGCGAGATCGGAGAGCGAGTCGCACCGTTCGTAGTCCGCGTCGTGGTGCAGGCCCAGCGGGTCCATGAGGACGGGCCGGAGACCGGCCCGGCGCGCGCCGACGACATCGATCGCGGGCATGTCCCCGACGTACCAGGCGTCCTCGGCCGCGACGCCCATCGCGTCGAGCGCGATCGTGAAGATGCGGGGATCCGGCTTCATCACCCCGACGTTGCCGGAGTCGATCACGCACTCGACGTCGACCCCGACGCCCGGCCCGACCTGCAGGATCTCGAACTCGCGGAGCCGCTCGGCGACCATCCCGTCCGCGTTCGAGATCACGCCCAGCCGCACGCCGGCGTCGGCGAGCGCGCGGAGCCCTTCCCGGCAACCCGGGATGACGCGCAGCCAGAGCCCGGCATCCGCGAACTCGCTGTCGAGGTGACGGTGGGCCTCCTCGCTGTCGGCTTCTCCCACCCGGCACGCGGCGATGTAGCGCTGCAGGTAGGTCGTCCAGCTTGCGGGCCAGTCGGCCTCGACGTCGAGATCGGTCGTGAACACCACCGCGGCCCGGTAGTGCGCGTCGTCGATCGCGCCGGCCGCCACCGTCAGCTCGGCGCGCGCGGAACGCGCCGGCGATCCGGTCGTGCGCTGGGAGCAGGAACACGCCCCCGACGTCGAGGAGGACGGCCGCGGGCACGGTCATGTCACGCATCCTTCATGCGGGCGAGCGCGCGGGCTGAAGAGCACGAGCGTCGTGGCGTGGAGCAGGTCACCGACCTCGACCGGGGCCTTGCCCGCGAACGCGCGGGCGTGCGTGCCTTCGAGCACGATGCCGAGCTTGAAGCTCGCCATGACCTCGTACCAGGCGACCGCCGAGAGGTCACGGGTCGACCGCTCGGTGTACCGGGCGACGAGCTCGTCGCGCGTCGGGAGCCCGCCGAGCGCGGCCAGCGCGCCGCCGATGCCGGGATCGCGCTCGGACGGCCACGTCGCGAGGAGCCAGCCGAGGTCCAGGAGCGGATCGCCGACGGTGCACATCTCCCAGTCGACGATCGCCGCGACCTCCGGGACCGTCGTAGCGGTACAGCAGGTTCGCAAGGTGGTAGTCGCCGTGGGAGATCCCCGGGGTGAAGCTCTCGGGTCGGTGCGCATCGAGCCAGGCCGCGACCTCGTCGAGCCCGGGGATGTCCGGGCCGGGATACCCCTCGTGGCGGGAGTAGGAGTCGAGCTCGGCGAGCCAGCGCGGCACCTGGCGCTCGAGGAAGCCGTCGGGCCGGCCGAGGTCCGAGAGCCCGACCGCGTCGTGGTCGACCGCGCCGAGCGCCGCTACCGCATCGACGGCGGTCAAGCCCATCTCGTGGCGCACCGACGCGTCGTTGGCGTGCAGCTCGGGCAGCTCGACGGTCGGGTTGAAGCCGTCGATCGCCTCCATCAGGTAGAACGCGGCGCCACCACCGAGGACCGACTCGTCCGGGCACGCGGCGATCAACGCAGGATGCGGGACGTCGCTGCCCGCGAGCGCGGCGAGCACGCGCATCTCCCGGCGCATCATGTCGTTGCTCTTCGGCCGCAGGTGCCACGGGCCGCGCCGGAGCACGAACGACAGAGCCGCCGCGCTCGAAGCGCACGAGCACGTTCTGCGTCCCGCCGACGAGGGTCTCGATCGACTCGATCGGGCCGGGGGCCAGACCCTGTTCGTCCATCCACGCGGCCAGGACGTCGAAGTCGATCTCGGAGCTCTGGTCGGGCATGTCGTGCTACCGGGGCGGGCGCAGCGCGGCGTCGAGCACGCTCAGCGCACCGACTGCCAAGCGCGAGTCGATCGGCACCCGGGCCTGCAGGAGCCCCATCAGCAGCGTGAGGACGATCGCTTCGAAGCCGTTCGCCATCGTCTCCGGGTCGACGTCGGTACGCACCTCGCCCGCGGCCTGCGCGTCCGCGATGTCGGCGGCGATCTGCACGTTGAACTCGCGCAACGACGGAAGGTCGAGCACGCGGTCGATCACGTCGGGCTCCTGGCCGGCCAGCACGCGCGCCGCGAGGGGATGCTCGGTGATGTGACCTGCGAGCTCGGCGAGGATGACCGCCTCACGATCGCGCACGGGCGTTCCCTCGATCGCGACCCGGGCCCGGTCGATGAGCCCTCCGGCATCGAGGTCCACCGCGGCCTGGAAGAGCGCTTCCTTGTTGGTGAAGTACGCGTAGACCGCCGCCGGGCTCAGGTGGGCCTCGCGGGCGATGTCCGACACCGACGTGCGCCGGTAGCCGTCGCGTGCGAACCGCCGGACCGCGATCTCGAGCAGCAGCCGACGGGTGCGATCGCCCTTGGTGCTGTTGGCGTCCTGCGCCGCTACCGCCACGTTTCGGAGCCTACCGTGCGGGGTAATCATCAAAGTGATGAAATCTCTTGACTTGTTGATTCCTGACGGGGAGGCTCCCACCATGGTCGGAACCCAACCGGCGACGCGCCCACGGTCGGCCCCATCGACCCGGACCGGCGGATCGCCCGCCTGAACGCGGTGTCGAGTGGGCGCCCGATCGAACCCGACACCTACCTGCCCTGGGGAACCCTCGGCGCCGGGCAGGTCATCGCCGACGAGCTCCTGACCCTCCACGGGCTCGTCGTCGACGGCAGGCCCGTCGAGCTGACGCCCGAGCAGCGGGCGCGCCTCTCGCGAAGAGGTCGCCGCGATGCTGACGATGGGCGTGCACTTCGAGGCCGTGCTCACCGCGGGGTTCGCGCGACAGATCGCGGAGACGAGCGACCTGTCCGATCCGCGGGTCACGTACATGCTCCACGAGATCGGCGAGGAAGCGCGCCACTCGCGTGCGTTCGTGCGCTTGATCGAGGACCTGGCGCCCACCGCCAAGAACCCGTTCGACACACCGATCGCGAAGTTCCTCCTGAACCGGTTGACGCGGTCGCTCGCGAAGACGGATGCACTCCTGCTCGTGATGGTGCTGGCCGGAGAAGAGATCCCGGACCACCTCCAGAAGCTCGCCGCCGAGCACCCGGAGACGGATCCGTTCCTCGCCGCGTTGAACCGCTACCACCGGATGGAGGAGACCCGGCATCTCTCGTTTGCCCGGACCGTGCTTCCCGAAGCGTGGTCACGGGCGGGATGGGTCGAACGGCTGCGCATCCGCATCGCCGCGCCGTTCATGATCAGTCAGCTCTGGCAGGCGTTCGTGCACCCCGGGGTGTACGCGACCGTCGGTCTCCCGACCTGGCGGACATGGATGGCAGTCCAGCACCTGCCGCGCCGCATCGAGCTGCGCAAGACCGTCACTCGCCCCGTCCTCGAAGCACTGCTCGACGCCGGCGTGTTCAGGCGCGGTCACGTCCCACGAGGCTGGCGCACCCTCTGTGGGGTCGACCGTGACGGGGCGCCCATCGACTGATCGGTTCTCATGACTGCTCCACCTGCGGTGGCGCCCGAACCGCGCCAGACTGGCCGCGCCATCGGGAACAGGGAGCAGGCCATGCCGAACGTGCTCATCACCGGGACCTCGACCGGGATCGGCGAAGCGTGTGCGAAGCAGCTCGCGGGCCGCGGCTTCAGCGTGTTCGCCGGCGTTCGCCGCGCGGAAGACGGCGACCGGCTGAAGGCGCAGGTCACGGGGGACGTGCGGCCCGTGATGCTCGACGTCAGCAACCGCGGCCAGATCGATCAGGTGATCGCGGAGATCACGACCGAGGTGGGATCGAACGGGCTGCAGGGCCTGGTGAACAACGCGGGCGTCGGGGTCGGCGGACCGTTCGAGTACCTGACCGAGGACGAGTGGCGCTGGGTGTTCGACGTGAACTTCTTCGGCGTCATCGCGCTCACGCTGGCCGCGCTGCCGCTGCTGCGCACCGGGCGGGGCCGGATCGTGCACATCGGTTCGATCGGCGGCCGGATCGCGTCCTCCGGGCTCGGCCCGTACAGCGCGTCGAAGCACGCGCTCGAGGCGCTCGCCGAGTCCCAGCGCCAGGAGTTCGCACGCTCGGGATCACCGATCCGGGTGGCGCTCATCGAGCCCGGTGAGGTCGCGACCGCGATCTGGGACAAGGCCGACGCTTCGGTCGACGACATCGAGCGGGCCCTCGACGTCGACGGCACCGCCCGCTACCAGTGGCTGCTCGACCAGTCGCGCGGCTTCGTCGACGAGGGCCGGAGCAACGGCGTGCCGCCGGCGAAGGTCGCGGAGGCGATCGAGCACGCGTTGACCGCGGACCGGCCCAAGGCGCGCTACCTCGTCGGCCCCGACGCCAAGCTCGCCGGCCACGTCGTCACCCGCCTCCCCGACCGGGTTCGGGACGCCTTCAGCGGATTCGGCTCCCGCCGCTGGGAGACCCGCGGCCGCAAGGTGCGCGGCGCCTCCTGAGCCGCCGCTCAGCCGGAAGCCGCGTCGCGGTGGCGGGCCACGAGATCGTCGCGGGCCCGCGCGACTCGCGAGCGGATCGTGCCCACCGGGACCTCGCACACCTGCGCGGCCTCGGCATACGACAGCCCGAGCAGCTGGGTGAGCGCGAACGCCTCGGAGCGATCACCGTCGAGCGAGCGCACGAGATCCATCAGCGCGTACGTCTCCTCGGGTCCGGGCTCCGGCTCCGCCCGCTGCGCGGCTCCGTACCGTTCCAGCAGCCGGCGCCGGCGGCGCCGGGTGCGCACGACGTCCGCGCACGCGTGGCGGGCGATCGCGAGCAACCAGGTCTTCCCGCTCGCCTCGACCCGGTACCGGGCGAGCGTGTGCCAAGCGCGGATGAACGTGTCCTGGACCGTGTCGTCGACTTCTTCTCGGTCGACCAACGCGCTCACGAAGCGACGGACGGGTTCGTCGGCCCGGTGGATCGCGGCAGCAAAGGCCCGCCGATCGCCGTCCCGTGCGTCCAGCAGCAAGCTCGTCAGCTCATCCACGACATCGTGACGCTAGCGCGACGCGATTCCGGTACGGCATCGGCGAGGGACCCGAGACCGCGGTGTCCCATCGGCCGATCGCGTGGGACAATGCGACCGTGGACTGCGAGACCGCGCGCCTGGCGATTTCGAGCTCGGCCGACGGCGAGGCCGTCTCGGGGCACGACGCGCTTGCCGACCATCTGGCCACGTGCCCGGACTGCCGGGCGTACGAGCAGGCGATCACCGACCTGACGCCGCGCCCCGTCCGCGCGGTCGCCCCGCCTGCGTCCGCATTCTCGGAGCGGGTGCTCAGCGCCCTGGAGCCGGACCGTTCGACCAGCGCGGAATCGAAGTTCCTCCGCGTCGCGCTCGGCATCGTCGGCGTGCTGGCGTTCGTGCAGGCGATGCCCGACCTCTTCGCACCGGGATCCGGGACCACCGAGCACACCTCCCGGCACCTCGGTGTGTTCATGGCCGCGCTCGCCGTCGGCTTCATCTACACCGCGCTCCGGCCTCGCCGGGTGGGGGGCCTCCTCCCCGTCGCGGCGGTGATCTCGCTCGGGCTCGTGGTGACCGCGGTGATCGACGTCACCGCAGGCCACACCCCGATCGCGGGTGAGACGACGCACGTCCTCGAGATCGTCGGGTTGGTCATCATGTGGTTGCTGACCCGGTACGAGCGCCCGCGCGCCGAACCGCGGGAGCGGTCGCAACCGCATCTCCAGCCCGTCCCCGACGACGCCCCCGACCCGGACTGAGCCCGACCCTTCGCGGATCGGAGATCCGGAGCGCCGGGAACTCTCCGGCCCGTGGGAGCGACCAACGGGGTGGACCGCAGGCAGCGGACCGGACCGGAGGAGGGCCAATCGTGTTTCGGCGGGCATTGGTGGCAGGCGGGATCGTGGCCGTGGTGTTGGGGATCGCGACTCCGGCGTTCGCGCACGTGACGGTCTCCCCCTCGGAGGCGGTGAAGGGCACGGACCAGGTGCTGACCTTCAACGTGCCGAACGAGACGGACAACCTGAACACGACGCAGATCGAGATTGCCTTCCCGACCGATCACCCGATCGCGGACGCGGACGTCCAGCCAGTGCCGGGCTGGACGGCCAAGGTGAACACGGTCAAGGTCGCGAAGCCCATCCAGACCGACAACGGCACGGTGACCGAAGCGGTCGGGAGCATCGTCTGGTCCGGTGGCGCGATCGAGCCGGGCCAGTTCCAGGAGTTCAACGTGTCGGTCGGGCTGCCGGACGACGCGAGCAGCCTGGTCTTCAAGGCACTGCAGACCTACAGCGACGGCAGCGTCGTCCGCTGGATCGAGCTGACCCCTACGGGGGGCCCCGAGCCGGAGCACCCGGCTCCCGTCCTCACGCTGACCGCGGCCAAGAACGACGCGAGCTCCGCCGCCGCGACCGTGCCGAAGGACATCGCCACCAGCAGTGACGTCGATTCCGCCAAGACGATCGGCTACATCGGCATCGGCGTCGGTGCGCTCGGTCTCATCGTGGCGATCGTCGCGCTCGTCCGGCGACCGAAGACCGTGAGCTGATGTGACCCGGTGAGATCCCTGCGCCGCGTGGCGCTCGTCCCGGTGGTCTGCCTCGTCGTGCTCGTCACGACGGCCGCACCCGCGTGGGCCCACGCGGTGCTGGAGGGCACGAAGCCGGCGAACGGCAGCGTGTTCTCCGTGGCGTCGCCTCCACGCTCGGTCAGCATGCACTTCGGTGAGTCGGTCGGCGTGAAGCTCGGCGCGGTCCGCGTCTACGACGAGCACGGGAAGCTGATCGACTCCGGCACGCCCGAGCATCCGGGCGGTGACGGGTCGACGGTGCAGGCGAGCCTGCCGAAGCTCGGGGACGGCACGTACGTGGTCACGTGGCGCGTGATCTCCGCGGACACGCACCCGGTCGAGGGTGCGTTCACGTTCCGGGTCGGCACCGGCCAGCGCGACGTGAGCTCCCTGACCACCCGGCTGCTGTCCTCGCAGGCCGGCAGCAAGACGGTCGGCGTCCTGTACGGCGGGGTGCGCTTCGTCGAGTTCTCGTCGCTGCTCGTCCTGATCGGCGGCGCCGCGTTCTTCGTGCTCGTCTGGCCCGACGGCCGCCGCCAGCGCCGCTCCCGTCGGATCGTGTGGGCCGCGTGGTGGACCCTCCTCGTCGTCGCGGTGGCCGGCTTCGCGATCGAAGGCATCTACGCGGCCGCGTTCCCGCTGCGCGACCTGCTCAAGCCCGACGTGCTGCGCGACACATGGCACTCGCGCTACGGCGAGATGGCCGCGCTGCGGGTCGGGTTGCTCCTCGCGGCTCTGCCGGTGCTGCGGCGGCTGGTGGGCACCGGGAAGCACCAGGACGCGGCGCGCCGGGACCTTCCGTCGTGGTGGTCGTGGTGCGCGGCGTTGCTCGCGATCGGCCTGTGCCTCACCGTGAGCTTCACCGGCCATGCGGTCACCGGCCGCTGGAAGCTGTTGGCGCTGCCGGCCGACCTGATCCACCTCCTCGCGGGCGCGCTGTGGGTCGGTGGCCTCGTGATGCTGATCGCGGTCGCGTTGCCGAAGGCGACGGCCGCGGCGCTCGACCGCATCGTGCCCCGCTACTCGACGCTCGCCACCGTGAGCGTGATCGCGATCGTCGTGAGCGGCGTGTTCCAGTCGATCCGTCAGGTCGGCACGCTTCACGCGCTCACGTCGAGCACCTACGGGCAGATCCTGCTGGTCAAGGTCGGGGCCTTCACGCTCGTCATCATCCTGGCCGCGCTCAGTCGTGACGTCGTGCGCATCTGGTACCGCGCGCCCACGGACGCCCGCGCCGAGATCACCGAGGGATTCGCGGCGGACGGATCCGAGCCGGCACCCATCGCCGCGGACCGGACCCGGCCGGATCCCGTGCCGTCGCGGTGCTCGAGCCGCCCGAGACCGACGACACTCCGGATCGTTGGGCCCGGCGCCGGCTGCTGCGCACGGCCGGCTTCGAAGTGATCGTGCTCGTCGTGGTGCTCATCGCGACGTCGTTGCTCGTCGATGCCCAACCCGGCTACGAGACGTCGACGGGGCCGGTGAACATCACGATGAAGACCGCGAAGATCTGGTTCCAGGTGGACATCGATCCGGCTCGGGCCGGGCCGAACGAGATCCACCTCTACACGGTCAACCCCCGCGGTGGCATCTCCGATCCGCTGCAGATGTCCATGGAGCTCACCAACAAGGATCACGACGTCGGTCCGCTCAAGGTGCCGCTCATCCGGGCCGCGCCCGGTCACGACCTGACCCAGGGGTTCCAGATCCCGTTCGCCGGCAGCTGGCAGGTCACGGTGACCGCACTCGTCGACCAGCTCGACGAGGCGACCGCGACGCAGACGGTCTCGATCCACTAGCTCCCTGTCGGCTGACCCATCGAGCGGACGATGCGTTCCAGCAGCACACCCGGTAGCTGCACGAGTCCGATGGGGCACCGCGCGCGAGGACCTCCGGGGCCCAGGCATCATGGGCGGGTGAACCCGCCGGAACCCGTGGAGCTCCGCAGTGGTCCCGACGGGTTGCTCGAGGCCGGCCGGGGCGAGCGGCTCATCGCGGAGCTCGTCGAGCAGGCGAGCCCCACGGGAACGAGCGTCACGTTGGTGCGCCGGCAGGCGCCGATCGATCCGGCCGAGCTCCGCGACCTGCTCGACGCCGTGACCGCACGCGCCGCTTCGAACGGCGGGAACGGGCTCGAGCTCGTCACGAGCGATCCGCTGGTGCGCGACGTCGCTCGACGCCACGGGTTCACCGGGTCGCTGCGGGGCCCGCTCGCCCCCGGCCCGACCGGCGTTCCGAGCTGGACCGACGATCCCGCAGGCGTGCGTGACGCGGTGCAACAGCTGCTCCCGGGGATCGCGGTCGGGGTCGAGGCGGACGCCGGCGCAGCCCGGGCCTTCCTCCGCCGGGCGGTCTCCGGGGTGTCGAAGACGTTCAACCTCCTCGCCGCACCGGACGACGTCGCGCCGCCGACCCGGTTCTCGGTTCCCCGACGCAGTGATCTGCTGGTCGAGAGCGTCGCCGCGCTGCATCGACACGACGATCGCGATCCGTCGCCGCTTCGGCCCCGTCGCCGCCACCGCCCGCCGCATCTCCTTCGACCCACGCGGACTTCCAGCTGCTCCACGGACAGCACACAGGGCTCGGCCGATCGGAGCATCGGCCTGATCCACATGAACGCGAGCTTCGCGTCGCTCGAGGGCCTGACGATGATGGAGCAGCTCCGAGCGGCGCGTTCGGGCGGCGGCTCCGCGGGAGTTCCCGCGCCGTTCAACCAGATCGACGGGACGACTGCGCACGAGATCTGGCACCAGATGGAAGGCGCGATCGAAGCGCGCCGCAGCATGGACGGCATCGACCTCCGGCGCCGGCTCGGCGAAGCGCTCGGCGTCGAGACGCTCGAGCAGGCAGTGAACGGCATGCGCCCGCGCTCACCCGACGCCTGGAAGGCCGCGCACGCCCGCCTGGTCGACGAGGTGTCTCCCTACGGCGCGACCGCGCCCCTCGAAGCGACCGCCGAGATGTTCAAGCTCTGGTGGTGCGCGAACGGTGAGCCCACGCCGATCATCCGCCGGTTCGGTGAGCTGGCGGAACCGCTGCTCGACCGCTTCGACACCTGAGCGGACGCCTCGCTCCTGACCCTTTTCGGAACGCAATCCACGACTGAGCCGTATCTGAACCTCGGGTCACCTACACTCCGACCCCGATGCCGTCGCAGTCGGTGCTGGCCTGGGGGCGCGCGACAACGCGGCGGCGCTGGTGGGTCGCGTTCCTGCTGTGCGCCGCCCTGAGCGGCCTCTGGGCGCTCGCAACACCGCTCTTCGGATCTCCCGACGAACCGGCGCACGCCACCCGCGCCGCCGCGGCGGCTGAAGGCAAGCTCAAGGGCGACGAGACGCACGGCGTGGTCGGTGTGCGGAACGGCTCGGTGATCTATCGGGTTCCAGCCGTGTTCGCTCGCGCCGACGGTGTCGGCTGCTTTGCGTTCAAGCGCGAGGTCCCCGCCAATTGCCTCGACCTCGGGAACCCGGGAGGTACCGCGCGGTGTCGCGACGAGCGCGGGCAACTACCCGCCCGTGTACTACGTCGCCGTCGGACTGCCGTCCCGTGTCTTCGGCGGGAGCCTCAGCATCTACCTCATGCGACTCGTGAGCGTCCTGATCGCGGCTGCGCTGCTCGCCTCCGCGATCGTGACACTCGACCGCTTCCCGCGACCGAGGCTCGTGGCGCTCGGCGTGGCGGTCGCGGTCACGCCGATGGTGCTGTTCCTCGACGGCACCGTGAACCCCAACGCGGTCGAGATCGCCGCGGCGATCGCCGCCTGGATCACCGCGGTCGCAATCGCTTCCGAAGCAGCAAGCGGCGCCGTCGAGACGCGGCTGGTGATCCGGGCCAGCGTCGCACTGGCGATCCTGGCTCTGACCCGCACCATCTCACCGCTGTGGGTGCTCGCAATCATCGGCAGCGGCGGGACGCTCGCCGGCTGGTCGGGGATCCGCGTCATCGCTCGCCGGCGAGCCGCCCAGATCGGTGCCGCGGTCGTTGCGTTGTCCGTGGCCGCGCAGGCCGCGTGGACCGTCTTCGCGAATCCCCTTGCCTCCGCCGAGAACACGAGCGCCAGAGCGCTGTCGAACTATCTGATCCAGCGCCAGACCGTCGGCAATGGCGGAAGCCTGTACCGAAGCATGGTCGGCACCTTCGGTTGGCTCGACACTCCCTCGCCGTTCGGTGTCACCGTGATCTGGACCCTCGTCCTCGGAGTCGTCGTCGTGCTGGGTCTCGCGCTCGCGACGCGGCGCGAGCTCCTCGTGCTCACCGGGGTGATCGTGCTGACGGTTCTCGTGCCGATCGTGGCCGAGCTCAGCGAGGCACGCTCGAACGGGTTCTTCTGGCAGGGCCGCTACACGCTTCCACTCGCGGTGGGCGTACCCATCCTCGCGGCCGCGGTCGCGGCACGGTCGCCCGCACGCTTCGCGCTTCCAGCCCGACTCCCGATCATCGGCGTCGGATTGCTCGCGCTGGGTCAGATCACCGACTTCACCCAGGCGCTCCGCCGCTACAGCGTCGGCTACGACGGCGGGATCATGTTCTGGAACCATCCGGCGTGGTCTCCACCGGTCGCCGCGCTCTGGCTCGTGCTGGGCTTCGCCGTTGTCGTCGTGGCGTTCGCCGTCTGGCTCGTCGGTCCGGGGGCGGACGACATCTGGACCGAACCGGAGGCTGCAACCTGCCTCGCGACAGAGGCTGCTGCACCGGCGGCATCGTTCACGGGTCAGGTACTGAGCGGTCACGAGTCTGGACGTTGATCTCACGCTCGAGGCGAGCCAGACGCTCCTCGAGCAGCGCGTTCGCCTCGCTCAGCTGACGGATCGCATCCTGGTGACCGGACAGGGAGATGGAGAGCTGCATCGTGATGGCGAGCACGAACGCGAGCCCGATCGCGGCGAGCAGCCCCGTCGGAGAGATCGGCAGCGATTCGGAGATGCCCCCGAACAGGACGAGGACGATCGCGGCGATGACCAGAACCGCCGACACGCTCATCCAACCGAGTGCGTAGCGAAGCGAGAGCAGCTGACGGTGGGAGAGCGCGAAGACGACCGCGAACATCCCGAGCCCGCCCAGGGCTACGAGCGCCGACTGGAACACGACGTCGGTGTTCACTCGGGACGACCAGTCATGACAGGCCACGCTCCCAGAGGGTCATCTGCACGACATGACGACCCGTCGGGCGGAACCGGGCGAGCCAGAGCGCGGCGACGACGCGCACGAGGTACCACACCGAAGCAAGCGACGAAGCGGTCGAGACGCCGGCGGCACGCGGCCGCATCCGTACGTCCACCTCCATCACGCGGTATCCCTCGCGTCCCGCTCGAACGAGCGACTCGATCGTGTCACCGAGGTACTCACTCGGATAGCTCGCGGCGAACGAACCGAGCAAGTGGCCCCCGATGGCGCGGAAGCCGGAGCTGGCATCGGTGATGCCCGTGCCGGTGTGCCGAGTAGCGATTCGGGCGAACCGGCGCATCGCCCACCGGCGCGGCGAACCCGATGTGAGGGTAGTCAGGCGAATTCGCGAATCGCGAGCCCACGACGAGGTCGACGTCGTTCGCTTGCATCACCTCGATGAGACGCGTGATCTCGGCGGGATCGTGCTGACCATCCGCATCGCACTGGACCACGGTCGTGTACCCCTCGGCGACCGCGAACCGGAAGCCGCAGCGCAGCGCGCCGCCAACCCCGAGGTTCACCGGCAGTCGCAACACGATGGCACCCGCCCCTTCGGCGACCTCAGCGCTGCGGTCGGTCGAGCCGTCGTCCACCACGAGCGCTGCATAGCCGTGCGACCGCACCTCGTCGACGACGTCGCCGACGGTCTGATCCTCGTTCCAGGTGGGGATGATCACGAGCACGTCCTCCCCGGAGCTGCGGTCGGCCACGACCCTCCTCGCACTCATGCTGTCGCTCCCGTCCGGTCGGCGATCGGAGCTCCGGACCCAAGATCGCGCTCGATCTCGGCGAGCAGGTCATCTCCCGCTGTCACACGGTCCTCCCGTTGACGAACCGCTACCGGCCCACCGCGTCGTCAACAATCCTGGCGGCGCTCAGCGAGCGACGAAGACCCCGCGGTAATCCTGTCAGCGTGCTCGGAGGGATTCGAACCCCCAACCTTCTGATCCGTAGTCAGATGCTCTATCCGTTGAGCTACGAGCGCGGGATGGCGAACTCGCAGTCTAGGACCTCGCCTCTTCGGGAGCCCGAGCGATGGCTGCGCGCCCGACGGGACGGCGCGAACGCCCAGACCTGGCGCGACCGGACACGACACAGACTCGTAACAGGCGGAAGCCTTCCCTCCCCCGTTACCCGACGGTAGGGTCCGGTCCGCCTCGCCCCCGAACAAGGAATCTGCCCGTGCGCAAGCTCTTCGCTCCCGTTGCCGTCATCGGACTCGCGGTGGCGCTCACCGCGTGTGGGAGCAGCAGTAGCAGCAGCAGCTCGGGCGGCAAGTCCTCGTCGGGCCCGACGTGCTCGAAGTCCACCTCCGGGAAGTTCACCCCGGTGACGGCGGACACCCTCACGGTGGCCACGAGCCTGCCGGCGCCCGGCTTCTGGAACGGCGACGACCCGGGCTCGATCACCGGCGGCTACGAGTACGGCATGGCCAAGGACATGGCGAAGCAGGCCGGGCTCAAGAACGTCGTCGTGAAGAACGTCTCCTTCGACGCCCTGGTGGCGGGCCAGACGAGCAACTACGACGTCGCCCTCTCGCAGGTCACGATCACCGCGGACCGGGCCAAGGTCGTCTGCTTCACCTCGCCGTACTTCAGCTCGGACCAGGGGGTCCTGGTCAAGACCGGCACGACGGTCAAGACCGAGGCTGACGCCAAGAAGCTCAAGTGGGGCGTGCAGGGCTCGACCACCGGCCAGACCTTCCTGAACGACAAGGTCAAGCCCGACAGCGAGCCGAGCGTGTTCCAGGACACCCCGTCGATGTTCACGGCCCTCGAGGCCGGTCAGGTGCAGGCCGTCATGCTCGACACCGCGATCGTGCTCGGCCAGGCGGCCGCGTCGAACGGCAAGCTGGCGGTCGTCGCCCAGTACAAGACCGGTGAGAGCTACGGCGGCATCCTCCAGAGCGGCACCAAGAACCTCGGCTTCATGGACAAGTACATCGCCCAGATGAAGTCGGACGGCACGCTCAACCAGCTGAACGAGCAGTACCTCGTGCCCGTGTTCAAGGGTGACCCCACCAAGATCCCGTACCTCCAGCCGTAGCATCACGATCAGTGACCTGACCGCGGTCGAGGTACGGACGTCGTGACCGTCGCGAACGCACCCGTCGAGGAGGTCAAGCGCTCCGACGCGTCGCGTTCGCTCAGCATCGCCTTCGTCCTGTCGATCGTCAGCTGCCTCACGCTGACGCTGATCCCCGCGCTGGTCGCGTTGGTGATGTGCCGGCGTGCGGAGCGGCGGCTCGCGGAGTCCGGCGAGCTCGCCGACGAGCTCGAGCACGTCGCGACGGTGCGCAAGGCCGCGAACCTCGGGGTCTACCTCGGGGTCATCGGCGCGCTGTTCCTGTTCTGGTACCTGACCCAGGACGGCCTCGCCGACGTCCAGCAGAGCCTCTTCAACTGGCACCACATCACGGGCAGCTTCCACCTCGTGATCAAGGGGTTCTGGCTCAACGTCCAGATCTTCGTCGTCGCCGAGGTCCTCGTCCTCTTCTGGGGCCTCGCCCTCGCGCTCATGCGGACCACGCCCGGTCGCGCCGCGACGCCTTTGCGCTGGTTCGCAATCGGGTACGTCGACCTCTTCCGCGGGCTGCCCGCGATCGTGACGATCTACCTCGTCGGCTTCGGGCTCCCGCAGGCCCTCGCCGGACCTCTTCAACCACAACCCGGTGAACGCCTTCCTGTTCGGCAGCGAGCAGATCTCGCTGTTCCAGCTCGGCGTCATCTCCCTCACCCTCGTCTACGGCGCGTACGTCGCCGAGGTGTTCCGCTCCGGCATCGAGAGCATCCACTGGAGCCAGACCGCGGCGGCGCGCTCGCTCGGGCTCTCACACGGCGAGACGATGCGCAACGTCGTCGTCCCCCAGGCGGTGCGCCGGGTCGTCCCGCCGCTGCTCAACGACTTCATCGGCCTGCAGAAGGACACCGCGCTCGTCTCGGTCATCGGCGCGCTCGAAGGGTTCAACGAGGCCAAGATCTACGCGGGCAACTACTTCAACCTGTCTTCGGTCGTCGGGCTCGGCATCTGCTTCGTGGTGATCACCATCCCGCTCACCCGCTTCACCGACTGGCTCGTCGAGCGCGACCAACGACGAATGCGGGCGAACGGGTGAGCGGGGCGGAGACGGGGCGGCCGTTCGTGGAGCTCCACGACGTCGAGAAGCGCTTCGGCGACCACGTCGTGCTGAAGGGCATCGACCTCGAGGTCGCCGAGCACGAGGTCGTCTGCCTGATCGGGGCGTCCGGCTCGGGCAAGTCCACGCTGTTGCGCTGCATCAACGGCCTCGAGCCCATCCAAAAGGGTGAGGTGCGGGTCGACGGGCGGCTCGTCATCCAGCACGACGCCGCGCTGAACGTGCTCCGACGCCACGTCGGCATCGTGTTCCAGTCCTACAACCTGTTCCCGCACATGACCGTGCTCGACAACGTGACGCTCGCGCCGCGCAAGGTGCTCGGACTTTCCAAGGCCGAGGCCCTCCAGCGGGCGGAGCCGTTGCTCACGCGCATCGGCATGTGGGAGAACCGCGATTCGTATCCCGACAAGCTCTCGGGCGGGCAGCAGCAGCGCGTCGCGATCGTGCGCGCGCTGGCGATGCAGCCGAGCCTGATGCTGCTCGACGAGATCACCGCCGCGCTCGACCCTGAGCTCGTAGCCGAAGTGTTGGAGATCGTGCGCGAGCTCGCCGAGGGCGGCATGACGATGCTCATCGCCACCCACGAGATGAGCTTCGCCCGCGAGGTGGCCCACCGCGTCTGCTTCCTCGACGCCGGGGTCATCGCCGAAGAAGGTCCTCCCGAGCAGATCTTCACCGCACCGACGAACCCCCGCACCGCCGAGTTCCTGCGCCGGGTCATCGCCGCCGGCCGGATGTAGCGACACCGGCCGGATGTAGCGACACCGGCCGGAGCCGGTCCGCTGCGGCCCGTCAGACCTCGGTCGCGCCGATCGTGCGATCCAGGTTGCGGTGGAAGTTGATGACCCGGCACTCCTCGCTCGAGAGCATGAGGTGGGTCAGCCCGGGTTGGTGCAGCCCCCGCTGGGCGCGTTGCAGCAACGCGAAGTCCTGGTTGAGGACCAGCCCGAAGTCGGCCTCCTCGGGCGCGAGCCGCACGTCCATCGGCTTCGTGCGCGGGGTGGCGTCGTCCGCGGCGTGACGCTCGAAGAAGAAGCCGTCGAGGAGCGCGTCGTCGGGCGTGGCGCCCGGCCGGGCCCGCAGCACCTGGACGAGGTCCGCGTACACGAGCAGCGTCATGTTGGGGAACAGGTTGTACTGCTGGATGTTCATGATCTCGTCGTCCGAGAAGCCGCTGAGATCCACTCCCAGCCCGGCCTGGTACGCGCGCACGCGCTCGGCGATGACGGAGGCCAGGGTCGACCCTTCGGGCACGTCCGGCGCGGGGCCCGGGTCCGAGTCGGTCGGGACGCCGACGCGGGTGCCCATCACCAGGATGAACGCGTCCCAGACCTGTTGGTCGGTGACGCCGGCGCCGAGCCGCGGGCTCGGGACGCCGTAGCGCTGCATCGACTTGCCGTGCCTGTCCCAGAGTCGCTGCGGCGTGTCGACGTCGTCGACGACCGCGAGCATCTCGCGGTGCAGGCCCTGCAGGTGGTACGTCTCGCTGAACCCGTCGACCGCGGCCTTCCAGTTCGCGACGACGGGGACCTCGACGAACGTGGTGCACCGGAAGTCGTCGAGGCCGGCCCACGCGATGTCCTCGGGAACGCCCTCGAGGTAGTCCGCGAGCGGCGCAGCGTCGGGGTCGAGATGCACGAAGACCAAGGGTCCCCACGTGTCGACCGACGCGGCGAACAGCGGAACGTCCTCGTTGCGCATCGCGCCGAACGTCTTGCGCGACGGCACCTCCCGCAGCTCGCCCTTGAGGTCCCACGCCCAGCGATGGAACCCGCACCGGAGCTCGGTGAGCCCACCGCCGGACCCCTCGCAGAGCGGGTTCCCACGGTGGCGGCAGACGTTCTGGAACGCGCGCAGCTCACCGTCGTCGCCCCGCACGATCAGCACCGACAAGCGGCCGATCCGGTGCTCGAAGAAGTCGCCCGGCGCAGCCACATGGTCCGCCGAGCACGCGAGCTGCCAGACGTGGGGCCAGAGCCGCTGCTCCTCGAGCGTCGCCCACTCCGGCGCGATGTAGCGCGCGGTCGGGACCCGGACCGGTGCCTGCAGGTCGAAGCTCACCTCGCGATCATGCCCGAGATCGGCAGGCCCGAGATCAGTCGTCGTCAAGGATCGACCCCAGCGCCGTCGCGCGGTCGATCGTGGCTCCGACCGGTGCGCTCAACGTCAGGGTGAACTGCTCCGTCGGCTCGGCGACCGTGTCCGCCTTCACCCGGACCGAGACCACCGCGGTCGTCGCTCCGGCGGGGATGGTCACGTTCCCGGATGCGGCGCTGAAGTCGCCCGCGGTGGCGGTGCCCGGCGTCGTCGCGTAGTGGAGCTGGACCGCGGTCGTCGACGGCGTGGACAGCGCGACCGTGAACCGCAGCGAGCGGGCGCCCACGTTGCCTTCGACGACCGACGCCGCGCCGACGGACAGCCGGACGCCCGTGGTCGGGCTCCCGGCCCGGTCGTCGGTCATCACCGAGACCGTGCCCTTCGCTCGATGCAGGGTCGCACCCTGCGGGCTCGAGAGACCGACGGTGAAGGCCTCGTTCGCCTCCGGGACCCGGTCACCCTTCACCGTGACCGACACCGCGGCCGAGGTCGCGCCGGCCGCGAACGTGATCGTCCCGGACTTCGACGTGTAGTCCGAGCCCGCGGTCGCGGTGCCGTCCGCGGTCGCGTAGTGCACGGTCACGGGGGTGAGCGACGGGCGCGACAGCGACGCGGTCAGCCGCACCGACCGCGAACCCGACTGGCCTTCGACGATCGCCGCGTTGCCGATCGACACCGCGGGCAGCGACTCGGCGGTGAACGTCCACGCGGTGATGATCGGGGTCATCGCACCGCTGTAGGTCTCCGAGATGGACACGTGGTACACGGAGCCCGGGTGCAACGGCTGCTTGGGCACCACGATCACCTGGTGGCGCCCCGCGAGCACCGCGCGGCCGAGCGTCTGGGACGGCGCATCCGCGTTCGCATAGCTCGTCTCGTCGTACGCGCACGACGTGACCGGGATGCCGCCGTCGCGCGTGAGGCTCGCGCTCAGGTCACCCGCCGTCGGCGCCTGCGGCAGGAGCGCGAACAGCGGTACCCCCGTGCTGATCAGCCCACCGTCGTTGTAGCCGTCGCACCCCGAGAGCGGGTCCGGCGACTCGCCGCCGTGGTACTCCTGCTGGCCCACCGGCAGCACCGAGTTGTAGCCGGGGAAGGTCGTCGCGAGCGTCGGCGCGGTGCCGGTACGGCCCCGGATCACGTCGAGCGTCGCCGCGGCGGGCCACGGCGTCGCGCCGGCGCGACGGTACGAGCCGAAGCCGGTCGTCGCGAGCTGCGCGTCGAGCATCCCGGCCGCGTGGAACGGCGCGGTGATCCACTGCTCGATGAAGGCGCGGTCGGACTTCGTCGCGTCGCTCGACGCCGCGACGTTGCCGTTGGCGCCGGCCAACGTGCCTTCGGGAGTCGCGAACGGCCCACCGTTGTCCTCGTCGTGACCGAAGTCGCCGGTCTCCACGATGTACTTCGAGTGCTTGGCGTCACCGTCCGACCAGGTGGTGTTCTCGG
Organism: uncultured Acidimicrobiia bacterium; assembly: GCA_963796755.1. Taxonomy (GTDB): domain Bacteria; phylum Actinomycetota; class Acidimicrobiia; order IMCC26256; family JAENVU01; genus Chersky-806. The sequence goes on from CAWCMX010000001.1 coordinate 1,405,382, forward strand.
TCACGGGATCGACGTGGGACTCCGCCCTCCACGCGTTGAGCGTCTCCAGCCAGGGCGCGTTCGCGGGCAGGGACGCGAGCGGGTCGGGGTCGGCACCCGCGGGTGCGGCGAAGCCGGGCAGGGCCAACGACATCGCCGCCGTCGCCACGACGACGACCACGAGCTTGCGCAGCGAGTCCGCCCGGTCCCTCACGCGCCGCACCCTACCGGGCACGTTTTCCCCCACCAGGGGGTCAGATCGTGTTGCTGAGCAGCAAGGCCGTGACAATTGCCGCGAGCGCGATCCGGTACCACCCGAAGATCGCGAGATCGTGGCGTTGCAGGTAGCCGACCATCCACTTGATCGACACCGCGGCGCCGATGAACGCCGTGACCAACCCCACGAGCGGGATCCACAGCCCGAACGCGTCGTACATCAGCTGGCCGTCCTTCAGCACCTGGTAGGCCGTCGCGGCCCCGAGGGTCACGAAGCCGAGCAGGAAGCTGAACTCCACCGCCGCGGCCATCGAGTAGCCGAGCAGCAGCGCGGCGACGATCGTCACCAGGCTGCGGCTCGTCCCGGGCCACAGCGAGACCACCTGCGCGAGCCCGATGATCAGACCGTCACGGGGCGTCAGGTGCTCGAGCACCCGGCCCCCGCGCGGCGCCAGGACGCCCATGCGCGTCAACACCAGGATGAGGAGGCCGCCGACCACCCAGGCGCCGATCACCGGGCCGACGCCGAAGAGGACGTCCTTGATCTTGCTCTCGAGGAGCACGCCGACGACCGCGGCGGGGACGAACGCGATGGCGACGGCGATGAGGACCCGGCGCCCTTCCACGCTCCGGCCCGTCGCACCCTCGATCATCGTGACGAAGCGGTGGCGGTACAGGCCGGCGACGGCGAGGATCGCGCCGGCTTGGATCGCGATCTCGTAGGACTTGACCGCGTCCACCGAGTGCCCGTGCTGGCCGACGTCGAGGATGCGCGCGAGCACGAGCAGGTGTCCGGTGGAGCTGATCGGGAGGAACTCGGTGAAGCCCTCGACCAGACCGAAGAGGATCGCCTCGACGAGCGACAGCGCGTGCCCGACTCTGGGTCGCGAGCACCGTGACGCTCGCGCCCGCGGGCGTCGCCCACACGGCGACGATCAGGAGCGCGCTCATCCCGACCATGAGAACCGCGGCCCGGCGGTGCAGGTGGCGGGTCAGGTGACGACCTCGAACACGGCGCCGGCCCGCGCGGCGAGATCGACCATCGCGTTGTCCTCGGCGTAGCGCTTGCCCTGGACGTTGAACATCCGCACCGCCTCGGGGCCCAGCGGGAACGGTCCCCAGTGCCACGTGCCCCGGCTCAGGGTCAGCCGGTCGAGGGGTTGGAGGCGGAACACCCGGACCGCGTCGAGATCCGCCGGGTCGGAGAAGTCCACGGCGGCCGGCGCGACGGCGACCACCGACTCGACGTTGAGCGGCATGAGGGTCTGGTTGTGCGTGTCGTGGCGGTACATCACCGCGCAGCACGCACCGCGGTCAGTGTGCTCGACCTCGTCGTAGGCGTGGCTGATCACGTTCACGTGCACGTCGCTCCAGAGGAACTCGTAGGTGTAGGTCTGGTCCCGAGGGTCGGTGTCCTCGACCGGGATCCAACCGAAGGGCTCCCACGCCCCCGGCGTGAGCGGACTCGCCTCGAGAACGATCGACCGCACCGTTCCCACTCTCTGCATCTCCTCGATCGAACGGCCCTGACCGGCCCGCCAGCATAAGCCGGACCCGACTCCCCACCCGGGACGCACGAGCAAGGGGTAAGCGACCGGCAAACCGGCGCCAAACGGACCGAGGTGACGTGACGCACGTGTCAGATACGCTCGGGTCGCACCGCAGCGAGCCGGTCTGCAGGGCGTGAAGCGGAGGTCTCCATGGACGTGCGGTCGATCGAGGACACGGCGCCGGTCGTCGAGCACAACGGCACCGTGCCGGTCTGGTGGCTCGTGAACCCGCGGGAGATGAAGGACATCACCGACGGCGGGTTCCTGGAGCTGGTGAGCGAGTTCGAGGTCGCCGGTGGCGGGCTCGTCGATCCCCACTCGCATCCGACCCACGAGTTCTATTACGTCACCGCGGGCCGCGGGATCATGATGATCGACGGCGAGGAGCGCGAGATCGTGCAGGGCGACCTCGTCCACATCCCGCCGAACCTGGTGCACAGCCTCCGGCCGGTGAGCGACCACGCGCCGATCCACTGCTTCTGCTTCGCGGTGGGCGTCGCGGGCTCCGGCCCCGTGGACTACACGGACCACTAGCGCCGGTGGCCCGCATCCTCGTCACCCGCCGCCTGCCCGACGGCGGGTTGGAGCCTCTCGCGGCGCGGGTCACGAGCTCGTCCAACGCGACGGCGACGCCCCGTACACGCACGCGGAGCTCGTCAGCGAAGTGGGGCGGTTCGACGCGATCGTCTGCCTGCTCACCGACCGGATCGACCGCGACGTGCTGGCCGCCGGGGTCACCGGCGGACGGCTCCGGGTCGTGGCGAACGTCGCGGTCGGCTACGACAACATCGACGTGGCCGCGGCCACGGAGCTCGGCGTCGCGGTGTGCAACACCCCGGGCGTGCTCGACGAGACGACCGCCGACCTCGCGTTCCTGTTGATCCTCGCGGCGTCCCGACTCGCGCACGACGCCGAGGCCGACCTGCGCGACGGCTCGTGGGCTGGGTGGGGCATCAACCAGTACCTCGGTCGCGACGTCCACGCCGCGTCGCTCGGGCTCGTCGGCTTCGGGCGCATCGGCCAGGCGGTCGAGCGCCGCGCGACGGGGTTCGGCATGAGCGTCGCGCACCACACCCGGACCGACACCGGGCTCCCGGGCTGGACTCCCGACCTGGATCGGATGCTCGCGGAGTCGGACGTCGTCAGCCTGCACGTCCCACTCACCGACGCGACCCGTCACCTCATCGGCCCCCGCGAGCTCGGACTCATGCAGTCGACGGCCGTGCTGGTGAACACCGCGCGCGGTCCCGTCGTCGACGAGGAGGCGCTCGCGATCGCGCTCGAGCAGGGCACGATCTTCGCCGCCGGTCTCGACGTGTTCGAGCGCGAGCCCGAGGTGCACCCGCGCCTGCTCGCCGCGCCGCGCACCGTCCTGCTGCCCCACATCGGGAGCGCCACCACCGCGACCCGGACCCGCATGGCGCAGGTCGCGAGCACCGCCGTCGTCGCGATCCTCGCCGGCGAGCACCCCCCAAACCTCGTCACCCCAGCCCGCTAGCAGAGACCGGTCGCGCGCCCCTCCCAGAACTGCCGCGTCACTTCGCCCTCCGGCGCGAACCGCAGCCGTCGATGGCACGTGTTGCACTTCGAAGGATCGAGACGCGCACCCATGTCCTGACGCGTCGCGACGACCCCATGCACCGGACAGAAGCACTCGAAACGCTCCATGGGCGGTCCTCACTCAGTGGCGGCACACTGCGGGGACTCGACAGAGCGTGAAGACAAACGGTACCCCGAGGTGGGGGTCTCGATGCGTCTTTCGGGATCGGGCGAAGGACCGCCGACTGTCCCGCGTTGGGGGTCAGGAGGCGGGGGCGCGGACCAGGAGGACGGGGCAGGGCGCGTGGTTCACGACGTGCTGGCTCACCGACCCCATGACGAGCCGCTTCAACACCCCGTGGCCGTGCGAGCCCACGACGATGACGTCGATGTGCTCGTGCTCGGCCACCCACACGATCATCGGGCCGGCGTCACCCGCCTCGATGCGCCGGTGCACGAGCGGCCGCCACGACTCCGGGAGCACCGCGATGACATCGTCGATCGCGGCGGTCGCGTCGCGCTCTTCCCCTTCGAGCATGCGCTCCGCATCCTCCGGAGTCTGGGCCGAGCCTTCGATCCCACCGGCGTCGTCGCCGGGCAGATCAGTGACGATCGAGAGCACGATCACCGATTCCACGGGGCCGAGCAGCTCGCCGGCTCGTGCTGCGGTCAACCGCGCGATCTCTGATCCGTCGGTCGCGATCAGCACCTTGGTCATGAAGCATCGCCCTCTTGGATCGGTGACGGGTCGAGGTCGAGGAGCTCGAGCGTGGTGTTGCCTTCCCACAGCGCGCGGAACATGCCGGCTTCCTTCGCGGCGCGCACGCGACCCGCGTTGATCACGTCGGCGATCGTCGCTCCCGGCACGACCACCACGCCATCGGAGTCGCCGACGACCCAGTCCCCCCGTTCGACCAGGACGCCACCGCACTGGATCGGGGCCTGCACCGTCCCGCCCTTCGTCTTGCCCGCGCCGCGCAGCGCGATCATCGTCGAGAAGACGGGGAAGCCGTGCGCCTGGATCTCGGTGATGTCGCGCACCCCGCCGTCGATCACCAACCCGGCCAACCCGTGGGCCTGCGCCCCGGTGGTGAGCACCTCGCCCCAATAGCCGAGCTCGCGGAAGTCGCCGACGTCCACGACGAGCGCGTCGCCCGCCTGCGCCCGAGCGACCGCAACATGAATCCCGAGGTTGTCGCCCGGCGTGCAGCGCACGGGGTACGCGGGCGCCGCGAGCCGGGCACCCGGCCACGCCGCGCGGATCCGGGCCCGCATGGCCCGAGCGCCGCTCTCGCCGAGCGTCGCGGCGCCCAGCTCCAACAGCGCGTGCGTGATCTCGACGTCGGCGGACATTCCTACTCCTACCCGCCGGGTCGCGCCGGCGAGGTTCCGATTTGGCGGAGGGAGAGGGATTTGAACCCTCGAGGAGGCTTAAAACCCCCTACTCGCTTAGCAGGCGAGCACTTTCGGCCGCTCAGTCATCCCTCCGAGGTGCGCTGAGTATAGGGACACCTCGGCCGGACCCTCCCCGGACTGGACCTCCCGCCGCGTGCCGCGCCGCGCGACGGACACCTCCAGGGTTCCGGCCGCGACCCGGTCGACGAGCTCGAGGCGCGCCGTGCGACGCTCACGTCGTGGTCCGGTCGCGCAGATGGCGCCCGACGTGGCCCACCACGACCCGGCGCTCCTCCTCGTCGAGGAAGCAGTAGACCCGTACGAGCTGACGGCCGTCGCGCCGGAAGTGCGGGCCGAGCATGATCGCCCGGCCGAGGTACGAGCGCTGGTAGTCCTCGGCGTACTTCTGCTTCGCGGACGCGCTGACGTCACGGACCCAGTCGAGGCCCTGGTTCCGGCACGCGGTCCCGAAGTCGCCGCGCAGCGCGCCCGACGCCCACTCCGCGGCCACGGAGTCCAGCCGCGCGAGGTCGAGCTCCACCAGATCGACGCGGTCGTACCGCCATTCGGCCGCGGAGCGCTCGGCCTCCGGCAGGATCACGAGGTGCGGGCGCAGCGTCTTGGCCCGGCGCAGGACCTCGCCGAGGTTCGCGGTCGCGCCGGCGCCGGTCGCCGGCAGCGTCACGCCGGATCGACACCACCGGTGGCCAACGTCAGGTAGCCCTGCTCGAACCGGAGCCGCAGCTCGCGCTCGCGCTCGAGGTCCGCCTCGAGCAGGTAGGCCTGCTCGTCGGCCCGGCTGCAGCTCGGCCTGGTACTCGGTGATCAGCTCTTCGGCCGCGGCCCGGTCGTCGAGCACCGCGGTGCGCAGGCTCTCGAGCTCGATGCGGCGCTCCTGCAGGTCGACCGTGTCCTGGCTGCGGGCCAGGAGCTCGACGAGCGGATCGCCCTCCACCCGCAACGTCGCCGCGCCGAGCACGAGGTCCGAGAGGATCTCCGCGACGCGCGGACGTGGGCCGTCGGGCCCCGAGACCTCTTCGGCGCGCCACGACGGGTGGTGACCGGGCGGGTCGGACGACCGCCACGACGGCCACAGGAGTCGCACGCCACCTTCGGTCGCGCCACGACCGCTCCCCAGCTCGGCATCCAGCGCCGCGACTGCCGTCGGATCGGTCAGCACGACGACGTGCGCGAGCGCAACGAGGTCGTCGGCGAACCGCGCCACGTCGGCCAGCACGGTTCCGTGCGCATCGGGCGCGACGAGCACCACAGGCAGGCGCCGATCCCCGCGCACGAACGCGTCGAGGTCCGCGGCGCGTGGCGCGTCCACCCGGTGCGGGCTCGCGGTGACGCCCCAGCCGCCGTCGACGCACTCGACCTCCCGCACGATCTCGGAGACGAGCGTCGGCCGGCGGACCCGCTGGGCGGGCGCCGCCCGCACCTTCGGGTCCGCGGACTCGAGCTGCTCCAAGATGAGCACCCGCCCCGCGTCGTCCGTCGTCGTGATCTGCACGGTCGCCCGCCGCCACAACGTCGGGTCCTGCTGGTGGGGGCGGGTCCAGACCAGCTCGAAGGCCTCGTCGACCCGTTGGGGATGGTCCAGGAGCCGCCACCGCACGGTCACCCCCGGCTCCGGCCGCCAGTGCTCCGGGGCGTGCTCGGGCCAGCCGCCGTACTCCCGGCCCACCCAGCGCTTCGTCAGCGCCCGGGCCACCCGCGGCGCGGCCGACGCCGGGTCGGCGAGCTCGAGCAGGCAGGTGTAGATCCGGCGCATCGGTCCCCCGGGTTCGGAGCCTCCCCTCGCTCAGGGTATCGGCGCCGCAGGCGGTCACCGCGCGCGCAGAGCGCGTTCAGCCCGTGGTTGCGGCCCACCCCCGGCGCCGGGGGATCGCCGGCGGCAAACGGGTACCTTCGGAGGCATGGAGCCGCTGGACGCACTGGACCGCATCGCCTTCCTGCTCGAACGGTCCCAGGCCCCGACCTACAAGGTCGAGGCGTTCCGGCGCGCGACCGACGTGATCCGCGAGCTCGACCCCGACGAGCTCCGTGAACGCGCCGAGCGCGGCACGCTCCGCGAGCTCCCGGGCATCGGCGACACGACCGCGCGCGTCGTCACGGAGGCGTTCGCCGGCGGCACCCCGACCTATCTCGAGCGCCTCGAGCTCGACGCGATGGAGGCGGACGCGGGACCCGACGGCCCCGGCGCCGAAGTCCGCTCGTGGCTGCGCGGGGATCTCCACATGCACTCGGACTGGTCCGACGGCGGGTCACCGGTCGAGCGCATGGCGCGCACCGCGGCCGAGCTCGGCCACGAGTACCTCGCGATGACCGACCACTCGCCCCGCCTGACGATCGCGCACGGCCTGAGCCCGGAGCGGCTCCGGGAGCAGCTCGACCTCGTCGACGCGTTGAACGAGGAGCTCGCGCCGCTGCGGATCCTGCGCGGCATCGAGGTCGACATCCTCGAGGACGGCACGTTGGACCAGGAGGACGAGCTGCTCGCCGAGCTCGACGTCGTCGTCGCGAGCGTCCACTCCAAGCTCAAGATGAGCGCCGACGGGATGACCGCCCGCATGATCGGCGCGATCGCGAACCCGCACATGGACATCCTCGGGCACTGCACCGGTCGCCTGATCGTCGGCAAGGGTCGCGCCGAGAGCCAGTTCGACGCGGAGCTCGTGTTCGCGGCGTGCCGCGAGCTCGACAAGGCGGTCGAGGTCAACTGCCGGCCCGAGCGGCTCGACCCACCCCGGCGGCTGCTGGCGATGGTCGACGAGATGGGCTGCAAGATCTCCATCGACACCGACGCGCACGTGCCGGGCCAGATGGCCTGGCAGCCCTACGGCTGCGCCCGGGTGGCCGAGACCGACATCCGGCCCGACCGGATCGTGAACTCGTGGCCGGTCGAGGACCTCCTCGCGTGGACCGCCACCCACGAGCGCGCCACCGCCTGACCTGCAACCCCCGTCGGGTCAGCCGGGGAGGACGTCGAGGAGGACGACCGCGCCCTTCGCCCGGCGCGAGGGTGACCTCGCCGTCGACCCGTTCGTCGTCGCGCGCCCGGTCCGTCGCGACGCGCACGACCCCGCTCACCGGGCTCACCACTGCCGTCCCCGCGCCGAGGTTCAGCGCGACGACGGTTCGCTCACCGCGCTGGTAGGCGAGCACGCCGTCGGGCGCGTCGAGTGACGCGTACGCGCCGCTGCGGAGGTCGGGCAGCGCGTCGCGCAGCCCGATGAGGTCGCGGGTGAGCGAGATGAACGACGCCGGATCGCGGCGCTGGTCCTCGACGTTGACCGCCAGGTCGCCGAACGGGAGCCACGGCTCGACGCCCGGGTCCGTGAACCCGGCGCCGGTCGCGCTCGTCCACTGCATCGGTGTGCGCGCGCCGTCGCGGCCGTACACCGGGAAGTAGCGGACCGAGACCGGGTCCCGCAGCTGCTCGAGCTGCAGCGGGGTGTCGACCATCCCGAGCTCGTCGCCCTCGTAGAGGAACACGCTCCCCCGCAACGTCATGAGCATCATCAGCGCGCACCGCGCCCGCCCCGGGTCGTTCCCCGCCCACCGGGTCGGGAAGCGCGGGACGTCGTGGTTGCTGCCGGTCCACACCGGCGTGCAACCGGCGGGCATCAGCTCCTCGGTCCGCTCGATCATCTCCCGGAGCGGCGTCGATTCCAGCGGCGTGTGCAGGAAGGGGATGTTGAACGCGAGGTTGAGCTCGTCACCGTCGCCGTAGAACGGGATCATGTCCTCGACGCGCTCGACGAACGTCTCGCCCACGAGCACCCGGGGTGGGTCGTAGGAGTCGGCCACGGCGCGAAACCGCCGGTGCACGTCGTGCACCTCGGGCCGGCAGCTGTTGTAGACGGCGACCTGGCCGCGGATCTGGTCCATGATCGGGTCGGTCTCGGTCGCGGGCGGGTTGTCGCGCAGCTCGCGGTCCTTGATGACCATGTGCGCGACGTCGATGCGGAACCCGGACACGCCCTTGTCGAACCAGAAGCGCAGGATGCGGTCGAACTCGTCGCGCACCTCCTGGTTCCACCAATTGAGGTCGGCCTGCTCGGGCAGGAAGTTCTGCAGGTAGTACTGGCCGGTGCGGTCGTCGAGGGTCCAGGCCGAGCCGCCGAAGCTGCTGACCCAGTTGTTCGGCGCGGAGCCGTCGGGCTTGGGGTCGGCCCAGACGTACCAGTCGCGCTTGGGGTTGTCCCGCGACGACCGCGACTCCTGGAACCACGGGTGGTCGATGCTCGTGTGGTTCGGCACGAGGTCCAGCAGCACCTTGATCCCGCGGGCCGCGGCCTCGTCGACGAGCGTCTCGACGTCGGCCAACGTCCCGAGGGTCGGATCCACGTCGCAGAAGTCCGCGACGTCGTAGCCGAAGTCCGCGTTCGGCGACACCGTCACCGGGCTCAACCAGATCCCGCGGATCCCGAGCCACTGCAGGTGGTCGAGCCGGCTGATGATGCCGGGCACGTCGCCGACGCCGTCGCCGGTCGAGTCCTGATATGAGCGGGGATAGATCTGGTAGAGCGCGCCCTCGCGCCACCAGGAGTCGAGCTCAGCGTCGGCCATTGGCGCAGCGTATGACGCGCCGCCGTGTACGGTGAAGCAGTCGTGATCAAGTATCTGGGTTCGAAGCGGCGTCTGGTGCCGGTGCTCGGTGAGATGTTCGCCGCGTCCGAGGCCCGCCGCGCGCTCGACCTGTTCACGGGCACGACCCGCGTCGCGCAGGAGTTCAAGCGTCGCGGCGGCATCGTGACGACGGTCGACACCGCCCGGTACTCCGAGGTGTTCGCGCGCTGCTACATCGAGATCGACCGTGACGCAGTGGACCTCGAAGCCCTCACCATCGCGCTCGAACGGCTCGACGCGCTCGACGGCGTTCCCGGCTACTTCACCGAGACGTTCTGCTCGTCGTCGCGCTACCTCCGACCCGAGAACGGCGCCCGGGTCGACGCGATCCGCGCCGCAATCGACGCCGAGCACCGCGACTCGCCCCTGTTCCCGATCCTGCTCACCAGCCTGATCGAGGCCGCCGATCGGGTCGACTCCACGGTCGGGGTGCAGATGGCGTACTTGAAGCAATGGGCGCCCCGCGCGCACAACCGGCTGGCGCTGCGGATGCCCGAGCTGCTCCCGGGCACCGGCACTGCGATCCGCGGCGACGCGGTCTCCTGGTCCGGCGCGCTCGGTGGGTTCGACCTCGCGTACCTGGACCCGCCGTACAACCAGCACCGCTACTTCACGAACTACCACGTGTGGGAGACGCTGGTCGCGGGCGACGAGCCCGAGCACTACGGCATCGCGTGCAAGCGGGTCGACGCGCGTGAGGACGAGACGAAGAGCGCGTTCAATCGCAAGCGCGAGATGCCCGACGCCCTGCGCGCCTGCATCGAGAACGTCGACGCCCGACTCGTCGTCCTGTCGTACAACGACGAGAGCTGGATCGCGCTCGACGACCTGTTGGCGCTGTGCTCGTCACGCGGCGGCCGTGTCGTCGCGCTGGCGTTCGACTCCGCGCGCTACGTCGGCGCGCAGATCGGTGTCCACAACCCTGCGGGCGAGCGGGTCGGCGAGGTGTCGCACCTGCGCAACCTCGAGTACCTGCTCGTGTGCGGAGATCCGGCTGTGGTCGAGCGCGTCAGCGCGCCCTACGGCGACGCCCGAATGTCGGCTACGCCGATGCGGCGATCATCCGGCCGAGATCGCGCAACGACGGGGTCGCCGCGCCCAGCGTGAACTCGCCCTGCTTCACCCAGAGGAAGTAACGGTGGATCGGGTAGTCGAGGTCGATGCTGATCCCACCGTGGACGTGCAGCGCGGCATGCACGACCCGGCTGCCCCCCTCGGCCGCCCAGTACTTCGCGGTCGCCACCTCGGTCGGTGACGCCTGGTCCTGGGCCAGGTGCGTCGCGGCCTGGAGCATCGTGAGATTGATCGCCTCGGTGTCGATGTACGAGTCGGCCATCCGCTGACCGACCGCCTGGAACGTGCCGATCGCGCGGTCGAACTGCTTGCGCGTCGTCGTGTACTCGGCGGTGATCCGCAGCGCCTCCTGGCACGCACCCGCGGTGATCGCGCAGATGGCGGTCATGGTGCGGTCGAGGACCCAGCGGAGGTTTGCGCGGCCGTCAGCGATCTCACCGATGCGCGCCGCGTCCGTCACCTCGACACCATCGAGCTTCACCACGAACTGCGGCTCGTGGTTCATCGTCTCCTGGCGCCCGAGCGTGATCCCGTCCGCCTTGGGCCAGACGAGGAAGAGCCCGATGTCCTCGCCGACGCGCGCCGGCACGAGGATGCCGTCCGCGATGTGGGCCTGCGGCACGTTGACCTTCTCACCGGTGATGCGCCAGCCGTCGCCCGAGCGCTCGGCGATCGTCTGCGGCTCGTCGGCGGGAGTGCCGAGCTCGTTGAGCGCGGACGTCAGGACCACGTCGCCGCTGATGACGCCGGCCAGCTCCTTGCGCTGCTCCGGGGTGCCGAACTCGGCGATGGGCATCGCGACGGAGACGAGCGTGTGGATCAACGGGAGCGGCGCCACGGTGCGGCCCTGCTCCTGGAGGATGAGGCACAGCTCGAGGAAGCCGTAGCCGAGGCCGCCGATGTCCTCGGGCAGCGCGACACCGAGCAGGTTCGCCTTCGCGAACTCGGCCCACGTCTCGCGGTCGAACCAGTCCTCACTGTTGTCGAGCGCGCGCAGGTGCGTGAGCACCATGCGGTCGCCGAGGATCTGCCGGGCCAGGCCCTGGAGCTCCTGCTGCTCTTCTGAGAGCGTGAAATCCATGGTGAGTCGTCTCCTACCGGGGTGAGCCGGGCATGTTGAGGCCGAAGATGGCGATGAGGTCGCGCTGCATCTCGTTCGTCCCGCCGCCGAAGGTGAGGATGTGCATGCTGCGCACGCGTGCCTCGAGCCGGCCCTTCAGGACCGCCTCCGGGGACCCGAACTTCACCGGCGCCGACGGGCCGACGATCTCCATGAGGAGCCGGAACGCCTCGAGGTAGAACTCGGTGCCGAACACCTTGATGGTCGAAGCGGCGGCCGGGTTCAGTGGCGCGCCCTGCGTCGCGTCAGCCGCGACCTTGAAGTTCGCGAGCTTCAGGAACTCGAGCTTCGCGTGCACCTTGGCCAGGTTGATCTGCACCCACTCCTGGTCGATCACGCGGGTGCCGTCGGCGTTCTTCGTGGCCGCGGCCCACGCGATCGTGTCCTCGAGCTGACGCTCGACCACGCCGCTCGAGCAGAGCGTGACCCGCTCGTGGTTGAGCTGGTTGGTGATGAGGTTCCAACCCTGGTTCTCGCCGCCGACGAGGTTGCCGACGGGGACGTGCAGGTCCTCGTAGTACGTGACGTTCGTGTCGAGGCCACCCATGTTCTTGATCGGCTCGGCCTTGAAGCCGGGCGTGTCCGTCGGGACGATGATGATCGAGATGCCCTTGTGCTTCTTCACTTCCTGGTTCGTGCGGACCGCGAGCCAGATGTAGTCGGCGTCGGTCGCGAGCGACGTGAACACCTTCTGGCCGTTGATGACGTACTCGTCGCCGTCGCGGTCGGCCCGGGTCTTGAGCGACGCGAGGTCGGTCCCGGCGTCGGGCTCGGTGTAGCCGATGGCGAAGTGGATCTCGCCGGCGAGGATCTTGGGCAGGAAGAAGTCCTTCTGCTCCTGGGATCCGTACCGCATGATCGTCGGCGCGACCGAGTTGATCGTGAGCATCGGGACCGGCGCACCGACCCGCATCGACTCGTCGAAGAAGATGAACTGCTCGATCGCGGTTCGGCCCTGGCCGCCGTACTCCTCGGGCCAGCCGATGCCCGCCCAGCCATCCTTGGCCATCTGCTTCCAGATCCGGCGCGGGACGGGTCCGATGCCCTCGCCGGTGGAGAGCTCCGCCTCGACCTCGGGCGTGAGCAGCTTGGCGTAGTACTCCCGCAGCTCGTCACGCAGCTCGGTGAGCTCCGGCGTCAGGCCGATGTACATGGGCGGTGCTCCCTCTGATCGCTCGCCGGTCGCGGCGTTTGCGGACCTTATGCGACTGCCCGGCGCCCCCCGGCGTCAAGTTGTCGCCCCACCCCCACCCGTTTCGGGGCGTCTCTGGGTCGCCAGGGCGACGTTCACGCGCCCCGAAACGAGCCGGGGAATGGCGAGTCGTCAGAACGGGTACAGGAAGACGCGGATCGGCTCGCTCGGGGCCGGAGATGGAGGGGCTCCACGATGCGTCGTGTGGCGAGGACCTCGGCCGCGATCCTGGTCACCGTGATCGCGCTGGTGGCCGCGCCACAGGTTGCCGGCGCGCGCCGCAGTACCCGGTCCCGTACACCTTCGCGGCGAACATCGCGGCGGCGGCGCTCGAGCCCGGAACCCCGCCCCCCGGCTCGAACGACTGGTCCTGCAAGCCCGGCACCGCGCATCCGGACCCGGTCGTGCTCGTCCACGGGCTGCTCGCCGACATGACCGACAACTGGCAGACGATGTCCCCGCTGCTCGCCGACAACGGCTACTGCGTGTTCGCGCTCACGTACGGGAACAGCGGGACAGCACCACTCGACGAATTCGGCGGGCTGGCCCCGATGGAGCAGAGCGCGGCGCAGCTCTCCTCCTTCGTCGACCGGGTGCTCGCGGCCACTGGCGCGCACAAGGTCGACATCGTCGGGCACTCCGAAGGCGCCACGATGCCCGACTACTACATCGAGTACCTCGGCGGTGCGGCGAAGGTCGCCCGGTACGTCGGAATCTCGGGGGTCAAGCACGGCACGACGCTGCACGGCATCGGCACGTTCGTGGCCGCGTTCGAAGGCCTGTTCCCCGGCGCGCCCGACCCGACCGGCGGTACGTGCGCGTCCTGCAGCGAGTTCCTCGTCGGCTCGGACTACGTGCACACGATCGAGGCGCGGGCGCCCGCACCGGGGGTGATCTACACGAACATCTCCACCCGGTACGACGAGCTCGTCAGCCCGTACACGAGCAGCTTCCTCACCGGACCGAACGTCACGAACATCACGCTGCAGGACCACTGCGCGCTCGACTTCAGCGACCACCTCTCCATCGTGTCGAGCCCGATCACGGGTCGCTACATGTTGAACGCGCTCGATCCGGCTCACCCGCAGCCGGTCCCGTGCGTCTTCGTACCCCCGGCGGCGTAAGGACGTCCCGCGGCGACGAGCGGAGGGAGAGGGATTCGAACCCTCGGTGGGTTGCCCCACAGTGGTTTTCAAGACCACCCCATTCGGCCGCTCTGGCACCCCTCCGTCCCCGACGTTACCGGCGTGCTCCGGATGCGACGGCGCTCCGATGAGTTTCGCCGCGCCACCCGGTCAGACTGGGACAGCAACGGCCGCGACGGCCACGAGGAGCCCCGATGACGTTCGTAGACCTGCAACCCGCGGCCCAGCGCATGACCCATCTGATCGAGGGCGTCGGTGACGATCAGCTGGCCGCGCCGACGCCGTGCACCGACACCTCGTTGGGCAAGCTCCTCGACCACGTCAGCAAGCTCACGGTCTTCTTCGCGGGTGCCGCGCGCAAGGACCCCGAAGTCGGCGACCGGGGCGGGGCCGTCGATGCGGCACAGCTCGGCGACGACTGGCGCACGCGGATCCCGCGTGACCTGGCCCTGCTCGCCGACGCGTGGCGTGAGCCGGATGCGTGGTCCGGCATGACCAAGGCGGGTGGTCGTGACATGCCCGGCGAAGTCGCCGGGATCGTCACCCTCGACGAGCTCGTGCTCCACGGCTGGGACATCGCCGCGGCCAGCGGGCAGGACTACGAGTGCGACGAAGCGTCGTTGGAGGCCGTCTACGAGTTCGTCGCACCCCTGGCCGCGCCCGGCGCAGAGGCGCAACGCGAGGGACTGTTCGGACCGGTCGTCGACGTCGCCGACGACGCGCCGCTGCTCGATCGCGTCCTCGGCCTCGCCGGGCGCGACCCGGGCTGGTCGCCCCGGTGACCGCGCTCGACCTGACCCCGGCCGCACAGCGGATGACCGCGTTGGTCAACGGCATTCGCGACGACCAGCTCGACGCGCCGACGCCGTGCCCGAGCCACCCGGTCGGTGACCTGCTGGCCCACGTCGGCGGTCTGGCGCTGGCGTTCACCGCCGCGGCGAAGAAGGAGCGCGGCGACCTGGTCGAGCAGGCTCCGGGCGACAGCAACCTTCCGCCGCTCCCCGGCGACTGGCGGGCGCGCATCCCCGCGGACCTCGACGCGCTCGCCGCGGCATGGGCGCAGGAAGATGCATGGACCGGCATGACCCGGATCGCGGGCGGCGACACCCCGGGTGAGATCGCCGGGCTCGTCTGCCTCGACGAGCTCGTGGTCCACGGATGGGACCTCGCCCGAAGCTGGACGCCCTGACCTTCAGAGAGCGCCGGAGCGCACCGAACCGACGCAGGCCGCGGCGATCGCGCTCCGGAGACCCTCAGAGTGAAGCGGGGAGGGACTCCGAGGGCGTCAGGACTTCGACGCCTTCGTCGGTGACCACCATCGTGTGCTCGTACTGCGCGGTGCGCAGGCCGTCGGCCGTGACCGCGGTCCAGCCGTCGGGCCAGATCCGCTCGCGCCACGAGCCCATCGTGATCATCGGCTCGATGGTGAACGTCATCCCCGGCTCCATGATCGTGATGGCCCGCGGCTCGTCGTAGTGGGGGATGCTCAGGTCGCCGTGGAACTCGCGGCCGATCGCGTGGCCGCAGAACGTGCGCACCACCCCGAAGCCCTCGCTCTCCGCGTGCTTCTGGATGGCCGCGCCGATCTCGCGCGTCTCCGCGCCGGCTTGACCGCCGCGATCCCCAACCCGAGGCACTCGCGGGTGACGTCCATGAGGAGCTGCGAGCGCCCGTCGATCTCGCCGACCGCGAATGTCGCGTTCGTGTCGCCGTGCACGCCGTCCAGATAGATCGTGACGTCGACGTTGACGATGTCGCCGTCCTTCAGCACCTGGTCGTTCGGGATGCCGTGGCAGATCACCTCGTTGACCGACGTGCACACGGACTTCGGGAACCCGCGGTAGTTGAGTGGGCTCGGGTAGCCACCGCGCTCGATGTACGCGTCGTGCGCGACGGCGTCGAGCTCGTCGGTCGTGACACCGGGCGCGATCGCCGCGGCGACGACGTCGAGCACCTCACCGGCAGCGAGGCCGGCCTTGCGCATCGCCGCGATGATGTCCGGCGGCTTGACCAGCTGCTCGCTGCGCGTCGGGGGGTTCCCCCCGTTCGCGATGTAGGGCGGCCGGATGATCTCGTCGGGCACCGGGCGCTCGGGGCTGATCGCCCCCCGCTTGACGGGCTCGTCCCGCAGGCGGTGGCACTTCTTGTACTTCAGCTCGCTCCCGCACCAGCAGCGGTCGTTCGGTCCAAGGCTCATCTGCTCCTCAGCCTCGCGCTTCCACCGTGGAAAAGCCCGTGTGGGGCACGAGGACGTCCGGAACTGTGAACGAACCGTCGGTTTGCTGGTAGTGCTCGAAGAGGAAGACGAGGGTGCGACTGATCGCACACGCCGTGCCGTTGAGTGTGTGCACGAGCTCCGTTCCGGAAGCGCCTCGGACCCGCGTCTTGAGCCGCCGGGCCGAGAAGTCGAGGTAGTTCGAGCACGAGGTGAGCTCGCGGTACTTGCCTTCCGAGGGGAGCCAGACCTCGATGTCGTACTTCTTGGCCGCGGGTGCGCCGAGATCTCCCGCGGCGATGTTCGTCACCCGGTAGGGCAACCCCAACGCCCCGATCAGAGATTCCTCGATCGCGAGGATTCGCTCGTGCTCCTCCCACGACTGGTCCGGGGCGACGATCGAATACATCTCCAGCTTGTCGAATTGGTGCATTCGGAAGATGCCGCGGGTGTCCTTGCCGTAGGTGCCGGCCTCCCGGCGGAAGTTGGACGAGAAGCCCCCGTACCGGATCGGCAGCGCATCGGCGGCCAGCAGCGAACCGCGGTTCAGCGCCGACAGCGGGACCTCACTCGTGCCGACGAGGAAGAGCTCGTCGTCGGGTAGGTCGTACACCTGGCTGCGGTCGGTCGGGAAGAACCCCGCCTCCTCCATCACGTGCTCGCGCACCAGCACGGGCGGCACGACCGGAGTGAACCCCTCCTGCACCAGCCGGCCCATCACCCACTGGACCAGCGCGAGCTCGAGCAGCACCGCTTCACCCATCAGGTATGCGAACCGCGTACCGCTCGCCTCGGCGCCGCGCTCGGCGTCGACCCACCCGAACCGCTCGGCCAGCGACGCGTGGTCGAGCGGCGGTGGTCCGGCCGGCGGGTCGCCGACGACCTTGACGACCTCGCCGTCGTCCTCGCCCCCGTCCGGGACCGACGTATCGGCCGGGTTCGGGACCTGCAGCGCGAGCTCGCGCAACGTCGCCTCGGCCGCGGTGAGCCCGGGCTCGAGCGCGGTCAGCTCCTCTTTCAACGCGGAGGCCGCGGCGATCTTCGCGGGGCGCTCGTCCGGTACCGACTCGCCGACCTCCTTCGACGCCACGTTCTGGCGCGTGCGCAGCTCCTCGACGTCCTTGAGGAGCGTGCGCCGTGCGTCGTCCGCGAGCAGGACCTCGTCGAGCAGGCCCGCGCGGACGCGCTTGCGCTCGATGCCGCGCCGGTACTCCGGTTCTTCGCGCAGTCGCTTGACGTCGATCACGTCGGACGGACCTGCGTGCGGAGCTCCTCCACCCAGCGCGACCGCGTCGCGCCACGCCTTGCCCACGCTCGTGCGCCGCACGTGCGCGGCCAGCCCGGCGACGGGGTACGAACCGAGGTACTTCACGTGCGCCTGCTTCGCGGAGAGCGTCCGCAGGCAGTCGGCGACGAGCTCGTCGGCGATGTGGCCCTCGAAGTCGATGAGGAAGCAGTAGTCGCCGAGGCTCTGCTTGGTGGGGCGGCTCTCGAGCTTGTTGAGGTTGAGCGAGCGCGCGGAGAACTCCTGGAGGATCCCGAGCAACGATCCCGGCCGGTCGGCGCGCTGGAAGCAGACGATGCTCGTCTTGTCGTGACCGCTCGGCGCCGGGATGCCCGAGCCCACCACGACGAAGCGGGTCTGGTTCTCGGGGTGGTCCTCGATCTCCGCTGCGAGCCGCTTCAGCCCGTAGATGCGGGCCGCGAGCTGGTTGCCGATCGCCGCCTGGCCCGGTCGCTTGGAGCGCGAGACCCGCTGGGCCGCTTCGGCGGTCGAGTTCGCCGCGACGATCTCGGCGTTCGGCAGCTTCCGGTCCAGCCACTGGCGGCACTGAGCGATCGCGTGGGGGTACGAGAGCACGGTCGTGACGTCGCGCAGCGCGGTGCCCGGCTTCGCGAACAGGTTCATCGAGATCGGGAGGTCCACCTCCCGCTGGATGAGGAGGTCGTGCTCGAAGATGAGCGAGTCGAGCGTGATCGACACGGAACCCTCGATGGAGTTCTCGATCGGCACCACGCCGAGCTCGTGCTCGCCCCGCTCGACGGCCGCGAGGACGTCCGGGATCGACGCGAACGGGACGCGCTCACCGGCCGCGAGATCGGGCTGGCTCAGCAGCGCTTCCTCGGTGAACGTGCCGGAAGGTCCGAAGAACGCGACAGGGGGCACGACCGGGCATCGTAGCGGGAGGCCTACTTTCCGGGCTGCGGCTACTGGTCGGCGCCGACGACGAACGAGACGGTCGTGGTCGCGCTCCCGCCGATGTTCAGAGTCGCCGCCAGCGCCGCCCCGTCCACCTGGTACTCCCCCGCCCTCGAGCTCACCTGCTTCGAGACGTCGAGCAACATCCGCACGCCCGACGCACCGACCGGATGACCGCAGCCGATGAGCCCGCCGCTCGGGTTGATCGGCAACGGGCCGTCGGACAGGACGGTGCCGTCCTCGATCGCCCTCCAGCTCTCGCCCGGCGCGGTGATCCCGAAGTGGTCGATTGCCATGTAGTGGGTCGTCGTGAAGCAGTCGTGGCACTCGATCGCGTCGATCTCGGACACGTCGGCCACACCGGCGCGGTCGAACGCGTCGAGGATCGCGCCACGCACGTGCGGGAAGACGTACGGCCCTTCGTCGCGCAGCTTGTCGGCGAAGCCCATCCGCGCGGTGCTGTGACCCCAACCACGGATCCGGGGAACCGCCTCGATGTTGATGCAGTGGCTCGCAGCCCACTCGGTCGCGTAGTCGGCGGACGCGAGGATCACGGCCGCACCGCCGTCGGTGATCTGCGAGCAGTCGTACCGGCGGAGCCGACCGGCGACCACCGGGTTGTCGTGCTCGTGCGCCTCGAACGCTCCGGCCGGGAGGTCCCAGCCGCGGGTCTGCGCGTTCGGGTTCCGACGCGCGTTCTCGAAGCTGTTCGCGCGAGCGCAGTGAGGTGCTCGGCGTCCAGCCCGTACCGGCGGTCGTACTCGTCGCCCAGCGCGGCGAAGACCTCGGGCCAGACCATCGGTACGCCGTCGGTCTCGTAGGGCACCCACGCCGCAGCACCGAGGTTCGACACCGCGTCGAGCGACGGGACGTTGCGCATCATCTCGACGCCTACGACGCACGCCACGTCGTAGCGCTCGGCTTCGATGTCGGCCATGGCGGCCAGGACCGCGACGCTGCCCGACGCGCACGCGGCCTCGTGCCGGGACGTCGGCAGGCCCGCAAAGGCAGGATCGGCTTCGACCAGCAGGCCCCCGAGGTGGCCCTGGCCGCAGTAGATCTCCGCCGCGAAGTTGGCGACGTGACCCACCTCGACGTCGCTCGCATCCACCCCGGCGTCGACCAACGCACCCTGCACCGGCTCGGCGATCATCGAGGCGAGGTCCACGCCCTCACGGCTCCAGCTGCGGGAGAAGTCGGTCTGCGCGCCCCCCAGCACGAAGACGGGAGCACCGGCGCTCACGGGTGCCGGGGCGCCGCGTCGAGGTCGGACGCGCCGACCCACCACGCGTGGTACCCGATCGGCACCCGTTGCGGGATCTGGATGCGCGCCACGGGGCCGTCCTCCACCCGTTGTGCGTCCACCACGATCGCCTCCGACGCGCCGGTGCCCGCTTCCGTGACGAACGTGAGCACGTACCCGTCGTCCTCGGTGGTCGCGCCGGTCCGCGGCGCGAAGACCGTCTCGCCACCGAAGCGGCCCTGGCCGTAGCCGAGCGCGGTGCTCGTACCTGAACCCGTGTCGTACTTCACGAAGCCGTCGAAGAGCAGCGTCGGCTGTTCCGCGATGCGCGGGTTGTACGAGTAGCGCGTCTCGCGACCGAGGTGCGCGTTGTTCATGCGCGGGAACTCGGTCATCACGTCGTCCAGCGCCCGCTCGCGCACCGCACCCGTCGCGAGGTCGAACCGCCACTCGTGCAGGTACGGCTGGAGCCGCAGCACGTCGATGTTCGGCACGACCTCGTCGTCGTTCGATGCCGCGAGCGGGTTCTCGATCCGGCAGCCGACGAGCACGATCTCGTCACCCGATTCCCACACGTTGATCGTGTGGTACATGTAGCACGACTCGGCTTCGAACCACCTGATCGCATCGCCCGGCGCGTGCCGGCCGAGCACCCCGAAGCGGGCCGGCATGTCGGTGCGGAACGTCACCTTCGTCTTGCCGCGCGCGAGCAGCTCCGGGTCCCACATCAGGGGGAAGTCCAGGAAGATCGTGTGGTGCTCGGTGACCGCGAGGTCGTGGAGCAGCCGCGGGCCGGGGAGGTCGATGTCGGTGTGGTGGACCATCCGGCCGTCCGCCGACATGACGCTGTAGGTCAGGTAGGGCGGCACGACGTTGTAGTTGAAGACCATGAGCTCACCGGTCTCCGGGTCGAGCTTCGGGTGCGCGGTGAGGCCCGTCGTCAGGGTGCCGTTGAAGTCGTACTGGCCGACGGTCTCGAGCGACGGCAGCGCCACCTCGTAGCACGGTCCCCCGAGCCACCAGAGCGCGAGCAGCCGGCCCGCGTGGAACACCAGGTCCGTGTTCGCGGTGTCCTTGAACGGGCCACCGGGCTTGGTGAAGTCGGGCCGTTCGTTGATGCCGGTCCACAGCGCGTCGCCGGCTGCCTGCTCCGCCGCGAGCGCGTCGGTGCGCACGTAGCGGTTGCGGTAGGTGGCGCGCCCGTTCTCGAGGTGCAGCGCGTGCAACATGCCGTCGCCGTCGAACCAGTGGTACCGACCCTTCGGCGTGAACATCGGGTTGGACCCGTTGCGCACGAACACTCCGGTGAGGTCGTCGGGCAGCTCACCGACGATCGAGCACTCGCGCGTCGATCTCGTTCGCGATCGGGGCGAAGACCCCTTCGAGGTACGGGCTGACCGCCGCCTCGGGCTCCGGACGTTCCGCAATCGCAGTCATGGTCCCCCCTGATTCCCAAGATCTCCGGCGGACACCTGCCGGACCGCTGACGGTCCGGCGTCCTCCGGCGGTCTTCCGAAGATCTCCGGCGGTCCTGCTCGCAGCCTAAACCTGACCCTGCTTGCGGCGCGAGGGAACGGACACCGCGAGCGTGAACGCGGCGGAGAACGTCTCGCCGGGGCGCACCGCGGGGTGATCACCCGTCACGAGCGCGTTGGTCGGCGCGGTCATCGGCTCGATCGCGCAGAACGACGTCCCGGCCGGCGAGTACACCTGCGCGTAGGGGTAGCCGGCGTCGTAGGTGATGGTGAGGCGTCGGTCCCCGGTGGCCAGCGTGAGGATCCGATCCGGGCCGAGCGCGAAGAGGTCGTCCAGGTCGCGGCCGGCCAGGGGGGCGGAGTCCGCCGAGACCGGCCGGGCGCGGCCGGTCGGGATGCCGCGGCCGTCGAGGGCCGCGTGCGCCGCGGCCGGCAACGTGAGCTCCCACTCGTCGCGGGGCGAGCCCGGGAGCTGCAGGTACGGGTGCCAACCGAACGCGATGGGAACGCTCGCCGGGCCGTTCGGACGCACGGTCGTGACGATCCGCAGACCGGACGCCGCGAGCGTCACGTCCACGGCGAGCTCGTGCGGGAACGGGAACGCGGCCATCAGGTCTTCGTGCGCACCCCAGTCGAAGCGCGCCGCGAGCCGCGCGCTGCGGGGACCGGCGCCGAGCCGCGTGACCTCCCACTCGGGCCGCGCCAGCATCGTGCCGTGGATCGGCAGCCCGTTGTCGTCGGTGTGCAGTTCGAGCCCGCGCAGGTCGATCTCGAGGTTGCCCTCGCGGTACCGGTCGCGGCCGAGCCGGTTCGCCCACGGGTAGAGCAGCGGGATGCCGGTGGTGTGCCCGGCGCGGTACGCGCCGAGCCCGCCCGGCAACGCGACGAGCTCGTCGCCGCGGTGGGTGAACGAGGGCACGAGCATCCCGACCGTCGGGAGCACCACCGCCTCGCAGTCGCCGGCGGTGAGGACCGCGGCCGCCGCGCCGTGCCAGGACCGGACCGTCGCGGACGGGCGCTTGGGAGCTCCGGCGCGGCTCATGGGACGAGGTTGATGACGTCGACGCGACCCACCGAGTGGTCGGCGCGCTTCTCCACCACGATGTCCGCGTGCCGCCGCGTCGGCTCGATGAACTCCCGCAGGTTGGGCAGGTTCACGCCGTGCCAGACGTCGGTGGCGAGGGCGCGGCGGGCGACGACGTCCAAGCCCGCGAACTGCGCGTAGAACGAACCGGGCGGCGGCGCGGCACACAGCTCGAGGAATCGGGACACGTACCAGTCCTCCATCGCGGCTTCGGAAGCGTTCAGGTAGACCGCGACGTCCAGGTGATCCGCGAACTGCAGCGCGTTGACACCCTCCAGGACCAGCACGTCCCGCGGGACGATCGGTCGCCGTTCGTCGGTCACGTCGTAGGTGACGTGCGAGTAGACCGGCACCGAGATCGCAGGATCGCACTGGTGGACGGCGTCCAGGAACACCGCCACCGCGGCCGCGTCATAGCTCTCGGGGAAGCCCTTGCGGTTCAGGATCCCCCGTTCCACGAGCACGGCATTGGGCAGGAGGAACCCGTCGGTCGCGACGACCTCGACCCGACCGTCGCCGAAGAGCTCGGCCACCGCGGCGGCCGCGGTGCTCTTGCCGACGGCCACCCCGCCCGCGATCCCGACGACGAGCGGGTGCACGGTGGCGGCCTGATCGGCGACCAGACGAGCGAGCGGTGCGAATCCCTCACGGACCTCCATGGCCCGGGAGCGTACGCAGGCCCGAGGAGGACGTGTGCCGAACGCCACGCGGGCGATCCCCTTTCACCCGCTCGGACGCGAGAGAATGGTGCGATGTCGGCCTTGGGCACCCGTTCTTCTGCGCGCTCGGACGCGTCGGGTGCCACCAGCGATGCCGGGTCGGACGCCGGCACCGGAGAAGCGACGCGCCACCTGGTGCGCATGCGCTACATGCCCGGCCTCGACGGGCTGCGCGCGTTCGCGGTCACCGGGGTGCTGCTGTACCACGCGACCCTGAACTGGATCCCCGGCGGCTTCCTCGGCGTGGACGTGTTCTTCGTGATCAGCGGGTACCTGATCACGTCGCTGCTGCTGGCGGAGTTCCGGAACCAGGGCCGAATCGGGCTGGGCCAGTTCTACCTTCGCCGCGCCCGGCGACTGCTGCCCGCGCTGTTCCTACTGCTCGGGGTCGTCGGCCTCTTCGCCGTCATCTTCCTGCCGGACGAGGTCACGAAGCTGCGGGGCGACATCGTCGCGGCACTCTTCTACAGCACCAACTGGTGGCAGATCTTCCACAACCTCTCGTACTTCGAGGCCGTGGGCCGCCCGCCGCTGCTCCAGCACCTCTGGTCGCTCGCGGTCGAGGAGCAGTTCTACCTGATCTGGCCGTTGCTGCTCACCGCCATGTTCCGGCTGTGGCACGGCCGGCGCCGGCCGATGCTGCTCGCGACCCTCGGCATGATCGTGCTGTCGTCGGGACTGATGATCGGGCTGTCGATCCACCGCGGCTACCCGCTCGATCACGACCCGTCGCGCGTCTACTACGGCACCGACACCCGCGCGTTCACGATGCTCATCGGCGCGGTGCTCGCGATGGTGTGGGCACCGTGGCGCCTCTCGGACAAGCTGACCCGCGGTGGTCGCGTCCTCCTCGACGTGATCGGGCTCGGCAGCCTCCTCGGGCTCACGTGGATGTTCCTGAACGTCAACGAGTTCTCGCAGGACCTGTACCGCGGTGGCTTCCTGGTCTGCTCGATCCTCGCGGCCATGGTCATCGCGGTCACCGTCCATCCCGCGGCCGATCTCAGCCGCCTGCTGGGGCTCAAACCGTTGCGTTGGGTCGGTGAACGTTCGTACGGCATCTACCTGTGGCACTGGCCCGTGTTCATGGTCACCCGACCGGTCCTCGACATCAGCCTCACCGGGACCCCGAACCTCATCCTGCGGCTCGCCGTGACGGTCGCGATCGCCGAGCTCTCCTACCGCTACGTGGAGCAGCCGATCCGCCAGGGCGCGCTCAGCCGCTGGTTCAAGGCGCTGCGCAGCTCGAGCGGCTCCGAGCGGATCAGCATGGCGGCCCGGACCGCGGTCCTCGGCGGATCGCTCCTGCTCGGGGTCGTGCTGGTCACGATCGGCCTCGCGAACGGGCAGCCCGCGCCGATCCCGCCCGGGCTCGACGTCAAGGCCGCGTCCGCCGCGCAGACCTCGGGCCTGACGACACCGCAGCCGACCACGCCGGCGAGCACGGTGCCCGGTGCGGTGCCACCGCCGTCCACCACGCCCGCGAACCCGGCCATCCCCCGGGTGACCCTGATCGGCGACTCGGTGATGGTCGGCGCGAGCACCGCGATCGTCCAGGCGCTCGGACCGGTGCGCATCGACGCCGCGGTGAGCCGGCAGTTCGGCACCGCGATCACCATCCTCCAGGAGATCAAGGCGGCCGGTCAGCTCAGCAACACCGTCGTCATCCACATGGGCACGAACGGCGTCATCACGCAGGGCCACATGGACGCGATCATGGCCGTCCTCAAGGACACCCCTCGCGTCATCTTCATCAACCTCAAGGTGCCGCGCAGCTGGGAGTCGCTCGACAACGGCGTCCTGGCGTCGAACGTCGCCAAGTACCCGAACGCCAAGCTCATCGACTGGCACACGATCGGCGACGCGCACCCCGAGTACTTCTACCAGGACGGGATCCACCTGAACCCCACGGGTCAGCGGGCGTACGCCGAGCTGATCCGGCAGCAGACCACGCCCAACCCGTAGCGGGCGGGTCGACCCGTCACCGCATGGGGCGTTTGTGCAATCGGCCCCGTCCTGGGCACCATGGTGGCGGGGCCACGCGGAACGGACCGCGGGCAAGGGTGGGGGTCACGATGCTCAGGACGAGTGCGAAACGACGCAGTCGTGTGTTCCGCGGGTCCATCGTCGTCGCGATCGTGCTGGCCTCCATGGGCCTCGGCGCGGTCGGCGCGGGTGCGGCTCCGGGCCCGGTCGCGGTCCCGGCGGCCCGGTCGGCTTCGGGGGTCACCGGGTTCATCGTGGGCGGCGACGCAGTCGCCCCGGGCGAGTTCCCGGCCCTCGCCGCGATCATGGTCGACGAGCCGCACATCCCCGCACGCGAGCGCCTGCTGTGCAGCGGCACCGTCGTCGCGCCGAGATGGATCCTCACCGCGGGCCACTGCAGCATCGAGGTCCTGATCGGTGAGCCGCTCGTGGTCCAGGTCGGCGCCCGGGACCTCGGGGCCCGCGGCGCCCAGACCGTCGCGATCAACCGCGCGGTCGTCCACGCGAAGTTCTTCAACCACGGTGTGGGCTACGACGTCGCCCTCATGCACACCGCGGCGACCGTCACTGCTCCGATGGCCCGGCTCGCCACCGGCGCGGACTCGGGCCTCGAGGTCGGCGGCCACCAGGTGACGGCCGCGGGATGGGGCCTGACGAAGCAGCTCGGGATCGAGCAGTCACCCGGGTTCAACGCCAAGCCGCCGCGCCGCGCCCGGGCGGTCGACATCCCGATCGTCGACGACGCCACCTGCGCCGCGACCTTCGCGGACTTCGCGCCCGGCTACTTCGTCCCCGCGAGCGATGTCTGCGCCGGAGGCCCAGGGAAGGACGCGTGCTACGGCGACAGCGGCGGCCCCTTGTACGCCCGAGACCCCCAGGGCGCGCTCGTGCAGATCGGCATCACGAGCCGCGGGGCCGGCTGCGCGACCAAGCTGTTCCCGGGGATCTTCACCGACGTGGCCCGGGTGGGCGCGTGGATCCGCCGGTACACGACCCAACCGTGCACGAACCGGGTCAAGCTCGCCCGGATCCGGGCTTCCCCGACGAGCCGGTCCCGGACGGGCTCCTCTACGTCTGCTGAGGAAGCCGGCGCGGGCGGCGACGCGTCGTCCACAGCAGCACGAGCGCAACCGCGGTCAGGACGAGCGGGATCACCGCGACGTGCGCGAAGAACCAGGCCCGGAACGCGCTCGGTGACATCTCCTTCCCGTCGATGATGATGGAGCGCACGCTGTGGCCGGAGATGATCCTGGTGTAGCCCTTGTAGCCGACGCCGACGGTCACGGCCCTGAGCGCGACCTGGTCCCAGACGAGCAGCCCGCCGCTCACCGAAGCTGCGAGCGCCACCACGACGAATGCCGCCCCGGAGAGCCCGGGCGCGAGTCGACGACGCAGCACCGCGATGACAACGGCGAGGATCCCGGCACCGACACCGAGCAGGACGAAGATCAGCGCGGCGAATCGGTGGACATCGCGCATCGTTCGCGGCCAGCTGTCGATGTGGGGGCCGGAGAGCCCGGGCCACGACGGCCGCCCGCGGGCCGGTAATTCCACACCAGGTAGAGGCCGGAGACGATCAGCACGACCATTGCCGCGCCGGCCGTGGCGAGGGTCCAGCGCAGCGCCCGCGAAAGCGTCGCGGTGATGGTCGACGGCCCGGGTGGGGCCGTCGCGTCAGGCGCGCTCCCGGCCGCCGTTCGCATCTGTGGCGCCTGCCGTCCCCTGCCGGCCAAGCAGCTTCGGTGGCCTGGTCACTGACTCGTTTGGTGGGCGAGGGGGGACTTGAACCCCCACATCCTTTCGGACACAGGCACCTGAAGCCTGCGCGTCTGCCAATTCCGCCACTCGCCCGAGTGGAGTGACGAGGGTAGCGCCACCGCTACGACCGTCACGATCCCGATTGGGAAAGCGCAACGGAGAGGACCGAAGTCCCTACCAACTCTTCTGCCAGGTCGGTAACGTCGACCGGAGACACGGCAAGCGGGGGAACCGACGTGCACAAGTTCTGGAGCTGGCTCGGCCTCAATCTGGGAAAGCACTGGATCATCGTGCTCTCGGTCCTCGTGCTGGTCACGGTCGGGCTCGGGTTCGGCATCACGAACCTGAAGTTCTCGACCGGCCAGGACAGCTACCTCAACAAGAGCGATCAGGTCTACAAGGACAGCGTCGCCTACCAGAAGCTCTTCGGCGGCGAAGCCATGGTCACGCTCGTGACGATGGACAAGGGCCATACGGTCAACGAGCTCTTCACTCCCAAGAACATCGCTCAGTGGAACGCGGTGAGCAAGAAGCTGCACAGCAGCGGACAGATCGTGAACACGGTCACGCCGCTGACCGCGTTGCAGTTCAACGACGCGCTCGTGCGTGGCCCCGGCGGCGACCCGACGCAGGGGGTCGCCGGCAAGATCCTGCTGGCGGGCGCCGCCCGCGCCAAGACGCCGGCGGACGCGGCCGCGCGCAACGCCGACGCGGCCAAGACCCTGACCCGCATCTCCACAATCCCGGTGGCCGACCGGACGCTCAACAATGCCGCGTACGTCGACTTCCTCCTCCACGACAACCAGGGCAACATCCGCAAGCCGCTCCTCGCGAACTTCCCCGACGACCGCCACGCCCAGATCGTGACCCGACTGCCAGGCAACGAGTCGATCAAGGTCGAAGGCAAGGCGTCGGTGCTCGTCCAGGACGTCGCCAAGCAGCTGAAGTTCGACCACGCGTCCATCGTCACCACGGGCGCGCCCGTGCTGCTGAAGAACGTGAACGACTACCTCACCGGCGGGATGCTCACGCTCGGGGCGCTTGCCGCCGTGATCATGGCGATCATCCTGCTCGTCCTCTTCAGCGTGCGCTGGCGGCTGCTCGCGCTCGGGGATCGTCGTCATCGGTGTCGTCTGGGCGTTCGGCATCGCCGGCTACCTCGGGCATCCCGCTGACCATCGTCACCATCGGCGGACTGCCGGTGATGCTCGGCATCGGCATCGACTACGCGATCCAGATGCACGCGCGGGTCGAGGAGGAAGTCGTCATCGACCGGGTCGAGCACCCGATCCAGGAGACCGCGCGCAACCTGGGGCCGGCGCTGCTCGTCGTGACGTTCGACGCGATCTTCGCGTTCGCAGCGCTGCACTTCGCCAAGGTCCCGATGCTGCGCCAGTTCGGCTTGCTGCTCGCGATCGGTGTCGCGGCCATCTGCGTCAACAGCATCATCTCGACCCTCGCGATCCTCGGCATCCGCGAGTACAAGTCGCCGACCAAGGTGAAGGACTTCAGCGAAGGGCCGCTCGGGCCGGATCGTGGTCTGGCTCGGCAGCGTCCCCTCACGGATCGCGATGTTCCTGGCGATCGCCAGCATCGTGGTCTTCGCCGGCGGCGTGCTCGTCGAGGGCAAGCTCGTGCTGCAGACGGACCCGGTCCAGTGGGTCAACCAGAAGTCGCAGGTGATCAAGGACCTCCACGTCCTCGACAAGCAGACCGGGTCCTCGAGCGAGCTCGGCGTGTACGTCCAGTCCAAGCAGGGCTTCAGCAACAAGTCCGTCGGCTTCCTGGACGGGTTCACGCGCGGGCAGCTCAGGAAGTACCCCGGCACGCTGCTGACCGGCTCGAGCATCGTCGAGGTCGTGAGCGACCTGAGCGACGTGCCCGGTGCGGCACACCTGGCCCCGACCGGCGACCAGGTGAAGGCCGCGTTCAAGGTCGCGCCGAAGGACGTCCAGCTCTCGACCGCGACACCGAGCAACGACGCGCTCAACCTCGTGTTCCGCACCGGGCCGAGCGGGCTCGACGCGCGCGCGAAGGTCGTCAAGGAGATCCGGAAGACGACCCACCCGCCGGCGGGAGTGAGCGCCACGCCTTCCGGTCTCGCAGTCGTGGGCGTCGGCCTGCTCGACAACCTCAACGCGAACCGCGTCGGGCTCACCTACCTCGCGATCCTCTTCGTGTTCCTGTTCCTCTCGGTCCGGCTCCGAAGCATCGTCCGGGCCCTGCTGTCGCTCGTCCCGGTGCTCATCGCGGTCGGAGCCGCGTCCCTCTTCGCGTACGCGCTCAGCCTGAAGCTGAGCCCGATGACCGCGGTCGGCGGTCCGCTCGTCGTTGCGGCCTGCACCGAGTTCACCTCGTTGATCCTGTTGCGGTTCGTCGAGGAACGGCGACGGGGCCTGCTGCCACGCGCCGCGGTGGACGTGACCGCGCGCGCGCACCGGTCGGGCCTTCATCGTCTCCGGGCTGACCGCGATCTCGGGCGTCGCCGTGATCGCCACCTCGTCACTGCCCCTGCTGCGCGACTTCGGCATCATCGTGGCGCTGAACGTCACGGTCGCGCTGCTGCGCGCGCTGGTCGTGCTGCCACCTCTGCTCATCTGGGCCGACGAGAAGCACCACTGGGTCTCCCGGGGCCTCGTCCCGAAGGAGATCCTCGAGAAGGCCGACAACGAGCGGGGCCCGGCACCCACCCTCGGAACCATCCCCGGACCGGTTGCGGGCCCGGTGAGCTGACCCGCGGGCCGGACAGGGCCCCGGACCGGTGGGCCGGGCGAGCCCCGGCCCGGCCCGTTGCCCGTCGTTTCCGGGGTCCGGGCCGTACACTCGGTGCCGATGGGAGTCCAGGGCTTCGAGCGTCGGCTCGAGCGGCTGGTGGAGGGCGCCTTCGGGAAAGCCTTCCGCAGCGGTCTCCAGCCGGTCGAGATTGCACGCAAGCTGTTGCGCGAGATGGACAACGGCCGCACGCTCGGCGTGCGCGGCACGGTCGCGCCCAACGCGTTCCTGGTCTGCCTGTGCGCCGAGGACGCCGAGCGGTTCGACGACTACGCCGACGTGCTGGAGCGGGAGCTGGCCGAGGAGGCCCGGGAGCACGCCCGCTCGGACGGCTACCACTTCCTGGGGCCCGTGGCCGTGCAGCTGGTCGAGGATCCCCGGCTCCGGCGGGGCGATCTCGAGGTCGAGGCCTCCATCAAGGAGGGTCCCGGCGGGCGGGTCGGCGCGCTGGTCCTGCCCGACGGGCGCCGCATCACCCTGGGCGCCGAGCCGTTCGTCATCGGCCGGCTCGCCGACTGCGACCTGCCCATCGAGGATCCCCTCGCCTCCCGGCGCCACGCCGAGATCCGCCCCGAACCGGACGCCTACCGCCTCGTCGATCTTGGATCGCTCAACGGGACGATGGTCAACGCGGCTCCCGCGAAGGACCACGTGCTGATGGACGGCGACCTGATCGGCATCGGCGCATTGGCCATTCGGTTCGAGGCTTCGTAGCGGCCGAGGAGCACCGTGTCCGAGGGCCTGCTCACCGTCCTGAAGTTCTGCTTCCTCGCGCTGCTCTACCTGTTCCTGTTCCGGGTGGTGCGGATCGTCCGCCTGGAGCTCAAGCCGGCGAAGGTGCCGGTGCCCGCGGCCGTGGTCGGGCCCGAGCCCCTGGCCGCCGCGCCGGGTCAGAAGAAGGCGCCCAAGGCGCGTGGCGGGACCCAGCTCTACCTGCTCGAGCCCCCGGCCCGGCACGGCGAGGTGTACCCACTCGGGGACGAGGTGACGGTCGGACGGGCGCCCGGTTGTGGGGTCGTCCTCGACGAGGACACGTTCGTCTCCCAGGTCCACGCCCGGTTGTTCCGGCGCGGCCGTGAGACCTACGTCGAGGACCTCGGCTCGACCAACGGCACCCTGGTGAACGGCGAGCAGATCACCGAGGTCACCCGCCTGCACCGCGGCGACCAGGTCCAGTTCGGCAACACCCTCGCGGAGATCACCAAGTGAAGCTGATCCCGGGTGGGGCGACGGACCAGGGGCAGGTGCGGGAGGGGAACGAGGACGGGTACGTCGTCGACCGCCGGCTGCAGCTGTTCGCGGTCGCCGACGGCATGGGTGGCCACCGCGCCGGCGAAGTCGCGAGCGCGACGGCGCTCGAGGCACTGCGCGCCGCGGTCGCGTCGGGCACGGGGATCGGCGATGCGATCACGAGCGCGAACGGCGCGGTGCACGGGAAGGCGACCGGCGACGACGATCTGCGCGGCATGGGCACCACCCTCACTGCGGTCGTGCCCGACGGCAACGGCGTGCTCGTCGGCCACGTCGGCGACTCCCGGGCCTACCTCCTGCGCGACGGTGAGCTGCGCCAGCTGACCACCGACCACAGCCTGGTCGAGGAGCTGGTGCGCGAAGGCCGGCTCACCGAGGAACAGGCCGCGGTCCACCCGCAACGATCGGTCATCACCCGCGCGCTCGGCGTCGAGGACAACGTCGAGGTCGACGTGTACCCGGTGCCGCTGCTCCCCGGCGACCGGCTCCTGATCTGCTCGGACGGGCTCACCACGATGCTGCGCCCGGACGCCATCTCGTCGCTGCTGCGCCGCGAGAGCGATCCGACGCGCGCCACGAACCTGCTGGTGGACGCGGCGAACGCAGCCGGCGGTGAGGACAACATCACGACGATCGTGATCGACGTCGAGGATGACGGCGCCGATCCGTTCGCACCCGCACCGCCGTCCGTCGGCCCCGAGGTCACCGTCGCGGCACCGGTCGCACCGGTCTCGCTGGCCGCGACCGAGAGCGCCGACGCAGACGCGCCGCCGGCGACTGCGGCGAACCCGACCACGGACGCCGCGGCCCCGCCCGCGCCGGTGGCGCCGATCGCGAGCGCAGCTCCGGCGTCGGCCCCGGCGCGGTCACGCGATCCGGTTCCGGAGGGTGCCACCGCGGCCCAGGCGCTCGCGGCACGCGAGCGGGCCAAGCGCCGCAAGGAGCACAACGCGGTCGCGGTCCATGGGCCGCTTCGCCCGCTTCCTGCTGCCGATCGTCCTGATCCTCGGCCTCGCGGTCGCGGTGACGGCCTGGTACGCACGGCGCTCGTACTTCGTCGCGTTCGACCACAAGGGCCAGGTCACGATCTACCAGGGTCGGCCCGGCGGGCTGCTGCTCTGGGACCCGACGGTCCTGCAGCACACGAAGATCACGAAGGACGAGCTCACCGAGGACGCGCGCGTGTCGCGGTCCAGGACCGCAAGGAGTTCGACGACAAGGACACCGCGCTCGCCTACGTCGGGCGCGTGCAGGACCGGGCGAACGCCGCCACCAGCACGACGACGTCGGCCACCACCACGACCACCACAGTGGTGCCGGTTCCCCCCACGTGAGTGCCATCAGCGGCCGCCGCCGCACCGAGGAGCTCGGCCTCGGAGTCCTCGCGCTCGTGATCGTGGCCTCGGGCTACGTGCTGCTCGCGCTCTCGAAGGCGCCCGCCCTGCCCGCCGGGCTCTGGGGCTTCATGGGCGCGATCCTCGCCCTCTTCGTCGTGGCCCACCTCGCGGTCCGCAAGTGGGCGCCCCGCGCGGACGCGACCCTGCTCCCGCTCGTCGCCCTGCTGCTGGGGATCGGCTTCATCACGATCTCGCGCCTGGACCTCGCGGTGCCCGCAGCCAAGCGGGTCGCTCCGACGCAGGCGTTGTGGACCGCCGTCGGGGTCGCCGTGTTCGTCGCGACACTGGTCATCGTCCGCCAGGTGCGGGACCTCGCCCGCTACCGCTACACGTTCCTGCTGCTGGGCGTCATCGCCCTGCTGCTCCCGCTCGTCCCGGGCGTCGGCGTGGAGATCAACGGCGCCCGGCTCTGGGCCCGCGTCGGTCCGCTGACGGTGCAGCCGGGCGAGGCCGCGAAGGTGCTGCTCGTCGTCTTCTTCGCGTCGTACCTGGTCGAGAAGCGCGAGCTCCTCTCGTCCGGCAGCCGCCGGCTCGGTCGCATGCACCTGCCCGACCCCAAGCACCTCGGACCGCTCGTGGTGCCGTGGGCCGTGTCGATCCTGATCATGGTGCAGCAGAAGGACCTCGGCTCCTCACTGCTGTTCTTCGCGGTGTTCGTCGCGATGCTCTACATCGCCACGGACCGCTCCGCGTACCTCGCGGCCGGCGCGGTCATGTTCAGCGCCGCGGTCGTCATCGCGTACAAGACGTTCAATCACGTCGCGGTGCGCATCGACACCTGGATCAACCCGTGGACCGATCCGAAGGGCAAGGGCTACCAGCTGGTGCAGAGCCTCTACGGGTTCGGCAGCGGCGGGTTCCAGGGCACCGGGCTCGGGCTGGGCCGCCCCGACCTGCATCCCGGTCGCGACGACCGACTTCATCTTCGCCGCGATCGGTGAGGAGCTCGGTCTGATCGGCACGGTCGCGGTCGTCATCGGGTTCATGCTGCTGGTCGGCAGCGCGTACCGGATCGCGATCCAGGCCCGGCGCCCCTTCTCGAAGCTGTTCGCCGCCGGGCTCACGACCATCCTCGGGGTGCAGACGTTCGTCATCATCGGCGGCGTCACGCGCCTGATCCCGTTGACCGGCGTCACGCTCCCGTTCGTCTCGTACGGCGGGTCGTCGCTCGTCGCGAACTTCGTCATCCTGGCGTTGCTCCTGCGCATCTCGGACGAGAACGCGAAGGACGCCGCGGTCGAAGCCGAGCAGGAGGCGCGCCGGGTCGCGGTCGAGGCGGCTCGCCCGTGAACCGGGCGATCGGACGCGTCGCCACCGCGGTCATCGTCCTCATGCTGGCGCTGGTCGCGCAGCTCACCTACCTGCAGGTCCTCGACGCGAACACGCTCGCCAAGGACCCCCGCAACACGCGCACCTACCTCAAGGACTTCACCCGGCCCCGGGGCGAGATCATCAGCGCGGACGGCAAGATCCTCGCCCGCTCGATCCCGTCGAAGGACGAGTACGGCTACCAGCGCGTGTATCCCTACGGCGAGCTGTTCGCCCAGACGGTCGGGTACCAGTCGGTCGTCGTCGGCAGCACCGGGGTCGAGAACTACTACAGACGCGGTCCTGTCGGGGCGCGACCGCTCGCACCTGCGGCTCGGCGACCTCGGAGACCTCCTGCTCGGCAAGCAGCAGACCGGCAACGTCGTGCTCAGCCTCGCGCGTGGACGTGCAGCTCATCGCCAAGGCGGCGCTCGGCACCCAGGCGGGATCCGTCGTCGTGACCGACCCGAAGACCGGGGCGATCATCGCGATGTACTCCAATCCGAGCTTCGATCCCCAGCCGCTCGCCGGTCACGACCCGAGGGCCGTGAACGCGTACTGGAACCTGCTCACCCCCGACAGCCCAACGACGACGCTGCTGCCGCGCGCGTACCGCGAGCGCTACCCACCCGGGTCGACGTTCAAGATCGCGACCACGGAAGCCGCGCTCGACACCGGCACCGCGACCCCGACGACGTCGTTCCCGACCCTGCGTTCGATCACGCCACCGCAGGCCGGCAAGGCGATCCAGAACTTCGGCGGCGAGAGCTGCGGCGGGACGCTCGAGGAGAGCTTCGTCCACTCGTGCAACACGACGTTCGCCGAGCTCGGGCTCCAGCTCGGCGAGAAGTTCCCACCGCGACTCTCCGGCTTCGGGATCTACGCGACCCCGCCGATCGACCTCTCACCGGGTGCTGCCGGGAGCACCGGCCCGGTGCCGGGGACGTTCAACAACAACAAGCCGTCGCTTCGCGCTCGCCGGCATCGGTCAGGGCGACGTTGCCGCCACGCCGTTGCAGATGGCGCTCGTCGGCTCTGCCGTGGCTGACGGCGGCACGGTGATGCGCCCGCACGTCGCGTCGGAGATCCGCGACGACGAAGGCCGCAAGCTCTCGACGATCAACCCGAAGGTCTGGAAGGTCGCGATGCCGCCGGCCACCGCGTCGACGATCCGCGACTTCATGGTCCAGGTCGTGCAGCGCGGCACGGGCACCGCAGGCCAGATCGCGGGGGTCACGGTCGCGGGCAAGACCGGCACCGCGCAGAGCTGCGAGAACTGCGCACCGCATGCGTGGTTCGTCGCCTTCGCGCCGGCCGAGGCACCCCAGTACGCCGTGTCCGTGCTTCGTCGAGCCGGCGGGAGCATGGGCAACGAGGCGACGGGTGGTCACGTGGCCGCACCGATCGCGGCCAAGATCCTGAAGTACCTGCTCGGGAAGTAGCTGCTCCGGTCAGAACCGGGCCGACGGATAGCGTGGCTCGACTCCATGGCTACTCCTCCGACCATCTTCGCGGACCGCTACGAGATCGTCAGTGAGATCGCGCACGGCGGCA
Organism: uncultured Acidimicrobiia bacterium; assembly: GCA_963796755.1. Classification (GTDB taxonomy): domain Bacteria; phylum Actinomycetota; class Acidimicrobiia; order IMCC26256; family JAENVU01; genus Chersky-806. The sequence goes on from CAWCMX010000001.1 coordinate 1,440,189, forward strand.
TGGCCGACGTGTACCTCGCCCGACGACTCGAAGCTCGACCGTCCTGTCGCGCTCAAGGTCCTCTCCCCCGAGCTCTCCCGCGACCCCGCGTTCGTCGAGCGCTTCCGGCGGGAGGCGCAGTCCGCCGCGGGGCTGAACCACCCCAACATCGTCGGGATCTTCGACTGGGGCCAGGAGCACGGCACCTCGTTCATCGTCATGGAGTACATCGACGGCCAGACGTTGCGCGACATGATCCGGCGGGAGGGCACGATCGCCCCGGGCCAGATCGCGGACATCGGCGCCGACATCGCCGCCGCGCTCTCGTTCGCGCACGCGAACGGCGTCGTGCACCGGGACGTCAAGCCCGGCAACGTCCTGATCACGACGGCAGGCCAGGTCAAGGTCACCGACTTCGGGATCGCCCGGGCCGGGGGCGAGAACGACGGGCTGACCCGGACCGGCGCGGTCATGGGGACCGCGACCTACTTCTCTCCCGAGCAGGCGCAGGGCATCGGGGTCGACGGCCGCTCGGACGTGTACTCGCTCGGGGTCGTCCTCTACGAGATGGCCACCGGTGAGGCTCCGTTCACCGGCGACTCCCCGGTCAGCGTCGCGTACAAGCACGTGCGCGAGCCGGTCGTCCCGCCGAGCCAGAAGGTGGCGTCGATCCCGCTCGAGCTCGAACGCGTGATCATGACGTGCCTCGCGAAGGACCCGCACGACCGCTACCAGTCGGCCGACGACGTGCGCGCCGACCTCATGCGCTTCCGGCGCGGTCAGGCCGTCGTCGGGCACCGCGATCACGGCCGCCGTCGTCTCGATCCCCGACGCGACCTCGACGATGGTCGCGCGACCCGTCGCGCCGATCCCGCTCGCGCGCCGTCACCGCGCCGCCGCAAGAAGAAGAAGGGCCCGATCATCGCGGTGATCGTGCTCCTGCTGGCGTTGATCGGCGGCGTGGGCTACCTGCTCGTCACCCAGCTCGGCGACGACGGCACGACCGCGGCACGATCGTCGGTGCCGTCGGTCGTTGGTCAGACGGTGGCCGAGGCCAAGCTCCACCTCGCGGCGCAGAACCTCACGAACGTGACCGTCGTGCGCCGGCGCGAACGACGCAGATCGCCGAGCGGTCTGGTCGTGCGCCAGGACCCGTCGGCGGGGACGCAAGGTCGACAAGGACGAGAACGTCCTGCTGACGGTGAGCGACGGGGCCGGCAACGTGCGCGTCCCCGACGTCGTCGGCCAGAGCTTCGAGGACGACGTCGCGACCCGCTCCAGGCCAAGGGCCTCACCGCGGTCCGCGACGACGCAGGCGAGCGACACCGTGCCGCTCGGCCAGGTCGATCAGCACCGATCCGCCCGCCGACGCGCACGGTGAGGCGGAACTCCAACGTGAAGGTGTCCGTCTCCGCGGGCCCGGCCCCGGTGAACGTGCCGAACGTCGCGGGCAAGGACCAGGTCGAGGCCGCGCAGATCCTCACCGACCGCGGGCCTCAAGTTCCAGAAGACGAACATGGCGAGCAGCACGGTCCCCGCGGGCTCCGTCATCAGCACCAGTCCCGCGGCGGGCGCCCAGGCGCCGCAAGCGGTCGACGGTGACGATGAACGTCTCGACCGGGCCCGAGCAGGTGACCGTCCCGAACGTGGTGGGCAAGTCCCAGGCCGACGCGACGAGCGACCCTGACCGCGGCCGCGTTCGACGTCCGGGTCGTGCAGGTGCCCTCGTCGGCGTCGAACACGGGCAAGGTCGATCACGCAGGCACCGCTCGCCGGCACCAGCGTGAACAAGGGCACGCAGGTGACGATCACCGTCGGCACCGGCCCGGGCACGACCACCACCACCACGTGAGCCGACCGGCCACGCTGGCCGGCTGGTACCGCGAGCACGGCCGGCACGACCTCGCCTGGCGCGCGGACCCGCGACCGCTGGGCGATCCTCGTCTCCGAGGTGATGCTGCAGCAGACCCAGGTGCCGCGCGGTCGCGGATGCCTGGCCGCGGTTCATCGCACGTGTTCCCGACCCCCGCCGCGATGGCCGCGGCCGGGCCGGGCGCGGTGATCACCGCGTGGGGCCGCCTCGGCTACCCGCGCCGGGCGCGCCGGCTCTGGGAGGCCGCGGTCATGATCGCGAGCACGGCTGGCCCGACGACCTCACCGTGCTGCCGGGCGTCGGTCGCTACACCGCCGGGGCGATCCTCGCCCAGGCCGACGACGCCGACGTCCCCGCGGTCGAAGTGAACATCCGCCGGGTGGTCGAGCGTGCGCCGGGCACGCGCTCGAGCGAGCGCGAAGCCGAAGCCGCGACGGTGGCGCTCGCGGCCCGCTGCGTGGCCGCGACCGGCTGCTCGCGCTCATGGACGTCGGCGCGGTGCTCTGCCGGCCGCGCACGCCGCGCGTGCACCGAGTGCCCGTTGCGGCGCCGGTGCGCGTCGCGTGGTCCCCGACCGGACGAGGTGCGGTCGGCGCCAGGCCCCGTTCGCGGGATCGTTCCGCGAGCGCCGCGGCAGGTGATGGCCCGCGCTGCGCGAGCGGGTCCGTGCGCCGGCGGACGAGCTCGACCGCGACGCGCTCGCGTCGCTCGTCGCCGACGGGCTCGCGGTCGTGCACGGCGCCGACGCCGCGCTGCCCTGACGCCGCCGGCTACGCCGGGACGAGCGAGAGGAAGTTCCCGAGCAGGTCGTGGCCGGAGTCGGTCAGGATCGACTCGGGGTGGAACTGCACGCCCTCGATCGGGAACTCGCGGTGGCGCAGGCCCATGACGACGCCGTCCTCGGTCTCCGCCGTCACCTCGAGGCAGTCCGGCACGGAGTCGCGGGCGACGACCAGCGAGTGGTAGCGCGTCGCGGTGAACGGGATCGGCAGCCCGGCGAACACGCCGACGCCCTGGTGGCGGATCTCCGAGGTCTTGCCGTGCATCACCCGCGCGGCCCGCACGACTCGCCGCCGTAGAGCTGGCCGATGCACTGGTGGCCGAGGCAGACGCCGAGCACCGGCACTCCCCGCTCGCCGAAGTCACGGATCGCGTCGTTGGACAGCCCGGCGTCCTCGGGCCGGCCCGGTCCGGGCGAGATCAGCACCGCGTCGGGCTCCAGCGCCCGCATCTCGTCCAGCGTCACCGCGTCGTTGCGGTGCACCACCGGCTCGGCGCCGAGCTCCCCGAGGTACTGGACGAGGTTGTAGACGAACGAGTCGTAGTTGTCGATGACCAGCACCCGGGCGCCCACGTTCGGAGGGTACCGGACCGGTCGGCCGCCGCCGCCCGGTTAACCTCCCCCGCTGTGCCCGTCTCCAAAGGCAAGCGATCCCGCTACACCGCGCCGGCGCCGAAGAACGAGCGCCGTCGAGCCCGATGTGGGTGCCGGCCGTGATGTTCACGTTGCTCATCACGGGCACCGGCGGTGATCGTCCTGAACTACCTCGGGATCCTGCCCGGGCGAGCAGCAGAACGCTACCTGCTGCTCGGACTGATGTCGAGATCACCGCCGGCTTCGTGCTTCGCGACCATCTACCGCTGACCCACAGCTGGCCACAGCTGTGGACGCGGCGGTGGCGGCGCCGCCACTGCGGTCGCCGGTGGTCACGGCCGGGGCTAACTACAGCCCTGTCGTCATTCCGCAGGCAGATGCGGGGACACGGCCCTCGCTGGATAACTGCTCGACGCGCTCGCCCGCTGAGCTCGTGCGTCTCGGCCAGGGCTCGCTCACTCGACAGGAGGACCATGTCCTCCTTGCAGTGGCGGGGTGGGTCCGGAGTCGTCTTCACCGGGGCCGCGGTCATGTGACGCCGGCCCCGCAGACCATGCACCGGTAGTGGAGATCCACCGGGCGCAGGGTGCGGAGATCGGGCTCGTCCGGCGGGGCCGGCCGCATCGAAGCCACGCGGATCACCTGCACCGCCGACGAGATACATCAGGACCGCGGCGACGGCCGCGATCGATGATCCGAACGGCAAGGGGCACGGGGTCGCCTCGGTCGCCGTGGTCCGGGAGTCGGGGCTCGGGGTCAGCCGAGCCGCTCGATGATGGTGGCGTTCGCCATGCCACCACCCTCGCACATGGTCTGGAGGCCGTACCGGCCGCCCGTGCGCTCGAGCTCGTTACAGCAGCGTCACCATGAGCCGGGCGCCCGAGGCACCGAGCGGGTGGCCCAGCGCGATCGCGCCGCCGTTGACGTTGACCTTGGTCATGTCCGGGTGGTGCTCCTTCTCCCAGGACAGGACGACCGGCGCGAACGCCTCGTTGATCTCCACGAGGTCCATCTCGTCGAGCTTCATCCCGGCGCGCTCGAGCACCTTGGTCGTCGCCGGGATCGGGCCGGTGAGCATCATCACCGGGTCGACGCCGGCCAGCGCGAACGTGTGGAAGCGGGCCCGCGGGGTGAGGCCGAGCTGCGTTGGCCTTCTCCTCGCTCATGATCGAGCAGTGCGGCCGAGCCGTCGGTGATCTGCGACGAGTTCGCCGCGGTGACCACGCCGTCGGGCTTGAAGGCGGGCTTCAGCTTGGCGAGCGTCTCCATCGAGGAGTCCGGGCGGATGCCCTCGTCGGTGCTCATCGTCTCGGCGCCGTTCTCGCCGGTGATGCCGATCGGGACGATCTCCCGCTCGAAGCGGCCCTCGGCCGGGCGCGCGCGCGGCACGCTGGTGCGACTCGACCGAGAAGCGGTCGTTGTCCTCACGGCGAGATGCCCCACTTCTCGCGATCAGCTCGGCGGAGATGCCCTGCGGCACGAGGTTCGGGTAGCGCTCCAGCATCCGCGGCCCGAACGGCATGCTGCCCTGGATGAACGACGCGCCCATCGGCACGCGGGTCATGTTCTCGACGCCCGCCGCGATCACCACGTCGTACGCGCCGGCGATGACGCCCTGCGCCGCGAAGTGCGCGGCCTGCTGGGACGAACCGCACTGGCGGTCGATCGAGGTGCCCACCACCGTCTCGGGGAAGCCGGCGGCGAGCGCGGCGTTGCGCCCGACGTTGACGGCCTGGTCGCCGACCTGCATGACGCAGCCCATGATCACGTCCTCGACGAGCGCGGGATCGATGCCGTGCGCTCGACCAGCGCCTGGATGCTGTGCGCGGCCAGGTCGACCGGGTGGGTGTCCTTGAGCTTGCCGTTGCGTCGCCCGAGGGGGCTGCGGACTGCGTCGACGATGACTGCGGTGGCCATGATGTCCTCCAGAGCGCGAACTTGACCGTTCGGTCAAGTCTACGTCCGGGCGGTCCAGTACATTCCAGGCCCGTGCGGGACATGGATCGATCGCTGGGCGACGGCGGGATGGCCCTGCTGGGGCGGCTCGGCGTGAGCTTCGAGCGCTACGGCGAGGGATGGGTCGAGGCGACGTGGGCCCCGACCGCCGACGCGTGCAACCCCCAGGGCCCGGTGCACGGCGGCGTCTACGCGGTCGTGCACGACGCGGCGATGAACTTCGCGACGAACGCGGCGCTCGAGCGGGGCGACCGGGCCGCGACGATCTCGATCACCTATTCGACGATGCGCGGCGCATCGGCCGGTGACCACCTCGCGGTGCGGGGCGAGGTCATCCGCCTCGCGCGCCAGATCGCGTACCTGGAGACGACCATCACGAACATCGAGGGTGATCTCGTGTCCAAGGCGAGCGGCACGTTCGTCCTCCGCCGCCGCGAACCCCGCCCCGAGTCCAACGAAGGGAAGTCATGACCACGCGCACCGTCGTCGTCGGAGGCGGGATCATGGGCGCCGGCATCGCGTTCGAGGCCCGGGTCGCCGGGTTCCCGGTCACGATCGTCGAGTCGAAGCCCGAGTTCCTCGAGGCCGCCGAAGCCCGCGTCGCGCACTACGAGTCCCGCGCGCGGTCGAAGGGCGCGGAGCTCCCCGGATTCGGATCGCTCGACCTCACGACCGATCTCCCCGTTCGCGGCGGGACAGGCCGACATCGTGGTCGAGGCCGTTTCCGAGGACCTCGACCTGAAGCGCAGCATCTTCACCACGCTCGGCCTCGCCGCGGGTGACGACGCCGTCCTCGCGTCGAACACCAGCGGGCTGCCGATCGAGGTGCTCGGTGCGGCCAGCGAACGCCCGGGCCAGGTCGTGGGCACGCACTTCTTCAACCCGGTGCCGGCGATGCGGCTGGTGGAGGTGGTGAGCTCGGTCGAGACGAGCGCCGCGACGCTGGGCCGCGCGCTCGACTTCTGCCACGCGCTGGGCAAGGAGACCGTGGAGATCCGCGACCTTCCCGGCTTCGTGACCACCCGGCTCGGCACGCTCCTCATGTGCGAGGGGATCCACGCGTTCGAGCAAGGCGTCGCGTCCGCGGAGCACCTCGATACCGCGATGAAGCTCGGGTACAACCATCCGATGGGGCCGCTCGAGCTCGCGGACCGGGTCGGCCTGGACACGCTGCTCGCGATCCTCGACGACATGCGCGAGGCGTTCGGCGACGCGTTCCGGGCCCCCCCGCTGCTCCGGCAGATGGTCGCGGCAGGCAAGCTAGGACGGAAGAGTGGTCGGGGTTTCTACGACTACGACTGACACGACCGGGGTCGAGGCCGGGCGGCTGCCGCTGACGAAGCGGTTCCGGTTCGGCTGGGTCATCGAGATCGCAGTCGGGATCGCTCTGTACCTCCTCTACGACTCGCTGCGCGACAAGACGATGGGGACGGCCGCCGCCGCGCTGCGCCACGCGAAGCAGGTCGTCCGCATCGAGCGGTTCTTCGGCATCTACCAGGAGCACCGCATCCAGCAGGCGTTCCTGGACTGGCACTGGTTCATCTCGTTCTGGAACATCTACTACGGGACCATCCACTTCGTGATGCCCGTCGTGGCGCTCGTCGCGATGTACCGCAAGACGCCGACCCGCTACATCCGCTGGCGCAACGCGCTGCTCTTCATGCTCGCGTTCGGCCTCATCGGGTTCTGGTTGTACCCGCTCACCCCGCCGCGCCTCATGCCCCCGCACTACGGCTTCGTCGATGCCGCGTCGCGCTTCTTCAACTTCGGTCCGCAACAGCCGATCAGGCTCAACGCCCACGGCGAGCCGACCGCGGCCGCACGCGCGGCGTTCGGGAACCTCTACGCGGCGATGCCCAGCCTCCACGTGGGGTGGTCCACCTGGTCCGCGCTCGCGCTGCTGCCGTTGTGCCGCCGCGTCTGGCTCAAGGTGCTGGTGTGCCTCGATCCCGTCTGCACGATCTTCGCGATCGTCGTCACCGCGAACCACTGGATCCTCGACGCGATCGGCGGGTGGGTGGTGCTCGCCCTCGGCTACGGGGCGTCGCGACTGCTCGAGGCCCTCATGGCCCGACGTCACCGGCTTCCCGTTCCGCCGGGTTTGTCAGGGAATCGCGAAGAAACCCCGGAATTCCTTGCCCTGAGGCAACCTTCCGACTTACCTTCCGCTCAGATTCGTCTCAGGGGGGACACCATGGGGTCCAGGACCGCGTTCTCGCGCTGCTCGTCAGCGTCTTCACCATCACCGGGGCGATGGGCCTCGGCGTCGCCCATGCGGACGACATCGGCGGCAACCCCGCCGACAGCAGCGCCCGCTTCGTCACCCGGTGCACGTTCTCGCACCGACTGGCCGACGACCCGATCGTCCATCCCGGGATGCCGGGCGCGAGCCACCTCCACGACTTCTTCGGCAACACGACCACGAACGCGAAGTCGACGTTGAAGAAGCTCAAGAAGGGCACGACCACCTGCGTCAACACCAGTGACCTCTCGGGCTACTGGACGCCGAGCCTCAAGGTGAACGGCGTGCTCGTCGACCCGACGCAGGCGAGCGTCTACTACTCGAACAACGGCAAGGACTACCGCAAGATCAAGGCGCCGCCGCGCGGCCTCGAGGTCGTCGCCGGCAACGCGATGGCGACCACGCCGCAGGGAACCAAGATCACGACGTGGGACTGCGCCGATGACAACAGTGTTCCGCCGGGCGTGGACGTTCCGACGTGCCCGATGGGGACGCTCGCGCTGCACGTGAACTTCCCCGACTGCTGGGACGGCGTGCACCTCGACTCCGCGAACCACGCGAGCCACCTCGCGTACAACGTCAAGGGCACGTGCCCGGCCGGCTACCCGGTCTCGATCCCGCGGATCCGCGTCAACGTGCGCTACCCGACGACGGGCGGTCCGACCACGGAGCTCTCCTCCGGCGGCCAGTACTCCGGCCACGCGGACTTCTTCAACGTCTGGGTGCCGAAGGAGCTGAAGCGCCTCGTGAAGACGTGCATCAACGCGGGCATCATCTGCAACGCCAAGGCGTAATTCTCGAGATCTCGCTCAGGTCCGTTACTGGTAGCCCTGCATGATGTGCTCCACCCACCACTGGGGCGCGGCGTTCATCAGGGTGCCGAGGTCCCAGTAGTCCCACCAGCGGGCGATCTTGCCGTCGCGCAGGTCGAACACCGACACGAACGGCAGCACGACGAACTCGCCGGTGTGCCAGTGCCACTCCTCGGAGTGCTCCAGCACCGACGCGGTCGGCCTCGGCGGTCATGGTCCCGGGCCGCGGGACGTACTGCTCGAGGGGCTCGATCCCGAGCCGCAGCCGCGCTTCGATCGCGTCGGGACCCGCGCGCCGTCCTCGGGCGCGGGGACGTCCGTGTAGTGCGCGTCGTCCGTGAAGTAGGTGCGCACGGCCGCGAAGTCACGCGCGCCGAGGTCCACCCAGAAGCGTTCGATCAATGCCTTGTTCGCAGTCGGATCGCTCATGGAGCCATCCTCGCATCCCGCGACGAGTCCGCGCCGCTGATCGGCGGGGCGGATTGGCGTCTAGCGTGGGCGACGTGGGGGGCACGGACGACGGGGACAACCGGAGATTCATCACCTGGGTGATCGCGATCGCGATCGGCGGGCTCGCGATCCGCGTCGCCTACGTCCTGGCGTTCCGCACCCAGCAGCTGCCGCTCCCGTTCTACGACTCGCTGATCTTCCACCTCGGCGGGAACGACCTGGCCCAGGGCCGCGGCTTCGTCGACGCGTTCACCGGCCAGCAGACCGCGGCCCATCCCCCGCTCTACCTGCTGTGGCTCGGGATCGTCTCGTACGTCTCGCCCGGGCACTCGGCGACGCCGACCACGCACATGCTCTGGTCCTGCCTGCTGGGCGTCGGGACGGTGACGCTGTGCGGGCTCACCGGGCGGGAGATCGCGGGCCGGCGCGTCGGGATCACCGCGGCCGTGCTCGCCGCCGTCTACCCGAACCTCTGGGTCAACGACAGCCTGCTCATGTCCGAGGGCATGGCCATCCTCTGCAGCGCCGGCGTCCTGTACTGCGCGTACCGCTTCATCCACCGACCGAGCCTGTGGCGCGCGGTGTGGCTCGGGTTGCTCTGCGGCCTGGCCACGCTCGCGCGCTCGGAGCTCATCCTCACGGTGCCACTGGTGCTCGGCGTGCTGGTGCTGACCGCGCGGCATCCCGTGGCCGCGCCGGTTCCAGTGGGTGATCGTCGGCGGGATCGTCAGCGCCCTCGTGATCGCGCCCTGGGTGGGCTACAACCTGAGCCGCTTCGACAAGCCCGTGTACCTCTCCGCGCAGCTCGGTGGCACCGTCGTCGCCGCGAACTGCCCGAGCACCTACTACGGCCAGTACCTCGGCTTCAAGGACTACGCGTGCCAGGGCGCCGCAGCGAAGCAGGCGACCAGGACGAATCCGAACTTCAGCAAGGAGTCCGCCGCGGACAAGGACACCGAGTTCGGCAAGATCGGGAACCAGTACGTGAAGGACCACCTCTCGCGCCTGCCGATCGTCGTCGCGGCGCGCTGGGGGCGGATCCTCGGCATCTTCCGCCCGGGCCAGGAGGTCAACGCGGAGCACCGGGACTTCGAGCTCGAACCCTGGGTCGGTTATCTGTTGACGCTCAGCTTCTACGGCGCGGCCGCGCTCTCGGTCGTGGGGATCGTGGGGATCCGGCGCCGGCGTGAGCACCTCTGGCCGCTGCTCGCGCTCCCGGTGATCGTGCTCGTGTCGGTCGCGCTGACCTTCGGGCAGACGCGCTACCGCGCGCCGGCCGAGGTGTCACTCGTGCTGCTCGCGGCGGTGGGCATCGACGTGCTGCTGCGCTGGTACCGGCGCGAACCCCCCACGGACCCAACGCCCGATGCGCCGACCGTCGACGCACCCGAAGGCGCGCTGGTCGCTTAGCTCGCTCCCGAGTCGGCGAGGCCCGAACGCACGGAGTACGCCGCGATCTCGGCCCGGCTGGTCATCGAGAGCTTGGCGAGGATGTTGGAGACGTGCACGGACGCGGTCTTCGGCGAGATGAAGAGCCGGGCCGCGATCTCGCCGTTGGTCAGCCCCTCGGCGAGCAGCGTGACCACCTCCCGTTCGCGCGGCGTGAGCGCCGGGGGACCCTCGACGGTCTCGCCGCCACCCAGCCGGCGTTGGAGCACCGCGAGCTCTTCGACCCGGGTGCCGCCCCAGTGTGCGAGGAGCCTCGCGGCGATCGCCGCGTGCTCCTTCGCGTCATCGAGCCGGTGCAGGGCGACGAGGCTCCGGCCCGCGCCGACGTGCGCCGAGCCGAGCGCCGCGGGACGCACCTGATCACCGGCGCGCGCGCGATCGCCGCTTCGTACTGCTCCAGCGCGCACTCGTACTCGTCGCGCGCTTCGAGGAGCTGGGCGCGTGCGAGCAGGCGGTAGGGGTCGTCCTCGGCCGTGGGGTGGCCGAACCCGATCGGCAACGCGTCGAGGAGCTGCTGCACCTCGTCCGGCGGGCATGCCCCCGAGGAGCATGGCCCGCACGAGGTCGTGGACGAGCTGCGGATCGACGCCACCGCGCGCCCCTGCGATCCGGGTCAGTGCGGCACCGTGCTGGCGCACGGCCTCCCAGTCGTGCTGCAGCGCAGCGATGTGCAGCCCGAGCCCGGTCCACCACATCGCCCGCCGGCCGACGGCCGGGTCGACCGCCGCGAAGATCACGGCCGCGCGGTCCACTTCGCCGGCTTCGAGGGTGAGCCCGGCGGCGTGGGCCCGGTACCAGAACGCAGGCTTGCTCCCGAAGGTGCTCCGCTCGGCCCGCACCGCTTCCTCGACGTGGGTGAGCGCGGCGCCGAGGTCGCCCTCCCACTCGGCGAGATCGGCGAGACCGTCCCAGTAGCTGCCGGCGAAGAGGTCGAACCCGGCGCGCTCGGTGGCATCACGCATGCGCAACAAGAGCGTGCGAGCCGTATCGGCATCGGGCCGGTAGTAGTCCCCGCGCACCAGGTTGTTCAACCCGCGCGCGACGCTCACCCACTGGCCCAACGCCGCGGCTTCGTCGATCGAGGACGCGAGGAGCGCCGCGCCCTCCTCGACCCGGTCGGGTTCGTTCATCAACGCAGAGCCGAGCTCGATCTGCGCCTGCACGGCCACCTCGGGCAGGTCGAGTCGCTCGGCCAGGGCGGTTGCCCGGTCCGTCCACTTCGTGACCGCGTCGATGTCCTCGCGCAGCATGTACATCTCCGCGAGCACGGCGAAGGCCTGGCCCTGCTCGAGTCCTTCGTCGAGCTGGTCGACCAGCTCGACGAGCGCGTCGATGCTGCGCGCGGTCGCCTCGGCGTCGCTGACGTCGTGATCGAGCCGGCAGATGATCCGCAACGCGGCGGACTCGGCTTCGAGATCGTTGACGCGCTTGGCCCGCTCGAGGCTCCGTCCCGCGAAGACACGGGCATCGGGGAGCAGACCGCTCAGCCAGGCGGCACGGCTCGCAACGTCGAGCAGCTCGGGATCCTCCCCGATCTCGGTGAGACCGAGCTCGGCGAGCTGGAGGGCTTGGTACGTGGAGCCCGCGTCCAAGGATCGGACTGCGCCCTTGCGGGCTGCGTCCACCATGTCGTCGAGCTGGCCCGCGCCCTTCGCGTGGTGGGCGATCGCGGCGAAGTCATGGCTGTCGGCGTCGCGCAACGCATCGAGCGCGGCCTGGTGCAGGCGTCGGCGCTCGCGCCCGAGCAGGTCGGACTCGATTGCCTCGCGCGCGAGCGCGTGCCGGAACGAGAACACGTCCGCTTCGGCCTCGATGAGCAGGCCGCGCGCCGACGAGATGGCGCAGGATCGAGATGAGCTCGTCCTCGCCGTATCCCGACACCGTCGCGAGCACGTCGAAGCCGACGCGGGTCACCCCGAGCACCGCCGCGGTCTCGAGGACGCGCCGTTGCTCCGTGCTCAGGTCGTCGAGCTGGGTGCGGACGAGCTCGGCCAGGCTCCACGGGAGCTCCTGGTTCATGAGCTCGGCGGGATCGTCCTGGTTGCCTGCCGCGAGGAGCTCTTCGAGGAAGAACGGGTTGCCGCCGGTGCGCGCGTGCAGGGCTTCGACGACGCGGTAGGGCGGCTCCCGCCCGTAAACCGCGCTGAGGAAGGAACCGACCTCGAGCGCGGACAGGCGATCGAGGTGCAGGTGGGTGACCGCGTGCCGGCGCTCGAGCCGGGGCAGCATCTCGGCGGTCGGGTGCCGGCGGTGCAGCGCGTCGGGGCGGTAGGTGCCGACGAGCAGCAGCGGTCCACTCCCCGGCTCGGCGAGGCGCTCGAACAGCGCGACGCTCTCGGAGTCGGCCCAGTGCAGGTCGTCGAAGACCACGACGCTCGACGCACGAGTCGTCAGGTCGTGCACCACCTCGAACGCGAGCCGCACCCGCTCGTCGGCGGGACGGGTGCCGTCGGCCAGGAGCTCGAGCCGGTCGTCGGCCTTCGCGCTCCCGTCGAGCGCGTCGAAGAGGAGCTCGAACGGGCGGCCGAACGAACCGGGGTCGGCCTGGCCCGCGAACACGACCATGCCGTCGGGCAACCGGTCGATGAGCTCGCGGACGAGGCGGGTCTTCCCGACGCCGGCCTCCCCACCCACGAGCGCGATGGCCGGGGACTCACCGGCTTCGACGAGGCGCGCGAGGCGATCGAGCTCGTCGGCGCGGCCCACCATCTGGGGTGAGAGTCCGGGGCGGCCGACGAGCATCCCCAGAGCGTAAGGGCCCCGGATCAACCCTCGGCGAGGGATTGGCGACGGGGCAACGGGCGGTGGCGGCGCTCGTAGCGCAGGCGCGGCTCCCGGGCGGTCGGCTCGGCGGCTTCCTGGTTCAGGCGGTGGTCACGGGCGTCGGTCTCACGGGCGGTGCGGCGATCGGCGACCAGCTGGGTCAGATGCGTGTGTTCCATGACCCACATGCTGCGGCTCTGAGGTAGCAGGGCACATCGGGTCGATGCCGTATACGAGCGCCTATTTCCCGGGCACCAGTGCCTAGACGCCCCGGGCGAGCCCGCCGAACGTGTCCGGAATCGTCCGGAACCCGTCGTTGTGCCGGTCGAAATGAGGCGGGATGCTCCGACGATGTTGGAGCTTCGCCCGATCTGCGAGAACTGTGCGACCCCCCTCCCCCCGGAGGCGACGGACGCGATGATCTGCACCTTCGAGTGCACGTTCTGTCGGACCTGCGTCGACGAGGTGCTCGACCACGTGTGCCCGAACTGCGGCGGTGGCTTCAGTGCCCGGCCGATCCGCCCGGCCCTGATGCTCGAGGCGTACCCGCCGAGCGCGCCGCGGGTGCACCGACCCGTCGACCCGGGTATAGAAACGGGGCATGGCACTTGAAGGAACGTACGAACCCAGCCCGTGGGAGCCGATCGCCGATCAGGTGAAGCGGTTCGAGGAGACCCGGGGCGCCGAGGGCAACGAGCTCGAGGGCAAGCCGTGCATCATCCTCTGGACAAGGGGTCGGCACAGCGGCAACGTCCGCAAGACGCCGCTGATGCGGGTGAACGACGGGGACCGGTACGCGGTCGTCGCCTCACTCGGCGGCGCGCCGAAGCACCCGGTCTGGTACCTCAACATCCTCGGCGACCCGCACGTCAGCCTGCAGGACGGGCCGAACCTGCGCGACTACACCGCTCGGGTCCTCGAAGGCGACGAGCGGGCCGAGTGGTGGAAGAAGGCGACTGCCGTGTGGCCGTCGTACGACGACTACCAGACCAAGACGGATCGCACGATCCCGGTCGTCGTCCTCGACCCCGTCTAGAGGTCCCGGCTCAGGGCACCTGGTTGATGCGGATCAGGTTGCCCGCGGGATCGCGCACGGCGCAGTCGCGAACGCCGTAGGGCTGCTCGATCGGCTCCTGGACGATCTCCGCGCCGCTGGACTCCAGCTGCGCGAAGGTGGCGTCGAGGTCGGGGGTCGACAGCGTGAGGATGGCGAAGGTGCCCTTGGCCATCATCTCGAGGATGGTGCGGCGCTCGTCGTCGGTGACGCCGGGGTCGGCGCCCGGAGGGAACAGGACGAGGGACGTGGCCGGCTGGCCGGCGGGGCCGACCGTGAGCCAGCGCATCCCGTTGTACCCGACGTCGTTGCGGACCTCGAAGCCGAGGATGTCCCGGTAGAAGGCCAGGGCGGCGTCGGGGTCGTTCTGCGGGAGGAACGCCGAAGCGATGTTGATGTCCATGCCGCTCACGCTAACTGGGGCTCGTCGACCTGCGCTTCTCGATTCCTGACCGGTCTCGTGACCTGCTTGACGACGCAGGACGGCATCCCCGCCGTCGCGAGCGCCGCCTCGCGCCGGTAGACGCTGGGTGACACACCGACCAGCTCGGTGAAGCGGGTGCTGAACGTGCCCAGCGACGAGCAGCCGACTGCCCAGCAGACGTCGGTGACGCTGAGGTCGCCGCGACGCAGCAGCGCCATCGCGCGCTCGATGCGCCGCGTCATCAGGTAGGAGTACGGCGGCTCGCCGTAGGCACGCCGGAACTCGCGGCTGAGGTGCCCGGCCGACATGTTCACCCCGCGGGCGAGCGCCTCGACGTCCAGCGGCTGTGCGTACTCGCGGTCGATCCGGTCCCGGACGCGACGCAGCCACGCGAGGTCGCGCAGGCGCTGCTCTTCGGCGGGTGTGCTGCTCACCGTCGCGATCGTGCCACACGCGGCTCGTCTCACCGCGTGCGTGAGGGCGCCGGTCAGGCGCCGACGTAGGCCGCGAGGTGCTCGCCGGTCAGCGTGGAACGGGCTTCGACGAGGTCGGCGGGCGTGCCCTCGAAGACGATCCGGCCGCCGTCGTGGCCGGCGCCCGGGCCGAGGTCGATGATCCAGTCGGCGTGCGCCATGACTGCTTGGTGGTGCTCGATCACGATGACGGACTTGCCGGAATCGACGAGCCGGTCGAGCAGGCCGAGCAGTTGCTCGACGTCGGCGAGGTGCAGGCCGCTGGTCGGCTCATCAAGGACGTAGACGCCGCCCTTCTCGCCCAGGTGGGTCGCCAGCTTCAGCCGCTGGCGCTCGCCGCCCGACAGCGTGGGCAGCGGCTGGCCGAGGCTGAGGTAGCCGAGGCCGACGTCGGCGAGCCGGGTGAGGATCGTGTGCGCCGCCGGGTTCGCGGCCGTGCCGTCGGCGAAGAACGCCTCGGCCTCGGTCACCGGCAGCGCGAGCACCTCGCTGATGTCCAGCCCGCCGAGCTCGTACTTCAGGACGTCGGGCTGGAACCGCTTCCCCTCGCACACCTCGCAGACGGTTGCCACCCCGGCCATCATCGCCAGGTCGGTGTAGATGACCCCCGCGCCATTGCAGTTGGGGCAGGCACCCTCGGAGTTGGCGCTGAAGAGCGCCGGCTTCACGCCGTTCTCCTTCGCGAACGCCTTGCGGATCGGGTCGAGCAGTCCGGTGTAGGTCGCGGGGTTGCTGCGCCGCGAGCCCTTGATCGCCGCTTGGTCGACCGAGATCACACCGTCGCGCCCCGACACCGAGCCGTTGATCAACGAGCTCTTCCCCGAGCCGGCCACGCCGGTCAGCACGACCAGCACACCGAGCGGGAGGTCGACATCGACGTCCCGGAGGTTGTGCGTGCCGGCACCGCGCACCTCGAGCGCACCGGTGGGTGTGCGCACCGTCTCCTTGAGCGAGGCGCGGTCGTCGAGGTGGCGGCCGGTGATGGTGCCGCTACCGCGCAGCCCGTCGACGGTCCCCTCGAAGACCACCTCGCCCCCGCCCGTGCCCGCGCCGGGGCCGAGATCGACGACGTGGTCGGCGACGTCGATCGCCTCCGGCTTGTGCTCGACGACCAACACGGTGTTGCCCTTGTCGCGCAGCGCGAGGAGCGTGTCGTTCATCCGGGCGATGTCGTGCGGGTGGAGCCCGACCGTCGGCTCGTCGAACACGTAGGTCACGTCGGTGAGCGACGACCCGAGCTGGCGGATCATCTTGGTGCGCTGCGCCTCGCCGCCCGACAGCGTGCCCGTCGGCCGGTCGAGGGAGAGATAGCCCAGCCCGATCTCCACGAACGAGTCCAGGGTCTGTGCCAACGATTCCAGCAGCGGCGCGACCGACGGCTCGTCGAGACCGTGCACCCACTCGGCGAGGTCGCTGATCTGCATCGCGGACGCGTCGGCGATGTTGATCTTCTTGATCTTGGAGGACCTCGCGGCCTCGTTGAGCCGGGTGCCGCCGCACTCGGGGCAGACCGCGAACGTCACCACCCGCTCCACGAACGCGTGGACGTGCGGCTGCATCGACTCGACGTCCTTGGACAGCATCGACTTCTGGATCTTCGGGATCACACCCTCGTACGTGAGATTGATGCCTTCGACCTTGATCCGGGTCGGCTCCTTGTAGAGGAGATCGTCGAGCTCCTTCTTCGTGAACTTCCGGATCGGCTTGTTCGGGTCGAAGTAGCCGCAGCCGCGGAAGATGCGTCCGTACCAACCCTCCATGCTGTAGCCGGGAATGATGAGCGCGCCTTCGTTGAGCGACTTGCTGTCGTCGTACAGCGCCGACAGGTCGAAGTCGCTCACCGAACCCATGCCCTCGCAGCGCGGGCACATGCCGCCGACGCGCGTGAAGGAGCGCTTCTCCCTCGTCTTCTTGCCGCCCTTCTCGAACGTGACCGCGCCGGCTCCGCTGATCGTCGCGGTGTTGAACGAGAACGCCTGGGGCGAACCGATGTGCGGCCGGCCGAGCCGGCTGAAGACGATGCGCAGCACCGCGTTGGCGTCGGTGACGGTGCCGACCGTCGAGCGGGCGTTGGCTCCCATCCGCTCCTGGTCGACGAGGATCGCAGTCGTCAGCCCCTCCAGCACGTCGACCTCGGGTCGGGCGAGCGTCGGCATGAAGCCCTGCACGAACGCGCTGTAGGTCTCGTTGATCAGCCGCTGCGACTCCGCGGCGATCGTGCCGAACACCAGTGAGCTCTTGCCCGACCCGGAGACCCCGGTGAACGCCGTGAGCCGGCGCTTCGGGATGTCGACGCTCACGTCCTTGAGGTTGTTGACGCGCGCGCCCACCACGCGGATCTGGTCGTGGCGGTCGGCAGTTTCCGCTACCGCCGACCGCGTGGCTTTCTTCTTCGGCGCGGCTTTCTTCGGCGCGGCCTTCCGTGGGGCCTTGGTCATCGTCTCTCCCTATCAGGTGTCCTGCAGGAGTCCGAGGACGTTGCCGTCGGGATCGGTGACGGTGGCCACGAGGCGGCCGCCGCCGACGTCGTGCGCGGGCTCCTTCACGATCGCACCCGCGGCGGTCACCTCGGCCAGCTTCGCCTCGATGTCGGGCACCTCCCAGAAGGTCACCGGTGAGGTCATGGCCTGCGGTCCGCCGCCGGGCACCAACCCGATCTGCTGGCCCCCGGCCTCGAAGCCGACGTAATAGGACTCGTCGGCCGTCGGCGATACGCCGAGCAGGGCGGCGTACACCGGCTTGGCGTTGGCCAGGTCGGACACGGGATGCAGCACGGTCTTGATTCCCTGGGTCGTAGCGCCGGTCATGGTCACTCCTTGGTTGGCGTGGGAGGAAGGCCGATGGACGGTGACGACCATCGCAGTCACGGTACGGGTGGCCCGGGCGTCGGCGCTTCTCGATTCCTGACGAGGCCGTCGTCAACCGTGGGTTGACAGAGCGCTTTTGCGCAATCTATCCTTGACGCATGACGGTGACTCTCGATGCTCTGATCCATCAGGTGCGCGACGACTCGAGCGACGTGCTGGTACAGCTCGAGTCCGCGGTGGCCCAGGCGGACCAGCTCGGCGAGCTCGCCGACGCCCTGGTGACCTACTTCGTGGATCGGTGCCGGCGATCCGGCTTCACCTGGGCGGAGATCGGGTCGCACCTCGGGGTGACCCGCCAGGCTGCGCAGCAGCGGTTCGTCGATTCCGTCGGCGACGGCGTCACCTTCGAGCGCTTCACGATGCGGGCACGCGAGGCGCTCGAGCTGGCCCAGGCCGCGGCCGAATCGCTCCAGCACAACTACATCGGGACGGAGCACGAGCTCCTCGGGCTCTTCGACGTACCCGGCGCGCTCGCCGGACGCGTGCTCCTCGATCTCGGGATCCATCGCGATGCCGTCGAGCGGGAGGTCCTGTCGCGCGTTGCGCGTGGGCCTCAGCCGACCCGTGGACCCCTGCCCTTCACGCCGAGAGCGCGGAAGGTCCTGGAAGAGGCGCTGAACGCCGCGGCGGACCTCGGCCACAACTACGTCGGGACCGAGCACCTGCTGCTGGGGCTCTACCGGGGACAAGAGGGATTCGCGTTGGAGATCCTCGAGCAGCTCGGCGCCACCCGAGAAGCGACGCGAGCGAAGGTCGTCGAGCTGCTCTCCGGTTACTCCGGCTGACGCGGGGTGGAGGGGGTGGTGCTGTGCGTCAGGACATAGGAAACGGGTCTCTCAAGACATAGGAAACCGTCGGGTCGGCAGGCTCGGCGATGTCCAAGGCCCGGTTGATCATCACGGCAGTGGTCCTCGAGGGCCGCTCCCAGTCCACCGTCGCTCGCGAATACGGCGTCTCGAAGGGCTGGGTCAGCAAGCTCGTCGCCCGCTACCACGCCGAAGGCGACCTCGCGTTCGAACCCAGATCGCGTCGCCCCAAGACCACCCCCACCGCGATCGATCCCACGATCGCCGAACTGATCATCGAGCTGCGCGAACAACTCGTCGCTGATGGTCTCGACGCCGGACCCGACACGATCCACTGGCACCTCGAACACCACCACCACACGACCGTGTCCGTGTCGACCATCGCCCGGACCCTCACCCGCGCCCACCTCGTCATCCCCGAACCGAAGAAACGACCACGGTCCTCCTACATCCGCTTCGAAGCCGACCAACCCAACGAGTGCTGGCAGTCCGACTTCACCCACTACCCCCTCGCGGACGGGACCGATACCGAGATCCTCACCTGGCTCGATGACCACTCCCGCTACGCGCTGCGGATCACCGCCCACCAACCCGTCACCGGCCCGATCGTCCTCGACGCGTTCCGCGCCGCGAGCGCCGAACACGGATACCCCGCATCAACACTGACCGACAACGGCATGGTCTTCAGCGCACGCTTCGCCGGCGGACGGGGCGGACGCAACGCGTTCGAAGCCGAACTCGTTGCGCTCGGCATCGTCCAGAAGAACCGCCGACCGAACCACCCCACCACCTGCGGGAAAGTTGAACGGTTCCAACAAACCCTCAAACGCTGGCTCCACCAACAACCCGCACCCACAACCCTCGCCGAGCTCCAAGCCCTCCTCGACACGTTCCGCACCATCTACAACCACCAGCGCCCACACCGGTCGCTCCCTCGACGCGCGACCCCCGCCACCATCTACACCGCACGACCCAAAGCCACCCCCACAGGCAACGACAACCCGCACTACAGGGTCCGTCGCGACCGGATCGACACGACCGGCGTCGTCACCCTCCGAATCGCCGGCCAGCTCCGCCACATCGGCATCGGACGAACCCACGCCCGAACCCACATCATCCTCCTCGTCGACGACCTCAACGTCCGCGTCGTCGACACAGCCACCGGAGAACTCCTCCGAGCCCTCACGATCGACACCACCCGCGACTACCAACCCACCGGCGCACCCAAAGGCCCCACCCGACCCAAAAAGAAACGCCCCGAACCCAGTTGAGGGTTCGAAGCGTTTCCCATCTCCTGAGAGATGACATGAGTGGAGACGATGGGACTCGAACCCACGACTTCCTGCTTGCAAAGCAGGTGCTCTAGCCAGCTGAGCTACGTCCCCGAGGTGGTTCGGGGACCATCGTAGGTTCTGGCGGCGCGAGCGGAGCCGTCGGACCGGCAAGGATGCAGGTACTTGCCACCGGACGGCGGCGGCTGCTCGACTAACGGGGCCGCCGAGGCGCTTGGAGCCCGCACGATGCCCACACTTCGCCGACACGTGGTCCGGTTCGTCATCCTGTTCCCGGGCCGGTCGGGCAGCACCTACGTCATCAGCGCCCTCGACGCGCATCCGGCGATCACGGCCAAGGGCGAGGTCCTCGACCCGCTCCGGCCGCAGGGCGCGCAAGCGCAGCTCGACTGGACCCGGCGCTACCTGCGGGGACCCGCGGTGAACCGCTCCAAGGCCGTCGGGTTCAAGACGAAGCTGCGCGACGTGCTCGACCAGGCCGGCTTCACCTCGGTCCTCGAGGAGTACGACGCGCGACTCATCTACCTCGACCGGCGCAACGACGTGAAGCACGCGATCAGCCGGATCACCGCCCGCCGGCTGAAGGACACCACCGGACGCTGGAACCGCTACGACGGCGACGCGCTGGCTCGCCGCGTTCGCGGTGGACTTCGACGACTTCCAGACCCGGCTCGACGACGTCGAAGCGGAGAAGGCCACGATCGCGGAGTACGTCGGACAGGTGGACCGGCCCTTGCTGCACCTCGACTACGAGGACCTCCTCGCCGACCCCGACGCCACGTTCCACCAGCTGCTCGCGTTCCTCGGGCTGCCGCCGGCTCCGCTCGAAGCCGCGACGCTGAAGAACACCAGCGACGACCTGCGCGACGTCATCACCAACTTCACCGAGCTGCGCGCCCGGTACGTCGGCACCCGCTACGAGCCCATGTTCGACGAGGTGCTCGTCCCGTAGGGAAACCCGGGGAAATGCCCCGATGCCGCCGGGTTTGGGCTTGGGTCGGGGGCGGCCGGCGCCGAAGACAAGGCATGCAGACGCCGACCTCGGACCTCGTCGCGACCGACTCTGGCATCGAGGCCGCGAGCCGGCTGGCCACCGAGGTCCGGACCCGCGTCGAACGCGTGCTGCGGGGCAAGCCCGAGCCGGTCACGCTCGCGCTCGTCGCGCTGCTCTCGGGTGGGCACCTGCTCGTCGAGGACGTCCCCGGGGTCGGCAAGACCCTCCTCGCCAAGGCCCTCGCCCGCACGATCGGCGGCGCCTTCCACCGCGTGCAGTGCACGCCGGATCTCCTGCCCTCCGAGCTCACCGGGGTGTCGGTCTTCCACCTCGCCGGCAACGAGTGGGAGTTCCGGCCGGGTCCGCTCTTCGCGCACGTGGTGCTGGTCGACGAGCTCAACCGGGCCACTCCCCGCACGCAGTCGGCCCTCCTCGAGGCGATGGAGGAGCGCCAGGTCACGGTGGACGGCGTCACCCGGGACCTGCCACACCCCTTCTTCCTCGTCGCCACCCAGAACCCGTTCGAGACCACCGGCACGTTCCCGCTCGTCGAGGGGCAGCTCGATCGATTCTCGATCGTCACCCACATCGGACCGCCCGACCCCGCGACCGAGCGCGAGCTGCTCCTGGGTGCCGGTGGTGAGGATGCACTGGCGCAGCTCACCCCCGTGTCGGACCCGGTCGCACTCGCGAGTGCCATGGCGACGGTCCGCCGGATCCACTGCGACCCCAGCGTCGCGGACTACGTCATCTCCGTAGCGAACGCGACCCGTACCAGCCCCGAGGTCTCGATCGGTGCGAGTCCGCGGGCCAGCCTCGCGTTGCTGCACGCCGCGCAAGCCCACGCACTCCTCGACGGACGCGGCTACGTCGTGCCCGACGACGTCAAGCGGCTCGCGGTTCCCGTGCTCGCGCACCGCTTGCTGCTGCGCGACCCGGCAACCTTGCGCGAAGCCCAGGCGTTCCTCGTCGCGCTCGTCGACGGCGTCCCGGTTCCGCACCCGTGAGATCGCGGCTGCCGGCTCCGACGAGCCTCAGCCGGCCGGGCGCGGTCCTCGGAGTCGTCGCCGGTGCCATCTACGTCATCGCCCGTTCGACGGGTGCCGGCTGGGACATCGTGCTCCTCTGCGGGCTCGTCGCCGTGCTCCTGATCGGGGCGGTCTGGCCCGGCGTCGCGCTCGTCGGCGTGCGCGCGCACGTCGACGCCCCCCGAGACGCGACCGTCGGCCGAACCCTGCGGCTCGGAGTCGAGCTGACCGGTCATGCCCGCGGCGTGCGCGTGCGCGTCTCGGTCGACCCGACGAGTGCGAGCGGCTGGACCCGCGCCGACGTGCCGTGCGCGGGCGAGACCGCCATCACCGCGTGCCGGCGCGGGGCCTTCTCCGACCTCCTGCTCGAAGTCCGGAGCTCGAGCCCCTTGGGCTTGGTGGGTTGGCGCCGGCGGTTGGGGGTCCCGCTCGCCCGCCCGATCGAGGTCGCGCCCCGACCGCTTCCGGTTCGCGTCGAGCCGGTGCGCGGCGCCGACCGGGCGGCGAACGCGCTCCCGGCGCGAGCGCGACCGGTCTCGAAGTCACACGCGGCGTGCGCGAGTACGTCGACGGCGACCCGATCCGGCTCGTGCACTGGCCCGCGACCGCGCGCACCGGCACCGTGATGGTCCGCGAGCTCGAGGGACCCCAGCGACCGCGGCTCGTCGTCGTCGTGGACCTGCGCGGGCCCGAAGCTGACGCCGAGGTTGCGGCATCCCGCGCGTCAGGTCTCGCGCTCGCCGCGCTCGGCGCCGGCACGATCGTCGATCTGGTCACCGTCGAAGCCGCCGGCCCGAGAACCGGCACCGTCACCTCCGCACTCGAGATCGGTCGGCGCCTGGCCCGAGCGGTACCGGGTCCACCCGCGCTCGGACCGGTCGAACCCGGTGCGCAGGTCCGCCACGTCCGGGCCGGGGAACCGGGATGAGCCGCATACCCGAGGTCGCCGAGCGCGCCATCGCGTTCCGGGTGGCCGTCCTCGTCGCGCTTGTGGCGGCCGGGAGCGCGACGCTGCAACAGGGCGTCGGCGGCCCCGCAGCCCGCGCCGTCGTCCTGGTCGGGTACCCGGTCGCATTCCTCGTCGCGTACCTCACTCGCAACCATCGTCCCGTGATGCTGCGGCTGATCATCGGCGCGGCCGGTGTCGCGGTGCTGGCGACGTTGGGCGCGTCGCTGGCTCACGACCCGTCGAGGGGCTTCGCGCAGCTGCAGCTGCCGCTGGCCGGGGCCTTCCTCTGGTTGCTGCTGGTCCAGGCGCTCGACTCTCCCGGCCGGCGAGCGTTGCTGGTCACCCTGCTCTCGACTGCCGTCTTGATCGCCATCGCCGGCGTGCTCTCGCTGTCGATGGCGATCGTTCCGTTTCTCGTCCTCTGGGCCGTCGCCTCGGTCGCCGCGCTCGTGCTCGGCCAGCGGGTGTGGCTCGACCGGCTCCCGAACCTCGCGCCCCGCCGCGAGGCGCGCCCCGGGCCGCGCTCGGCGCGGCGGGCGCGGTCGTTGCGGTCCTGCTCATCCTGCTGGTGGTCGGCAGTGCCGTCTTCATGATCGCCCCGGTCGCCGGCACCAGCCGCGCGCTGACCTTCCCGGCCGCGCTGCCCCAGACCACTGCAGTGCCGTCGGCCGGAGGCCTCGCGAACCCGACGCTCGGATCGTCCGACCCGTCCCTGCCCACCCGGGCCGGCCGCACCGAGGGCCGCGCGTCGTTCGGCTACTTCGGCTTCTCCAACCAGCTCGACACCGCGACCCGTGGCCGGCCGGACAACACCCTCGTGATGCGCGTCCGGGCGTCGGCTCCGGACTACTGGCGGGCGCAGTCGTTCGACTCCTGGGACGGCCGGGTGTGGCGCTCCTCGCAGACCCGGCCCCGGGCCGTGAGCGGCGGGCAACCCATCGACATCCCGGCGGCGACCGACGACGGCCCCGATCAGAGCATCGTGCGCACCGACTCGCTGGTGCAGACCTACTACCTCGAACGGCCCGGGCCGAACGCGATCTTCGCGGCGTCCGTCCCCACCAAGCTCTTCTTCTCGGACCGCACGGTGTTCCAGCTCCCCGACGGCTCACTGCGCGCCGGCGTGCAGCTCGATGCCGGCGCCGTCTACACCGTCGTGAGCGAGCGACATCTCGCGACTGCCGGCGTGCTCCGGGCGTCGAACCCGGCCGGCGTCCCTCCCGAGATCCGGGCGCGATTCGCGGCACCGCCGGTCGAGACCGACCGCGTGCGCGCGCTGGCCGCCGACGTCACCAAGAACGCCCCCACGACCTACGACAAGGTGCTCGCCCTCGAGGCGTGGATGGGGACGCACACGAAGTACACGCTCGACATCCCACCGCTGCCCCCGCGCCAGGACGCGGTCGATCGCTTCCTCTTCGTCGACCGCCGCGGCTTCTGCGAGCAGATCGGCACCAGCCTCGTCGTGATGTTGCGCTCGCTCGGCGTCCCCGCTCGGCTCGCGGTGGGCTACGCGACCGGGGAGCGGAACCCGTTCACCGGGCTCTACGAGGTCCGCGCCAAGGATGCGCACGCGTGGGCCGAGGTGTACTTCCCCGGCGTCGGCTGGCAGGCGTTCGACCCGACCGCCCACGTTCCGCTCGCCGGTGACTCGAAGATCGCCGCCGCCGGTTCCGGTGCCTTCGCCTACCTGCAGTCGCGCATCGACGTCCCGGCCCGGGCGCCCAGCGCGCTCGGGGCGCTTGCGCTCGCAATCGTCGCCGTCGCCGCCGCGCGGTTCGTCGTTGTGCGTCGTCGTCGCCGGCGCGACCGGGTCGAGCCGAGCTGGGCCGCGACGCGCGCCTGGCCACGTTGGAACGGATCGGCGCCCGGCACGGTCGAGCGCGGTCACCCGGTGAGACGATCCCCGGGTACGCCGCCGCCCTGACGGAGACCGACCCGGCCGCCGCGGGCCTCCTGCACACGATCGCTTCGACCCTCGATGCGATCATGTTCTCCGGCGGACCCGTGTGCGCCACGCACCGCATGGCACTGGACGCCGCGCTCACCGAGCTCACTGACCGTTGGCGCGACGCGCCCCGGCGCTCGGGCGCACCGGTGCTCGTCGGTTCCTGAGCCGCGTCAGGCGACGGGGACACCCTCGAAGATCGCGGCCTTCACGCCACGACGTGAGAGCTCCGCGAGGAACGCGCGGGGCTGCGCGACCCCACCGAGCCCGAACACTCCCGCGCTCGGTGCGAGCAACCCGGGAAGCGCACCGGCCAGTGCGGCCGTCGTGACGCCCAGCACCGTCCCCGCGGCGATCGCGGTCCGCTCGATGGCGCCGTAGACGATCGGCTCCCGGCCGGCTCCTCGTCGCCCCCACACCTCGACCCGGACGGCGCCCCACGTACCTTCGGGGTCGCGCTTGCGCAGCCAGCGCTGCCGGGGTCCGGTCTCGTTCCGTGCAAACCGTACGCTGATCCGCGACGCGTCCGGCACCGCCGCGCTGAGGAGATGCACACCCGTCGCGACCCGCTCGCACTCGCGCGGACCGATCGGTTCGGGGAACCAGACCAGCTCGTGTCCGCCCCGCCGGCGCGACTCGTCGTACACCCCGTCGCGCATCTCGGCTGATCCACCCCGGAGCGCACGGCCCGCGGTCGCGACGCACGCATCGCCCGCGGTCCCGGCCCGGGCGATGCCGATCTCGTCCACCTCGTCGAACGCGTCCGCCGCGTGGCGGGCGAGCACGTCCGCCAGCCCCGGCGCGAGCCCGCAGCCCGCGATGATCGCGATCCCCGACCGGCGCGCCGGCTCGGTGAGGCTGCGCAGTCCCATCAGATCGTTCTCGTCGTCACCCGACGAGGCGAACGGAACCCCGGCTTCGACCGCGCGCGACGCGATCGGCTGCTCCGAACCGGCCGGGAGCGCACACGCGACCGCGGAGACACCTTCCGGGAGCGGGCTGTCCGCATCCCACTCGAGCACCTCCGCCCGAGCGCCCATCGCCGCCACCACGGCGTCGGCATGCTGCTTGCGCCGCTCGACCACCAGCACCCGGTCGATGCCCGCGGTGTCCGTCAGCTGCCGTGCCGCCCGAGCGCCGACGGCCCCGGCGCCGACCAGCAGCACCGTCGTGGTCACGTCGCCCCGCTCAACGGAAGTCGGGGCCTTCGAGCTCCCGCCAGCCACCGCTCGTGGGCGGGACCCCACCCTTGCCCCGCAGCCGCATCAGGCCGCCGGCGAGCACCGCGACCCCCAACACGATGAGGCCTCTCCGCAGCGCGCGCATGGCTCGGAGTGTACCGATCCCGCCCGCCGACGGCCCGAGCCGGAAGCGATCCCGGCGCAGGCCCGGGGTCGACGGTGGCGCGGGTTCGGCACTCCGTTGTGCCGGATCGCGCCACCGCGCCCCGAGCTCCCGTCGTTGCGAGATGGCCAGCGTCGTCTGGCGGAGTGTTGGCTCATCACCGGCCTGGTAATCACAACCGACCCTCAACGGAGAGCTCCGCAGCCGGTTGTGCATCCGTTGAGGAACGACGCACCTCGAACCATGGCAACGCGTCCGTCGAGCATCCACAATGAAGCGCCATGGAGGTCGACCCCGCGACGCTGACCGCAGCGCTCGAACATGCACCGTCCGGCATCGTCGTGCTCTCCGAAGACGGGTGCATCGAGTGGGTCAACGAGCGCATGGCCCGACTGCTGCGGAAGGAACGCGAGTCGTTCGTCGGCACACCGTTGGCCGAGCTGATCCACCCTGAGGACCAGATTCCGAACGAGCTCGACGTTCGCCGGCACTCCATCGGCCGAACCGTCGACTGCGGTCGCAAGCGGTTCGTGCGGCCCGGAGGGGACTGGGTCTCGACCAGCCTCATCGTGAACCGGTTCTCCGTCCCCGGCCCGCCGCCAGGTGCATCGTCGTACCTCGTTGCGAACGTCTTCGACCTCACCGAGCTCGTCCACGCAGAGCGCCGGATCGACTCGATCGTGGAGGGCCTCGACGAGGCAGTGGTCTCCGTCGACGCGAACGGTCGCATCGCGGTCGCGAACCCTGCGGCACATCGACTGCTCGACCCGCTCGGTGCACCGCTCATCGGCCTCGACCTGGCCCGGGTACCGTGGGACGTCATCGACGAGACCGGCGTGCTCCTCGATGTTCGCGAACGACCGGAGCTCCTCGCGCTCGATGTCGGTCGACCGGTGTTCGCGACCATCGGTCTGCGCCGGGATGACGACACCCGCTGGGTGGATGTCGCCGCGCATCCGATCGTCCGTTCGGGCGAGCACTCCGTCGCGGTGACCTACAAGGACGTCTCGGAGCGGCTGCGGATCGAGGCTGCGTTGCGGCAGGCCGAAGCGGCAGACCGGGCGAAGAGCGAATTCCTCTCCCGCATGAGCCACGAGCTGCGGACGCCGCTGAACTCGGTGCTCGGATTCGCCCAGCTGCTCCAGATCGACGACCTCGCTGCCGCCCAGCGGGAGGCGGTCGACCACATCCTCGGCGCCGGTCGCCATCTGCTCGGCCTGCTCGACGAGGTGCTCGATCTCGAGCGGATGCAGAGCGGTCGATTCGAGGTGCGGGTGCAGCCGGTCGCCGTCGCTCGGGTGCTCCAAGAAGCGGTCGAGCTCGTCCAACCGCTCGCGGTGGCTCGCGGGATCGCGATCGATCTGAAGCTCGGCCGTGAAGGACCGAGCCATGTGCTCGCCGACGAGCAGCGGCTCCGACAGGTGCTCCTGAACCTGCTGACCAACGGCGTGAAGTTCAACCGGACCCACGGTCGGGTCACCGTCTCGTGCCACGTCGTCTTCGACGCCATGGTCATCCGGGTGCGCGACACCGGCCTCGGAATCGCGACGGCCGACATCAGCCAGATCTTCATGCCGTTCGAGCGGCTCGACGCCGACCGCCGCGGCATCGAGGGAGCCGGCGTCGGGCTCGCCCTGGCGAAGCGCCTGACCGAGGCGATGGGCGGGGCGATCGGCGTGGAGTCGGAGCGGGGCAACGGCAGCACCTTCTTCCTCGTCCTGCGCACGACGGGGCCCGGCACCGTGGTCGTCGAGGCGCCCCCGCCGGTGAGCGTGGAGCGGCTGGCGGAGCTCGTTCGCCGCACCGACCCCGGCCGGCGGCGGGTGCTCTACGTCGAGGACAACGAAGACAGCCGCGCCCTGATGGAGCGCATCGCCGAGATGCACGGTGGGCTCGACCTGACGACGGCTCCGACGGCCGGCGCCGGGCTCGAGCGGGCCCGGGCGTCGAACCCGGAGGCGATCCTGCTCGATCTCCACCTGCCGGACGGCTCCGGCGAGGACCTGATGGCCGCCCTCCAGGACGACCCGGGAACCCGGGGGACACCGGTGATCGTCCTGTCCGCCGATGCCACCCCCCAACGCCGGGCCCGACTCGCCGAGGCGGGGGCGCTGGCGTACCTCACCAAGCCGGTCGACCTCTCGGAGCTCTTCGCGGCACTCGAACGAGCGCTCGGCTCCCGCCCCTGACACTGGTCCGATGAGGGCGATACCGGTACTCTGAGCCGGTTCGGACGCAGGGAACGGCGGGCAAGCACATGGCGGATGTCGGGGCGGCGATACGCGCCCTCGTCGTGGAGGACGACGAGGGGAACCGTCTCCTGCTGACTCGCTTCCTCAGCCAGGAGGGCTTCGAGGTGCACGCCGTCGCTGACGGGCCCGCCGCGGTCCGCTCCGTGACGAGCGATCCCCCCGACGTCGTCGTGCTCGACCTCGGCCTGCCGGGCCTCGACGGCTTCGACGTCCTGCGCCGGATCCGTCGCGACAGCGGGGTCCCGGTGCTCGTGCTCAGCGGTCGCGACGATGAGCGGGCCAAGCTCGCCGGCTTCGGGCTGGGCGCCGACGACTACGTGGTCAAGCCGTTCTCGCTCAACGAGATCAGCGCGCGGCTCCGAGCGCTCGTCCGCCGGGGCCTGCCGGTCGCGGCGCCCTCGGCGCTCGTGCTCGACGGCCTCGTCGTCGATGTCGCGGCCGCAACCGCGTCGGTCGACGGGGTGCCGCTCGACCTGCGGCCGAAGGAGCTGGCCCTGCTGGCCTTCCTGGCGTCCGCCCCGGGTCGCTGCTTCTCCCGCGAGGAGCTCCTCGAGCACGTCTGGGGAACGACAGCCGGGTGGCAGCAGGCGGCGACGGTCACCGAGCACGTCCATCGCCTCCGCCTGCGCCTGGCGGCCGCCCGGGACGACGAATGGATCCAGACCGTCAGGGGCTTGGGCTACCGGTTCGTCTCGGGCTGATCGGCCGCCTCCCCGGATGGCCTCAACCCGGCCTCCGGAACGACCGATGTCACACGCTATGACGAGGTCGGGCAGGTCTGTTCACCAGACCACGACGCTCGACCGGTTCCCGTGGGGGGTGAAGCTGCGGCACCGGCTGCCGATCGCGCGCGTGCTGCCGTACCTGCCGACCCCGGCCGCGCTGCTGATCTTCTGGTGGCTCGACCGCTCGCACCTGATCTCGCCCCGTCCGTACTGGCAGCTCGTCGCGTTGCTCGTCGGCTGTGGGATCGCCAACCTCGTCGCCCTGCTGACGACCCGCGACGCGTCGCCGACGGTCCGGATCCACGTGCGCGCCGCCGTCGCGGCGATCAGCACCACGTTCATCATCTACGCGACCGGGTGGGGCTCGATGATCATCATCGGGTACGCACTCGGCATCGCGGACGTCATCCACAGCGACGGCGCCCGCGCGTGGTGGCCCGCGACGCTGTGGACCGCGGCCGGGGTCATCGCCGGTCAGACCGCGATCGCGCTCGGCATCGCACCAACGATGCTGCCGGTCGCGGTCGGCAACGCGGTGGCGCTCGGCAACTTCCTCTGCGTCGTTGTCGTGCTACGCATGTTCGCGTTGGCGTCGGAGGCGGCCAAGGTTGCCCAGGACACGCTCCGCCACCAGGCCAACACCGACGCGCTCACGGGTCTCCCGAACCGCGCGTCCATCACCGACGCGCTCGAGTCCGCACTCGCGCACCGGCATGCGGCGGTCATGTTCGTCGACCTCGACGGCTTCAAGGAAGTGAACGACCGGCTCGGCCACGAGCGGGGTGACGCGGTGCTCGTCGAAGCGGCCGCCCGCATCGCCGCGAGCCTCGGCCGGGTCGGCACGGTCGGCCGGCTCGGTGGCGACGAGTTCCTCGTCGTGCTCCCGGCGCTCGCGGGCGCGAGCTCGTGGCCATCGCGGACCGCATCCTGCTCTCGTTGCGCGAGCCGTGGCCCCAAGGTGGTGCGATCAGCGCCAGCATCGGGATCGCGACGGCCGAGGCGCACGAGACCGCCGATCACCTGCTCGACCGCGCCGACCACGCCATGTACGACGCCAAGAGCTGCGGGCGCGCTCGCTGGCGCGCCGCCGTCTGATCCGAGCGCCCGGGCCCGCCGCTACGGCGTGGGCGGTTCCTGCACCGGATCGGGCGTCGTCGTGGTGGTCGTCGTGGGCGGCGCCGGGCGCGTCGTGGTCGTCGTGGGCGCGGGCCGCGTCGTCGTCGGAGTCGGCCGCGTCGTCGCGGGCGGCTCGTGGATCAAGGGGGGCATGGAGACGATGATTCCGCCCGCAACCGCGTGGGACGCAGTGGTGGTCGTCGTGGTTGCGTGGTGATGCTTGGACTTCGGCTTCGGGCTCGCGGCCGTCGTCACCGTCGTTGCGACCGGCGCCGGGTTCGCCGCAGTTGCACGGACGCGCTTGGTCGTCGTGGTGGTGGTGCGAGGAACGGTCGTGGTCGTCCGCTCCACGTGCTTGGCCAGCACCTCCGTGGACTCCGCCCGATCCTCGGAGCCGAGGCGCGACGCGCCCACGATGATCAGTGCGACCGCGATGACCAGCAGCATGACGTTGAGGAATTTCACCTCGGGCCTACCGCGACGAAGCCGCCGTTTGATCTTCCGCATTGCGTCGAGTCTCGCAGCGCTCGCGACGGCTTGCCATTCGAAACTTTGCCGTCGCGGAGCGTGGTCGGCGCCACCGTGCGCACGCGCGGGCGTTATGTACGATGCGGGTCGACCTGGGGGGTTGCAGCATGAGGTTCCGTCTCCGCACACTGCTCGTCGGCACGCTCACGGTGCTCGTCGGCGCCGGTACTGCGCTCGTCGGCGTCGCCGTGCAGCCGGCGGGGGCGTCGGCCGCAACGACGCAGTACTACCTCGCCTTGGGCGACTCGCTCGCTGCGGGATCGGGCGCCAGCCCGAGCTCGAACAGCTACGTGAACCGGGTCTTCGCCCACGAGGCCCCCCGCTTTCCCGGCCTGACGCTCGACAACATCTCCTGCGGCGGGGCGACGACCACGTCCATGCTCAGCTCGAACGGGTGCGGCCAGAGCGCCACCCAGACCGCCCTGGCCGAGAGCTTCTTGAAGGCGCACCGCGGCCACGTCGCGTTCGTCACGATCGACATCGGCGGCAACGACGCCAGCGGTTGCATCGGCGCCGGTGGCGTGAACACCACGTGCGTCGCGAACGCGGCGGCAACGATCCAGACCAACCTGACGTCGATCCTCACCCGGCTGAAGAGTGCGTACCCGGGGCTGAAGCTCTACGGCATGAACTACTACACGCCGCAGCTCGCGTTCTGGCTCACCGGTGCGAGTGGCCAGCAGGTCGCGCGGGACTCCGTGCCCGTCGCACACACCTTCAACGCGCAGCTCACGCAGATCTACGCGACGGCCGGGTTCCCGACGGCCGACGTCTCCACGAAGTTCGACAACGACAACCTCGCGCTGACCGGCTCGTACAACAACCTGACGGTGCCCCAGAACGTGGCGAACCTGTGCAACTGGACCCTGCAGTGCTCGAACAACGACATCCACGCGAACAACACCGGGCACGGCAAGATCGCCGACGCGTTCACCGAGAAGATCGACGCGGCGCAGGTCCCGCCGTCGATCAGCACCGCGAGCCTGCCGGCCGGGACCATCGGCACGCCCTATTCGGCCACCCTCGCCGCGACCGGGGGCACCCCGCCCTACAAGTGGAAGAGGGTCGGTCAGCTGCCGAAAGGACTCAAGCTCGCGCCCGCGACCGGGAAGATCACCGGGACCCCGAAGAAGACGGCGGGGACGTTCAGCTTCCAGATCCAGGTGCGGGACTCCGCCAAGCCGAAGGTCACGGTGACCAAGAGCTTCTCGATCACGATCCACTGAGCCGCGGGCGTCAGCCCACTCGCTCGGTCAGATCCACTCCGCCAGCTCGACCACCACGTCGCTCGGCCCGCGCACGAACACGAGCTTCCGATCGTGGAACTCCATCGGCTCGTTGCGCAGCTGGACCCCGGCCTCGACCAGGCGGCGGACCGCGGCATCCAGGTCCGGCACGCGGAAGCAGACGTGGCTGAACCCGATCCGTCCGAGGTCGCCGGAGCCCGCGTCGGGCTGCACCGGCGGCGCGAGGAAGTGCAGCAGCTGGACCTCCTGGCGGGGATCCGCATCAGGGATGACGAGCGTGATGTGATCGGCCTCGAGGCCGGCGATGCCCATGTACTGCTCCATCAACGGCCCCGAGATCACGACGGACTTGTCGAGCTCGAAGCCGAGCAGGGCGAAGAACTCGAGCGCGGCTTCGACGTCGGTGACCACGAGCGTGACGTGATCGAAGTTGGACACCACCCGACGACGGTATCCCGCTGCGGTCCCTGCCGAGGTGCGTCGAGACGAGACCTCGCCCGAGTGCTTAGCTCCGGGTTCCTTCGGCTGCGAAGAGCAGATGGGTTCCACCGTCGAGGGCCCCTGGTTCCGCGCAGAAGCGCACTTCCCAGTCCAGGAAGTGGGACCACAGGCCAGGATCGGATTCGAATTGTTCGATCGTGTCGATGGGCCCGAGCGACAACCAATTGCTCGCCGAGCCGGCGATGATGCGCCCGCCCGACGCTCCGACTGCCTGTTGCAGGTCGGCCCATGAGAAGAGCCGACATCCGTGAGCGTCCGTACCCTCGAGAGACCGTTGGTCACCGTGTTCGAGGAACCGATTGACGGCGTCGATGCCGACGATCTCGATGTCGGGAAGAAACGCCGCGATGAAGTGCCTCGCCGAGCCGACCAACGACATGACGCTTCCCAGCACAACTCCGGCGGGCCGCGTCACTCGTAGACACTCGACCAACGCGTCCGACGCGGATTCGAAGACGTACGAGAGCGGACCGCCGTAGGCGACGACCGCATCAAAGGCCCCGTCGGAGAATCGTGACAGATCGCAGATATCGAGCTGGACACGGTCTTCGACCGCCTCTTCGGCATCAGCATCACGTACGTGCTGCGCGTTGAGCTGCAGCTGAACGCTCGAGATGTCGGCGACGACGACCCGGCAGCCCAACTCGGCGAGCGCGATGGTGAAGCGGCCCGGACCCGCTCCGATCTCCAACACGCGCATGCCGCTTTCGACCTGTCGGGCCAGGAAGCGCCGGTGGATCTCGAATGAGACCCGGGCCCGCACGTCAACCGCGAGGCGATCCCATTCGCGTTCTCCCATCTCGTCGAAGTGCTGCTCGACCGCGACCCGCTCCTCGGCTCGATGATCCACGGTGAAAGCGTGACACGAGGCGGATGAATTCGCCCCGGCTTTTGTTCGAGAGCCCTTAGCTTGGACGCGATGCTCACCGAGTTCACCGACCCGCGACTGGTCGCGATCTACGACACGGTCAACCCGTACGAGGACGACGCGGAGCCCGGCTTCTATCTCGGGCTCGCGGCCGAGCTGGACGTGACGTCGATCGTCGACCTCGGATGCGGCACCGGCCAGATCACCTGCGCGCTCGCCCGGCACGGCTACCGGGCGATCGGGGTCGACCCCTCACCCCGGATGCTCGACGTCGCCCGCCACCGCCCGGACGGGGAGCTCGTGCGCTGGATCGACGGGGACGCGGCCGCGCTCGGTACGCCGGATGCCGACCTCGCGATCATGACCGGCCACGTCGCCCAGTTCTTCCTCACCGACGACGCCTGGCGTGGAGCGCTCACGGCCCTGCACGACGCACTGCGCCCGGGCGGTCACCTGTCGTTCGAGAGCCGCAACCCGGAGGCGCGGGCGTGGGACCGCTGGGCCGAGTCGGTCCGCGTCGGCGTGCACGATCCGGTCGCGGGCCCGATCGAGACCTGGATCGAGGTCGACGATGTGAGCGAGGGGGTCGTCTCGTACGCGATCCACTACGCGTTCGCCGCCACCGGTGAGACGCTGGTGGCCGCGGATCAGCGGTTGCGCTTCCGGTCCGAGACCGAGCTGACCGAGTCGCTCGCCGACGCCGGCTTCACCGTCGAACGCGTCTACGGCGACTGGGACCGCCGCCCGGCCGACCCGACGAACCCCGAGCTCGTCGTGGTCGCCACCCGCTGACGCCGCGCCGCACGCGCCGAGCTACCGGGCGAAGCGCAGCATCAGCTTCTGGTCGTAGTAGTACGCGAGCGAATCGAGGAGTCGACCTTCGTGCTGGTGTCCATGGCCCTTGGTCGGCACGAAGCGGATCGCCAGCCGTGCCGCCGACGCGTCGAAGCCGGCTCGCTGGAAGGTGGCGATGACGTCGTCGACGTCGTAGAGCGGCGGCAACCCCACCTCGTCCCGGTTGGCGGCGTGCCACTCGACCATCGACGGGCTGCCGGTGTGCACCCCCATCACCGCGAAGTACACCCCGCCGGGGCGGAGCGCGCGGTGGACGGCGACCGCGTGGGTGCTCAGGTCGGTGAGCAGGTAGAGCATCTCGTGGCTGAAGGCCACGTCGAGACCGCTCCACGCGTCGGGCACCGAGCTCGACGCTTCGAACCGGAGCGGCCGGTCGCCGGCGAGCCGCCGGGCGTCCCCGATCGCGCCCGCAGCCGGGTCGTACCCGAACCCCTCGGCGATGCCGTGCTCGTCGGCGAGCAGGCGCAGGAAGCCGCCGCGGTTGCACCCCGCGTCGAGGACGCGCCGGCCCGCGAGATCCACGTCGATCGTGTCGAGCATGGCCCGCCAGATGAAGCCATGGTCGTCCTGCATCGCCTCGTCATCGGCCGCGCTGCGCCAGTACGTCGCCGGATCCGTCACGGCGCGGCGTCGAGTCGCGAGGCGGTGCGGTCGACCGTCGTCAGTGGGGCTACGTGGAATCGAACCACGGACCTCATCCTTATCAGGGATGCGCTCTAACCGGCTGAGCTATAGCCCCTTGGGGAACGGCGACGTTACCAGCCGGCTTCCCGTGACGGCCGAGCGGTTGCCGCACCGGCTCAGGGGCGGTGATCCGTCTCCACCAGGGTGACCTCGAACCCGCCGACCAGCTCGGCGAAGAGGTTGTAGAGCGCCGCGCCGACGACCGTCAGGATCGTCATCAGCGCGGCCAGCACGAGACCGACGAGGATCGTGCCCTCGAGGATCTGGGCCGACACCAGGTGGTAGTTCTTCGAGCTCAGGATCTTGCCCATGAACTTCTCGATGTTGGTGATCGCCCCCGCGGCGTCGGCGATCAGCCAGAGCACGACGCCGGCGACGATCGCGAGCACCACCGCCGCCAGGTAGAAGCACAGCGCGATCTTCAGGACGGCCCAGAGATCGACCCGGCGGACCTCGCAGCGGGAACGCCGGGGCCCGGATCGCGGGGAGGTCGCGAGCGCGATCGACTCCCGGAGGTCCCGCTTCTGCTGCCGCTTGCTCCTCGCCGGAGCTGCCGCAGCGGGCGCCGGTTCCATACCTACGAGTCCTCCCCCTCCTCATCGGCTTCGAGCACGCGGGCCACCGCGACAACGCTTTCGCCCTTGGACAACGCTGCCACCTTGACTCCCGTGGCGTCACGGCCCTGGGAGGAAATGTCCTTGACTCCGGTACGAATGATATTGCCGCTCGACGAGAAGACGAGGATCTCGTCGTCGGGCTGCACCATGAACGCCGCCACGACCCCCACCCGGCTCGCGGTGACCTTCATGCCCCGGACGCCCTGACCGCCCCGGCCCTGGCGGTTGAACTTGTCCAGCTTGGTCCGCTTTCCGTGCCCGCTGGCGCTCACGAACAGCATCACGGACTCGTCCCGGGCCACGTCGCAGGACACGACGGCGTCCTCGTCGTTCTTGAGCCGCATCCCGCGCACCCCGGCCGTCGACCGGCCCATGGACCGCACGTCGGCCTCCGAGAAGCGGATCGTCATCCCGTTGCGGGAGACCATGAAGATGTCCTCGTCGCCGGTCGTCTGGATCACCCGGACCAGCTCGTCGTCCGGCTTGAGGTTGATCGCGATCAGCCCGGTGCGCAGCGACGAGTCGTACTCGGACATCTTCGTCTTCTTGACGTGGCCGCGCTGGGTCGCGAAGAACAGGTACGAGCCGTCCTCGTAGGTCCGGGTGTCGATGATCGCCTGGATCTTCTCGTCCGGCCCGAGCGCGATGAGGTTCACCAGCGCGGTGCCGCGGGCGGTGCGCTCCTTCATCGGGATCTCGTGCGCGCGCAGGCGGTAGACCCGACCCCGGTTCGAGAAGAACAGCAGGTACGAGTGCGCGGTCGTGGTGAGCAGGTGCTCGACGTAGTCCTCGTCCTTCAGGCTCGAGCCGCGCACCCCGCGACCGCCGCGACCCTGCTTGCGGAACGCGTCATTGGCGACCGTCTTCACGTAGCCCTTGTGCGAGAGCACCAGGACGACTTCCTCGTCCTCGATGAAGTCGAGGTCCGCGAGCTCACCGGCGTCGAGCGTGATCCGGGAACGGCGGGGTTCGGCGAACTCCTCCTTGACCTCCGCGAGCTCTTCCTTGATGACCGTGCGCAGCTTCGCGTCGCTCTGCAGGATCGACTCGAGCTCCTTGATCGTCGCCTGGAGCTCGTCGTGCTCGTCCTTCAGCTTCTGCTGCTCGAGCTGCGCGAGGCGGCGCAGCGGCATGTCCAGGATGTGGTTCGCCTGGATCTCGGAGAACTCGAAGGGCTTCGCCATGAGGCCCTGACGCGCCGCGTCGGTGTCCGCCGACGCTCGGATCAACGTGATGATCGCGTCGATCACGTCCAGGGCCCGGATGAGACCTTCGACGATGTGGTCGCGCTCCTTGGCCTTGCGCAGCCGGTACTCGGACCGACGGGTGACGACGTCGATCTGGTGGTTCACGTAGCCGGTCAGCGCGTCGGCGAGGTTCAGCGTGCGCGGCACGCCGTCGACCAGCGCCAGCATGTTCACGCCGAAGCTCGTCTGCATCGGCGTGTGCTTGTAGAGGTTGTTCAGCGTGACGAGCGGGTTGGCGTCCTTCTTCAGCTCGATGACGAGCTTCGTCTTGCCCTTCGCCGACTCGTTGCGCAGGCCGCGCACGCCGTCGATCTCATGGTTGTTCACGAGGTCCGCGATCTTGCGCTCGATGCCTTCGACCGACGTCTGGTACGGGATCTCGGTGACCACGATGCGGTCGCCGTTCTTGCCTTCCTCGATCTCGGCGACCGCGCGCATGCGGATCGATCCGCGACCCGTGGTGTAGGCGTCCATCGCGCCCGAGCGGCCGAGGATCAGTGCGCCGGTCGGGAAGTCAGGGCCCTTCACGAACTCCATGAGGTCGGTCGGCGACGCGTCGGGGTGGTCGATCAGGTACGTCGTCGCGTCGATGACTTCGGCGAGGTTGTGCGGCGGGATGTTCGTCGCCATGCCCACCGCGATGCCCTGGCTGCCGTTCACCAGCAGGTTCGGGAAGCGCGACGGGAGCACCGTCGGCTCGCGGGTCTTGCCGTCGTAGCTGTCGGTGAACTCGACGGTGTCCTCGTCGATGCCCGCGAGCAGCTGCATCGCGATCGGCGCGAGCTTGCACTCGGTGTAGCGGGCTGCGGCCGGCTGCGACTCCGGGTCCGGCGAGCCGAACGCGCCGTGCCCGTCCACCAGCGGGTGGCGGAGGCTGAAGTTCTGCACCATGCGGGCGAGCGCGTCGTAGATCGCGGAGTCGCCGTGCGGGTGGAAGTTGCCCATGACGTGGCCGACGACGCGCGAGCACTTCGTGTGCTGACGGTCGGGGCGCAGGCCGGCGTCGAGCATCCCGTAGAGGATGCGGCGATGAACGGGCTTCAAGCCGTCGCGCACGTCCGGAAGTGCTCGCGACACGATGACCGACATCGCGTAGTCGAGGAACGACCGTTCCATCTCTTCCTGGATCTCAATGGGCTCGATGTTGCCCAGCGTCTGCTGCCCATCGGGCATGCGTTCGTCTCCTTCTCGAGTTCGCGAGTCGGCTTCCTCAGATGTCGAGGAAGCGGACGTCCTTCGCGTTCTGCTGGATGAAGCCCCGCCGTGACTCGACGTCGTCGCCCATGAGGATGGAGCACACCTCGTCGGCGATCGCCGCCTGCTCCACGGAGACCTGCAGCAACGTGCGCTGCGTCGGGTCCATGGTCGTCGCCCAGAGCTCCTCGAAGTCCATCTCGCCGAGACCCTTGAGGCGCGCGATCTCGGGCTTGCGACCTTCGTTCTCCGCCATGAACGCGGTGAGCGCGGCTTCGTCCTTGAGGTACGTCTTCGTCTTGCCCAGCACTGCGGAGTACAGCGGCGGCTGCGCGACGTAGATGTAGCCCTTCTCGAAGAGCTGGGGCATCTGGCGGAAGAAGAACGTCAACAGCAACGTGCGGATGTGCGAGCCGTCGACGTCGGCGTCCGCCAGGATGATGATCCGGTGGTAGCGCGCCTTGTCGGCGTCGAACTCCTCGGCGAGGCCCGCACCGATCGCGGTGATGAGTGCCTGGATCTCGATGTTCTTCAACATCTTGTCCATGCGGGCGCGCTCGACGTTCAGGATCTTCCCGCGGATCGGCAGGATCGCCTGGATGTGCGGGTCGCGGCGCGTCCTTGGCCGACGAGCCGGCGGAGTTCCCCTCCACGATGAACATCTCGGACTCGGCCGGGTTGCGCGACGAGCAGTCCGCGAGCTTGCCCGGCAGGCCGCCACCCTCGAGCGCGCTCTTGCGCCGGGTGAGGTCGCGCGCGGACTTCGCGGCCATGCGGGCCCGTGACGCCGCGGTGGCCTTGGTCATGATCTGCTTCGCCTCGGGCGGGTGCTCCTCCAGCCAGTCGCCGAGCTTCTCGTTCGTCGACTTCTCGACCATGGAGCGCATCTCGGTGTTGCCGAGCTTGGTCTTGGTCTGACCCTCGAACTGCGGGTTCTGGAGCTTCACCGAGACGATCGCGGTGAGCCCCTCCCGGATGTCCTCGCCGAGGAGGTTGTCGTCCTTCTCCTTGAGGAACCCGCGGGCGCGGCCGTACTTGTTCACCGCGTTCGTGAGGGCCTTCTTGAAGCCCTCCTCGTGCATGCCGCCCTCGGTCGTGGCGATGTTGTTCGCGAACGAGTGGAGGCCCTCGTAGTAGCCGGTGTTCCACTGCATCGCGACCTCGACCTCGGAGGTGCTCGACTGCTCCTCGAAGGACACGACGCGCTTGAAGATCGGCTCCTTCGACGAGTTGAGGTGCTTCACGAAGTCGACGATGCCGCCCTTGGCCAGGAAGTTCTGCTCCGTGACCGGGTCCGTGCGCTCGTCCTTGAAGCGGATCTCGAGGCCCTTGTTGAGGAACGCCATCTCGCGGAGCCGCTCGATCAGGGTCTGGGCCCGGAACTCGACGTCCTCGAACACGGTCGGGTCGGGCCAGAACGTGACAATCGTCCCGGTGCGCTTCGAGTCCGCCTTCCGGACGATCCGACCGGTGGGGTTGCCGCCGTTCTCGAACGCCATCTCCCACTTGCCGCCGTCGCGGTGGATCTCGAGCTCGAGGCGGGTCGAGAGCGCGTTCACGACCGACACGCCGACGCCGTGGAGACCACCGGAGATCTTGTAGCCCTCGCCGCCGAACTTGCCCCCCGCGTGGAGCGTGGTGAGCACGATCTCGGCCGCGGACTTCTTGCGGTCCTCGGGGTGGGGGTCGACCGGGATGCCTCGGCCATTGTCGTACACGCGGCACCCGCCGTCGGCGAGCAGCGTGACGTCGATGCGGGTCGCGTGCCCGGCCATCGCCTCGTCCACGGCGTTGTCCACGACCTCGTAGACGAGGTGGTGGAGACCCGAGATCCCGGTGGAGCCGATGTACATCCCGGGGCGTTCCCGGACCGGCTCGAGGCCCTTCAGTACCGTGATGTCCTTTGCCGCGTAGGCCACGCGCGAGCACCCTTTCGACGTCGAGTGAGGTGGTACGGCAGGCCAGGGGGTCGACCGGTGCGGTTTGTCACGAAGTTGCCCGCGTGTGGGACGCGAAACCGCAGGTCAGGGGCCTTTTACCACTGCCACAAGTCTACCAGAACCCGGGGACATCCATCGGTCTCACGGGCCGTGTTTTCAGGCCCGCGAACCGGGTGCGCGCGACACCGAGACGCGGACCTCGCGCACCGTGACCGCGGGGACCTCCTCGGCGATCCGTTCGACGAGCACCTGGTCGAGATACCGAAGCTGGCCGGCCCACGCGGCACCGTCCGCGACCACCACCAGCACGCCGCCCCGAACGGTCTGCGGACGGCTGTGCGCGGCGAGCGCGTCACCCACCAGGCCGTCCCAGGACGCGAGCAGCGCGTCGATCTCGGACGGCGCGCCCATCCCGAGCTCGCGCCGGATCGCGTCCAGCGCGTCGACCACCCGCGCCGGCTCCTCGGGCTGGGTCACGAGGCCTGACCGCCGACGACACGGCCCTCGTGGACGGTCAGGTGGCGTTCGGCCTCGATGCCGGGCGGGATGACGCCCGCGGTGGTCAGCAGGGTCTGGGTGGCCGGAAGGTGCACGACCAGCGCGGCCGAGCGCTCCGGGTCGAGCTCACTGAACACGTCGTCGAGGAGCAGCACCGGGTCGCTCCCGACGATCACCGCGATCAGCCGATGCCCCGCGAGCCGCAGCGCGAGCGCGAGCGTCCGTTGCTCACCCTGGGACGCGTGGCTCCGAGCGTCGAGGTCGTTCAACATCAGGCGCCAGTCGTCCCGATGCGGCCCGACCAGCGTGATGCCCCGATCGGTCTCCCGCCGGCGCAGGGCCTCGAGCGCACCCCGCAGCAGGCCGTCGACGTCGTCGACCCGGCTCGGTTCGAGCGTGCCCTCGGACCACTCGGCTTCGTAGCGCATCGCCATCCCGGGTGTGACGCCCGCGAGTGACTCGTAGGCCTCCGCGATCCCCGGCGTCAGCCGGTCGATCAGTCGCAACCGACCGCGCACCAGCTCCCCGCCGCTCGCGACGAGGCGGTCGTCGAGCACGTCGAGCGTCGTGCGCGCCTCCGCGTCGCGCACCCCACCGCGCAGCAGCGCGTTGCGTTGCCGCAGCACGCGTTCGTAGTCGGCGCGCACCGACGCGTACTTCGTGCCGCTCGCCTCCAGCAGCTCGTCGAGGTAGTCGCGTCGACGCGCCGGGCCACCCTTCACCATCGCGAGGTCGTCGGGAGAGAACACCGTGACCCGCAGGTGGTCCGCGTAGTCACGCCGGCGCGTCACCGGTTGCTTGTTCATGAGCACCCGGTTGCGGCCCACCGATCGCAGCGCGGCCTCGACGAGCACGGAACGCTGCCGCGTCGACGATCTCCGCCCGCACGATCGCCTCGTCGTGGCCCGACGCGACGAGGGCCGCGTCCGGGACCCCGCGGAACGACCGACCCGACGCGACCCACGCGACGGCTTCGAGCAGGCTGGTCTTGCCCTGCCCGTTCGCGCCGGTGATCACCGTGCAGCCTTCGTCGAACGCGACATCCACTGCGTCGTAGCAGCGGAAGTCCTGGAGCCACAGGCGGCTCAGCCGCATCAGCTCCCCCGGCCCGTGGTGTGACTCAGGAGATCCGTACGGGCATCAGGAGGTAGAGGAACTCCGGATGGTCCGTGCCCTTCAGCGTCGCGGGCTTGAGCGGGTCCAGCGTCTCGAGCACGACTTCGTCACCCTCGACCGACAGCAGGCCGTCGAGCAGGAACTGCGGGTTGAACGCCACGGTGACGTCCGTGCCTTCGAACTTCGCGTCGATCACCTCGGTGGCATCGGCGCGCTCCTGCGCGTTGGCGGAGAGCTCCAGGCCGTCCGCGCTCATCGCGAGCCGCACCGGCGTTCCTTCGCGTCCCTCGCCGACGATCTGCATCAGCCGGACCGCTTCCTCGAGCGTCTCGCGCGAGACGGTGAGCCGGTTCGGGTATCCGCTCGGGATCAGCTGCTCGTAGTTCGGGAACTCGCCTTCGATCAATCGCGCGGTGACCGTGCGGGTCTCCGACGCGAATCGCACTTCGCGCTCACCGAACGTCACGTCGATCTTGCCCGACGAGAACACGCGCTGGACCTCGTTGAGCCCGCGAGCGCCGACCAGCACCCGCTGGCCTTCGCTCAGCATCCCGACGCCGGTGAGATCGCGCACCGCGAGCCGGTACGAGTCCGTCGCCACGAGGCGCACGCCGTCGCTGGTGGCCGTGAGCAGCACCCCGGTCAGGATCGGCCGGGCGTCGTCCCGGGACGCCCCGGGGATCACCTGACGCAGCGCTTCGGCGAAGGGGCCGGCATCCACGGTGACGGCCGAACCACTCGGCTCGCCCACCCGGGGGAACTCGTCGGCGGGGAGCAACCGCACACTGGCCTTGGCCGAGCCCGACGGTGATCCGGGCGTCGTCGCCCTCGACCTCGAACGTCACGACCCCGGACTTGAGCCGGGTGGTCAGACCGTCGAACAGCTTGGCCGGCACCACGGCCTGGCCGTCGGTCTCCACCTGGGCCGGCGCCTGCACCCGGATCGTGAGATCCAGGTCCGAGCCGACGAGCTCGATGTGGTCATCCGCGGCCGTGACCTGGATGCCCGAGAGGACCGGGAGCGCGCCGCTCCGGGCCGAGACCGCCCGCTGTGCGGTGCTGATCGCCTCGGCCAGCGTGTCGCGCTCGCAGCGGAACTTCACCGTCCACCTCCTGACGAAAACGATAGGTGTACTTGTCGTAGCAGTAGTAGGTCCTGTGGATTGTGGACAAGCATGCACTCTCCCTGATGGGAGGGGTTTCCCACTTCCAAGGGTTGTCCACTGTCGTCCCCAGGCAGGTGACGACCCGATGACCGGCAGGTGAAGTTCCCCACCGCGGGC
The DNA here is from genome assembly GCA_963796755.1 of uncultured Acidimicrobiia bacterium. Classification (GTDB taxonomy): domain Bacteria; phylum Actinomycetota; class Acidimicrobiia; order IMCC26256; family JAENVU01; genus Chersky-806. Next base: position 1,482,938 of record CAWCMX010000001.1, read on the forward strand.
GCGAGATATCCCCAGGAGTCCACAGGCTTATCCACCGGTCCCGAGCCGGATGCGGCCCATCAGCTCATTGACCTGGTCGAACACGTTGTGACGCTCGGTCATCAGGCCCTTGATCTTCTCCACCGCGTGGATCACCGTCGTGTGGTCCCGGCCCCCGAACTCCTCGGCGATCTTGGGGTACGAGAAGTCGGTCAGCTCCCGGAAGACGTACATGCCGATCTGGCGGGCGATGACGAGGGGTCGGCGCCGGCTGCGGCCACAGAGGTCCTCGACGGTGAAGCCGAACATCTTGGCGGTCTCGTCGAGGATGAGCTCGGGGGTGATGACCCGCGGCACGACGGGGGGCAACAGGTCGATGAGGACCTGCCGGGCCACCTCCTCGGAGAGCGGCAGCCGGTTCAGGCTGGAGTAGGCCGCGACCCGGATGAGCGCCCCCTCGAGCTGGCGGACGTTGTCGCTGATGTTGCTGGCGATGAAGTTCAGGACCTCCGCGGGGAGCTCTTCGAGCGCCTCGGCCTCGGCCTTCATGCGGAGGATGGCCAGGCGGGTCTCGAACTCCGGCGGCTGGACGTCGGTGATCAGGCCCCACTCGAGCCGGGTGCGCAGCCGGTCCTCGAGCCGTGGGATCTGCTTGGGCGGCCGGTCCGAGGACAGCACGATCTGGTTGCCGGCGCCGTGGAGCGAGTTGAACGTGTGGAAGAACTCCTCCTGGAGCTGCTGGCTGCGCTCGAGGAACTGGATGTCGTCCACCAGGAGCACGTCGACCTCGCGGTAGCGGCGCCGGAAGGCGTTGCCCGCGTTGTTGCGGATCGCGTCCACGAACTCGTTCATCAGCGTCTCGGTGGAGACATAGCGGACGCGGCTCAGCTTGTGGACGTCGCGGACGTAGTTGCCGATCGCGTGGAGGAGGTGGGTCTTGCCCAGCCCTGCCGGCCCGTAGATGAAGAGCGGGTTGTAGGAGCGGGCCGGGTTCTCGGCGACCGAGAGGGCCGCGGCGTGCGCGAACCGGTTCGAAGCGCCGATGACGAAGCGGTCGAACGTGTAGCGGGGGTTCAGCGCGGTCCACGGGGCCGGGGTCTCCTCGGCCGGCGTGGGAACGACGGCGCCGCCGGTGGAGACCGGGGTCGGAACTGCAGCCGGAACCGGGGTCTCGGTCGGCGCCGGGGCGTTCATGACGACCGGATCGTCACGGCGCGGGGCGGTGTCCACCACCAGCTCGACGGCGAGCTCACGGCCCGTCGCGTCGTGGAGCAGGTCGGTCAGCAGGCCGGTGTAGCTGGACCGGATGCGCTCGCAGGCCACCGCGTTCGGGACCGCGAGGACCAGGACCTCACCGTCGCAGCGGACCGGGCGGACTTCGCGGAACCACGTGTTCCAGGTCCCCTCGGCGAGCTGCGCGCGCAGCGCGGTGCTGCCGGAGTCCCAGAGGTCCGCAGCCAGCGACGACACGACGGTCGTCGAGGCCAGCTCCATGTTTTCCACAGGCCCATCCACAAGTGTGGAGAAAGGACGAGAGAGGCGCGAGCCCCTCTCATCGTGATGACGGGTCGGCCTGCCGAGAGCGGGGGAACGCCCACCGGGGAAGTTCGCCGAATCGAGGCCGTTGCGATGGCGAGAGGGCGAACCTAGCAAACGCCCTGGGGACGAACAAGGGGCGCGAGAGCCCGTCCGGAGGCGACAAAAGCGCGCGTTTGGGGTGCTATCCACAACCGTGCCCCGCCGATTTCCACCCTCGCGGGGAGAGCCGGCGCCACGACCCGCGGATCGCGGGTTCGGCGGCGGTGCGGTCGGTCGTGCCGTCGCCGGACCCCGGCGGGGTTGAAGTCTCGCGCGCGGATTGCGGGTCGGCGCCCGAGGATCGTAGAATCCGAGGCCCCGCCCAATTACCAAACCCGGCCGACCCCCCACACTGCAGGGTCGACGCCGGTCCACGACGGGCGAACCCTCTCGAGGAGGCCATGCGTGAAGCGGACCTTCCAGCCGAACCAGCGGAAGCGCAGCAAGAAGCACGGATTTCGTCTGCGGATGCGTACCCGCGCGGGTCGCAACGTCGTGAAGACGCGTCGTCGGCGCGGTCGCGCCCGGCTCTCCGCCTGATCTGGCGCGTTCGCGGCCATGCAACCTTCCGGGACCTCGCCCGGGCACCTGCCCGTCGGCACGGCGCGCTCCGCGCCCGACTCCTTCGGGGTGACCCGAGTCAGCCACCGAGCGTGGCGTACGCGGTGCCACGTGCGGTCGGCGGTGCAGTGGAGCGCAACCGGCTCCGCCGGCGCCTCCGCGCGATGGTGCGCGAGCTCGAGACCGAGCTGGTCCCCGGCGGCCGGTACCTGCTCAGCGCGGGACCGTCAGCGATGAAGACCGGCCCGCTGCGAGCTGCGCGACACGTTGCGCGCGGTGCTGCGCGCGGCCAGTGAGCGGGCGACATGACCGCGTTGGCGTCCGCCCCGGAGACCGGGACCGGGCCCGACGCGCGCCGGCGGCTCTCGCCCGCGGCCTGGGTCGCGGCCAAGCTCATCCGGGGCTACCAGTACCTGATGGCGTGGACCCAGCCGCACTGCCGGTTCGCCCCGACGTGCTCGCAGTACGCGCTCGAGGCCGTCACGGAGCACGGCGCGATCCGGGGCTCGTGGCTCGCGCTCCGGCGCATCGGTCGGTGCCATCCCTGGAACGCCGGCGGGTTCGATCCAGTCCCTGCGGCGAACACCTGTTCGCATGAGACCGGAAGCAGGTAGCTGACGTGCAGAGCATCTGGGACGGCATCCGGGAGGGCATGGGCTACATCCTGTCGTTCTTCTATTCGATCGTCCCGAATGCCGGCTTCGCCATCATCATGCTCACCGTCGTGGTGCGGCTGATCCTGTTCCCGCTCACCGCGAAGCAGGCGAAGTCGATGATCGCCATGCAGCGGGCCCAACCCGAGATCAAGAAGCTCCAGGCGAAGTACAAGAACGACAAGCAGAAGCTCAACGAAGAGATGATGAAGTTCTACAAGGAGAACTCCATCAATCCCCTCGGTGGGTGTCTCCCGCTGCTGGCCCAGACCCCGGTCTTCATCGCGCTCTACCAGACGCTGCGCAACATCCAGCACTTCATCCCGCAGAGCTCGTCGATGTACGCGGACATCTGCAGCGGCGCGCACTGCAAGGTCGTGAACCTCGACTTCTTCGGGATGAACCTGCAGACCGCGGCGGGCCAGGCGCCCAAGGGCTTCGGCAACGCGCTCCCCTACTACGTGCTCGTCGCCCTGGTGGTCATCAGCGCCTTCCTCCAGCAGCGCCAGACGATGCGGAACCAGACCCAGGTCAACACCCAGATGCAGGTCATCGGCAAGGTCATGCCGGTGATCTTCGGGTTCATCTCGATCAACATCCCGGCCGGAGTGGTCCTGTACTTCCTGACCAGCAACATCTGGCAGATCGGTCAGCAGGAAGTGGTGTACCGGACGGTCGGAGCGCCGAACCAGCCACCCAAGGGCAAGGCAGCGAGACTGGCCGCGGCCAAGAACGAGCCCGATCCGGGCGGCACGGTCGCGCCACCCATCGAAGCGAAGAGCACCGAGACGCCGTCGCCCACGGGAACCGGCGGTGTGAAGGGCCTGTTCAAGTCGCTGTCCCCGGGCGCGACCCCGACCGACGACGCGGCGCCGAGTGGCAACGGAAAGCCTCAACCCAACAATGGGGGTTCGTCGGCGAAGACCCCCGCGGCGAAGAAGTCGCCGGCCAAGTCGACACCTCCCAAGGCCAGCCCGACCGCGAAGCAGAAGCCGGGATCGGGCACCAGTGGGAAAGCCGGAGCTACCGCACCCCGAAAGAACAATCGGAAGCGGAAGCGCTAGATGGAGTGGGTCGAGACAACTGGGCGAACAGTCGCGGAGGCGCTTGATGCCGCGCTCGACGAGCTCGGGGTGCACGAGGACGACGTCGAGGTCGAGGTGCTCGAGGAGCCGAAGACCGGTCTCTTCGGCCGGATCGGCCGCGCGGACGCCCGCGTCCGGGTGCGCCTGAAGCCGATCTCGCGGGAGAAGCCGGGCGACCGGCGCCGCCGCAAGGGCAAGGGTGGGCGCTCACGCGGCGAAGGCAGCGGACGCGGCGACGGTCCCGGGCGGGGCGAGGGCAAAGGTCGTGGCGACAACAAGGCGCGGGGCGAGGGCAAGCCGCGCGGTGAGGGCAAGCCCCGCGGCGAGGGTGCCAAGGCGAGTCGTCCTGAAGGTCGTGGGCCAGCTCCCGTGCCCAAAGGCGGTGGCCGAGAAGGCCGCGACGGCCGTTCCGGTGAGACTGCTCCGAAGGGAAATGAGATGGAAGAGACGACGGTAACGGTCGAGCGCCAGGCCGAGACGGCGACCGAGTTCACGGTCGGGCTCATGGAGGCGTTCGGGGCCCAGGCCGACGTCACCGACGAGATCGATGACGACACCATCACGGTGAAGATCGTCGGCCCCGACCTCGGTCTGCTCGTGGGGCCGAAGGGCGCAACCCTCAATGCGATCGAGGAGCTCGTCCGGGCCGTCGTCCAGCGCGAGACCGGTGGCCACGGCGCGCGGATCCACGTCGACGTCGCCGGGTACCGGGAGAAGCGGCGCGAGGCGCTCGCCGGGTTCACGCGGGGTCTGGCCGAGAAGGTGCTCGAGACCGGCGAGGACCAGGTGCTCGAGCCGATGCACGCGGCGGACCGCAAGGTGGTCCACGACACCGTGACGGAGATCGACGGCGTCGACACCAGCTCGGAGGGCGAGGAGCCGCGCCGGTACGTGGTGATCCGCCCGGCCTGAGATGGACGGCGGGCGGCGCCAGCTGCTCGGAGTGCTCCAGGGAGCACAGGACATCGGGCTGATCGGGCCGGGGCCGGTCGAAGCACATCTCGAGCACAGCCGAGCCTGGGCCGAAGCGCTGGGATCGCCCCCGGCGACGTTCCTGGATCTGGGCAGTGGTGGTGGGGTGCCCGGCCTCCCCCTCGTGCTCGAGTGGCCCGAGGTCCACGCGACCCTGCTCGACTCGAAGGTTCGATCGGTGACCTTCATCGAGGATGCGGTTGCCCGGTTGGGTTGGGCCGATCGGGTCGAGGTGCTGGCCGAGCGGGCCGAGGCGGCAGGTCGAGACCCGGATCGCCGTGAGTCCTATCCACTGGTCGTTGCTCGAGGGTTCGGCCCGCCGGCGGTGACGGCGGAGTGCGCCGGCCCGCTGGTGCGGGTGGGCGGCCTGCTGAGCGTCAGTGAGCCGCCAGGAGGGGACTCGGTACGGTGGCCGGCGGAGCAGCTGGCCGCCCTGGGGCTGCGGATGGTCGAGACCCGGGTGGTGGGTGAGGCGTCGTTCGTGATGCTGGAGAAGGTGGAGCCGGCGGACGTCCGGTGGCCCAGGCGGGTGGGAAAGCCGGGTCAGCGACCGCTCTGGTGAGGCGAGATGTTTCACGTGAAACATCTCGGGGCGCGGGCGCCTGCCGTCGCTGCTGCTCCGAGGGGTCCCGGGATCGAGCCGCGTGCATCTCCGTTCGCTCGGACAGCGCCGGCAAAGGGCGCCGGCGAACTCGCTCGGCGGAGACGCCCCGCTCGATCCCCGGGCTCCGAGTCCTGTGGACCGGTTTGTCCGCTTTGGGTCGACAACCGGGCGCCGTTGGGTCTCGTCGGTCGGGATCCCGGGTCCGGGCTCCGCTGGCCGGGTGCGCCCGTCCGGAACTCCGAGGGGTCTCGGGATCGAGTCGTGCCGGACGCGGGTGTCCACTCTGGGTCAACGACCACGAGTGCGGTGGTCGCGGCTGGTCGGGTGTTCTTGACCGGGGTCGATTCGCCGGGGGGGAGGGGGGACCTCCGGCGGACTCGTGGCGCCTGGGCGTGGGAATGGATCCGGGAGCGGGGAGCGTCGGGGCACGTTGGTGGGCGGTCGGGGCGTGAGATCGCACGATGGAAGTGGCACCGCAGCGCAGGGGGCGATTGGCTGCGGGTGGATGCGGAGCGAGATCGAGCAAGTCGCAGGTCGGAGGAGAAAGTTGGGCTGGGAAGGGAAGTGGGGGTTGGGGGCGGCTAGGTTGGCGGGTACACGATGAGAGGGACCGGTCTTGGTGTCGGCCGTGGTCCCGAGGTGCGGGCGCTCGGGCACGGGACGTAGGCGTTGCGCTCGATGCTCGGATGTTTCACGTGGAACATCGATTTCGCGCTCCGAAAGCCTTGACCATGAGGTGAGCGTTGGTCGAGGATGGCATTCCCGCGCATCCGCCCGAGAGGACTGCTCCATGTCAACCGAGGGCAACGATCCGAAGGGCCGCGGTCGCCGGTTGTTCGGGTCTCGTCGCCGCCAGGCGGCGCCCCCGGAGCGTCCACCCGCAGTGACTCCCGAAGCTCCCCCCGAGGATCCGCCGCCGGTTGCCTCGGAAGCTCCCCCCGAACCACCCCGTCCACCGGCCGAACCGCCGAGCTGGCGATACACCCCGGTCGCAGCAACTCCCCCGGCCGCTCCGGCCGAGCCGGCAGCTCCCTCCGAGGCCGCCGCCCCGGTCGAGCCGGAGACGAAGGAAGCCGCAGCCCCCACCGACGAGGAAACCTGGACCGTGGAAACTGGTGCAAACGGTCAAGCGCAGGACGGGACTCCGCCCGCGCCCCCGACGCCGCCGGCGTTCCCGGGTCGGCGCAGGCGACGGTCCGCGCCGCCGGAACCCGAAGCGGCGGTCGTCGAGGATGCGCTGTCGGGCGCGCTCGCCCCGGCCGAGGGCGGTCACGTGGAACCCCCGGCGTCCCGCCGGCCGCGGCCCGCGCCCGCTCCGGCAACGTCGGGCTCCCCGGTTCCGAGGAGCGCTCGCGTTCGGTCGACGAGGCCGAGGCCGACGGTGGCGAGGCCGACGACGAGCCGCCGACCTACGAGCTGCCCCGGATCATCGCGATCGCGAACCAGAAGGGTGGGGTGGGCAAGACGACCACCTCGGTGAACCTCGGCGCCTCGCTGGCCGAGCTCGGCTACCGGGTCCTCGTCGTGGACCTCGACCCCCAGGGCAATGCCACCACCGGGCTGGGAATCAACGCCAGGAACCTGCAGGCCTCCGTCTACGACGTGATCATGACGAACGCGGCGATCGAGGACTGCGTGGAGCCGACCAGCCTCAAGAACCTCTTCGTGGCGCCGGCCACCATCGACCTCGCCGGTGCGGAGATCGAGCTCGTGCCCGCGTTCAGCCGGGAGCTCAAGCTCCGCCGGGCGCTCGAAGAGGTGCGCGACGAGTACGACTACGTCCTCATCGACTGCCCGCCGTCGCTGGGCCTGCTCACCGTCAACGGGCTCGCGGCCGCCGACGACGTCATCGTCCCGATCCAGTGCGAGTACTACACGCTCGAGGGGCTCGAGCCAGCTCATCCGCAACGTGACGCTGGTGCGCACCAACCTCAACCCGAAGCTCGACGTCCGGGGAATCGTCCTCACGATGTACGACGCCCGGACCAAGCTCGCGGACCAGGTCGAACAGGAGGTGCGTGAGCACTTCGGGCGCCGGGTGTACGAGACCGTCGTCCCGCGCACCGTGCGCCTCTCCGAGGCGCCCTCGTTCGGACAACCGATCATCGTGTTCGACTCGACCTCCCGAGGCGCCGTGGCGTACAGGGAGCTGGCGAAAGAGGTGAGCAGTGGCGCGACGCGGCGGGCTGGGTAAGGGGCTCGGGGCACTCATCCCGGCCGGCATCCCGGAAGGGGTCGGCGGGCTCGACGAGATCCCGGTGGCGGCGATCCGGCCGAACCCGTACCAGCCCCGCGAGCACTTCGACGAGGAGGAGCTCGCGTCGCTGGCCGAGTCGATCCGCGAGGTCGGGATCCTGCAGCCGGTGCTCGTGCGCGAGACCGACGACGGCTTCGAGCTCATCGCGGGCGAGCGGCGCTGGCGCGCGGCCCGTCGGGTCGGGCTCCAGAACATCCCCGCGCTGGTGCGCGACACCGACGACGCGTCGGCGCTCGAGCACGCGCTGGTCGAGAACGTCCACCGTTCGGATCTCAATGTGCTCGAAGAGGCCGCGGCCTACCAGCAGCTCATCGAGGACTTCGGCCTCACCCACGAGGAGGTGTCGATCCGGGTCGGCCGGAGCCGGACGTCGGTGACCAACACCATGCGCCTCCTCCAGCTCCCCCCGACGGTGCAGCGCCTGGTGCGGGACAAGTCGTTGACGATGGGCCACGCCCGGGCCCTGCTCGGGACCCCCGACCGCGCGCTCCAGGAGCAGCTGGCCCGCCGGATCGTCGCCGAGGGGCTCTCGGTCCGGGCGATCGAGGACGCGCTGCGCGAGCCCACCGTCGTCGCCACCGACGAGCATGAAGCCTCGACCGACACAGCCGGCGAGCCGGCCGAGACCGGGAACGCGACCCGCCAGCTCCGACCCCCGGGGCTGCTCGAGCTCGAGAGCCTCCTGAGCGACCACCTCGACACGAGGGTGAAGGTCGACATGGGCACGAAGCGCGGGAAGGTGACGATCGAGTTCTCGACCCTCGAGGACCTCGAGCGGATCTACAAGGTCATCACGGAGTAGCGCCGTCGGCCGGCTGCTCTTCGATCCCGCGCCGGATCCCCAGGGTGATCGCCGCGCCGACGTCGGCAACCGCGGCGACCAGCGCGCCCATCGCCTCGACGTCGTGCTCGCCGACGGGCTCGCAGACCACCGCGGCCATGCGGGTCTCGCGCAGGATGACGAACGTCCGACCGCACGGCCCGTCGCCGACCGTCGGGCCGAGCACGGGCTCGAGCTCGGCCTGGATCGCCTGGGCCACCCGGAACCCGGCCTCGGATCGGAACTCGCCCGACGCGAAGTAGTGACAGCGACAGCCCGAGCGGTCACCGGCCCGGAGCCCGATGAAGAGATCGGCCCGGTACTGGTTCGCCCGGCTCGCGATCGTGGAGTCGTCTTCGCCGGACAGGTCGGTGATCGTCTGGGCCCCCGCGCTCGAGAGGCTGCGTCCGATCACGTCCCCGAGCGTCTGGAACTCGGGCCCGACCGAGACGAACACCCGGTGGTCCCGGAGGCGGCGGGGGTGGCGGAGCTGCTCGCGCTCGCGGACCGCGGCGACCGAGCCGGGGGTGAGTGACCCGACCCGGTTGAGGGCGCGGAGGGTCTCGGGGCCGAGGATGCCGTCGATGGAGAGCCCGGTGTTGCGCTGGAACTCGCGCAGCGCCGCGGCGCTCTGGTGCCCGAGGATCCCGTCCTCGCGGCCGGCGTCGAAGCCGAGCGCGTTGAGCCGGTGCTGGAACTCGGCGACGTCGTCGCCGCGCAGGTTCGGGCTCCGCTCGTAGAGCAGCCGGTCGCCGAGGGCGAAGCCACTCTCGACGAGCGTTGCCCAGGTCTCGGGACCACAGATCCCGTCGACCCGGATTCCCCGGGCCTCCTGGAACGCCCGGACGGCCGCCTCGGTCGCGGATCCAAACCACCCGGCGTCGTCGTCGACCGGCACGTACCCGGCCGCGGCCAGCCGCTGCTGGAGGTCGCGCACGGCTTTGCCCGCGCTGTCGCGCCGAAGGATGTCTGCACTCATGGTCGAGGCTGCCACCTCGGTGGTCCTACCCACCCCCGCCCGCGTCGCGCGCGCCGCGTGTTCGCGTGGACACGCGGAACCCGGGGGCGGGTCGGTTCATCCGATGAACTCGGAAAGGTCCTGGAGCAGCTGGCCCTTGCCCTTGGCCCCGACGAGGCGCTTGACCGGCGAACCGTCCTGGAACACCAGCAGCGTCGGGATGCTCATCACATCGAAGCGCCGCGCGGTGTCCGGGTTGTCGTCGACGTTGAGCTTCGCGATCTGGAGCTTGCCCTCGTGCTCGTCGGCGATCTCCGCGAGCGCCGGAGCGATCATCTTGCACGGGCCACACCATTCGGCCCAGAAGTCGATGACGACCGGCGTGCCGGCGGCCTTGACCGTCTCGTCGAAGGTGGCGTCCGAGAGCGTCAGAATCTTGTCAGACACGTGATGTCCTTTCCGGCGGCCGCCAGAGACGGTCGCGGTGGGTTCGAAGTGTAGCGACGGGTGCAACGCATCTCGGGGTTCAGTTGCTTCCCGAGTCAGTGACTCCCCGATGCGTGCTCGACCTCGGCCAGCCAGCGCTCGGCCTCGATCGCCGACATGCAGCCGGTGCCGGCCGCGGTGATGGCCTGGCGGAAGACGTGGTCCTGCACGTCACCGGCGGCGAACACGCCTTCGACGGAAGTCCGGGTCGAGCTCCCGGCGGTGGTGATGTACCCGTTCGCGTCCATCTCGAGCTGACCCTTGAAGAGGTCGGTGTTCGGGATGTGGCCGATCGCGACGAACAGGCCGGTCAACGGCACCTCGTCGAGCGTCGCCCGTGACGACGTTGCGCAGGTGCGCGCCTTCGAGCTTCGTGTCGCCGATCACGTCTTCGACGATCGAGTTCCACGCGAACTCGATCTTGGGGTTCGCGAACGCGCGGTCCTGCATGACCTTCGACGCGCGCAGCTCTTCGCGTCGGTGCACGACCGTGACCTTCGACGCGAACTTGGTGAGGAACAAGGCCTCTTCGATCGCGGTGTCGCCGCCACCGACCACGCCGATGTGCTGGTCCCGGAAGAAGAAGCCGTCGCAGGTCGCGCACGTCGACACACCGTGGCCGAGCAGGCGCTCCTCGTTCGCGAGGCCGAGCATCTGAGCCGACGCGCCGGTCGAGATGATCAGCGACCGGCCCTGGTACTCGGTGCCGCCGACGGCGACGGTGAACGGACGGCGAGGAGAGGTCGACCCGGTCCGCGTCCGCAGTCACGAACTCGGTGCCGAAGCGCTCGGCCTGCTCGCGGAAGCGCAGCATGAGGTCGGGGCCCATGATCCCCTCGGGAAAGCCCGGGTAGTTCTCGACGTCCGTCGTGAGCATCAGCTGGCCCCCGGCACCGAGGCCCTCGATCACCACCGGCCGCAGGTTGGCCCGGGCGGCGTACACCGCGGCGGTCAGCCCGGCCGGGCCGGAACCGACGATCAGCAGATCGCGAACCTCAGACACGTTCGACTTCCTTCTTCGAGCGGCGTGACCAGCAGAACCCACCGGCGATGAGGAAGATTCCCCCGATGATCAGCCAGGCGGCCCAGACCGGGACGACGATCACGAGTACCCGGAACGTCAGGATGGTCACGAGCATGAAGGCCGTCAGCGCGAAGAACGCGGTGAGGAAGCCGTAGACGACGACCTTCGCGCCCTGTTGGGCCGGTACGACGGTCTTGTCGCGGACGAGGATGACGCCCTTCTCGACCGCGTCTGCCGCTTGGGTGGTCCAGTCGCTCAACGCCCGCGTCCTCCTGTAGCCCGGCGACTCCCCGGGGAGGTCAGGAGCGTACCCGGATGGTCGCCGGAACTCCCGGGCCGGGTGGCGCTATCGGGATATCGACGCCACCACGTCGGTGCAGTCGGTGTCCGAGACGACGAACACGATCGTGCGACCCCCGGTGGTGATCCCGACGATCGTGACGGGTGCGCCCTGGTAGGTGCCGGTCCCGGTGAACGCGACGGTTCGGTGGCCGGCGAGCTGCGCGCGCACGCGGCAGTGCTCGCGGCGCTGGGAGCCGGAGCCACGTTCAGGGCGTCCGGTGCGGAGCCGTTGCCCGCGAACTGGGACTTCGCCCTGGGCGGCACCGTCGTCGTGGTGTCACCGGCGGCGCGTCGATCGAGCAGCCCGCGCAGCGCCGCCGGGCTCGTCACGTCGCCGAGGTCACCCACATCTCCGTGCAGCGGCGCGGTGCCGCTCGACGCACTCTCGCTCGAGCTGTTCGAGGAGTCGTTGCTCATGGACGAGACGGCGACACCGATGCCGGCGATCACGAGCAACCCGGCGGCCGCGATCGCGGTCACCGTCACCCACCGGCGCGAGCGCGGCGCGCTCGGGACCGGCTTCGGTGCCGCGTCCGTCGCGGTGCCGATGAGGCGTCGCCGCGTCACGTCGTCGAGGGGCGGCACGGGCGCGCGCGTACCGCGACGCGCGCTGGTCGAGCGCGGCTCGCCGCGCCGCGAAGTCCGGCATCGCGCCGAGCTGGGCGCGCACGGTCGGCTCGTCGAGGCCCTGCTCCGCCGGCGAACGCGCCGAGCTCGCCGTCGACGAGCGCGTTGAGCGCCTCGTCGGCGTCGAAGTCGCCGGGCGCGGGAGGGATCGGAGGTCCGTTCATGGCTGGTGCTCCGTTGGACGCTGCGTCGGCGCGGCCGGGTTCCCCGAGTCGGGCGACGTGGACCCGGTCCACGCGGGGTCGTGGGTGGGCCCCAGCTCGATGGCCAGGGCCGCCCGCCCCCGGGCGATCCGTGAGCGCACGGTCCCCGGAGGCACGTTCAGCACCTCCGAGATCTGCCGCGTAGTCGAGGTCGCAGAGGTCCCGGAGGACGACCGCGACCCGAAACTCCTCGGGGATCCGGGCGAGCGCCGCGTCGATGTCGATCCGCTCCCCACCGGCCTCGGGACCGGAGTCCGAGATCGCCGGCGCATCTCGCAACTCGGCCGCGGGACGCGGGCGGCGGCCCCGGCGCCGGAGCTCGTCGAGGGCTGCGTTCGTCGCGACGCGGTACAGCCACGTGGTGAACGCGGACCGCCCGTCGAAGCGCGGCGATCGCGCGGGTGATCGCGATGAGCGCCTCTTGTGTCGCGTCGAGCGCGTCGTCGGGATCTCCGAGGATGCGCCGACAGATCGCGTGGACGCGGTCGACGTGACGGTCGAGCAGCGCATCGAGCGCGGCGCGATCGCCAGTCGCAGCCAGCTGGGCGAGGGTCGCATCGTCGCGGGCGTGGAGTGGATCAGGCGGTGCCAAAGACGCGAACCTCGGCCACCCGCAATCGGTAGGGGCGGCTCGGCGGCAGGTTGGTGATCCAGAGCAGCACGTAGCGCGCGCGGGTCGACGGCTGCAGCGTCAGCTGCGCGTCCGATCCCAGGCCCTGGCCGGTGAAGAGCGGTGGGCCCCAGCCGGCCAACGCGGCGGGCACCGAGTCGCTCGCGTAGACCTGCGCGCTCCAGTCCGTGTCGGTCGCCGGGGTCGAGCACCTCGAGTCGGGTGATCTTCTTCGGGCTGCCGAGGTCGACGACGAGCCCGACGCCCGACTTTCAGCCCCCCGACGTCGCGATCCTGGTACAGCTCGGTGGACCACACGGTGGCGACGTTGTTGTCCCACGCGAACGGGACCAGCGCATGGCTCTCGTGACCGTCGCCCTCGGGGTCGTAGTCCTGGACTCCGACGATCTTGAGCTGGGTCACGACGGGCGCCGGCGGCGCGGCGTTGGAGGCGGGCTCGTCGTCGATCGCCCGGTACCCGAGGTAGCCGGCGAACAGCCCGATCACGAAGACCGCGGTCCAGAGCGCGATGCGGGCCGGCGTGAAGGCCGAGGTGCGGGCCCGCGCCGCCGGGACCGGGAGCGCACCGACGGCGGTCGCCGGTTCCGGCGTCGAGCGGGGCGGCAGCCGCACCGGCCGGGTCATGTCCTCGCGGCTCGGCGGCCCTTCGCTGCGGAACGGGGCCAGCGTGTCGCGGAACGCGAGCGCGCTCGGCCACCGGTCGGCCGGGTCCTTGGTGAGCGCCCGGTCGATCACGTGCTCCAGCCCCGGTGAGACTGCCGGGCACTCGAGCGAGATCGGTCGCGGCGGTGCGGTCAGGCGCGCGACTGCAGTGGCGATGTCCGTGTCGGCCTCGAACGGTGCCTTGCCGCACAGCATCTCGTAGAGCACGAGACCCAGCGAGTAGATGTCGACGCGCTCGTCGACCACGCGCCCGTCCACCTGCTCGGGTGCGAGGTAGCGGGCGGTGCCCACCACCATCCCGGTGCGGGTCAGCTCGTCGTCGCCGCTGTCGGCCGCCTTCGCGATGCCGAAGTCCGTGACCTTGACGCGGCCGTCGGGCTGGACGAGCACGTTGCCCGGCTTGACGTCGCGGTGGACCAGACCGCGCGCGTGCGCGACGGAGAGCGCGTCGGCCACCTGGTACGCGATCGCGGTGGCCTCCGCGACCGGTACCGCGCCGTCGCGGTCGATGAGCTGGCGCAGGGTGATGCCGTGCACGAGCTCCATCACGATGTACGCGACGCCGTCGTCCTCACCCGTGTCGTAGGTCGCGACGATGTTGGGGTGCGTGACCGCGGCTGCGGTCACGGCCTCACGCCGGAACCGGGCCCGGATGCTCTCGTCCATGCCGATCGCCGTATCGAGCGTCTTGATCGCGATGTGACGCGCGAGCAGCGGGTCGTCGGCCTCCCAGACCGTTCCCATCCCGCCACGGGCGATCACACGTTCCAGCCGGTAGCGGCCGCCGAGGACGCGTCCGGCTTCCAGGGGCTCCGGCATGTGCCTTCACGCTACCCGCGGCATCTCGCCCGCTTGGGCCGCGTTCGTGAGCTTTTTCGCGGTGGTCTCGCTACGGCGCGTCGACCCAGCCGACGCCGATCGTGCGCGGCCCCGCGTGGGTGCCGATCACCGGACCGATGGTGCCGAACTCGATCTGGTCGCGCGCGACGGTTGGTGCGAGCAGCTCGACCATCTCGTCGATGTCGGGCGCCTGCGCGTCGAAGATGAAGACCTGTTCCGGCGCCGTTGCCTGCGCGACCTTGTCCGCAAGCAGCTTGAGGCTCTTCGAGCGGGTTCGGACCTTGCCGGCTTCCGCCACCGCGCCGTCGCGCACCTCGATGACCGGCTTGATCGAGAGCATCCCGCCGAGCAGTGCCTGCGCCGAGCCGATGCGCCCACCGCGCTTGAGGTGCTCGAGCGTGTCGAGCGCGCCGAACAGCCGGGTCCGGCTCGCCTGGTCCTCGGTGGCCCGGGCGATCTGCACGACGTCCGCGCCCTCCTGGCTCAGGCGCACGGCGTTGATGCACTGGAGCCCGAGGCCCATGGAGACCATCAGCGAGTCCACGACCTCGACGGGACACGTCCCCTTCATGGCTTTCGCTGCGACTTGGGCGGATTGCATCGTGGCGGAGAGCCGGGAGGAGAGGTTGATGCAGACGATGCCGTCCGCGCCCTCCGCGGCGAGCCGCTGGAAGGTGGCTTCGAACGCGCCGGCCGACGGGGCCGCGGTCTCGGGGAGCACCTCGGAGGTGGCGACCTTGCGCCAGAACTCCTCGTTGGAGAGCTCGACCCGGTCGATGTACTCCTCGGTGCCGAACCGGATCGTCAGGGGGACGATCTCGATGCCGAGCTCCGCAGCTCGGGCGACGGGCAGGTCGCACGAGCTGTCGGTGACGACGCGTACCCCCACGGGGCCTCCCCGGATCGGTGGCGGACTGGGCCCTTCGACTGCGTGACCATTCCCATGGTTACACGCATGCCACACGTTTTCACGGCCCATTCGGGCCGGGCCCCGATGGATCAGACGGTGTCGTCGGCGGCGCTCAGTGGCCGGCGGCGGATGGCGTCGCGCAGCAGGCTCAGCTCACGGACGTGGAGCACCTGCAGCGAGGCGAAGAACCCGACGCCGCCGACCACCAGCGCGGCGGTCACCGCGAGGATCGCCCGTGCCGGAGTCGCGTACCCGATGACGGTCGCCACGCCCCACGCGAGCGCGGAGAGCACGGCGGTCGCGATGAGCACGCGCCCGAGCGTGTCGGCGATGTGGCGACCCTCGAGCCGGCCGAGCCGCCGACGCATCGCCGCGAGGGCCACGATCATCGCGGCGATGTACGCGATCGACCACGAGAGCGCGAGCCCTTCGACCCCGAAGAGCGGGTACAGCGCGAGGGCGAAGACGATGTTGACGCCGTTCTCGAGGCAGTTCAGCAGGAACGGGGTGCGCGTGTCCTGCATCGAGTAGAAGCCGCGCAGCGTGAAGAGGTACGCGGAGAACGAGAACAGGCCGACCGCGAACCAGGCCAGCGTCTCCGCGGTCGCGGCGCCGTTCTTGGCCGAGAAGCTGCCGTAGTCGAGCAGCGCGTTCACGATCGGACGCGCGAGCACGAGCAGGATCGCGGCGGCAGGGAGCACGACGAGGCCCATGAGCCGGAAGCCCATCGCGAACTGGGCCCGCAGACCGTCGAAGTCGCCGCGGCTCGCCCGGCTTGCGAGCTCCGGCGCGAGCGCCGTCATGATCGACACCGCGAACAGACCGTGCGGGAGCTGGAAGAACGTGAACGCGGCGAGGTAGACGGACGCGTCGCCGATGTGCCCGTACGCGAGGAACAACGCCACCCAGAACGCGAGCTGGTTCGTGGCGACGTAGCCGACGGTCCAGCCGGAGAGCCGGGCGAGCTTGCGCACGGCCGGGTGCCGCCACTCCCAGACCCAGTGGAGCCGGATCCCGGCGTGCCGGACCGCGGGCCACAGCACGACCGCCATCGCGATGATGCCGGCCGTGGTCCCGAGCCCGAGGAGCAGCACGAGCGCCGGGTCCTGAAGGACGCTGGTGACCGTGGGCGGCTCGCTCGCGATCCTCGGCAGCGCGAGCAACGCTCCGATCACCACGACGTTGTTCAGCACGGGCGCGAAAGCCGCCGCGGCGAACCGCCGGCGCGCGTTGAGCATCGCGGTCGCGAGCGCGGTCACGCCGTAGAAGAAGATCTGCGGCATGAACCAGCGCAGCAGGTCGGTCGCCAGCGCCTGTTGCGCGGCCTTGCCCGCGCCGTGCAGACGGAGCGTGTAGAGATCGATGATCCACGGCGCCGCGAGGAAGCCGATGACGCTGATCGCCGCGAGCGAGACGAGCGCGACGGAGTTGATCGCGTTGGTGGCGCGTTCGTCCTTCCGCTCGAAGTGCTCGACGTACAGCGGGACGAGCGTCGCGGTGAGGATGCCGCCGAGCAGCAGCTCGTAGACGATGTTCGGCGTCGAGTTGGCGATGTTGTAGACGTCGGTGAGCCGCGCGAAGCCCAGCGCCGCGAGCGCGGACACCCGCAGGAAGCCGGTGATCCGCGAGAGCGCGGTGCCGAGACCGACGACCGCGCTCGATCGGACCAGCCGGTGCTCGGCGCCGCCCTCGGCGTCGTCGGTCAAGGGTTCGCTCACGTCGCGAGCGTCGCAGGCCGGATGGGCTGGCGCCGGCTTCTCCGCCAATGGGTGATCCACCAGATCGCCAGGAAGAGCCCGGCGCCGATCGTCAGGAAGATCCCGACCCCACTGAACACCGTCGAGCGCACGGTGTAGCGGGCCGCGCGCAGAGGGAGCCGGCCGTCAAGGGTGGTGACGGACACGTTCAGCGGGAAGGTTCCCGATGCCCGGGCCTCGACCGCGAAGGTGGTCGTGGTGTTCCGCGGCGCGAGCAGGAGCACCTGGGTGTTGCCCTTGGCGAACACAAGCTTGTCGCTCTGGAACTTGATCAGGAGCTTGACCGGTCTGCCGGTCTGGTTGTTGAAGCTCAGGGGCAGGTTGGCCTTGCGCGAGGTCAGGGTGACGGTCAGCCCGGATGGTGGTGTCTCGATCAGCGCGGCGAACTGGGCGATGCCGTGGTTGATGGCACCGAGCCGCGCGTTGGACTGCCGGCGCCCGACCGCACCGGGCCAGACGGAGGTGAGCGAGATCAGGAGCCCCCGGTGCCCGGCGGTGATCGCGGGATCGTCGGTGCCGACGGTCGTGGAGAACGCGTTCAGGTCGGTCCGGGTCGACCGGTAGCGCGACGGGTTCACGGTCGGCGGCGCGGCGACGAGCGGCGCGAGCTCGCGGACGACGGGACCGTTGCGTGTCTGCTCCAGCGGCACATGGGCGAAGAGCTGGTCGAGCGTGACCGGCGCGACGAGCGGGTTGTCCGTGAGGCCCTTCACCAGCGCGTCGATCAGGGCCGGCTCCGGGTCCCAGCGTGCCGGCATCGCGATCGCGACGCCGCGGGTCTCGTTGGGCTGCTCGATCGCGACGATCGAGAGGCCGGCGAGGAAGTGGGCCGCGCGCAGCGCCGGCGAACCGTCGCCTTCGAGCAGGTGCTCGAGCCCGTCGTCCGTCTGCACGGTGGAGAACTGGCGGCCCCCGCTCTCGAGCGTGAACGGGCGCGCCGGGGTGAACTGCGGCGCCTGGGCGGGTGCGACGAGCGCGTCGGGCGCGACGACCACCCGGTCGACCTGGCTCAGCTCCAGTCGCGCCAACGCGGCGGAGTCGAGGGGCGCGACGTCCGTCGTGCGCGGGTCGAGCCGCAGGTCGAGGGCATTGCTGAGCGCCACCGAACCCTGCGCGAGCTCGAGCGCCGCGTCGTCGCCCAGGCCGGCTCGCTCGAGGCTCGGGATGTCGATCGGGACGTACGGACCGGTGACCACCTGCTTGGTCCGGGCCGCGGCGCGCAACGCCGTGAGCCCGGGCGCCGCGGCCGGGTCGGTCTTCGCGTGCTGGGCCCAGGACTCGAGCGTCTCCGGGCCCGGCACCAGGGTCAGCGGCAGGTTGGCGGCGTGCGCGGCGGCGGTGGCGAGCCGGGTGAGCCGCCCGTTCGGCCCCGTCGTCTGTTCGAAGCCCGGGCGCAGCGCGCCACCGGGGCTGGTCGCCGGGTCGGCCGCGATCTTCCAGATCCACGCCACGTTCAGCGGCTCGCCCATCGGAGCGCCGTTGACCGCGGGGGCGACCGCGACCAGCTGCGTGACGAAGCTCGCGACCCGCTCGCCGCTCTCCGGGTCGCGCAGCTCGATCTCCACGGGGTAGACGCCCGTGTTCGACGAGCGGGGCAACGGGAGCCGGAGCCGGCTGGTGTCGCGCGGCTGGTTCGGGTCCTGGAGCTTCAGGGTGAGGATGCGACCGCCCGTGGGGGCGAACGGCAGGGTCGCGGCCGGTGCGCCGGTCGTGCCGATCGTGGAGCCGAGTCGGTCACCGTCGAGGCTGCGCTCGAACCCGGTGCGACTGGTCAGCGACGCGTGGACGATCGCGCGTGCCTCGAGCCCGTCGAGCGACCCGCTCGTCGCGAGCCGCAGCGGCACGTCCTGGCCGAGCGTGACGATGGCCGGTTGCTCGAGCAGCGAGATGCGCGGTGTCGTGGCCGCGCTCGGCGCGGAGGTGACCGGTGCGGCGGATGCAGCGGCCGGGGCCATGCACAGCGCCACGAGCAGAGCGGAGGTGATCGCCAGGGCGACGCGCTTCACAGCGATCGGCCCATGACGCAGAGGCCGGTCGGCAGCTCGCGGAAGCCGCAGGACTGGTAGAGCGCGAGCGCAGGCGCGTTGTCGCACTGCGTGTTGACGAGCGCCTGCGTCGCGCCGTGACGCCGCAACCAGCGCAGGCCGTCGAGGACGATCGCGCGGCCGTAGCCCTCGCGGCGCGCGCTCGGATCGACGGCCAGTCGCTGGAGGTACCCGTGATGACCGGCGCGGCCGGTCACCGCGTAGGCGAGCAGACCGTCCTCGCCTTCGGCCACGCGGAACCGACTGGAGGGCGTGGCTTCGATCGCGTTGGTCAGGCCCTCGGCGTCGAGGCGCCAGAACCCGTCGAACGAGCGGTGGTCGAGCTCGAGGACCGCGCGCCGGTCGCCCTTCTTCGCGCGCCGGGTGCCCCGGGTGGGCTGGGGCAGGTCGCCCATCGAGTGCGCCAGGAGGTGCAGTCGCTCCCGGATCGAGAAGCCCGCGTCGAGGAACGGGAGCGCATCGGCGGCGGCGAGCGCGCTCGTGACGACGGCCGAGTACCCGCGCCCGCGCAGCAGCCGCAGGCAGCGGTCCACGATCTCGGGGGTCGGGGGGTAGTCGGCGCCAACAGAGAGGTAGGCCACGTCGGCGCGTCCACGCCACGAGCCGAGCCGAGCCCAACCGCCCCGCCAGCGCAGGGTTTCGTCGGTCATGTCACGAGGAAGCGTAGGCGGGTGCCCGCAGCAATTCCGGGCTGGGTTACCGTGCGCGGGTGCTCTTCGTGGCGACGGACCCGGTGTTCTCGCTGCACACCACGGGTCGCGGCCATCCTGAGCGTCCGGCTCGGCTGCAGGCCGTGCAGGAGGGCATCGAGCGCGCCGGCCTCGCGGACGCCCTGCTCCCGCTGCCCGCCCGCGCCGCCACCGCGGCGGAGCTCGAGCGCGTGCATCCGGCCGCGTACCTCGAAGCGCTCGAAGCCCAGAGCCGCGCGGGCGGCGGGATGCTGGACGCCGACACCGTGGTCTCGGCGGAGTCCTGGCGGGCGGCGATCACCGCCGCGGGAACCGGCATCGCGGCGATCGACGCGGCTCGGCACCGGCGCGGCCGACGCGGCGTTCCTCGCGGTGCGCCCGCCCGGCCATCACGCCCGCCCGTCCCAGGGCATGGGCTTCTGCCTGCTGAACAACATCGCCGTCGCCGCGGCCGAGCTCGCGGCGCGCGGCGAGAAGGTGCTGATCGTCGACTACGACGCCCATCACGGCAACGGAACCCAGGAGATCTTCTACGACGACCCGCGCGTCCTGTACGTCTCGTTCCACGAGTGGCCGCTCTACCCGGGGACCGGATCGCCACGACGAGATCGGTGCCGGCGAGGGTGAAGGGGCGACGGTGAACCTCCCGCTGCCCGCCGGTGCGACGGGCGACGTCTACCTGCGCGGCGCTCGACGACGTGGTCGCGCCGCAGGTCGAGCGGTTCGCCCCGACCTGGGTGCTGATCTCGGCCGGCTTCGACGCCCACCGGGCTGACCCGCTCACCGGGCTGGGGCTCTCGGCCGGGGACTACGCGGCGATCGGCGAGCGGGTCGCGGCGTGGGCCGAGCCCGGCCGGCTGATCTCGTTCCTCGAGGGCGGCTACAGCCTCGACGCGCTGCGGGACTCCGTGGCGGCGAGCCTGCCGACGCTCATCGGCGCGCCGGGCAACGCGGTCGACGGCGAGCCGGACACCTCCGGCGGCCCCGGGACCACGGTCGTCGAAGCCGGTCGCGGACCTCTGGCACCGCCGGCGACGCCGGCTGAGCCCGCACCTCCCAAAACGTCATCTTCAGGACCCCGGCGTGCCGGTCGATACCAAGGGCGCAGACACCCGGTGTGACGACGAGGTCCTGAAGGGGACGACCGTGCTCGATCTCGACAACCTGTTGCGAGAGTCCGTCCGACTCGAGGCATCCGACGTCCACATCAAGGTCGGCTCGCCCCCGTTCCTCCGGGTCGACGGTCATCTCCAGCCGTGGGACAGCGAGCCGCGTCACCCCGGCGGACACCGAGCGCGATCGCGTTCGCACTGCTGCCCAAGGCCCGCGCCGACGAGTTCCTCGATCACCACGAAGCCGACTTCGCGTACACGCTCGCCGGGCTCGGACGCTTCCGCGTGCAACGTCTTCCGCCAGCGCGGATCCGTCGGCCTCGTGCTGCGGCGCGTGCTGCCCGGGATCCCGTCGATGGAGGAGCTCGGCCTGCCGCCGATCTGCCGTCGGCTCGCCGAGGAGCAGCGCGGTCTCGTGCTCGTCACGGGCCCGACCGGCTCGGGCAAGACCACCACGCTCGCCGCGATGATCGATCACATCAACGAACACCAGGCGCGTCACATCGTGACGGTCGAGGACCCGATCGAGGTGCTGCACCCCGACAAGCGCTCGATCGTGAACCAGCGCGAGATCGGCACCGACACCGACGACTTCCACAACGCGCTCGAAGCGCGTGCTGCGCCAGGACCCCGACGTGATCCTCATCGGCGAGATGCGCGACCCCGAGACCGTGTGGGCCGCGCTCTCCGCCGCGGAGACCGGGCACCTCGTTCTCTCGACGCTGCACACGATGGGCGCGGTCGAGACGATCACGCGGATCATCGACTTCTTCCCCCGTTCCAGCAGCAGCAGGTCCGGATGTCGGTCGCGACGTCGCTGAAGGGGATCATCTCGCAGCGTCTGCTCGAGCGGGCCGACCGCCAGGGCCGGGTCCCGGCGATGGAGGTCCTCGTCAACACCGGCCGGGTGTTCGACAAGATCGCGGACGCCGACGCAGACCCACGAGATCGAGGAGATCATCGCCGACGGCGAGTTCTACGGCATGCAGACCTTCGACCAGGGACTGCGCAACCTCTACGAGCAGGGGATCGTGAACCGGCGCGACGCGCTGGCCAGCGCGTCGAACCGCGCACGACCTCCGGCTGAAGCTCGACCACGCTCGACCTGAGCCGGGCGCAGCAGGACCTCGACGGCGAGCCCACCGCGCCACGGCCTAACGACTCGCGAGTCGGCGCCGCGTCAGGCCACAATGGTCGCGATGACGGCCATCCCCGCGCGCGCTCGAGCCGCTCCTCGCGCCCGATGCACCCGCGCAGCGAGTCGCCGCTGCGCTGACGCGCCGCGGGCTACGAGTGCTACCTCGTGGGCGGCTCGGTGCGTGACGCGCTCATCGGTCGGGAGCGGCCCGACGGGCCGGAGAACGACTTCGCGACGAACGCGCGGTCCGGAAGAGATCGAGGAGCTGCTGCGCCCGATCGGCCGACAACGTCGTGCTCGTCGGCGCGCGCTTCGGCACGGTCTGCGCGACGGTCGGACGGCGTCCAGTGCGAGGTCACGACGTTCCGCTCGGACGTGTACCACCCCGAGAGCCGCAAGCCCGAGGTGGTCTTCGGCGACGACATCGAGACCGACCTGTCCCGGCGCGACTTCTCGGTGAACGCGATGGCGCTGCGGCTTCCGCGACCCCGTGCTCGTCGATCCGTTCAACGGGGCCGTCGACCTGGTCGAGCGCCGAGCTGCGAACGCCGCAGTCGCCGGACGTGTCGTTCACGCGACGACCCGCTGCGGATGTTGCGAGCGGCGCGGTTCATCGCCGGCTTCGGGCTCGAGCCGGTGCCGGAGCTCGATCGACGCGGTCGGTGAGCACCGCGGCCGGCTCGAGATCGTGAGCGCCGAGCGGATCCGCGACGAGCTCTCGAAGCTGCTGGTCGTCGAGGACCCGCGCCGGGTCTGTGGTTCCTCGCCGGGACGAGGCTCGTCCGACGAGTTCCTGCCCGAGCTCAACGCGATGCAGCTCGAGCAGGACCCGATCCACCACCACAAGGACGTCCTCGCGCACACGATCGCGGTCGTCGCAGAAGGTGAGCCCCGATCTGGTGCTGCGGCTCGCCGCGTTGCTGCACGACGTCGGCAAGCCGAAGACGCGGTCGTTCGAGCAGGGCCGCGCGTCGTTCCACCACCACGAGGTCGTCGGCGCGCGCATGGCGCGCGAGCGCCTCACCGCGCTGCGGTACCCGAAGGACGTCATCGAGGCGCGTCACGCAGCTCGTGTACCTGCACCTGCGCATCCACACGTACGCGATGGGATGGACCGACAGCCGCGGTGCGGCGGTACGTGCGCGACGCCGGGCCGCTGCTGGACCAGCTCAACGAGCTGCAGCGCTGCGACTGCACGACCCGCAACGAGCGCAAGGCCCGCGCGCTCGAGCGCCGGATGGACGAGCTCGTCGCGCGGATCGAGACGCTGGCGGCCGAAGAGGAGCTCAAGGCGATCCGGCCGCCGCTCGACGGCCGCCAGGTCATGGAGTTCCTCGGGGTGCCGCCGGGTCGGGTCATCGGCGAGGCGCTCGACTTCCTGCTCGAGGCCCGGCTCGACGAGGGGCCGATCGACGGAGGCCGACGCGTTCGCAGCGCCTCGCGGCCTGGGCGCGCGAGCGCGGCATCGAGCCCGCCTGAGCCCGCCCGACCGGCTCGCGCTCAGGCGAAGAGGATCGTCGCCTGCAGGTCCATCTCGCTGCGCAGCGAGCTCGCGATGAAGCACTCCTGGTGCGCAACTGCGACGAGCCGCTGCACATTCTCGGGTTGGTGCCCGCCGCGACGGTGATCCGCGGGCGGAGCCGGATGACGGTGATCCGCATCGGGGTGTCGTCCTCGGGCATCTCGGCTTCCGCGGCGTCCTCGTAGGCGAGCACGTCGACGGGCCCGGGCCGCGACGGCGAGGAAGGACAGCAGCTGGCATGACACCGCGGCCGCGAGCAGCAGCTGCTCCGGGTTGAGCCGCTCCGGGTCGCCGAGGAACGCCGGGTCCCCGCTCAGCGACGAGCGTCGGTCCGAGCGCGGCGCGGACACCGCAGCGTGTGCGCGCGGCTGTACCGGTCGTATCCCACTGCGGTCGAGCCTGCCCACGAGCACTCGGCCGC
Organism: uncultured Acidimicrobiia bacterium; assembly: GCA_963796755.1. GTDB lineage: Bacteria > Actinomycetota > Acidimicrobiia > IMCC26256 > JAENVU01 > Chersky-806. Next base: position 1,506,815 of record CAWCMX010000001.1, read on the forward strand.
GGTAGTGGTGCGTGGTCACGAACCTTCTTTGCGGGCGCGCCACACCACCGTGGCCGGGAGCAGTGCTCGCCCGCCGTGCTCCTGGGCCGGCTCGGGCTCGAGGAGCGTGTCGACCCGGAAGCCGGTGCGGCTGAGGCCGGTGAACACCTCGCCGAGCGGGTGCCGGGTCACCAGGTGCGCCTCGTCGTCGGTCCCGATGTCGATCGGCGAGGTGTCGAAGTACGAGCGGGCGAGGTACGTGCGCCCGAGCGGCAGCGCACCCTCGGGCGCCGGCTCCGTCTCGACGCCGAGCGCGAACGGGTGCGGGAGCGAGAAGACGAACGGCGCGCCCTGGCGCAGGACCCGCTGCACCTGGCGGAACAGCCGGCCCAGGTCCGACGATCTGGGCCAGTGCGCGCGTCGCTGAACGCGAGGTCCACCGAGTCGGCGCGCAGGAACGCGAGGTCCGCCAGGTCGCCCGCGTGCAGCTCGAGGCGCACCTCGGCCGCCTCGGCCGTGGCGCGCGCGTCGGCGATCTGGTCGGCGGAGCGTCGACGCCAATGACCGTCGCGCCGGCTAGGGCGAAGCGCACCGCGGCGTCTCCGCAGCCGCAGCCCAGCTCCAGGACGCGCTTGCCCTTCACCGGACCGAGCAGGCGAGCGATCGCGTCAATCTCCATGCCGCGGAGCGTAGGTCGGCGCGGGCCCGAGGTGTGGAGACCGAGACGACCGGGCCGGCCCGGCTACGACGCCGTTCGCGAACTCCTCGACCATCCGGTACGCCTCGTCGTCGTGGTGCTGCACCAGCGGCGACTTCATGAAGTACGCCGACGGACCCTCGAGCGGGCCGCCGATGCCCCGGTCGAGGGCGAGCTTGGCGCAGCGCATCGCGTCGATGATGACGCCGGCCGAGTTCGGGGAGTCCCAGACCTCGAGCTTGAGCTCCAGGTTGAGCGGGACGTCACCGAAGTTGCGACCCTCGAGGCGGATGTAGGCCCACTTGCGGTCCTGCGAGCCACGGCACGTGGTCCGACGGGCCGATGTGCACGTCGTCGGCCTCGATGCCGTGGTCGATCTGGCTCGTGACGGACTGGGTCTTCGAGATCTTCTTGGACTCGAGGCGCTCGCGCTCCAACATGTTCTTGAAGTCCATGTTGCCGCCGACGTTCAGCTGGTAGGTGCGGTCGAGGCACCATGCCGCGGTCCTCGAACAGGCGGGCGAGGATGCGGTGGACGATCGTCGCGCCGACCTGGCTCTTGATGTCGTCACCGACGATCGGGACGCTCGCGTCCGTGAACTTCTTCGCCCACACCGGGTCGCTCGCGATGAACACCGGGATCGCGTTGACGAACGCGACGCCCGTGTCCAGGCAGCACTGCGCGTAGAACTTCTGCGCGTCCTCGGAGCCGACGGGCAGGTACGAGACGAGCACGTCGGCGTTCGAGTCGCGCAGCACCTGGGCCACGTCGACGGGTTCGGCCGGGCACTCCTCGACGGTCTGGCGGTAGTACTTGCCGAGGCCGTCGAGCGTCGGCGCCGCGTTGCACCAGCACGCCGGTCTCGGGGACGTCGGCGAACCGGATCGTGTTGTTCTGACCCGCGAACACGGCCTTGCCGAGGTCGAGGCCGACCTTGGCCGCGTCGACGTCGAACGCGGCGACGAACTCGACGTCACCGACGTGGTAGCCGCCGAGCTCGACGTGCATGAGCCCGGGAACCGACTCGGCGGGATCCGCCGTGCGGTAGTACTCGACGCCCTGGAGCAGGCTGCTGGAGCAGTTGCCCACTCCGGCGATGGCCACACGGATCTTCTGACGGGCACCGCTCATGCGGTCGCTCCTTCCTGTTCGGGCGCGTTCGGGCTGGAGGTGGGGCCTCCGCCTTCGGGCGTCTGGTCTTCGCTTGCGATCAAGTCGTCGAGCCACTCGAGGTCGCGCTCGGTGGATCGGTTGCGATGCTCCAAGAGGGAGCGGGTGTAGCGATCGACGGCCGGTCCGCGCGTGCGGCGGGCCCGGGCGAGGCGGTCGGCCAGCTCGGTGCGCCGGCGCTCGAGGAAGACCAGGCGCGACGCGGGATCGAGGAAGCGGCAGAACGCGAGCTTCGAGCGAGAAGAGGCGCTCGTCGTCGCCGACGTCGTCGGCGGTGAGCAGCGTCTGGAACTGCTCCTGGCCGATCGGGGTGATGCGGTAGGCCTTGCGGGTGCGGCGGCCGGCGGGCGCGGGGACGAGGCGGAGGCGGGCGGCGGCGGCCTCGCCCTTGAGCGAGCCGGTGGCCGGCATCGCCGGCACGCCGCAGGGGACTCGCCGTCGGGAGCCGTCGACGACCTCGATCGCGCCGCTGCGCTCGAGCCGGCGCAGCGCGGGGTAGAGCGAGCCGAACGAGATCCCCCAGAAGGAGCCGAGCGTCTCGCTCAGCCGCTTCTTGAGCTCGTAGCCGTGGCGGGGCTGCTCCTGCAGCAGCCCGAGGATCGCCAGCTCCAGCACCTCGTGCACTCCCCGGATTTCGGTCGGATCGGACGGTGTCCCAGTTGCCCGGGACGCCCGACATTGTACTCCTCGATATATCGAATCGATATATCGAGGAGCAGTATCGCACATCGGCGCCCGCCGGGCAACGCACCCCTCCGGGTCGGCGCGCCGGAATGGGTGCTGCGCTGAATACACTTCCTGCGTGCCCAGGGGTACCAACTACGCGCTCGCCCGTCGGGCAGTGCTGCGCGACCTCCGCCGGGGGGTCCGGAGCCGCAACGACGTCTGCGACGCGCATCCCGAGCTGATGCGGGCGGCCCGCAACGTCGGGGAGCGGGCCGGCATCAAGTGCCCGGTCTGCGAGGGACGCGACCTCTACTACGTCTCCTACGTGTACGGCGACGCGCTCAAGCACGCGAACGGGCGTTGCCTCTCGTATCCCGGTGAGCTGGAGAAGCTGCGTGCGAAGCACGACGAGTTCGATCGTTACGTCGTCGAGGTCTGCACCGACTGCCGGTGGAACCACCTCGGGGCGCGCGAGCTGCACGGCCGCCGCCACACGGCCTGATCACGTTCCCCGGAGCGCGAGTTCCGGACCGCGGTCGAATGGTGCGCTCCGGCGGCTCACCACGGATCGGGCCGGCCTACGCTCGGCTCCGTGACCCGGGGTGAGTGCGAGAACTGCGCGATGGCGGACCAGGAGCTGGTCCGGGTGCATCGGGTCTACGTCACGCCCGAGAGCTGGGACACCCCGGCGTCCGCGGTCGAGGTCGAAGCGACCGAGCAGTGGTGCGTCTCCTGCTGCACCCAGTACCCCCACGTCGCGATCGACCGCCCGCAGTAGCCCCGAGCGGCAATGGGCGTTACACTGTCGGGCGCTGCCGGGAGCCGTGTGAGCCCTGGACGGCGGAGGGTCGACATGACCACGGGTTCTTCCACTGCTCGGGTGCGTCCGATGAGCGCGCCGGACATCACCGCTCGCAAGCGCGAGCGCGCGATGGCGACGGCACGCCGCTCGTGATGGTGACCGCGTACGACGCGCCGTCCGCGCGCGTCGTCGACGCGGCCGGGGCCGACATGATCCTCGTCGGCGACTCCCTCGCGATGGTCGTGCTCGGCTACGACGACACGCTGCAGGTGACGACCGACGACATGGTCCACCACATCGCCGCAGTGGCGCGGACCCGTCCGCGTCCGTTGATCGTCGGCGACCTGCCGTGGCTGAGCTATCACGTCTCTCGCGAGGAGACGGTGCGCAACGCCGCCGCGCTCGTGCGCGCGGGTGCCGGAGCGGTGAAGCTCGAAGGCGGTCGCAAGCGGCTCGACGCGGTCGGCGCGATCCTCGACGCCGAGATCCCGGTGATGGGTCACCTCGGCCTCACGCCGCAGTCGATCCACTGCGCTCGGCGGGTTCCGGGTGCAGGGCAAGCAGCTGGACTCGGCCCGAGCGATCGTCGACGACGCCGTCGCGCTGGCCGAGGCCGGGTGCTTCGCGCTGGTGCTCGAGTGCGTGCCCGACGGCGTCGCCCGGATGGTCACCGACGCGATCGACATCCCGACGATCGGCATCGGCGCCGGGCCGCCACTGCGACGGCCAGGTGCTCGTGTACCACGACCTGCTCGGGCTCGAGGACCGGAAGCTGCCGAAGTTCGTGCGCCGGTACGCCGATCTGCGCAGCCGGCCACGCGCGGGGATCGAGCAGTTCGTCGAGGACGTGCGCTCGGGGACGTTCCCGTCGAGCGACGAGACGTACCACATGACGGACCAGATGGGTGAGGCCTTCGACCTCTCCTCGGACGCCGACGCCGTAGCTGTCCCACCCGCTCGGTAGCGTCCCCGCCGATAGGTCCGTTCGAAGCCTCTGCTAGCCTCCGAAGTTCGTGCACCCCCGGGTGTGCGTGTCCCACCCCTGCTCCTGGCGTCCGATTCGGGCGATCCATGGAGCCCGCAGCTCGGGCTGCGGTCCGAAGGAGGTACGTGCCCATGCGGCCGTACGAGGTCATGATCATCTTCGACGCGGACCTGGATGAGGAGATCATCCGATCTGCAGTCGACCGTTCCGTCAAGCTCATCGAGTCGAGGGGTGCCGAGAAGGGCCAGATCGACTTCTGGGGCAAGCGACGGTTCGCCTACGAGGTGAAGCACCGCTGGGAGGGCTACTACGTGGTCCTGCAGGCGAAGGCCGAGCCCGCGGCGATGGACGAGCTGCACCGGACGCTCTCCCTTGCCGACGAGGTGGTCCGTCACAAGGTGCTGCGCATCCCCGAGCAGGTCTACGGCAAGCTCGCGGGTACCCCCGCGGCCGAGACCCCGCTCACGCGTGACGCCGACGACGAGGACTGACTCGAGTCGAACGGCTCCGAGCCGCCCGTCGCGACGGCAGCTGGGAGTGGAACCGATGAACAGGAGACCAGGGAATGGCTGACAACACGATCACGGTGGTCGGGAACCTCACTCGGGACCCGGAGATGCGCTACACCGCGTCGGGCCAGGCGAACGCACGCCTGGGCATCGCGGTGAGCCGACGGTGGCAGAACCGCCAGACGAGCGAGTGGGAGGAGCGCACGAGCTTCTTCAACATCGTCTGCTGGGGCGACATGGCCGAGAACGTCAGCGACTCGATGTCGAAGGGCACCCGGGTCATGGTGCAGGGCCGGCTCGAGCAGCGCAGCTGGGAGACCGAGCAGGGTGAGAAGCGCAGCGTCGTCGAGATCGTCGCGGACGAGATCGGCCCCAGCCTGCGCTGGGCGACGGCCGAGGTGAAGCGCTCCGAGCGTCGGGGTGGCGGCGGCCAGGGCGGCAACCAGGGTGGCGGCGACTTCGGGGGCGGCGGTGGCGGCGGACGTCCCGCCCCTGCCCGGGTGCCCGACGCAGGTGCACCGGCCGACGAGTTCGGCGACGAAGAGCCTTTCTAAGCACGCAAACCGGAACGGAGCGGCGAGACCATGGCAAGAGATCGCGAACGGCGCGGCAAAGACTCGAAGGCCGCCGACCGCAGGCGCACGCCCAAGAAGAAGGTGTCGATCCTCAACCAGGACAGCATCGAGTGGGTCGACTACAAGGACGTGAACCTGCTGCGGCGGTTCATGTCGGAGCGGGCGAAGATCCGGGCGCGCCGCGTGACCGGGCAACAACGCGCAGCAGCAGCGCGAGGTCGCACGCGCGATCCGCGTCGCTCGCGAGATGGCGTTGCTGCCCTACAGCGTGCGCCAGGTGACCCAGCGGAGCCGGAGTGGTCGTCGCGACCGGGGCGACCGTGCGGACCTGTCCGCGCCGATGCCGACGCCGGACGCACCGCCGCCCGTCGTCGGGCGAGCTCGAGGAGCTTCCCGAGGGCGTGACGCTCGAGGCGGTCGACGAGACGGGCCTCGAGACCGGTGTGCCCGAGGCGGTTGCCGCGGACGCCGGTGAGTCGGCTGCGGAGTCGGGAGCCTCGGAATGAAGGTCGTGCTGCGCGAAGACGTCGAGAAGCTGGGCCGCAAGGGCGATCTGCTCGAGGTCGCGGACGGCTACGCCCGCAACTACCTGGTGCCGCGCGGTCTGGCGATCGTCGCGACGAAGGGCGTGGTGAACCAGGCCACGGCCATGCGGCGCAACCGCCAGCTCCGTGACGACCGGGACAAGGGTGCCGCCCAGGAGCTCGCGACCCGACTCACGCTGAGCCCGGTGCAGGTCACGGCCCGCGCCGGTGAGGGCGGCAAGCTGTTCGGTTCGGTCACCTCGGCGGACATCGTCGCCGCGGTCAAGGAGCAGACCAAGGTCGAGCTCGACCGCCGCAAGATCACGCTCGCCGAGCCCCTGAAGGAGCTCGGGCCGGCCGAGGTGCCGGTCCAGCTCCACGCGGACGTGACGGTCATGCTCGCCGTCGAGGTCGTCGCCGAGTAGCTGGCTCCTCTTCGAGGATCTCCGGAGCGCACCTCCGGATCGCGGTCGACTGGGGCGCTCCGGCGGTTCCGCTCCGGCGGTTCTGCACCCCGGTGGTCTCGCGCGGCGAGTGGGTGGTCCGCGTAGGTGTCCCACCCCCCTGGTTCACTGTGTGGGTACGTCGGTTGTCCCCAGGGTTGGGGACAACCGAGGACGTCATCCACAACGAATTCACAGGGAAAACCGGGGTTGCTCCCCTTACTCCCCACAGGGGGGAACTGCGAGCATGCGTCGGTCGCTCGAGCTGAGCGCTTCGGGGGGATGAAGGGGTCGCGTGGTCCAGTCGATCGATGATCAGCGGGCGAGCCGGCGCAGCGCCGCGCGCATCCCACCGCACAACCTCGAGGCCGAGGAGTCGCTGCTCGGCTCCATGCTGCTGTCGCGCGACGCCATCACGGCGGCGGTCGAGGCCCGGGTCGACGCGAGCGACTTCTACAAGCCGGCCTACGGCCACATCTTCGAGGCGGTCTGGTCCCTGTACGAGCAGGGCGAGCCGGTCGACCCGGTCACGGTGGCCGAGGAGCTGCGGCGGGCCGGTCTGCTCGAGGCGCTCGGCGGCAAGGGCACGCTGACCCAGATCCAGGCGTCGACCCCCGCGTCGGCGAACGCCGGGCACTACGCCAAGATCGTCAGCGAGCTCGCGCTGCTCCGCCGGCTCATCACGGTGTCGGGCGAGATCGCCGAGTCCGCGTACAACCAGCCCGACGACGTCACCGAGACCGTGGACCGGGCCGAGGCGATGGTCTTCGAGGTCGCCGAGAAGCGGATCTCCGAGTCACTGGTGCGGGTGTTCGAAGCCGTGACCGCGACGGTCGACCAGCTCGAGGCGCTCTACGGCGAGAGCGACACCATGACCGGGGTGCCGACCGGCTACACCGAGCTCGACAACATCATGCTGGGGCTCCAGCCCTCCAACCTCATCGTCGCCGCAGCCCGTCCCGGCATGGGCAAGACCAGCTTCGCGCTCGGTGCCGCGGCGAACGTGGCGATGGTGAGCCGCCGACCGGTGGTGTTCTTCTCGATGGAGATGGGCGCGGTCGAGCTCACCAAGCGCATGCTCGCCGCGGAAGCGCGCGGTCGATGCGCGCAAGCTGCAGACCGGTGACCTGAAGGACGCGGACTGGAGCCGGCTGAACGCCGCGATCAGCCACCTCGGCGAAGCGCCGCTGTTCATCGACGACAACCCGCACTGCACCGTGATGGAGATGCGCGCCAAGGCGCGGCGGATCAAGGCCCGCCACGGTGACCTCGCGCTCGTCGTCGTGGACTACCTGCAGCTGATGAGTTCCCCGCGGCGCTCGGAGAACCGTCAGGTCGAGGTGTCCGAGCTCTCGCGGGGCCTGAAGATCCTCGCCCGGGAGCTCGACTGCCCGGTGATGGCGCTCTCGCAGCTCAACCGCCAGCTCGAGTACCGCCAGGACAAGCGTCCGATGCTCGCCGACCTCCGCGAGTCGGGCTCGATCGAGCAGGACGCTGACGTCGTGCTGTTCATCTACCGCGACGAGGCGTACAACCCGGACTCCGACCAGCGCGGCGTAGTCGAGCTGATCGTCGCCAAGCACCGCAACGGCCCCACCGGCATGGCGCGACTCGCCTTCCTCGACCACTTCGTCAAGTTCGCCAACATGGCCCGTGAATAGGGCGTTGCGGGCGGGCGAAGCCCGTCGCCCGGGCTCCGGCGCCGGGGCCGCAGGAGCCGTCGAGCCGGTAGGGTTCGCCCATGCGGATGGTCCGGCGTGAGCACCGACCGTTGCTCGTCGTGCTCGCCGTCCTGGTGCTGGCCGCCGGCTGGTCGTCGTTCGGGCATACCGCCGGGGCTTCGCACCCGAACGTCGCGCACGCCAACGACTCGTCGTCGGGGGACCGAGGGACGGTCGCACCGGCGGACCTGAGCGATTCGGTCGCCGTCCCCGTGCTGGGCGCGCTCCGCACCGTCGAACCGCGGCTGGCGCCGCTCTGGGTGCTCCCGGGCCTCGCGGCCGGGTTGGCCGCGTTGTGCCTCCTGCGCCGGCTCCGTCGGAGCCCGGCACTTCCGGCCCGGCGCGCGCTGCTGCGCGGCAGCCTGGCCAACCGCGCACCACCGCTCGTCTCGTTCGCGTGATCGACGCCGCAGCTGCGGCGAACCATCTCCGCGAGTCGCGGCGCACCAACGCCGCGACCTGAAACGAGCAACGCCGGACCGGCCCGCAGGGGTCGGGTCCGCGGCGTGGAAAGGCATCTCGTGAGCAATCACGATGAGGCGTTGTCGCTGGGCATCAGCGCGGCGGACATCGCCTGGCCGATCGTCCTGGCGATGTGCCTCGCCCTGATGATCGTGCCGTTCGTCTTCGTGCTCCTGGCCAAGGGTGGGGCCGATCCCGATGACCCCACCGCCTGATCCCGCGACCACGAAGGTGGTCGCCTGATGGAAGCGTCGCTCGTCGCGCTCGGTGGGGCCCTGCTCGTCGCGGGGCTCCTCGCGCGCCTCGGGCGACGCATCCTGTTGCCGACGATCCCGCTGTTCGTCCTGGCGGGCATCGCGCTCGGCCCGCACACGCCCGGAGTCGCGCTGGTCGACTCACCGCGCCGCGCTCAGCCTCCTCGCCACGTTCGGGCTGGTGATGCTGCTGTTCCACCTCGGCCTCGAGTTCTCGGTCCGGGACCTGCTGGCGGGTGGCCGGCGGTTGGCCACGGCCGGCGCGGTGTTCCTCGGCGGCAACGTCGCCGCGGGACTGGTCTTCGGGTTCGCACTGCGGTGGGGCGATCGCGAAGCGCTCGTCATCGCGGGTGCGGTCGCGATCTCCAGCTCGGCGATCGTGACCAAGCTGCTCACGGAGCTCGGGCGGCTCAGCAACGCGGAGACGCCACTGATCCTCGGGATCGTCGTGGTCGAAGACGTGTTCCTGGCGATGTACCTCGCGGTGATCCAGCCGGTCCTGAGGGACGCCGACGGCATGGAGATCCTCGTGTCGATCGCGATGGCGGTCGGGTTCCTCGTCGCGTTCGGCCTGGTCGCGCGCTACGGGTCGGGCCTCGTGCGCCGGCTGCTCGATGCCGAGAGCGACGAGCTCCTGATCGTGTGCGTGGTCGGCCTGGTCGTCCTCGCCGCCGGCGTCGCGGAGGAGGTCGGCGTCTCCGAAGCCATCGCCGCGCTCCTGGTCGGGCTGCTCGTGGCAGAGACCGGTCTCGGGCCGCGCGTCGAGCGGCTCGTGCTGCCGCTCCGGGACGTGTTCGGCGCGATCTTCTTCTTCGTCTTCGGCGTGAGCATCCGGCCCGACCTGGTGGTCGACGTCTGGGCCGCGATCCTCGTCGGCGTCGTCGTGAGCCTCGTCGTGAACGTCGCGGCCGGGCTCGTCGCGGCCCGCCGGTCCGAGATGTCTCGGTCCGCCGGGCTCCGGGTAGGGCTCACCCTGCTGGCTCGCGGCGAGTTCTCCCTGATCCTCGCCGCCCTCGCGACGGCCGCCGGCCTCGACGCACGCGTGACCGCGTTCATCGCGGGGTACGTCCTGGTCCTCTCCCTGCTCGCTCCTGTCCTCTCCACCCATGCCGACCGCATCAACCGTCGGGTCGGGCGTGCACCCGCACCCGACGTGATCCGAACCGGAGGAATCGCATGACTACGACAACCACCGAGCTCCGCCCGGGGCGATCGCGCCGGGTCTCCCTCTCGTGGATCGCCCCGGCGGTCCTGGCCGTCGCCGCCCTGGTGCTGGTGGTGAACCTCTCACGGTCGATGCCGACCCGCGAGGACATCACCGTCGTGAATCGCACCGGCGCGCCGGTGACGCTGAACGTCACCGGCAAGACCGGCGGCGGGCTGACGGGCATCGGCACGATCGACCCGAGGTCCAGCGAGACGGCCCAGTCGGTGATCGATCAGGGCGACGAGTGGGTGTTCGAGCTCACGGTCGGCCCGGACCGGCTCGACCCGATCCGCCGCACCGCCGACCAGCTGCGCGCGAGTCACTGGAAGGTCACGATCCCGGCGGATGCCGCGGATCGGCTCGACGTCCTGCAGCGCTCCGGCTGAGGCCGGGCGTGACTCAGCTCGGGCCGGGAGAAGTCCCGGTTCGGCTCGGCCGGCGGGCTCGCGAACCCGGGGCCGGGTCGCCAGCCGCTCGCCTTGAGGTCGTCGAGGACGTGGACCATGTTCAGCAGGTCCTCCTGGTACCGGAACTTGCCGTCGCCCGCGTAGACCATCGTCGACGAGCCCGACTGCTGGTAACGCGAGCCGTCGGCGCGCTGGCCGGGCAGCTGCTGCAGCCACTTCACGACCACGTTGTCACCGTCGATCGCCGCGAACTCGATCGGGAAGTCCCAGTCCTCGAGGCCGCGCATGCTCTCGATCGAAGAACTCCGAGACCGGACCGATGCCCTCGACGCGACCCCAGGCCGGGTCGATGTAGACGCAGTCGTCGGTGAAGAACTGCGCGAGCGCATCCCACGGCAGCTCACCGGCGTCGATGCGGCGGCGCACGTCGCAGTAGCGCTCGACGACCGCTTCGACCTCATCGCGTGAGTGTGCAGTCACGTGGATCCCCTCCCGGTTCAGAACAGCTTCAGATGTGGTGTGTCGTGCTCGCGCAGGTCGTCGAGGGCGACCTCGACGCAGTCGATGCCGCGACTCGCCGCGTAGACGTGCGCCTGGGGCTTGATGCGGGTGGCGACGAACATCCCGCGCGTCGGAGCGAGCCGTGCGTCGAGGTCCAGGCGCTCCTGGTACCGGATCAGCTGGTCGACGCCGGCGATCTCGCCGACCCGCTTGATCTCGACGACCACCGCGCGACCGTCGCCGTCGCGACAGAGCAGGTCGACGGGACCGATGTCGGTCGGGTACTCCCGGCGGATCAGGGTGAAGTCCTCGCGCAGCGCCTGCACCCGCGCCGCGATGAGGAGCTGCAGCTCGGCCTCGACGCCGTCCTTCTCGAGCCCCGGGTCCTCGCCCAGGTCGTAGGAGTGGTCGTCGAACACCTCGAGGAGCTCGACCCGCAGGGTCTCGCCTTTGGGGTTCTCGGCGATGAGGACGCCATCGCGCTCGGTGACCACGCACGGGGGGCTCATCCAGTTCAGCGGCTTGTAGGCCCTGGCGTCCGAGTGGATGGCGATCGAACCGTCGGCCTTGAGCACGAGCAGCCGGGTCGCCTCGGGGAGCCGAGCTCCGAGACGCCCCTCGTAGGTGACCGAGCAGCGAGCGACGATCACGCGCACCGACGCGTTGTAGCACGGGTGGGGATCGCACGGGCACGCCCGTGGCGTACCGCGCAAGGGACCCGCTGGGAATTCAGGGGTCGCGGTCGGTACGCTCGCGGCCGTGAGCTTCTACGACGAGGTGATGCGGGAGCTGGTCGCCGCGATCGGCGCCGCGCTGCTGATCGCGAACGTGATCGCGCTCGCCCGGCGGCCGAAGGACGCCGGCGCTCGTGGCGGCCGTTCGGGGCGCGCAGCGTCAAGGTGAAGGGCAGCTCGCGGGTGGCATCGACCGGCCGGACCCGCGACGGCGAGCTGGTGCAGGCGCCGGTGGGCCGATCGTCGCCTTCGCGATCCTCGGCTTCGTCATGCTCGTCGCCGGGATCGCCGCGCTCGCAGTCCTGAGCGACGCCACGACGGGGAAGGGTCGAGGACCCTCCCCCGTCATGAACGTCAAGACCGCTCGGAGGGCGCTCGGCGCTAGCTGCACGTCTGCGCGGCGAGCCGGTCGACGGGGAGCCACTCCGTCGGAGCGCCTGGATCGATCTGCGAGGTCGCGAAGGTGTTGACGCCGAACGAGTCGTTCGGGCTCTTGAACCGACCGTTCGTTCGCCTGCGTCGGCCTTCAGCCACTTCACCGGTGAGGTGTACGGGGGGATCTTCGATGCCGGGACGGTGGAGTCTCGCCAGCACGACGTGACTCGGGTCGTAGCCCGCAGCGGTGATCGCGATGACGGCGAGCGACGGTCGAGTTCGGGTCGGGCGGAGCCGAACGACTGCCACGATCCGTCCGCCTGATGGTTGTGCGCGAGGAACGTGAGGCCCTGGCGGAGATCGGGATCCGTGCGCTTGGCGCCGCGGCCGGCGACGAGCGCCTGGATGGCGAGCGCGGTCGTGTCGGTGTCTGCGGGGGCGGCGACACCGGTCGGGTCGCCGGCGAAGTTCCAGCCGCCGTCGGACTCCTGGGCGGCGCGGATGAACGCCAGCGTGTTCGGCCGGCACGCCACCGAGCTTGCGCTTGGCCATCGCCGCGATACAGCGTGGCATTGAACGCTGCCGTACGAGCCGTCGGACCTGTGTCGCGGCATCGATGATCGCCCGCAGGTTCACCGAGTGGTCCTTGTCCGGGTTGAACTTGGTGACCGAGAGGCCGAGCGGCCGCGCGACGAGCTGGACGATCTTCGCGGCCTGCCCGGCGTCGATACTCGGAGTCCGCGTAGTCGTCGATCGCGTGGAGTGCGGAGTTCGAGCCCTGCTTCGTCGCCAGGACGGCGGCAGCGCCTCGCTCCGGCTCCAGGTTGGCCGACGTCTGCGCGTTCTCGGCGATCGCGAGCACAGCGTCCGGAGTCTCGAAGCCGGGGAAGCCGGCGACCTCGAAGCTGCCGTCGGCGAGCTGCTGGGACTTGAGCCACGCTCGTGGCGGTCTGTGACTTCGCCTTGGCCCCGTTGTCGCCGAAGCCCGTGGAGCGGAACCCGCTGAGCGCGAGCACGAGGACCACGGTCCCGGCCGCGACGGCGAGCCGTCTGATGTTCGTCTGCACGTTGGTTCCTCCGTTGGCCCCTGTCCTCGAGGGCCGGTCAGCCGCGGTGTGCGGCGTGGGTACGACGCCAGCCACAGGTGTGGGTGGCGGTCCGCGGCCGGTACTCGGGCTTCCCTCGTCGAGGGACACCGTTGCGGGTCAGCGCCGGACTCTCACCGGACTTCCCCGACCGCGAACATCGGCTGGGCGCTACCGAAAGCGGCGCGCCCTTCGCTTCCAAAGATCCCGGAGGGCGACGGCCGGACGTTCACTGCCGGGCGCCCTCCGGCGGCCTTCCAAAGATCTCAGGTGGCGCGACGAGGCGCGTGATCGATGACCGGGGCTCAGACGCAAGGTGCTCACCTCCGCGGGCCCTGGTTCCTCGAGGGCCTCGCCCCCGCCCGGAGGCGGATCGGCTCGGACCCACCGGCGATGCCGGCAGGTGGGCGGTGGGCATCCTGGCTTGCAGCCGGGGTGCGGCTGCTTACAGTTGCGGGTCAGCGCCGGACTTGCACCGGCTTCCCCTGCTCGCAGCTCCCTGCGAACCACACCGGACATCCGGGCCCGGCGTCACCACTCCGCCGGTGATCATACGCACGGGTCCTGCGCGGGCGCACAGGCCGGTCAGGCGAGCAGCTTCCGGACCGACGCGACGATCCGGTCGAGGTCGGTGTCCGCGAGCGTGGGGTGCACGGGAAGCGAGAGCACCTCGCGTCCGGCCCGGTCGGCGTTCGGGGTGTCGATCAGGTCGAGTGCCGGGTGGTCGCGGTAGCAGTCGTAGTCGTAGACGGGCCGGGGGTAGTAGATCCCGGTGCCGATCCCGGCTTCGGTCAGGCGTGACGCCAGCTCGTCGCGGCCGATCCGAGCTTCCTCGGTGACCCGCACCGTGTACTGGTGGAAGACGTGCGTCCGCCCGGGCATGACCTCCGGTGTGATCAGGCCCGGGATGTCCGCGAGGCCTTCCGACAGCCGGGCCGCGTTCTGTTGACGCGCGCGCTGGTCGTCGTCGCGAGTCTCTCGAGCTGCGGGATCCCGACCGCAGCCTGCAGATCCGTCAGGCGGTAGTTGTGCCCCGGGACCTCGTACTCGTAGCGGTTCCGCATCCCTTGGTTGCGGAGGAGACGGAGACGGTCGGCGAGTGCTTCGTCGTCGGTCGTCACGAGCCCACCTTCGCCCGTCGTGACGTTCTTGGTGGCGTAGAGCGAGAAGCACCCGAGGCCGAAGCTCCCCACCGCGCGCCCGTCGAGCTCGGCTCCGTGGGCCTGCGCCGCGTCCTCGACGACCGCGATCGAGCGCTCCTGCGCGATCGGCACCAGCCGACCCATGTCGGCCGGCTGCCCGTAGAGGTGCACGGGCATCAGCACCCGAGTGCGGCTGGTGCACGCGTCGGCCACCCGCTCGGGATCCATGCAGAAGTCCCGGAGGGAGATGTCCGCGAACCGCGGCGCCGCGCCGACCTCCAGGATCGCGTTGAGCGTCGCGACGAAGGTGAACGGACTGGTCACGACCTCTTGGCCCGGTCCGACCTCGAGCGCCTGCAGCGCCGCGACCAGCGCCGTGGTCCCGGAGCTGACGGCGACCACGTGCCGGACCCGAGCCACGTCGGCGAAGCCGGCTTCCAGCCGGGCCACCATCGGCCCTTGCGCCAGGTGTCCCGACCGGAGCACCTCCAGCACGAGCCGTTCCTCGTCGGCCCCGAGCCGGACTGTCGAAATGGGGATGTCGATCAACGCTGCTTCTCCGTTCGTGGGCCCGGGGCCGTGCCGGCAGCGCTCGAGCGTCCGCCCAGGCGGACGACTGTACCGACCGGGAGCCGCTCGCTCAGTCGACGTCGGGCACGAAGATGTCGAACGTGACCTCGTCGGCCGGCATCGGCTTGGCGAAGTAGTAGCCCTGGTAGGTGTCGCAGCCGAGTCCGTGCAGCGCCTTGAGCTGGTCGATCGTCTCGACGCCCTCCGCGATGACGGAGAGGTGCAGCGACTGGGTCAGGCCCACCACGGCCCGCACGATCGCCTCGCTCTCGGCGTCACGGCCGAGGCCGTCGACGAAGGAGCGGTCGATCTTCAGCGTGTCGACCGGGAAGCGCTTCAGGTAGGCGAGCGACGAGTAGCCGGTGCCGAAGTCGTCGATGACGAGGTGCACGCCGAGCTCGCGGATCGCGTTCGAGCGTCCGCGCCGCGCCGGCCGCGTCGTCCATCAGCGTGCTCTCGGTGATCTCGAGCCACAACGCGTCCGGCTCCAGGCCCGAGCGGGTGAGCGCGGCGGCGATGTTCGCGACGACGTCGGGGTCGCCGAGCTGGCGGCCGGAGAGGTTGACGCTGATGTGGAGATCCGCCGCGGCGGGGACCGTGGTCTTCCAGCGCGCGGCCTCGGCGCACGCCTTGTTCAGCACCCAGATGCCGAGCGGCAGGATCAGACCGGACTCCTCGGCGATCGGGATGAACTCGTCCGGCGTGATCGGACCGTTCGGGTGCGGCCAGCGGGCGAGCGCCTCGAGCCCGATGATCCCGTCGGTCCCGTAGCCGACGATCGGCTGGTAGAAGACCGCGAGCTCGTCGTTGTCGAGCGCGAGACGCAGGTCGCGCTCGATCTCGG
The DNA here is from genome assembly GCA_963796755.1 of uncultured Acidimicrobiia bacterium. GTDB lineage: Bacteria > Actinomycetota > Acidimicrobiia > IMCC26256 > JAENVU01 > Chersky-806. The sequence goes on from CAWCMX010000001.1 coordinate 1,522,468, forward strand.
TACGGCGCTGGGCGCGCTCGCGCAGCGTGTCGTCGAGCAGCTCGACGCGCGCCCGGCCGCGCTCCTTGGCGGTGTACATCGCGACGTCGGCGTCGCGCAGCATCGCCTCGGGGTCGGCGAGCCCGCTCTCGACGCACGACACTCCGACGCTGGCGGTGATGACGACGTCGCGCCCGGAGGAGACGGGGATCGGCTGCGCGATGACGTCCGCGATCTCGCAGGCCCGGCGGCGGGCGGACTCGATGTCGGCGAGGTCGGGGCAGAGGACGACGAACTCGTCGCCGGAGAGCCGGGCCACCGTGTCGATGGAGCGGGTCGTCTGCTGGAGCCGCCGGGCGACCGCGGTCAGCACCTCGTCGCCGACGAGGTGGCCCTGCGTGTCGTTGACGACCTTGAACCGGTCGAGGTCGATGAAGAGCACACCGACCCGCGAACCACCCCGCCGCGCGTGGTCCAGCGTCTGGCGGAGGTTCTCGATGAAGACGGGACGGTTGGCGAGGCCCGTCAGCGCGTCGTGGGTGGCCTGGTAGTTCAGCTGGCGCTCGGTCCGGCGGCGCTCGGTGACGTCCGAGAACGAGCAGACCATGCCGTACGGGAGGAGGTCGTCGTGGCGCAGCGGTCGTGAGTTCAGGGAGAGCCAGCGCTGCTCCCGGTCCAGGAGCTCGATGCCGATCAGGACGTTCGTGAACGACTCGCCGGTGCGCAACGTCCGCACGGTCGGGTGCTCGTCGTCGGTGATGAGGAACCCGTCGGGGTGGCGGGCGTGGAGCTCGTCGCTGAACACGGTGTCGAGGCGCTCGCCGACCATGATCCGCCGGCCCATGATGCTCTCGGCGGCCCGGTTGGCCGCGGTGATGACGCCCTGGTCGTCGCTGACCACGATGCCCTCCTCGAGGGACGCGACGACCGCGGTGTACCGCTCTTCGAGGGCCCGCCGCGCGGCTTCGGACCGCCGCCGTTCGGTGATGTCGGCGCAGACGGCGACCGCGCCGGTGACCTGGTGGTCCTGGTCGAGCACGAGTGCCACGGAGATCCGCACTTCGAGCAGGGTGCCGTCGGACCGGCGGTGCACCGTCTCGAGGTGCTTCGCCGACTCGAGACCGAGCCGGGAGTCGGCGCCGACGACATCGGCGAACTTCTGGCCGATGACCGCGTCCCGGGTCCAGCCGTACATCTCTTCTGCGGCCGGGTTCCAGCTGTCGATCCGGCCGTCGGCGTCGAGTCCGATGATCGCGTCGGAGACGTGCTCGACGAGCTTGGCCTGGTAGCGCATCGTCTCTTCGGCCTTGCGGCGCAGCGAGAGGTCGCGCAGGATCACCTGGTACGCGGGGTCGACCGTCCCACTTGGTGCGCACGCTGAGCGACTCGACGACGATGTTGCTGCCGTCGAGGCGCACGAGGGTCGCTTCGGCCGGCTTGGTCGCCGCCTCGTTCTCCTTCAGCGACGCGATCCGCTCGAGCGTCTCGAGCAGGGAGTCGGGGTGGATGAACTGGGTCAGCGACTGGCCCAGGTAGTCGTTCATGTCGTCGACGCCGACGAAGTCGGCCGCGGCCTTGTTCCCCCAGCGGATCAGCCCGTCCTCGTGCACGACGATGCCGTCCGGGCTCAGCTCGAGGAGCAGGCGGTAGCGGTCGGTCTGCTCCTGGAGCGCCTGCTCGGCCTCGCGGTCGTCCGTGACATCGGCAACGACGCCGACGCAACCGGTGATGGAACCGCCGGCGCCGAACACCGGCTGGGCGCGGACGAGCAGCACCCGCTCCTTGCCGTCGCGATCGAGGATGACCCGCTCGAGCTCGTAGTGGTCCCAGGGACCGGCGCCTTCGACGACGGTGATCACCGGATCGACGAGCCACGTCGCGAGATCGGTGCACGCCTCGCCACCGGGCAGCTTGAACGTCTCGGGGTCCGCCCCGAGGACCAGCGTCAGGGAACCCCGCCAGCGGATCGGGTGGACGGCGCGGTTGTGCTCCCACGTCGCCATGCGGGCGGTCGCGAGCGCGAGGTCATGACAGGCGGCCAGCCCACGAGCCTGCCGCGACGCGATCGACGTGGGCGCGGCACCTTCGCGAGACCGGCGATCCGGTCCTCCGTTGAGTAGATCTTTCGTGAGCCTTCCCATGCTCCCCCGGCAGGCGTGTGTAGGCCTCCGAGGGAGATATCGACCCGGGAAGGGCCGGGGTTGAGGACGATTCGGGCCCGGAAAACCGCCGAAACCGGACCGATCGGGCTACGCGTCGGCCAGAACGATGGCGGAGTTGTGCCCACCCATGCCGATCGAGGACTTCACGGTGAGCCCGTCCCGGCGCAGCGTGGGCCCGTCGAGCAGCCGTTCGTGGCCCTTGGCGACCTGCTTCGGCGCGGGGATGATGCCGTTCTCGTAGCCCAGGCAGGATGCCGCCATCTCGACGAGGGATGCGGCGCCCTGGCAGTGCCCGACGAGCGGCTTCACCGAGAACACCTCGGCGTCGGTCAGGAGGGTGTCGAGCATGTCGGCCTCGGCCGCATCGCACTGCGCGGTCCCCGGGCCGTGGGCGTTGAGGTACGCGACCTCGCTCGGGAACACCTTCGCGTTGCTCAGGGCCTGCTGGTAGCAGCGCCGGATCTCACGGTGGTCCGGGTTCAGGTGGGTCGGGTGGTACCCGTCGTGGCTCATCGCGCCGCCGAGCACCCGGGCGTACCCGCCCTCGGCCCGGCCCGAGACCACCATGCCGACCGACGCCTCGCCGCCGGCGAAGCCCTTCGATCCCTCCTGGAACGGCCGGCAGACCTCGAGCGCCGGGGCTTCGGGGTAGACCACCCCGAGGTTGCGGAAGTGGCGGATGTTCTCCGGTGTGGCCGAGAGGTCGCTCGCCACCACGATCACGTCGCTGGCCACGCCGGCGTCGATCCACATCTTCGCGGTCAGCATCGCGGCGTTGCCCGAGGCGCACATCGCGGTGACGTTCATGACCGGCCCGTGGAAGTCGTGGCGCGCCATGAGGAGCGACAGCACGGTCGACGGCATGAGGTGCAGGTACTCGCGGCTCTTCAAGCGGCGGTTGCGCTCCAGGTAGAAGTCGCTGCCAGAGCTCGACCTCGCCGAGCACGACGGCGTGGACCACACCCACCACCGGACCGGGGCGCCAGCCGCGATCGAGCGCGTCGTCGATCGCCTCGTCGGCCGCCTCGGAGACCGCCGCGCCGAAGCGGGTCAGCCCGTCGGAACGCTCCACATCGGGGACGATCGCGCAGTACGCGATGTCGTGGCCCAGCCACTCCTGGTAGCCCGGACGCGGCAGCACCGCGGACTCACTGCTCCGGAGCCCGTCCCAGAGGAGCTTCCTCCCCCAGCCGTACCCGGTTACCGCGCCGAGACCACAAATCGAGACACCTTGCCTCGTACCGCGGACCGCACCCTCTCCCAACTCTCCGCCCTGGGAATCGTGTGACCATAGGCGCGTGCACCCACCGAAGGAAAGGGGAGATCCACGGAGCGTGGCGTTGGCAACGGGTTCTTCACGACCGTGTCACGTGGGGTGCCGGGACGACCTCAGCCGGTGGGGGTGGAGGTGGGTGTCGTAGCGGTCGATCCGAGCGTGACGTTGGTGACGGTCTTCTTCCCGTTGGCGCGCGACACGGTCATCGTGAGCTGGCCGCCCGGACGGGTGAACACGCACTTCTTGGGGAAGGGCCCCGAAGCCGCCTGGCTGCAGCCGCCGAAGACGAGCCCGGTCCCGTCGCTCGCCTGGATGGCGAACATCTGGGTGACCGTGGCCGCGTTGGCGTCCTTCGCCGCCGCCGTCCGGTCCCCGGACTGCCAGGCCTTGTACAGGCCCTTCGCGAGCGCACCCGGTGGTGGCCCGCTGGGCTTCGTCGAGGAGCTGCTGCCCCGGAGCTTGTAGGCCACGGCGCCGATGATGACGATGAGGATGACGCCCGCCACGATGATGATCGGCACGAGGTTCCGCTTCTTGGGCGGTGCAGGTGCTGCTGGAGTTGTCGGAGTTTCGGGAGTCTGAGCTGCCATGGGTCGAGACACTAGATCCCGGCCGCGCCCCGGACCAGGCATCCGGTGATCACCCGCTCGATGGGAGGGGCGCCACCGGCACCCCGAAGACCGGAATCGGATCGAGGGCCGGATGCCCGGGAGGGCCCGAAATCGCGTACATCGTGATGTAGTTCCGGCCCGGGCGGAACAGCTTCGGCGGCACCGAACCGGAGAAGTACCCGACGCCGGCGGAGCCGGCGAGCGGACTCGCGGTGGCGAGGCCGGCGACGACGCCGTTCACCGCGATGGCCAGCGGCCGGGCTTGATCCAGGTGTTGGACGTACCCGGTCAGGTAGGCCCAGGGGACGTCAGCCGCGGTCGGGTCGATGGATGAGTACGCGGCGGGGTCTTCGATGTTCACACGCGTCGGCCCGCCCGGTGCGTCCTGGATCAGGCCGGACACCTCGGTCCCGACCAACGCGCCGGTACGGGCCGATCCGGTACGGACGCAACGCGGGGTCGCCACCGGAGGGGGCGGCCCGGGCGGCCAGCACCTTGGCGAAGTTGGGCGCAGCGGGGAAGCTCAGGTAGCCGTTCCCGCGGTGAGTGGGATGCCGCCCGGTCCCCCCCGGTCAGTGTTTCCCACTGGTAGAGGCGACGAGTGAACTCCGGGCGGGGCGGACCGAGGGCGGAGACCCCGTCGATCTTCCACGGGATCTTCGCGCCCAGCATCGCCGCGACGGTCGGGACGATGTCGACCGACTGCATCGGCCGGTCGTCGACCGCGCCGGTGAGCTGGCCGGGAGCCTTGATGAACAGTGGCGTCCAGAGGATCTGATCCGCGGTCGCGTTCGTTCCCGCGCGCTTCGGCAGTCCTCCGTCGAAGGCGACACCGTGGTCCGCGGTGACGACGACGAGAGAGTCCTTCCAGACCCCGAGCCGCTTGAGCTTCGCGATGACCAGGCCGATGAAGCGGTCCGTTGCCTGGGTCTGCAGGATGTGCCGCTCGTGCGCGTCCACCGTGGACGGTTCATCAGCCCACGTCTCGAGGCTCCGGTAGTCCGACGGGTTGTTCGGGGTCAGCTCCGTGTCCTGCCACGAGGGGAGGTACCGCCACTGCTCGTGGGGCATCTGGACGTGGAGGAAGTCGAAGGCCGGGCCCGAGCTCGGCTTCAGCGAGGAGACGAACTTGCGCATGATCGGGAGCTGCGGCGCCGTGAAGGGGTTCTCGAACAGCGGGGTGGTCCGGTGCGGGGACGCGAAGGTCTCCCAGAGATCCGCGGTCTGGCCGACCAGCCCCCGCGGACCGGCGACAACCGACTCCCCCGCCTCCGGGCTCGGGCACGTCTCGGGGGGGCAGAGCCGGGTGATGTCCTCGGTGACGTTCATCCGGTAGGTCCCGCCGAGCAGCGTGAAGATGTTGTCCGGGTGGTCCGAGTAGCTCGGAAGGTCGCTCCTGCCCTTCGGGTACTGACCGGTCATGATCGCCGGCACCGCGTTCACCGTGTACGGGGCCACAGTGGTGTCGTTGCGGTACCACGTCGACGAGCCCGCGAGCGCGGCGAAGTTCGGGTACAGCCCGGCGTCGACGTGTCCGGTGCCGTCGAGCAGCGTCTCGAGCGGGAACTCGTCCAGCACGATCATCACGACCCGCTTGGGATGGTGGATGACGATCTTCCGATCGGACGCCGGCGCGTGGGCGAAGATGACCTTCGTCGCCTGCGACGAGAAGAGGAACAGCACGCCGAAGACCACGGGAGCGAACGCGAGGTACCGGAGGAACACGCGTGCGTTGGCGACGCGTGCGACCAGCGCCGCGGCCGCGAGGCCGGCGACGACGCCGATGACGATCAGGGCGGTTCGGCCGAGCTCGGTGCTGTGCTTCGTCACCTCCTCGGCGAGGATGGCCACGAAGAGCCCGACCAGGAGCGTGTGCACCCACCGGCGCGCGCCCGGGACGATGAGACCCGCGACGACCTCGATGCACCAGGCCACCGCCGGGGCGGCGAGGAGCACGGTCAGGGTGAGGAGCACCGCCTCGAGCGGCGTGGTGCGGCGGACGACGAGCACCTCGCTGTTCTTGGAGAGGACGTCGAGCGCCGGTTGCGCGATGGCCAGCCCGGCGATCGCGAAGAGCTCCAAGAACGCGCGGTACCTCACGCGACAGCGGTCCGAACCTTCGAGCTGACGGCGCCGATGGTTCCGATGTCGGCGTTGCGATGCTCATCCGGTCGGCTCGACTCCCCTCACATCCGTGACGCGGCGACCGCCCGGGCCCAGCCGGCTCCGGCGACGCGTGCCTCCCAGCTCTTGGGCAGCGATCGAGCGGGCGGGCGAGCGCTCCGCGACGAATTGCTCACGCTGCGTGAAGAGAGGATAGGGCGGGCCGCCGTGCCCGAGGGCGCGGCCCGCCGGGAAGGTCGCGCGGCGCTGACGCCCGTGAACCCGAGGAGGTACCGGCGCGTCGACGAGTGGAGCGGGTGACGAGAATCGAACTCGCGTTCTCAGCTTGGGAATTTCACCGGACGGGCTCCGGCGAACGCTCGTGAACGGGTTCCGCAGGTCGATGCCCATCTGCGAATAAGGGCGACCGGTGGCGGCCCTCTGCGGCCGCGGGATGTCCGCGGGATGGATACGGTCGGGGTGCAGTCCCGACCGCGTCGCGTCGCCCAGGCCGCGACTCTTCCAGCACCGCGGCCTTTTGGGGTGTCGAACCAGGCCGATGTGGTCGGCGTTCTGTGCGGCCTCGCTCGTGGCGGCGTGTACCCGTAGCGGGCATTATGCGTGGATGAGTGATCAGCAGAACCGCCTCGTAGCCGTCATCTTGGAGGTCTCGGACCTCGACCGTTCAGTGGACCTATACCGGTACGGCTTTGGACTCGACCTTCACGTCAGTGACCATCATGGAGATGACCGCTGGACGAGCGGCCGTCATGGCGCGACCTCTTGGACGGATGGCGCGTACATCCACTTCGCGCTGTACGCAACGAAGGACGGGACGGCAGCCGAGCGTGCCCAGATCGCATTTTCTGTCCACGATCTGGACGAAGCCCATCGTCGAGCGACTGAGTCCGGTGCGGAGGTGGTGCACGAACCGAAGGCCCAACCATGGGGAAGGTCCGCTCGGTATCGGGACTTCGACGGCAACATCATCGAGCTAACACAGCGCACATAGCTTCCGTTCCGTCGCGGCGAACGATCGGACATGCTGTGCGTCCTCGGGACCTGAGCGCGGAGGCTTTCATCATGGACTGGAGCGCACCGTTCGATTGGCGTGGCTTAACCGGCGACGTAGTGGTTGAGTGCGTCGCCAACGACGACCCAGAGGGGTACGAGACTTGGTCGTCAGCTGCGTACGGCTTTCCGGTGTGCACTGCGACGGTGAGGTACCCGCGCCGTGGCTACGGCGCGATGTTCGGATGGGTGCAGCTTGTACGTTCGACTGACAACAGTTCACACGGAGAGGGGTTCGAACCGGATCCGTTCGCGCTGTTCGGCGACGCGCAGTCGCCGTACTGCTGGTACGGGACAGAGCCGACGCTCTTCGACGCTCCGAGCCGTCCCACGGCGGAACCGCTGACGTGGCTGGCCTACAGCTTTCTCGCGACGACACCCGTCGATGAGATCCTGAACGGAAGTCCCCGCCGCGTCGTGCCGCTGCTCGGCTTCGGATGGGGTTTCGAGGTTCGGTCGGATACCGTCGAACTGGGCGCCATCGTGCAATTGGCAGACCGCGATTGGAGGTCGGTTGTTCCGGTTCTCCGGGCTGCGTATCCCAGTCCCTCCTGGAGCTTCGCCGACTCTCTCTGACCGCCACGTCCCGATCGAGAACGCACAGATCTGCCGATCCGTTTGTTCGGATCGGGCATCCTGTACTGGTGACAGTGGGCCAGCCTGACGAGAAGTCCGACGCGCCGTGCCCAGTATGCGGGCATCCCGAGACCGCGCATACCCATTGGGCGGCTGACTCGACTTGCGATGGCTGGGCGCACTGCACGGTCGGTACCGAGGCCGCGGGCGACGCCTGTCAATGTTGGCGATCATGGCCGAAGCTGGAGAGCTGAGCGGAACCGCCGATCGGTTGCAGGACCGCACAGAACTGCCGATAGGGCTGGGTGGTGCAACGCTCGAGGCGCACAAGATGCCGCGCCCATAACTCGCCCATTGAGCTGCCGGAGCTCGTTACCAGCCGAGGTCGATGCCGTCGTCGATCTCGGCGACGTCCTTGCCGGGGACGTCCCGCCGGTCCCGGTCGAGCGTCGCGGGGAGGGTGATCCGCGTGGGAGCCCTACCGCTGAGCCGGGCGGTCGCGAGTTCTTGGCGTTCGCTACGCCACAGGGCAGCGCGGACGCCGTCGATCGGGTCGTCGGGCTCGATCGCACCGTGGTGGTCTACCTCGGGCTCGTCGTCGACGCTGACGTAGAGACGGTTCTCGTAGCGACCGCGCGAGAGCGCGGTGTAACCGGCTTCGGCGTACAGGTCGTCGGTTCCGAGGACGTACGCGCGGTCGCAGGTCAGGCCTTGGGCCTTGTGCACGGTCATCGCGTACGCGTGGTCGATGTGACCGGCCTCGAGATACGCGTCCGGCACCAGTCGCGGCCGGTCTTCGCCGTCGAAACGGACGAGGAACCCGTGCAGCTCGCAGCTGGTGATGGTGCCGCGCTGCCCGTTGATCAACCCGTGGCGGGAGTCGTTGTGCAGAGTGAGGATCAGATCCCCGACCGCATACGGGCGGTCGAGGACATGGACCGGCCAGTCGTCCACGACCCCCTCGCTGACGAGGACAGCGCGCGGCGGTGTCGTTGAGTGTGGTGACGTCGCTGCGGTGGAGGGCGAGCATGATTGTGTCTTCCCCCCGGCGGGTCGCCGTCCTCCAGTCCGCGACGACCTGTTCGACCGCGACCTTCCGGTCGGGGGTCTCGATGATCTGGCCGTGTTCGGCGAGCCGTTCGATCGCCTCATCAACCTGGCCCGCGCGGAGCTCGGCGAGGGCTTGACGTTCCACCGGATCTTGTTGGCGGCGGTTCTCGACGAGTTCCACCGCGCCTAACCGTTCGGCGAGGCCGGTGAACAGCCCGCCGGCTTCGATCTCGGGCAACTGGCATGGATCCCCGACCAACACGACTTTGGCGCGTGCTTGGTGGGCGTGGTCGAGGAGCCGGCCGAGTTTGCGGGTGCCGATCATCGCGGCCTCGTCTGCAACCACGACGGTCCGGCTCGTGAGTCTCGGGATGCCGGGGCTGTCGAGGTCGATCAGGAGCCGGTCGAGCGTCACCGAGGGGATCTCGGCGTCGTCTTGGAGCTGGCGGGCTGCCCTCGCGGCGAGGGCGCAGCCGATGACGGTGAACCCGGCGTCGTCCCAGGCTTCTCGTGCGACGCCGAGAGCATGCGTCTTCCCGGAACCCGCAGCGCCGACCACCACGGCGATGGGGGAACCGTCAGCGGTGAGGGTCTCGACCATCGCCCGCTGCTCATCGGAGAGCTCCGGATGGGCGAGGAGGGTCGCCTCCGGTTCGGGGACCACACCCCGCTCGTCGTCGCTGTTCTCCTCCGCTTCGGCCTGGTTGAGGAGCCGGTCTTCGAGCGCCAGCAGATCCGGCGTCGAGTAGCAGACACCGAAGTGACCGACGCCGAGCGGCACGACTCGCTCGCTGGAGAGCAGCTGATCGGCGTGGGCCTCGAGCTCGGCGACGGTCGCGCCCTGGTGGGCGTGGCCGGCGAGGGTCTGGAGGACGTGCCGCCGATCGAACGTCGAGCGGTGTTCGGTCAGCTCCGCACAGACCTGGGTGACAGACACCAGGGAAGCCTCGGACAGCTCGCGAGGCACATGCGGTGAACGGGCGAGGTCGGCTTGGAGCACGCCGGTCGTGAAGCCGAGCACGTCGGCGCGTTCGACCCAGTCGGCGTGCATCGAGAACGCGTCCACGTCCGGGGTCTTCGCCGGGCGGGTCCGCAACGTCACCGTGCGCGCCTCCCTCGGTGACGCCTCCGGTCCGAGCTCGGCTTCGATCTGAGCCCGCCGGCGGGAGAACTCGCGCCGCACCTCGAGGGGGACGGCGGTGAGGTCGCCTGTGCCCTTCACCGTCCGTTCCCATTCGACGGTCAGACGGGCGGTAAGCCCTGCCCGCAGCTCCGCCTGATATTGAAACCCGGCGGTGCGGGCCTGCCCGTACAGGTGACGGGCATCCAACGCCGACCACCGACCATCCGGACCCTGCGCCGCGTTCGCGACCACCACATGCGTGTGGAGCTGCGGATCACCGGCCCGGCTCGTCCGATGCCGGAACGCCGCGCCGACCAGCCCGCCGCCGATGAGGCGTTCCGTGCCGTTGTGCCCACGGCGGACGAACACCGCTTCCCGCTCGAGATACCCGACCGCGGCGGCGATCGCGTCTTGGTGGGCGGCGACGATCTCCCGCGCCGAGCTCTGGGTCACCCAACGCCCACGCAGACCGACACCGACTTCGGCGCCGAGAACGTCAGATCCAACGCAGGCACCCGGCGGTTCGGTCGGCCCAGTGCGCTCCCGTCCAGAGGGTTCACACCGTGGAGCAGCGAGACGAACGCGTCGTCGCTCACCAACCCTTAGAGCTCGAGCTCGCGGCACCGGTACCGATCCAGTAGCCGGCGACCTCGCCCGCGCTCGAGGTAGTACTCCTCGACGCCATGCGCGACCGCATCGAGGTAATACGCCTCCTGGCCTCGCGCGAAGCTTCCCGATCGACAACACACCACGGCTATGCGCGTCGCCACCCACTCGCGTCGCGACAACCCCGCATTGAAAATGCAAGTGCGTGGATCACATCGGGGTGGGGGCGCTGTCGCGAAACCGAAGGTGCGAAGCGCATAAGAGACGACATGAATGAAGACTCGAGCGCAGGGCACGAAGTGGAACGAGGGGCTGGGGTGGGGGCCGACGTCGAGCCTCTGTTGCTGACGATCCCGGAGGCCGCGAGGGCGTTGGCGATCGGCCGGACGACGCTTTACGAGCTGATCGGCGATCGACGGATCGAGGTCGTGCACATCGGACGCTGCGCCCGCGTTCCCCTCGACGCGATACGAACGTTCGTCGAGGATCAGCGAGTCAGCCGATGACCAGGTACCGTGGCGATCCTTCCCTCCTCAGATCATGGCTCGTCGACGCCGGCCCGCTCGGGGGAGATTGACGTGGCGCACATCGCGAAACGATCGACGCGGGGCGGCCCTCGCTACGAGGTCCGGTATCGCGCACCTGACGGGCGCGAACGGTCGAGGACCTTTCGCACGCGCCGTGACGCGGACCGGTTCGTCGTCACGATCGAAGCCGACATGTTGCGCGGCGCATGGGTGGATCCCCAGGCTGGTCGGATCACCCTCGAGGAGTACGCGAGGACCTGGCTGGCCACACGACCGGGGCTACTCCTCCGCACCCGCGAGACCTACGAGTCTCAGCTGCGGCGTCACATCCTCCCGGCTCTTGGTCCCGTCAACCTCAATGCCCTCACGCCCCGTTTCATTCGAGAGTGGTACAGGCAACCTTGTGGCGTCGAAGTCCGTCAGCGCCAACACCGCGGCCAAGTGCTATCGCCTGCTCCGAACGATTCTCGGAACCGCGGTGCACGACGAGCTCATCGTCTCGAACCCGTGCAAGCTGGCTGGCGCGGGCGTTGAGCGAGCGGCGGAGCGGCCGACTGCCACAGTGGTGGAGGTGCTCGCAGCCGCAGAGGGGATGCCGCCGCACATGCGCCTCCTCGTCCTCGTTGCGGGCTTCTGTGGGCTCCGGGTCGGAGAGCTGCTGGGACTCGAGCGGCGCCACGTCAATCTTCTCCACGGCCTCCTCACCGTCGAGCAGCAGGAGCACCAGTTGAGCGACGGTCGGTTGATCCTCGGCCCGCCGAAGAGCGAGGCGGGTCGACGGACCATCTCCGTTCCGCCCTTCCTCCTCGTCGACGTCGAGGCTCATCTCGACGCGTTCACCGCGGTTCCTCCCGAGGCGCGCGTGTTCAGAGGTGAGCGCGGCGGAGCGTTGCGACGTCATGTGATCCAGAAGCACTGGGAGCGCGCCCGCAGCGCGGCGGGCCTGCCGGCGACCTTTCGATTCCACGACCTGCGGCATACCGCCAACACCCTCACGGCAGCGAGCGGCGCGAGCACGAAGGAGCTCATGCACCGCATGGGTCACGCGTCCTCGCAGGCCGCGATTCGTTATCAGCACGCGACGACGTGAAGCGAGACGCGTCGTTGGCTCGTGCCCTCGGCGACCTCGTCGAGGCGTCCCGATGGGCCTCGTGGGACACCCGCGGGATGGACGGCGTCGAGAGCCTCGAAGATGGAGCCGCGATTGAAGATTCGTTGCCGGTGACCAGCGACGATGTTGGAGCGGGTGACGAGAATCGAACTCGCGTTCTCAGCTTGGGAAGCTGATGTTCTGCCTCTGAACTACACCCGCGGGGGGACGGCGCGATTCGTGGCGCGAGATCCTCGGATCCCGTCGTCTCCTCGGGGCGGCAGCGTATCCGACGACCGTTCTTCGGCTTCGTGAGCATCGGTGGCCCGTTGGCGTCGGCCTCGGAGCGCCCGGAGGTGAATCGGTAGGCTCCCGCCCCGTGATCCTCTCGGACCGTTCCATCAGGGAAGCCCTCGCCGCCGATCGGATCGTCATCGAGCCGCTCGAGGACCGCGACGTGCAGCCGTCGTCCGTCGACCTGCACATCGACCGGTACTTCCGGGTGTTCCGGAACGACACGACGCCCTACATCGATCCGAAGCAGCCCCAGGAGGACCTCACCGAGCTCGTCGAGATCGAGGACGACGCGGCGTTCATCCTGCACCCGGGCGAGTTCGTGCTCGGCTCGACGTTCGAGCGCGTCGCGCTCCCGGACGACCTGGTGGCCCGGCTCGAGGGGAAGTCGTCGCTCGGACGCCTCGGGCTCCTGATCCACAGCACCGCCGGGTTCGTCGACGCCGGGTGGGACGGGCACCTCACCCTCGAGCTGTCCAACGTCGCCAACCTCCCGATCGCCCTGTACCCGAGGATGAAGATCGGCCAGATCTCGTTCTTCGAGATGTCCACGTCGGCCGACCACCCGTACGGCAGCAAGGAGAAGGGGTCCAAGTACCAGGGGCAGCGCGGGCCGACGCCCAGCCGGTACTACCTCAACTTCCGCGATCCGCGGAGTGAGCCGCCCGCCGGTCCGCTGCTCCTGGGCGGGCACCGACCCGGCGATGATCGCGTACCACGACGACGAGTGGGGCGTCCCGCAGCACGACGACCGGCGGCTGTTCGAGAAGATCACGCTCGAGGGCGCGCAGGCCGGCCTCTCGTGGTCGACGATCCTGCACCGCCGGGAGGGCTACCGCCACGCGTTCGCCGGCTTCGATCCGGTCAAGGTCGCGCGCTTCAGTCCGGCGAAGGTCGAACGGCTGATGCTCGATCCCGGCATCATCCGGAACCGGGCGAAGATCGAGTCCACGATCGCCAACGTGCGTGCGGTGAAGGTCGTGCAGCGCGAGCTCGGCAGCCTCGACGCGTACCTGTGGTCGTTCGTCGGGGGGACCACCATCGTGAACCACCATCGCGACCTGTCGACCCTTGACGCGCAGACCGCGATCTCGAAGGCGATGAGCAAGGACATGAAGCAGCGCGGGTTCCGCTTCGTCGGCCCGACGACCATGTACGCGCTGATGCAGTCCGTCGGCATGGTCAACGACCACATGACCAGCTGCTTTCGGTGGAGACAGCTGGGCGGGAAGCAGCTGGGCGGGAGGTAGCCGGCTCCGGTCACGACGTGTCCGACTTCTTCAAGACCTCGAAATCGGATCTTCGTAGGCTGGCCCCATGACACCCACCTTCTTCTTCATCGGCATCGTGGTCGCAGACATGGAGGCGTCGCTGGCCTTCTACCGGAGGGTCGGCCTCGAGATTCCCGCTGACGCCGACGGCCAGCCCCACGTCGACATCGAGCTCCCCGGAGGGCTGCATGTCGCTTGGGACACGGAGACCACCATCCGCTCCTTCGACGAGTCCTGGGTGCGGCCGTCCGGCGGCCATCGCATCGCGCTCGGCGTTCGCGTGCGGCACTCCGGCCGACGTCGACGCGACCTATGCCGAGCTGGTCGGATCGGGGGTCACCGGCCACCTCGCGCCCTGGGACGCGTTCTGGGGTCAACGGTACGCGGTCGTCCTGGACCCGGACGGCAACCACGTCGAGCTGTGCGCCCCGATCGACGTCACGTCATGAGCTCGGTGAGCGGCACCCCCGCCATGTCCCTGATCTCACGCGACAGGTGGGGCTGGTCCGCATAGCCCGCGCGGACCGCAGAGTCGGCGGTGCGCGCACCCCGCCGGATGAGGTCGAGCGCGCGTTGCATGCGCAAGATCCGGTGGAGGGTCTTGGTGCCGTAGCCGAACGCGGCGGTGCTCCGGCGTTGCAGCTGACGGGGGCTGTACCCGACCCGGCGGGCGATCGTCGCGCTGTTGCACCCGGCTCGGGCAAGGGCAACGACGTCGTCGATGAGCACGGCGGCATCATCCCCCGGAGCGCAACGACGCAGCGCGACGTCTTCGAGGGTCACCGCAGGATCCGAGCTCGCCACGAGGAGATCCGTGATGTGCCGCACCTCGTCGGGAGCCCACACGGCGTCCAACGGAACGCGCTGGTTCGTGAACGCGTCGGCCGGAGCGCCGAGGACCCGCGGCGCGAACCCTGGTGCGAACCGCAAGCCGACGAGTGACGAGTCACGCCCCGAGCGAAACACGTGCGCACGCGTATCGGGCCCCGCGATGACGACGGCATGGCCGTCCCAGAGCAGGTCCATGCAGCCGTCCGGAAGGACGCGGACCCCGTCGCCGGTCGAGCGCGACGACCAGATGAAGCCCCCCTGCACTCGACTCGGTCGCTCCATGTACACGACACGATCTTGCCATCTGGTCCGGAGTCCGGACGAAGGAGCTAGACGCCGGGCTTGCGTTCGATGGTGACGGGTGAGACGAGCGTGCTCTCGTTCTCCAGCGCCTCGAGGAGCATCTCCGCGATGTCCTGGACCTTCACGTCCTCGTCCTTGCCCTCGCCCTTCACGCCGTCGTCCATCATCACGTAGCAGAAGGGGCACGCCACCGCGATCCGCTCCGCACCGGTCGCGATCGCCTCCTGCGCGCGCTCGACGTTCACCTTCTTGCCGATCGTCTCTTCCATCCACATGCGCGCGCCGCCGGCACCACAGCACATGCCCTTCGTGCCGTTGCGGGGCATCTCGACGATGTCGATCCCCTTGAGGTTGCCGATCACGTTGCGCGGCGCGAGGTACACGTCGTTGTGGCGGCCGAGGTAGCACGAGTCGTGGTAGGTGACCCGCTCGGCGAGCGACGCGCCGGCCATGGACAGCCGACCGTCGGCGATCAGCTCCATCAGCAGCTCGCGAGTGGTGCACGACCTCGTAGTTGCCGCCGAGCTGCGGGTACTCGTTCTTCAACGTGTTGAAGCAGTGCGGGCACTGCGTGATGATCTTGCGCACCCCGAGCCCGTCGAGCGCCTCGATGTTCTGCATCGCGAGCATCTGGAAGATGTACTCGTTGCCCGAGCGGCGCGCGGGGTCTCCGGTGCAGAGCTCGCTCGGACCGAGGATCGCGAAGTCGATGTTCGCCCGCTGCAGCAGCTTGCGCGACGGCGCGGCTGGTCTTCTTGTTGCGATCGTCGAAGGAGCCCGCGCACCCGATCCAATACAGGTACTCGTGGTCGAGGTCTCCGCCGGGGTCGACGATCTCGACGCCCTCGAGGTCGGCCGACCAGTCGCCCCGCTCGGCCTGGTTCATCCCGTAGACGTTGCCGGAGTTCTCCATCGACCGATAGGTGTTGCCGAGCTCGACGGGGAAGTCGCTCTCCATCAGGGAGAGGTATCGGCGCATGTCGAGGATCTTGTCGAGGATCTCGATGTTCACCGGGCAGATCTCGTCGCACGCCTTGCACGTCGTGCACGACCACAGCTCGGCGGAGGTGATCCGCTCGAAGAGGTTGTCCGCCGTGACCCTGATCTCGATGTCGGTGCCGACCGGAGGTGTCACCGGAGGGGTGCCGGTCGCGGCCATGACCTCGCCGGTCTTCAGCACGATCTCGCGCGGGTCGAGGGGCTTGCCCGGTCGCGTGCGCCGGGCACACGGACGTGCACCGCCCACAGATCGTGCAGGCGTCCGTGTCGAACAGCTGCTTCCAGGTGAAGTCCTCGACCGTCGACGCGCCGAACGTCTCGAGCTCGGTCTCCATGAGGTTCGGCATCTCGCGCATCGCGCCCTTGGGGCGCGGGCGGTCCTTCAGGTACATGTTCATCGGGCTCGTGATCATGTGGCGCAGCATCGTGGTCGGCAGGATCACGAGGAAGGCGAGGAACGCGACGACGTGGACGCCCCAGGACCAGCGGTGCGCGTCCCGCAGCCCTCCGAGGGTCCAGCCGTCGACGACGTGCGAGAGCGCCCAGCCGACGAAGGACCACTTCTCGAAGTTCGCCGCCGGGCCGGTCGCGCTGCGCAGCGCCGCGATGCGGAAGGCCTCGGTGGTGAACCCGGTGACGGCGATGACGAGGAACGTCACCAGGATCACGAGGTGCTCGGGCTTGGTCTTGATGCGGATCCGGTAGGGGCGCTGGCCGTACCGCCGGGCGAACGCCCACAGGATCCCGATGAGGAAGATGAGCCCGAACAGGTCGCCGGTGAACGCGTAGCGCCTCGTAGGTCCGGCCGTGCAGGAACTTCAGCGAGCCCGGCAGCTGGTGGTCGATCTCGAGGACGACCGTGATGACGAAGAGGACCAGGAAGCCGAAGTAGATGAAGGAGTGCATGATCCCGGCCGCCGGGTCCCGCAGCAACGTGCGCATCCAGACGCCCCTGCGGAAGTCCCGCATGCGCCGGTGGAGGTTGCCCTTGTTGGTGCGCCGGTTGTCCGGCTTGCCCCGTTCGTAGTTGCGCACCCGCAGCGAGACCAGCCAGGAGACGAGGAACAGCCCGGTGGCGACCGCGAGGTAGAAGGCCACCTCGAGTGGCCTCGGGATGTTGAAGAACACCTCGCGCTGGATCGGCGAGTCGTGGTGCCAGCCCGTCAGCTCCGGGGCGATGCCCGATGCGAGGGTCCCGAGCGCGGCGAGGAAGCCGATGAGCAGGACGGTCTGATGCGGCCGAGGCAGGTACCTGCGCATGGCGGGAACCTACCGCGACGGGTTGGCGACGCGGCTCACTGGACGGATTTTGCGTCCGAGCTCCCGCAGCCGGCGGGCCATGCCCGCGAGCAGCTTGCGCGCGAAGCCGGGGACCTCGTCGATCAACCCGCCGAACTCACGCTGGCCGAGCACGACGACCTCCATCGGGGTCTGCGCGGTCACGGTCGCGTTGCGGGGCGCCTTGTCGAGCAGCGCGAGCTCGCCGAACGCGCCGCCCGGTCCGAGCGTCGCGACCTTCCGGCCCCGGCGGGTGACGTTCGCGCTCCCGTCGATGATCACGAAGAACTCGCTGCCAGTGGAGCCTTCGCTGACCAGGACCCGGCCCGGCTCGACCTTCACGTCCTCGGCACGGCGCGCCACGAGCGGCGAGCTCCTTGCGGGAGAGGGCCGAGAAGAGCGGCACCTGGGCGAGGTGGTCGAGGAAGGAATCACGGCGCGACATGGCGGGGAATCTAAACGAGCCGGTCCCACGGGCGAAAGGATGTCGTGGAGAACTGTCGTTTCGGGGGGAATACGGCCTGGCTGCTACAAGTTGCTAGTGATCGACTCAAGGTTTCCCCCAAGGTCACTGGCAAGAATCCAAACCCGTACTGAACACTCGAATCTCGGAGGCTCACACCCATGCCCAAGGCCGTAGGAATCGACCTCGGCACCACGAACTCGGTCGTCTCGGTCCTCGAGGCCGGCGAGCCCGTGGTCATCCCCAATGCCGAGGGGAACCGCACGACCCCGTCGGTCGTCGCGTTCTCGAAGACGGGCGAGGTGCTCGTCGGCGAGGTGGCCAAGCGCCAGGCGATCACGAACCCCGATCGCACGATCCGCTCCGTCAAGCGCCACATCGGCACCAGCTGGACGATCGACATCGACGGCAAGAAGTACAACGCCCAGGAGATCTCCGCCCGCATCCTGCAGAAGCTCAAGCGCGATGCCGAGGCGTACTTCGGCGACACCGTGACCCAGGCGGTCGTGACCGTCCCGGCGTACTTCGGTGACGCCGAGCGTCAGGCGACGAAGGAGGCCGGCGAGATCGCGGGACTCGAGGTGCTGCGCATCATCAACGAGCCCACCGCGGCGTCGTTGGCGTACGGCCTGGAGAAGGACAACGACATCACCGTGCTCGTCTTCGACCTCGGCGGTGGCACGTTCGACGTGTCCGTGCTCGAGCTCGGCGAGGGCGTGTTCGAGGTGAAGTCGACCGCCGGCAACACCCACCTCGGTGGCGACGACTGGGACCAGCGGATCATCGACTGGATGGTGGCCGAGTTCAAGAACGCGCACGGGGTCGACCTCGGCGCCGACAAGATGGCCACGCAGCGGCTCAAGGAAGCAGCCGAGAAGGCGAAGATCGAGCTGTCGAGCCTGGCCGAGACGAGCATCAACCTGCCGTTCATCACCGCCACCTCGAACGGCCCGTTGCACCTGGAGCTCACGCTCTCGCGGGCGAAGTTCCAGGAGCTGACCCACGACCTCCTCGACGCGTGCCGCGGCCCGTTCGACCAGGCGATCCGCGATGCCGGTCTCACCAAGGAGCAGATCGACCGCGTGCTGCTCGTCGGCGGCTCGACGCGCATGCCGGCGGTGTCGGACCTGCTCAAGGAGCTCACCGGCAAGGAGGGCGACAAGGGGATCAACCCGGACGAGGCCGTCGCGGTCGGTGCGGCGATCCAGGCCGGTGTCCTCAAGGGTGATGTGAAGGACGTGTTGCTCCTCGACGTCACGCCGCTGTCCCTCGGCATCGAGACCAAGGGCCAGATCATGACGAAGCTCATCGACCGCAACACCACGATCCCGACGAAGCGCTCCGAGGTGTTCACCACCGCGGACGAGAACCAGCCTTCGGTGGAGATCAAGGTGCTGCAGGGCGAGAGCGACATGGCCTACCGCAACCACACGCTTGGCACGTTCCAGCTGGTCGGCATCCCGCCGGCTCCGCGTGGCGTTCCGCAGATCGAGGTCACGTTCGACATCGACGCCAACGGCATCGTGAACGTGTCCGCGAAGGATCTCGGGACCGGTCGCGAGCAGCAGATGACGATCACCGGTGGGACCGCACTCGGTCGGGACGAGATCGACCGCATGATGAAGGACGCGGAAGCCCACGCCGAGGAGGACCGTCAGCGGCGCGAGGAGGCCGAGACCCGCAACAACGCGGACAACCTCGTCTTCCAGACCGAGAAGCTGTTGAAGGACAACGGCGACAAGGTCGAGCCGGCGGAGCGCGAGAAGATCGATGTCGAGCTCAAGGCGCTCAAGGACGCGCTGGCGGGCACGGACATCGAAGCGGTCAAGCGGGCCCACGAGGGTCTGGTCGCCGCGAGCCAGGAGTTCGCACAGCGGCTCTACGCCTCGGCATCTGCACAGCAGAACGCGGCGGATGCGAGCCAGGGCGCCCCGGGTTCCGGGTCCGGGTCTCCGCCTCCGAGCGACGATGACGTCGCCGAGGCCGAGATCGTCGACGAGGGCGAGGCGAAGGAAGCCTGATCGTGCCCCGACCCGAGGACAACCTTGACCACGAGGACGCGACGGTCGACGCCGACGCGGAGCACACCAAGACGATCGGTGACTCCGCGGAGGCCGAGGCCGGCGCGGCCCTCGAAGCCGACCTGGCGCGGCTGACCGGTGAGCGCGACGAGATGCGCGGCGCTGGCCCAGCAGCTCCAGGCGGACTTCGAGAACTACAAGAAGCAGATGCTGCGGCGCCAGACCGAGCACCTCGAGCGGGCCACGGAGGGCCTGCTCGAGCAGCTGCTCCCGGTGCTGGACTCGTTCGAGCTCGCGGTCGGCGCGTTGACCGACGTGGGCGAGAACGTCCGCAAGGGCGTCGAGCTCGTGTACGCGGAGCTGCTCGGTGTGCTGGAGAAGGCGGGCATCGAGCGGATCGACGCGGAGGGCAAGCCCTTCGACCCGACCGAGCACGAAGCGGTGCTGCAGGAAGACGGTGACGGCGAGCCCGTGGTCGCGGACATCCTCCGCACCGGCTACCGGCTCAAGGGTCGCGTGCTGCGACCGGCAATGGTGAAGGTAGCGAGATAGCTCGATGGCACCGCAGCGCGAATGGTTCGACAAGGACTACTACTCCGTGCTCGGCGTTCCCCAGGGTGCGACCGAGAAGGAGATCACGCGCGCCTATCGCAAGCTCGCGAAGGAGTACCACCCGGACGCGAACCCGGGGAACCACGACGCCGAGGAGAAGTTCAAGGAGGTCTCGGCCGCGAACGACGTCCTCGGCGACGCCGCGAAGCGCAAGGAGTACGACGAGGTCCGACGCATGGTCGCGTCGGGTGCGTACAGCGCGCCGGGGTCGGGCGGCGGCGGGTTCAACCCGGGTGCCGGCGGCTTCACGTTCGAGGAGGGGGTCGACTTCTCGGACCTGCTCGGCGGTCTGTTCGGCGGCGGTGGTGCGCCGGGCGGTCGCGGCTTCGGGCGGGGCCGGGGCGGGCGCGGTCGCAACGCGCGCCAGGCGCCCCAGCGCGGCGCGGACCTCGAGACCGAGCTGCACCTCGACTTCACCGATGCCGTCCACGGTGTGACGACGTCCGTGTCGTTCACGGCCGAAGCCGCGTGCTCGGTGTGCAACGGCAGTGGTGCGGAGCCGGGCACCCTTCCCCAGACCTGCCCGACCTGCAACGGATCAGGGCAGGTCGCGGTCGATCAGGGACCGTTCTCGTTCTCGCAGGTCTGCCCGACCTGCGGTGGGCGCGGCGCGATCATCGAGACCCCGTGCCACCACTGCCACGGCAGCGGGGTCGAGGTCCGGCCGCGCGAGGTGAAGGTGAAGATCCCCGTCGGCGTCGACGACGGCCAGCGCATCCGGGTGAAGGGTCGCGGCGGCGCAGGCGCCAACGGCGGACCCTCGGGCGACCTCTACGTCGTGGTCCACGTGCGGCCGCACCCGATCTTCGGCCGCAAGGGCAAGCTCGACCTCACGGTGCGCGTGCCGCTGACCCTCACCGAGGCTGCGCTCGGGGCGAAGGTCAAGGTGCCGACGCTGACCGGTCCGGTGACGCTGAAGGTGAAGAGCGGGACCAAGGGCGGCACCACCCAGAAGGTCAAGGGACGCGGGATCGTCCCGGCGAAGGGCTCGACCGGCGATCTGCTGGTCACGTTCGACGTCGACGTCCCGACCAAGGTCAACGACGAGCAGCGTCACGCGCTCGAAGCGCTCGCCGCGGCGTTCCCCGAGAACCCCCGCGAGCATCTGGAGGTGTAGGACCGTGGCCTACGACGAGCGTGCGCTGTACATCATCTCGGTGGCCGCGGAGCTGGCCGGAGTGCACCCGCAGACCTTGCGGATCTACGAGCGCAAGGGGCTCATCCAGCCGGCGCGCACCGTCGGCCGGAGCCGCCGCTACTCGGACCGCGACATCGCGCTGCTGCGACGCATCCAGGAGCTGACCAACGACGGCGTCGGCCTCGCCGGGGTCCGCCGCATCCTCGAGCTCGAGGAAGCGGTCGGGCGCCTGACCGACGAGCTCGAGGACGCGCCGGCGCGAGGCGCGCGAAGCAGTCGAGCGCGTGCACCGCGCCTACCGGCGCGATCTCGTCCCCGTGGGCCGGGCCGCGGCGGCCACCCGCCACCGCTGATCCTCCGGGTTCGGGAATGGTGAGGTTGACAATCCCGTTGTCAACTTCGACGACCTATCGGCAGAACCCGCGAGGATTGCCCCATGCCGCTCGACCCCAGCAAGTTCACCCGCAAGAGCCAGGAGGCCATCGGCGCCGCCCAGGCCCTCGCGCGTGACCAGCACCACTCCCAGGTGGGCTCGGAGCATCTGCTCCACGCGCTGATCGGCCAGCCCGAGGGCGTCGTGACGGGGGTGCTCGAAGGAGTGGGGGTCTCCCCGAAGAACATCCAGGACCACGTGGACGCCGCGCTCGGCGCGTTGCCGCAGGTCTACGGCGAGACCGCGGCGGCACCCCAGATCTCCTCCGACGCCTACAAGCTGCTCGAGGCAGCCGACCAGGAGCGTCGCGACCTCGGCGACGACTTCCTCTCGACCGAGCACCTGCTGCTCGCGATGACGAAGGTTCCCGGCGGGGTCGGCGACATGCTGCCGCGGGCTGGGTGTCACGACCGACGCGGTGTTGGACGCGCTGAAGAAGGTGCGGGGCTCGCACCGGGTGACGAGCGAGAACCCCGAGGAGCAGTACCAGGCTCTCGAGCGCTACGGCCGCGACCTCACCGAGGACGCCCGCCAGGGGAAGCTCGACCCGGTCATCGGGCGCGACGAGGAGATCCGCCGCGTCATCCAGGTGCTGAGCCGGCGCACGAAGAACAACCCGGTGCTCATCGGTGAGCCGGGCGTCGGCAAGACCGCGATCGCCGAGGGTCTCGCGCGCCGCATCGTCGAGGGCGACGTTCCCGACGGCCTGCGCGAGAAGCGGCTCGTGTCGTTGGACATCGGCTCGATGGTCGCGGGCGCGAAGTACCGGGGCGAGTTCGAGGAGCGGTTCAAGGCGGTGCTCAAGGAGATCGCCGACTCGGACGGTGAGGTCATCACGTTCCTCGACGAGCTGCACACGATCGTCGGGGCGGGCGGAGCGGAAGGCGCGGTCGACGCGGGCAACATGATCAAGCCGATGCTCGCGCGGGGCGAGCTGCGCATGATCGGCGCCACGACGCTCGACGAGTACCGCAAGCACATCGAGAAGGATCCCGCGCTCGAGCGCCGGTTCCAGCAGGTGTTCGTCGGCGAGCCGTCGGTCGAGGACACCATCGCGATCCTGCGCGGCTTGAAGGAGCGCTACGAGGTGCACCACGGGGTGCGCATCCAGGACGCGGCGGTCGTCGCGGCCGCGGTGCTCTCGGACCGCTACATCCCGGGCCGCCAGCTGCCCGACAAGGCGATCGACCTGATCGACGAGGCAGCGTCGCGCCTGCGGATCGAGATCGACTCCATGCCGTTCGAGATCGACGTGGTCGAGCGGCGCATCCGCCAGCTCGAGATCGAGAAGGCGGCACTGGCCAAGGAGCCCGACGACGCGTCGAAGCACCGTCTGGCCGCGCTCGAGGCCGAGCTGGCCGAGCTCGAGGAGCAGCGCGACGGGATGGTCGCGCACTGGCAGGCCGAGCGCGATGCGATCGCGGAGATCCGCGAGGTCAAGGAGCGGCTCGAGCAGGCGCGCACCGACGCGGAGGTGGCGGAGCGCTCGGGTGACCTGGAGCGCGCGGCCGAGCTCCGGTACGGGACCATGCGCGAGCTCGACGCCGAGATCGAGGAGAAGACCGCACGGCTCAACGACCTGCAGCACACCGAGCAGATGCTGAAGGAAGAGGTCGACGAGGAGGACGTCGCCGAGATCGTCGCGAAGTGGACCGGCGTGCCGGTGAGCCGCCTCATGGAGGGCGAGATGCAGAAGCTCGTCCGCATGGAGGACGTCCTGCACAGCCGGGTGATCGGTCAGGACGCGGCAGTGACCGCGGTCGCCAACGCGATTCGCCGGTCGCGCGCAGGGCTGTCGGATCCGAACCAGCCGATCGGCACCTTCCTCTTCCTCGGACCGACGGGTGTGGGCAAGACCGAGCTCGCGCGGTCGCTCGCCGACTTCCTGTTCGACGACGAGCGGGCCATGGTCCGCATCGACATGAGCGAGTACATGGAGAAGCACGCGGTGTCGCGCCTCGTCGGCGCGCCTCCTGGCTACGTCGGCTACGACGAGGGGGGCCAGCTGACCGAAGCGGTCCGGCGCCGGCCCTACGCGGTCGTGCTCCTCGACGAGGTCGAGAAGGCGCACCCCGACGTGTTCAACGTCCTGCTCCAGCTGATGGATGACGGCCGGCTGACGGACGGCCAGGGTCGGACGGTCGACTTCACGAACTGCGTCCTCATCATGACGAGCAACCTCGGTGGTGGTGCGGACGAGTCCGTCGTGATGACCGCGGTGAACCATCACTTCAAGCCGGAGTTCGTGAACCGGATCGACGAGCTGGTGGTGTTCCACCGGCTCGACGAGCGCCACATCGCGCAGATCGTGGACATCCAGGTCGACCAGCTGCGCACGCGGCTGGACGAGCGGGGCCTCGGGTTGGTGCTCACGGACGCGGCCCGCCAGCACGTCGCCCGCGTGGGCTACGACCCGGACTTCGGGGCGCGGCCGCTCAAGCGGGTCATCCAGCGCGAGATCGCGGACCCGATCGCGCTCTCTGTGCTCCAGGGCGAGTACCGCGAGGGGGACACCATCACCGTCGACGCGTCACCTGACGGCTTGGTGTTCCTCCGCACGGCACCGGTCGGGAGCTAACCCCGGCGTGCGCTTCGACGAGCCGACTAGCCTGTACCCAACGTGAGCGCGAACAGATCAAGGAGCGCCGCGTGCCTGGGGCCGGTAATCGTCGGGACCCAGTGGGGCGACGAAGGCAAGGGTCGGTTCACCGACTATCTGGCCAAGGAAGCTTCGCTGTGCGTCCGGTACCAGGGCGGACACAACGCCGGTCACACCCTCGTGGTGGACGGCGAGGTGTTCAAGCTGCAGCTCGTGCCGAGCGGTGTCCTCTACCCCTGGGTCGTGCCCGTCATCGGCAACGGCGTGGTCGTGGACCCGGCCGTCCTGCTCGACGAGCTGGACATGCTCGAGACCAAGGGCATCGACAGCCGCCGCATCCGGCTGTCCGGCAACGCGCACCTGATCATGCCGTACCACCAGGAGCTCGATCGGCTCACCGAGCGCTACCTCGGCAAGAACAAGCTCGGCACCACCAAGCGCGGGATCGGCCCGACGTACGCGGACAAGGCGATGCGCGTCGGCCTCCGGGTGCAGGACCTGCTGGACCCGAAGATCTTCCGCGAGAAGCTCGACCTCGTGCTGCGCGAGAAGAACGGTGTGCTCACCAAGGTCTACAACCGACTGCCGATGAGCGCCGACGACATCGCGGCGCAGTACCTCGGCTACGTGGACCGGCCTCGCGCCGCTGATCGACGACACCGTGCACCTGGTGCACGAAGCACTCGACATCGGTCAGTGGGTCCTGTTCGAGAGCGCGCAGGCGACCTATCTCGACCTCGACCACGGCACGTATCCGTTCGTGACGTCCAGCAACCCGGTGGCCGGAGGTGTCGGTGCCGGTGCGGGGGTCGGCCCGCGCGCGATCGAGCGCATCACGGGGATCGTCAAGGCGTACGTGACCCGGGTCGGCAGTGGCCCCTTCCCGACCGAGCTCTTCGAGGGTGACGAAGTCGGCGACGTGCTGGTCGAGCGGGGCCGCGAGTTCGGTACCAACACCGGCCGCCGGCGCCGGCCGGGCTGGCTCGACCTCGTGATGCTCAAGCACGCGACGCGCCTCAACACCTGCACCGAGCTCGCCATCACCAAGCTCGACGTGCTGTCGCCGTTGCCCGAGCTGAAGGTGTGCGTCGCGTACGAAGACGAATCCGGCACCCGGTACGACCACGTTCCGTACCACCAATCGGTCCTGCACAAGGTGCGACCGATCTACGAGACGCTGCCCGGTTGGCAGGTCGACGTCGAGCGGGCCGAGCGGATCGAGGATCTTCCCGCTGCGGCGCGCGACTACGTGCACTTCATCGAGCAGTACACCGGCGTGCACGTGAGCTTCGTGTCGGTCGGTCCCGCGCGCGACCAGTGCGTCGTGCTGCCCCGCGCCGCCTAGTGAACGTCCTCGTCGTCGGATCGGGCGGCCGCGAGCACGCGCTCGCGTGGGGGCTGCACGCGCTCCGCGGTCGTCGACTCGGTCGTCTGTGCGCCCGGGAACCCCGGCATGGCCGCGCTCGGCGCGTGCCTGGACCTGGACGACGCCCTCGAGAGCCTCGACGAGTTCGAGCTCGTCGTCATCGGTCCGGAGGCTCCCCTCGTCGAAGGGCTCGCCGACGAGCTGCGCGCGGGTGGCGCCGCGGTCTTCGGCCCGTCGGCTGCTGCCGCACGCCTGGAGGGCTCGAAGGCCTGGATGAAGGAGCTCCTCGACGACGCCGGCGTGCCGAGCGCCCGTCACCACGCGTTCGACGCGACCCAGGAGGCCGAGGCGCTCGCGTACCTCGAGACGATGCCCGGGCTCTACGTGGTGAAGACCGACGGGCTCGCGCAGGGCAAGGGGGTCGTCGTCACCGAGTCGCTTGCCGACGCACGTGACGCGGTGCGGGCGTATCTCTCCGGCGCGGCGTTCGGTGACGCGGGCCGCACGCTCGTCATCGAAGAGGGGCTGAGCGGGCCGGAGATCTCGCTGCTCGTGCTGTGTGACGGATCCACCACCGGCGTCCCGCTCGCGCCGGCGCAGGACTTCAAGCGGATCGGTGATGGCGACGCGGGCTTGAACACCGGCGGGATGGGCGCGTACTCCCCCGTGCCCATCGCCGACCGCGGGCCTGGTCGACGAGGTGATGAGCACCGCGGTCGAACCGACGCTGCAGGCGCTCGCGGCGCGCGACATCGAGTACCGGGGTGTGCTCTACGCGGGGCTCATGCTGACGCCGGAGGGCACCAAGGTGCTCGAGTACAACGTGCGCTTCGGTGATCCCGAGTGCCAGGTCGTGATCCCCCGCATGGCCAGCGACCTCGCCGCGCACTGCGCGGAGGCGGCGACCGGCCGCCTGAGCACGCCGGTCCGATTCCGGCACGACGCCTGCGTGACGGTCGTGCTCGCGTCCGAGAGCTACCCGGGCCCGCCGCGCACCGGTGACGTGATCACCGGCCTCGAGGCGGCGAGTGCGCTCGACGGCGTGCAGGTCTTCCAGGCCGGGACGAAGCGTGACGGTGACGTGATCCGGACGGCCGGCGGGCGCGTGCTCGCGGTCAGCGCGATCGGACCGACGGTCGCCGCCGCCCGCACTCGCGCGTACGACGCCGTCGGCCGCATCTCGTGGCCGCGGATGCAGCACCGCACCGACATTGCCGCCGCTGTGACCACGGAGGCCACATGATCCCCCGCTACTCCCTGCCCGAGATGGCCGACCTCTTCACCGACCAGGCCCGCTACCGCGCGTGGCTCGATGTCGAGATCCTCGCGACCGAGGCGTGGGCCGAGCTCGGCGTCGTCCCGAAGGAGGCCGCGGTCGCGGTGCGCGAGCGGGCCGGCTTCGACGTCGAGGCGATCGAGGCGCGCGAGCTGGTGACCGAGCACGACGTCGCCGCGTTCGTGGACGTGGTCCAGGAGCGGGTCGGTCAGCCGGAGGGCACCTGGGTGCACTACGGGCTCACATCGAGCGACGTGGTGGACACCGCGCTCTCGCTCCAGCTGTCCCGGGCCGCCGATCTCCTCGTCGAAGCCGCGGTCGAGCTCGACGCGGCGATCACGAAGCAGGCCCATGAGTACCGCGACACACCGATGGTGGGCCGCACGCACGGCATCCACGCCGAGCCGACGACGTTCGGCGTGAAGCTCGCGCTCTGGGCGCTCCAGGTCCGACGCGACATCGAGCGGTTGCGGCGGGCGCGCGCGGTGATCTCGGTCGGCAAGCTCTCGGGCGCCGTGGGCACGTACTCGAACGTGGATCCCTTCGTCGAGCAGTACGTGTGCGAGCGCCTGAACCTGACCGCGGTGCCGGCGACCCAGGTGCTGGCGCGTGATCGCCACGCGGAGCTGCTCTACGCGTGCGCCAGCGTCGGCGCGAGCATCGAGCAGTTCGCGACGGAGATCCGTCACCTCCAACGGACCGAGGTGCGCGAGGTCGAGGAGCCGTTCCGGGCCGGCAAGCAAAAGGGCTCCTCGGCGATGCCCCACAAGCGGAACCCGGTCAAGAGCGAGCAGCTCAGCGGGCTCGCCCGCGTGCTGCGCGGCAACCTCGGCGCCGGGCTCGAGAACGTCGCGCTGTGGCACGAGCGCGACATCTCGCACTCGTCGGTCGAGCGGATCATCCTGCCCGACTCGTGCGCGCTCGCCTACTACGTGCTCGTGAAGTTCCGTTCGATCGTCGAGGGCATGCACGTCTACCCCGAGCGGATGATCGAGAACATGGACGCGAGCTACGGACTGGTCTTCAGCCAGCCGGTCCTGCTCGCGCTGGTGGAGTCCGGCCAGTCCCGGGACGACGCCTACCGCGTCGTGCAGCGCAACGCCCTGCGGACCTGGGAGGAACGCCGGCCGTTCATCGACGTGCTGCGCGAGGACCCGGAGATCACGAAGACGCTCACCGATGAGCAGCTGCTCGCGTGCTTCGACCTGAAGCGGGCGATCGCCAACGTCGGGCGCACGTTCGAGGCGCTCGACCACCCGACGGGAAACGTTTGAGACGATGACGATCACGCTTCCGCACGAGTACCGAGGCAAGGTCCGGGACCTCTACGACGTCGGCGACGGTCGCCTGCTCTTGGTCGCATCGGACCGGGTGTCCGTGTTCGACGTGGTGCTGCCGGACGCGATCCCGGACAAGGGGAGGGTCCTGACTGCGATCTCGTCGTTCTGGTTCGACCAGGTCGCGGACCTGCTCCCCAACCACGTGATCTCGGTCGACCCGGCCGACTTCCCGGCTGCGGCCCGGCCCGATGCCGACGGCCGGGCGATGCTCGTGCGGCGCACGGCTCCGGTGCAGATGGAGTGCATCGCCCGCGGCTACCTCTTCGGGGGCGCCTGGGCCGAGTACCGGGAGCACGGCACGGTGCAGGGCCGGGTCATGCCCACCGGGATGCAGGAAGCCGAGCGGCTTCCCGAGACGCTCTTCACGCCGACGACGAAGGCGGAGGAAGGTCACGACCTGCCGATGTCCGACGCCGAGGCGATCGACGCGGTCGGCGCGGACACCTTCAACCGGCTGCGGGATGCCTCGCTCGCGATCTACGACGCGGGGTGTGGCCATCGCGGAGCCCCGCGGCATCATCCTCGCGGACACCAAGTTCGAGTTCGGGCTCGCGCCGGACGGGGAGCTGCTCCTCATCGACGAGGTGCTCACCCCCGACTCGTCGCGGTACTGGCCGGCCGAGGAGTACGCGGTCGGAGGGTCGCCGCCCTCGTTCGACAAGCAGTACGTCCGCGACTACTACCTGACCCTCGACTGGGACCGGACCGCGCCCGCGCCGGCGCTGCCCGACGCGGTGATCGCGGGCACCCGACAGCGCTACGTCGAGGCCTACGAACGGCTCACCGGCCAGTCCTTCGCGGACTGGTACGGCGGATAGTCTCGAAGTCATGGCGGCGTTTGAGGCTCGGATCGATGTCAGTCACCTGCCGGGCATCCTCGACCCGCAGGGCGCGACCGTCGAGAAGGCGCTCCCGGCGCTCGGCTACACGAACGTGACGCAGGTCTCGGTCGGCAAGAGCATCCGGCTCGTGGTCGACGCCGAGAGCGAAAGCGCGGCGCGCGCGCAGGTCGACGAGATGTGCCATCGCCTCCTCGCCAACCCGGTCATCGAAGCGTTCACCATCTCGATCTCGGAGCTGGTGCCATGAGCGCAGCGGTCCGGATCGGTGTCGTCCAGTTCCCCGGCACGAATTGCGAGCTCGACGTGCTGCACGCAGTCGAGCAGCTGGGCGGATCGGCAGAGATCCTCTTCCACGCCGAGCGCAGCCTGCGCGGGGTCGACGCCGTCGTCGTTCCCGGCGGCTTCGCGCACGGTGACTACCTCCGGACCGGGGCGATCGCCCGGTTCTCCCCGGTCATGGAGTCGGTCGCCGAGCTCGCGGCGTCGGGCGGCCCGGTGGTCGGCATCTGCAACGGCTTCCAGGTGCTCTGCGAGGCCGGCCTGCTCCCGGGCGCGCTGCAGAAGAACGCGAGCCTGAAGTTCCTGTGCGAGACCGTCGAGCTGCGGGTCGAGAGCACCGCGTCCGTCCTGACCGGCGCCGCGGCCATCGGCGACGTGCTGCGCATCCCGATCAACCACTTCGAGGGCAACTACGTCTGCTCGCCCGAGACGCTCGCCGAGCTGCAGTCCGAACAGCGGATCGTCCTGCGCTACGTGACGAACCCGAACGGCAGCCTCGACGACATCGCGGGGATCCGAAACGCCGAGGGCAACGTCGTCGGCCTCATGCCCCACCCCGAGCGGGCGAGCGACCTGTTGCTCGGATCCGATGACGGTGTGGTGCTCCTGCGCTCACTGCTCGACGCGGCGGCGAAGCGCTCGGCGCTCATCGCTTCATGACGAGCGACGACGCCACGACCACCATGCGCCCGGCCCAGGCCGCGCTCGCGGCGGCGTTGCGCGAGCACGCGATCCGCGAAGGCGAGTTCACGCTGGCGTCCGGGCGCACGTCGAGCTGGTACCTGGACGGCCGGCAGGTCACGTTCCGAGGTGACTGCATCCAGATCGTCGGCGAAGCGATCGTCGAAGCCGTCGGGTCGATCGAGTTCGACGCCGTCGGTGGCCTCGCGGTCGGCGCGGTGCCCGTCGGGCTCGCAGTTGCGCTCGTAACCGGGGCGCGCAGCTTCGCGGTCCGCAAGGAAGCCAAGGGCCACGGGGTCGGCGGGCGGATGGCCGGTCCGATCGAGCCGGGCGACCGGGTGCTCGTCGTCGAGGACACCGCCACCTCCGGCGGGTCGCTGCTGGACTCGGTCGACGCGATCGCCGAGTTCGGCTGCGACATCGTGGCCGCGTCGCTCCTGCTCGACCGGGGCGGCGAGGTCGGCGCCGCGCTCGAGGCCCGCGGCATCCCGTACCGCCCGGTGCTGGTCGGCCCGGACCTCGGGTACCCGTTCGGCTCGTGACGCGCCTCGACCCGACCCCCGCCGAGCTGCCCCTCCACATCCAGCTCGGCATGACCGACGACGAGCTCGCGGCGGTCGTCGACGAGCTCGGCCGCCAGCCGACCGGCCTCGAGCTCGCCATGTACTCGGTGATGTGGTCCGAGCACTGCTCCTACAAGTCCTCGCGAGCGCACCTCGGCCGGCTGCCGACGGAAGCGCCCTGGGTGCTCGTCGGCCCGGGCGAAGGTGCCGGCGTCATCGATGTGGGCGAGGGGATCGCCGTCGCGATCCGGATCGAGAGCCACAACCACCCGTCCGCCGTCGAGCCGTACCAGGGCGCGGCCACCGGAGTCGGTGGGATCATCCGCGACATCTTCTCGATGGGCGCGCGGCCGATCGCGGTGATGGACCCGTTGCGCTTCGGGCCACTGGACGATCCCCGCACCCGCTACCTGTTCGAAGGCGTGGTCAGTGGCATCAGCGGCTACGGCAACGCGGTCGGCGTGCCCACGGTCGGCGGTGAGGTCGTGTTCGACGAGTGCTACTCGGGCAACCCGCTCGTGAACGTCCTCTGCCTCGGCGTGCTGCCGAAGGAGCGGCTGATCCTCGCCCGCGCCGAAGGCGCCGGGAACCTCGCGGTGCTGATGGGCTCGTCCACCGGGCGCGACGGGATCGGCGGCGCGAGCGTGCTCGCGTCCGCCGGGTTCGTCGAGGGCTCCGAGGCCAAGCGGCCGTCGGTGCAGGTCGGCGACCCCTTCGAGGAGAAGAAGCTCATCGAGGCGTGCCTCGAGCTGCTCGACGCAGGGCTCGCGATCGGCGTGCAGGACCTCGGGGCGGCCGGGCTCTCGTGCGCCGCCTCGGAGACCGCGGCCAAGACCGGCGCGGGGATGGACGTCGACGTCGCTCGCGTGTCTCGAAGCGGGAGCCGGGGATGAATCCCGTCGAGGCGCTCACCTCCGAGAGCCAGGAGCGCATGCTCGCGATCGTGACGCCGGAGAACCTCGACGCGGTGCTCGCCCTCTGCGCGCGCTGGGAGATCCGGGCCACGGTGGTCGGACGGGTGACGGACTCCGGGCGCTTCCGCGTCTACGACGGCTACTTCGACGCGGTCGGAGTGCCGGGGACGAACCCGGCGCCGCCGCCGGGCGACGATCCGCCCGTCGTCTCCTCGGACAACCAGCCGGTGGCGGACGTCCCGATCGGCAGCCTGGGCGACGGTCCGCTCTACCACCGCCCGCTCGCGCCGCCCGCCGACCTGGCCGAGCGGCAGGCCGCGGATCCCCGCGCCGAGCTGCTGCGCCGCTTCCCGCCGGGCCAGGACCTGGCCGCCGAGCTGCTCGACCTGCTCGCGTCCCCCAACATCGCGGACAAGAGCTGGGTCTGGCGCCAGTACGACCACCAGCTGTTCCTCAACACGGTCGCGGGTCCGGGCGGCGACGCGACCGTCCTGCGCCTGAAGGAGACGACTGCGAGCGCGCTCGCGCTGTCGGTCGACGGCAAGGGCCGCTTCTCCGCGCTGGACCCGCGCGTCGGGGCCCAGCTCGCGGTGCTCGAGGCGGCGCGCAACGTCGCCTGCAGCGGGGCCCGCCCGCTCGCGCTCGTCAACTGCCTGAACTTCGGGAACCCGGAGCACGCCGAGGTGATGTGGCAGTTCTCCGAGACCATCGACGGGATGGGTGAGGCGTGTCGGGCGCTCGGCGTGCCGGTCGTCGGCGGCAACGTCAGCTTCTACAACGAGTCGCACGGCGTGGACATCGACCCCACCCCCGTCGTCGGGGTGATCGGGTCTGATCGACCGGCTGCTGACCCCGCCACCGGGCATCGGGCTGCGCGACGGCGACCGCATCGTCATGCTCGGTGAGACCCGGCCCGAGCTCGGCGGCTCCGAGTGGGCCAACCGCCACGACCTGCCCGGCGGTCGTCCGCCCGCGGCGGACCTCGAGGCCGGCCGGCTGCTCCACGAGCTGGTCGCGGGGCTGGTCACCGACCGGATGGTCAACGGGCTCCACGACTGCTCGGACGGCGGGGTCGCGATCGCGCTGGCCGAGATGGCGATCGCCTCCGGCGTGGGCTTCCGCGTGTCCGTCGGCGACGCGGCGATGTGCTTCTCCGAGTCGGCATCGCGCGTCGTGCTCTCCGTCGCTCCCGACCGGCTGAACGAGGTGCTGGGGCGCGCCGGTTCCGGACGGGTCCCGGCGATGATCCTGGGTGACGCCGGTGGTGCCGACCTCCACGCGGTCGGGGTGTTCTCGGTCACGCTGGCCGCCGCCGACCACGCGTGGCGCGACGCGATCCCTTCGATCATGCGTGCCACGCCGGTCGTGGGATAATGGCGCCTGTGCTTCCCGCGCGAAGGCACGACCCCGCCCCTCCCCTCGACGAGACCCCGGGCCATGCCTGTGGTGTCTTCGGCGTGTACGGGCCCGGTCAGAACGTCTCGCAGCTGACCTACCTCGGGCTGTTCGCGCTGCAGCACCGGGGCCAGGAGTCCGCCGGGATCGCGGTGAGCGACGGCGAGACCATCACCGTCGCGAAGGACATGGGCCTCGTCACCCAGGTGTTCGACGAGCGCCGGCTCGCTCCGCTCCAGGGCCACCTCGCGATCGGTCACAACCGCTACTCGACGACGGGGTCGTCGTCCTGGCAGAACGCGCAGCCGGTGTACCGGTCCGTCGGGGACGCCGGCTTCGCGCTCGGTCACAACGGCAACCTGACCAACACCGCGGATCTCGCCTCCGGTCTCGGGATGCTCCCCGGCATGACGCCCGACGAGACCAACTTCGACTCCACGACGGACTCCGCGCTCATCGCGGAGCTGGTCGCGCGCGAGTGGCCCGACGAGCCCCGCTCGGACGGCCGGGAGCTCGAGCTCGCGCTGGAGAAGGTGCTGCCCGAGCTGCGGGGTGGCTTCTCGCTCGTGCTCATGGACGATGCCCGCCTCATCGGCGTTCGCGATCCGCACGGCTTCTGGCCGCTCGTGCTCGGGCGGCTCGAAGGCGGGGGCTGGGTGCTGGCGAGCGAGACCGCGGCGCTCGACATCGTCGGTGCGCACTACGTCCGGGACGTGCAGCCGGGAGAGATGGTCGTCATCGATGCGTCCGGCCTCCGCCGGGAGTACCGGTACGCCGAGCCGGAGCCGCGGCTCTGCCTCTTCGAGTTCATCTACTTCGCCCGTCCCGACACGCGGCTCTACGGCCACAGCGTGCACGCGGCGCGCACCCGCATGGGTGAGGCGCTCGCCCGCCAGGCGCCCGTCGACGCGGACATGGTGATGCCGGTCCCGGAGTCCGGGATCCCCGCGGCGCAGGGCTTCTCGCGCGAGTCCGGTGTTCCGTACGGCGACGGGCTGGTGAAGAACCGCTACGTCGGTCGAACGTTCATCCAGCCGAGCCAGCAGATGCGCGGCGTCGGGGTGCGGCTCAAGCTGAACCCGTTGCCGGAGAGCATCCGGGGCAAGCGGCTCATCGTCGTCGACGACTCGATCGTGCGCGGCACCACGACGCGCGAGGTCATCAAGATGCTGCGTGAGGCGGGCGCGCGCGAGGTGCACTTCCGGGTGTCGTCGCCGCCGTACCGCTGGCCGTGCTTCTACGGGATGGACACCGGGCGCCGGGGCGAGCTCCTCGCCGCGGACCTCTCGGTGGGCGAGATCCGCGAGTACCTCGACGTGGACTCGCTCGCGTACCTGGAGCTGGATCGGGTCCGCACCGCGACCGGGGCGCCGCCCGAGTCGTTCTGCACCGCATGCCTCTCGGGCGAGTACCCGGTGCCGGTCGCGCTGATGGGCCACGACTCGAAGCTCCTGCTCGAGGCGCCGATGCTCGACCTCACCGAGACCAGCGCCTCGCGCCCGTGACGGACTCCGACCAGCCGCACCCTCCGAGCACCGCCTCCGGGAGCGACGGGCTCACCTACTCGGATGCCGGTGTGGACATCGGCGCCGGCGAGAAGGCCGTCGAGCTGATCAAGGCCCACGTCCGCTCCACGTTCCGGCCCGAGGTCATCGGCGACGTCGGGGGCTTCGGCGGGCTCTTCGCGCTGGGCCAGCTCCCCCACCGCGATCCGGTGCTCGTCCTGTCCACCGACGGCGTCGGCACCAAGTCGGCGATCGCCCGGATGGTGGGGCGGTACGACACGATCGGGCTCGACGTCGTCGCGATGAGCGTGGACGACATCGCGGTGCAGGGTGCCGAGCCGCTGTCGTTCCTCGACTACCTCTCGGTGGGCAAGGTGATCCCGGAGACGGTCGAGGAGATCGTCAGCGGAGTGGCCGAGGGGTGCCGCCAGGCCGGGTGTGCGCTGAGCGGGGGCGAGATCTCCGAGCACCCGGATCTCATGGAGCCGGGCGAGTTCGACCTCGTCGGCTTCGCGGTCGGCGTCGTGGAGCGCGCCGAGATCCTGCCGCGTGGCGTGCATGCGGGCGACCGGATCATCGGCTTCGGCAGCCCGGGTCTGCGCTGCAACGGGTACTCACTCGCCCGGCGAGCGTTCCTCGACCGCCGGGGCCGGTCGCTCGACGATCCCGCGTGGGCCGGCGCGCACCACTCGCTCGGCGACGAGCTGCTGATCCCCAGCGTGATCTACGCGCCGGCGATGTCCGAGCTGCGCCGCCACGTCGAGGTGCACGGCTTCGCGCACATCACCGGAGGCGGCATCCCCGGGAACCTCGTGCGATCGCTCCCCGATCACTGCGACGGCGTGGTGCACCGCGGGATGTGGGAGGAGCCGCGGATCTTCTCCGAGATCCAGGCGGCGGGCGACGTGAGCGACGAGGAGATGGAGCAGGTCTTCAACCTCGGGCTGGGCATGCTCGCGGTCGTCGCGGAGAGCGATGTGTTCCGCGCGCTCGACGCGGTGCGCGGTGCGGGCCAGGACGCGTGGTTGGTCGGCGAGATCGTCCACGGGCACGGGCGCGCGCACGTCGACCGCGCGACCTAGCGCTACTCCAACCAGCGGGCCGACACCCACGACCGCTGCGCGCACGCGGGGCAGGTCATGTAGCGCGAGTAGTGCCGCCACGGCGTCCAGACCCAGTACGGCAGGTGACGCTGCGCGAACTCGGCGTAGCTGACCCGGGTGCGGCCGTGACACCGCGAGCAGTCGACGACCAGCGTTCCGGGGCGCCGCACCGCACTCGAGAAGAGCGCCTTCTTCCCGTCGTCTCGGGTCACTCCGGCCTGCGCAGTTCGTGCCCGCTCCGCCTTGCGCGCTCGTCCGGGTCCGAGCTCACGGCGCCAGCATGGTCAGGACGGTCTGCGCGAGCTCGCGGTAGGCGGCCGCACCGACGGACGCCGGCGCGTGCCCGAGGATCGACTGGCCCGTCGCCGGGGCTTCGGCGAACCGGATGGAGCGCGGGATCATCGGCGCCAGCACCGGGAGCCCGTACCGGACCTCGACGTCGGTGAGGACCTCACGCGTGTGGCGGGTCCGGCCGTCGAACATCGTGGCCACGGCACCGAGCACGCCGAGGTCGGGCTGCGTGTAGGCGCGCACGTCGGCGACGGTCTCGAGGAGCTGGCCGACGCCACGGTGGCTCAGCGTCTCGCACTGCAGCGGGATCAACACGAAGTCGGCCGCCGTGAGCCCGT
The DNA here is from genome assembly GCA_963796755.1 of uncultured Acidimicrobiia bacterium. Lineage (GTDB taxonomy): Bacteria > Actinomycetota > Acidimicrobiia > IMCC26256 > JAENVU01 > Chersky-806. Next base: position 1,558,777 of record CAWCMX010000001.1, read on the forward strand.
TGATCGTGAGGATGCCGAGCGACGGTGGGCAGTCGAGGAGCACGACGTCGTAGCTGTCCTTGACCGGCTCGAGCGCGCGGCCGACCGCGTGCTCTCGCCCGACGCGCCCGACCAGATGCACCTCGGAACCGGCCAGATCGATCGCCGCGGGCAGCACCGAGACGTCGCCCGCGACCACGGTCACCTCGGCTGCCTTGTTGCGCCCCACCAGGACGTCGTGCAGCGAGAGCGGCAGCGACTCGGGGTCGAGCCCGACCGAGTAGGTCAGGCAGGCCTGCGGGTCGAGGTCCACCAGGAGGACGCGCTGGCCCGCCCGAGCGAGCGCGACGCCGAGCGTGTGCACCGTGGTGGTCTTGCCGACGCCACCCTTTTGGTTCGCTACCGCGATCACGCGAGCCATCGCGCGGAGTGTACCGACGACGACCTCCGGGACCACCGGGCGCGCGTCGGGCGATCCGCGCGTCCTCATGCGCGTGCATGAACCCGGGGATCGAGGTGGTGACCGAAACGCGGAGCGCGGTCACAGAAATCGGTACTCGTCACCCATTTCCGTTTTGGGCCGACGGTGCTAGGTTGAATACACCACCTGGAACGTGCGAGACGTTACGCTCCTGGGAGCAATCGGACAGCAGCACCGGGGAAGAGAAACGCCGCTCGACGATCGCTCGACCGGTCGACTGGAGGAAACATGCAGGGACAGCCCGAAAACGACGCGCTGCTCACGCCGTCAGAGGTGGCTGCCATGTTCCGGGTCAATCCCAAGACCGTGACCCGCTGGGCCAGGGCAGGGAAGATCTCGGCAATCAGAACGCTTGGCGGCCACCGCCGGTTCCGTGCTTCGGAGATTCGTCGCTTCCTCGAGCAGGTCGAGGAGCACGAAGAAGCCTGATCAGCGCCGCGCCGCGCCTCAGCGATGCGGGCGCGTGCGCAACGGACCCGGGCGGGGGTGACGCCGGAGTCCGACCACCACGAGTCATACGAGAAGCCCGGTCTGAGGAGGCCGGGCTCTCGCAATTCTGGGGCCCGGTGCGGATTCTTGGGAACCTCGTCGGCCGTCGCGCGCCTCTTGACCCTGATCGACCAGGCGGTCGGGGACGAGGAGGACGGACATGGGTGGAGCACTGACAGTGATCGGCGGTGGCCTGGGCGGGCTGACCGCCGCGGTCGCAGCCGGCGAAGCGGGCTGGACCGTCCGGGTCTTCGAGGCCAGGTCGGAGCTCGGCGGCCGGGCCCGGACCACCGGCAATCCCTACCGGGCCAACTGGGGACCGCACGTCGTCTACTCCGACGGGCCCCTCTGGCGCTGGTTGCACGAACGCGACCTCACCACCGGCGCGTTCCGTGCACCCCGGATGCCTCGGATCGTGCTGCGCGTGGATGGACGCGGCCGGCGCACCCCCCCGGCCGGCCTCGTGCGCGCCTTCCTGGCGATCCGGCGCGCCCCCGCCCCGGTGGACCTCGGCTTCCGCGAGTGGGCGAGCCGGATCGTCGGAGACGCTCACGCCGGACGCCTCGCGGCCTTCGTCGGCGTCGCCACCTTCGACCATGATCCGGGACGGCTCGCCGCGGCGTTCGTCCACGCGCGCCTGTTCGCGCGCGACGGCATTTCCCCCGACGGTGCGCTACTTCCCGGGCGGCTGGTCGACGCTCGTCGCCCGCCTCGAGCAACGGGCGCGGTCACTCGGTGCGAGCATCGAGACGAGCGCGCCGGTGGATTCGATGCCCGGGGGACCGACGATCCTCGCGGTACCGATGCGCGCCGCCGCCGGACTGCTCGGAACGATGCCGGCGGGTGACGGGAACGGCACGACGACCGCGCTGCTGGATCTCGCGCTTCGTCGTCGCCGAGCCGACCCGTACGTGGTGTCCGACCTCGACGCGGCCGGCTTCTGTGAGACGTTCACGAAGGCCGACCCGTCGCTGGCCCCGAAGGGTGAGCACCTCGTGCAGACTCAGGCCGGGATGCGACCGGGAGAGACGCTCGAGGATGCGGTGCTCCGACTCGAGGCGCTCGTCGACGTGGGGTTCGACGGCTGGCGCGACCGGGAGACCTGGCGCCGGCGGGCGCGAATCCACGATGAGACGGGGGCCCTTGATCTCCCCGGCCGAACCTGGCGCGATCGTCCCGCGGTTCGTCGGGGCGACGACGTCTGGTTGGTGAACGACGCCGTTGCCGCACCGGGCCTCCTTTCGGAGGTCTCCCATCACGCGGCGCTCGCGGCGGTTGCGGAGCTCGGCGTCCCCGGCCGCCGGACCACGACGCGAGGGTTGGTGCGCCCGGCGTGATCCCGGAGGCCGTCGTTCGCCGCGCCCAGCGCGGAGACCCGATGGCACTGGAGGCGCTCGTGCGCCTCGTCACACCCGCGATCGCACCGGTCTGCGGGGCGATCGCGCTCGACGCGGGCGAGGACGCGATGCAGGAGAGCCTGATCGTGATCCTCCGCAGGATCTCGACGCTGCGTGAACCACAGGCGCTGAGCGGATGGGCTCGGCGGATCGCGACCCGGGAAGCGGTGCGCGTGGCACGGGCCCGGCTGGCGGTGGTGGACGACGTGACGCTCGAGCGGGTGAGCCCGACGGCGGAGCTCGGCGATCTCGCCACGGCGCTCGACGTGCGCGCGGTGCTGGCGGAGCTCGGGCCGGAACAGCGCGCGGTGCTCGTGCTGCGCGATCTCGAAGGTCTCGGCGAAGCCGAGGTCGCCAACATCCTCGAGGTGCCGGAGGGCACGGTGAAGTCACGCTTGCACCGTTCGCGAGCCGCGTTCGGCCGGAGGTGGAACCCATGAGCCCGCAGATCGCCTGGCCGACCGCTGGTCTCGACCCGCTGACCCGCGTGCGCGTGCTCGCGTCGGCGATGCCCGGCGCCGCGTTCGCGGAGCAAACGGTCGACGCCCCGTTCGCCGTGACCTGGGGGTGGATCGAGGACCTGCCCCGATCGGTGCCGACCTTCGACCGCGACGTCTCGGCGATCCGGATCCGGACCCGGGTGGATCGCGGCGCCGGGGTGCAGGACCTGACCGCGACGGTGCGAACGCACGGGATCCCGTATCCCTTCACGATTCGGCTCGAGCCGGGCTTCTGCCTCATGCAGGCCCGGGCCCGCGCGTACGTCGTGATGATGGCCGCCGCGCCGGTCGCGGGCGACCCGTCTCGCACCCGCCTCGTGCACGCCGAGGGTGTGCCGCTTCCGGGCGCGGGGCTCCTCCGACCAGTGCTCGCCCGGCTCGTCGAGGGCGACGTCAAGCGCATCGCGCAGCTCGCGCGCAACGGCTTCCGCGGATGACGAGAGGCCCGGTCCTGAGACCGGGCCTCTCGGAGGTCGGGGTGGCCGGGACCGGCGTCGATCCGGTGACCCCACGCTTTTCAGGCGTGTGCTCTGCCGACTGAGCTACCCGGCCGTGCAGGACGAGCCCCCGTGGCTCGTCCAGCGGTCCTGACGGGATTTGAACCCGCGGCCTCCGCCTTGACAGGGCGGCGTGCACTCCAAACTGCACCACAGGACCCGATGCACCACCATGAGAGAACCGCACGGTGGCAAGTGCCCCCAGGGGAGTTCGAATCCCCGTTACCGCCTTGAAAGGGCGGCGTCCTGGGCCACTAGACGATGGGGGCTCGCTCCTCTGAGAGGCAGCGCATCCTAGCAGTCGCTCTCTTTGGCCGAGCTTGAGACACTTCCGTCCGGGGCAGAACCTTGGGGATCGCTTCACACGATCTTTGCGTTCGCCACAGGCTGTGCTGAGGTGAGCGACGTACCATCACGGTGGCACTTCGTCGGTGACCGCCGGCGAAGAGGAGAGGCGGTCGGGGCGACCCGGTCGAGGAAGGCACCGTCAATGGCCCCGAACGCCTTTGACGTGGTGATCGCCGGTGTGAACAAGGCCGGGACCACCTCGTTGTTCGTCTCCCTTGCCACCCATCCACAGATCGCGCCGTCGGAGGTGAAGGAGACCCGGTTCTTCCTTCCCGCGCGCTACGGGCTGCCGGTCGGCTCGCGCGGCGACGTACGACCGCTACTTCGAGGGGTCGATCGGCGCCGTGGCGCGCCTCGAGGCGACCCCGTCCTACTTCTACGGCGGCGCGGCCGTCGCCGGGGTCATCGACGAGACGCTCCCCGAGGCCCGGGTCATCGTCGTGCTCCGGGAGCCGGTCGCGCGCGCGGTCTCCTTCTTCCAGTACCAGAAGACCCGGCTCCGCCTGCCGGCGGAGCTCACGATCGAGGACTACCTCGCCCACGCCGACTCCTTGACCGACGAGGACTTCCTCGACCCGGACAACGAGCGCTACTTCGCGGTGGGGGGCGGGCGGTACGCGGACTTCCTTCCCGCGTGGTTCGAACGGTTCGGCCCCGACCGGTTGCTCGTCCTCACGTTCGAGGAGCTGACCGCCGAGCCCGCACGCGTGCTGAACGAGACCGTGACGTGGCTGGGCCTGGACCCGGTCATGCTGCCGAACGACGCGCTTGCGGCGGAGAACCGCACGATGGGGTTCAAGAGCCGGCGCATCCAGCGGCTCGCGCTCGGGGCCAACGACCGGTTCGAACGGCTCCTGCGGCGCCATCCCCGGATGAAACGACGGGTCCGTTCCCTGTACCTGCGGCTCAACGGCCAACCCGCCGGGAGCCACATCAGCGGTGAGGTTCGCCGCGAGCTCGCCGAGCGCTTCCGGGAGCCGAACGCGCGCCTCGCCGACCAGCTCACCGATGCCGGAGTCGCGCTGCCGGCCTGGCTCGCCGACGCACGCATCGGCATCGCGTAGCCCTCGGCGATCCCGCCGGCGCGCTCGAGATGACCACGGATTCGCTGCGGGGCCGCGGGTTATCGTGCTCCGGGGTCGCTAGCTCAACAGGTAGAGCACCGGGCTTTTAACCCGATGGTTCAGGGTTCGAGTCCCTGGCGGCCCACCAGCGCGGCGCCGACTCGACGAAGGTCACGGTGCAACGATGTTCTGGATCTGGTGGCGCGGTGGTCCGCAGGCGGTGCTCGCGTTCGTGCTGGTCGTCGCCGTCTTCGTCGTGCTGTACGTCGTGGGATCACGCGTCGCCGTGTGGTTGCCGCCGTTCCTCATCATCCCGGCCTTCGTGCTCTTCGCCCTGGCCGTCGGCCGATCGGTGAAGCACGACGGCGGAGGCGACTCCGGCGAGCCCGACTCCCCGTGAGGCCCGACTCCCGGTGAAGGAGGACTGAGGCAACGGCACCGCGCAGGTACGATCCGAGCCGATGCCCCCAGAGTCTCCGATCGGCGTCGTCGCGGACGGCACCCCGATGCTGCGTGCCGGCGTGGCGGGCACCCTCCGCGCCGCGGGGTTCGAGATCCCGGCCGAGACGGCGGTGGCCGCCGACGTCGTCGAGCTGGTCGACCGGCACCACGCGGAGCTCGTGGTGATCGGCGCGCTCTCCGACCTGCCCGTGGTCGAGCTCGTCCGCCGGCTGCGGGCCCAGTCGGCGCCCGCGAAGGTGGTCCTGTTGCTCGGCCGCGTCGCGCCCGACGCGATCGCCGAGCTCCTGAGCCTCGATGTCGAAGGGCTGGTCCCGCGCGTCATCGACGCGGTTGCGTTCGTCGATGCGGTGCGACGGGTTCGGGACGGTGAGCGGGTCGTCGACGCGGGCATCCTCGTGAGCGACGAGCCGGCGGCCGTCGAGTCCGAAGGGTCGAGTGGGCTGACCGCCCGCGAGCGCGAGGTGCTCGTGCTGCTTGCGGCCGGCCACTCCAACCGCGAGATCGCCTCGTCGCTGTACGTCTCGCTGCCGACGGTCAAGACCCACCTCGCGCACATCTACGCGAAGCTCGACGCGAAGAACCGCAACGAAGCGCTCGGTCGTGCGGTCGCTCGGGGTCTGCTCTGAGCCGAGGCGGCGCCACGCGATTCACGGCGGTGTGATTGACGGCGCTTTTGTCAGGGAGTGGGAGCGAACGCGCAGCTTCGACATCCGCGGAGTTGCAGGTCGGTCGCCTTATGCTGACCGACAGGCGGATCTGCGTTCCACGGAAGGAGTTCCGGGTGCTCGTGCTCACACGGCGATCCAACCAGAGCATCATGATCGGGACGGACATCGTGGTGACCGTGCTCGAGGTGCGAGGTGAGCAGGTTCGCATCGGCATCAAGGCTCCCCGCGAGGTCGAGGTCCATCGTGAAGAGGTCTTCGAGGTCCTCCACGAGACCGAAGCCCCTCCCTCGGCCTGACGGCCCGGTCTTTCTGACCGGTTCCTGAACATCTGACCGGTCCCGGCAGCGTTCGCGCTCCGTTCACGTTGACGTCGCGTCCCCGTGACCTCGCCCGGTGACGATGGTGCCTGCACGAACCGCCGAGCGGCGGTGGGGCCGGCCAATCCCCCCGGTCGGGCCCACCGCCACCCGGTTCGTCATCCGGAGAGGGCGACCTCGAGCGGGACCGGGCGGCGGCCCAGTGCTTCGGCCACCGTCGGGTGCGTCACGGCACCCGCGACGGTGTTGACCCCCTGGCGCAGGGCGGGATCCGAGGCCACGGCGTCGGCGACCCCGTGGACCGCGAGGGTCAGTGCGTACGGCAGCGTTGCGTTCGTGAGCGCGTAGGTCGACGTGAACGGCACCGCGCCGGGCATGTTGCCGACGGCGTAGTGGAGCACGCCGTGGACCTCGTAGACCGGGTCGGCGTGGGTGGTCTCGTGGGTGGTCTCGACGCAGCCGCCCTGGTCGACCGCGACGTCCACGATGACCGCGCCCGGCTTCATCGTCCGCACCATGGCGTCGGTGACGACGATCGGGGCGCGTCCCGCCGGCACGAGCACCGCCCCGATGACCAGGTCCGCGTCGGCGACGGCCCGGCTCACCGCGCCGCGGTTGCTCGCGAGCGTCACGATCCGGCCTTGATGGATCTGGTCGACCCAGCGCAGGCGGTCCAGGTTCTTGTCCAGGAGCAGGACCTCCGCTTCCATGCCCTGCGCGATCCACGCCGAGTTCCAGCCGACGTTGCCCGCGCCGAGCACGACGACGCGCGCGGGACGGACCCCGGGGACCCCGCCGAGCAGCACGCCGCGCCCGCCGAGCTCACGCTCGAGGAACCGCGCGCCGACCTGCGTCGCCATCCGACCCGCGACCTCGCTCATCGGCGCGAGCAACGGGAGGCTGCGATCCTCGGGCTGCACCGTCTCGTACGCGATGCCGACGACCTGGTGCTCGAGGAGCGCGTCCGCGACCTTCGGGTACGCGGCGAGGTGGAGGTACGTGAAGAGGACGAGTCCGGGGCGCAGGTAGCCCAGCTCCTCCACCTGGGGCTCCTTCACCTTCAGGATCATCCCGGCGCGCGCCCAGACGTCCGCCGCAGTGGGGACGATCTCGGCGCCGGCCGCGTGGTACTCGGCGTCCGCGATCGACGAGCCCACGCCCGCGTCGTGCTCGACGATCACCGCCACGCCGTGCGCGGTGAGCTCGTGCACGCCGTCGGGCGTGATCGCGACGCGGTTCTCCCCGTCCTTGATCTCGCGCGGGATGCCGACGACCAGCGCGGCGGGCGGGATCCGGCTCACCCTTCCCGCTCCTGGCCCTGCGGGCCGGGCCGCTCGGGCCACGCTCCGCTGGTCCCACGGCCGCGTGCGCGTCGTGCCGCCGCTTCGCTCACGCGCTCTGCATCCGCTTCCACGCCTCGGTCAGGCAGGTCCGCAGCGTCGTCTCGATGACCTCGAACTCTTCCGGTCCGGCGATCAGCGGCGGTGACAGCTGCACCACCGGGTCGCCCCGGTCATCGGTGCGGCAGATCAGCCCGGCCTCGTACAGTCGGGGCGCAGAGGAAGCCGCGCAGCAGGTCCTCGCCCCGCTTCCTTGGTGAAGCGGGCGCGGGTGTCGGGGTCGGCCACGAGCTCGAGCGCGAGGAAGTAACCCGCGCCGCGCACGTCGCCGACGATCGGCACGTCGCGCAGGCCGTCGATGCGGGACCGGAGCTCGTCCTGGTGGGCCCGGACGTGCGCGAGGATGCCCTCTTCCTCGAACAGCTCGAGGTTGCGCAGCCCGACCGCGCAGCTCACCGGGTGGCCGCCGAAGGTGATGCCGTGCAGGAAGCTCGCCTTCCCCGAGAGGAACGGTTCGGCGATCGCGTCGCGGCAGATGACGGCACCCAGAGGCGAGTAGCCGCTCGTGAGCCCCTTCGCGGTGGTGATGATGTCGGGGAGGTAGTCGTAGCGCTCGCAGCCGAACATGTGACCGAGCCTTCCGAACGCGCAGATGACCTCGTCCGAGACGAGCAGCACGCCGTACCGGTCGCAGATCTCGCGCACGCGTGTGAAGTAACCCGGGGGCGGGACGAAGCAGCCGCCCGCGTTCTGCACCGGCTCGAGGTAGAGCGCGGCGACGGTCTCGGGGCCCTCCGCGAGGATCTGCCGCTCGATCGCGTCGGTGGTCAGCTGCATGAACGCGGCGTCGTCGCCTTTGAGCTCGTGCCGGAAGCGGTTGGTGTTCATGACGTGCGAGGTGCCCGGGGTCAGGGGCTCGAACGGTGCTTTCAGCGCCTCGACGCCGGTGATCGCGAGCGCGCCCATCGTCGTCCCGTGGTACGCGGTGTCGCGGGCGATGACCTTGAAGCGGCCCGGCTGGCCGATCGCCTGGAAGTACTGGCGGGCCAGCTTCCACGCCGACTCGACCGCCTCCGACCCACCGGTCGTGAAGAAGACCCGGTTGAGGTCGCCGGGCGCGAGCTCGGCGAGCTTCGCCGCGAGCTCGATCGCGGGCGGGTGCGCGTAGCTCCAGATCGGGAAGTACTCGAGCGTCTCGGCCTGCGCCGCGCGCGGTCTCGGCCAGATCCGCGCGCCCGTGACCGAGCTGCACGGTGAACAGGCCCGAGAGCGCGTCGAGGTAGCGGTTCCCGCGGGCGTCCCAGAGGTAGCAGCCCTTGCCCTCGGCCATGATCGGGATCTCGCCGCCGGTGTACGCGCCGAGCCGGCTGAAGTGCATCCAGAGATGACGCTGCGCCTGCTCGTTGAGCCGGTCGACGTCGTAGGTGTGGCGCGGTCGGTGGTCCACTATCGGGTACCCCATGCGTAGGTCTGCTTGTAGAGCCGGAGATAGGTGAAGGTCTCGGTGCTGCGCACTCCGGAGATGGAGCGCACCTTGTCGTTGAGCAGTGCGAGCAGGTGCTCGTCGTCTTCGCAGACGACCTCCATCAGCAGGTCGAACGAGCCGCTCGACGACGACCACGTAGGAGACCTCGGGGATCGCGGCGATGACGTCCGCGACGCCGCGCAGGTCGCCCTCGATCTTCAGCCCGATCATCGCCTCCCGCCGGAACCCGAGGGTGAGCGGATCCGTGACCGCGACGATCTGCACGACCCCCGACTCCACGAGGCGCTGCACGCGCTGGCGCACCGCCGCCTCGGAGAGCCCGACCGCGGTGCCGAGCTTCGTGTACGGGAGCCGGCCGTCCTCCTGGAGCTGCTCGATGATCGCCTTGTCGACGTCATCGATGACGACGGCGCGTTCGGAGCTGGTGCGCTCGCCACTCCGGCGGGTGTTGGGCATGCGGTCCCTCCCTTGGCTGCCGGGATTCTCGCCCGCCGGTTGCCGCGGCTGCAAGGGAATCCGTCGTGTTCACCGGCTGAATCTGCGGATTCCAGAGTCCTGACCCGTTCAGGCTACGGGATCCAGAGGGATCCCCACGGATCAGCCGGGCGCGAGGAGCCCCGGCGAGCTCGGCCGGCGCGGTGACCAGACGGAGCCCCTCGCCGGCCAGCCATCCGTGGTTGCGGCGGTGGAGGTCGTCTTCGCCGTCGAAGCGGTTCGAACGCGACGAGCACGGTCGGCTCGTTCGGCAGCGCGTGCAGTGCGGCCGTCGCCAGCCGTACCGCGTTGATCGTCCCGAGCCCGGCCGGGGCGACGAGGACGACCGCGTCGACCTCGAGCGCGCGCCCGAGGCTCACGGTGTCGCCGTCGGAGGCGAGGGTGAGCGGGGCCCGCCCGCACCCTCGACCACCGTGATCGCTCCCGGCGGTGAGGGCGCGATCTCCGCGACCAGCTCCGCGATCGTGAACGGGGCCAGACCGAGCACGTCGGCCGCCATCGGCGGTGCCATCGGCACCGCGTACCAACGGTGACGCGGGCACACCGTCTCGGCCGGCTCGCCGCTCGCCCGCCCGAGGATCTCTGCATCGGTCGTGCCGAGCTCCTCGGGCGCGTAGGACTGCACGGGCTTGCGCGCCGCGACCGGTGACACCACTCGCACGCAGGGCGTCGACCGTGGCCCGCCCCCACCAGGTCTTGCCGACCTCGGTCTCGGTGCCGGTCAGCAGGACGCTGGTCACGCGAGGTCGAGGCCTTCGAGCGCGCGCGTCGCAGCATGGCGACCTGATCGACCGAGTGCGCGGCCGAGAGCGCGATCCGCAGGCGCGACGTGCCCGCCGGCACCGTCGGGGGCCGGATCGCGGGGACGAGCAACCCGAGCTCGAGGAGGGCCTGCGCGGCCGCCACCGCCCGGGCTTCGTGGCCGCACAGGGCCGGGACGATCGGCGACGGATGGCCGGGTCGGAGCTCGTCCACGTTGGCCCGGAGCCGCGCCCGCAGCACCTCGCCCTCGGACCCGCGCACGACGCGCAACGCCGCGAGCGCCGCGGCGGCGTCGGCGGGTGAGGTCGCGGTGGTGAAGATGTAGGTGCGCGCCCGGTTGACGACGAGCTCCGTGAGCGCGCGTGGACCGGCGACGAAGCCGCCGAGCGCGCCCAGCGTCTTCGAGAGGGTGCCGATGCGCAGCACCGTCGGGCCGGGGTCCGCGAGCTCGGGCCCGAGGACCGCGTGGGCCTCGTCGAGGACGAGCAGCGCGTCGTGGTGGGCGCAGAGCTCGGCGAGACCGTCGACGTCCGCGACGTCACCGTCCATCGAGAACACGGTGTCGCTGACCACGAGCGCCCGCCGGCCCTCGGTGCGCTCGCGCAGGAGGGTGTCGAGCACGTCGAGGTCCCGGTGCGGGTACACCGCGACCTCGCCGCGCGCGAGCGGCGTGCCGTCGATGATCGACGCGTGGTTGAGCTCGTCCGAGCAGACGAAGGTGCCGGGGCCGCCGAACGTCGTGAGCACGCCGAGGTTGGTCGCGAACCCGGTGGGGAAGAGCACCGCGGCCTCGGCGTGCTTCCAGTCCGCGAGCTCACGTTCGAGGTCGGAGTGGATGGGGCGGGAACCGACGATGAGCCGGGCCGCGCCGGATCCCGTGCCCCACCGGTCGATCGCGGCGTGGGCGGCCTCGATGACCGACGGGTGCTGGGTCAGGCCGAGGTAGTCGTTCGACGCGAACGACGATGACGGCCCGACCTTCCGGCGCGAGCTTGCCCTCGGGACCTGCGGCGTCGAAGTCCACCGGCGCCCGCCATTGACCCGCGCTCCGGATCATCCGGGCCTGGGCCTCGGACCAGTCGGTCCAACCCGACGATCGGGGTCGCTCACGAGACGGCCGCGCCGAAGTCGGTGACCTCGTCGATCGACTCGCCGAGGACGTGCGACGATCCGGTGGATCTCCTCGGAGGTGACGGTCAGGGGCGGCATCAGGACGACGACGTCGCCGAGCGGGCGCAACAGCACGCCACGCTCGACCGCCGCGGCACAGACCTTGCGTCCCCACCGCAGCCCGTCGGTCGGGGGCGCGAGCTCGACACCGCCCATGAGGCCACGCAGCCGGACGTCGGCCACCTCCGGCAGCGACACGAGCCGATCGTCGAGCAACCCGCGCAGCTCGTCCGAACGGGCGCGGACGTTCGCGAGCACGTCGTACGCCTCGATGAGCTCGAGGTGGCGGAGCGCGACCGCAGCCGCGAGCGCGTTCCCGCTGTACGAGTGGCCGTGGTACAGCGTGCGCGTCCGAGAGGTCCGGGCCGAGGAACGCGTCGAACACCCGCCCCGACGCGACGGTTGCAGACATTGGCAGGTACCCGGCGGTCAAGCCCTTGCCGAGGCAGAGGAGGTCGGGCCGCGATCGCGGCTTGCTCCGAGGCGAACAGCGTCCCGGTGCGACCGAAGCCCGTCGCGACCTCGTCGCAGATGAGCAGGACGTCGTGCTCGCGACACGTCACCGCGAGCCGCGCGAGGTCGTCGGGTCGCCGCGAGCTGCATCCCCGCCGCGCCTTGCACCAGCGGCTCGATGATCACGGCGGCCAGCTCGTGCGCGTGCTCGGCGACCATCGCGCCCGCCACCGCGAAGCACTCGGGTTCGGTGAACGCGGGCGCCCGGAGGACCGGAAAGCGCAGCGGGTCGAAGAGGTCGGTGCCGAACCCGCCGGCGCCGACGGACAGGGCGCCGATCGTGTCGCCGTGGTACGCGTCGCCGAAACCGAGGAAGGTGTTCCGGCCGGTGATCCCGCGGTTCACCCAGTACTGGAACGCGATCTTCAGCGCCTGCTCGACCGCGGAGGCCCCGTCGGACGCGTAGAGGAAGTGCGCGTCCTCGACCGGGACGACCTGGGCGAGTGCTTCCGAGAGCTCGACCACGATCCGGTTGCCGTTGCCGAGCATGGTCGTGTGCGCGCCGCGGGCCAGCTGCCCACGGATGGCCTCGTCGAGCTCCGGGACCGCGTGACCGAGGGTCGTGACCCAGAGCGACGAGATCGCGTCGAGGTAACGGCGCCCGTCGACATCGATGACGTCGTGGCCCTCGGCGCGGTCGACGACCACGGGCGCGTTGTCCGCGTAGCTCGACATCTGGGTGAAGCCGTGCCACACCACTGCCGCGTCACGCGCCACCCACTCGTCATGCTGGCCCACGACCCGGATGCTACGACCCGCGTGATTCTCCGGTTCGTGCCGGTCCCCGTCGCCGGCACGGGTCGGCGTACCGACGGGGCTCAGGCCTTTGCGAGCTCGGCGCAGAAGTCGGCGAACTGGTCGACGTAGCGGTCGATGTCCGCCTCGGTGTGCTGGACGGAGATCGTCCACTGCTCCTCGTCGCCCGGCGTCATGAAGACCCCGCGGTTCATGGCCCACGGGTACGACGCGAGGTAGAGGTCCGGGTTGGTCTCGAGGAAGTCGCGGTAGTTCCGCAGGGGCTCGGGCCGGTAGGACACGCAGCCCTTGGCGCCGAGGTCCACCGCGTGACCGGGGATCGCGTTCTCGGCCATCGCCCGCGCGCAGCCCTCGGCGAGGCGGGTGCCGAGCTTGGCGAGCCCCTCGTACGCGTCGGGCGTGAGGACCTCGGTGAGCGTGGCCAGCCCGGCGGCGGCCACGAGCGGGTTGCCGTTGAAGGTCCCCTGCTGGGCCGCGCCGTGGTCGATGGCGTCCATGACGTCGGCGCGACCCCCGAACGCCGCGGCCGGCGTGCCGCCGCCGATCGCCTTGGCCCAGCACGCGAGGTCGGGGAGGACGCCGTAGCGCTCCACCGCGCCACCGGACGCGATCGTCGCGCCGCTCTTCACCTCGTCGAAGATCAGGAGCGCGCCGTGCTTGTGCAGCAGGTCGGCGAGACCCTGGAGGTACCCGGGCTCGGGCTGGCAGATGCCGATGTTCATCATCACGGGCTCGAGGATCAGGCACGCGATCTCGTCGCCACGCGCGTCGAGGAGTGCGCCGAGGACCTCGAGGTCGTTGAACGGCACGACGTGGGTGTACTGGCTCATCACCGCCGGGATGCCGTTGGACATCGGGGTGGTCGCGGGCGCCTCGCGGCCGCCCATCATGTCGGAGTTGGGCACGACGGAGAACATCACCGCATCGTGGTGCCCGTGGTACGAGCCTTCGATCTTCACGATGTGCTCGCGTCCCGTCGCCGCGCGCGCGACGCGGATCGCGCTCATGGTCGCCTCGGTGCCCGAGTTGCAGAACCGCACCGACTCGGCGCGGAAGCGCCGGCACAGCTCCTCGGCGAAGCGGACGGTCGACTCCGTCGGCGCGGCGAAGTGCGTGCCGGTGCGCGCTGCGCGCTCGATCGCCTCCGCGACCTTGGGGTGCGCGTGACCCACGACCATCGAGCCGAACCCGTTGTGGAAGTCCAGGTACTCGTTGCCGTCCACGTCCCAGACCCGGCTCCCCTTTCCCTCGCGCAGGTACACCGGATAGGGCTCCCACGCCTGGAACGACGACGGGACCCCCTGGGGCATGTGACCAGCGCGCGGTCGAACAGCGTCTTCGACCCGGTGGTGCGCGCCCAGAGCCGGGTGTTCTCGGCCTTGGTGATCTCGGCCGCTCGAGCGTTCAGGTCTGCCATGGCGATCTCGATTCGTTTCGGGGGCGGTGAGAGTGGCGTGATCAGTGCTTGATCATCACGTGCTTGAGCTCGGTGTACGCCTCGATCGCGTAGATCGACATGTCCTTGCCGTAGCCGGACTGCTTGAAGCCGCCGTGGGGCATCTCCGAGACGATCGGGATGTGGTCGTTCACCCAGACGCACCCGAAGTGGAGTGCCTGGCTCATCCGCATCGCACGCCCGACATCGCGGGTCCAGACGCTCGCCGAGAGCCCGTAGTCCACGTCGTTGGCCCACGCCAGCGCCTGCTCCTCGTCGGAGAACCGCTGCACGGAGACGACCGGGCCGAACACCTCGCGCTGGACGATCTCGCTGTCCTGGGTCGGGTTGGCGACGATCGACGGCTCATAGAAGAAGCCGGGGCGGTCCATCGCGTGGCCGCCGACGGTGACCTCGGCGCCGGCGTCGACCGCGCGCGACACCATCCCCTGCACCCGCTCGAGCTGATCACCGGAGATGACCGGGCCCATCGCAGTCCCTTCGTCGAACGGGTCACCGGTCACGATCCCGCCGACCGAGTCGGTGAGGCCGCTGACGAGATCGTCGAAGACCTTCGGTCCGGCCATGAGCCGGCACGGCGCGGTGCAGTCCTGGCCCGAGTTGTAATAGGCCATGTCGGTGAGGATCACGATCGCCGACTCGATGTCCGCGTCGTCGAAGATCACGACGGGCGCCTTGCCGCCGAGCTCGAGGTGGACGCGCTTGAGCGTCTCGGCCGCGGTGCGGGCGATGAGCTTGCCGGTCTCCACGCTCCCGGTCAGCGAGACCATCGCGACCTCCGGGTGGCGGACGAGCGCGTCGCCCGCGGTCTCGCCCTGACCGGTGACGACGTTCAGCACGCCGGTCGGGAGGATGTCGGCGGTGATCTCGGCCAGCCGCAGCGCACTGAGCGGCGTCAGCTCCGACGGCTTGAGCACGACGGTGTTGCCGGCGGCCAGAGCGGGCCCGAGCTTCCACGTCGCCATGTTGATCGGGTAGTTCCACGGCGCGATGCGAGCCGACGACGCCGAGCCGCGTCGCGGCGCACGTAGCTGGTGTGGTCCTCCAGGTACTCGCCCGCGGCCCGGCCCTCGAGGAAGCGGGCCCCGCCGGCGAAGAACCGCCAGTTGTCGACGGTCAGGTCCATCTCGAACTCGATCATCGAGGCGGGCTTGCCGCAGTTCTCCATCTCGATCCGCTTGATGGTGTCGAGGTCGGCCTCGATCGCGTCGGCCACCTTGTGCAGGCGCTCGCTGCGCTCCCGGGGCGTCATCGTGGCCCACTCGTCGAACGCCGCGGCCGCGGCCCCGACCGCCGCGTCGACGTCCTCCGCCCCGCTCGCCGGGACCTTGGCGAGCACCTCGCCGGTCGCCGGGTTCAGGACCTCGTCGGTGGCGCCACCGCGGGCGTCGACCCAGCTGCCGCCGATGAAGTTCTGGTCGGGCATGGCGTGGCTCCCTCTGTCCGGACGGTTTCGACCACGATGTTGCGCTGCGCGTCAGGCGCTGCGCAAGGGATTCCGTTGCGATCGTGTAACAAGGTTACGGATTCCGTGCCTCGGGTATTGCATCGCCGGGGCCCATCTGCGAGCCTCGGCCGATCGGTCTGCGGGGGTACCGCGCTGAGGAGCACGAGCGGTTCAGGAGGCGAGAGCGCTGACGGGGGCATTGGCGGCCGGAAACGACGTCGTCATCTCGATCGACAAGGTCACGAAGCGGTTCGGGGCCTTCGTCGCGGTCGACGACGCCAACTTCGACATCCGCCGGGCCGAGTTCTTCTCGATGCTCGGCCCCTCCGGCTGCGGCAAGACCACGACCCTGCGCATGATCGCGGGCTTCGAGCAGCCCTCGGAAGGCCAGATCCGGCTCGAGGGCAGCGATGTCTCGAAGGTCCCGCCGTACAAGCGCAACGTCAACACCGTCTTCCAGGCGTACGCGCTGTTCCCGCACATGTCGGTGCACGACAACGTCGCCTTCGGCCTGAAGGCCAAGAAGGTCCCCAAGGCGGAGATCGAGAAGCGGGTCGTCGAGCTCCTCGCGATCGTGCGGCTGGCCGACTTCGCGTCGCGCAAGCCTGCGCAGCTCTCCGGTGGTCAGCAGCAGCGGGTCGCGCTGGCCCGGGCCCTCGTGAACTATCCGAGCGCGCTGCTGCTCGACGAGCCCCTCGGCGCGCTCGACCTCAAGCTCCGCCAGGCGATGCAGCTCGAGCTGAAGCGGATCCAACGTGAGGTCGGCATCACCTTCATCTTCGTGACCCACGATCAGGAAGAGGCGCTCACGATGAGCGACCGGATCGCGGTCATGAACGAGGGACGGGTCGAGCAGATCGGCTCGCCCGAGGAGATCTACCACGAGCCCGAGACCGAGTTCGTCGCCGGGTTCATCGGCATGGCCAACCTGCTCCCGGCCCGGATCGAGGGCTACGAAGGTTCGCTCTGCGTCGCCCGGGTCGCGGGCGAACGGGTGGTCCGCGCGCCGGCCGTCGAAGGGTTGGACGTCGGTGGGGTCGCGACGCTGATGATCCGGCCCGAGCGGATGCACCTGCAGATCGACGAGCCCGCGAGCGGGAGCGCGTCCGTGCCGGCCGAAGTCGTCGACCTGGTGTTCCAGGGCCCGTTGGTCCGGTTCGACCTGCGCGCCCTCGACGGCAGCCCGCTCGTCGCCCACGTCGGTCCCGAAGACGATCTGCCCCTGCTCCGCCCGGGCGATCGGGTGTGGGCCGCGTGGGAGCCGGAGGCCGGCCGGCTGTTGCGCCGTTCCGAGCGCGTCGCGGCCGACCCGACCCTCCAAGAGATCGAAGCGCTGAAACCTGTGAGCACGAGGAGCGAGCCATGAGCAACCGTGATGACCGGATCCGCCGCGACCAGGTGCGTCTCGCGCGCCTGGGCATGTCCCGCCGGCAGTTCCTCGGGCGCGGCGGCGCGCTGCTCGGCGGGCTCGCCGTCGCGCCGGCCGTCCTCGCCGCGTGCGGGGGAAGCAGTGGCGGCTCGAGCTCCGGATCGGGCAAGAGCGTCTCCATCTCGAACTGGACGAGCTACATCACGGAGCAGTCGAAGTCGGACTTCACCAAGGACACGGGCATCAAGCTCACCTACACCGAGGACATCAACGACAACGACGAGTACTTCGCCAAGATCCGCCCGAACCTGAGCCAGCGACCAGAGCATCGGTCGCGACGGCTTCGTGCTGACGGACTGGATGGCGAACCGCATGATCAACCAGGTCAAGTGGGTCGAACCCCTCGTCACCGCGCAGTTCCCGAACAAGACGAACCTGCGCGGCCCGCTGAAGGCCCCCGGCTTCGACCCGACCCGCAAGTTCAGCGCGCCGTGGGCGAGCGGGGTCACGGGGATCGCCTACAACATCAAGACGACCGGGAAGGAGATCAGGACCGTCCAGGACTTCCTCGACGTGCCCGGAACGAAGACGGCGCTCGACCGAGATGCGCGACACCGTCGGGCTGTTCATGCGCTCGCTGGGCATCGACACGGCGCACCCCACGTACAGCAAGGCTCAACCGGCGTTCGACGCGCTGCAGAAGGCGGTGAGCGACGGCAAGATCAAGGGCTTCAACGGCAACGAGTATGTGAGCGACCTCGGAGCCGGCAACCTCTCGGCCGCCTTCGCGTGGTCCGGTGACGTGGCCCAGATCACCCTCGACAACCCCGATGTCCGCTTCGCCGTGCCGGACTCGGGCGGGATGCTCTGGTCCGACAACTTCATGATCCCCAAGACCACGGACAAGGCCAACCTCGCGACCGATTTCATCAACTTCTTCTACGACCCGAAGAACGCCGCGGTGCTCACCGCCGGGATCAAGTACATCTCGCCGGTCGAGGGAGTCAACGAGGAGCTCACCAAGATGGGCGGGAAGGCGGCGGCCCTCGTCAACAACCCGCTCGTCGTTCCGACCGACGAGTTCCTCGCGACCCTGGCGATCTTCGGTCCGCTGGACTCGGCCGAGGAGGTCAAGTTCGACAAGCGGTTCTCCCAGATCCTCGGGTCGGGCTGAGCCGGTCGGTCGAAGAGGGGCCCATCGGTGAACGAGCGGGACGACCAGGGACGCAAGCGGGCGCGCTGACGCACCGTGGCTCCTGCTCGGCCCGGGGATGCTGTTCCTGTTCCTCTTCTTCTTCTTCCCGTTGTACACGCTCGGGCGGATGTCGCTCTCGTACCGGCCCAGCCGGTTCGCGAACCCGCAGTTCGGATGGCAGTGGAGCAACTTCTCCAACGCGTTCTCGCAGTACGGCAGCCAGTTCACGCGATCGTTCGTCTACGCCGCGCTGGCGACGCTGCTCGCGCTGATCATCGGCTACCCGCTGGCCTACGTGATCGCGTTCCGGGGCGGTCGGTTCCGCAACATCCTCCTCGGGCTCGTCGTCGTGCCGTTCTTCACGAACTTCCTCATCCGCACCTTGGCGTGGAAGACGATCCTCGGCGACCAGGGGATGGTCGTCGGGTTCCTGCGTGACGTGGGGATCCTCGGTCCGACCGGGACCCTGCTGCGCACGCCGATCGCGGTGATCGGCGGGCTGACCTACAACTTCCTACCCTTCATGGTGCTGCCGATCTATGTGGCGCTCGAGAAGATCGACCCGCGCCTGGTCGATGCCGCCCGTGACCTCTACTCGAACACGTGGCGTGCGTTTCGCAAGGTGATCGTGCCGCTTTCGATGCCCGGCGTGTTCGCGGGGAGCCTGCTGGTCTTCATCCCGGCGGCCGGCGACTTCGTCAACGCGTACTACCTGGGCAACGCACAGACGTCGATGATCGGCAACGTCGTGCAGGACCAATTCCTGGTGCAGACCGACTACCCGGTTGCCGCCGCGCTCTCGTTCGTCTTCATGGCCATCGTGATGGTGATCGTCGTCATCTACGCCTTCGTGCTCGGCACCGAGGACATCGCGTGACCGCCACCGCAACCCGTTCATCGGGAACGGACCGCGTCGCGCGCGACGACCGGAGCGGCACGGTGACCTCGACCGGCGGTCGGATCGGGCGGGGCCTCATCGACCTCGCCGCAGGACTCGGTCTGCTCTACCTCTTCCTGCCGATCTTCGTCATCGTGATGTTCAGCTTCAACAAGCCCATCGGTCGATTCAACGCGGTCTGGCAGCAGTTCACGTTCGACAACTGGCTGGACCCGTTCAAGGACAAGGCGCTCGTCGACGCGTTGAAGCTGAGCCTGGAGGTCGCGTTGATCGCGACCGTGATCGCAACGGTGCTCGGCACGTTCGTCGCACTCGCGCTCGTGCGCTACCGGTTCCGCGGTGGGCAGTCCGTGAACTTCCTGCTGGTGCTGCCACTGACTGCGCCGGAGATCGTGCTGGGTGCATCACTGCTCACGCTCTTCCTGGAGCCGCATCTCGTGTTGATCAACCACAACTTCGCACTGGGCTTCACCACGATCGTGATCGCCCACATCATGTTCTGCGTCAGCTACGTCGCGTTGACGGTCAAGGCGCGCCTCCGCGGATTCGACTGGACCCTGGAGGATGCGGCGATGGATCTCGGTGCGCCGCCGACGCGCACCTTCATGAAGGTCACGCTTCCGCTCATCACCCCTGGCATCCTCGCGGCGGCGCTGCTCTCGTTCGCACTCTCGATCGACGACTTCATCATCACGTACTTCGTCTCGGGTCCGTCGACGACGACGTTCCCGATCCGGATCTTCGGGGAATCGCGCACCGCGACCCCGCCGCAGATCAACGTGCTCGCGTCGATGATCCTGTTCGGCAGCATCATCGTGCTCGCGGTGGGAACCTTGTTGGGCCAGCGGCGTGAGCGCCGGCTCAACCAGGCGGCCTGACCCGGTCACACCGGGCCGCGAAAGGACCACCGATGCGCACCGTGCAGCACTGGATCGACGGCAAGCCGTGGGACGGGACCCCGACGCGCACGGGCGACGTCTTCGACCCGTCGACCGGGGCGGTGCAGGCCGAGGTCGCCCTGGCGGGACCGCCGGAGATCGACGCGGCGGTGCAGAGCGCCGTCCAGGCCTTCGGGGAGTGGCGCGAGGTCTCGTCGTCGCGCCGGGTGCGGATCCTGTTCGCGTTCCGGGAGGCGTTGGAGCGGCGCAAGGACGAGCTTGCCGCGACGATCAGTGCCGAGCACGGCAAGGTGCTGTCGGACGCGCTCGGCGAGGTCGGTCGGGGCCAAGAGGTCGTGGAGTTCGCGTGTGGCATCCCCCACCTGTTGAAGGGTGGGTACTCCGAATCGGTGTCGACCGGGACGGACGTCCACTCGATCCGCCAACCGCTCGGGGTCGTCGCCGGCATCACGCCGTTCAACTTCCCCGCGATGGTGCCCATGTGGATGTTCCCGGTGGCGATCGCCTGCGGGAACTCGTTCGTGCTCAAGCCGAGCGACCGGGACCCGTCGGCGTCACTCCTGATCGCCGAGCTCTGGGCGGGAGCCGGGCTGCCCGCGGGCGTGTTCACCGTGCTCCAGGGGGACAAGGAGGCGGTCGACGGCCTGCTCACCCATCCGGACGTCCGGGCGGTGAGCTTCGTCGGCTCGACGCCCGTCGCGCGCCACGTCTACGAGACGGCGGCGGCGAACGGCAAGCGCGTGCAGGCCCTCGGCGGGGCGAAGAACCACATGGTCGTGCTGCCCGACGCGGACCTCGAGGACGCGGCCGACGCCGCGGTCAGCGCCGGGTATGGGTCGGCTGGTGAGCGCTGCATGGCGATCTCCGTCGTGGTCGCCGTCGGTGACGTCGCGGACGCCCTGGTCGAGGCGATCGCGGTCCGCACCCGCGCGGTGCAGATCGGCGCCGGCAACGAGCCCGGTGCGGAGATGGGACCGCTCGTGACCGCCGGCCACCGCGACCGCGTGCGCGGGTACGTGGACGGCGGGCTCGCCGAAGGTGCGCAGCTCGTCGTCGACGGGCGCGCGGCGACCGTGCCCGACTCCGGGTTCTTCCTCGGCCCCTGCCTGTTCGACCGGGTCACCCCGGCGATGGCGCTGTACCGCGACGAGATCTTCGGGCCGGTGCTCTCGGTGGTGCGGGTCGAGACCTACGACGACGCGGTGCGACTCGTCTCCGAGAACCCGTACGGCAACGGGGTCGCGATCTTCACCCGTGACGGCGGCGCGGCGCGACGGTTCGAGCACGAGGTCGACGCGGGGATGGTCGGGGTGAACGTCCCGATCCCGGTGCCGATGGCCTACTACTCGTTCGGCGGTTGGAAGCAGAGCCTCTTCGGTGACACGCACGTGCACGGCCCCGAGGGTGTCCACTTCTACACGCGGGGCAAGGTCGTCACGAGCCGCTGGACCGACCCCGCAGCTCGTGGCCCCGACCTCGGCTTCCCCACTTCCTGAGGGTCTCCGCCGGCCGATCGCCGGACCGCGGCCGGCTGGTGGCCGGCGGCGGCTTTTCGCTGCGGCACGCGTGCCTAGGCCTGGCGTATCGCGGGGGCGACTTCCTCCATGAACTGGGCGACGGTCTCGGGCTGCCCGAAGTCGGTGAGCTGGATGACGAAGCCATCGACGCCGGACGCGGCCTCCGCGGCGAGCGCGTCGGCCACCTCGTTCGCCGTGCCCGCGACGAGACCACCCCAGCTGCCGAAGCGGCGCTGCGCGAGCGCGACCGTCTCGTCGCGCGTGGCGGGACCGCCAGCCAGCCCGACCGGGTGCTGCACCGAGACCCGCGCGTCGCCGGCCAGCGGGCGCAGCTCGTCGAGCCGCTCGACCGCGTAGGTCGGGCAGTTCCACCAGTCGGCGTGGTCGCGCACCATCGGCATGGTGAGCTGCGGGCCGGCACCGCCGATGTGCAGGGGCGGGCGGGGCAGCTGGCGGGGGCGGGGCCGGCCGATCGCACCGTGCAGCTGGTGGGCGGCACCGTCGTGGTCGAACGGCTCCCCCGCGAACATCAGGTCGAGGATCTCGATCGTCTCCCGCATGCGGTCGGCACGCGCGCGCGGCGGGCCGGCACCGATGCCATAGGTCTCGAGCTCGCGCTCGACCGAGCCCCAGCCGAGCCCCAGCTCGAGCCGGCCCTCGGAGAGAACGTCGACGGTCGCCGCCATCTTGGCGAGGACGGCCGGGTGCCGGAAGGGATCGCAGGTGACCAGGTGCCCGATGCGGATGCTCGTGGTGCGCACCGCGAGCGCGGCGGCGAGGGTCCACCCTTCGAGCGTGTCCACCTCGGGCATGGCCGGCGCGGCGAGGTGGTCCATGAGCCAGACCGAGTCGAAGCCGGCCGCTTCGGCGGCGAGGGTCCGCTCCAGGATCGTGGGGAACGACATCCGCAGCTGCGGCAGGAAGAGCCCGAGCATCATCTCCGCCCCGCGCCGGTCAGCCGGCGTTCGCGATGAGCTGGTCGAGCTTGGATTCGAGCCGTTCGATGTCGCCCCGGGTCGTGTTCTCGTCGGCATCGTTCAGCTGGACCACGATCGCGCCACCGGGCTCGATCGACGCGCGCTTGACCTCTCGGATCGAGCCCGCGCCCTGCCGACGGATCGCGGTCTCGACGTCACCATGGCGGAGGCCCAGTCTCATGAGCTCCTGCTCGTCGTACTTGCCGTTCGTGACGATCGTGTTCTGCTTGCCCTCGAAGAGATGGTCGAGCCACGGCCAGCGCTTGGACACGCGCACCACGATCATGTTGAGGAACAGCAGGGTCGCGGCGCCGAGCAACCCACCCCAGAGCGAGTTGTCCGGGCCGATGATCGCGTTCTGCACCACGTTGCTCAGCAACAGGAGCACGACCAGGTCGAACGAATTCAGCTGCGCGAGCTCCCGCTTCCCGAAGATCCGGAGCAGGACGACGATCGCGAAGTACACGACCGCGGTGCGCAGGATCTTCACCGCGATGTCCCCGCTTCCGAACTGCCCGAGCCGGTTCCCCAGCGACGACGCGATCACGACCACGACACCCTCCTCGTCGAATGGTGTCGTCAGCCTGTCACGTGACTGTGGCGCCCCCGTCGACTGCGAAGACCTGACCGGTGACGTGGCGCGCGCGTCGTCCGAGAGCAGGAAGCCGGCGACGCTGGCGATGTCCTCGGCCCGGGCGACGCAGCCGAGCGGGACCGTGCGCTTGAGCCGGGCCCGGGCTTCGTCCGAGCTCCAGCTGCCGGCAGCCATCGGCGTGTCGACGCCGCCCGGGCAGATGCAGTTGGCCCGGATGCCCTGCGGCCCGCCCTGCACCGCGACGAGCCGGGTCAGCGCGGCGACGCCGCCCTTGCTCGCGGTGTATCCGGCGCCGAAGCCGTGGCCGCGGATCGCCGCAGTCGACGCGACGGTCACGACGCTGCCCGTGTGCTCGCCCTCGTCGCGCCGGAGGTGGGGCAACGCGTGCTTGATCGCCAGGAACGTGCCCGCGAGGTTCACCCGCAGCACCGAGAGGAACGTGTCGAGCTCGATGTTCTCGAGCGGTCGGAGGTCGTCGCCCGCGAAGATCCCGGCGCACGTCACGACGCCGTCGAGCCGACTGAACGCACCGACCGCGGCGCGACGGCCCCGGCCACGACGTCCTCGTCGCCGACATCACCGACCGCGGCGCTCCATCGCACCACCCGCCGCCGCGACGAGCGCGGTCGTCGCCTCGAGCCCGGCTCGTCGCGGTCGAGCCCGAGCACCGAGCCCCCGCGTCCGGCGACCTCGACCGCGGTCGCCTGCCCGATGCCGCTCGCGGCCCCAGTGACCAGGACCACCCGTCCCGCCAGGTCTCCGCTCATGCACGGGACGGTAGCGTGACGGCTCGGCGCAGACGAACGAGGGAGCGTGCGTGACTGACTCGGCGAACGCGATGCACACGATCGCGGACAAGGTCATCATCGTCACCGGCGCGGGCCGGGGTGTCGGCAAGGGCATGGCGGTGCACCTGGGCCGCGGCGGGGCGAAGGTCGTGGTCGCGGAGTGGAAGGCCGACCTCATGACCTCCGCCGTCGCGGAGCTCGAGGGGCTCGGGGTCGAGGCCCTCGGCGTCCGGTGCAACATCATGGAGCGTGACGAGATCGAGGCGATGGTCGCGGCGACCGTCGACCGGTTCGGCCGGGTCGACGGGCTCATCAACAACGCGCAGACCTTCCGCGCGCTCTCGCCGATGGCCGAGGTGAGCGGTGACGACCTCGACGTCTTCTACGACTCCGGGGTCAAGGGATCGCTGTGGGCGATGCAGGCGGTGTACCCGCACATGCGCGACCAGGGCTGGGGGCGCATCGTGAACTTCGCGTCGTCGATGGGGATCACCGGCGGCAAGGGCTTCGGCGCGTACAACGCGTCGAAGGAGGCGGTGCGCGCGCTCACTCGCACCGCGGCGCGGGAGTGGGCGCCGGACGGGATCGTCGTGAACTGCATCGCACCGGCCGCCGCGGACCATCACGGTGACGCCGGCAAGCAGAGCGAGGGCTACCGGATCTTCATCGAGAACTGCCCGATGGGCCGCCAGGGTGATCCCGAGCTCGACATCGGACCGCTGGCGTGGTTCCTCTGCTCCGACGCATGCCGCTACCTCACCGGCCACACCTTCATGGCCGACGGCGGCGCGTTCATGTGGGCATGACCCAGGGCGACCGGACCACGCTGGCCGAGTACCTCCGGCTGGAGGCCGTCGGCCTGGGCGAGATCGGTTCGCCGTTCTACGCGGAGCTCGAGCGAAGCATGGCCGAGGACGTCGAGACGGGTGGACCGGTCTGGGACATCCTCGAGTCCCGCGCGGGTTTGCGGTTCGACGACGCGTCGCGTCTGCGACTGCTCGGTGGTGTGCACCGGATGGTGCTGGCCGGAACCGTCCCTGAGCTCGCCCGGCACTACCCGTCGACCGGTGGTGACGGGGACGCCGCTGTCCGTGTGGTGGCACTTCCGCGACCTGGTGGCGACCCGGCCGCCCGAGGTGCTCGATGCGTTGGCCCGGCCAGCCGCAGACCAACGAAGTCGGCCGGTCGGCGTCACTGGTCCCCGGGTTCCTCGACGTCGCGGACGTCGACCGGCCTCCCGTTGCGCCTGCTCGAGCTCGGCGCCAGTGCCGGCCTCAACCTCCGCGTCGACCGCTACCGCTACGAGCAGGGCGGCGTCGGTTGGGGTGACCCGGGGTCGGCGGTCCGCTTCGACGACCTCTGGCCGGACGCGACGCCGCCGCTCGGAGCAACGGCGTCGATCGCGTCACGTGCCGGTTGCGACCACGATCCGATCGACGCATCGCAGCCGGAGGCCGTGCTCGACGCTGCTCTCGTACATCTGGCCCGATCAGCAGCACCGGCTCGACCGGCTCCGCGCCGTCGCTCGACATCGCCGCGCGGGTTCCCCGTCGACGTCGCCCGGGCGAACATCGAGAACTGGCTCGGCCGAGCAGCTGGCCGGGTCGGTCCCGGGGGTCACGACGGTCGTGTTCCACTCGATCGTCTGGCAGTACCTGGCCGAACCGATCCGGGCGTCCGTGCTCGCCACGCTCGATGCGGCCGGGCGCCCGGGCCACCGAGGACGGCGCCGCTCGCGTACCTCCGGCTCGAGCCCTCGCCGAGACCTACTTCCCCGCCGAGCTGCAGGCTGACGATGTGGCCGGGCGGCGACGAGCGCGGCGACGAGCCACCGGCTCGCGACCAGCGGCTTCCACTACGGCCCGTCACCTGGTCGGGCTGAGCGGCTCCGGCGGAGGCGGTCGACGGCCGCCGGGGACACCGCCGACGCTGGTAGCCCTCGGCCTCGATCGCGGGGCCGATGAGCTCGAGGTCGAAGCAGCCGTGCGTAGCCGGCGTCGAGCACCTCGCCGATGATGCGCGCGAGCGGGATGTCGCCGTCGCCGGGGACCAGCCGGTTCGGGGTCGAGAGCGTCCCGACCGCGAAGTCGCTGACCTGTACGAGCCGGATCCGGTCCACGCCGCCGCGATCGTCGGCTCCGAGCCCCCGTTCGGCCCAGCACGCGTTGATCTCCATGCAGACGCCGACGTCGAGGCGGCGGGCGAGGTCCACGACGTCGGCCAGGGTGTGCACGAACCCGACGTCGACCCGCAGCGAGTTGGTGTGCTCGAGCGCGAACGGGAGCGACCGCGGAGCGGGCCTCACCGAGCACCGGCGCGAGTGCTTCCTCGAGCGCGTCGGCGGCCGCTTCCCAGCTCAGTGGGCCGGCGGGACCGGTGGTGACGACGAGGCATTCGGCGCCCACCGTCACCCCGGCGTCGAGCGCATGCATCAGCCGCTCCCGCTGCTGCCCCATCTGTCCGGGTGGGCGAGGTGGAACGGGCCGAGACCGATCAGGTTGCTCACCCGCAGTCCCGCGTCGCGGACGCCGTGCGCGAGCCCTCGACCCAGCCGTGACGTTCGAGCTTCACCAGCGAGATGCCCACGTTCGTGATGCCGTGCGCGGCGTAGAACGCGAGGTCTTCCTCGAGTGACCAGTCGAAGGTGCAGATCGCGCTGACCGAGACGCGGTCCGCGGCGCCGTCGGAGTGCTCACCCGAGCACGAGGCCGCGGGCGGCGCTGCTGCCGCCGTCGAGCGGGAGGTTGATGCCGGTCACGAAGCCGCTCTCGGGCTCGCGAGGTACACCGCGGCGTAGGCGACGTCGTCGGCGACACCGAGCCGGGTCAGGTGCTGGGACTCCCGACGGGCGCGGGTCGCCGCGTCCATCGCCGCGTCCCGCCGCTCGTTGACGATGTACCCGGGACTGATCGTGTTGCACCGGATGCCGACGCGCGCGTAGTCCACGGCGATGGCCCGGGTGAGTCCGTTCAGCCCGGACTTGGATGCGGCGTACGCGGTGAGGCCGGGCGACGACCGCTCGGCCTGGCGGCTCGAGATGTTGACGATCGCGCCGTGCCCCGCGTCGATCATGTGCGGGATCGCCCGCCGGCTCAGCCAGAACGGTGCGGTGAGGTTCACCCGCAGGCTCGCCTCCCACGCCGCTCGTCGTGAGCTCGGTCACCGGCCCGTCCGTCTCGTCGACGACGGTCGCGACGGCGTTGTTCACCAGGATCGTGAGACCGCCCAGGGCAAGTGCCGCACCGTCCACCACGGCGTCGCAGGCCGCTTCTTCGGAGAGGTCCGCCGCGACGAACACCGCGTGGCCGCCCGCGTCCCGGATCTCCCGCACCACGGCGTCGCCGCGGGTCTGGATCGCGCCCGTGCACGGCCACGAGCGCGCCTTCGGCGGCGAAACGCCGCGCGATTGCGCGGCCGATGCCGGACGTGGAGCCGGTCACGAGCGCGAGCTCCCCCTCGAGGCGCATCTACTCCGCCACCCCGGTCGCGCCCGCGTGCGCGCAGCGCGCTCCGGAGCTTCGCCGCGGCGTCGGCGAGCGCCTCGGGGCTGGCTTCACCCGCGTTGCCGAAGTCGAGATCGTGCATGCCGTCGATGGGCACGACGTGGAGATGCACGTGGGGCACTTCGAGCCCGGCGATCATCAGCCCCACCCGGGCCGGCGAGAACGCGCGCTGCTGGCGCGGAGCCGAGCTCCTGGGCCACGCGCATGAGGTGCGCGTTGACCTCGGGCTCCAGGTCGATCCAGTGGTCCACCTCGGCGCGGGGCACGACGAGCGTGTGGCCGGGTTTCAGCGGTGCGATCGAGAGGAACGCGACGCACACGTCGTCGCGCCAGACGAACGTCCCCGGGAGCTCGCCCTCGATGATGCGAGTGAAGATCGTCGGCATCCCCCCAGCCTGGCCCAAGCGCGGTGGTGACCGCAGGTTCGGGTGGGTGCTGTGGTCAGAGCGCGGGTGTCGGCACCGCTTCGGTGGGCCGGGCGCGCCGGGGCGCCGGTGGCGCGCGCGAGTCGTGCGCCCGCCGCGATGACGAGCCCGGTCCCCAGGCCGAGCGCGAGGGTGACGGTGAGCCGGGCGAGGGCATCCGGCAACGTGGTCGGGATCTGCGAGCGGGTCAGCGCGGTGACGTCTGCGAGCCCGCCCGCGATGAGGACGAACAGTCCGGCGATCAGGACCGTGGGAGTGGCCGCCCAGGGATCGCGCCGGCGCATCCAGATCAGCGCCACGACGCAGACGATGATGCCGCCGATCGAGTAGATGCTGGAGACCGTCCGGCTCCCGACCGACGCGGTGGTCGCCTGCCACGCGCCGACGACGTGGATGGTCTCACTCACGATGAGCACCGCGAGCGCGATCTGGATGACACCGACCCAGCGCCGGGTCCGCGCCAGCGCCACCAGGAGTGCGGCCAGCGCGATCGCGCCGATGATCCACGGCCACGGTGACGGGCCCGGCACCCACACCGCGTTGCCGGTCACCGCGAGCATCCGGTCGCCGTCGCGCAACGGGACCTTCCAGTCCCGGATCACGACGTGGCTGCGCCCGGGATCGCGCTGGACCTCGGGCGGATCGGCACCGCCCATCCAGTGGCTCCGGTGGTCGTGCCAGATGGTGACGGGCGTGTCCGAGATCTTCTGCCACTGCGGGGCGGCCTTGGCGTCGTACTGGCCCGGAGGCGCGGAGATCGTCGGGATGGCCGTGCGGTTGAGGAAGACCGCCGGGGATCGCTGGTTGCGCCAGACCCCGCCGGGCCCGATGCGCAGGTACGGCTCGTTCTGGTAGCCGAGCACGATCACCTCGTGGCGGGTGTCGTTGCGCAGCTCGATGCTCGTGCCGAGGTCGACCGCGCGGGCGTGCAGTCCGGGCACCGGTGGCACGATGCCGCGGACCGTCGTCGTGTAGTTGCTGGGTTGCAACCCACCGACGCCGTGGGCCGACGCGGGGGCGGCAGTGACGACGACGAAGCCGAGCGCGAGTGCCGCGGCCGCGGCCGCGGCGCGTGAGCGCGCGTCGGGTCATGGGGCGTGGGTGGCGGGCACCGGCACGAGCCGAGAGGACCGGGCCCGTAGACCCCGGAACGGGGCGGTCACCAGCCGTCGCGCGAGCTCGTCCACGTTCGTCGACGATACTGGTCGGTCCTCCCCGAGCAGAGGTCGGGAGCTTGAAGAAATTCGGGAACCAAACGACGGCGACGGACGACCAAGGGACGTTGGCAGTGCAGGCCATGGCGGGTACGTTGCGCGGGCGGGCAGCGCGAGCGATGAGCGGGGGGAGCTGAATGCGGTCGATGCGGCGAGTCCTCGCAGTGGCCGTCCTCGCGTTCGTGATCGTCGGCGTCTGGGCCGTCCCCGCGTTCGCGCACGCGGTGCTCGAGGGGACGAGCCCCGGGGCGGGAGCCACCGTGGCGCACTCGCCGAAGGCCATCACCCTGACGTTCGGCGAGCCGGTGGAGGCCACCCTCGGTGCGATCCGGGTGTTCGACTCCCGGGCCGAGCGCGTCGATGTGGGAGCTCCGGAGCATCCCGGGGGCAAGGGCAGCGAGGTGAGCGTCTCCACCCCGACGCTCGCCGACGGCACCTACGTCGTCACGTGGCGGGTCATCTCGGCGGACTCGCATCCGGTGCGCGGCGCGTTCACCTTCACGGTGGGGACGTCGGCGACGACCACGAAGCAGGCGCAGGGGCTCGCGGCGCGCCTGCTCACGGACGAGGGTGGCAGCGCGGCGGTGGGGGTGCTGTTCGCCATCGCGTGGTTCGGTGCGTTCGCCGGCCTCGCGGTGTTGCTCGGGGCGGCCGCATTCCTGGCCTACGTCTGGCGGACGGGCCGGGCCGACCGGCGCGCGCGCCGCATCCTCTGGATCGCATGGGCCTCCGCGCTCGGCTTCACGCTCGCGGGGTTCGCGCTGCAGGGTCCGTACGCCGCAGCACTCGGCCCGGTCAAGGCCCTCGACCCCAAGCTCTGGGCCGACGTCTGGCACACCCGGTTCGGTCACGTCTATCTCGGACGGGTGGTCCTCCTCCTGCTCGCGCTCCCGCTGATCCGGTTGCTGCTCCCGCGGCGCGGCCCGGTGATCGAGCACCCACTCCCGCGATGGTGGCCGTACGTGGCCGGTGTGCTCGGGCTCGCGTTGGCAGCCACGCCCGGGCTCGCGGGCCACGCCTCGCAGGGACCGCTCGTGCCCCTCGCGATGCCGGCCGACACGTTGCACATCGCGGG
Source organism: uncultured Acidimicrobiia bacterium (assembly GCA_963796755.1). Classification (GTDB taxonomy): domain Bacteria; phylum Actinomycetota; class Acidimicrobiia; order IMCC26256; family JAENVU01; genus Chersky-806. The sequence goes on from CAWCMX010000001.1 coordinate 1,588,859, forward strand.
CGTCGGCATCTGGCTCGGCGGGCTCGTCGTGCTGTTTGCCGCGCTCATGCCGCGCGTGGACGAGGCGACGCTGCGCGACGTCGTGCCGCGCTACTCGAAGTACGCGCTCGTGGCCATGGGGGTGATCGTCGTCACCGGGGTGTTCCAGGCGTTCCGCCAGGTCGACCGCCTCGGCGCACTGCTCGACACGGACTACGGGCGCCTCCTGCTCATCAAGATCGTCGTGTTCCTCGGCCTCATGGTCGTGGCCGCGATGAGCCGGGACATCGTGAACCGGCGCTGGCGGATCCCCGAAGACCTGCTCGTCACCCCGGTGCCGGTGGGCGCGCTGGCCACGTCCGGTCCGGCCGCGCCTGGTGGCGGCTTCGGTGGGGGTGGCGCGGTCGGGACGCTCGCGGTCGGCGGCGGTGGTGAGGACGGGCGCGACGGCGACGAGGACGACGACGAGGAGTACCCCGAGGGCTACGTCCTGGACGAGCCAACCGCGGAACGGCGGCTCCGCCGGTCATTGCTGCTCGAGGTGTTGATCAGCATCGTGATCCTCGCGGTCACCGCGCTCCTGGTGAACTCCGCGCCGGCCCGCGGCCTCGACACCGGGCCGTACATCGGGACCCTCAACGCGAAGCAGGTCTCGTTCAACGTCACGATCGATCCCGCGAGCCGCGGCGCCAACGTGATGCACCTCTACACGCTGACGCCGAGCGGCGCGGTCTCCGACCCGGTCGACGTGACGGCGGAGATGAGCCAGTCAGCGAACAACATCGCGCCGATCAAGGTCAACCTCATCCGCCTCGGTCCCGGCCACTACACGTCGAGCGGGTTCACCGTGCCGTTCGCCGGTGACTGGCAGCTCACGGTCAAGGCCGTCGTCAACCAGGTCGACGAGGCCAGCGCGACCCGCGACCGTCCCGATCCACTCGTAGCGACGAAGAGACTGGAGCACCATGATCCGCAAGCTGGCGGTCGTCGGCGCCATCGTGACGGGGGTCGTCGGGTTGGTGGCCGGGCCCGCGTTCGCGCACGTCGAGATCGAGCGCGACGGTCAGGTCGGCGCGGACGGCGTGGTCTCGACGACGCTGCACGTGCCGAACGAGGAGACCAACGCCGGCACCGAGAAGGTCGAGCTGGTCTTCCCCGAGTCGCCCGTGCTCGACACCGCGATGCCGACGGCCGTCAGCGGCTGGACCGCGAGCGTGCAGAAGAGCCCCTCGGGTGCAGTCACGGGCGTCACCTGGACCGGCGGCCCGCTCACGGGGAGTCAGGCGGTCGCGTTCCCGCTGCGCCTCGGCACGATCCCGGCCAACGTCAGGACCGTCCAGTTCAAGGCACTGCAGACGTACAACAACAACACCGTGGTCCGCTGGATCGAGGTCACGCCGGCCGGAGGCGCCGAGCCCGAGCACCCGGCGCCGGTGCTCACCGCGGCGGGGCCCAGCCGGTGGACGACGATGCCGCGACACCGTCGGCTCCGGCCACCGCGACGAAGTCCAGCTCCGACGACGGGCTCTCGACGGGTGCGATCGTGGCCATCGCGGTGGGGGTCGTCATCGTCCTCGCGTTGCTCGGCTTCATCCTGAGCCGGACCCGCCGGAACATGCGAAGCCCGACCGATTGACCCGCCGCGGGCGGCGTTGGTGACGGGGAACCGCTGCCGGCCGGTGCTCGGTCGCGGCCCGGCGATCGGCCGGCGGAGATCGTGACGGGGAACCGCCGCCGGCCGGTGCTCGGTCGCGGCCCGGCGATCGGCCGGCGGAGATCATGAAGGAGAGGTGGGGATACGTCACGTTCCTCGCGCGGCTGGTGCTCGCGGGGATATGGGCGTGGGCGGGGTGGGCGAAGATCGCGGACCCGGACGTCGCGAACGCGGGCGGTGCGCGCGTACCAGATCTTCCCCGAGATCCTCGTCAAGCCGATTGCGTGGGGTCTGCCCTTCGTCGAGCTCGGGCTCGCCGTGCTGCTGCTGATCGGGCTGGCCTGCCGTCCGGCCGCGTGGGTCTCGGCGGTACTGTTCGTCGCGTTCATCGCCATGATCGGCTCGGCGTGGGCGCGTGGTCTCTCGATCGACTGCGGCTGCTTCGGCGGCGGTGGTGCCTCGAACGGGGTCGACGCCGCGAAGTACGCACAAGACATGGTGCGCGATCTGGCATTGCTCGGACTGGCGCTCTTCGTCGCACTCGGTCCGAGCTCCGTGTTGTCACTCGACAGAAAGATGACCAGCTGATGGCCTCCGGGAAGTCCGGGAAGTCCGGGAAGTCGGGAACGCCGAGAGGGCCCAAGCCCCAGCCCGGCGCGCCGAAGCGCGCGGCCGGCTCCGGGGTGCGTCCACCGCGGGGAGCCGCGGCGGCGACGTCGCGCGCCGGGCTCAAGTGGCAGTGGTGGGTGGTCATCGGCGTGTTCGTCGTCCTGATCGTGATCGGAGTCGTGGTGCAGTCGAGTCGCTCGAAGAACGAGAACCTGAAGGTGGTCGCGCCCAAGCATGCGCTCGGCCCGAACGACTCCGAGCTCGAGGGCAAGGCGACGGCGCCGGTCCTGGTCCAGGAGTACGCCGACTTCCAGTGCCCGTCGTGCAAGGCGTTTCACGACCGCATGAACGCCACGGTGAACGCCCTCGTCCAGACGGGCAAGATCCGCTTCGCGTACACGTACTTCCCGTTCATCGGGGACGAGTCGGTGCAGGCGGCGGCCGCGGCGGTCTGCGCCGGTGACCAGGGGAAGTTCTTCCCGTTCGCCGATCTGCTCTACAACGAGCAGCGTCCCGAGAACTCCGGGTTCCTGACCACGAAGCAGCTCCTGGCGTTCGGTCAACAGGCCGGGATCACCGGCCCCGCGTTCGCCACGTTCGAGAAGTGCGTGCGGGCCGGGACCTACGAGGGATTCGTGCGCAGGTCGGCGGACAACGCGTCCAAGCGGGGCGTCAACCAGACGCCCACGCTGTTCATCACCGGCCCCAACGGCAAGACCGCCCAGATGACCGACACCCAGATCCTCACCCCGGACCAGTTCAAGGGCGCCGTCGCCGACACCGCCGCCGGGAAGACCTGACCCGGTCCCGTGGATTCATCCCGTGACGCGGCCTGGAGCGAACCCACCGCTCGGTTCACCGCGCTGCTGGCCCAACCCGAGACCGATCTCCCGCTCGATGAGGGCGCGTTCCTCATCGCCGGTCACGCGCATCCCGGGCTCAACCTCGACGAGTGGCTCGTGCGCCTCGACGAGATCGCGGGCCGCTGCGTCGCGCACCGGACGCCCGCCGCACTCGCCGAGGCGTTGTTCGTCACGGATGGCTTCGCCGGCAACCTCGAGGACTACTCCGACCCACGCAACTCGCTGCTCGACGACGTCATCGACCGGCGGCTCGGGATCCCGATCAGCCTCAGCATCCTGATGATCGAGATCGGTCGGCGCACCGGGCTCGGGCTCCACGGCGTCGGCATGCCCGGACACTTCCTCGTCGGCGTCGACGAGCAGCCCGGAGTCTTCGTGGACCCTTTCTACGCGGGACGCGTCCTCGACGTCGACGGCTGTCGCGAGGTCTTCGCCGCGCTCCAAGGTCCGGACGAGCCGTTCTCCTCCACCTTCCTCGAGCCGACCGGACCGCGCGCGATCCTGCTGCGCGTCCTCAACAACCTGCAGCGCGCGTACGTCGAGCGCAGCTCGGTCAACGCGGTCTGGGCGGCCCGGTTGCGCCTGCGGTTCACCGAGCTCCCGCTCGCGGACCGGCGCCAGACTGCGGCGCTGCTCGGATCCCTCGGTCGGTTCAAGGAGGCGGCAGCAGCGCTCGACGCGCTGGCCGCGGATCTCGACGGGACGAACGCGGCGAAGGTCAGCGCCGAGGCCCAGGCGCTGCGCGCCCGCGAGAACTGAGCCCGATGGCCCACCGGAGCCTGCCGATGTTCCCGCTCGGGTCCGTGCTGTTCCCGCACGCCGCGCTGCCGTTGCACGTCTTCGAGCCCCGGTACCGCGCGCTGGTCGAGCACTGCCTCGCGGGTGAGCCCGAGTTCGGTGTCGTGCTGATCGAACGGGGCTCCGAGGTGGGCGGCGGCGACACGCGGTTCGCCGTCGGGACCGTCGCCGCGCATCGTCGAGGTGAGCCAGTTCACCGATGGCCGCTACGCGCTCGTCGCGGTCGGCGCGGCGCGACTCCGGGTGCACGAGTGGCTCCCGGACGACCCCTATCCGCTCGCGACCGTCGAGGTGATGGACGAAGCCTCCGGGTCGCCGGTCGCGGTGGCGGCGAGGTCGGCGGTCGAAGTGCAGCTGCGTCGGGTGCTCGCGCTGGCCGCCGAGCTGGGGGCGTCAGTGCCGCCGAGCGATGTCCACCTGGACGACGACGCGGTGCGCGCCGGGTTCGAGGCGTGCGCCCTCGCGCCGATCGGGTCTCTCGATGCCCAGCGGCTCCTGGAGCTCGACGACCCCGCCGACCGCCTCACCCGGCTCGAGGCGCTCCTCGTCGACACCGCCGAGCTGCTCGAGCTGCGCCTCGGGGAATCCTGACCGGCCGCCGCTAATCTCCCGGCATGGATCCTGAAGCGGCACGCCGGCAGCTCGAAGCGGAGAAGGCGCGGATCGCGGCGCTGATCTCCGAGCAGCACACCGAGGTGGACGAGGAGTCCGCGAGCGACGAGGTCGAGGCCACGACGTACGACAACGCGGACTCCGGCTCGTCCACGTTCGAGCGGGAGAAGGATCTCGGCATCCTGGACGACCTCGAGGTCGAGCTCGCGGAGGTCGAGGCCGCGATCGAGCGCATCGACAACGGCACCTACGGGATCGACGAGGTCACCGGCGCGCCGATCGACCCGGCCCGGCTCGAGGCGGCGCCGGCCGCCCGGACGAACGTGGACACCGTCCCGCCCGAGGCGTAGGAGCGGCACCAGGCTCGCCTCCGCTCCCTCGCAGTACGATCCCGTCGGCCACGAGGAACGCGTCGACGAGGAGCACGCCATGGGGTTCGCGATCGAGAAGCTGGGGCAGTGGACGGAGGGGCCCGAGTTCAAGGTCGACGCCGAGCGCACCAAGGCGTACGCGGCGGCGACGAACGACCCGATCCCCGCGCACCTGAGCGGCGAGGTCGCGCCGCCGGTCTTCGCGGTCGTCCCGATCTGGGACACGATCGCCGGCGCGATGGCCGCGGTCGTGCCACCGGAGGTGCTGATGCTCGTGGTGCACGGCGAGCAGGACATGCGCCTGTACAAGCAGATGACGCCGGGCATGGTGCTGAGCTCGCGCGCCGCGCCGGTGGGCATCCACGTCAAGCCGAACGGGACCACCGTCGTGGCGAAGGTCGAGACCCGCGACCAGGCGGGTGACCTGGTCGCCGAGCAGTACATGACCTCGTTCTTCCGCGGGGTCAGCGACGGCGAGAGTGCGGGCGAGGAAGCACCGAAGCACAAGCTCGACGGGCCGACGAAGGCCGGCGAGCCCGTCGGCACGATCACCCAGCAGCTGGACCCGGACCAGACCTACCGGTACGCCGAGGCGTCGGGTGACAACATGCCGATCCACCTCGACGCGGAGATCGCGAAGTCGGTGGGCCTGCCCGGGATCATCATCCACGGCCTCTGCACCATGGCCTTCACGTCGTGGGGTGCGATCCAGGTCGTGGCGGACGGCGACCCGTCGAAGCTCAAGCGGCTCGCGGTGCGCTTCTCACGGCCGGTGCTGCCCGGTCAGACCATCACCACCACGTTCTGGCGTGCGGGTGAAGCCGACGGCAACGCGGTGTTCGGCTTCGAGACCCGCAACGGGGACGGCGAAGTCGTGATCAAGGACGGCCTCGCCGAGATCTCGCGTTGATCCAGCCGAGGTGACGGTACGGCTCCGGCTGTTCGCCCGGGCGCGCGAAGCCGCGGGGACATCCACGGTCGAGCTGGACGCCGCCACGCTGGGCGCGCTGCTGGACGACGCGTGGGCGAGCCTCGGGGCGGAGTTCGTCGCGGTCCTCGCGTCGTCGCGCGTGTGGATCAACGGCGACGAGCCGGCCGACGGTGATGCGACCGTGTTGGAGGACGGCGACGAGGTCGCCGTCCTCCCTCCGGTCAGTGGCGGGTGAGATCCTCGGGTTACAGGAGCTTGAGCTTCCGGGCCCGCTCGAAGCGCGACGAGACGTCGGGCCAGTTCACGATCTCCCAGAACGACTTCACCCAGTCGGCCTTCACGTTCTTGTACTGCAGGTAGTACGCGTGCTCCCACATGTCGAGCACGAGCAGCGGCGGAGCGCCCTGACCGACGTTGCTCTGGTGGTCGTAGACCTGCTCGACGATCAGGCGCTGGCCGAGCGGTTCCCAGGTGAGCGCGCCCCAACCGGAGCCCTGCACCGCGAGCGAGGATTCGGTCAGCTGGTTCCTCAGGCCCTCGAAGCCGCCGAACCCGTCGTCGATCGCGGCCGCGAGATCACCCTCGGGCTTGCCACCACCGTCAGGTGAGAGGTTCTGCCAGAACATCGAGTGCAGGACGTGACCGGACAGGTGGAATGCGAGGTTCTTCTGCAGCTGGTTGATCGTGCCGAAGTCGTCCGAGGTTCGGGCCTGGTCGAGCTTCTCGAGGGCGGTGTTGGCGCCGGTGACGTACGCCGCGTGGTGCTTGTCGTGGTGCAGCTCCAGCACCTCGGCCGAGTAGTGCGGCTCGAGGGCGGCGTAGTCGTACGGGAGCTCGGGGAGCGAGTAGACGGGCATGGGGGTCTCCTTACGGCGGGAACTCCGACCGTACCCCCGGAACCCGGGAGTAATCGCAGCCCGGAAGCCTCGCCGGGACCGCGGAATCGGCGAGGTAGCCTGACCGGACCATGGCTCAGCACCAGCGTCGCATCGATCGGGTCCTCGGCCCCGACTATCTCGACGGGCTCGACGGCCGGTCCATCGACGAGGTCCGCCAGATGGACCGCGAGTGCGCCGAGATCGAGACCGAGCTCTCCTACATCCGGCGCCTGGCCCAGGGGCGGATCGACATCATCGACGCCGAGGTCGACCGGCGGGGCGCCGGCGGCTCGCTCGGCGACCTGATCGCGGCCCTGCCGAAGATCCTGGCCGACGACTCCCCCCGCCCGGATCCGGCGGCCACCCGGTTCTCGGACCCGAGCACCCCGGCATCCGAGATCGAGTTCAAGCGTGGCCTCGAGTCGCTGATCTCGGACGCGACGCTCGCGAACCTCCCAACCCTCTCCGACGAAGAGCTGCAGACCACGCTGGAGCAGCTCCGTTCGCTCGAGCACGAGGTGTCCGCGAACCGCAGCGCGCTGCACGCGGTCATGGACACGCTCGCCCGCGACCTCGCGCAGAGGCTCTCGGTCGGGAAGGCCTGAGGGTGCCGCCCACGCCGGCGGACGCCGCCGACGCGGTCGAGTCGCGGCTGCGCGACCTGGGCGAGTTCATCCGGGAGCAGCGGCGGCGGGACCGCCTGTCGTTGCGCAAGCTGAGCGAGCTCGCGGGGATCTCGAACCCCTACCTGAGCCAGATCGAGCGCGGCCTCCGCAAGCCGAGCGCCGAGATCCTGCAGGCGATCGCGAAGGGGCTGCGGATCTCCGCCGAGACGTTGTACGTCCGGGCCGGGATCCTCGACGAGCGGGAAGAGGATGCGGACCTGGTCGCCCGGATCCTCGCCGACCCCAGCATCAACGAGCGCCAGAAGCAGGCGCTGGTCGACGTCTACCGGTCCTTCCAGCACGAGCGGGAGCAGACCGGATCGGTCGACCTCGGCGCCTGAGCGGCGCGGCGGCCGGCCGGGAGCCGGTGGGACCCCAGGGTTAGGATCCGACCGCTATGCCCTTGCGCCGTCTCGCCGTCCTCAGCGTGCACACGTCGCCCCTCGCGCAACCCGGCGCGGGCGACGGTGGTGGGATGAACGTGTACGTGCGGGCGCTCGCGTCCGCCCTGGCGCGCGCCGGGGTCGAATGTGACGTGCTGACCCGCCGGGATCATCCGGGGCAGCCCGATGTGGTCGAGATCGAGCCCGGGTTCCGCGTGGTGCACCTGGATGCCGGCCCGCCCGTCGCGTTGCCGAAGCACGCGCTGATCGACCTCATCGAGCCGCTGGGCGAGGCGACGTTGGAGCACCTCGCGCAGGAGGATCTCCGCTACGACGCGCTGCACGCGAACTACTGGGTCTCCGGCGCGCTCGGGCACCGGATGAAGCACGAGCTCGACGTTCCGCTGGTCGCGACGTTCCACACGCTGGCCCGGGTCAAGGCGGACGCGGGGGTGGACGACGACCCCGAGCAGCGGGCGCGCGTCGAGCAGGAGACCATCAGCTGCACGGATCTGATCCTCGCGTCGACGGCGGACGAGCGCGAGCAGCTCGTCGGTCTCTACGGCGCGGATCGCGACCGCATCGAGATCGTCCCTCCGGGGGTCGACCACGAGATCTTCAACCCGGGAGGCCCGGGGGCGCGGGAGGCCGCGCGCGCTGCGCTCGATCTCGACGACCGGCCCGCCCTGCTCTTCGTCGGCCGGATCCAGCCCCTCAAGGGCGCCCGGCTCGCGGTCAAGACGCTGGCCGCGCTCGGCGACCCGCGGGCGGTCCTGCTCGTGGTCGGTGGGCCGAGCGGCGTGGCCGGCACCGCGGAGCTGGAAGCGCTGCACGGCCTCGCCCGTTCCCTCGGCGTCTTCGATCAGGTCCGCTTCGTCCCCCCGCAGCCCCACGAGCGCCTGGCCACCTTCTACCGGGCGGCGGACGTCTGCCTGGTCCCGAGCCGCACGGAGTCCTTCGGGCTCGTCGCGCTCGAGGCCGCGGCGTGCGGCACGCCGGTCGTCGCCGCCGGCGTCGGCGGCCTCCGCTCGCTCGTCGACGACGGAAGCACCGGGTTCCTCATCGACGGCCGGGACCCGGTCGACTTCGCGGTCCCGGTGTCGATGCTCCTGTCGGATTCGGATCTCGCGGGGGCGATGAGCGCGAACGCCGAAGCCCGTTCGCGACGCTACGCGTGGAGCATCACAGCGGCGCGCCTGCGGCGGCTCTACGCCGACCTGCTGGCGCGCGAGCTCGTCTCGTGTCAATGACGCCGTTGGAGTCCGATCTCGACGCCGCACACGCGCTGATCGACTCTCACTTGTGGGGACCGGTGCGCGAGCAGCCGTCGGTGCAGCACGTCGAGTACGACGCCGAGCTGCGGCGCTGGTACGTGCGGTTCGGTTGCGACGGGCGCGACGCGGCGACCATCTACTTCGACCTGCATCAACGCACGTTGCGCTACGAGCTGTACTTCCTGCCGAGTCCCGAGAACGACGAACGGCGCGCGGAGCTGAACGAGTTCCTGTTGCGGCGCAACCACGACCTCTACGCGGCCCGCTTCTCGCTCGGGCCCGATGGTGACGTGTATCTCACCGGCCGCACTGCGCTCGAGCACCTCACCGAAGGGGAGCTCGACCGCATCATCGGCGTGCTCTTCGAGCTGACCGAGCGTTGGTTCCAGGCTGCGGTCGCGATCGCGTACCGCCCGCGCCCGAGCTGAGGCCGACACCTCAGAGACTCCGGTTCCGTCCCGAATCGTCGTCTTGCCTCCGTTTGCATTCGCGCAGCGAGGTCGGTACGGTGACCCCGGTCGGCGCCGACGGGTGCCGGCAGGGTGCGGCCCGAGGTGCAGGAAGCTGCTTCGTTCGGGGAAGTGCGAAGCCGGCCGAGCGTTCCTCGGGCCCACCCGTTTTTCTCAGTGATTGGCAGGGTGCGAGCAACGCGCGCCGGTACCCTCGCTGCGTGATGCGCATCGCGTTGCTCGGTGGTGGGCGCATGGGTGGAGCCCTCGTCGCCGGTCTCTTCGATGCGGGCTACGAACCCGATGGGATCGCCGTCGCCGAGATCGATCCCGAACGCCGCCGCGAGATCGAGGAGCGGCACCCGGGCATCCGGGTCGTGCCGAGCCCCGCGTGGGCGGTGGCCGACGCCGACGTCGTGATCGTCGCGTTGAAGCCCCAGCACGTGTCGGCGGCGCTCGAGTCCGCGGCCACGTCACTGCCCGAAGGCGCACTCGTGCTCTCGATCGCGGCCGGGATCACGATCGCCGAGCTCGAACGGGCCGCGCCCGGCCGACCGGTGATCCGGGCCATGCCCAACACCCCGGCGGTCGTCGGACGGGGTGCGTCCGCGATCGCGGCCGGGACCGACGCCACCGAGTCGGACCTCGAGCTGGCCGAACGGTTGCTGGGCGCGGTGGGGATCGTCGTGCGGGTGCCCGAGAAGATGCTCGACGCGGTCACGGGGCTGTCGGGGTCAGGTCCCGCCTACGTCTTCCTGCTCGCCGAGGCGATGATCGAAGGTGGCGTGCTCAACGGCCTGCCCCGCGACGTCGCGACCACCCTCGTGCTGCAGACGATCTTCGGCGCCGGCGCGCTGCTGGTGGAGAGCGAGGAGGGTCCCGAGGCGCTGCGCGCCGCGGTGACCTCCCCGGGCGGCACGACCGCCGCCGGGCTGCACGCGCTCGAGCAGGGCTCGATGCGCGGTGCGGTGCTGAACGCGGTGACCGCGGCGACCGAACGGTCGCCGCGAGCTGGGCCAGACCTGATGCGGGTGCCCGGATGAGCAAGCGCGCGACCCACCGGCCCCCCCACCTCGAGCCGGCGCCGCGTCCGGCCCGCCCGGTGCACCGCGAGCTTCGCCGCCCGAGCCCGCGGGCGCGGGTGGTGAAGTCACGCGTGGCGGGCCGCCATGATCGGCTCGGCCGGGCCGAGATGCACTCGGTGATGCGTCGGATCGTCAGCGGTGATCCCGTCGCGCTGCTGGGGCTCGAGCGCTTCGGTGGCGCGGACCTCCCCGAGCTCCGCACGGTGGCTGCGGACGTGTGGGGCTGGAACAGCGCCGAACCGACCGTCTCGATCGAGCCCGATCGTCTGCTGGCCGGACTCGTCGCGGCGCGGGACCGCGTCATCGACGTCGCGCGCCGAGGTGGTCGGATCCTGGTGGCGACCGGCCGGCCCGCGTCGCTGCTCCCCCTCCACCAGCACTTCGCGCGCCTGACCGTCGCGGCCGGCGGGCACCTGCTCGACTCCGGCGAAGCGGGTCCGATCGCGGCCGCGGGTCGGGCGTCGCTGCGGCTGTGGTGGTTGGGTGGTGTCGCGGTGCTGACCGACGGCGACGTCCTCATCGCCGATCCCGGGATCGAGGCCATCGACGAGCTGCTGTTCACCGTGCCCTTTCCCGATCTCGTCGTCGCCGACCGGGGCTTCGCCGGCGGCGCGCTGCGCGCCGGGATCGAGGTGGTCGCGCTCGCGGACCTGGACGCCCTCGCGCTCGGGGTCGCCTCCTCCCGCGGTCTGCCGGTCACGGTGGTCCCGATGCACGAGCGGCGCCCGGCTGCCGCGTACACCGCGCTCGAGCCGCTCCTCGCGCTCCCAACTCCCACCGAGACCACCTGAGCCACAGCGGCCACACTCGACAGCGTGGGTACCAGGCGCATACGCTCACGATTCGGACGGAGAGAGGGGTCAGGCCGCGTGGCGCAGTCGTTCTCGACATCGCGCTTTCTGACGGTGCAGGAAGTCGCAGAGCTGATGCGGGTGTCGACCATGACGGTCTACCGACTCATCAAGGCAGGCGACCTTCCCGCCGTCCGGGTGGGCCGGTCCTTCCGCGTCCGCGACGTCGACGTCGACGCCTATCTCGGCGACCGCTACACCCAGTAGCGCCCGCCACCCCGCTGCGGCCGCGGCCGACGACCCGACGTATCCTCCGGCCGTGCCCGAGGTCCCGAAGTTCGTCTCGTTCCTGTCCGACTACGGGCTCGTGGACGAGTTCGCCGGGGTGTGCCGGGCCGTGATGCTGGGCCTCGCGCCCGGGCTCACGATCGTCGACGTGAGCCACGACATCCCGGCCCACGACGTCAAGGCCGGCGCGCTCGACCCTGGTGCGGGCGGTGCAGTACCTGCCCGACGGCATCGTGCTCGCGGTGGTCGACCCGGGTGTGGGCACCGAGCGGCGCGCGATCGCGGTGGAGACCGAGACGGGCTACTTCCTCGGCCCGGACAACGGCCTGCTCGCGCCCGCGGTCGCGATGATCGGTGGCGCCGGCCGCGCGGTGTCGCTCACGAACGAGGAGTACCACCTCGCCGTCGCCGGGCCCGACCTTCGCCGGGTCGCGACATCCTGGCGCCCGCGGCGGGCTACCTCGCTCGCGGCGTGCCCGTTCGACGAGCTCGGTGAGGCGATCGACCCGATCGGCATGGTGCCGGGACTGGTGTCGCTGCCGACCGAGGAGGACGGCACGATCGTCGGAGAGGTGTGGTGGGTGGACCACTTCGGCAATTGCCAGCTGAACATCGATCCCGGCCGAGCTCCAGCGGCTCGGCGTGGACATCGGGGGATCGCTCGAGCTGCGCCTCGGCGGTCAGGCGCGCATGGCGCGCTGGGTGCGCACGTACGCCGAGGCGAAGCCGTCCGAGCTCGTCCTGCTCGTCGACTCGTACGGGCTCGTGTCCCTGGCGCTCGATCGGCGCTCGGCCGCCGCCGAGCTCGGGCTGCACGGCGGCTCGGGCATCACAGTCGTTCCACCACCCGGAGGTGCTCGGTGAGACCCGGAACCACGATCGCGCTCGCAGTCCTGCTCATCCTGATCCTGGGGCGGCGGTGCTGCAGTTCGTCTTCCGCGTCTGAGGGCCGGCGCCGGATCGGCGAAGAATCGGGCCCGAAATTGCCGGGGGCGCAGCCAGTGCCCACGACCGGGTGGCGTGCGGACCGGCCGCGCACTCCGCGGCGGTGAAGACGGGGCTCCGGCAGCAGACGCAGACGTGCTTGGGGCGGGCTGGGAGGCTGGTTCCATAAGCACCTCGGAGACGAGGGTCGCCTCGTCGGTGCTCACGCCGCCTGTGCCCACGTACCGGAACCCCGGACCTGTGAGATCGGTGGAGAAGAAGTCCCCCGTGCCTCCCTGTTTGTGCACCATTGCGTTACTTTGTGCATCGGCCGTACCGCCGAAATGCTTGAGCAGAAATCTCACTGAGGGTGAGATCTCCCGCTCGGCCCCGCAGGCTGCGAGAATCCCGCCGTGAATTTGGTGTCGTTGCTGCTCCGCCAGGCCGAGGAGAACCCCGAAGCGGTGGCGCTCATCGAGCGGGACCGGTACGTCTCGTTCGCCGAGCTCGAGGGCCTGGCCGCCCATGACCGCCGGCGGGCCTGGCCGCGGCTCGGCGTCGAGCCGGGCGACCGGGTGGCGATCGCGTGCCACAACGACGTGGCGTTCGTGTCGGCGTACCTCGGCGCGCTCTGGGCGGGTGCCGTCGCGGTCCCGCTGAACCCGCTGGCGCCCGCGTCGGTGCTCGCCGGCCAGGCGGAGCGGGTGCAGGCCCGGGTGCTCCTGTGCGGGCCCGGCACCGAGGACCTGCTCGAGCTGCCCGGCGCGGTCCGCGGCGAGCCAGATCCCGGCGAGGCCGAGCCGATGCGCCGCCGAGGTCGAGCGCGACGACGACGGAGCTCGCGGTGCTCCTCTTCACATCGGGCACCGCCGGCGCGCCACGGGCGGCGATGCTCAGCCACGGGAACCTCGCCGCGAACATCGGTCAGGTGCAGGGTCATCCGGGGCTCGCGGTCCGGTCCGACGACGTCGGGCTTGGCGGCCCTGCCGTTCTTCCACGTCTTCGGCTTGAACGTCGGGCTCGGCGTCGGGCTGCAGGCCGGGCTCGACGATCGGTGCTGCTCGACCACTTCGACGCCGGCGCGCGCCGCGGAGCTGATCCGCGTGCACAGCGTCACGATCGTCGCCGGGGTGCCGACCATGTTCGGCGCCTTCCTCGACCTCCCCGACGAGCTCGCGTCACCCGTGACCTTCGCGACGGTGCGGCTCGCGGTCTCGGGCGCGGCCGAGCTCTCGGTCGAGCGCGCCGAGGCGTTCCGGACCCGGTTCGGGATCACGATCTACGAGGGGTACGGGCTCACCGAGGCCGCGCCGATCGTGAGCACCACGGCCGTCAAGGAGTCGCCGCACTGGGGGTCGATCGGCCCGCCGCTGCCGGGCATCGACGTGCGACTCGTCGGCGACGACGGCGAAGACGTGCTCGCCGGCGACCCGGGCGAGATCTGGGTGAAGGGCCCGAACGTCTTCTCCGGCTACTGGAGCGACCCCGACGCGACCGAACGCGTCCTGGTGGACGGCTGGCTCCACACCGGCGACGTCGCGATCGCCGATGACGACGGCTACCTCAGCCTCGTCGACCGCAAGAAGGATCTCGTCATCGTCTCGGGCTTCAACGTCTTCCCCGCGGAGGTGGAAGAGGTGCTGCTCGCCCACCCGGACATCGCCGACGCGGCGGTGATCGGCATCCCCAACCCGCGCACCGGCGAAGCGGTTGCCGCGTGGGTGGTCCTCGAACCCGGCGCGAACCTGACGATCGAGCAGGTGCGGGAGCACACCGCGCGCCACCTCGCGCGCTACAAGGTGCCCGCGGTGGTCGAGATCGTCGACGCGCTCCCGCGCAACGAGGCGGGCAAGCTCCTGCGCCGCGAGCTGCGGGTCGCCGGCTAAGAGCGCGCGGGCGCGGGGGTACCGACGCTCGCGGGCCGTTCGCGCCGCGCGCCGGCCCCCGACGCGACGAGGAAGCCGATGTAGATCACGACGATGCCGGACGCGAGCGTGATGACGAACGCTTCGTCCTTGCCCGCGAAGCCCTGGATCAAGCCGCCGCTCGAGAGCACCAGGGTGCCCAGCGCGATCAGGACGTTCGCGGCGGCGCGGCGCCCGTTGCCGGCCTGCGACCGGTTGCGGGCGAAGCGCCACGCGGACCACGAGCGCGCCGCCGATGATCACGACCGCGCCCACCCCGCTGCCGACCGCGGCGAGCACTCGGGGGAACGCCCCGAACACCTCGCTGCCGACGGGGATCGCGGTGCCGTGGATGGGACCGTCGAGCGGTGCGCTGAGCGCGACGCCGGCGGCGAGCCCCGAGAAGAGCACGAGGCCCCACTGCACCCGCCGGCCGCGCTCCTTGCCCCAGAGCAGGTAGACGGTGCCGAGCGCGAGCCAGGGGACGGTGAGGATCGCGCCGAAGAGGAAGAAGAGCCGGAACAGGCCGTTGTCCCAGCCGGTCGAGACCCCCGTCGCCAGGAACGCCGAGGCGAGGGCGAACATCGCGAGCGAGAGGGTCCAGGCCAGGTCCTGGGGCCGGTGGTCCTTGGTGAAGCGCACCAACGTCGCCTGCGCGAACAGGGTCGCCACCGCCGTCGCGAGGAACGCCAGCCCGATCACCATATGGGTAGGAGCGTAGGCAGGAGCGGGCACGAAGTGCGCATGCTGGAGCGACCCGAAGAGGAGTGCGTGCCGCGAGGTCGCGACCGGGCGGGATCGGGGAGACGGCGACGAGCGGGTGTCGAACGGATCCCCGTCAGCGGGACGCGCGGGCGATGGTGATGAAGGCCTGGGCGGCAGGCGAGACGGGCCCGCGGCGCCAGATGAGGCCGACCCCCCGGCGCAACGGGGGCGAGAGCGCGACCGTGACCGCGCCCGAGGCCCGGGCGCCGTCGGCGAGCGGTGCGGGCAGGATGCTGGCGCCCGCGCCGGCGAGCACGAGGGCCACGATCGCCTCGCGGTGCTCGGTCTCGACCGCGAGCGACGCGGTCGCGCCCGCGTCGTCGAAGGCCCCGTCGATGAGCCGGCGCATCGGCGTCCCCGGTGGCGTCATCACGAGCGGGACCGCGGAGAGGTCCGTCATCGTGAGCCGGCGGCGCCGGACGAGCGGGGACGACGGGGGCAGCACGACCATCAGCTCCTGGACGAGGAGCTGCTCGCTCACCAAGCCGGGCTCGTCGATCGGCAGCTCGGCCAGGCCGATCTCCGAGCGGCCGCTGCGCACCCGGGTGGTGACCGCAGCCGCCTCCTCGGGCTGCTCGATGTGCACGACGACCCCCGGGTGGGCCCGGCGGAACGCGCCGACCAGCGGTGAGAGCGGCACGACGGCCAGGGTCGGGAGCGCGACCAGGTCGAGCCGCCCGGCCTGCAGACCCACGACGGCGGCGACGGAGGTGGTGAGCACGGCCCGGTCGCGCAGGAGCTGGCGGGCCGGCTCGAGGAACGCCTCTCCCGCCGCGGAGATCACGGCGCGGCGGCCGACCCGGTGGAACAGCTCGACGCCCAGCTCCGCCTCGAGCCGGCCGATGCCCTCGGACAGGGCGGGCTGGGTCACGTGCAGCGCCACCGCGGCCCGGGTGAACCCGCCGTGCTCGACCACTCCGACGACGTACTCGACCTGACGTAGCTCCATAGGGCAAGCCTATGGTTTTCATCAGAACAATCTCTTGGACCTTGCGAAGTTTCCGGGTTGCAATGGCGAAGTGCGATCCCCCCGTGAGCTGCGCAACATCCGATGAGCACCGAGACGATGCTCGCCGTGGCGCTGATCGGGGCGTTCGTCGGCTTTCTGGGCGGACTGTTCGGCAAGGGCGGCTCCGCGATCGCCACCCCGCTGCTCGCGCTGATCGGCATCCCGCCGATCATCGCGGTGGCCTCGCCGCTCCCCGCCACCGTCCCGTCGACGCTCGCGGCGTCGTACGCGTACTGGCAGGAGCGCATGATCGACTGGACGGTGTTCCGCTGGTGCCTCCTGGTGGGGGTGCCGGCGACGGTCCTGGGCGCCTACTCCACCCGGTGGATCGGCGGCGATCTGCTCGTCGTCGCGACCGAGGTCGTGCTCACGGGGCTCGGGGTCCGGTTCCTCGTTCGACCCGGAGATCCCCATGAGGTCGCCGAGGAGCCTCGGGGCTACCGGACCCGCGTGGTCCTGGTCGCCGCGGCCGTGGGCGTGATCTCGGGCCTGCTCGCGAACGGCGGGGGCTTCCTGCTCGCGCCGCTCTTCGTCGTGGTGCTGCGACTCTCGCTCAAGCAGTCCTTCGCCACGTCGCTGGCCGTCGCGGCCGTGCTGGCCGTCCCGGGCACGATCGTCCATGCAGTGCTGGGCCACATCGACTGGGAGCTCGTCGCGATCTTCGGGGCCACGTCCATCCCCCTCTCGTACGTCGGCGCTCGCACGGCCCTGCGCACGAATCCCGTGCACCTCGAGCGGGTCTACGGGGCGGGCCTGGCCCTGCTCGGGGCGAGCCTGTTGGTGGCCGGCCGCTTGTGAAGAGTTGCACGAGGGCGGGTGTAGGGTGTTCCTCCCGGCCCGCCCCATACGCGGGCCCCGTCGAGAGGACCTCGCGGACCGTGCCCGACCGCCCTGCTGGCAGCGCAGACGGGAGCCCGAGGCGGATCCCGGAAGCCACCGTGGCGCGGCTTCCGCTCTACTACCGGGCCCTCCTCGAAGCGGCGGACCAGGACGTCGGCACGGTGTCCTCCGAGCGCCTGGCCGAGCTCGCCGGCGTCAACGCGGCGAAGGTCCGCAAGGACCTCTCCTACCTCGGCTCCTACGGCACCCGGGGGGTCGGCTACGAGGTCGAGTTCCTCGTGGACCGGATCACCGCCGAGCTCGGGTTGACCGCAGACTGGCCGGTGGCCATCGTCGGGCTCGGGAACCTGGGCCAGGCGCTGGCCAACTACCGGGGCTTCGGTGCCCGCGGGTTCCGCGTGCTCGCGCTGGTGGACGCCGACGCGGCGAAGGTCGGGGAGAAGATCGGCGACCTGGCCATCGAGTCGATGGACGACCTCTCGACCGTCGTCCGCGACCGCGGCATCAAGATCGGCATCATCGCCACCCCGGCCGCGGCCGCGCAGGAGGTGGCCGACCAGCTCGTCGCGGCCGGGGTCTGCTCGATCCTCAACTTCGCGCCCGCGGTCGTCGCGGTCCCGGACACCGTGTCGCTGCGCAAGGTGGATCTGGCGATCGAGCTCCAGATCCTCTCCTTCTACCAGTCGCACCCCCAGCGCTCCCGCGCCAAGCAGAAGATCTCGTGAGCACCGGGAGCGCCGAGCCGCGACCCTCGTTGGTGGGGTACCCGGTGAACCTGCTCGTCGCCGGTCGCCGCTGCATCGTGGTGGGCGCCGGGCGGATCGCCGCCCGCAAGATCGAGTCCTTGCTGGCCGCCGGCGCGGACGTCGTCGTGGTCGCTCGCGAAGCCGGGGCCGAGGTGCGGGCCTGGGCCGACGCGGGCCGGCTCACGCTGGTGGAGCGGGCCTTCGAGCCCCCGGACGTGGAGGGTGCCTGGCTCGTCGTGACCGCGACCGACGTGCCCGAGGTGAACCGGGCCGCGTTCGAAGCCGGCGAGGCCCGGCGCATCTTCGTGAACTCGGCCGACGACCCCGCGAACTGCTCGTTCACGCTCATGTCGGTCGTCCGACGTGGGGATATCGTGGTTTCCATCGGCACCAACGGTCGAAGTCCTGCGCTCGCGACCTACCTGAAGGAGCACGTGCGCGACGAGATGGGACCGGAGTACGAGACGCTGCTGGAGCTCCTCAGCGAGGCCCGCGAGGAGATCCGCGCCACCGGGAGCTCGAGTGAGGACTCCGATTGGCGAGCGGCGATTGATTCCGGCATCCTCGAGCTGATCCGCGAGGGTCGGGAGTCCGAGGCGAGGGAGCTGCTGCGCTCGTGTCTGTGATTGTGGTCGGGCTCAACCACCGCACTGCGCCGGTCGAGATGCGCGAGCGCGTCGCGGTTCCGGCCTCGCGCCAGATCAAAGCGGTGCACGACCTCGCGATGCGCGAGCACCTCGCGGAAGTGGTGTTGCTCTCCACCTGCAACCGCATCGAGATCTACCGCGCTGCACCAAGTTCCACGCCGCGGTGTCGGACATCCTCGAGTTCCTCGCCGAGCAGGCGTCGGCCGAGCCGGAAGACTTCTCCGAGCACCTGTACACGTACTACGACGACGGTGCGGTGGCGCACCTCTTCGGTGTGACCGCGGGTCTCGACTCGATGATCATCGGTGAGGGCGAGATCCTCGGCCAGGTGCGCGACGCCTGGCAGCTCGCCGAGCACGAGGGTGCGTCCGGTCAGCTGCTCGACCGCGTGTTCCGCCAGGCGCTCGTCGTCGGCAAGCGGGCTCGGACCGAGACCGCGATCGGTCGCCAGGCGCTGTCGATCGCGTCGGCCGCGGTCGCGCTCGCCGAGCAGACGATGTTCTCGTTGCGGGGCCGGTCGGTGCTCGTGCTCGGCGCCGGCGAGGTCGCGCAGGGGATCGGGCGTTCGCTGCTCGGCGCCGGCGTCGGCGAGGTCGTCGTCGCCAACCGCACCCACGCGCGCGCGGTCGACCTCGCGGCGAAGCTCGGCGGCCGGCCCGTGTCCCTCGGTGAGCTGCCCGACGTGCTCGCGTCGGTCGACGTGCTGCTCACCGCGACGGACTCGACCGAGGTGCACGTCGAGCGGGAGGACATCGAGGCGGTCATGGAACGGCGGGACGGCGCGGCCCTGCTCGTCGTGGACGTCGCCGTGCCCCGCGACGTCGACCCGGGCGCGCGCCAGGTGCCGGGCGTCACGCTGCTCGACATGGACGACCTCAAGCGCTTCACCGAGAGCTCGCTGCAAGGTCGCCGCCGTGAGGTCAGCCGGGTCCAGTCGATCATCATGGACGAGCTCGAGCGGTTCCAGACCGACCGCACCGCACGCGAGATGGCACCGATCGTGACGTCGTTGCGCCAACGCGCCGATGCGATCCGCGTGGCCGAGCTCGAGCGGTTCCGGGCCAAGCTCGACGTTCTCGATCCCGACGCGCGCAACGCGGTCGAAGCTCTCACCCAGGGCATGATGAACAAGCTGCTCCACGAGCCGACCGTCCGCCTCAAGGACGCGGCCGGCACCGCGCGCGGCGAGCTCTACGCCGACGCGCTCGCGGCGCTCTTCGACCTGCCGGACGGCATCCCGGACGACCCTGCCCCGGAATGACCCGGGCGTTGCGAATCGCCACCCGGGGCAGTGCACTCGCCCGGTGGCAGGCGGAACGGATCGTCGCCCTCCTCGCGCGACCGGCCGAGCTCGTCGTGGTCTCGACCCTCGGGGATCGTGACAAGGCCTCGACGATCCACGCCCTCGGTGGGACGGGCGTGTTCGTGAAGGAGGTGCAGGACGCAGTGCTGCGCGGCGACGCGGACGTCGCGGTGCACTCCGCGAAGGACCTCCCGCCGATCGGGCCGGCGGGGCTGAGCTTCGCCGCGGTGCCGGAGCGGGCCGACCCGCGCGACGCGCTCGTCGGGTCGCGCCTGGACGACCTGCCCACCGGCGCGCGGATCGGGACCGGCAGCGTCCGTCGCCGCGCGCAGCTCGCGGCGCTGCGACCGGATCTCACGTTCGACGAGCTGCGGGGCAACATCCCGACCCGGTTGGAGCGCGCCGCGAGCTTCGACGCGATCGTCGTCGCCGCCGCCGCACTCGACCGGCTCGGGATGTCCGAGCGGGTGACCGAACGGCTCGCCCCGTCCACGCTCCTGCCGCAGGTGGGACAGGGCGCGCTCGCGGTCGAGTGCCGCGAAGACGACGCCGAGGCGCAGCGCGCGCTGGCCGAGATCGACGACGCTGACGCACACGGGGAGATCCGGGCCGAGCGCGCCTTTCTCGCGCAGCTCGGGGGCGGGTGCAGCCTGCCGTGCGGCGCACTCGCGCGGCGCCAGGCGGACGGGTCGCTCACGCTCGAAGCGCTGTTGGCGTCGCTCGACGGCCGCATCGTCCTGCGGATCGCGGGCCGAGGGTCCGACCCGGAGGCACTCGGCTTGGAGATCGCCCGCCGGCTGCTCGACGAGCAGGGCGGCCGCAGCATGCTGGACATGGAGCAGATCGGATGACCGTCTACCTCGTGGGCGCAGGTCCCGGTGATCCGGGGCTGCTGACCCGGCGCGGCGCGGCACTGCTCGAGCAGGCGGACGTCGTCGTCTACGACCGGCTCGCTCACCCGTCGCTCGTGGACCTCGCGCCGCGCGCCGCGGAGCGGATCAACGTGGGCAAGGCACCGGGCGCGGTCGAGATGGACCAGGACGGGATCAACGCGGTGCTCGTCGACCGGGGTGCCGCGGGCAAGACGGTCGTGCGCTTGAAGGGCGGCGATCCGTTCGTCTTCGGCCGCGGGGGTGAGGAGGCCGAGGCGCTGGCCGCCGCCGGGGTCGCCTTCGAGGTCGTCCCCGGGATCACGAGCGCGATCGCCGCACCGGCGTACGCCGGCATCCCGGTGACGCACCGCGGGCTCTCGACCCACGTCACGGTGGTGACCGGGCACGAAGACCCCGCGAAGGGCACGACCGACACCGACTGGGCGGCGCTTGCGCGCGCCGGTGGCACGCTCGTGATCCTGATGGGCGCGGGGCACCTGGCCGACATCGCGGCGCGACTGATCGACGGCGGTCGCCCGCCGGACACGCCGGTGGCCGCGGTGCGCTGGGGCACCCTGCCGGCGCAACGGACGATCCGCGCGACTCTCGCTACGGTTGCCGACGCGGGCGTGCGGGCGCCGAGCGCGATCGTCGTCGGCAAGGTGGCGGCGCTCGACCTCGCGTGGTTCGAGTCGCGGCCGCTGTTCGGTCGCACCATCGTGATCACACGGGCGCGAGAGCAGGCCAGCGTGCTGCGGACGCGACTCGAGCTCCTCGGCGCGGAGGTGGTGGAGCTCCCGACGATCGGCCTCGAGCCGATGGAGTTCGTCCTGCCCGAGCTCGGGAGCTACGCGTGGTTGGTCCTCACCTCGGCCAACGGGGTCGACGCGTTCTTCGATCGCGGGCTCGCGCCCGCGGGGCTCGACGCCCGGGCGCTCGCGCACCTCGAGGTCGCGGCGATCGGGCCGGGCACCGCCGGCGCCCTCGCGCGGCGCGGGATCCGCGCCGACCTCGTCCCCGAGCGCTTCGTCGCGGAGTCCCTGCTCGAGGCCTTCCCCGACCCGGACGTGGCGGGGTCCGAGCCCGCGCGGGTGCTGCTGGCCCGGGCCGAGCAGGCCCGCGACGTGCTCCCCGAAGGACTCGGGGCGAAGGGCTTCGCGGTGGACGTCCTCGCCGTCTACCGGACCGTGCGCGCGGTGCCCGCGCCCGACGAGCTCGAACGGGTGCAGGCGGGCCGGGTCGACGCGATCACGTTCACGTCGTCGTCGACGGTGAGCGGGTTCTGCGATCTCGTGGGCCCGCTGGCGGACCCGCAACCCCGCGTCGTCTCGATCGGTCCGGTGACGTCGCGGAGCGCGGTCGAGCGTGGGCTGCGCGTGGACTTCGAGGCCGATCCGCACTCGATCGACGGGCTCGTCGAGGCCCTGCTCGGCGCGCTCCGAGCCGATGCCCCGAACTAGGACAAAGCGCAGACCGCAGGTAGCCTTGCGGGCATGGGATTTCCGGAGCACCGGTCGCGGCGCCTGCGTCGAAGCGATCCGCTGCGCCGCCTGACCGCGGAGACCCGGCTCTCGGTCGACGATCTCGTCGCCCCGCTCTTCGTGAAGGAGGGCATCGACCATCCCGAACCGGTCGCGTCGATGCCGGGCGTCGTGCAGCACACGCAGGAGAGCCTGCGCAAGGAAGTCCGCGCGCTCGCCGAGCTCGGAGTCCCCGGGGTCATGTTGTTCGGCGTCCCGTTCCGGAAGGACTCGCGCGGGTCGGGTGCGGATGACCCCAACGGCGTGGTCCAGGTTGCGTTGCGCCACCTCCGTGACGAGGTCGGTGACTCGCTCGTGCTCATGGCGGACACCTGCCTCGACGAGTACACCGACCACGGGCACTGCGGCCTCCTCGACCGCAATGGCGAGGTCGACAACGACGCGACGCTCGAGCGCTACGCGAGCATCGCGATCGCGCAGGCCGATGCCGGCGCCGACGTCATCTCGCCGAGCGGGATGATGGACGGGCAGGTCGGCGCGATCCGTGCCGCGCTCGACGGTGCGGGCTACTCGGCCGCGGCGATCCTCGCGTACTCGGCGAAGTACGCGTCCGCGCTGTACGGACCGTTCCGCGATGCGGCGGAGTGCGCGCCCGCGTTCGGTGACCGTCGCGGCTACCAGATGCAGGCGGCCAACGCGCGCGAAGCGATCACCGAGACCGCGTTGGACATCGAGCAGGGCGCGGACATGGTGATGGTGAAGCCCGCGCTGGCATACCTCGACGTCATCTCGGCCGTGCGCAACGAGTTCGACGTGCCGGTCGCGGCATACCACGTGAGTGGCGAGTACGCGATGGTGATGGCGGCCGCGGCGAACGGCTGGATCGACGGACGGGCGGTGGCGATCGAGCATCTCCTCTCGATCCGCCGGGCCGGCGCCGACTTCGTGCTCACGTACTTCGCCCGGGATGTCGCCGAGCTGCTCCACGCGTGACGAGGCGCACAGGTGCGTAGCCGCGACGAGCTCTACCGGCGGGCGCTCGCGCGCATCCCCGGTGGCGTCAGCTCCCCCGTGCGGGCGTTCAACGCGGTCGGCGGCACGCCGTTCTTCGTCGAGCGGGCCGAGGGCGCGTACATCTACGACACCGAGGGCCACCGCTATCTCGACTTCGTGCAGTCATGGGGTGCGTCGATCCTCGGCCACGCCGACCCCGGCGTCGTCGAGGCGATCCAGCGCGCGGCAACGGCCGGCACCTCGTACGGCGCGCCGACCGAGCGCGAGGTCGAGCTCGCCGAGCTGATCGCCGAGCGGATGCCGAGCGTGGAAAAGGTGCGCCTCGTCTCGAGCGGGACCGAAGCGACCATGACCGCGGTGCGGTTGGCCCGCGGCTTCACCGGTCGCAACAAGGTGCTGAAGTTCGCCGGCTGCTACCACGGCCATCTCGACGCGTTGCTGGTCGCCGCGGGGAGCGGTCTCGCGACGCTCGGGCTCCCGGGGTCGGCGGGCGTCACCCCGGGCGCGGTCGCCGACACGCTCGTGGTGCCCTTCAACGACATCGATGCGCTCGACGCCGCGTTCGCGGCGAACGGCGCCGACATCGCAGGCGCGCTGGTCGAGCCGGTCGCCGCCAACATGGGTCTGGTCCCTCCCGATCCGGGCTTCCTCGAGCACCTCGCCCAGCGCTGTGCCGAGCACGGCGCGCTGTTCGTCTGTGACGAGGTGATCACCGGGTTCCGGATCGGACCCGGCGGGGCACAGGGTCGCTTCGGCCTGCGCCCGGACCTCACGATCCTCGGCAAGGTCATCGGTGGCGGCCTTCCGCTGGCCGCGGTCGGGGGCCGGGCGGAGGTCATGGACCATCTCGCGCCCCTCGGCGACGTGTACCAGGCGGGCACCCTCTCGGGGAACCCGCTCGCCACCGCGGCCGGGCTCGCGGCGCTGCACGCGCTCGAACCCGCCGACTACGAGACGCTCGAGCGCCGGGTCACCGGGTTCACGACCGCGTTGCACGATGCGATCGCGGGCACTGGTCTCGACGTGCAGGTCCCGCGCGCCGCGACGCTGGCCGGCCTGTTCTTCGCGTCGAGCCCGGTCCGGAGCTACGCAGACGCGAAGGCCGGCGACCACGCGGCGTACGCGCACTTCTTCCACGCCATGCTCGACCGCGGGGTGTTCCTCGCGCCGAGCAGCTACGAGGTGATGTTCGTGAGCCTCGCGCACACCGACGACGAGCTCGCGCGGACCGTCGTGCTCGCGACCGAGGCCGCCGGAGACGTGTCGCGCGCGCTCACACAGGCCTAGGCGATCGAGGCGCACCGGTGACCCGTCCGTTCCGCTTCGGAGTCTCCCTGGCCGACGCGCGCGACCGGGCGGCGTGGCGGGAGCAGGCCCGCACTGCGGAAGCGCTGGGCTACGACGTGCTCCTGGTCGCGGATCACCTGACCGACTCGCTCGCCCCGGTGCCGGCACTCATGGCCGCCGCCGACGCGACGACCACGCTGCGGGTGGGGTCGTTCGTGCTCGCGAACGACTTCCGTCACCCGGCCCTGGTGGCCCGGGAGGCGGCGACCGTGGACCTGCTCACGGACGGCCGCTTCGAGCTCGGGCTCGGGGCCGGCCACATGCGCTGGGAGTACGACGAGGTGGGAATCCCCTTCGTCCCGGCCGGGGATCGGGTGGGCCGCCTCGAGGAGTCCGTCCAGGTCGTGCGGGCCCTCCTCGACGGCGAGCCGGTCGAGTTCTCCGGTGAGCACTACGAGATCTCGGGTCACCGGTCGTACCCGCCCCGCCCGCACGTGCCGCTGCTGATCGGCGGGAACGGCAACCGGGTGCTCGCCCTCGCGGGCCGCCACGCCGACATCGTCAGCTTCGTGGGGTTCCATCAGGTCGACGGCAGCGCGGATGTCGCGCTGAGCCACTTCCGCGCTGCGGGCCTCGAGGATCGGCTGGCGGTCGTGCGCGCCGCGGCCGGCGATCGGTTCGGCGACCTCGAGCTGAACGTCCTCGTCCAGTCGGTGACGGTGACCGAAGACCGCGCCGGCGCGGCCGACGAGCTGAGCCGCCGGGTCGCCGAGCTCTCACCCGAGGATGCCGCCGAGTCGCCGTTCCTGCTGCTCGGCACCCACGACGAGATCGAGCAGGACCTGCTCGATCGACGCGACCGCTTCGGGATCTCCTACGTCGTGGTCTTCGGTCCGGCGATGGAAGCGCTCGCTCCCGTCGTGGACCGTCTGCGCGGCCGCTGACCCGGCCGCGGCCCTCGGATCACTCGTCGGGCGTGCGGCGCTTCCGGACGCGGTCCATGTAGAAGATCGCGGCGATGAAGATCCAGAAGAAGACCGCGAGCAGCACGAACGCGAGGCCACCGGCGCCGTTGTCACCACCCGCGTCGACGAGCTGACCGTTCGTGCAACCGCTGGCGAGCACGACGAGCATCGCCAGCGCGGCGATGCGGGTGGCGCGCATCCAGGATCCGGGGGTGCGGGTCATCCGAGGCTCCTAGACCTTCTCTGGGATGCGTTCGACGTCGGTGCCGGCCTTGGCGTCCGCCTCGGCCTGCGCGGCGGCGGCCTGCTCCTGCAGGTCCCGCTCCCGCCAGTGCAGGCTGAGCAGCGAGAGCGTGAACAGGATCGCCGACGCGCACAGCGCCACGAACGGCGGCACCCGCACCGAGCCGAGGTCACGCTCGAACACGAGCGTGTTGATGGGCTTCGACGCGTCGCACTTCGGGGTCGGCGGCGGGTCGCCGAACGGAACGATCTGCGCCTCCTGGTCGATCGGGCAGATGTTCACGACCGCGTAGTGCGGCTTGTGCAGGCTGATGTGGACCAGCGGGAACTGGCCGTTGACGTCGAAGGTCTTCTGGCTGAAGAGGTTCCCGCCCCCGACCTCGTAGTAGGTCGGCACGAGGTAGTCCGTCGACTCGGTGTAGAGCGTGTACTTGTTGCCCGCGGCCACGGCGGTGGACCCCGGCGTGCCGGCGGGGGTCACGACGACCTGGTCGACCGTTGCCTTCACGTTCGACTGCTCGGTCGGGTCTGTGACCTCGTCGGCCTTGGTGATGGCGCGCACCGCCGGGATCTTCGACTTGGAGAGATCCCCGCCCTTGATCGACTCCACGGCCTTCCAGGTCGGGACGCGTCCCTTGAGGGTGTTGAGCGGCGACGCGGTGGTGAGCCAGAGGCACGAGAGCAGCACCATGAAGCCGGAGAGCCCGGCCGCCGCGACGAGGAAGCCGAGGCGCGCGCCGAGGTTCGTGGCCAGCAGCAGGTAGACGCTGCCGCAGAACAGGCTCACGCCCGCCACCACCACGAGCACCCCGAGGATGGTCGGGTACCAGAGGTCGCGGTTCGGGATCCCCGCCTCCGCGGCCAGGACGAAGAGTCTCACGCGTGCTCCCCCACTAGAGGTTCCGCTCGTACTTGATGATCGCGTCGATCTGTTCTTTCGACAGGATGTTCCCGAAGTGCGCCATGCCGCCGCTCGAGATGCCGCGCACGCCGTAGCCCTTCTCCGCCACCGCGCCGTTCGCGACCCAGTCGTACTGCTTCTCGAAGCCCGGCGTGCTGGTGTCGTCCGCCGGCAGCCCCGGGAACTGCTCGAGGACCGCCCCGCCGCGCAGCGACGGACCGAACGCCCCGCTGCCCGCCGGTGACGGGGGCGGCACGGTCGGCTTGGCGGGGTCGTTGTAGGACCAGCCCTTGGTGTGGCAGCGGGCGCAGTTGACGTCGAAGAGCAGCTCGCCCTGGCCGGCGCTCGCGATCTGGGTCTCGAACGCCTTCGAGTTCACGATCGCCTGCTGGGCGGCGGTGATGATCAGCTCGGCGGCCTCGCGGCCTTTGGGCGTCTCGGCGAGCGGGAGCGCCTTCTGCGCGGTCGCGAGGTTGGCCTCGGCGTCGGCGACTGCGGTCTTGGCCTGGAGCTTCAGCGCGGCCACGTTCTGGAGGACCTGGGCCTTGGCCTTGGCCGGCGAGAGCTGGATGCTCTTGAGGTAGGCGACGATGTCGCTGATCGCCTGGTCGTTCTTCGGCCCGCCGCCCTCGATGCCCCAGGCGGGCATCGGGGTGCCGGCTCTCCCGTAGGTGATGATCTGGGTGACCTGTTGCTCGGTCCGGATGCAGTTCGGGGCCTTGGCGGCGACCTCTTCGTCGGTGCAGTCGTTGAACCGGTACATCACCGTGTTGAGCGCCGGCGCCTTCCAGGTGACCGAGACCGGTCGCGCCTTCAGGTCACCGATCGCGTCGGGGGTGATCGTGTAGACGGCCGACCCGCCCCCGGCGTCCGTGCCGTGGCAGTCCGCGCAGAGCAGCGACTTCGTCGGGTCGTACGCGGGCATCTGCGCGTTGGCGAACAGCGTCGCGCCGCGCGCGACGGCCCGTTCGTCGAATCCCTGCGCCTCGGCCGTCTGCCGGCCGGGCTCGAGCACCCAGTACACCGGCAGGACGATGGCGATGATGGTGGAGAAGAGCAGCGTCCAGCGGAGCACGCGCTCGAGGTGCTGGCCTTCGAGCGTCTCGTCGTCCAGGAACGGCGTGAGGTTCTGGGCCGGCTTCTCCTTGGGGACGCGCCGGACGCTGAACACCTTGTACCCGATGACCACTGCGATCACCGCGACCGCGGCGACGTTGATGATCACGAGAATGGTGCGGAAGGTCAGGGCCAGGATCACGGTTTCCTCTTCGGCTCTGTGAGGGCGGGAGCGGGACGGGTCCGGGTCACCCGACGCAGAACGGGCCTTCGGCGCCCTGTCCGGTCGTGTCGGTGCCGATGGGCGGGCCGGTGACGGGCAGACCCGAGGTGTCGATCACGACCTTCTGGCCGCTGATGCTGACGACCCAGTGGTCGAGGCCGCGGGGGGCCGGGCCACCCCGCTTCTCACCGACGCGGTTGTACTTCGAGCCGTGGCAGGGGCACTCGAACCATTGCGACTGCTGGCACCAGGGCACCCGGCAGCCGAGGTGGACGCACTTCTGGTACAGCGCCACCATGCCGAGCTCCATGCCGGGCAGCACCTTCTGGTACTGCGCGATCTTCGCGGCCTTCTTGACGTCGGCCTTCGGGTACGGCTGCAGGTAGGTCCGGGCCTCGGGCACGTAGAACGGCGCCTTCTTGCTCGCCCAGTACGCCTCGATGTCGGAGAGCGCGGCGCCGGCGTCGATGCGGCCACCGAAGCCGCCGGCCGACGAGGCGTACAGGAAGCTGATCGCCGCGGCGCCGAACGCCCCGAGGCTGAGGGCCATCGTGATGAGGATCCCCCGGTTGAAGAACTGGCGGCGGCTGATCCCGAGCTCTTCCTCGTCGACGGGGGGCCGCTCCATGACCGCGGTGGAGCCCCGCGTCGCGGGGGCGGCGCCGCCCGAGCCGATGGCCTTGCGGGTGTCATCGGCGCGCTCGCGCGCTTCGCTGGACTCGTCGTCGGCCTCGCCCGGCGGCGCCGACGCTCTGGTCGGTCTGGCGGGTCTCCGCGCTGAGGGTCCCGGTGACCCGCCCCTCGGGGTCCGAGGCGGCCCGCTTGCGACCGGTGGCGATGATCATCACGGCGGCCAGGATGAGCAGGACCGGGATGGCGATGATGAGGGCGGTGGACACGGAAGTCTGCTCCTACAGCTCGAAGAAGATGCCGTCGTTCCAGGGGAACACGAAGTTGAAGCCCGGCCCCCGGAAGAACGACCCGATGATGACGAGCACGGCCCAGAACATGAGGAAGATCGTGAAGATCGAGATCACGAACTTCCGGTCCTCGGGCTTGTTCGACGGGTTCTTGTCGATGTACGGAGCCACGATCAGCAAGAAGATGCCCATGCCCGGGATGGTCACGCCCGCGACCATCGGGTGGAACATCGTGAGGAGCTCCTGCAGACCGAGGAAGTACCACGGAGCCTTCGACGGGTTCGGCGTCTGGTTGACGTCGGCGAGGCCGAGGAGCGGGGCGCGCACGATCGCCGAGAAGATGAGGAGGACCGCGGTCATCGCGAGGATCGCCGCGAACTCGACGACGAGCAGGTGCGGCCAGGTGTGGACCTTGTCCTGGGCCTCGGCGCGGGTCTGCTGAATCGAGCCGGACTTCACGACGGTCAGCAGCCGCTGGGTGTGGCCGCCCGGGCCGGTCATCGTCGGGACCGGCGCCGCCTTGACCGCGGTCGCGGTGGCGGTACCGCCGGCTGCCGCGGCCGCCGGTGCGCCGGCGTCGCCCGACAGCGCCGCCTTCCGGCGCCGGGACCGCTCGAGGAGGTGGGCGGGGACGCCACCCTTGTCCTCGGTGACCGCGTCGGCGTCAGCACTCGCGGCTGCGGCCGGAGCGGCCTGCCTCGGCCGGGGCTTCCGCTTCGCCGCCTTCGGGCGCGGCGGCCTCGGCCGCTTCGCCTTCCTCGCCGGTCGGCAGGCCGAGCTGCTTGCGCCGCTCGGCGCTGCGCTTCAGCAGGTGTTCGGGGATCTCGGGCATCGAAGTCGTCCTCCCCCTACAACGGCCCGGAGAGGCCGCCGTCCTTGCGGACTCGCCAGAAGTGGACTGCCATGAAGATCACGATCACGAAGGGCAGCAGCAGGACGTGCAGCGTGTACCACCGCAGCAGCGTGTCGCCGCTGATCTCCTTCGAACCGAGCAGTGCGTACCGGATCTGGCCACCGAACACCGGCGTGTAGCCCATCATGTTCGTGCCGACGGTCACGGCCCAGAGCGCCAGCTGGTCCCACGGCAGCAGGTAGCCGGTGAACGAGAGCAGCAGGGTGAGCGTGAGCAGGATCACGCCGATGACCCAGTTGAACTCACGCGGTGCCTTGTAGGCCCCGTGGTAGAAGACGCGGCTCATGTGCAGGAACACGGTGAGCACCATGAGGTGCGCGCCCCAGCGGTGCATGTTGCGCACCAGCGAGCCGAACCACACCGCGGTCTCGAGCTGCTGCACGTTCGCCCACGCGAGCGCTTCGGTCGGGCGGTAGAAGAACATCAGGAAGATGCCCGTGACGGTGAGCAGGATGAACAGGAAGAAGCTCAACCCACCCAGGCAGAGCGTGTAGCTCACCTTCACCGCGTGCCGCTTCACCTTCACCGGGTGCAGGTGGTACAGCACGTTGTTCATGATCACGTACGAGCGGTTCCGGGGGCTGTCGGTGTAGCCCTTCCGGAAGATGGAGCCGGGCCGGAAGATCGAGGTCATGACCTGCGAGTTGCCGACGGTGTCACCGACCTTCTTGCCGCGCTCGCGCAGCTTGACGCCGATGCCTCCGTGCCCGTTTCCGTTGCTCCCGTTGCCGTTGGCCACGAGCGCTCTCTCCTTGGTGTGCGCGTGATGGGCTTCGCGTTGCTGGTGTCCGGCCGCGAGCCGGACCGGGTGTTGCTAGAACCGAACGCCGTATGCGTAGCCGTTGCGGTTGGTGCGGGTGTGCGGGTCGCCGGCTGCGACCTGCGGAGCGAGCTTGCCGAGGATGATCACGCCGGTCGGGCACCGGTCGACGCAGAGTGCGCACCGCGTGCACACGTCCTCGTCCACGATGAACGCGACATGGTCGTGCGGGTCCTCCCCCGGTTGTTCGGTGCCGACGGCCTCGTCGATGGCCGAGACCGACACCATGTGGATGCACTTCCAGGGGCAGATGTCGACGCAGCCCTCGCACAGGATGCACTCGGCCTGGTCGATGTGGAGGAATTGCTTCGGCTTGACCGCCTGGGTGAGGAAGCTCGGGTCCACCTCCTGGAGGAGGTAGTCCGTCGCGAAGTCGGGCATCGGCGGGTTGGCATCGTTTCTCGCCATGTCCCTAGACCTTCGCCTTCAGTGGTCGACCGAACCGCGAACGACCGACGACCGCCGGCTTCTCTTCGCTGCTCCTCGGTCTTGGTCTTGCGGTCCTGCCACTTGACGATGATCGCGATCTCGCCCGCGAAGAACACGAGGTAGATGCCGACGACGATGAGGTCGCGCAAGGACTGCAGGTTGATGCTCGTCGGCCAGTTCCAGCTGTGCATGAACGGGATCTGGGTCGTCGACTTGATCAGGTACTTGTCCGTCGACCACTGCAGGTACTTGTCGGAGAAGGTGATGTACTCGTGCGGGATGATCGTGTAGCCGAGCAGCATCAGGCCGAACGTGTAGAAGGCGCCGAACATCGCCTGGGCCCAGGTCGTGGGCTGCTCCTGCTTCGGGCGGCGGAGCATCACGATCACCGGGATCAGCAGGATGATGAAGATGATCGAGAACCAGATCAACCGGCCCGCCGGCCGGAGAAAGTGCCAGTCAGGTAGCAGCTGGGGCATTGGGCCCTCGGTCCTCCATCGGCACCGGGTCACGCACCCCACGGCTGCGCTCCCCGAAGCCCCTCTGTGGGGTATTTCTCTACCACGCTAGATGGCGCAGGGACACATCGGAGTGCAGGCGGCGAATGGGCCACCGGTGCACTCCCGCCGAGCGTTGTGCGCGACGATGCTGGCCATGGAAAGCGCACGCTACGACGCGTTGGTCGTGGGAGCCGGACCGGCCGGTGCATCGGCCGCCTTCTGGCTCGCGCAGCACGGTCACTCGGTGCTCGTGGTGGACAAGAAGCGCTTCCCGCGCGAGAAGACCTGCGGCGACGGTCTGACGCCGCGGGCGGTCCGCCAGCTCGACGACATGGGCCTCGCGTCCGGCGCTCGAGGGGTTCCAGCGCTACGAGGGCCTCCGGTCGATGGCCCACGGCGTCACCCTCGAGCTGCGTTGGCCGCGGCACCCCGACTTCCCCGACCACGGGTACGTGGTCCGGCGCCGGGACCTGGACGAGATGGTCGCGGACCGGGCGGTCAAGGCCGGCGCCACCCTCTGGCCGGCGAGCGAGGCGGTCGCCCCGCTGGTGGAGGGCGGGCTGGTCACCGGGGCGACGATCCGCCGGGCCGAGAGCGGGGTCACGGAGACGGTCCGGGCCCGGGTGGTCGTCGTCGCCGACGGTGCGAATTCCCGGTTCGGGCGGGCCCTCGGGACCCAGCGGGACCGGTCGTACCCGATGGGCATGGCGATTCGCGGCTATTTCACCAGTCCGTACCACGACGAGCCGTGGATCGAGAGCCACCTGGACCTGCGGGACCGGGATGGGAACTACATGCCCGGATATGGGTGGATCTTTCCGGTTGGTGACGGGACGATCAACGTGGGGGTCGGCCTCCTGGACACCTACACCGGGTTCAAGGCCGTCAACACCACCAAATTGATGGACGCCTTCATCGCCACCGCGCCGGCCCGCTGGGGCATCTCGCCGGAGACGTCCTGCGGTCCCCCGACCGGCGGCAAGCTGCCCACGGGCGGATCCGTGACCCCGAAGGCAGGCCCCACCTGGATCGTCGCCGGCGACGCCGCCGGGTCGATCAACCCGTTCAACGGCGAGGGCATCGCCTACGCGTACGAGACCGGCCGGATGGTCGCCGACGCGGTCCACGAGACCCTGGTGACCGGCGACGGCCTGGCGCTCGCCCGCTACCCGGACCAGCTCGACGCCCGCTACGGCGAGTACTTCAAGGTGGCGCGCACGTTCGTGAAGGTGATCGGCAACCCGGCGGTCATGCGCGAGCTGACCCGGGTCGGGATGCAGTCCCACACGCTCATGGAGTGGGTGCTGCGGATCATGGCGAACCTGCTGCGCCCCGACGAGATCGGCCCGGCCGAGGCGGCGTACAAGGTGGTCGAGCGGCTCGTCGCGGTCATGCCCGACCCGTCCCCGGTCGGGCTCGGTGCCGCGCGGCGTTCGTAGGGCTCCGGGCGCGCCGCGGTCGCGATCCCGAGAACTTGGGGGCGGCCGGTTCCCGCGAGGTAGCCTCGCCCCGAACTGTCCGGACGTGTCGACGAAGGGGAGCGAGCGGTGGCGCAGTACCTGCCGATCCTCACAATGATCGTGCTGGTCATGATCTTCGTGGCGGCGTCGTTCTTCGCCTCGAAGCTGCTGACGAACAAGCGCCCGACGAAGGCGAAGACCGCCTCCTATGAGTGCGGCATCGTCTCCGGAGCAGGAGCCCGTCGAGCGCTTCCCCGTGCGCTTCTACCTCGTCGCGCTGACGTTCATCGTCCTCGACGTCGAGATCATCTTCCTCTACCCGTTCACCACGATCTTCCGCACGCTCGGCGGCTACGGCCTCGCGCTGATGGGTACGTTCCTGCTCATCCTGATCGTGCCGTTCGCGTACCTGCTCTCCGTCGGCGCGCTCGACTGGGGACCGGTGCGTCAGGTCGCAGGTCGCGTCGCCGGTCCGATCCTTCGCACGACGGCCGTGCCGACCGGGATCCCGGCCGATGACGACCTGGACGCGAGCGAAGACGAGGCCGCGTAGATGCCGCTCGACGCGATCCCGCACAACTTCGCGACGGGCCGGCTCGAGGACCTCGTGAAGTGGGCCCGACGCAACTCGGTGTTCCCCGCGACGTTCGGGCTCGCGTGCTGCGCGATCGAGATGATGGCCACCGGTGCCGCGCACTACGACATGGCGCGCTTCGGCATGGAGGTCTTCCGGGCCAGCCCGCGCCAGGCCGACCTCATGATCGTCGCCGGCCGGGTGAGCCAGAAGATGGCGCCGGTGCTCCGCCAGGTCTACGACCAGATGGTCGAGCCCAAGTGGGTCATCTCGATGGGCGTGTGCGCGAGCAGCGGCGGGATGTTCAACAACTACGCGATCGTGCAGGGCGTCGACCAGGTGGTGCCGGTGGACGTGTACGTGCCCGGGCTGCCCGCCGGGGCCGGAGACGCTGATGCACGGCATCCTCCAGCTGCACGAGCAGATCAAGTCCGGCGAGCTGATGAAGCGCCGGAAGTCCTCGCCGACGGGTGGCGCGGGCATCGAGGTCGTCCAGCGGGACGGCGTCGCGTTCACCCCGATCGGCACGGCCCCTGCCCGAGCC
Organism: uncultured Acidimicrobiia bacterium; assembly: GCA_963796755.1. GTDB lineage: Bacteria > Actinomycetota > Acidimicrobiia > IMCC26256 > JAENVU01 > Chersky-806. The sequence continues at coordinate 1,622,829 of CAWCMX010000001.1, forward strand.
GGCGATCCCCAGCCCGTCGCGCGTGCGGCGGCCACCGAAGCCCCGTCCGCGTAGACCACGCGATCGAGCCCGACTGATGCCCGACGACGCACCTCGTGAAGACGAGCACAAGGACGACGAGCCGGAGGCTGCTGCGCCCGCACCTCCGGGGGACGAGGTCGCGGCCGCGCTGCTCGAGCACTTCGAAGGTGCGGCGTTCCACGAGTCCCACGGCCAGCCCGTCGTGTACGTGGACCGCGCGCAGTGGGCCGACGCCGCGATGTTCTTGCGCGACGAGCAGCAGTTCACGATGCTGCTCGACGTGACCGCCGTCGACCACCTGCTCGACGTCGAGCGCCTCTCGATCCCGGGGGTGGCTCCGGAGCGCTACGAGGTCGTGGCGAACTACCTCTCGCACCCGCGCAACCGGCGCATCCGCGTCATCACCGAGGTGCCGGCGGACGACGTCACCCTCGCGAGCCTCGCGCCGATCTACGAGAGCGCGAACCTGGCCGAACGCGAGGTCTACGACCTCTTCGGCGTCGTGTTCGAGGGTCACCCCGACCTCACGCGGATCCTCATGCCGGACGACTGGGTGGGCCATCCGCTGCGCAAGGACGACTCGCCCGCGCGCGTGCCGGTGACGTTCAAGGGCGACCCGGGCCCGATGAGTGGAGCGGGACGATGACGACCTGGCAGGAGTGCGGGGCGTGGAGCGCTCGAGCGGTGGAGCGGGGACGAGAGCGCGACGAGCGAGCGCCAGACCGACGAAGCGCGAGGAGCTGCACCAGCAGCACGACCTCGTCGTCACGGGCGGGCCCTGGCCCGAGCTCGAGGGCGAGAGCCAGACGATGATCATCAACATGGGTCCGCAGCACCCGTCGACCCACGGCGTGCTGCGCCTCATGATGGAGCTCGACGGCGAGACGGTCGTGCGCGCCAAGCCCGTGGTCGGCTACCTCCACACGGGCATGGAGAAGACCGGCGAGGAGCTCACGTACGTGCAGGGGGCGACCAACGTCACCCGCATGGACTACGCGGCGCCGCTGAGCAACGAGCTCGTGTGGGCGACGGCGGTCGAGCAGCTGCTCGACGTCGAGGTGCCGCCGCGCGGTGTGGGCGCGGATGATGCTCCAGGAGCTCGGCCGCATCGGCTCGCACCTGCTCTTCCAGGCCACGAACGGCATGGACATCGGCGCGGTCTCGATGCTGCTCTACGGCTGGCGCGAGCGCGAAGAGGTGCTGCGCCTGCTCGAGCTGATCACCGGCCTGCGGATGAACCACAACTTCATCCGCCCGGGTGGGAATCGCGGCCGACCTGCCCGACGGCTGGCAGGAGGAGGTGCTCGCGGTCTGCGACATCGTCGAGGCCGGCATCGCGGACTACGACACGATCCTCACCGAGAACCCGATCTGGCTCGAGCGCATGGTGGGCGTCGGCGTCATCACGACGGAGCAGGCGCTCGCGCTCGGCGTGACCGGCCCGCTGCTGCGCTCCACCGGGTTCGCGTGGGACCTGCGCACCGCGCCAGCCGTACCTCGCGTACGACGAGGTGGACTTCGACGTCATCTACACCGAGAACGGTGACTGCTTCGACCGCTATCGCATCCGGCTCTACGAGATCGCGGAGTCGGTGAAGATCGTGCGCCAGTGCGTGGAGCGCATGCCCCGGGGCGACTACCGGATCCAGGACAAGAAGGTGACGCCCCCGCCGCGCGCCCGCATCAACGAGTCGATGGAAGCACTCATCCATCACTTCAAGCTGTTCACCGAAGGGCTTCCGGGTCCCCGCGGGCGAGACGTACGCCGCCATCGAGTCGCCCCGCGGCGAGATCGGTTGCTACCTCGTGGCGGACGGCACCGGGAAGCCGTCACGGCTGCACATCCGCGGGCCGTCCTTCTACAACCTCGGTGCGATGGCGCCGATGATGGAGGATCGGCTCGTGGCCGACGCGGTCGCGGTCGATCTCGAGCGTGGACCCGATCATGGGCGAGGTCGACCGGTGCACGTTCATCGGCATGCGAATCGCGAGCGCGCGCGACGAGATCATCGGGCGCTACCCGTTCGCCCGCTCGGCCGTGCTGCCGTTGCTGCACCTCGCGCAGGAGCAGGACGGATGGGTCTCGCCCGACGCGATCAACGAGGTCGCCGCGCTGGTCGGCCTCGAGCCCGCGCAGGTGCTCGGGACGTGCAGCTTCTACACGATGTACAAGCGCGACGGGAAGAAGCACCTGGTCGTGTCGGTGTGCACCAACGTCTCGTGCCTCGTGAACGGCGGCCCCGAGCTGCTACGAGTCCCTGAGCGAGCGCTACACCGACGCGGACGACGTCATGGTGGAAGAGGTCGAGTGCCTCGCGGCGTGCGACACCGCGCCGGTGTTCCAGGTGAACTACGAGTTCCACGGCAACGCCAGACGACGAGTCGGCGGCCGCGACGATCGAGGAGTACCGCATCGGGTGCACGACGTCGCCCGCGGAGTGTCCGGAGGGAAGCGCGCCTGATGGCAGTGACCGAGACGCGCATCGTCACGCAAGCGACTGCGTGAGTTCACCGAAGACTCGTGGACGATGGACCGCTACCTCGCGACCGGTGGTTACGAGCAGCTGCGCAAGGCGCTGGCGATGGAGCCGGTGCAGATCCAGGACGAGCAGGTGAAGGCGTCGGGTCTGCGCGGCCGCGGCGGCGCCGGCTTCGGGACCGGGCCAGAAGTGGTCCTTCCTCCCCAAGGGCATCTACCCGCGCTACCTCGCGGTGAACGGCGACGAGGGCGAGCCCTCCACGTTCAAGGACCACATGCTCCTCGAACGGGACCCGCACCAGATCGTCGAAGGGCGTGATCATCTCCGCGTTCGCGATCGAGGCGCCACACGCGTTCATCTACGTGCGCGGCGAGTTCGCGCTCGGCATCGAGCGGCTGGAGCAGGCCGTCGCCGACGCGTACGCGAAGGGCTTCATCGGCAAGAACATCCTCGACTCCGGCTTCGACCTCGAAGTGGTCGTGCACCGCGGCGCCGGTGCCTACATCGCCGGTGACGAGACCGGCCTGCTCTCGAGCCTCGAGGGCGAGCGCGCGATGCCGCGCATCAAGCCGCCGTTCCCCGCGGTCCAGGGGCTCTACGCGAAGCCGACGGTCGTGAACAACGTCGAGACGATGTCGACGGTGCCCGCACATCCTCCGCATGGGCGGCGAGGAGTACGCCAAGCTCGGCGTGGGTCGCTCCACCGGGACGCGCATCTTCTCGGTGTCGGGTCACGTCGAGCGGCCCGGCAACTACGAGGTCGAGCTCGGCATGACGTTCCGCGAGCTGATCGACGAGCTCGCCGGTGGTGTGCGCGGCGGCAAGCAGATGAAGTTCTTCATCCCGGGCGGCGCGTCGGCGCCGTGGCTGATGCCGGAGCACCTCGATGCCCCGCTCGACATGGACTACGTCGGCTCGGAGCTCAAGACGATGCTCGGCTCCGGCGCCATCATGGTGTTCGACGAAGACACCAACCCGGCGCTGGTCGCGTGGCGGCTCGCTGAAGTTCTTCGCGCACGAGAGCTGTGGCAAGTGCACGCCGTGCCGTGAGGGCTCGAGCTGGTTGGAGAAGGTCCTGTTCCGGATCTCGCACGGGCTCGGCCGCCCGCAGGACCTGGACATGATGCTGTCGTTCGGCTCGACGATCGTCCCCGGGCTCAACGCGCCGTTCGCCCAGACCACCATCTGCGCGATGGGGCCGAGCACGATGTCGGCGGTGGTCAGCCTCGACCGCTTCTTCCGCGAGGAGATCCTCGAGATGTGCAACGCCTCCGACGCCCGCCCAACGATCCCGGTGACGAGCGCATGAGCGCCAGCGAGCGTCCGCCCGGCGTGCCGATGAGCCAGTGGCCGTCGGCGTACGACTACGTGCTGCCGACCGGTGCGCCGGCGATCGGTGACCGTCACGATCGACGGCCGCGAGGTGCAGGCGAAGACCGGTGACCTCCTGATCAAGGTCGCCCAGGACCACGGCACCTACATCCCGCGCTTCTGTTACCACGAGCGCATGAAGCCGGTCGGCATGTGCCGGATGTGCCTGGTCGAGGTCGAGGGCATGCGGGGCCTGCAGATCTCGTGCGCGACGGTCGGTCGCGGACGGCATGGTCGTGCACACGCAGGTCCGACGCGGCCCGCCAGGCCCAGGACGGCGTCCTCGAGCTCCTCCTGATCAACCACCCGCTCGACTGCCCGGTCTGTGACCGCGGCGGCGAGTGCCCGCTGCAGGACACCACGCTCGCGTTCGGCCCCGGCGAGTCGCGCTTCGTCGAGGAGAAGCGCCACTGGGAGAAGCCGATCCCGATCTCGCGACCTCGTCCTGCTCGACCGCGAGCGGTGCATCCAGTGCGGTCGCTGCACGCGGTTCGCGGACGAGATCGCCGGCGACCCGCTGATCGCCTTCGGCGGGCGCGGCGAACCACACCGAGGTCATCACCAACCCGGCGGACCCGTTCACGTCGTACTTCTCGGGCAACACGGTGCAGATCTGCCCGGTCGGCGCGCTCACCGCGACGCCGTACCGCTTCCGGGCCCGCCCGTGGGACCTGAGCGCGGTCGAGACGAGCTGCACGACGTGCTCGGTGCACTGCCGCGGCGCGCTCGGAGTCGAGCTCGAACCAGCTCGTCCGCCTGCTCGGCGTGGACAGCGAGCCGGTGAACCAGGGCTGGCTGTGCGACAAGGGTCGGTTCGGCTACGAGGGCGTGCACTCGGAGGAGCGGTCCGCCAGCCGATGGTGCGCAAGGGCGGCGAGCTGGTCGAGTGCTCGTGGCCGGAGGCGCTCGACGCCGCGGCCGAGGGCCTCCAGCGCGCGCTGGACCTCAACGGCCCGCAGTCCGGTCGCGCTGCTCGGTGGCGGCGCGCGGCACGAACGAGGACGCCTACGTCTGGGCCCGCTTCGCCAAGGGGGTCGTCGGCACGGACAACGTCGACGCCCAGCTCGGTGACGGGCTCCCCGCCGAGGTCGCGCTCGGGCTTGCCCGACGCGACGATCCCGGACCTCGACACTGCCGCGGCGATCGTGCGTGATCGGGCTCGACCTCAAAGAAGAGGTTCCCGTCCTCTACCTGCGGGTGCAAGCGGGCCGCGGAAGAGCTCGGTGTGCCCGCTCATCGAGCTCGCGCCCCGGGACCGGGGCCTGACCCGCTACGCGAACGCATCGATCCGCTCGCTGCCCGGCGAGCAGGGCGACCTGGCCCACCGTCTGGCCGCCGCGACTCGGCGGGGAGCCGTCGAAGCGACCCCGAGATGGCGCAGGCCGCCGCCCTGCTGGAAGGCCGTGAGGGCAACATCGTCGTGGTGATCGGCCGGGGTGACCTGGCCGAGTCCGCAGACGCCACGGTGCGCGGCCGCCGCGGCGCTCGCGTCGCTGCCGAACGCGCGGTTCCTCGTCGCGCTGCGGCGCGGCAACGTGCCGCGGCGCGCTGGACCTCGGCCTCACCCCGGGCTTCCTCCCCGGCCGGGTGACCCTCGACGCCGGCCGGGAGTGGTTCGGCGACGCCTGGGGCTCGGTGCCGGAGCGCCGGGGCCTCGACGCCGCCGGCATCCTCGCCGCGTCGCAACAGGGTCGCATCCACGCGCTGCTGCTGCTCGGCACGGACCCGCAGGACGACTTCCCGGACCACTCGCTGGCCGAGGGTGCGCTGAACGCGGCGGGGTTCACGATCGCGATCGACACCTTCATCACGGACAGCACCAAGCGCGCCGACGTCTTCCTGCCCGTCACGATGTGGGGCGAGAAGACCGGCAGCGTCACGAACCTCGAGGGCCGGGTGCAGCGCGTCGGCCAGAAGGTCTCGCCCGACGGCACCCCGATGCCCGACTGGCGGATCGCCGCCGAGCTCGCGCTCCGGCTCGGCGCCGACTTCGACCTCGAGACGGTCGAGGAGATGCAGGACGAGATCGCTCGACTCGCGCCCGCCTACGCGGGCGTCGACGCCAAGCTCCTCGCCGGGCCACCGATGGCGTCGTGCTCCCGCTCGCCGACCACCGTGATGCGCTCGTGCTCGGCCCGGTCGCGATCCCGCGTGACCGCCGCGTCGTGGGAGCCGATCCTGCCCGGGGTTGCGGGTGAGGAGACCCATGCATCGGCCCAGGGCAGCGGGGTCGTGGCGTCCTCGGGGACCGGCGCCGCGGCGATCATCGAGCCGGGTCTCTCCGAGACCGCGCTGCCGCCAGCGGACCCCGAGCTCGAAGCGGTCGAGGCGCAGGCCGACGCGGCGGCCGAGCAGGGCCCACCGCCGGAGCTGCACCGGTTCTCCGGCGAGGCGCCGACCGGCGACACCCCGCGGCACGCGACGCGTACGCTCTCCGCCTCGTGACGGGTCGCACGCTCTACGACGGGGGGATCGCGGTCGCGGCCTCGGATCGCTTGGCCGTGCTCGTGGGCGAGCCGGTGCTCCTGATCCATCCCCAGGATCGTGATCGCATCGGGGTGGAGGACGGCGACCGAGGTCAAGGTGACGTCCTCGCGCGGTTCGCTCGACGCTCGCGGTGCGGGCCGACGCCGCGATCTCGGCGGGGACCGCGTACCTCCCGTTCAACCTGCCGGGTGGCGGGGTCGGCGAGCTGGTGGACCTCGAGCGCGGGCGTCACGGATCTCCGGGTGGAGTCGATCAAGTGATCCTCGCCGCGGATCCGCTCTTCAAGAACGGCGTCGACGGTGGCGTGCGTGCTGATCGTCATCGGCAAGACGGTCGTCGTCTTCGCGCTGCTGCTGGTGCTCGTCCTGCTCTACATCTGGTTCCTGCGCAAGGTCATCGCCGGACATGCAGAACCGGATCGGCCCGGAGCGCGCGGGTCCGTTCGGCGTGCTCCAGTCGCTCGCCGACGGCATCAAGCTGTTCTTCAAGGAGCAGTCGGTTCCGGACCAGGCCGACAGCTTCGTCTTCAAGCTCGCGCCCTACCTCTCGGCGATCCCCGCGTTCATCGCGTTCTCGATCGTGCCCATCGGCGGCGAGGTCTCGATCGCCGGTCACGAGACCTACCTGCAGCTCGCCGACCCGGCGATCGGCGTGCTCCTGCTTGCTCGCGATGTCCGGGCGTCGGGCTCTACGGCGTGATGCTCGCGGGCTGGTCGAGCGGCTCGAAGTACCCGCTGCTCGGGTCGGTGCGGGCCTCGGCCCAGCTCATCTCCTACGAAGCGGCGTTCGGGCTCGCGATCGTCGGCGTGCTCCTCTACTCGCAGACGCTGTCGACCCGCGGCATCGTGAACGGCCAGGCCTGGACGAGCTGGCACTCGTTCGTGAGCCAGTGGTACTGGGCGCCGGCCATCGTCGCGTTCCTCATCTTCCTGATCGCCGCGATCGCCGAGACGAACCACCCGCCGTTCGACCTCGTCGAGGCCGAGCAGGAGCTCGTCGGTGGCTTCCACACCGAGTACACCGGCATCCGGTTCGGCATCTTCTTCCTGGCCGAATTCATGAACCTGATCACGATGTCGGCGATCGCGGTCACGCTGTTCCTCGGCGGCCCGTCCGGTCCCGCGCTCGGCTTCCTGCCCGCGTCGGGCACCGTGAACGTCTGGATCATGCCGGTCTTCTGGTTCTTCCTGAAGCTCGTGATCCTGCTCTACGGCACGGTGTGGGTGCGCGCGTCGCTGCCCCGCCTGCGGTATGACCAGCTGATGGACCTCGGGTGGAAGTGGCTCATCGAGCTCGCGTTCCTCTGGGTCATGGTGTCGGCGGTGATCCTCGTCGGTCGTGAAGAGCACTGGGACCGCCTGGTCGTCGTCCCGGCCGCGGTGCTCGGAGCGATCTTCGTCCTCGGGTTCCTCCGGCTGTGCATGCCGAAGCCAGGCGAGATCCTGGACGAGGTCTACTGATGGGTCGGTTCAGCGGCTTCGGCGTCACGATCCGGCAGGTCTTCAAGAAGCCGGTCACCACCCGCTACCCGAAGGAGAAGCGGCCGAAGGCGGAGCGCTTCCACGGACGGCACGTGCTCAACCGCTACGACGACGGCATGGAGAAGTGCATCGGCTGCGAGCTGTGCGCCGGCGTGTGCCCGGCGCAGTGCATCTACGTGCGCGGCGCCGACAACCCGCCCGACGCGCCGGTCTCGCCGGGTGAGCGCTACGGCTTCGTCTACGAGATCAACTACCTGCGCTGCATCCACTGCGACCTCTGCGTCGAGGCGTGCCCGACCGAGGCGATCACCGAGACGAAGCTGTTCGAGTTCTCCTTCGCGAACCGCGCCGACGCGATCTACACGAAGAACGAGCTGCTCGTGGACGACGACGGGCGGGCCCAGCGCCAGCCGTGGGAGCTGTGGCTCGGCGGTGAGGACGACGAGACCAGCGCGTGGATGCGGGCGACGTCGCCGTCGGGCTCGGCCGCCTACGAGGGCCGGATCGTCTGGTCGAGCGAGCTCGGCTTCGGCTACCGCCAGCCCGAGCAGGGTCAGCGCCGGAAGAAGTCGGAAAGCTGATGGCCGAGTTCGTGATCTTCTTCATCATGGCGGCCGTCGCGCTGGTTGCCGCGATCGGCATGGTGCTCGGCGCGCAACCCGGTGCACTCCGCGCTGCTCGCTCGTCACCGTGCTGATCGCGATCGCGGTGATGTTCCTGCTCCAGGACGCGCAGCTGCTCGCCGCGGTGCAGATCATCGTCTACGCCGGCGCGATCGTCGTCCTGTTCCTGTTCGTGATCATGTTGCTCGGGGTCGACAAGAGCGAGTCCATCGCACGACCCGATCCGGGGTCAGCGGCCCGCCGCGATCGTGCTCGGGGTGATCGCCCTCGCCGAGGTGCTCTTCCTCGCCGGGCACCACTGGGCGACCGGGAGCTCGAGCGGCCCGGGGCTGAGCTCGGGCCCGGGCGGCAACGTCGAGCGGGTCGCGCGATCGCTGTTCACGACGTTCCTCTGGCCGTTCGAAGTCACGGCGATCCTGCTCGTCGTCGCCGTGGTCGGTGGCGTGGTGCTCGCCCGGCGCAGCGGTCTCGGCGCCCGAGCAGGAGTACGAGCTCGAGCGGGACGACGACGACACCACGGCCAGTGACTCGCCGGGCCCCGAGTCCACGAGCGAGGTGACGACGCCATGAGCCTCGCCTCGGTGCACCTCACCGACTCCTACTACCTCACGTTCGCGGCCGTGCTCTTCACCATCGGCGCGGTCGGGCTGCTCATCCGCCGCAACGTCCTGGTGATGTTCATGTGCGTCGAGCTCATGCTCAACGCGGTCAACCTCACCTTCGTGACCTTCGCGAAGACCCTGGACGACATCCGCGGTCAGGCGATCGTGTTCTTCGTGCTCGTCGTCGCGGCCGCCGAGGTCGCGGTCGGGCTCGCCATCATCGTGGCCATCTTCCGGCGCCGCCGGGGCGGGGCGACCGCCGACGACATCGACCTGTTGAGAGGCTGACGTGGCGCATCGACTGAGGGGCCGCTGGTGAGCGCGCCGCGATCTCCTCGACACCGTCTGGCTGGTTCCCGCGCTCCCGCTGTTCGGCGCGGTGCTGCTGCTGCTCGTGGGCAAGCGCATCGGCGCGCCGCGGGCCGGCTGGATCGCGGCAGGACTCCTCGGGCTCGCGTTCGTCTGGTCGGTCGTGATGTTCGCGGCGATGCTCAGCCTGCCGGACAACGCGCGCAGCAACACGGTGAACCTCTTCACCTGGTTCCCGGCCGGCGCGTTGCGGGTGAACATCGGATTCCTCACCGACCCGCTCTCGGTGACGTGGATCATGCTGGTCACCGGCGTCGGCTCGCTCATCCACCTGTACGCCATCGGCTACATGAAGGGCGACCCGCGCTTCACCCGCTTCTTCGCCTATCTCAACCTGTTCGCGGCGTCGATGCTCATCCTCGTCCTGGGCAGCAGCTTCCTCGTGACCTTCCTGGGTTGGGAAGGAGTCGGGCTCTGCTCCTACCTGCTCATCTCGCACTGGTTCGAGCGGGATCGGGCGGCGGTCGCGGGCAAGAAGGCATTCGTCGCCAACCGGGTCGGCGACTTCGGGTTCATGATCGCGATGTTCTTCATCATCTCGAGCGTCGGGAGCCTCGACTACTCGAGGATCGCCCCGGCCCTGAAGACCGGCATCCCGCACACCACGGTCACGGCGATCGCGGTGCTGCTCTTCGTCGGCTGCGTCGGCAAGAGCGCGCAGATCCCGTTGCACATCTGGCTGCCCGACGCCATGGAGGGCCCCACCCCGGTCTCCGCGCTCATCCACGCGGCGACGATGGTCACCGCGGGCATCTACCTGGTCTGCCGCGCGCACCTGTTCTTCGACGCCAGCGGCGACGCGCTCACTGTCGTGGCGTGGGTCGGGGCGATCACCGCGCTGCTCGCCGGCACCGCCGCGCTCGTCCAGCCCGACATCAAGAAGGTGCTGGCGTACTCGACGATCAGCCAGCTCGGCTACATGTTCCTCGCCTGCGGTCTGCACGCGTACCAGGCCGCGGTGTTCATGGTGCTCGCACACGCTTGCTACAAGGGCACGCTCTTCCTCGGCGCCGGTTCGGTGATCCACGGCAACGAGGACAACCAGGACCTGCGAAGAATGGGCGGGCTGCGAAAGCTCATGCCGTTCACTGCGTTCGCGTTCGTCGCTCGCGTTCCTCGCGATCAGCGGCATCCCACCACTTCCGGCTTCTTCGCCAAGGACGAGATCATCTCGGACAGCTTCTTCTCGAGCGACTACATCCTGTGGATCATCGCGGTGGCGGCCGCCGCGATCACGGCGATCTACATGACCCGCGAGACGCTGCTGACGTTCTTCGGCAACGAGCGGTTCCGCGCCGCGCTCGGCGCGAACCCGGTCGTTGGTGGCGAGGAAGCGAAGCCGCGCCGGCCGAGGCACCGGCGATGGCGCACGCGGCAGTGGAAGCCCACGACGACCACGGCATCCACGAGATCTCGCCGATCTCGCCGACCGTCGACTACGGCAACCCACCCGCCCCGGCGAGGCTCATCCACGATCCGCACGAGATGCCGTGGACGATGGTCCTCCCGTCGATCATCCTCGCGGTGCTGGCCGCGGTGATCGGGTTCATCAACCTGCCGTTCACCAACTTCGAGTTCCTCACCGACTGGCTCGACCCGGTGTTCCGCGGCGTCACCGAGCCGGGCGCGAGCTCGTTCGTCCAGGGGGCGACGCTCGACGTCGTCTCCGTCACGATCGCGTGCGTCGGCATCTTCTTCGCGTGGACGATGTACCGGCGCGGCCTCGCCGATCCCGAGGTCGACCCACTCGACAAGCCGGCTCGGGCCGTTCGGCAAGCTGTTCGGTCACGCGTACTACTACGACGAGGGGATCGCCCGGCTGGTCGGCGGGCCCGCTGCGGGCCGGCGCGCACTGGCTGGCGACGACCTTCGACCTCGGCATCATCGACGGCGCGGTGAACGGCATCGCCCGGCTCGTGCGCGGCGCCGCACACGGTCTGCGCAAGACGCAGACCGGGCTCGTGCGCCAGTACACGCTCGGGATCGTGCTCGGCGTCGTGCTCCTGCATGCTCTACGCGCCTGGCCCGAGCGGGCTTCTAGATGAACGGCTTCCCGATCCTCACGGCGCTCATCGTCACGCCGATCATCGGCGCGATCATCGTGCTCTTCACCCCGGCACGCCGGCCCGAGATCGCCCGGCGGTCGGCTATCTGACGTCGGTCGGCGACGCTCGGCTTCGCGGGCTGGCTGCTCTGGGACTTCCAGACCGGCGTGCGCACGTTCCAGTTCGTCGAGCACAACCGCTGGTTCGACGCGCTCGGCGTCGGCTACATCGTCGGCGTCGACGGCTTCAGCATCTTCATGGTCGCGATCACCGCGCTGCTGTTCCCGATCGGCCTGCTCGCCGCCGCGAAGCAGGACATCCGGGTGAAGGCGTACACGTTCTGGTTCCTGCTGCTCGAGGGCGTCATCATGGGGATCTTCCTCTCCCTCGACCTCATCTGCTTCTTCGTGTTCTGGGAGGCGATGCTCGTCCCGATGTACTTCCTCATCTCCGGGTGGGGCAGCAAGCGCCGGGAGTACGCGTCGATCAAGTTCGTCATCTACACGATGTTCGGATCCGCGTTCCTGCTCGCGTCGATCCTGGTGCTCGGCTTCCTGCACCAGAACGCGACCGGTCACCTCACGTTCGACTACCGGGTGCTCGCAGACTGGAACGGCCTCGCGTCGAGCACCGAGAAGCTGCTGTTCCTCGGGTTCATGATCGCGTTCGCGATCAAGGCGCCGCTGTTCCCGTTCCACACGTGGCTCGCCGACGTGCACACCGAGGCGCCGACCGCGGGATCGGTCGTGCTGGCCGGCGTCATCCTGAAGATGGGCGCGTACGGGTTCCTGCGCTTCTCGTTCGAGCTGTTCCCGAAGGCCTCGGTGTACTTCGCGCCGCTGATCATGACCCTGGCGGTGATCGGGATCATCTACGGGTCGATCGTCGCGGCCATGCAGACCGACATCAAACGGGTCATCGCGTTCTCGTCGGTCGCGCACATGGGCTTCATCCTGCTGGGCATCTTCTCGCTGACGATCTTCGGGCTCGACGGCGCGAGCGTTCAACATGCTCAGCCACCCGCTCACCACCGGCAGCCTCTTCCTCGTCGTCGGGATGCTCTACGAACGCCGGCACACCCGCGAGATCTCGCGAGTTCGGCGGGATCTGGAAGTCCGCGCCGGTGCTCACCGGGCTCTTCCTCATCGCGACGTTCGCCGGCATCGGGCTGCCCGGGTTCTCCGGCTTCGTCGGCGAGTTCCTCGCCCTCGTCGGTGCGTTCCTGGCCCACCGGTGGTGGGCGATCGTCGCCACGGCCGGCGTGATCCTGGCCGCGGTCTACATGCTCTGGATGTTCCAGCGGGTGTTCACCGGCGTGCCGAAGGGTGAGAACGCCACGCTGAAGGACGTCTCGATCCGCGAGATCGCGGTCGTCGTGCCGCTGCTCGCCATCAGCCTCTTCATCGGCATCTACCCGAAGCCGGTGATCGACCGGGTCGAGCCGACGGTCGAGCGGGTCATCGCGAACTTCAAGGAGAAGACGGACTACAAGCAGCCGAAGCAGGACCAGGTCCACCACCTGGCCGAGCGCGGCGCGAACGCACCGCGGGACCCAGCCATGATCGCCGCGGTCCAGACGCCCGGCATCAACTGGACCGGCATCGCGCCCGTCATCTGCCTGGTCGCGGCCGCGTTGATCATCATCATGCTGAAGGCGGTCTTCCGTCGCGACTCGCGCGGTCTACGACGCCGCCGTCGCGCGTGGCGGCCGTCGGCATCGCGTCGTCGGGCTACTTCCTCTGGCGGCTCTGGCACAACATCCACGACAGCGGCCCGTACCTGACCCTCTCGAAGATGGTCGGCGATCGACGGGTTCTCGGTGTTCCTCGGCACCGTCGTGCTCGCCGCCGCGCTGATGGTCCTCCTCCTCTCGAGCGAGTACCTGGAGCGCCGCGGCATCGCGTCCCGGCCCGAGTACCTGGCGCTCCTGCTCTTCTCCGCGGCCGGCATGCTCGTCATGACCACGGCGAACGACCTGATCGTGATCTTCGTGGCGCTCGAGGCGCTGTCGATCCCGCTCTACGTGCTCGCGGCCTACGACCGGAACCGGCGCCGCTCGCTCGAGGCCGGCATGAAGTACTTCGTGCTCGGTGCGTTCTCCTCCGCGGTCTTCCTCTACGGCATCGCGCTGGTCTACGGCGCGACCGGCACCACGTCGCTGTCGGGCATCGCCACGTTCCTGGCAAACGTCTCGCTGGTGGACAGCGGCACGCTGCTCGCCGGCCTGATGCTCCTGCTGGTCGGGCTCGGCTTCAAGATCGGCGCGGTCCCGTTCCACATGTGGACGCCGGACGTCTACGAGGGATCACCGACGCCGGTCACCGCGTTCATGTCCTCGGCCACCAAGGCCGCGGGGTTCGCGGCGCTCCTGCGGGTCCTGCTCACCGCGTTCGACGGCTACTCAGGCCGACTGGCGCCCGGCGATCTGGGCGCTGGCGATCCTCACCCTGCTGGTCGGCAGCTTCGTGCGCCCTGGTGCAGACCGACATCAAGCGGATGCTGGCCTACTCGTCGATCAGCCACGCCGGCTACATCCTGATCGGGATCGAGGCCGGGCACCAAGCAGGGACTGCGGGCCGCCCTCTTCTACCTCTTCGTCTACACGTTCATGACGATCGGGTCGTTCGCGATCGTGGCGGTGATCGGTCGTCGCGACGACCGGCACAGCATCTCGGACTACCGCGCCCTCGCGACCCGACAACCACTGATCGCGGGGCTCCTCGCCTTCTTCCTGCTGGCCCAGGCGGGCATCCCGCCCACCGGCGGGTTCATCGCGAAGCTGGGCGTGTTCGCCTCGGTGGCGAACAACCCGGCGTTCGCGGACCAGCGGGGGCTGTCCTACTCCCTGCTGGTCGTCGGGCGTGATCGCCTCGGTCGATCTCGGCCTACTTCTACCTGCGGGTCATCATCGTCATGTACTCCTCCGAGGCCGACGCGCCCGAAGGCGAGGAGGCGGCGCGGGGCAAGGCACCCGCGATCAGCATCGACGTCCCGACCGGCGTGGTGCTCTTCGTCTGCGCCGCGATGACCCTCTGGGTCGGCATCCTGCCGTCGGTCATCCTCGATTTCGCCCGCGACGCCAGGCTCATCTTCTAGACCGCGAGCGACGCGTGGTCCGGCCAGCAAAATCAGGGCGGTTTCCGGTTTGTCGGTTCGCGAAAGCGCGGACGTATACTCGCCCGGACCAGCCGCATTCGTGGTGGAGAGGGCTCGCGTGACGGAGTACTACCGGGAGTACCTCGCGGTCGCCGTGCTGATGGGCGCCGCGCTGGCGATGGTGGGCGGCATCCTCCTGCTGGGCAAGATGCTGCGGCCCGTGCACCCCCAGGCCGAGAAGTACGTTACCTACGAGGCGGGCTCGGATCCGGTCGGGGGCTGGGGCCAGTCGAACGTGCGCTACTACGTGTACGCGCTGCTGTTCGTGATGTTCGACGTCGAAGCGGTGTTCATCTTCCCGTGGGCGATCCAGCTCGAGGCGCTCGGGGTCCAGGCCCTCATCTCGATGATCGTCTTCATCGGCATCCTCGCTCTCGGCCTCGTCTACGCCTGGCGCAAGGGAGTGCTCCGGTGGGCCTGATCGAGAAGGGCGTCATGGGCAAGAAGCCCCTGAAGCCCGTCACCTGGCTCCTGAATTACAGCCGGAAGTACTCACTGTGGATGTTCCAGTGGGGCCTGGCGTGCTGCGCGATCGAGATGGGCGCGGCGCTGGCCAGCCCGCGCTACGACATGATGCGCCTCGGCGTCATCCCGTTCCCGGCGAGCCCCCGCCAGGCCGACCTCGTGGTGATCTCGGGCACCGTCACGGACAAGATGGCGCCGGCGATCAAGCGGCTCTACGAGCAGATGCCGGACCCGAAGTACGTGATCTCGATGGGCTCGTGCGCGAACTGCGGCGGCCCGTACTGGGACTCGTACTCGGTGACCAAGGGCGTCGACCAGATCATCCCGGTGGACATCTACATCCCCGGCTGCCCGCCCCGGCCCGAGGCGCTGCTCCAGGCGGTCGTCATGCTGCAGGAGCGGATCCAGAACGAGGGCATCGGCAACGACGAGCTCGCCGCTCGTTGGCGTGGGGAGCCGATCTTCATTGGCTGACGAGCCGACCCCCGACGCCGTGGCCGAGTCCGAGGAGGCCCCCGAGGCCGAGCCCGAAGCCGAGGTTGCCGCGGAGCCCGAACCGGAGCCCGAGCTCGACCCGGTGGTGGCGGACCTGCTCGAGCGCATCACCGGTGAGCTCGGCGACGCGATCCTCGGTTCCGCCGACTCGTTCGGCACGCTCGTCATCCGGGTGCGGCCCGACGAGTGGCGCCACGCGGCCGAGTACGCGAAGCGCGCGCTGGACTGCGACTACCTCTCGTACGTCGCGGGCATCGACTGGCAGCCCGCGGAGAAGCTCGTCAGCGAGGACAGCGGCGACACGTCCACGCCGGCGCAACCGAGCGAGATGACGCCCGGTCTGGCGGCGGGCCGCCGGTCGGTTCCAGGTGCTCGCGTACGTCCAGTCGACCACGAAGCACTGGGGCCTCACCCTCAAGGCCGACGTCGACGAGGCGTCTCCTCACCTCGCGAGCTGGGTGCCCGTCTACCCCGGCGCCGACTGGCACGAGCGGGAGTGCTGGGAGATGTACGGGATCGTGTTCGACGGTCACCCGAGCCTGCGCCACCTGTACCTGCCGGCGGAGTTCGAGGGTCACCCGTTGCGCAAGGACTTCCCGCTGCTCGCGCGTGAAGTGAAGCCGTGGCCCGGGATCGTCGACGTCGAGCCGATGCCGGGCGAGGACGCCCCGGCCGTCGAAGCAGCAACCGCGGAGGTGGAGGCATGAGCGAAGCGATGACACCGCACGGCCAGTGCCGCACAACCAGCGGAGCGGGGCCCGAGCGGCCCGGCCCGAAGGGCCAGGAGCGGGAGCGATGAGCACCACTGACGACGTGACGTCCGGTACCACCACGATGCCGGACTTCGAGATCGACCCGGGCGCGCTGCGCCACCTGGCCGACGCGGCCGTGGGGGTCGAGCTCGACACCGGCGACATGATCCTGAACCTCGGCCCGCAGCACCCCGCGACCCACGGGACGCTGCGCCTGGTCGTGCGTCTCGACGGCGAGCGCGTGGTCGCCGCGGACCCCGTCATCGGGTACATGCACCGCGGCTACGAGAAGCTCAGCGAGTTCCGCACGTACCCGCAGATCACGACCCTGATCAACCGCATCGACTGGCTGAGCTCGTTCGCGAACGAGGTCCCGTTCATCCACGGCGCCGAGATGCTCATGGAGATCGAGGCACCGCCGCGCGCGCAGTACATCCGCACGATCCTCACCGAGCTGTCGCGCATCGCGACGATCTACCTGTTCCTCGGCGAGATGGGCCTGCAGGTCGGCGCGCTCACCCCGGCGTTCTGGGGCTTCCGCGACCGCGAGCACGTGCTCAACCTGATCGAGGGTGCGACCGGCGGCCGCTTCCACCCGAACTTCAACCGCATCGGCGGGCTCAAGGACGACCTGCCCTGGGGTTGGATGGCGGAGTGCCGCGAGGTCATGAAGAAGATCCTCGACGGGTGCGACGACTTCGAGGACGTGCTGGTCGGCAACGAGATCTTCGAGGCCCGCACGCGTGGCATCGGCATCGTCCCGACCGAGCTCGGCGCGGCCTACGGCCTTTCGGGCGCGAACCTGCGCGCCTCGGGCGTGGACTGGGACCTGCGCCGCGACGGCAAGCCCTACCTCGTCTACCCGGAGCTCGACTTCAAGGTCTGGACCCACAGCGACGGCGACTCGTTCGCCCGCTACTGGGTGCGGCTCCAGGAGACGCGCGGAGTCCGCCCGGATGGTGCTCCAGATGCTGGACAACATCCCGTCCGGCCCGATCATGGCGAAGGTGCCCCGCATCATCAAGGTGCCCGAGGGCGAGGTCTGGGTCGAGACCGAGAACCCGCTCGGCCAGATGGGCTACTACATCGTCTCCAAGGGCGCGACCGGCCCGTTCCGTGTGAAGATCCGCTCCGCGAGCTTCAGCAACGTCTCGATCCTGCCTTGGTTGCTGCGCGGCGTCTACGTTCCCGATGTCATCACGATCCTCGGATCGCTGTACTTCATCCTGGGAGACATTGATCGGTGAGCTCGCGATGAGTCTCGCGCTGGAGATCGGCTGGGGGACGACGCTCGCGATCAAGACGATCGTCGTGCTGGCGGTCATTCCGCTCGGCGCGCTCATCCTCGGCTACACGTTCCTGCTCAAGATGATGAGCCACATGCAGAGCCGGCTCGGGCCGATGGACCCCGGCGGCTTCCACGGCTGGTTCCAGCTCGTGGGCGACGGCATGAAGTTCCTCCAGAAGGAGGACATCATGCCGGCGGAAGCCGATCGCCGGGTGTTCGCGCTGGCGCCGGCGGTCGTCGTGCTCTCGACCTTCCTCGTCTTCCTCGTGATCCCCATCGGTCCACGCCTGGTGGTGAAGGATCTCGACGTCGGCGTGTTCTACGCGCTCGCGGTCTCGAGCCTCTCGGTGATCGGCGTGCTGATGGCCGGCTGGGCCAGCGCCAACAAGTTCGCGTTGCTCGGTGCGCTGCGTGCGGCCGCCCAGCTCATCGCCTACGAGCTGCCCCTGCTGCTCGCAGTCGTCGGCGTCGTGATGCAGGCCGGCACGATGAACCTGCAGGGCATCGTCCTCGCCCAGCAGAACGGCTCCATCTTCGGCCTCGACTGGATCGGGAACCCGTACATCCTCACGCAGTTCGTCGGGTTCTTCCTCTTCCTCGTCGCCGCGCAGGCCGAGCTCACCCAGACCCCGTTCGACATGCCCGTCGCCGAGAGCGAGCTGGTCGCGGGCTACATGGTGGAGTACACGGGCTTCCGCTTCCTCTTCTTCTTCATCGGCGAGTTCGGCACCGCGTTCGCGTTCGCCGCGCTGGCTGCGACCCTGTTCCTCGGCGGCTGGGCCATCCCCGGGGTCCACGGCAACATGGCCGACCTGCTCGGTCCGTTCGTCGTCTTCGCGAAGCTGATGGCCGTCGCGTTCTTGATGTTCTGGGTGCGGTTCACCTATCCGCGGCTGCGGGAGGACCAGCTCCAGGCGCTCGCCTGGAAGTTCCTCATCCCCCTCGCGCTGGCCAACATCGTCGTGACCGGCATCCTGAAGGTGGCGCTGTAGCCATGGCCCGTCCGAAGATCCCCGGTGTCATCAGCGGGCTCGGTGTCACGTTCCGCACCATGCTCGAAGGTGCGGTCACCGTGCAGTACCCCCATGAGAAGGAGGATCCGCCGCCCGCCGCGCGTGGCGTCATCGCGCTCAAGGAGGAGAACTGCACGGTGTGCATGCTGTGCGCACGTCAGTGCCCGGACTGGTGCATCTACATCGAGGGTCACAAGGAGCAGCGTCCGCCGCGCCGTGAGGGTGGAAGGCCGCGCACGGTCAGCATCCTCGACCGGTTCGACATCGACTACGCGCTCTGCATGTACTGCGGGATCTGCGTCGAGGTGTGCCCGTTCGACGCGCTGTTCTGGAGCCCCGAGTACGAGTACTCCGAGCCGAACATCGCCAAGCTGCTCCACGACAAGGAGAAGCTCGGCGAGTGGATGGAGACGGTGCCCGAGCCCGAGCCGCTCGAGCTCGGTGCGGAAGTCAAGGGTAAGAAGTAGTGGTCGTTCAGAACGTCGTCTTCTGGATCCTCGCGGTCGGAATGGTGCTGGCCGCGATCGGCGTGGTGCGCTCACAGAACGTGGTGCACGCCGCGCTGTACCTGGTCGTCGTGCTCGGCGGCGGTGCGGCCCAGTACATCCTGCTCGCGGCCGAGTTCGTCGCCTGGGTGCAGGTGCTGATCTACATCGGCGCCGTCATCATCCTGTTCCTCTTCGGCATCATGCTCACGCGGGCCCCGATGGGCGGCGACACCAACCTCGACAACGACCAGCGCTGGCCGGCCGCCGTCGTCTCGGTG
This sequence comes from uncultured Acidimicrobiia bacterium, assembly GCA_963796755.1. Lineage (GTDB taxonomy): Bacteria > Actinomycetota > Acidimicrobiia > IMCC26256 > JAENVU01 > Chersky-806. The sequence goes on from CAWCMX010000001.1 coordinate 1,642,243, forward strand.
TTCCTCCTCGGTGTGCTCGCGACGCTGCTCGTCGACGCCTTCTCCGACAAGAAGATCGTCCTGCACTCGCCGACGCAGACGTCCCAGGTCTCGAACCTCATCTTCAAGACCTACGTCGTCCCGTTCGAGGTCATCTCGATCCTGCTGCTCGCCGCGCTCGTCGGCGCCGTCGTGATCGCGCGGAGGGACTAGCGGACCCATGATCCTCAACCAGTTCCTCGTCCTGGCCGCCGCGCTCTTCTGCATCGGCGTCTACGGCGTGCTCGCCCGGCGCAACGGCGTGCTCGTCCTCATGAGCGTCGAGCTCATGCTCAACGCGGTCAACCTCAACCTGATCGCGTTCTCCGCGTACCTGCACCGGGTCTCCGGCCAGGTGTTCGCACTGTTCGTCATCACGATCGCCGCCGCCGAAGTCGGCGTGGGCCTCGCCATCGTCCTGCTCATCTATCGGAACTTGCACAGTCCCGATCTCGACCAGGTCGACCAGCTGAGGGGCTGACGCACTGATGCTCAATTACGCCTGGATCATTCCGGCCATCCCCGCGCTCTCCTTCGTCCTCATCCTGTTCTTCGGGAAGCGGCTGCCGAAGCACGGCTCCGAGATCGGCATCACCGCGCTCAGCATCTCGTTCGTGCTCGCCTGCATCACCGCGGTGCAGTGGATCCAGCACGTCAACGACGCCGAGGGCAAGTCCGCGGGCGGCGTGCTCCAGGCGTTCGGCAAGGGCTTCCTCGCGCACAGCGGCGATCACGAGACCGTGGTCAAGCCGGTGATCAATACGGTGACGTGGTGGCAGAACGGCGGCGTGAAGTTCACCATCGGCACCCAGATCGACGGCCTCGCGGTGATGATGCTCTTCGTCGTCACCCTGATCTCGCTGCTCGTGCACATCTACTCCACGAGCTACATGCACGGCGACACGCGCTTCACCTACTTCTACGCCGCGCTGAGCCTCTTCAGCTTCTCGATGCTCCTCCTCGTGGTCGCCTCGAACACCCTCGAGCTGCTGACCGGCTGGGAGCTCGTCGGCCTGTGCTCCTTCATGCTCATCGGGCACTGGTGGGAAGAGCACGCGAACTCCAGCGCCGCACTGAAGGCCTTTCTCACCACCCGCACCGGCGACATCGGCCTCATGCTCGGCGTCATCGTGACGTTCTTCGCCGCCGGCAAGACGTTCAACATCGTCGGCATCAACGAAGCTGCGCTGCAGGTGAAGGGCGGGCACACCATCTGGCTGGTCGGTGCCACCTGCCTCCTCGTCGGCATCATCGGCAAGAGCGGTCAGTTCCCGCTGCACACCTGGCTGCCGGATGCCATGGCCGGCCCGACCCCGGTCTCCGCGCTCATCCACGCCGCGACGATGGTCGTCGCCGGCGTGTACCTCGGTGCCCGCGTCTACAGCGTGTTCTGGGAGGGCTTCTCGATCTCGGCCGGCGGGGTCAACCTGATGGCGCTGGTCGGCGGCGTCACGATCATCATCGGTGCCGCGCTCGCGTTCGTGCAGGACGACATCAAGAAGGTCCTCGCGTACTCGACGATCAGCCAGCTCGGCTACATGGTCATGGCGCTCGGCGTCGGCGCGTGGACCGGTGCGGTCTTCCACCTCTTCACCCACGCGTTCTTCAAGGCGCTGCTGTTCCTCGGCGCCGGCTCGGTCAGCCACTCGGGCTCGCACCACTCCTTCGACATGAAGAAGGACATGGGCGGGCTGCGCAAGTACATGCCGATCACGTTCTGGACGTTCATGATCGGGTCGCTCGCGCTCGCCGGGGTGTTCCCGCTGGCGGGCTTCTGGTCGAAGGACGAGATCCTCGCCGGCGCGGGGCAGGGCAACTACACGGTCTTCATGGTGATCGGGCTCGTCGGTGCCGTGATGACAGCGGCGTACATGACCCGGTGCGTGTGGCTCACGTTCTTCGGGGAGTTCCGGGGCCACGGTGAGCCCCACGAGTCGCCCCGCTCGATCACCGTCCCGCTCGTCGTGCTCGCGTGCTTCAGCGTCGTGGCCGGCTTCGCGAACGCCAGCGCCTTCGGCATCGACTCGTTCGCCAAGTACGTCGAGCCGAAGTTCGCGTTCCCGCCGGTGATCACCCCAGACTTCGACGTCACGCTCGCTGCCGTCTCCTTCTTCCTCGTCGTCATCTCCCTCGGGATCGCAGCCGTGTTCTGGCTCGATCGCAAGGAGCTGCAGGCGCTGAAGGGGCTGACCGACCGCAACGCCGCGGCCAAGGCCGGCCACACGTTCCTCGTCAACAAGTACTACCTGGACCACCTGTACGAGGGGAAGATCGTCGCCGGCATCAAGGGCCCGATCGCCCGCGCCGCGTACTGGGTCAACCAGACCGTGATCGACGGGGTCGTGAACTCAGCCGGTCGGGGTGCCACCGCGCTCGGGCGTGGCACCTATCGCATCCTCGACCAGGAAGTCGTCGACGGCGCGGTGAACGGCATCGCCAACGAGACCGGCAATGCCGGCGGCCTCCTCAGCTACGTCCAGTCGGGGCGCGTGCAGCGGTACGCGCTCATCCTCTTCGCATCAGTGGGGCTGCTCGCCCTGCTGCTCGTGATCTTCAGTTGAACCTCGTGAGCAACAAAGCGGCGTTCGTGTTCCTCGTGTGGGAAGGACAGAGATGAACTGGTTCCGGGAGTGGGCACTGACCCTGGTGATCTTCTTGCCGGCGGTCGGGATGGCCATCATCCTCCTGCTTCCGAAGGCCGAGGAGACCGCGGCCAAGGTGATCGCGCTGGCCACGACGCTCGTGACCTTCGGCATCGGCATCGGGATCGCCTTCGACTTCAACTACAGCCACTCATCGCGGCTGCAGTTCGTGGCGAACGAGCCGTGGATCGACGTCATCAAGGCCCGGTACCACCTCGGTCTCGACGGCATCTCGCTGCCGTTGCTGCTCCTGTCGATGTTCGTGACGGTCCTGTGCGTCATCTACTCGTGGAACCACTGGCCGGATCCGCAGAACCCGAAGGCGTTCCTCGCGCTGATCCTGCTCCTCGAAGTGGGCATGAACGGCACGTTCCTGGCCCAGGACCTGATCCTCTTCTTCATCTTCTTCGAGGTCGTCCTGCTCCCGATGTTCTTCATGATCGGGGTCTGGGGCGGTCCCAACCGCGAGTACGCGTCGATCAAGTTCTTCCTCTTCACCTTGTTCGGGTCCGCGCTCGATGCTGCTGGGGTTCCTGGCGCTGTTCTTCCTCGAGGGCACGTTCCAGATCCCCGCCCTGACGCTCAAGGGCGGCAGCGACATCGTGCGCGTCACCCAGGACCTGATCTTCGCCGGGCTCTTCCTCGGCTTCGCGATCAAGGTGCCGATGTTCCCGTTCCACACGTGGCTCCCTGATGCCCATACCGAGGCACCGACCGTGGGCTCGGTGCTGCTGGCGGCCATCCTCCTGAAGCTCGGGGCCTACGGCTTCATCCGCATCGCGCTGCCCATCCTCCCGAAGGCCGCGCACGACTGGGCCCCCTGGATCGGCTTGTTAGCGGTCATCGGCATCATCTACGGCGCGCTCTGCTGTCTGGCCCAGACGGACATGAAGCGGCTGATCGCCTTCTCCTCGGTCTCCCACATGGGCTTCGTCATGCTCGGCATCGCGACGCTCACCACGTTCGGCATCAACGCGGCGATCTTCGGCATGGTCGCCCACGGTCTCATCACCGGCATGCTGTTCTTCGTCACCGGATCCGTGCAGCACACCTACGGCACCAGACAGATCTCCAGACTCGGGGGTCTGCTCAAACAGGCCCCGAAGATGGGCTGGATCCTGGGCTTCGCCGTGATGGCGTCGCTCGGGCTCCCCGGCCTGGCCGGGTTCTGGGGTGAGTTCCCCGCCGTGCTGTCCGCGTACAGCCCCGCGCAACAGGCCATGGGCCTCTTCGGTGGCAATCCGGACCCGACGTTCCGGATCTACATGGTCATCGCCGCGGTCGGCACGGTGCTCGCAGCCGGCTACCTGCTCTGGATGTACCAGCGGGTCGCGTTCGGCGAGCCGAAGCCGGAGTTCGCGGACGCGCACCTGCACGACGTCACCATCTACGAGTGGATCGCGTGGACGCCGATGCTGCTCGGCATCCTGGTCCTCGGCATCTACCCGAACATCATCTTCCACGTCACGGACCCGACCGTGACCCGGCTGACCCAGCTCATCGGACACTAGGTAGTGCATTCGTGAACACTGGTTGGGACTTCCATGCGATCGCGCCGGAGATCATCATCTCCGCGACGATCATCGTCGTCCTGATCGCGGACTTCTTCTTCGAGTACCGGCGTCGGTTCCAGACCTCGCAGATCGCCACGATCGGGGTGCTCGCCGCGCTCGTGCCGGTGGCGACCCTGGCGGTCGACGGTGGGACTCGTCAGATGTTCAGCGGTGCGTTCGTCTCCGACCCGTACTCGATCGCGCTCACCGGGTTCTTCCTGGCCGCCGCGTACGTGACGTTGTTGCTCTCGGTCGACTACATCGGCGACGGCGACTACTACCAGGGCGAGTTCTACGTCCTCATGCTGACGTCCCTGCTCGGCATGATGGTCATGACCTCGGCCCGCGACCTGATCACGATCTTCGTGGCGCTCGAGACGATCTCGATCCCGACGTTCGTGCTCGCGGGCTGGCGCAAGCACGATCCGAAGTCGAACGAGGCGGCGATCAAGTACTACCTGATCGGTGTGCTCTCCTCCGCGATCATGTTGTACGGCATGTCGCTGGTGTTCGGGCTCACCGGCTCCACCATGTTGCGGGACATCGCACTGGAGATCCCGCGCTCCCCGCACCAGTCGCTGCTCATCGTCGCGGCGTTCCTCACCATCGTGGGCTTCGCGTTCAAGATCAGCGCGGTCCCGTTCCACTTCTGGGCCCCGGACACGTACGAAGGCGCGCCCACTCCGGTGACCGCGTTCCTCTCGGTCTCCTCCAAGGCCGGCGGGTTCGTCGCGCTGCTCTCGGTCATCTTCTTCGGGTTCTTCACCGTCCCGGACAGCTGGCAACCGGTGCTGTGGATCCTCGCGGCGGCGTCGATCATCCTCGGAAACCTCGCCGCGCTGCGCCAGACGAACATCGTGCGCATGCTGGCGTACTCGTCGATCGCGCAGGGTGGGTTCATCCTCGTGCCGTTCGCGGTGGCGCCCGACGGCAATGCCGCGCAGTCGTCGTTCGAAGCCGTCGTCATCTACCTGTTGATCTACGGCGCGATGAACCTCGGCGCCTTCGCCTGCGTCATCACCTTCGCCCGCCGGACCCGTTCCGCGGATATCTCCACCTACGGCGGGCTCGGGTCGTACGCGCCCGGCTTCGCGGTCGTGATGAGCGTCTTCCTCCTCTCGCTCGCGGGGATCCCGCCGCTCGCCGGGTGGTTCGCCAAGTTCGTGATGTTCCGATCGGTGCTGGACGCCGGCACGCCGGGCGCGACCGTGCTCGGCGTGATCGCCGCGGTCATGTCGGTCGTCGCGTTCTTCTATTACATGCGCGTCGTCCGGGAGATGTGGTTCCACCCCGTCCCGGACTCCATCGAGGCGAAGCCGATGCAGATCCCGTTCGCGCTCAATGCCGCGATGGGCATCTGCGCGGTGGTCGTGTTCGTCGTCGGCGTGTACCCGCAGGTCTTCGCCCGGATCGGCCAGCTCGCCGCCGGCGGGTAGCACGTGCCCACGTCCGGGCTCGCGGCGCGGATCCACCGGAGCGGGCCGGTTCCGTTCAGCACCTTTGTCGACGCCGCGCTGTACGACCCGGAGTCCGGGTTCTTCGCGCGTGGCCGGGGTGCGGGCCGGGCCGGCGGTGACTTCGTCACCAGTCCCGAGGTCGGTCCACTGTTCGGCGCGTGCGTGGCGCGGGCACTGGACCGGTGGTGGCACGAGCTCGGCGACCCCGACCCGTTCGTCGTCATGGAAGCGGGCGCCGGAACCGGTCGGCTGTGCCGCGAGGTGCTGCGGGCCGCGCCCGAGTGCGCGCCCGCGCTCCGGTACGTCCTGGTCGAACGAGCGGACGCGTTGCGCGAGGCGCAGCGCGAGCTGCTCACCGTCGAGCCGTTCGAGTACGCGCTGGGCCCGTCGACCCCCGACGTCGACGGCATGCCGCAGCCGGTCGAGGAGAGCGGCCCGATCGTCAGCGCGCTCGACGAGCTCCCCGCACTCACGATGGACGGCGTCATCCTCGCGAACGAGCTCCTGGACAACCTCGCGTTCGACCTGGTGCAGCGGACCGACGACGGCTGGCTCGAGATCCGGGTCGGGGTGACCGACGCGGGGGCCTTCTACGAGGTGCCGGTCCGCGCCTCCGAAGAGATCGTGAGCTGGCTCGACGGGCTCGAGGTGCCGACGGGGACTCGCCTCCCGGTGCAGCACGCGGCCGGTGAGTGGATCGACGAGTGTGCGACGCGCCTGCGCCGCGGCGTGGTGCTGATCATCGACTACGCCGCCGAGCTCGACGACCTGGTGAGACGCGGTGACGGTTGGCTGCGGACCTATCGGGATCACGCGCGCGGTGATGACCCGCTCGACGATCCCGGGGTACAGGACATCACGACGGATGTGCTGCTCCCGACGCTGCGCCGGGAAGCCCGGCGCGCGGGGTTCACGGTGACGTCGGAGTCGAGCCAGGCGGAGTGGTTGCGCACCCTCGGGATCGACGACCTGGTCGAGGAGGGCCGCCGGACCTGGGAGGCCGGCGCCGCCCGCGGCGACCTCGAGGCCCTCGCCGGTCGCAGCCGGACCACCGAGGCCGCGGCGCTCACGGATCCGGACGGCCTCGGCGCACACACGGTCGTCGTCCTCACCAAGCACCGCTGACCCGCCCCACCGTCCTGGCGTCAGGAGGACACCTCGGCGGTGCCCTCCTGACGCCGAAATCGGGAGCAGAGGTAGATTCCGGGTCCGGGCCGAAGAGGGGGAACCAGATGGCCGATGTGACGCTCGAAGCCCTGCTCGAGGAGGGACGAACCTTCCCTCCGCCGGACGGCTCCGTCAGCGCCGCGCTGGTCACCGACGGCCGCCTCCACGACGCCGCCGCGGCCGATCCGGAGGGGTTCTGGGCCGGGCAGGCCGGCGACCTCCTGGACTGGTCCGCCCCGTGGGACACGGTGCTCGAGTGGGAGCTGCCGTTCGCGAGGTGGTTCGTCGGCGGTCAGCTCAACGCCTCGTACAACTGCGTCGATCGCCACGTCGAGTCCGGGCACGGCGACCAGGTCGCGTTCCTCTGGGAGGGTGAGCCGGGGGACTCGCGCGCGATCACGTACGCGCAGCTCCTCGACGACGTGAGCCGGGCCGCGAACGCGCTGAAGGAGCTCGGCGTCCGCAAGGGCGACCGCGTCGCGATCTACCTCGGCATGGTGCCTGAGCTCCCGGTCGCGATGCTCGCGTGCGCTCGGCTCGGTGCCGCGCACTCCGTGGTGTTCGGCGGCTTCACGGCGGACTCGCTGCGCGACCGGATCAACGACGCCGCGTGCAAGGTGCTCGTCACCGGCGACGGCGCGTGGAGACGCGGCAACGTCGTCCCGCTCAAGCAGATCGCCGACGCCGCGATGGCCGAGACGCCGACGATCGAGCGCTGCCTCGTCGTGCGCCGGACCGATCACGACGGGGTCGAGATGCAGGCCGGTCGCGACGTCTGGTGGCACGACCTCGTGGCTGCGCAGCCCGCGGTCTGCCCGCCGGAGCCGATGGACGCGGAGGACCTGCTGTTCATCCTCTACACGAGCGGGACCACCGGGAAGCCCAAGGGGATCATGCACACGACGGGCGGCTACATGACGCAGGTCGCGTTCACCCACAAGTACGTGTTCGACCTCCACCCCGACACCGACGTCTTCTGGTGCACCGCCGACTGCGGCTGGGTGACCGGCCACTCGTACATCGTCTACGGACCGCTCGCGAACCGGGCGACGAGCGTCATGTACGAAGGGACCCCCGACTTCCCGGACAAGGACCGGTTCTGGTCCATCGTCGAGAAGTACAAGGTGACGACGCTCTACACCGCGCCGACCGCGATCCGGACCTTCATGAAGTGGGGCACCCAGTACTCCGACGCGCACGACCTCTCGTCGTTGCGCTTGCTCGGATCGGTCGGCGAGCCGATCAACCCCGAGGCCTGGGTCTGGTACTGGAAGAACATCGGAGGTGGCCGCTGCCCGGTGGTCGACACGTGGTGGCAGACCGAGACCGGCGCCATCATGATCAGCCCGCTGCCCGGTGCGACCGTGGCGAAGCCCGGCAGCGCGACGTTCCCGCTTCCCGGCATCGGCGCGAACATCGTGAACGACGAAGGCGTGCCGGTGCCGACCCCCGGCGGCGGCTACCTGGTGCTCACCCAGCCGTGGCCGTCGATGCTGCGCGGCATCTGGGGTGACCCCCAGCGGTTCACCGACACCTACTGGTCCCGCTTCGACGGCCGGTACTTCGCCGGCGACGGGGCGAAGCGTGACGAGGATGGCTACTTCTGGCTCCTCGGCCGAGTCGACGACATCATGCTCGTGGCCGGTCACAACATCTCGACGACCGAGGTGGAGTCCGCGCTGGTCTCGCACCCCGCGGTCGCGGAGGCGGCGGTCGTCGGCCGCACCGACGAGATGACCGGCCAGGCCATCAGCGCATTCGTCATCCTGCGGGCCGGCAACGAGCCGACCGAAGCCCTCGTGCGCGGAGCTGCGGGATCACGTCGCGACGGCGATCGGTCCGATCGCCAAGCCGAAGACGATCCTGTTCACCGAGGACCTGCCCAAGACGCGCTCGGGCAAGATCATGCGCCGGCTGCTGCGCAACGTGGCCGAGGACGAGTCACTCGGTGACACGACGACGCTCGCCGACCCGAGCGTCGTCGAAGGCATCAAGGCGCGGTACCTCTCGACCAGCCCCGACGACGAAGGGTGAAGGGCTCGGCACCGGAGCACTGGACGTGGCGTGACGGTCCGGTCGAGCCGGGACCGTCGGTCGTCGTCGACATCGACGGTGTGCTCTCCGATGCCGCGACCCGCCAGCACTACCTCGAGGCGCCGCGCCGCGACTGGCAGGCGTTCTTCGACGTGTGCGGCGACGACCCGGTCATCGAGGAGATGCGCGTGCTCCTCGACCTCCTCGAGCCCGCGATCCGGGTCATCCTGCTCACGGCCCGCCCCGCGCGGGTGCACCACCTGACCGCGGCGTGGCTCGAGCGCTACAAGATCCGGTGGAACCTGCTCATCATGCGCGCCTGGGGCGACTACGAGCTCTCGAAGGACTTCAAGCAGTCCTCGCTCTGGGACCTTCGCGAATACGGCTTCGACGTGCGGCTCGGGATCGAGGACGACCGCCGCAACGTCGCGATGCTGCGCGCCGAAGGCGTCCCCTGCATCTACTTCCACTCGGGCTACTACGACTGAAGCCCGTCGCCCTTCGCCCCGAAACGGGTCAGAGGGTGTGCAGGTGCGCGGCGTCGTTGTAGCGCACGAGCCGCCAGTCCGCTCCGCTGAGCCGCCACTCGGTCAGTGACGTGTTCGTGGTCTCGTGCGTGAACGAGTTGCCGTCGCGGATCGGGAGGTTGCCGAGGGCGACGAAGCTCGCCCCGATGATCCCGCCGTGGCAGACGACGACCACGCGCTGGCCCGGGTGCTCATCCGCGATGCGCCGGAGCCGGCCGCCCGCGCGCACGTAGAACTCGGCCCACGACTCGGAGCCGGGTGCCCGGCGGAGGAACGGATTGCCCGCGTCGCCGGCCCACGGGTACTTCTCCCGGTACTCGGGCCAGGTCAGCCCCTCGGCCTCGCCCGGGTGGATCTCGCACCAGTCGCACTCGCGCTGCGGCGTGACACCCCCGAGCACCGGGGCGAGGATCGTGGCGGTCTCGATCGCCCGCTCCAGGATGCTCGTGTACACGACGTCGATGGTCCCGAGCTCCCCGGTCGCGGCGAGCCGGTCCCGCAGCGCCGTCGCCTGGGACCGGCCGAGGTCCGACAGCCCACGGCACGCGGAGTGGCCCGACACGTAGCCCTGCTCCTGCGCGTCGGATTCGCCGTGCCGGATGAGGACGAGCCGCGTGTCGGTGGGAGTCATGGCAGAGAACTTAGGGAATGGCGGCGGTGGTCGACGCACATTTCGAGGGTGGGAACGCGGGGCCGGGGTGCGCCGTTGTCAGGTTCAGCGGGCTCACAGCGGGCCCACCCAGAATGGATGCCATGAGCAAGAACACGGTCAAGACCTACATCCTCCTCGCCGCCTTCGGCGGCCTGCTGATGGGGATCGGCTCCATCTTCGGGACCGGCGGGCTGCTGCTCGGTCTCGCGATCGGCCTGGTCTTCGTCGGCGGCTCGTACTGGTTCAGCGACAAGCTCGCGGTCAAGGCCGCCGGCGCCCAGCCGGTGAGCGAGCAGGACGCGCCCGAGCTGTACTCGGTCGTCCGGGAGCTGGCCCAGCGCGACGGCATCCCGATGCCGCGCGTCTACCTCTCGCCCGCGGCCCAGCCGAACGCGTTCGCGACGGGGCGCGGCCCGGACCACGCCGTGGTCGCGGTCACCCAGGGTCTGCTCCGGGTGCTCGACCGCGACGAGATCCGCGGCGTCCTCGCCCACGAGCTGAGCCACGTGAAGAACCGCGACATCCTCATCGGGTCGGTGGCGGCCGCGCTCGCCATGGGCATCACGTTCGTCGCCCGCATGGCGATGTGGGGCGCGATGTTCACCGGCGGCGGTGGCGACGGTGAGGGCGGCAACATCTTCGGCGTGCTCGCGATGGCGATCCTCGCCCCCGTGGCCGCGGGCCTGATCCAGATGGCGCTGAGCCGCTCCCGCGAGTTCGAGGCCGACCGGTCCGGCGCGGCGCTGCTCGGTGACGGCGAGCCGCTGGCCCGGGCGCTCGAGAAGATCGACGCGTACGCCAAGCAGGTGCCGATGAACGTCGACCCCGCCCAGGCGACCGCCTACATCATCAACCCGCTGAGCGGCCGCAAGGTCAACTTCGCCAACCTCTTCACCACCCACCCCCCAACCGAAGAGCGCATCGCCCGCCTTCGGGCGCAGTCGTCCACCCACCGCTGAAGCGCGTCGGGTCGGTTGCGGGACTCCGTGCCGGCATATGTCGATTCGCTCGAACAGTCTGAGCAAAGGGCGCTCAGAACTCGCTCGGTCGACACACGCCGTCCCGGATCCCGCTGACGTCCGAGGGGTCGTCCTCGCCAGGTAGCGGCCGTCCGAAGTTCAGTCTCTGAAGTTGATGAACTGCAGAGGGATGCCGAAGTCGTGGTCCTTGAGCTCGGCAATCACCTTCTGGAGGTCGTCGCGCTTCTTCCCGCTGACCCGGAGCTGGTCGCCCTGGACCTGGTGCTGGACGCCCTTGAGCGTCAGGCCCTTGATGTACTTGCCGATCTCGCGGGCCTTCTCGTCGCTGATGCCGACGTTGAGGGTGACGGTCTGGCGCACCGTTCCCTTCGAAGCCTCTTCGACGTTGCCGTAGCTGAGCAGCTTCAGCGACACCTTCCGCTTGACCAGCTTCTCCTCGAGCACCTGGGTGAGCGCCTTGAGTCGCTGGTCGCTCTCGGTCGCGAGCTCGATCGTCTTCTCGCTGAGCTCGACCGTGCTCCCGGTGTTCTTGAAGTCGAAGCGCGTGGAGACCTCGCGAGCGGCCTGATCGACCGCGTTGCGGACCTCTTGGAAGTCCACTTCTGAGACGACATCGAAGCTGGGCATGTTGGTGTCGAACCCCCGATTCCGGCGAAAGGTCGGCTGCTAAGTTACGCCCGGGTCCGTACCCGAGTGGCCAAAGGGGACAGGCTGTAAACCTGTTGCGCAAGCTACGGAGGTTCGAATCCTCCCGGGCCCACCATACCCAGGCCCGGCATCAGCCGAGTGCCCGACCGACCGAGCCGGCGGCCGCATCAGAGCACGCGTTGCATCACGACGACGTCGAGCCAGCGGCCGAGCTTGCGCCCGACCTCCCGCTCGACGCCGACGAGCTCGAATCCGCTGGGCCGCGTGCAGGCTGATCGACGCGTCGTGGCCGCCCACGATCCGGGCGACCAGCGAGTGGTACCCGTAGGTCTGGGCCAACCGGACCAGCTCGCCGAGGATGACCCGTCCCACCCCGGCGCCGCGGTGGTCCCGGTGGATGTAGACCGAGTCCTCGACGGTCGGGAAGTAGGCCGGCCGCTCCTTGTAGGGGCTGAGCGACCCGAACCCCAGGAGCGTGCCGGCGTCGTCGACGCGCGACGATCGCCGGGTGGCCACCGGAGTGCTCGACCAGCCACGCGAGCTGGTCGTCGAGGGTGCGGGCCACGAGATCGAAGGTCACCGTGGACTCGAGGACCTCGAGGTTGTAGATCGCCCGGATCGCCTCGGCGTCTCGGGGCTCGGCCAGCCGGATGGTCGGTTCCACCGGCCGGACGGTAGCGAGCGGGTCCCGCGGGAGGGCGCCGGCCGGTCGCGGTCCGGAGGATCCCTCCGAGATCTTCGGGGAGGTCGTCGCGCCTTGCTAGCCTGGTGACGCTCCCGCCCCCTTAGCTCAGTTGGCAGAGCACTTCCATGGTAAGGAAGGGGTCTACGGTTCAAGTCCGTAAGGGGGCTCTCACCAGGGGTTTTGCGCCCCCACTGCCCTTGGCGGGGTAGCTCAGTCGGTTAGAGCACACGGCTCATAATCGTGGTGTCGCGGGTTCGAGTCCCGCCCCCGCTACCAATCGAAGATCACCCACCGGCGCCGCGAGCGCCTCGACCCAGGACGGCATCAGGGATGGCGAAGGAGAAGTTCGAGCGGAACAAGCCGCATCTGAACATTGGGACGATTGGTCATATCGACCATGGGAAGACGACGTTGACTGCGGCGATCACGAAGGTGTTGGCGGAGGGCAATCCGAACGCGACGGCGATGGCGTTCGATCAGATCGACAAGGCGCCGGAGGAGAAGGCGCGGGGGATCACGATCGCGATCTCGCATGTGGAGTACGAGACGAGCAATCGGCATTACGCGCATGTGGATTGTCCGGGTCACGCGGATTACATCAAGAACATGATCACGGGTGCGGCGCAGATGGATGGCGCGATCTTGGTGGTGGCGGCGACGGATGGTCCGATGCCCCAGACCCGTGAGCATGTGCTGTTGGCCCGTCAGGTCGGGGTGCCGTAGCATCGTGGTGGCGTTGAACAAGGCGGACATGGTCGATGATGAGGAGATCCTCGAGCTGGTGGAGCTCGAGGTGCGGGAGTTGTTGAACGAGTACGAGTTCCCGGGTGATGACACGCCGGTGGTGCGGGTCTCTGCGTTGAAGGCGCTCGAGGGTGATGCGGAGTGGACGCCGAAGATCCTCGAGCTCATGGAGGCGGTCGACAGCTTCATTCCGGAGCCGGAGCGCGACATCGATCGGCCGTTCCTGATGCCGATCGAGGATGTGTTCACGATCACGGGTCGGGGCACGGTGGTCACGGGCCGGGTGGAGCGGGGGATCGTGAAGGTGGGTGAGGAGATCGAGATCGTCGGTCTGCGCGATACGACCAAGACGACGTGTACGGGGTGGAGATGTTCCGCAAGCTTCTCGACGAGGGCCGGGCGGGCGACAACATCGGTGCGTTGTTGCGGGGCACGAAGAAGGAAGACGTGGAGCGCGGGTCAGGTGCTCTCGAAGCCGGGGTCGATCACGCCGCACACCGAGTTCGATGCGCAGGTCTACATCCTGACGAAGGAGGAGGGCGGCCGGCATACGCCGTTCTTCACGAATTATCACCCGCAGTTCTATTTCCGGACCACGGATGTGACGGGTCACATCATGTTGCCCGAGGGCACGGAGATGGTGATGCCGGGCGACAACACCGAGATGGTCGTCGAGCTCCAGAAGCCGATCGCGATGGAAGAGGGCCTGCGGTTCGCGATCCGAGAAGGTGGCCGCACCGTCGGCGCCGGCCGGGTCATCAAGGTCAAGAAGTAACGATCCGAGTACCACGACCAGTTCCAGCAAGAACGAACGGAGTGCAGAGAGATGGCCAGCGACAAGCGGGTGAAGGTGACCCTCGCCTGCGAGGACTGCAAGCGGCGGAACTACATCACCATGAAGAACAAGACGAACAACCGTGAGCGCATCGAGATGAAGAAGTACTGCCGTTTCGACCGCCGCCACACGCTCCACAAGGAGACCCGCTAGCCGTCCCGGGTCGCTCGGGCTTCGCACCTCGTGCCCGCTGCGCCCTCCGCTACCGGTGCGTAACCTTTCGGTGACCCCGTCGGGTCGAAGCCCTGCGAGATCGACCGGAGTGACCATGGTGGACCAGGCCGAGCTGATCAGCGCCGCCCAGGCGGGTGACCGGTCGGCCTTCGACGAGCTGGTGCGCCAGACCTACGTCGACACCTACACCCTGGCGATCCGGCTGTGCTCCGACGAGGAGGACGCGCGGGACGTGGTGCAGGACGCGTATCTACGAGCGTGGAAGAGCATCGGGCGCTTTCGCGGCGACGCCGCGTTCAGCACCTGGATGTACCGGATCACCGCGAACTGCGCGTCGACGTTCGTCGCCAAGCGCCGCCGGCTGCGCACCGAACCGCTGCTCACCCACCTCGAGCCGGCGGACCTCCACCCGGAGTCCCAGCCCGAGGGGATGCTCGAATCGAGCCTGGAGCTGGACCAGGTCGGCGCCGCCCTGGCCGACCTGCCGCCGCGGCTGCGGGCGGTCGTCGTGCTGAAGGACGTCTACGGGCTGCCCCACGAGGCGATCGCCGAGGAGCTGGGGATCTCGGTCTCGGCGGCCAAGGTCCGGCTCCACCGCGGCCGGCGCCGCCTGCCGCGACGCGCTGTATGAGGAGACGAGGTCGTCCCGTGCGGTTTGAGGACGTCGCGGACCTGCTGCCGGGACTGGTCGACGGCACCATCCGGGTCGACGAGCGCACCCAGGAATTCATCGAGTCCGACCTGCGCTGCCAGGCCGAGCTCGCCCGGTACCGGAAGCTCCTGCGGACCCTGGAACAGCTCCGGACCCGCTACTTCGAGCCGTCGCCGGGGCTGCTGGCGGCGACGCTGACCGCGTTGGCCGAAGAGGGCGAGCGCCGGGTGGTCCACTCGATCATCACCGGCAGGCGACTGGCGTACGCGGGCGCGGCCATCGGCGGGGTCGCGGCCGCCGGCGCCGCCGCCGACGGCGGTCCTCCTCGCAAGATCCCGCCGCCGAGGTCGAGCCGGCGAGAACCGCCTTCGGCCGCCGGGCGGCGGCGGTCCGGCGTTCGGCCGAAGGAGCCTCGAAATGACGGAGATCCTCGAAATGAAGCCGAGTGGGTTCCTGGGGTATCCTGTCTTCCCGGCCCCGCGCGCCCGGAGGGCAGTAGCTCAATTGGTAGAGCTTCGGTCTCCAAAACCGACGGTTGGGGGTTCGAGTCCCTCCTGCCCTGCTGGATAGCTGGAACCACACCCCGTACCTCGTATCTCGACCTGCACGAATCCCCCGCACCACGAGTCACCCCCGGCACACGGACCTTCGAGAGGCTGCGTTCGGTGAACAACCGACAGACGAAGCGCATGATGGCGAAGCAGGGCTCGGACAAGCCCCAGGCGCCGCAGCGGAAGACCGCGCCGGCCCCGTCGCGCGAGCGCACGTCGCCGGTGCACTTCCTCTCCGAGGTCCGAGGCGAGCTCCGCAAGGTTGCCTGGCCCACGCGCCAGGAGGTCATCAACTCGACCATCGTCGTGCTGATCGCGATCGTCGTCATGACGTCGCTGATCTTCGGCTTCGACTACGCGTCGTCCAAGGCCGTCCTCTTCCTCTACGGCTAAGGCCACCCCATGACTGAAGACAGCAACATCGATCCTCTGGCGAGTGACGTGCCTGAGCCCGCGGCCGACCCCAGTGCCAACGGCGGACGACGACGTCGAGGTGGTCGAAGAAGAGATCGTGCTCGCCGAGGACTCGAACGGCGACGTGGACGAGGTCGTCGTCACCGAAGAGGTGACGCTGCCGTCCGACGGGGCCCTCCTCGACGTGGTGGAGCTCGACGAGTACGACGACGAGGACGAGGAGCCCGAGCCGAGCCCCTACGACCGGCCCGGCCGCTGGTTCGTGGTCCACACGTACGCCGGCTACGAGAACAAGGTGAAGCAGAACCTGGCCAGCCGCGTGCGCTCGATGAACGTCGAGGAGCGCATCTTCGAGGTCGTCATCCCGATGGAAGACGTCATCGAGTTCAAGAACGGTCGCAAGGTCGTCGTCCAGAAGAAGGTGTGGCCCGGCTACCTGCTGATCCGCATGGGCCTCGACGACGAGTCCTGGTACGTGGTGCGCAACACCCCCGGGTGTCACCGGCTTCGTGGGCAGCGGCGCCAAGCCGACACCGCTCTCGCGCAAGGAGGTCGAGGAGACCCTCGGCGTCGGCGGCAAGGCCGAGGGTGCGCCCGAGAAGAAGGCCCGCCCGCGCCTCGAGTACGAGGAAGGTGAGCAGGTCAGGGTGGTTGCCGGCCCGTTCGCGGACTTCAACGGCGCGATCAGCGAGATCGACGTGGACCGATCGAAGCTCAAGGTCCTCGTCAACATCTTCGGCCGTGAGACCCCCGTCGAGCTCGAGTTCGGCCAAGTGGCCAAGCTCTAGGAGAACCGATCACGGCCGGCACATCCGGCACCCCAGCCCGCAGCCGCGAGCCGAAGGCGAGCACCGCGGAGCGAGCGGGGAACCACTGAAGACCTGAAGCGGCGCAGATCGCGCCCAGTGAGCGCAGCAAAGAGAGACGGAGCAATAGAGATGGCAAAGAAGAAGCTCGCTGCGATCGTCAAGATCCAGATTCCGGCCGGGCAGGCCACGCCTGCTCCGCCGGTCGGAACGGCGCTGGGCCCGCACGGCATCAACATCATGGACTTCTGCAAGGCCTACAACGAGAAGACCGAGAGCCAGCGCGGCCAGATCATCCCGGCCGAGATCTCGATCTTCGAGGACCGGTCCTTCACGTTCATCACCAAGACGCCCCCGACCCCGTTCCTGCTCAAGCAGGCCGCGGGCGTCGAGAAGGGCTCGTCGTTGACCCCCCGGGAGAAGTCGGGCTCGGTGACCCGGGCGCAGGTCAAGCAGATCGCGGAGCAGAAGATGCCCGACCTCAACGCGGTCGACATCGAAGGCGCGATGCTCCAGGTGGAGGGCACGGCCCGCTCGATGGGTCTCGACGTCACCGGCTAGCGGTCACGAGGGACGGCACGCGCGGAGGACCTCGCCGCGGCGCCGGCACGGCAACACCCGCCGGGTTCGGCTGGTGACACCGAGGGAGACGGCAACCCCGTCGAGAAAGGATCAGACTGATGGCACCTCACGGCAAGAAGTACACGGATGCAGCCCGGCGCTTCGACGGCGAGCAGCTCCACGACACGGCTGAGGCGCTCGAGCTCGTGCGCAGCCTCGCCAGCAAGAACTTCGACGAGACGGTCGAGGCCGCGTTCCGGCTCGGCGTCGACCCCCGCAAGGCCGACCAGATGCTGCGCGGCACGGTGTCGCTGCCCAAGGGCAGCGGCAAGACGGTGCGCGTCGTGGTCTTCGCCGCGGGTGACGCGGCTCGCGTGGCCGAAGAGGCCGGTGCGGACATCGTCGGTGCCGAGGAGCTCGTCGCCCGGGTCGAGGGCGGCTTCCTGGACTTCGACGTCGCGATCTCGACGCCGGACCTGATGGGCCAGGTGGGCAAGCTCGGCCGGACCCTCGGTCCCCGTGGGCTCATGCCGAACCCCAAGACCGGGACGGTCACCACGGACGTCGGCAAGGCGGTCGAGGAGTTCAAGGCGGGCAAGGTCGAGTACCGCACGGACAAGTTCGGCAACGTCCACGTCCCGGTGGGCAAGGCCAGCTTCGAGCCGGACGCCCTGGTCGAGAACTTCCTCGCCGTGCTCGACGAGCTGAACCGGGCGAAGCCCGCGTCGGCCAAGGGCCGCTACCTCAAGTCGATCAGCGTCAGCTCCACCATGGGGCCGGGCGTGAAGATCGATCCGGGCCGCACCCGGCCCGACGACCTGGAAGCGGCTGGTCGGAAGTAGCCCTCGCCGAGTAGAGTTCTCGGCTCACCACCGAATCTGCGCCGCAGACCTCCGGTCGCCGCCTCCCCCGGGAGCGGCAGTAATGGGCCCCGGCCCACCGGACGAGGCGACTTCCCGGAACACCGACGGGGCGTCCCTCTGCATGCGGCGCCCCGTCTTCGTCGTTCAGGGGAGCACATGGCCAGGCCCGAGAAGGTGGCGGTCGTCGAGGAGATCCGCGAGAAGCTCGTGGGCTCCGACGCCGCGGTGCTGACCGAGTACCGCGGCCTCAAGGTCGGCGAGCTGGCCGAGCTGCGCGGGGCCCTGCGGCCCGCCGGCGCCGAGTTCAAGATCTTCAAGAACACCCTGGCCCGCCGGGCCGCCGAGGATGCGGGGCTGAACGACCTGGTCCCGATGCTGCTCGGCCCGACCGCCATCGCCTTCGTCACCGGCGACGCGGTGACCGCGGCCAAGGCGCTGCGGGACTTCGCCCGGGCCCACGAAGCGCTGATCGTCAAGGGCGGCCTGCTCGGCGACCGCACGCTCGATGCCGCGGATCTCTCGCGCGCTGGCCGACGTGCCGCCCCGTGACGTCCTGCTCGCCAAGCTGGCCGGGGGCTTCCAGGCCCCGTTGGTCAAGGCCGCGGGACTGTTCCAGGCGTTCACCCGGAACTTCGCGTACGGCCTCAAGGCGCTCGTCGACCAGCGGGTCGAGGGCGGCGAGGCCCTCGTGGTCGAGCCCGACGCGGCATCCGAGCCCGAGACCGCCGAGGCCCCGGAAGCACCGACCGCCGAAGCGCCGGAAGCACCGGCTGGCGCTCCGGCCGAGACCACCGATTCCGCACCATCCGAAGAAGCACCTGCTGCTGAGACTGCAACCACCGAGGGAGACTGAGCGACATGCCGACCACTGAAGAGCTGCTGGACACGTTCAAGAACATGACCGTCCTGGAGCTGAACGAGTTCCTGAAGGCGTTCGAAGAGGAGTTCGGCGTGACCGCCGCAGCTCCCGTGGCCGTGGCGGCCGCCGCGGGTGGCGGGGGCGGCGAGGCGGCCCCGGCCGAGGAGAAGGACGAGTTCGACGTCGTCCTCATCGCGGCGGGCGACAAGAAGATCCAGGTCATCAAGGAGGTGCGGGCGCTCACGAGCCTCGGCCTCAAAGAGGCCAAGGACCTGGTCGACTCCGCCCCGAAGCCCGTCCTCGAGAAGGTCGCGAAGGACGAGGCCGACAAGGCCAAGGGCCAGCTCGAAGAGGCCGGCGCCACGGTCGAGCTCAAGTAGCACCAGCAACGGCGGGGATCACGGTCGGCGACGGTTGGATCTTCGGCCCTCGGGATCTTCGGAATGCGGAGATCTTCGAGATGCAGTGCTTGACCCCTGCGGGGGGTCGTCGTATCCTCCCCACGGTTCCGGCCGCGCCTCTCGGCGCTGGGCCGCTGCGTCTGCATTGCGTTGCCGGGCGCGCGCCGCTATGATCCAGCGAGCCGTGTCGACTCGCTCGCCCCGCCCTTGAAGTTCCAGGCCTGGGCTCTCGCGCGCCTGCACATCACCATGAACCCCTGAGGAGTGACGTTGGCTCGTCTCGCGTCCCGTGAGCGTTTTTCGTTCGGCAAGTACCGCGAGGTCCTGGCTCTCCCGGACCTCATCGCCGTCCAGCGCAAGTCGTTCGAATGGTTCCTCGAGGAGGGTGTCGCCGAGGTCCTGCGCGACATCTCCCCCATCGAGGACTTCACCGGCCAGCTGAAGCTGGAGCTGGCAGACCACGTCTTCGACCCGCCGAAGCACTCGGAGGACGAGTGCCGCGAGCGGGACATGACCTTCGCGCGCCCGCTCTTCGTCACCGCCCGGTTCATGAACGCGGGCACCGGCGAGATCAAGGAGCAGACGGTCTTCATGGGCGACTTTCCCATGATGACCAACCGCGGCACGTTCATCATCAACGGCACCGAGCGGATCGTCGTGTCCCAGCTCGTGCGGTCGCCGGGCGTGTACTTCGACGTCTCCCCGGACAAGACCTCGCCGGAGAAGGACATCGTCGGGGCCAAGATGATCCCGGGCCGGGGTGCGTGGCTCGAGTTCGAGGTCGACAAGAAGAACGTCGTCTACGTGCGCATCGACCGGAAGCGCAAGCAGCCGGTGACGGTGCTGCTGAAGGCGCTCGGCTTCGGTGAGACCGAAGAGGAGCTCCTGAACCTCTTCCTCGATCCCGAGGGCCGCCCGTACGACTCGATGCGCAACACGCTCGACAAGGACCACACCGAGGACGCCGACGCTGCGTTCATCGACATCTACCGCAAGCTGCGCCCGGGCGAGCCGCCGACGTCGGACAGCGCGCGCGGCCTGCTCGAGAACCTCTTCTTCAACCCCAAGCGCTACGACATGGCCAAGGTCGGCCGTCACAAGGTCACGAAGAAGCTCGGTGGCGAGTACGAGAAGGTCGCCGCCACGCTGAAGCGGCTCGACATCCCCGTGCCGAACGCGGACCCGGACGCCGGCCCGGTCGAGTACACGATGTCGCGCGCCGACATCCTCGCCGCGGTCTCGTACCTGGTGAAGCTGCACTCGAACGACCAGCCGAACGCCTACTTCCCCGACGACATCGACCACTTCGGCAACCGCCGGGTGCGCTCGGTGGGCGAGCTCATCCAGAACCAGGTGCGGGTCGGCCTGAGCCGGATGGAGCGGGTCGTGCGCGAGCGCATGACGACCCAGGACGTCGAGGCGATCACGCCCCAGACCCTGATCAACATCCGCCCGGTCGTCGCGGCGATCAAGGAGTTCTTCGGCTCCTCCCAGCTCAGCCAGTTCATGGACCAGACGAACCCTCTCGCGGGCCTCACCCACAAGCGGCGCCTCTCGGCGCTCGGCCCGGGTGGTCTGAGCCGCGAGCGGGCGGGCTTCGAGGTGCGAGACGTGCACCCCAGCCACTACGGCCGCATGTGCCCGATCGAGACCCCGGAAGGCCCGAACATCGGCCTGATCGGCTACCTCTCGTCCTTCGCGCGCATCAACCGGTTCGGCTTCATCGAGACGCCGTACCGCAAGGTGGTCGACGGGGTCGCGACCGACACCATCGAGTACCTCGCCGCGGACGACGAGGACCGGTACGTCATCGCCCAGGCCAACACGGTCATCGACGACAACGGCCGCTTCACGGACGACCGCGTGCTCGTGCGCGCGGGTCGCGCCGCGTCACAGGGCCGGATGCAGCTGAGCGAGCTCGCGTACGTGGAGCCGGCCGAGGTCGACTACATGGACGTCTCGCCGAAGCAGATCGTCTCGATCGCCACGGCGCTGATCCCGTTCCTCGAGCACGACGACGCGAACCGTGCGCTCATGGGCGCCAACATGCAGCGTCAGGCGGTCCCGGTGCTGCGCCCCGAGGCGCCGTACATCGGCACCGGCGTCGAGGCCGTGTGCGCCCGCGACGCGGGCGAGCTCGTCATCGCCGAGAGCGAGGGCACCGTCACCGAGGTGACCGGCAGCTCGATCACGGTCGAGTACAAGAACGCCCAGCGGCCCGTCACCTACCGGCTCTCGAAGTTCCGCCGGAGCAACCAGGGCACCTGCATCAACCAGAAGCCGCTGGTGGACATCGGCGACGCGGTCAAGCAGGGCGACATCCTCGCTGACGGCCCGTCGACCTACAAGGGCGAGCTCGCGCTGGGCAAGAACCTGCTCGTGGCGTTCATGCCCTGGAAGGGTCACAACTTCGAGGACGCGATCGTCCTCTCGCAGCGGCTCGTCCGGGACGACGTGCTCACGTCGATCCACATCGAGGAGCACGAGATCGACGCCCGTGACACGAAGCTCGGCGCCGAGGAGATCACCCGGGACATCCCGAACCTCTCCGAGGAGATCCTGAAGGACCTCGACGAGCGCGGCATCATCCGCATCGGGGCCGAGGTCGGCGCCGGCGACGTGCTCGTCGGCAAGGTCACGCCGAAGGGCGAGACCGAGCTGACCCCGGAGGAGCGCCTCCTGCGCGCGATCTTCGGTGAGAAGGCCCGCGAGGTCCGGGACACGAGCCTCAAGGTCCCCCACGGCGAGACCGGCAAGGTCATCGACGTCCGCGTGTTCTACGCGCGACGACGGCGACGAGCTGCCCCGGGCGTGAACCAGCTGGTCCGGGTGTACGTCGCCCAGAAGCGCAAGATCAGCGAGGGCGACAAGCTCGCCGGCCGCCACGGCAACAAGGGCGTCATCTCCAAGATCCTCCCGGTCGAGGACATGCCCCACCTCGCCGACGGCACGCCGGTGGACATCGTGCTCAACCCGCTCGGCGTCCCGAGCCGCATGAACGTCGGCCAGGTGCTCGAAGCGCACCTCGGCTACGCGGCCCGTCACGGTTGGGAGGGCCAGGGCGAGAAGCCGGCGGCCCCGAACAAGACGCGCACGATCACCGAGCCCGCGGTGTGGGTCACCACGCCCGTGTTCGACGGCGCGCACTGGGACGAGGCCGAGGAAGCGGGCCCGCAGGGCACGATCCAGCACCTCTTCCAGACCATGCACTCCGACTGGGCCGGCGAGAAGCCGTTCGAGGAGGAGCGCCGAACCAGCGCCAGAATCGTGCACGACGACGGGAAGGCCACGCTGTTCGACGGCCGGACCGGCGAGCGCTTCGACAACCCGGTGACGGTTGGCTACGTCTACATCCTGAAGCTCAGCCACCTCGTCGACGACAAGATCCACGCTCGCTCGACGGGCCCGTACTCGATGATCACCCAGCAGCCGCTGGGTGGGAAGGCGCAGTTCGGTGGCCAGCGGTTCGGTGAGATGGAGGTGTGGGCCCTCGAGGCCTACGGCGCCGCGTACGCGCTCCAGGAGATCCTCACGATCAAGTCCGACGACGTGCTCGGCCGCGTGAAGGTCTACGAGGCGATCGTCAAGGGCGAGAACATCCCGGAGCCGGGCATCCCCGAGAGCTTCAAGGTGTTGATCAAGGAGATGCAGGCGCTCTGCCTCAACGTGAAGGTCATCGACGAGGAGGGCGCGGAGATCCAGATCCGTGAGCTCGACGAGGACGCCTTCCGGACCACGGAGTCCCTCGGCATCGACCTCTCCCGCCCGGAGCGGGGCACCGACGAAGAGGACGAGGCGCGCCGGAGCGCGCAGACCTAGGTCAACGACGAACCACGACGCTCACGCGCCGCACGCACGCTGGAACATCTAGCAACGAAAGACGAGGCATCGAGTGCTCGACGTCAACGACTCCGCACGGCTCTCCATCTCCCTGGCCACGGCCGACCAGATCCGCACCTGGTCCAACGGCGAGGTCAAGAAGCCGGAGACGATCAACTACCGCACGCTCAAGCCCGAGAAGGACGGCTTGTTCTGCGAGAAGATCTTCGGTCCGACCAAGGACTGGGAGTGCTACTGCGGCAAGTACAAGCGCGTCCGCTTCAAGGGCATCATCTGCGAGCGCTGTGGCGTCGAGGTCACGCGCTCGAAGGTCCGGCGCGAGCGCATGGGCCACATCGAGCTCGCCGCCCCGGTCACCCACATCTGGTACTTCAAGGGTGTCCCGAGCCGGCTCGGCTACCTCCTCGACATCGCGCCGAAGAGCCTCGAGAAGGTCATCTACTTCGCCGCGCACCTGATCACGTGGGTCGACGCCGACAAGCTGCACACCGACCTCCCCGCCATCGAGGCCGACATCCGGGCCGAGATGACCGAGGAGGAGCAGCGGCGCGACCGCGACATCGAGAAGCGCTTCCAGGAGCTCGAGTCCGAGCTCGACGACCGCGGAAGAGGGCGGCGCG
Source organism: uncultured Acidimicrobiia bacterium (assembly GCA_963796755.1). Lineage (GTDB taxonomy): Bacteria > Actinomycetota > Acidimicrobiia > IMCC26256 > JAENVU01 > Chersky-806. Next base: position 1,665,926 of record CAWCMX010000001.1, read on the forward strand.
AAGAAGGCTGACCTCGACCGGGCCCGCAAGGCGTCGGACCGCGACGTCGAGGAGCTGCGCGAGCCGCGCCCAGCTCGAGCTCGACTTCCTGAAGTCGGTCTACGACGGCATCCGCACCCTCAAGCCGAAGCAGCTCGTCGACGACGAGCGGATCTGGCGTGAGCTGCGCGACCGCTTCGGTGACTACTTCGAGGGCGGCATGGGCGCCGAGGCCGTGAAGAGCCTCATCGGTCGCCTCGACCTCACCGAGGAAGAGGTCATCCTCAAGGACGTCATCGCGACCGCCAAGGGCCAGCGCAAGGCCAAGGCGATCAAGCGCCTCAAGGTCATCTCGGCGTTCAACCGCCGTGACGACCGCGGCGACGCGGTGAACAGCCCGATGGGCATGGTCCTCGACGCGGTGCCGGTGATCCCGCCGGACCTCCGCCCGATGGTCCAGCTCGACGGTGGCCGCTTCGCGACCTCGGACCTGAACGACCTGTACCGCCGGGTGATCAACCGCAACAACCGGCTGAAGCGCCTCTTGGACCTCGGTGCACCCGAGATCATCATCAACAACGAGAAGCGCATGCTCCAGGAGGCCGTCGACGCGCTGTTCGACAACGGCCGCCGTGGCCGCCCCGTCACCGGACCGGGCAACCGCGCGCTCAAGTCCCTCTCGGACATGCTCAAGGGCAAGCAGGGCCGGTTCCGCCAGAACCTGCTCGGCAAGCGCGTGGACTACTCCGGCCGTTCCGTGATCGTCGTCGGCCCGATGCTCAAGCTGCGCCAGTGCGGCCTGCCCAAGCAGATGGCCCTCGAGCTGTTCAAGCCCTTCGTGATGAAGCGGCTCGTCGACCTCGAGTACACGCAGAACATCAAGTCCGCGAAGCGGATGGTGGAGCGCGCCCGCCCGCAGGTGTGGGACGTCCTCGAAGAGGTCATCAAGGAGCACCCGGTGTTCCTGAACCGGGCGCCAACGCTTCACCGGCTCGGCATCCAGGCTTTCGAGCCGGTGCTGGTCGAGGGCAAGGCGATCCAGATCCACCCGCTGGTCTGCGCGGCGTTCAACGCCGACTTCGACGGCGACCAGATGGCCGTCCACCTCCCGCTGAGCTCCGAGGCGCAGGCCGAGGCGCGGCTGCTCATGCTGTCCGCGCACAACATCCTGTCGCCCGGCGCACGGCCGGCCGATCGCGGTCCCGAGCCAGGACATGATCATCGGCGCGTTCTACCTGACCGAGCTGGTCGAGGGCGCCGAGGGCGAGGGTCGGCAGTTCGGCACGCTCGAGGAGGCCCGCATGGCGCACGAGCTGCGCGACGCGGCCACGGGCAAGCCCGAGCTCAGCCTGCACGCCCGCATCAAGGTCCGGCTGCCCGGCGGGTCGGTTCCCGATCGCGCGACTTCCCGGCCCACCAGGTCTGGGACGACGCGACCGGCGAGTGGGGCGACAACCCGGTCAAGGGCGTCCAGGACCAGACCCTGGTCCTGCGCCGCTCCGGCAACAACGGCGACAGCTCCGTGCTCGTCGAGACCACGCTCGGCCGCCTGCTCTTCAACGAGGCGTTCCCGCCGAGCTTCGGCTTCAAGGACCGCCTGGTCCGCAAGCGCGACGTCACCGAGATCGTCGGTGAGCTCGTCGAGCGCTACACCAAGGCCGAGGTGGCCACGAGCCTCGACCGGCTGAAGGAGCTCGGCTTCGAGTACTCGACCCGGTCCGGTCTGACGATCTCGATCTCCGACGTCCGCACGCCGGCGGCGAAGCCGGAGATCCTCGACAAGCACGAGAAGGACGCCGAGAAGGTCGAGCAGCAGTACGACCGCGGCATCATCACCGACGACGAGCGGCGCCAGAAGGAGATCGAGATCTGGACCGACGCCACCAACCAGGTGACGGAGGCCATGCAGGTCGAGCTCGTCGCGAAGCAGTTCAACCCGATCGAGATGATGGTCGGGTCGGGTGCTCGTGGAAACGTGATGCAGATCCGCCAGATCGCCGGCATGCGCGGCCTGGTGGCGAACCCGCGCGGTGAGATCATCCCGCGGCCGATCAAGAGCAACTTCCGTGAGGGCCTGTCCGTGCTGGAGTACTTCATCTCCACCCACGGCGCCCGCAAGGGACTGGCCGACACCGCGCTGCGCACCGCCGACTCCGGCTACCTGACCCGGCGTCTCGTCGACGTCGCCCAGGAGCTCATCGTCCGGGACCACGACTGCGGCTCGATCCGGGGCATCTGGGTCGAGGACGTGCTCGACGACCCGGAGCACGCCCGCCTGCTCGAGAACCGGCTGCTCGGCCGGTGCCTCTCGGAGGACGTGAAGCTCCAGGACGGCACGGTGTACCCCCGGAACACGGAGATCACCGACGTCGAGCTCGAGGCGCTGATCGCGGACCCGACCGTCACCCGGGTGCGCGTGCGCTCCGTGCTCACGTGCGAGTTCCCCGCGACGAGCAGGGGATCGACGACTCCACCCCCGTGGCCGAGGACGACCCGGGCATCGCGAAGTACCGGGCCGGCATCTGCAGCCTCTGCTACGGGACGATGCTCGCCACCGGCAAGCTCGTCGAGCTCGGCGAGGCGGTCGGCATCATCGCCGCCCAGTCGATCGGTGAGCCCGGCACGCAGCTCACCATGCGTACCTTCCACACCGGTGGCGTCGCGGGTGAGGACATCACCCACGGCCTCCCGCGCGTCGTCGAGCTCTTCGAGGCCCGGACCCCCAAGGGTGCGGCGCTCCTCGCCGAGAGCTCCGGCGTCGTGCGCATCGGGGAGAACGAGAAGGGCGAGCGGACCATCACGATCGTCGCCGACGACGGCGACGAGGAGCTGCACGCAGTGTCGATGCGCACGCACCTCGCGCCCGGCATCGCCGACGGCGCCGAGGTCATCGCCGGTGCACAGCTGACCGGTGACGTGAAGACCCCGCGCGACCCGAAGAAGATCCTCGACATCGACGGCATCCGGACCACCCAGAAGTACCTCGGCGACGAGGTCCAGAAGGTGTACCGGGAGCAGGGCGTGTCGATCCACGACAAGCACGTCGAGGTGATCGTCCGCCAGATGCTGCGCCGCGTGGCGGTGTCCGAGCCGGGTGACTCGACGTTCCTGCCGGGTCAGAAGGCCGACGCCCGGGAGTTCGCCGAACGTGAACAAGCGGCTCGTGGCCGAGGCAAAGCGCCCGGCCGAGGGTCGTCCCGAGCTCATGGGCATCACCAAGGCGTCGCTCGCGACCGAGTCGTGGCTGTCCGCCGCCTCCTTCCAGGAGACGACGCGGGTGCTCACGGAAGCCGCGATCGAGGGCAAGAACGACGGCCTCGAGGGCCTCAAGGAGAACGTCATCATCGGGAAGCTGATCCCCGCGGGGACCGGCATGCCCCAGTACCGCGACGTCGACACCGAGGCCCCCGACTACGCCCCGTTGCCCTTCTACACCAGCGACTACGAGGACGATCTCGACCTCGCGGAGCGGCTGCGGGCCTCCCTTGCCGCGCAGAGTGGTCCCGAGGACACCTCGTTCCTGGCTCCCGTCGCCGTGATCGAAGCGGCGTCGCCGAGCCCGGTCGCGGTGATGGAAGCCGTCGTCGACGGCTCGGCGCCGGCGGAAGCGCCGACGCCGCTGGCCGCGACCGACGCGGTGATCGAGGAGTCCGACGACGACATCGTCACCCCGGGGGAGACCGCGACCGGGGAGTAATCGTGGCTTGCCCGCCCGGGCCGGGGTCTGTGTATCCTTTGAGGTCGGCTTCGTGCCCCTCGGGGGTCGCGGCTCCGCCCGGGTGAACCACACCGAGCCGACCACCGTTCCATCGCACGCTGCACAACCGCCGCGCCACGAATGCACCAGGAGTCCTGTGCCCACGATCGCCCAGCTCGTCCGCAAGGGTCGGGAGAGCAAGACCGAGAAGTCCAAGACACCAGCGCTGCGGGGATCCCCGCAGCGCCGCGGCGTCTGCACGCGCGTGTTCACCACCACGCCCAAGAAGCCGAACTCGGCGCTTGCGCAAGGTGGCCCGTGTGCGCCTGACCACCGGCATCGAGATCACCGCCTACATCCCCGGGATCGGCCACAACCTCCAGGAGCACTCGATCGTCCTCGTGCGCGGCGGCCGGGTGAAGGACCTTCCGGGTGTCCGCTACAAGATCGTGCGCGGCGCGCTCGACGCCAGTGGCGTCGCGAACCGCAAGCAGGCCCGTAGCCGCTACGGCGCGAAGAAGGGCTGACCATGCCGCGCAAAGGTCCTGCCCCCCGCCGCGAGCTCCTCCCCGATCCGGTGCACCGCTCGGTCGTCGTCACGCAGCTGGTCAACAAGGTGCTCCAGCACGGGAAGCGCTCCACCGCCGAGCAGATCGTGTACCACGCGCTCGAGCGAGATCGAGCGCAAGACGAGCGGCGACCCGGTCCCCACCCTGAAGCGCGCGGTCGAGAACGTCCGTCCCGCGCTCGAGGTGAAGAGCCGCCGGGTCGGTGGCGCCACGTACCAGGTCCCGATGGAGGTCCGGCCGCGGCGCGCGACCACGCTCGCCATCCGCTGGCTGGTCGGGTACTCCCGTCAGCGCCGCGAGAAGACCATGGCGGAGCGGTTGGCCGGCGAGCTGATGGACGCTTCCAATGGTCTCGGCGCGGCGATCAAGCGGAAGGACGACCTCCAGAAGATGGCGGAGTCCAACAAGGCTTTCGCTCACTACCGCTGGTAGGTCTTGTCTTGGAACTGCGCTTAAGTCTGTAACGGTCACCGGGTTCCCGCCCGGGGCACCACCCAGTCGCTCGGACACGGGGTTCGCAAAGGGCGCTCACCCAACTCGCTTGGTGGGCGGCGCCCCGGTCGGGACCCTGGTCCGCGGGCGAACCGTCGGGTGCAGTGCTGTGCCGGGGGAACTTCCGTGGGCTCAGGTGTGTTTGACAAGTCCGAAGAAGAAGACGACGTAGAGAAATAGAGAGAGAAGAAGACCATGGCGGATGCCAAGAAGGGTACGGGGCCGGTCATTCGGGAGTACCCGCTCGCGCGGACTCGCAACATCGGGATCATGGCGCACATCGACGCCGGCAAGACCACCACGACCGAGCGGATCCTCTACTACACCGGTCGTACCTACAAGATCGGTGAGGTGCACGAGGGCGCGGCCGTCATGGACTGGATGGTCCAGGAGCAGGAGCGCGGCATCACCATCACCAGCGCCGCGACCACCTGCAAGTGGCGCGACTGCTGGATCAACATCATCGACACGCCCGGCCACGTGGACTTCACCGTCGAGGTCGAGCGCTCCTTGCGCGTGCTCGACGGCGCGGTCGCGGTCTTCGACGCGGTCGCGGGCGTGGAGCCCCAGACCGAGACCGTCTGGCGCCAGGCGAACAAGTACCACGTCCCCCGCATGTGCTTCGTCAACAAGATGGACCGCATCGGCGCGGACTTCTTCCGTTGCGTCGACATGATCAAGGACCGCCTCGACGCCGAGGTCGCGCTCATCCAGCTGCCGATCGGGGCCGAGAGCGGCTTCCGGGGCGTCGTCGACCTCCTCCAGATGAAGGCGCTGGTCTGGGACGACGGCATGGGCGAGGAGTACGAGACCGTCGACATCCCCGAGGACCTGCAGAAGGACGCCGAGGAGTGGCGTCACCAGCTCATCGACGTCGTCTCCCAGCACGACGAGAACGTGCTCGAGAAGTACGTCGGTGAAGAGGAGATCACGGCCGAGGACCTGCGCAAGGGCCTCCGCCAGGCCACCATCCACGGTGGCGCGGTCCCGATCCTGTGCGGCACCGCGTTCAAGAACAAGGGCGTCCAGCCCCTGCTCGACGCGGTCGTCGACTACCTGCCGAGCCCGCTCGAGGTACCCCCGGTCGAGGGCACGGACGTCAAGGGCGAGGACCAGCTCGTTCGCCACGCGGACGACTCCGAGCCGTTCTCCGCGCTCGCGTTCAAGATCATGAGCGACCCGTACGTCGGCAAGCTCACCTACTTCCGGGTCTACTCGGGCACGCTCACCACCGGTTCCGCGGTGCTGAACGCGACGAAGGACCGCAAGGAGCGGATCGGCCGCATCCTCCAGATGCACGCGAACCACCGCGAGGACCTCGACGCGGTCTTCTCCGGTGACATCGTCGCCGCGGTCGGCCTCAAGAACACGACGACCGGTGAGACGCTGTGCGACCCCGCGCACCCGATCGTGCTCGAGCGCATGGAGTTCCCCGAGCCGGTCATCCACGTCGCGGTCGAGCCGAAGACGAAGGCCGACCAGGACAAGCTCGGCAAGGCGCTGAGCTCGTTGTCCGAGGAGGACCCGACGTTCTCGGTCCGCACCGACGACGAGACCGGCCAGACGATCATCGGCGGCATGGGCGAGCTGCACCTCGAGGTGCTGGTCGACCGGATGATGCGCGAGTTCGCGGTGGTCGCGAACGTGGGCAAGCCGCAGGTCGCCTACCGCGAGACCATCACCCAGCCGGTGGAGGACGTCGAGGAGCGCTACATCCGCCAGACCGGTGGCCGGGGCCAGTACGGCCACGTGATCATCAACCTGGAGCCGACCGGCCCGGGTGGCGGCTACGAGTTCGTGGACAAGGTGAAGGGCGGCGACGTCCCCGCGAGTACATCTCGGCGGTCGACGCCGGCATCCAGGAGGCGATGGAAGGCGGCGTCGTCGCCGGGTACGCGCTCGTGGACGTGCGGGCGATCCTCACCGGTGGGTCGAGCCACGACGTCGACTCCAGCGAGATGGCGTTCAAGATCGCCGGGTCCATCGCCTTCAAGAAGGCGGCCCGGCTGGCCAAGCCGGCCCTGCTCGAGCCCATCATGCGGGTCGAGGTGGTCACGCCCGAGGACTACATGGGCGACGTGATCGGTGACCTCAACTCCCGCCGGGGCCAGGTGGACGGCATGGAGCAACGGGGGTCGTCCCACGTGGTCAACGGCAAGGTGCCGCTGGCGGAAATGTTCGGCTATGTTGGAGACCTTCGCTCGCGCACGCAAGGCCGCGCGACGTACACGATGCAGTTCGACTCCTATCACCAGGTCCCGGAGTCGATTGCCCTAGAGATCACCGCCCGGGTCCGCGGCGAGTGATCAGCACGATTCGAGTCCCGATTTCAGATGGAGAAGGGTCGCGCCATGCGCACTGAGCGTCCGCAGGGTGCACCCCGGCAAGCAACGAACGGAGCGATGAGGTAAATGGCGAAGGAGAAGTTCGAGCGGAACAAGCCGCATCTGAACATTGGGACGATTGGTCATATCGACCATGGGAAGACGACGTTGACTGCGGCGATCACGAAGGTGTTGGCGGAGGGCAATCCGAACACGACGGCGATGGCGTTTGATCAGATCGACAAGGCGCCGGAGGAGAAGGCGCGGGGGATCACGATCGCGATCTCGCATGTGGAGTACGAGACGAGCAATCGGCATTACGCGCATGTGGATTGTCCGGGTCACGCGGATTACATCAAGAACATGATCACGGGTGCGGCGCAGATGGATGGCGCGATCTTGGTGGTGGCGGCGACGGATGGTCCGATGCCCCAGACCCGGGAGCATGTGCTGTTGGCCCGTCAGGTCGGGGTGCCGAGCATTGTGGTGGCGTTGAACAAGGCGGACATGGTCGATGATGAGGAGATCCTCGAGCTGGTGGAGCTCGAGGTGCGCGAGCTGCTCAACGAGTACGAGTTCCCGGGTGATGACACGCCGGTGGTGCGGGTCTCTGCGTTGAAGGCGCTCGAAGGCGATGCGGAGTGGACGCCGAAGATCCTCGAGCTCATGGAGGCGGTCGACAGCTTCATTCCGGAGCCGGAGCGTGACATCGATCGGCCGTTCCTGATGCCGATCGAGGATGTGTTCACGATCACGGGTCGGGGCACGGTGGTCACGGGCCGGGTGGAGCGGGGGATCGTGAAGGTGGGTGAGGAGATCGAGATCGTCGGTCTGCGCGATACGACCAAGACGACCTGTACCGGGGTGGAGATGTTCCGCAAGCTTCTCGACGAGGGCCGCGCGGGTGACAACATCGGTGCGTTGTTGCGGGGCACGAAGAAGGAAGACGTGGAGCGCGGCCAGGTGCTCTCGAAGCCGGGGTCGATCACGCCGCACACCGAGTTCGATGCGCAGGTCTACATCCTGACGAAGGAGGAGGGCGGCCGGCATACGCCGTTCTTCACGAATTATCACCCGCAGTTCTATTTCCGGACCACGGATGTGACGGGTCACATCATGTTGCCCGAAGGCACGGAGATGGTGATGCCGGGCGACAACACCGAGATGGTCGTCGAGCTCCAGAAGCCCATCGCGATGGAAGAGGGCCTGCGGTTCGCGATCCGAGAAGGTGGCCGCACCGTCGGCGCCGGCCGGGTCATCAAGGTCAAGAAGTGATGAACCCCCCCTGCGAGACCCGGAAAGGCATCTGATGGCCGACGCAAAGGGCCAGAAGATCCGCATCCGGTTGAAGGCGTACGACCACGAGATCATCGACCAGTCGACGAAGAAGATCGTCGAGACGGTCGTGCGGACCGGGGCCCGGGTTCGTGGGCCGGTCCCTCTGCCCACCGAGATCCACCGCTACTGCGTGGTTCGGGGGCCGCACGTGGACAAGGACTCCCGCGAGCACTTCGAGATGAGGATCCACAAGCGCCTGCTCGACATCGTCGAGCCGGCCAGCAAGACGGTGGAGTCGCTGCAACGGCTGGATCTCCCGGCCGGCGTCGACATCGAGATCAAGATCCAAGGCGTCTGAAGCAAGCCCCGAGATGGCGCTCGACCCTCGGGTTGAGTAGTCTTCTCAGGCTTTCCAATCGACGTCCGCGTAGGCCCACTCCGCGCTCGGAGAGGGAACCGCACGGCACAACCGAACCAACGCTCCGCCGGAGACCATCCGGTGGAGCGTTCGCGTGAGCGAAACCGAATCCGCCCCGACTCGCGCCGACGACGAGAGAGCGCACATGGCTACCAAAGGGATTCTCGGGCGCAAGCTCGGCATGACCCAGGTCTGGGACGAGGAGAACCGGGTCGTACCGGTGACCGTCATCCAGGCCGGGCCCTGTCGCGTCGTGCAGCTCAAGACACCGGAGCGCGACGGGTACTCCGCGGTCCAGCTCGCCTTCGGCGAGACCAAGGCCCGCGCGGCTGAACAAGCCCGAGCTCGGTCACCTGAAGGCCGCCAACGTCGAGCCGGCCAAGCACCTCGTGGAGCTGCGGGTCGACGACATCTCGGGCTTCGAGGTCGGTCAGGTCATCCGGGCCGACGTGTTCGGTGCCGGCGACCGCATCGACGTCACCGGCATCTCGAAGGGCAAGGGCTTCGCCGGGGCGATGCAGCGCCACAACTTCAAGGGCCAGGGCGCATCGCACGGCAACCACAAGAAGCACCGCTCCCCCGGCTCGATCGGCGCGTGCGCCACGCCGGGCAAGGTGTTCAAGGGCATGAAGATGGCCGGCCAGAAGGGCAACGTGCGCACGACGACGTTGAACCTCCACGTCGTCGAGGGCGACGCCGAGCGGGGCCTGCTCCTCGTGCGGGGCTCGGTGCCCGGCGCCAACGGCAGCCTCATCTTCATCCGCAACGCGGTGAAGGCACTGACATGAGTTCGATCAAGGTGAAGACGGTCGAGGGCAAGGACAAGGGTTCCGCCGAGCTGCCCGACGGCATCTTCGGCGTCGAGCCGAACGTCGCGGTCATGCACCAGGTGGTCACCGCGCAGCTGGCCGCCGCCCGCGCCGGCACCCAGAGCACGAAGACCCGGGCCGAGGTCAAGGGCGGCGGCGCGAAGCCGTGGCGTCAGAAGGGCACCGGCCGCGCCCGTCAGGGCTCGATCCGGGCGCCGCACTGGCGCGGCGGTGGCGTGGCCCACGGCCCGAAGCCCCGCAGCTACAAGCAGCGGACCCCGAAGAAGATGGTGCGCCTCGCGCTCGATCGGCGCCCTCTCGGACCGGGCCTCGGAGTCCAAGCTCCTCGTCGTCGACGAGTGGGGCTGGGACGTCCCGAAGACCAAGGACGCGGCTCGCGGCGCTGGTCAGCCTGGGTGTGCACACACCCGGCCAGCGCGACCCGCGGGTCCTGCTGGTGCTGGACCGCACCGACGAGACCGCGTGGAAGTCGTTCCGCAACCTCGGCGACCGGGTGCAGATCATCCTCCCCGAGGAGCTCAACACCTACGACGTGCTCGTCAGTGACTGGCTCGTCTTCACCCAGGCCACGCTCGACACGACGGTGGCGCGCCTCACTGCGGCCCCGAAGGCCAACGGCTCGGACGCCGGCACTCCGGTCGAGATCGCGGCTCCGGCCGCGGATGACGAAGGGGCGGACGCGTGATCACGCATGACCCGCGCGACATCATCATCCGACCGATCGTGTCGGAGAAGTCCTACGCCAGCTACGACGAGAACGTCTACACGTTCGAGGTCATGGCGAGCGCGAACAAGATCCAGATCAAGCACGCCATCGAGGACATCTTCGGCGTCAAGGTCACGAACGTGAACACGCTCACGCGTCGGGGCAAGCGCAAGCAGAACCGGAAGACCGGTACCTGGGGACAGCGGAGCAACCAGAAGCGGGCGATCGTCTCGCTGGCCGATGGCGACCGCATCGAGATCTTCGGGAGCTGACGATGCCCATTCGCAAGCGCAAGCCCACCAGCGCCGGCCGCCGCTTCCAGAGCGTCTCGGACTTCGCGGAGATCACGAAGGACCGGCCCGAGAAGTCGCTGGTCAAGCCGAAGCCGCGCACCGGCGGCCGGAACTCGTACGGCCGCATGACCGCGCGTCACCGCGGCGGTGGCCACAAGCAGCAGTACCGGGTCATCGACTTCCGCCGGAACAAGGACGGTGTCGACGCCCGGGTCGCGGCGATCGAGTACGACCCGAACCGCAACGCGCGCATCGCGCTGCTGCACTACGTGGACGGCGAGAAGCGCTACATCCTCGCCCCCGCCACGGTGCAGGTCGGCGACGTGCTGCGCAGCGGTCAGGGCTCGGAGATCCGGGCCGGGAACGCGCTGCCGCTGCGCTACATCCCCGTCGGTACCGTCGTGCACAGCGTCGAGCTCAAGCCCGGCGCGGGGGCGAAGCTGGGCCGCGGGGCCGGTGCGTCGATCCAGCTCGTCGCGAAGGAAGGGCTCTACGCGACCCTGCGCCTCCCCTCCACCGAGATGCGCCGCGTGCCGATCGACTGCCGTGGCACCGTCGGCACCGTCGGCAACGCCGAGGTCGGCCTGATCTCGATCGGCAAAGCCGGCCGGAACCGCTGGAAGGGCAAGCGCCCGCACGTCCGTGGTGTCGCCATGAACCCCGTTGACCACCCGTTGGGCGGTGGCGAGGGCAAGAGCTCTGGCGGCCGTCACCCGGTTTCCCCCTGGGGCAAGCCCGAAGGCCGAACCCGCAAGAAGGGCAAGGCCTCGGACCAGCTCATCGTTCGTCGTCGCCGTGTTCGCGGCAGCCGGAGGTAGCAGCACATGCCGCGCAGCCTGAAGAAGGGTCCGTTCGTCGACGAGCACCTTCGCCTGAAGGTCGAGAAGATGAACGCCGCGGGTGACCGCAAGGTCATCAAGACGTGGTCGCGTCGCTCGACGCTGACCCCGGACATGGTCGGTCACACCCTCGCGGTGCACGACGGCCGCAAGCACGTCCCGGTCTACGTGACCGAGGCGATGGTCGGTCACAAGCTCGGCGAGTTCGCGCCGACCCGCACGTTCCGCTTCCACGCGGGCCAAGAGCGCCAGGGACGCCGGTAGCCATGCCCGAGACCAGCGCGACCCTCAAGCACTGCGGCTCGTCGGCCTCCAAGGTCCGGCAGGTGCTCGGCCTCATCCGTGGCCTGGACGTCACCGACGCGCGCGAGGTGCTCCGCTTCTGTGAGCGGGGCGCCGCGGACGAGGTGGCCAAGCTCCTCGACTCCGCGGTGGCGAACGCCGAGCACAACGACCTCCTCCCGCCCGACGAGCTGTTCGTGTCGCGGGCCTGGGCCGACGAGGGTCCGACCGCGAAGCGGTACCGCCCCCGCGCCCGCGGTCGGGGCACCCGGATCCGCAAGCGCACCAGCCACATCACGATCGTCGTGGCCCGCTACTCCGAGGACGACCTCGTGGCCCGCACCCAGCGCGAGACCGCCGTCGGGCTCCGGTGCTGCGGCGGACCGCCGGCGCCGGCTCACCCGTCGCCGCCGGGTCGCGGCGAGCACGGCGGCCGAGACGGGTGGTCACGACCACGATCACGACCACGAGCACGAAGAGGTCGACGCGCTGATCGGCGAGGCCGACACAGCCGAGGTGGAGGCCGATGCGGAAGCGGCGGAGATCGGGGAGGCCGCCGAGACCGCGGCCGACACCGACGAGGCCACGGACGACGAGGCCGAGGCACAGGACGAGACGCCAGACGAGACGGGCGCCGTGGACGACGGCGACGAAGGCTCCGAGCCGGAAGCGAGCAAGTAAATGGGTCAGAAGGTCAACCCGTACGGGTTCCGCCTCGGGGTCACCACGGACTGGAAGTCCCGGTGGTTCGCGGAGGACAAGGAGTACACGGACCAGCTCATCGAGGACTGGCAGATCCGTGACTACCTGAAGAAGCAGCTGGAACGGGCGATGGTCAGCCGCGTCGAGATCGAGCGCACGCGCGACCGTCTGCGCGTCGACGTCTACACCGCGCGTCCCGGCATCGTCATCGGCCGGCGTGGCGCGGAGGCGGACCGCCTGCGTGCGGGCCTGCTGAAGATCACCGGCAACCCGAAGATCCACTTCAACATCCAGGAGATCAAGCAGCCCGAGCTCGACGCTACGCTGATCGCGCAGGGTGTCGCCGACCAGCTCGCCGGTCGCGTCGAGCTTCCGGCGCGCGATGAAGCGCGCGGTGCAGACCGCCATGAAGGCGGGCGCCCAGGGCATCCGGGTCCAGTGCGGTGGTCGCCTCGGCGGCGCCGAGATGAGCCGCAAGGAGTGGTACCGCGAGGGTCGGGTCCCGCTGCACACCCTGCGGGCGGACATCGACTACGGCAACGCCGAGGCGCGCACCACCTTCGGTCGCATCGGCGTGAAGGTCTGGATCTACAAGGGCGAGATCCTGCCCTACAAGACCGTCGGTGAGGACAAGATCGCCAAGGAAGCCGCGATGGCGGTGGGTGAGCCCTCCGGCACCGCGCCGGGTCGACGCGTCGTGAGCGCGGGTGGCGGTCGCCGTCGTCCCGCGGAGGAGTCGACCCCGGTCGACGCGACCAAGGTGGGCGACGAAGAGCCGGCCGAGGCGACGCCGGTCGTCAAGGAAGCCGACCCCGAGTTCGAGCGCCTCCTCGCCGAGGAAGAAGAGATCGAGCGCCGCACGCGCCAGCACCACGAGGCGCCGAAGTTCCACGGCGGCGAGGAGGACTGACCATGCTCATGCCGCGCAAGGTCAAGCACCGCAAGCAGCAGCGCGGCCGGATGTCGGGCGTTGCGAAGGGTGGCACCAGGGTGTCCTTCGGCGACTACGGGATCCAGGCCCTCGAGCCCGGTTGGATCACCAACCGCCAGATCGAGGCGGCCCGTATCGCGATGACCCGTTACATCAAGCGTGGCGGCAAGGTCTGGATCAGCATCTTCCCGGACAAGCCCGTCACCCAGAAGCCGGCCGAGACGCGCATGGGCTCGGGCAAGGGCAACCCGGAGCACTGGGTCGCCGTCGTGAAGCCGGGCCGGGTCATGTTCGAGCTCTCCGGAGTCCCGGAGCCCGTCGCGCGCGAGGCCATGCGCCTCGCGCAGCACAAGCTCCCGATCAAGACCCGCTTCGTCGTGCGACAGGAAGAGGCCTAGAGATGGCGACGAAGGCGGCCGAGCTCCGTGAGCTCAACGACGCTGAGCTCGTCCAGCGGTTGCTGGAGGCGAAGGAGGAGCACTTCAACCTCCGCTTCCAGAACGCGACGGGTGAGCTCGACAACTCCGCGCGGCTCGGCGATGTCCGCCGGGACATCGCGCGGCTGCACACGCTCCTGCGGGAGCGCGAGATCGCGGCGGCCGAGGCCGGCGCCGAGGAGACGAAGTGACCGAGCCCGAGAGCACCGAGACCCGGAACTCGCGCAAGCAGCGTGAGGGTCTGGTCGTGTCGGCGAAGATGGACAAGACGGTCGTCGTCGCCGTGATCGACCGGGTCCAGCATCGCCGGTACCGCAAGACTTTGCAGCGCACCCGCAAGCTCTACGCCCACGACGAGGCGAACGAGGTCCGCGAGGGCGACAAGGTGCGGATCATCGAGATGCGGCCGATGTCGCGATCGAAGCGCTGGCGCGTCATGGAGATCCTGGAGCGTGCGCGGTGATCCAGCAGGAGTCACGGCTGAAGGTGGCCGACAACTCGGGTGCCCGCGAGGTCCTGTGCATCAAGGTGCTCGGTGGCACGCGGCGTCGCTACGCGGCGATCGGCGACGTCTTCGTCGCGACCGTCAAGGACGCGGTTCCCGGTGCGGCGGTCAAGAAGGGCGACGTCGTGAAGTGCGTCGTCGTCCGCACCAAGAAGGAGCGGCGGCGACCGGACGGCAGCTACATCCGCTTCGACGAGAACGCCGCCGTCCTCATCAACGACCAGATGCAACCGCGCGGTACCCGCATCTTCGGGCCCGTCGGTCGCGAGCTGCGTGACCGCCGCTTCATGCGGATCGTCTCGCTGGCGCCGGAGGTGCTCTAGATCATGAAGCTCAAGAAGGGTGACCACGTCGCGTGATCGCCGGCAAGGACGTCGGCAAGGAAGGCGACATCACCCGCGCCATCCCCGAGTTCGAGAAGGTGATCGTCGACGGGGTGAACGTCGCGAAGCGCCACACCCGGGCGACCGGTCAGACCATGCAGGGCGGCATCATCGACAAGGACATGCCGCTGCACGTCTCGAACGTCGCGATCATCTGCTCCTCGTGCAACACGACGACCCGGGTCGGCTACCGCTTCGAGGACGACGGCACCAAGGTCCGCATCTGCCGCAAGTGCGGGAAGGACCTCTGATGGCGCCCCGGTTGAAGGAGCGGTACGCCGCGGAGCTGCGCCCGGCGCTGCAAGAGGAGCTCGGGCTCGGCAACGTCATGGAGGTGCCGCGGCTCGAGAAGATCGTCATCAACTGCGGCGTCGGCCAGGCCACCCAGCAGGCGTCGCTGCTCGACGGTGCGCTCGTGGACCTCGGCGTGATCACCGGCCAGAAGCCGGTCGTCACCCGGGCCAAGAAGTCGATCGCCGGCTTCAAGCTCCGCGAGGGCAACCCGATCGGCGCCAAGGTGACGCTGCGCGGCGATCGCATGTGGGAGTTCTACGACCGCCTGGTCAGCCTGGCGATCCCCCGCATCCGTGACTTCCGCGGGCTCAATCCGAGGTCGTTCGATGGCCGCGGGAACTACACCTTCGGCGTCACCGAGCAGCTCATCTTCCCGGAGATCGACTACGACAAGATCGACACGGTGCGGGGCATGGACATCACCATCTGCACGTCCGGCCGCACCGACGACGAGGGTCGCGCCCTGTTCCGCGCCCTCGGGTTCCCATTCCGCCGCACCGAAGCACAGGGGTAACGATGGCGAAGAAGGCGCTCGTGAACAAGCAGCAGCGCGAGCCGAAGTTCAAGGTCCGTGGCTACACCCGATGCCGGCGGTGCGGTCGACCGCGCTCGGTGTACCGCAAGTTCGGTCTGTGCCGGATCTGCCTGCGTGAGCTCGCTCACGCCGGTGAGGTCCCGGGCGTGACCAAGGCCTCGTGGTGAGGGGGATGAGCCGATGACGATGACCGACCCGATCGCGGACATGCTCACCCGGATCCGCAACGCCAACATCGCGATGCACGACGTCGCGGTCATGCCGTCGTCCAAGGTGAAGGAAGCCCTCGCGAAGATCCTCCTCCAGGAGGGCTACATCGAGGGTTGGGACGCGGCGGACGACCCGACGCGCCCGGGCCGCAAGCTGTCGATCACCCTCAAGTACACCCCCGACCGCCGGCGCACCATCGCCGGGATCAAGCGGGTGTCGAAGCCCGGCCTCCGGGTGTACACCGCCGCTGACCAGGTGCCTCGCGTGCTCGGCGGCATGGGGATCGCCGTGCTGTCCACCAACCAGGGTCTGCTCACCGACCGCCAGGCGCGCGCGAGCGCAAGGTGGGCGGAGAGATCCTCTGTCAGGTCTGGTAGCTGAACCATGTCGAGAATCGGCAAGAAGCCCATCCCCGTCCCGTCCGGAGTGGACGTGACGATCAACGGCAACCACGTCGCGGTCAAGGGCCCGAAGGGCTCGCTCGAGCTCGACGCGCCCGAGGACATCACCGTCACCCGTGAGGGCGACGACCTCCTGGTGGGCCGGCCCGACGACGAGCGCGCGCACCGGGCGCTGCACGGCCTGACCCGCTCGCTGGTCAACAACATGGTGGTCGGCGTGTCGGACGGCTTCAGCCGGGACCTCGAGATCGTCGGGGTCGGCTACCGGGCCATCGCGCAGGGCCAGGACAAGCTCGAGCTCCAGGTCGGCTACTCCCACAGCGTCCCGGTCCAGGCCCCGGCCGGCATCACGTTCGAGGTGCCGGCGCCGAACCGGATCACGGTCCGCGGCATCGACAAGCAGCTGGTGGGCCAGGTTGCCGCCGACATCCGCAAGGTCCGCAAGCCCGAGCCCTACAAGGGCAAGGGGATTCGCTACTCGGACGAGCGCGTGCTGCGCAAGGCCGGCAAGTCAGCGAAGTAGACGAGGAATCCGATGAGCCACACCAAGCCAGTCGCCAGAAAGCGGAGACACTTCCGGGTCCGGAAGAAGGTCCGGGGCAACGCCGCGCGGCCGCGCCTCGCGGTGTTCCGCTCCAACAAGCACATCTACGCGCAGGTGATCGACGACGTCGCGGGTCACGACCGTCGCGTCGGCGTCCACCCGGGAGAAGGACGGGGCCAAGGGCTCCGCCGGCACCGTCGCGGCGGCCAAGGCCGTCGGTGAGCGCCTGGGCGAGCGCGCCAAGAGCGCCGGCATCGACTCGGTCGTGTTCGACCGGGGCGGGTTCAAGTATCACGGTCGCGTCGCCGCGGTCGCCGAAGGTGCCCGCAGCGCGGGCCTCGAGTTCTAGCCAGCACAGGAGAGGTCGTCATGGCCGAAGGCCAGTACGAAGAGCGGGTCATCGCGATCAACCGGGTCGCGAAGGTGGTCAAGGGTGGTCGGCGGTTCTCCTTCACCGCGCTCGTCGTCGTCGGTGACGGCGCGGGCAACGTCGGGCTCGGCTACGGCAAGGCCAAGGAGGTGCCGGCCGCGATCCAGAAGGGCATGGAAGAGGCCAAGAAGAACACCTTCGCGGTCGCGCTCGCCGGCTCCACGATCACCCACCAGATCCTCGGCATCCACGATGCGGCCAGGGTCCTCCTCAAGCCGGCTGCGCCCGGTACCGGCGTCATCGCCGGTGGCGCCGCCCGCGCCATCCTCGAGGCCGCGGGCGTGCACGACGTGCTCGCCAAGTCGCTCGGCTCGGCGAACGCCATCAACGTGTCCCGCGCGACGATCGCCGGGCTCCAGGGCCTGCGCCGCCCCGACGACGTGGCGAAGATGCGCGGCAAGTCGCGCGGAAGAGGTCAGCACCGCGGGGATGCTGCGCGCGTACCGCGAGCGCAACTCGAAGAAGACCGAAGTCACCGAGGTCGCGTGATGGCAAAGGCACTGAAGGTGACGCAGGTGAAGTCCGACGATCGGCATCAAGCCGAAGCAGCGCGGCACGTTCCGCGCGCTCGGGTTGCGCCAGATCGGCAAGACCGTCGAGCACGACGACACTCCGGTGATCCGCGGGATGCTGGCCAAGGTGCCGCACCTCGTCGTGGTCCGGGAAGGTGAGACAGCATGAAGATCCACGATCTGAAGCCGGCTGCCGGCTCCAAGAAGGCCCGCCAGCGGGTCGGTCGGGGCATCGCCGGCAAGGGCGGCAAGACCGCCGGCCGGGGCATGAAGGGCCAGGGCGCCCGCGGCTCGGTCAAGCCCGGGTTCGAGGGTGGCCAGACGCCGCTCGCCCGGCGCACGCCGAAGCTCAAGGGCTTCAACAACCCGTTCCGGGTCGAGTACCACGTGGTGAACCTGGACACCCTCGAGGCGTTCACCGGGGGCGACGAGATCAACCCCGACGAGCTGCGGGCCCGGGGGCTCGTGGCCAAGCAGGGCCTGGTCAAGGTGCTCGGCCGGGGCGAGCTCACCCGGGCGCTCACCGTACGGGCCCACGCCTTCTCCGAGAGCGCCAAGACGGCGATCGAGGGGGCCGGGCGGCCGGGTCGAGATCGTCCCGCCGCCGTGGGGCGACCGGCGTCCGCCCGCCAAGGGCAACGCCCTCACCAACCGCTAGAAATCCTGGCCGAGCGACCCGGTAACATCGGGTCCTCCCCGCCCCCGCGCCGAACGAGGAGGTCCCACCCACGTGCTCTCCCGGTTGAAGAACATGTTCCGGGTCGCGGACCTGCGCAACAAGATCATCTTCACGATCTTGATGGTGGGGGTCTACCGGATCGGGACCCACGTTCCGGTGCCGTACGTCGACTTCGCGCAGATCCAGAAGCTGCAGAGCACGTCCAACAACGCGGGTGTGGTCGGCTTCCTCGACCTCTTCTCGGGTGGCGCGATCACGAGCGTGTCGGTGTTCTTCCTCGGGATCATGCCGTACATCACGGCCTCGATCATCATGCAGCTGCTCGGGGTCGTCATCCCGAAGCTGGAGGAGTGGCAGCAGGAGGGCCAGAGCGGCCAGAAGAAGATCACGCAGTGGACCCGGTACCTGACGGTCGGCCTCGCGCTCATCCAGTCGACCGGGTTTGTCTTCGCGTTGAAGGAGGGTAAGCAGGGCCTCTTGGGCTTCGCGGGCTTCACCGGGACGAACATGATCCCCGGGTTCAACGCGGCCCGCGCGTCGCTGATCATCATGACGTGGGTCGCAGGCACCGCGCTCGTCATGTGGATCGGCGAGCTCATCACCCAGCGGGGCGTCGGCAACGGCATGTCGATCCTGATCTTCGCCTCGGTGGTCTCCCGCCTTCCCGCGCAGGGTGGCGCGATCTTCACGAGCGGCGGCTGGTTCAAGGGCGTCGTGATCTGCGCGATCGGCGTCGGGATGATCGTGGCGATCGTGTTCGTCGAGTCGGGGCAGCGCCGCATCCCGGTCCAGTTCGCGAAACGTGTGGTCGGCCGACGGATGTACGGCGGCCAGAGCACCTACATCCCATTGAAGGTGAACCAGTCCGGTGTGATCCCGGTGATCTTCGCGAGCTCGATCCTGGCGTTCCCCGCGCTCATCGCCACGGCCACGAACTGGAAGGGATCTGCAGTCGTTCGTCAACGACAACATCACCAACCAGAAGAGCCTCGTCTACATGGGCATCTACACGTTGCTCATCATCTTCTTCGCGTACTTCTACACGGCCATCGCGTTCAACCCGGCGCAGCAGGCCGACATCATCCGCAAGCAGGGTGGCTTCATCCCCGGCATCCGGCCGGGCCCCGCGACCGAGAAGTACCTGGCCAAGGTGCTGAACCGCATCACGTTGCCGGGCTCGCTCTTCCTGGCCGCGATCGCCGCTGACGCCGCTCGTGGTGTTCGCGGTGCTGGGACATCGCGGAGTTCCCCTTCGGGGGCACCGCGCTGCTGATCACCGTGGGTGTCGCCCTCGAGACCATGAAGCAGATCGACAGCCAGCTGATGATGCGGAACTACGAGGGCTTCCTCTCCTGAGGGGCCTGAGGATGATGCTGTTGTGAAGCGCGGGACGCGCCTGGTCATTCTCGGCAAGCAGGGTGCCGGCAAGGGCACTCAGGGTGAGCGACTGGCCCGGCACTTCAGCATCCAGCACCTCTCGACGGGGCAGCTCTTCCGCGACTCGGCGGCGGTGGGCGTGCCGGCCGGCCTCGAGGCCAAGGCGTACATGGACCGGGGCGAGCTGGTCCCGGACGCCATCGTCGTGGACGTGGTCGAGGAGCGCTTCTCGAACCCGGCCGAGGTCGAGTACGGGTTCGTGCTCGACGGCTTCCCTCGCACCGAGAACCAGGCCGAGGAGCTCGACCGGATCCTCGGGGCGGACTACCCGCTGGACCTCGTGATCGACCTGGACGTCCCGACCGACCGGGCGATCGAGCGGCTGCTCGGCCGGGGCCGCGAGGACGACACCCGCGAGTCGATCCGGCGCCGGCTGGAGCTCTACGAGCAGGAGACCAAGCCGCTGATCGACCTCTACGCCAAGCCGCGGGCTGCTGGTGCAGGTGGATGGAATCGGCGAAGAGGACGAGGTGTTCAAGCGCTTGCTGGACGCGATCGACGCGCCCGGCGCCCTCTCCTGAGCCCCGAGGCGGTGTCACCCCGTTGATCACCCGGAAGAACCGCCATCAGATCGCGCTGATGCGCAAGGCCGGCCGGGTCGTCGCCGAGATGCACGCCCGGTGCTCGGCCGCCGCGAAGCCGGGCGTGACGACCGCCGAGATCGACGCCGTTGCCCGCGAGGTCCTGAAGGACCGGGGCGCGCGTTCGAACTTCCTCAACTACAACGGGTTTCCCGCGGTGATCTGCACGTCGCCCAACGACGTGATCGTGCACGGCATCCCTCGCGACGACGTCGTCCTCGAGGAGGGCGACATCCTGTCGCTCGACTGCGGCGCCATCATCGAGGGCTGGCACGCGGACGCGGCGATCACGGTGCCCGTCGGCGAGATCGACGACGAGTCGCGCGACCTCATCGAGGTCACCCGGCGTTCCCTGGAAGCCGCGATCGAGCTGGTGTCCGAGGGCAACACGCTCGGCATGGTGGGCGCCGCGGTGCAGGACGTCGCGGAGAGCGGCGGCTACTCCGTGGTGCGCGAGTACGTCGGCCACGGGATCGGGACCGCGATGCACGAGGACCCCCAGATCCCGAACTACGCGGGGGGCCCGAACCAGCGCTACAAGCTGAAGAACGGTCTCGTCGTGGCGATCGAGCCGATGGTGAACGCGGGCCGGCCCGGCACCCGGACCCTGGCCGACGGCTGGACCGTCGTCACCTCCGACGGCAAGCGCTCCGCGCACTTCGAGCACACCATCGCGTGCACCGAGAACGGCCCCGAGGTCCTCACCCTCCCCTGACCCGAGCTCGTTTCGGCGTGACTTTGTGTGGCCAGGGCGACGCGAACTCACGCCGAAAGCGAGATGGACGCGCAGGCCGGAACGTTAGAGGGCGGCGCCGGCTTCGTCTTCGAGGCGTTCGGTGATGACGAGGTCGACGGTCTCGTCCGCGTCGATGCACCCGTCGATCGACCGGGCGAGCTGCTCGAGCGTGATGAGGACGTCGTCGCGGGAGCAGGTCGGGTCGAGGTCGCGGACGAGCGCCGGGTCGAGGGCCGGAACGTTCACGCAGCGGATGAGCTCGTGCGCGCTCTGGCTCGACTGCTCCCGGTCGCAGAAGAGGTCCTCGTGGAGCTTCTCGCCCGGGCGCAGGCCGGTGAACACGATCGGCAGCTCCGGGCTCACGCTCGACGCGAGCTGGCGGGCGACGTCGTAGATCCGCACCGGGTCACCCATGTCGAGGACGAGTGCGTTGCCGTCGGAGCCGATCGCACCGGCCTGGATGACGAGCTGCACCGCTTCCTCGATCGTCATGAAGTAGCGGGTGACGTCCGGGTGCGTGACGGTGAGCGGGTTCCCGGCCTCGAGCTGGGCCCGGAACGCAGTGAGCACCGAGCCCCGGCTGCCGAGGACGTTGCCGAACCGCACGCTCAGGTACGTCCCGGGAAGCTCTGGCCGAAGTGCGCGGTCAGACCCTCGGCGGCCCGCTTCGAGTAGCCGAGCGCGTTGACCGCGTTCGCGGCCTTGTCGGTCGAGATGTTGACGAAGTGGCTGACCCCGGCGGCCGCGGCGGCGTCGAGCACGGAGAGCGTGCCCCAGACGTTCGACTTCAGCGCCTCGGACGGGTGGGCCTGCAGGAGCGGGAGGTGCTTGAGCGCCGCGGCGTGGAACACGACGTCGGGCTTGATCTCCGCGAACAGGCGGGTCGACGCGGGCCCGGTCCCGGATGTCGATCAGCACGAGGCTGTCCGAGTCGAGCATCGCCCGACCGTCGAGCGACAGCTGGACGCTGTGGAGGCCGGACTCGTCGCGGTCCACCATCACGAGCGTCTCGGGGTCGAACGACGAGAGCTGGCGGCACAGCTCGGAGCCGATGGACCCGCCGGCGCCGGTCACGACGACCCGCTTGCCGGTGATGTACTCCGCGACCGCGTGCAGGTCGGTGTGGACCGTGTGGCGGCCGAGGAGGTCGGACTCGGTCGGCTTGCGCAGGTCGTCGACGCTCACCTCGCCGCCGAGCAGCTCTCGGACCGACGGTACGACCCGCACCTCGAGGCCGACGTCGCGGGCCAGGTCGCTCAGCTCGCGCACGAGGGCGCCGTCACCGGTCGGCACCGCGATCACCAGGGCGCGGGCCTTGAACTCCTCGGCCACGGTGGCGAGCTTGGTGCGGTCCCCGAAGACCCGGATGCCCCGGATCGTGAGGTGCCGCTTGTTCGGGTCGTCGTCGAGGAGCGCGACGGGGACGTACGGGCTCTCCTCGTCCCACAGCATCGCCCGGATCGTGCGGTCGCCACCCTCGCCGGCGCCGAAGATGATGGCGCGCTTGCGGCGGGCGTCGGGCGTCTGGCGCCGGCGGTTCTCGAGCATCTGGCGGGCGGCGTACCGGGCGCCACCCATCGCCAGGAACGCCAGCAGGCCCGCACCGATCACGGAGCTCGCCGGTGCCGGCCGGAGGTCGGGCCAGATCAGGTCGATGGCGAGCAGGATCACGGTCGTGGCGAAGACGGTCCGGCCCAGCGCCGCGACCTCGTCGAAGGAGCCGTTGATCCAGCGGCCCCGGTAGAGGCCGTAGTACCAACCCATGCCGGCCTGCAGGGCCCAGGCGACCGGGAGCAGGGTTGCGATCTGGAAGCCGTCGAGGCGGGCGGGGTCGAAGTCGAGCCGCAGGAGGGAGGCGGCGTAGAGCGCGAGGACCCAGACGCCGCAGTCCACGATCACCCGCAGCAACCGGCGGTGCTGGTAGGCGCGAAGTGAGAGCCCCGGGGCGACGAATCCCCCCGTCATGAGCGGCCTACGAAGCCACAGAGTTGCTGTTTCCTACGCGCTGCCCGCACGAAAGGCCCCCCAGACGGTCTGCAGCCGGGTCATTATCGCCGCAAAGCGTGACGAGGTGCAAGGGGCGATCTCACTCGCCGTGTTGGCGTCAGGGGGTCGATTCGGGGCGTGCCGGGCCCGTAGGGTGTCAGCCGCCGCCGTCCGAGGAGCCGCAAAAATGAGGCCGCTCACTGATCTTTTCGGAGCGAGCCAGTTCACGGCCGGGCTGGTGGCGGGCGCGCTGGCCCTGCTCGTGGCCCTCCCGTCGGCACTGGGCCTTGCGGCCCTTTCTCCCCAGCGGGGCCGCCGACCGGGCCTCGCCGGGCCCGCGTTCGTCGTCGCGGTGCTCCTCGCCCTGGCCGGGGCGTTCGGGCACCGACACGATCTGGTCCGTCCCCACCGATGTCCTCACCGGGCTCGTCCTGCTGTTCCTGGCCGGCGCGATCGCCGGCCCGCACGCCCGCGCCCGGGCTCGTCGGCCCCGTCGCGGCCCTGCCGGGCGCCATCGTGCTCGCCGGGGCCAACCAGGGGCTGGCGGCGGGCTGGGTCCCGGTGCTCATCGTGGTGGGGACCGTCGTGATCGGCGCCACGACCGCGGACTTCGACCGCCGGACCGGCCGGTTCGGGTTCGGGCCGCTGCTGTTCTTCATCGCGGTCGGCGGGATCTACGTGACCGTCCCCGACACCGAGCTCATGCGCGCGGTCGTCGGTGTCTCGCTCCCTCTCGTGTTCCTCGCGTGGCCGTACGTCGCCGCGCAGCTCGGCGGTGGCGGCGCGTACGCGGCGGTCGGCCTCTTGCTCTGGATCGCACCGATCGAGGGGCTCGGGCGTCCAGGCGCGATCGTCGGCGCGGTGGGCGCGTTCGCGCTCCTGTTCGGAGAGCCGATCGGGCGGCTGCTCGCGCGTGAGCTCGAGGGCCGGACGCGCATCCGCCGGCTGCCGATCGGTCGGCCGCGATCGACGATCGTGATCGCGCAGATGGTGCTCGTCTTCTACGCCACGCGCGTCGCGGGCCTGGCGCAGACGGCGATGACGGCGTTCGTGCTGATGGTCCCCGCGTTCGCGGCTTCGATCGCGTTCGGCGTCTTCCTCGTGATCCCGGAGCGGAGGCGCCGCCACCGGAAGGGCTCGTCGCACGCCGGGTCGCACTCCGGATCCAAGCCCCGCCCGCGCAGCCGCGGCGAGTCCCGGCGGCCGCGACCGATCGCCCCGGACGACTACATCTGAGCTCAGGCGGTCGCGCGGCCGAGGAAGCCACCCGTCGCGGCCAGCGCGATCACGCCGACGATCGACGCCGCGCCGATGCCGAGCGCCCAGCGGACGTCGAGACCGGCGGCGAGGACGCCCGCCGCGGCCAGCGCGCCCTGCAGCACCACGCACGCCGCCGTCGAGGCCTCCACCCGCCAGCCCCGGTCGACCAGCTGGTCGTAGACGTGGCTGCGGTCACCGAGCAGCAGCGGCCGGTGCTCGAGCACGCGGCGCAGGATCGCGATGAAGGTGTCGGCCAGCGGGAGCCCGACGATCAACGGCGTCGCGATCCACACGGACCAGTCCGTCCCACCGTGCTGCGTGAGTGCCGGCAACGTCGCGAGCACCGTCCCGACCAGGTACGCGCCACCGTCGCCGAGGTACATCCGCGCGGGTGGCGCGTTGAAGACGAGGAACGCCGCGAGCGCACCGGCGAGCGCGAAGCCGACGGTCGTCGCGTCGCCCCCCAGGATCGCGAAGGCGGCCGCGCTCACGACGCACGCGCCGGCCGCGAGCCCGTCCTGCCCGTCGAGCAGGTTGACCGCGTTGAGGAGGACGATGACGAGGACCGCGGTGGCGACCTTCACCAGCGGCGGGGCCCGGCACCACGAGCGCGGCGACCACGCCGATGACGACCTCCGCACCGAGGCGCAGCCGCGGGGTCAGGCTCATCGCGTCGTCGGCGACCCCGAGCACGAGCGCGAGGAGGTACGGGAGCAGCAGGGTGAGCCGATCGGCCTCGATGGGGCCGACGAGCAGGCCGAGGAACACGGCGATGCCACCGAGGTACGGGACCGGCGACCGATGGGTCTTGAGCGGGCCCGGGTCGGTCCACGATGTCGAGTCGGATCGCGAGCCGCCGCACGAACGGCGCGGCGACGAGCGTCACGATCAGTGCGATGACGAGTTCCACACCAGCACCTCGGACGACACTCCCTCGTGGACCTCGACGCGGGTCTGCACCGCGAACCCGCAGCGCTCGTAGAGCCGCAGCGCGACCGTGTTGTCGGACCCCGTCACGACCTTGACCGCGGCCTCGCCCCGCTCGGCCAGCCGTCGGGTCGCCGCGTCGACCACCAGCGTCCCGATGCCCCGTCCGCCCGCGGCTTCCTCCACCGCGACCGCGAGGATCTCGGCCGCGGGAAGGTCCGCACCCTCGCTCGACGGGTAGCGCACCGTCTCGAGCACCCGCCGCCACGAGCGGACGAGGCGCGGCGCGGCGACGATGCCCGCGACGAGCCCGTCGCGGAGCACGAACGAGCGGTAGAGCTTGCCGATGTCGATCGTCGCGGCCGCGAACCCGACGACGTGGCCGTCCGCGTCGTCGGTCGCAACGTACGCGAACGAGTCGGTCGAGCGGACGATGCGGCGGTAGAGCCGGTCCAGGAACGCGGGTCCGAGGCTGGGCAGGAACCCGTCGGTGATGCGGCTCGCGTGGAGGTGGGCGAGGCGGGCGGTGTCGGCGTCGCCCGCGAGGCGCACGCTCACGGCGTCACCGCCGGCGGCGGGCCGAGGAGCTGCTCGTAGACGCCCAGGGTGATGTCGATGACCTTCCGGTCGTCGAACTCGCGGATGGCCTTCTGCCGTCCGGCCCTGCCCATCGCGGCGCGCCCGGCGTCGTCGGCCGCGATCGCCGCGACGGCATCGGCGAGTGCACGCGAATCGCCGACCGGGACGAGGGTCCCGGTGACGCCGTCGTCGACGACCTGGCGGCAGCCGCGGACGTCGGTGACCACGAGCGGGAGGCCCATGGCCGCCGCCTCCATCGCCGAGCGCGGAAAGCCCTCGCGGTACGACGCGAGCACGTAGAGGTCCATGGCCGGGTAGAGGTCCTCGACGTCGTCGCGCAGGCCGAGGAACCGGATGCCGCCGTCCCGTTCGGCGCGGGCGATGTCGGTCTCGGTGATCGCGTCTTCCTTCGCGGTGTCGGAGGGTCCGATGACGACGATGTGCACGTGCGGCGCGATGGATCGCAGGCGCGACGCCGCTTCGAACACCTCCCGGTAGCCCTTCTCCCAGACCAGCCGGCCGACGACGCCACACACGATGTCGTCCGGACCGGCGCCGAACGAGGCGCGCAGTGCCGCGACTCGCGCCGGATCCACCCGGGCGGGATCGAAGCGCGCGAGGTCGACGCCGTTGCCGAGCACGTGCAGCTTCCGCTCCGGCACCCGCAGCCGCCGGAGCACGTCGACGTCCTCGACGTTCTGGAGCAGCTCGGCGTCCGAGCAGGCCGCCGCGGCGCGCTCGAGCGAGTAGACGACGGCCCGTTTGGCCCACGGATCCTCGGGCAACGCGTACAGGCCGTGCACCGTGTTCACGACCGCGGGCACACGGGCGAGCCGCGCGGCGAAGCGCCCGTAGAGGCCGGGCTTCGGGTTGTGGGTGTGCACGAGATCCGGGGCGAGCCGGCGGAACAGCGTGCGGAGCTCGAACAGCGCCCGCGCGTCGCGGCGCGGGTCCATCGACCGGGTCGCGTTCGCCAGCGGCTCGTGCCGGATGCCCCAGCTCGTGAGGTCGGCGACGTGCGGACCGGGAGCCGACGCCCCGATGACCTCGTAGCCCGCCGCGGCGAACGCGCGCAGCTGGCGGCCCGAGCAGCAGCGACAGGCTGATGTCGGTGGTGGTGACGTGCACGATGCGGGGACGCCGGCTCACGACTCGGCTCCCGAGTAGCGCCACCGGTTCACGGTGCGGCGGACGTCGTCCTCGAAGCCCATCCCGCCGGCGACCTTCGCCCGGAACCAGCGCATCTCGTCGCCGGCCTGGATCGGCGACCGGGCGAGGCGGAACGGATCGGTGCTCCCGTACCGGTTCGGCTTCGTTCCCGCGAGCGCGGCCGAGCGGAATTGGGCGCGCACCAGGCGGTCCGCCGCGGCCGTCGGCGGAACCGACTTCGGGTACGCGAAGTGCACCGGCGTGACGCCGAGGTGGTCCTCGATGAGCGCGACCGAGGTCGTGAGCTCCTCGGTGATCTGCGGCTCGGGGATCCGGTCGAGCAGCGCGTGGGTGTGCGTGTGGGAGCCGACCGACACGAGCCCGGAGGTGAGGGTGTCGCGCATGGTCGCCCACGACATCGGTGGCGCGCCGTAGGAGAACGGACGCTGCTCCTCGAGGTAGGCGGTCGCGAGGTACATCGTCGCCGGGATCCGATGACGCTCGAGGATCGGGAGCGTGGTGTCCGCGAAGTCGGCCGGGCCGTCGTCGAACGTCACGACCACGGGGTCGCGCGCCGGTGGTTCGGCCACGGTGAGCAGGTCGAGGGCATGATCCAGCGTGGTGACGGAGCCCGCGGCCGCGAGCTCCGCCATCTGCTCGTCGAAGCGGTCGGTCGGGAGGTCGAGCTCGAGGCCGGAGCCCGCGCCGACCCGGTGGTAGATGAGCACGACGATCCCGCGGCGGGGCCCGCGCAGCCGATCGGCCAGCTCGGCCGACGTCTTCAGCGCCCGCCCCGCCACTGCCCGCACCTGGTGTCTGGTCGTGGTCACAACCTCCTGGAGCCTAGAAGAGCTCGATGTCGCCGAGGCTCAGGTCCCAGGTGGCGGGCGGGGTCGAGGCACCGAGCGCCGCGCCAGGTCAGCCGCGGTCCCTGACCCGGCAGCCGCACCATCCCGCCGGGGGCGATGACCGCCGCCGCCGAGCCGGATGACGTAGTCGGCATCGGCGGTCCGGGCGACCGCGCGGGTCAGGCGCGGCCTCGGTCGCGCGGTCGCCGCCGCCCGCGATCACGGCACTGAGCGCGGCCTCGCGCGCGGTGCCGCGCGTGCGGATGCGGAAGATCGCGATCCCGTGGTCGATCCCACCCGGCGCGACGACGGCCCGGTACCGGAGCAACGGGCGTGCGGTACCGCCAGCGCAGGAACTCCGGACTCAGCCGGGTGCGGATCCCGGCGGGGGCAGGCAACGACGCGAGCAGCCGCTCGAGCGCGCCCACGTCGTCGAGGACCTCGGCCGCGTCCTCGCCGGCCGAGCTCGGAGTCGACCACCGTTCGGCCGGCACCCGCGCGGTGGCGATGCGAGGGATGCCCGCGAGATGCGTCGGCCGCACCGCGGTGGGCAGCCGCCCGATCTCCTGCCATCCCATCTTGAGGTAGCCCGGCCGGCTCTGGTCGTTCGGCGTGTTGAAGACGAAGCTCACCTCGTCGCGCAGTTCTTCGAGCGCGTGCAGGGTCAGCTTGGTGAAGATCCCCTGACCCTGGAAGTCCGGATGCGTCGCGGTGTCGACCGCCCGGACGGCGCGCACGACCGTGCCGTCCTCGACGAACTCCCAGCGCATGAGCACCCGGAACCCCGCGAGCCGATCGCCCTCGGTCGCCACCCACGCCGGCGACGGCCCGAACGCGTTCTCCTCGTGCTTCCACGCGTACAGCGCGTCGTAGCGCGGGTCGGACTCGCGCCCGAGCGAGCTCGCGAGCAGGGCCAGGATGTCGTCCCGGTCGGCGGGAGTGGCCCGGCGGATGGCGATGCTCACGATGCCACCACCAGCTCGCGGTAGAGCTGCTCGATGCGGGTGACCGCGACCCGGATGTCGAAGCGCGCACCAGTGGCCCGCGCCGCCGCGGCCATCTCGGCGCGGCGCGGTCGTCGTCATCCGTGATCGCCTCGATCGCGTCGGCGAGCGCTTCGGGCTGCTTGGGCGGCACGAGCAGACCTTCCACCCCGTCGGTCATCGCGTCGGGGATCCCCCCGACCGCAGTGGCCGCGACCGGCAGCCCGAGCGCGAGGGCTTCCATGAGCGCGACCGGCAGCCCTTCGTTGTCCGAGGCCATCGTGAAGATGTCACACGCCGCGAGCACGCGGACCGCGTCGGCGCGCTGACCGAGCAGCAGCACCCGGTCGCCGAGTCCGAGCCGGTCGTGGAGCGCGCGCATCTCGGCTTCGAGCGGGCCCTGGCCGACCGCGACGATCCGGCCCTTCCAGCCCCGGTCGAGCAGCACCCGGGCCGTGGCGAGCAGGTTCGGGTAGTCCTTCTGGGCCCGGAAGTTGGCGATCGTGCCGACGACGACCTCGCCCGGAGCCAGGCCCAGCTCGGCGCGCGCGTCGTCGCGGTGCTGCAGCTGGGCGCGCACGTCGTCGAGCACCACTCCGTGGACCACGACCTCGGTGCGGTCCCGCAGCCGCGGCCAGATCGTCTCGTGCACCTCGGCCGACACCGCGAGGTCCGCGTCGTCGAGCGGGTACGTGAGGCCGTTCAGGATCCGGGTCGGGGTCGAGAAGCTCGGGAACGTGTTGTGCACGGTGTAGACGAGGCGCGGCCGCACCCGTTTGGGCAGGCTGCGGACCACGAGGCGCGCGATGCCGGCTGGGTAGGGCGAGTGCGCGTGCAGGATGTCGACGGGGTCGCGAACGAGCTGCGCGCGCAGCCGGGAGGCCCACCGCAGGTCCCGCTCGTCACGGACCTCGAGACAGTGCGTGTGCACGCCGAGCGCTTCGAGGTTCGGGACGAGCGCGTCCTTCCACGGCAGCAGGTAGTCCGCCTCGAAGTGGAACGCCGTCCGGTCGTGGACGGCGGCGGCGGCCACCAGCAGGTGCTCCGCGCCCCCGGGCCCGAGCCCTTTCACCAGCCACAGCACGCGAATGGGCCGGCTCCCGCCCGGGTCGGCCATCGGTCAGGACTCGGGGACGAACGCGTGCGGGAAGCCGGCGAGCGTCTCGCGGATGATGCCGACCTGCTCGGCGTCGAGCCGCTCGCGCCAGCGATCGGGTTGCTCCTCGGTGCGTCGCAGCGTCCGGTAGGGCGTGCCCTCGCGGTCGGACTCGGTGAGGAACTGCTCGGCCGCGTCGCCCCAGACGAGCCCGAGCTCCGTCGCGAGCGCACGAAACCGCGGGACCGTGTCGACGCAGAGATCCTCGTGACGGGTCTGCACCCACTCCGGGTGCTTCGCCGCGGCGTCGCGCAACGCGGAGGTCAGGACACCGAACAGGAACGCCTGGAGCGCGAGGTGCGAGGCGTCCTCACGGGGAGGATCGACGTCCCAGTGCTGCCGGGCGTACGCGGCGATCGCCGCGGTCTCGCGGGGGTTCCGGACGTAGCCGAGCTCGCTCCAGCTCGACAGGACGTTGAACGGGTTGCGCTCGATGACGAGGACCCGGGGCTCGAAGCGCCCGACGATCCATTCGAGGGCGAGCGCGGACTGCACGGACTTGACGACCACCCGGCTCGCGTCGTGCGCCGCGACGCGGGCCACGGCGAGGCGCGCGGCCAGGCCGGCCCGCCCCGAGGCATGGCCGCGGGCCCGGGCGGCGCGGAGGTCGTCGAGCGGGGTCCGTTCGAAGAGGAAGCGGGCGAGCCGGTCCCGGACCGTCCCCGCCGGTCGTCCCCCCGCGAGCGCGCCGGCCCAGAGGGCCTCGACGTCCGGCGCCGCGTCACCCGGATCCAGGATCGGGTTCTCGCCGTAGGCGACCATCGTCCGGAACGCCAGCGGGTCCCGGAACCCGTCGGGCTCGTTCACGTACGCCGTCTGCTCGGTGTGCCCGAGCGCGTGGCCGATCCACGTGGTCCCCGAGCGCGGCACACCGGCGATCAGCAACGCGGACATGGCCAGCGAGGATACCGGTCCCGGATCGCGCCTCGTTCCGCGTGCCTTAGGCTTTGCGCGTGCTTCAGGAGGGCGATGGAAGGCGGGTGACCGTCGGCGCGGCGCAGGCGCAGCAGCTGCGTCTGCGGCTGCGGATGGCCTGGTACGCGCCTCTGCTCCTGCTCTCGATCGCCCGGATCCGCGCCACCGTGGACGCGGACGTCGCGCGCTGGGTCGGGGTGGTGCACCCGCCGGTCTCCGAGCGGTGGTCGCGGCTGGCGCTGCTCGCGTCGTACCCGGAGTTCCGGACCCTCCACTTCTACCGGCTGCGCCGGGCCGGGGTGGCTGAGCGCCGCGTTGGCGAGCATCGCGGCGCTGATCTACCCGGGCGAGCGCACCCTGCACCTCGCCTGCTCCGACATCGGTCCCGGGCTCTTCATCCAGCACGGCTTCGCCACCGTGGTCGCGGCCCGCCGGGTCGGTCGGAACTGCTGGATCAACCAGCAGGTCACGATCGGGTTCACCCGGGCCGAGGACCGGCCCACGATCGGCGACGACGTCTTCGTGTACGCCGGGGCGAAGGTGCTCGGCGACATCACGGTGGGCAACGGCGCCCGGGTCGGTGCGAACGCGGTCGTGCTCACGGACGTGCCCGAGCGCTACACCGCGGTCGGGGTGCCCGCACGGCTGCTCCCGCCGAAGGACGCCCGCGCCACCCGAGAGGGCTGACCGGCTCCCGCCACATGCGCATCCTGTTCGTCTCCGGGACGGTCATCGGTGGCTCGGCGCACAGCACGCGCGAGCTCGCCGAGCGCCTGACCTCGCACGGTCACGACGTCGCCATCCTCTTCCGGGTCGACGGCGAGCGGGTGCGCCACGTCCACAAGCGCGCGGTGAACCTGGCCACCAAGCTCGGGGACCGTGCCCTCGGGCGGTGGGTCGACCGCGTTCGCGGCGCTCATCGCACGCAAGCCCCGTCGCGCGCGCGGAGAACGTGTCGTACACCGTGTGGGGGTCCGTCGTCCCCGAGAACGCGCTGCGGTCGGTGATCGGCACCTTCGGCCCCGACGTCGTGGTGACCAGCAGCATCGGCCGGGTCGCGTGGAAGCGGATCCGGCGGACGCTCGCATCGCTCGGGATCCCGAGCGTGCTCTACATCCGCGAGGAGAACGCGCTCGGCCACCTGAGCATCTCGAAGGCTCCACCCGACCTGCTCATGACGAACGCGCACACGTACGCGGACCGGGCGGCCGAGCTCGGGTCGCCGGCGATCATGATCCCGTCGGTCGTGACGTTGGACCGCTACCTCGTCGAGAGCAGCCGGGAGCGGGTGCTGTTCGTGAACCCGGTCCCCAGCTACGGGCTCGAGACCGCGCTCGAGCTGGCGGCAGCCCGTCCCGACGTGCAGTTCGCGTTCGTGGAGTGGTGGAAGATCGACGACGCGGATCGCGCCGAGCTCAACGCCGGACTCGCGGCGAAGCTCCCGAACGTGATCCTCCGGCCCGCGACGACCGATCCCGGCGCGGTGTACGCGGACGCCCGGTTGCTCCTCGCGCCGTTCCTGCTCGACGGTCGACCGCGTGTCGTGCTGGAGGCCCAGGCCAACGGCATCCCGGTGCTGGCCCGCGATCTGCCCGCGCTGCGCGAGACCGTCGGCCCGGGCGGCCGGCTCGTGGCCGCCGACGCGCCGATCAGCGAGTGGGCCTCCGCGCTCGGCGAGCTGATCGACGACCCCGAGCGCTATGCGGCGGCGTGTGATGCGGCTCGCGCCGACGCGGGCCGGCCGGATGTCGATCCCAGCGTGATCGTGTCGCGCTTCGAGCAGGCACTGGCCGAGCTGGTCGCCGGTTCGCGCGATCCGTCGATCGGGCCGGTCGACTCGTCGGGTGCGCCGCGATCGTGACCCCGGAGCTGAGCGTCGTGATCCCGGTGCGGGATGCGGCGTCCACGATCGAAGACCAGCTCGAAGCGCTCCTCGGCCAGTCCTGGGACCGGCCGTGGGAGCTGGTCGTCGTCGACAACGGCTCGCACGACGCGACGAAGGCGATCGTCGCGCGCTACGAGAGCCGTGACACCCGCGTCCGGCTCGTGGACGGATCCGATCGCCCGGGAGTCGCGCACTGCCGCAACGTCGGCATTCGCGAAGCGCGCGCCGACGCGATCGCGATGTGCGACGCGGACGACATCGTGACCCCGGGTTGGCTGCGCGCGATGGGTGAAGGCCTGCGCATCCACGAGCTGGTGACCGGACCGCTCGACGTCACGACGCTGAACCCGGACTGGGTGCTCGAGACCCGCGGCCGCGCGATCGAGTCGGGTCCGGGCCAGTTCTTCGGCGTGTTCGAGTTCGCACACAGCTGCAACCTCGGCTTCCGGCGCGAGGCCGTGGCGCGCAGTGGCGGCTTCGACGAGGAGCTCGCCGCGGGCGAGGACGTCGAGCTGTCGGGGCGGCTCTGGCGGGCCGGGGTGCAGCTCGCCTACCTCGACGACGCGGTCGTGCGGTACCGGTACCGGACCACGATGCGGGGGCTCTGGCGCCAGGCCCGCACGTACGGCCAGGTGCGGCCGGAGCTGTTCCGCCGGGTGGGTCGGGCGGGCATCGCGGTCCCCGCGAACGGTGGGTTGCGGTCGTGGGCGTACCTCGTGCGCAACGTCGGGCTGCTCCGGCACCGGTCCGGCCGGGCCAAGTGGGTCTGGGTCGCGGCGGGCAACGTCGGCCGGCTCGAAGGCGACCTGCGCGTGCCCTGGGCCGGCCGGGTGCGCTGACCGTGGAGATCTACTGGTACTGGCCGTTCCTCCGCAACGAGGAGCTCGTGCTCGCCGAAGGCCTGCTCCAGCCCGGCGACCACCTCGTCGTGCACACGACGCCGCGGCTCGCGGATCCGATCGAGGCGCCGGCGCTGGCCCACGCCACGGTCGAGGTCCGGGCGACGGTGCCGGGGGTGCAGGAGCTCGACGAGCGCACCGTGCGCTGGGCCGCTTCCCGCGCGTCCACGTACGCGGGTCGGGTGCGGGCCCGCCGCCGGGCCGTCGCCGCGGGCGGCTTCGACGTCGCGCACCTGATCTACCTCAATCCCTTCACGGACGCGTTCGACCTGCGTGGCCTCTCGAAGCGGGTGCCCCTCGTCTCGAGCGTCCACGACGTCGTCCCGCACCAGTCGCGCGTGCCCGCACCGGTGGAGCACCGCCTGTTGCAGGCCCAGTACGTGCACGCCGGGATCCTCGTCGTCCATCACGCGTCGGTCCGCCGCCGGTTGCTCGACGAGTTCGACCTCGACCCCGACCGCATCGTCGTCAACCCGCTCCCGATCTCCGTGGAGCAGACGGTGCCGCGCGCCCGGGTGCGCGTCCGACCGTGCTGTTCTTCGGGACCTTCCGGCGGAACAAGGGAGTCGACGTCCTGCTCCGGGCGATCGCGTCGCTGCGGGGCGAGACCGACGCCCGCTTCCACTTCGCCGGCCGCGGCTTCCCCGAGGTCGAGGCGGAGGTGATGGCGGCCGCGGCGCTCGACGACCGGATCACGACCGAGATCGGCTACGCCACCGCGACGCGCAAGCGCGAGCTGTACACGGACGCGGACCTCGTGGTCCTGCCGTACACGAGCTTCGCGTCGCAGAGCGCGGTGCTCCAGGACGCGTACGCGCACCACGTGCCGTTGATCGTCTCGGACGTCGGCGCGCTGGGCGAGACCGTGCGCGAAGACCGCAGCGGCTGGGTCGTCACGCCCGGCGACGTCGCGGGCCTCGCGAAGACCCTGCTCGGCGCGATCCGTGACGACGCCGGGCGGCGCGCCGCCGCGGCCGAGATGGAGCGGGTCGCGGCCGAGCGGACTCCGGCCCGCGTCGGCGCGACGTTGCGCGCGGTGTACGAGCGGGCCGCGGGAGGCGCTCGCTAGACGCCCGGCGCGGCGTCGCCCCACCGGCTGATCCGGGCGCGCCACAGGTGCGCGAGCACGAGCCCGACCTTCGCGAGCTGGCGTGACCGCACCCGCAGGGTGGCGTCGGTCTGACCGGACTTCAGCCAGGTGAGCCCACCGAAGTGGCGGAACTTGGGTTGCCACGCCTCCGGCATCTCGGCCCAGGTGAGGCCGGCCGCCTCGAGCGCGGCGAAGTACGCCGCGCCGACGTCGTAGGCGATCTTCCCGCCGAACGCCTCCGGGTCCTCGACGTCGCGGTACCGGAAGCTCGCGTCGACCCGGCCCCGCACCTGGTCCACGTCGAGCATCTGCAACCACGGCGTCGGGCGGGGCGCGAGCTTGCGGGCGGCGCCGGTCACCGGGTGCACGAAGGCATCGGGGGGCCACTGCATCCGCGCGCAGACCAGCGCGGCGTCCGTCGCGGTCGCCTTCGCGACCAGGTCCGCCAGCCAGCCTGCGCCGAGATACTCGACGTCGGAGTCGCTGAAGACCGCGTAGCGCGTCACGCAGCGGGCGAGCCAGAGATCGAGCCACTCCGCGTGCTTGCGGCCGCCTTCGGCGACTTCGAGGGTGAGCCATCCCCGCGCCTCGAAGTCGCGCAGCATCCGGAGGGAACCGTCGGTCGAGCCCGCGTCGCCGACGACGAGCTCGAACGGGCGCCCGGCGTAGTGGCGCATCGAACGGATGCAGAGCTCCGTCACGCGTGCGGTGTTCAGGCTCGCGACGTGGACGGTGACCGTGCGGATGTCGTCAGCTGGCACGCGGCCGTCCCTACGACTGGGTCCGGGGCGGTGCGGGGCGCACCAGCCGGGCCAGCAGCTCGCGCCGGGAGCCCTCGAGCTTGCGGAGCTGCTCGCGGGCCTGACGCGCCTCGATGCGGCTGAACCGGAGCTCGGCCGCGAGATCGATGATCTCGTCGCTGAGGGGCCCGGCCGCGGGCACCGGCGGCGGGGCGAACGAGTCCGAGACCGTCGGCAGGTCGTGCAGCAGTGCGAAGAGCTCGCGTTGGGAGGGCGTGGCCATGGGGTCGTCGAAGGCGTCGTCGGCGCCGGTCTCGTGGTGGCGCTTCTTCGGCGTGAGCTCCAGGTCCGTGGACTCCGGCTGCTGAGCCGGCGTCACGCCCCAGCCCGCCAGCGCGTCGACGACCGTGCGCATCGTCGCCACGGGTGCTTCGACCAGCCGCGGGTACGGGATGGCCACCGTGGGCCGACCCGTCGCGGCGTCGAGCGCCGCGGCGTTGTACCGCTCCCAGAGCGCGAGGCCGTGCGCGCGGCGGAAGCCGTTGCGCGCGGTCAGGGAGTCGGCGACCTCGATCGGGTGCCGATGGACGAAGATGACCACTGGTGGTTCGGGGAAGAGCTGGGTCCAGAAGGGCAACGTGATGCAGGTGCGCGGATCCTTCCACGCCACGACATCGGGGTTCCCGTACGTCGCCCAGGCCGCGCGTGCGGACGGCAGGACGGCACGGGCCGCGTCGGAGCCCACCCATCCCTCCGGCATGCGGGGCGGGCAGTCCCAGCCGCCGCCGAACGCGCGCAGCAGCGCTTCGTTCGGTTCCCGCATCGCGTGGCTCTCCCAGTTGCGGCCGAGCTCATCGGCCGGACCGAGCGACGCGCCGAGCAGACCCAACGCGCGCGGTGAGTGCCGAGGTGCCGCTGCGGTGCATGCCGAGGATTACGATGACCAACATCTGAGAGCCCGGATCCTAGAGGCGACGTGACCGCGACCAAGCAGCTCAAGCTCTTCGGCGCGTTCCGGTCCGGGAGCAACTACCTCCGGTCGCTGCTGGAGCTCAACTACGACGTCCGGGTGCTGTCCGGCATCGACGGCTTCAAGCACGCGCCCGTCCCGGCCGTGTTCGAGGGCCAGACGTTCCGGCCGTTCCCCTGGCCGATCCTGGCAACGGTCAAGGACCCGTACGCGTGGCTCGTCTCGATGTGGCGCTACGTGAACGACGTCGGCGCGAAGCACACCATCCACGGCGCCACGTGGAGCTCGTTCCTCACCGAGCCCCTGATCATCTTCCAGGCCAAGCTCGAGGGCTTCCCGAAGTACCGGTTCGCGAACCCGGTCGACTACTGGAACGCGATCAACTACAACTTGCTCTCGCTGCCGGACGAGTCGCGCCGGGTCGTTCGCTACGAGGACGTGCTGGCCGATCCCGAACGCGAGTGCGAGGCCATCGCGAGCCACTTCGCGCTCGTGCGCGTCTCGGACGCCTTCGAGAACGTCGAGCAGCGCGTCCGCAACATGGGTGACCGGGAGCGGCCGCGCGACGCGGTCGAGTACGTCCGCGACGAGACCTTCGATCCCGCGCCGTACCAAGCGCGCGCCTTCGAGTCCGAGTTCTCCAAGCGCCAGCGCCGGGCGGTGCACGACGGCCTGGACGCCGACGTCTGCCGCCGGCTCGGGTACCGCCGCTAGCGGTCAGCCACGCGGCGGGCGTCGGTGGTTCGCCCAGCCACCCGGCGAGCTCCTCGACCCAACGCGACTCGAAGACCTCACGCCGGAACGGGAACGCGGCCGCCGGCCCGGCCTCGGAGATGGCCGCGGCCGCGGCCGGATCGGCCACCAGCCGTTCGATCCGGTCGACGACCCCGTCGAGATCGGGATAGTGCGTCAGGCCTGCGCCGACCACCTCGTCGAGGTAGTCGAGCGCGCCGTTGCCGTGGAAGCCGAGGGGAACCGTCCCGAGCGCGAGTGACTCCAGCGGGACCAGCCCGAAACCGTGGAGCGGCCCGAGCGAGACAGAGAACCGGTGCGCGCCGAGCGCCCGCAGGTAGTCGGCGTGGTCGAGGGCCTCCGGGACCTCGAGCTCCAAGGCGATCGAGCGGCGGGCGAGCCGTTCCCGCAGCGCCGCGAGCAGCTCGTCGCCGTAGACCTTGGAGTAGACGAGCGCGGTGCCGGGCGCCCGGTCGGCGAACGGCGCCGTCGCGGGCATCGCGTCGAGATCGATGTACGGGGAGATGACGTCGGGGGTCATCTCGTAGTGCAGGCGCAGGTGGTCGCGCACGAACGTGGACGACGCGACGTACAGGTCGCAGAACCCGTCGATCGCCCGGTACGCGTTGACGCTCTGCACGTACATCAGGACGCGTGCCGCGCTCGTCAACCCCAGCTGGTGGTCCGAGAACGACGGGTTGCAGATGACGACGTCGTCGGGCCGCCCGTGCCGGCGCACCTCGTCGACCGTGACCAGTCCGGGCTTCGACTCGTTGCGGCCCTGGACGATGCGCAGCTCGAAGCCGAAGTGCTCGGCCAGGAGCTCGCCGACCCGCAACGCGATCCGGGTGCCGCCGCGCTTCCAGGACCCACCCACGACGTACACCGCGCGCCCCGCCGGCCGCGGGTCGCCCCGGAGTGGCTCGGGTTCGGGCCGGCGGCTGCGCCCGAGCGACCGCAGCCGTCCGCCCGCGCTCCCGGTGCTCACCCGGTGAACCGGCGGTAGAAGTCGTCGTCGGTCTGGATCGCCGCGAACACCTCGTCGGAGAGCTGCTGCGCGTGGTCGACCGCGTCGGCCGCGCGCTTGCGGTGCCGGCGGTCCGCGAGCCGGTAGCGCGCGGAGCGTTCGAGCCGGCCCAGCACCGGCACGCGGCCCATCGTGGCGACCGTGCTCTCCGCCCGCACGCGCTCACGGCTCGGGAGGTGCTCGCGGCGGACCTGCGGCGGGCGGAAGCCCGCGCCGTGGTGGTACGCGACGTCGCCGTAGACCCCGAAGAAGATCGGGTTCAGGTTCACGCGGTTCGACCGCAGCAAGGGGCGCCACGGGATGTCGCGCTCGCGCAGGATGCCGAGCAGGTTGCCGCCCACGTCGGTCACCTGGTCGCCGGTCGAGGCCGTCCACTTGTAGCCGCGCCGCCAGTCGCCGCCGATCTCGGACCAGAACCCGACCGTCGTCAGGCAGAAGCTCGGATGCGGCTGGCAGTCGCCCGCATTCTCGTCGCGGCGGATCGCGGCCAGCCGGCAGTCGCCGAGGATCGCGGGCCCGACCGGGGCGATCGGGAACGCGTCACCGTCGACGAAGAGCAGGAGATCGTCCGGGTTGCTCTGCTCGCGCGCGACCTCGGCGAGCTGGTTGAGCTTTTCCGGGTGCTTCCCTTCGAGGTCCGCCGCGTAGAAGAAGTCCCGCCCGTACGCCGGGTCGATCCCGTTGAGCGCGGCGTACACCCGGTGCTCGGCGGGCAGGAACCGGTCGAGGAAGCGCAGCTGCGGCGCGATCCAGCGCTCGTCCTGCCAGTGGACGGTCGCGACGTGGATCATGCGCGCGGCGTTCGTTGCGAGAGGCGCTCGCCCTGGCGCCCGAGCCAGCGGGTCGACTTCCCGACCGCGGCGGACGCGGCCGCCTGGTAGCGGTAGACGCGGGAGCGCATCGGGTCGGCGGCCCAACGGTGGTCCGGCTCGTAGCCGAGCTCGACGAGCAGGTCGCCGGCGACCGCGTCGAAGGCCAACCGGTCGTGGGTGGTCCACCCCTGCGCGAACCGGCGACCTGCCCCTTGCGGTAGAAGCCCTCCGGCTCCATCCGGTCCGTGGCGTAGGGCGCGAAGTCGCCGCCGACGAGCAGGCCCGACTGGTCCGCGCCCGCCTCCGCGGATCCGGCCATCCGGTCGAACGAGTACCGGTCGTAGAGCGAGGCCGCTTGAGCGTCGGTGAGCTCGATCCCGCAGAACCGGTGGACCTCGCGCAGCACCGCCGGATCGTGGCTCGAGAGCGCTTCGTAGCGGACCTCGAGGTACGGGACGTCGAGCTCGGCGGCGCGCCGGGCGCCGCGCACGTGCGTGACCCAGGCGCGCGCGGCTTGCGGCAGCGTGCGCGGGGCCCACCACTGGCCCCACCCCTCCGAGGCTGCGACCATCGAGGACGCCACGTCCCGGCCGTCGCGGACGAGGTGCACGACCCGGGCGTCCGGTGTGAGCGCGGCGATCACGTCGGCGCAGAGGCTGGTCGACGGGCTCTTCTCGAGCACGATCGTCGCGCCGGGTCGCAGCGCGGCGGCCTTGCGGACGATCGCGGCGGTGAAGTCGCGCGCGATCTCGGTGAACTCCTCCGTCGTGAGCACCGCGGGCAGGCCCTTGAGCCGGCGCTGGGCCCACGCGTCCGGGCCACCCCGCAGCTGCCACTGCCAGGCGTCCGTGAGCGGCTCGAGGTAGCGGCGGAACAGGTCGGTCTCCTGCGGGCTCGCGACCGCCTGGTGCGCGGCGAGCATCGTCTGGAGCCAGGTCGTGCCGGAGCGCGGTGCGCCCACGAGGAGGACCAGCGTGGGTGCGGCGCCCGTCCCGTCAGCCACGGGCCGGCCCGGCCGGAACCGCGGCGGTGTGGCGCCGGTCGTTCGGGGGGTCCAGGTTGCGGTTGCCCCGGGCCAGGTGGGCCAGCGCGCCGCCCACGAGCCGGACCCGGCGCAGGAACGTCGCGTCCTCGCCCGAGAGCGCCCGCCGGAAGTAGACGAGGGCGCGCTTGCGCTCACCCCGGGCGGCGAGCTGCTCGCCGATGTCGTACGCATCGCTCGCGCGTCCGCGGCGCCCCGAGCTCCCACAGCGCGGGGAGGTTCTTCTCGAGCGCGAAGAGGTGCTCGTTCCATTGCTGGGTGCCGGAGCTCAGGCTGCCGTCGCGGACCCGGTACCAACCGAGGGGCTCGTTGACGAACGCGGCGCGGGTCCCACTCAGGAGGAAGCGCGTCCAGAGGTCGTAGTCCTCGGCGCCCCAGATGCGCTCGTCGAAGTCCCCGCACTGCTCGACGAGCGCACGCCGGAACACCACGCCGACGAACAGGAAGTTCCGGCGTGCGATCTCCGCGATCTGGTCGTCCTCGCCGCGGGGAACGGGAAGCGCCGACGGTCGCCGTACGAGCGCCGCTCGGTCTTCTCCCCGTGCTCGATCAGGTTGGCGTCGGTGGTGACCATCCCGATCTCGGGCCGGCGCTCGAGGATGTCGACGCAGCACGCGAGTCGCTCCGGCTTCCAGAGGTCGTCGGCGTCGAGGCACCGACGAGCTCGCCGCGCCGCGGCCGGAGCGCGGTGTTCCGGGCCGCGGCGGGACCGGCGTTGGCCTGCTCGATGAAGCGGATCCGGTCGCCGAATCCGGCCGCGACCGTGCCGGTGCGGTCCGTCGACCCGTCGTTCACGACGATGACCTCGACCGGCGTGTACGTCTGGTCGAGCGCGGACGCGATGGTGGCCGCCAGGTACTCTTCGGCGTCGTGCGCGGGGATGATCACCGACACGAGCGCACGGGCGGGCGCCGCGGCGCCCCCGGGGCTCACGACACCTTCGACCATGCGCCCATCACGTAGATGGGTGACAGGCGCACGATGGCGGGCGGCAGCACGGGCATGCGCAGGCCGCCGACCACGATCAGCGGGCCCGCGGGTTGCCACGCGGTGAGCTCGTTGAACGTCTTCTTCTCGAACGCGCCGAACCACCAGTAGTACGAGCCCGTCGGCAGCGGCAGGTGCGGGATGACCAGCTCGTACTCCTGGACTCCCGCCTCGAGCTGCGCCTGGTGCGCGACGACGAAGATCGGTGTGGCCGCGCCCTGGCTCGCGCCGAGGTACAGGCGGACCTCCTGCGCCTCGTCGGACTCGATCGTGAACCGGACGGTGCACTCTTCGTCGACGACGACCATCCCGCTCCCGCCCGGCCCCTCGGTGCGGAGGTCGTGGATGCGCACGGTGCCCTCGACGTTCGCGTTCGCGGCCGCGTACCCTTCGATCTCCTTGCGGTAGGCCGCGAGCACGTCGTCGACCGGGCCGTCGGCGCGCATGATGCCGTCCGACAGCCAGATCCCCCGCTTCGTCGTGGCGCCCACGGTCGCGAGGTCGTGCGACACCAGCAGCAGGGTCGTGCCGCTCTGCATCACCTGGCGGATCCGGTCGAGGCACTTCTGTTGGAACGTCGCGTCGCCGACCGCGAGCACCTCGTCGACGATGAGGATGCTCGGGCTCGAGGAACGCCGCGATCGCGAAGCCGAGCCGGACCTTCATCCCGCTCGAATAGAACTTCACCTGCCGGTCCACCGCGGCTTCGATCTCCGCGAACTCGACGATCTCGTCGAACTTGTCGGCAACCTGCTTGCGGCTCAGGCCCAGCAGGTTGGCGTAGATGATGATGTTCTCGCGGCCGGTGAGCTCGCCGTGGATGCCCGACATGACCTCGATGAGCGCGCCGACCGTCCCCTCGGTCGAGATCGCACCGGTGTGCGGGAACATCAGCCCGGAGATGATCTTGAAGAGCGTGGACTTGCCCGCGCCGTTGGCGCCGACGATCCCGATCGACTCCCCCGGCTCGACCTCGAAGCTCGATGTCGCGCAGCACCCAGCGCCACGGGTTCTCGGCCGAGTCGTTGCGGGTCAGGAAGTTCTTGCTGCGCCCGAGGTGATCGCGCAGCAGCCGCCGACCCCGGTCGACCCGGAACCGCTTCCAGATCTGCTCGACCTTGACGGATCCCTCAGGAGACATCCGCGAAGCCGGTCTCGAGTCGCTTGAAGATCGCAAAGGAGAAGAAGAGCCAGACGCACGACACTCCCGCGGCGACGAGCGTGTAGTTCAGCTTCGGAGACTGGTTGTACAGCACGCAGCGGCGCAGGCCGTCGATGATCGCGGCGATCGGGTTGATGACGACGTAGACCATCCGGTACTTCGAGGGGATCTTGTCCAAGCCGTACAGGATCGGGGTGACGAACAGCCCGACCTGGAGGAACAGCGGGAGCGCGTGGCGCATGTCGCGCAGGTACACCGTCATGGCCGAGACCAGCAGGGTCACGCCGAGCGTGAACACGAGCAGGATGAGCAGCAGCGGGATCGCCCAGTACGACGTGGTCGCCGGCCACACTCCCCCGAGCACGAACAGCACGAGCAGCGCGAACGGACGCGCACAGGGTGCTGACGATCGTGCCGAGGATCTCGGCGATCGGGAAGACCTCACGCGGGCGCGTAGACCTTGTTGAGCAGCGGGTTGCCCACGAGGGCCGTGCCGCCACTCGAGACCGACCCCGAGAAGAACGTCCACGGCATGAGCCCGACGTACAGGAAGACCGGGTACCAGATCCCATGGGTGGGGATGTGCGTGTTGAACCGGCCCTGGAGGAACGTGAAGACGACCATCATCACGAGCGGTGTGAGCAGCGCCCAGGCGAAGCCGAGGATCTCCTGGCTGTAGGTCGAGCGGAGGTCACGGATCGTGAGGCTCCACACGATCATCCGGGACTTCCACAGCGACGTCAGCGAGGACTTGAACCGGAAGGCGCGCCGGTACCGCAGTCTCGGGCGGTGGCGACTCGGGCACGATGGGTGGCACCAGCGGGACCCTCGCGCCGTTCGTGGTCGGCGCATCGGCGACGGGCACGGTTTCGGGGTGCTCGGAGGCCGCGGGCGCGGTGCCCACGCCGGGAACGCCGTCGGCCGACTGGCCGCGGATCGTCATACCCCCCACTTTCCTCGTGCCGTTGCGCCTGGTCCAGCTGCTCTGGTGTGGCTTTTGCCCGCTTCACCCGGTTCGGCCGCCGTCGATCGCGGGTTCATCGAAGGAAGCCAGGCTAGCCTTCCGCGGAAGCCTGCTGCCACATGTGGGCCCGTGACGACAAGGCTCGGGAGCCGGTGGGTGACGTCTTTCCCTTCGTGATCGGCTGTGCCCGATCCGGGACCACGATGCTGCGGGCGATGCTCGACTCGCACCCCGCCGTCGCGGTGCCGCACGAGTCCTACTTCGTCGTGCCGGCCCTGCAGTCCCGGCACCGCTACGAGGCGCGGGCGGCCTCGACCGGGCCCGGCTCCTGGAGGATCTCGGCCGCGACCAGACGTTCACCCGGTGGGGGCTCGACCCGGCCGCAGTTCGCGCGCTCCGTGACCACGAGGCCCTCGACACGGTGCCGGCGCTGCTCACGGCGCTCTACGCCGAGTACGCCCGCGAGGCCGGGAAGCCCCGCTTCGCGGACAAGACGCCCCGCAACGTCCTGCACGTCGGGCTGATCGGCCGGTCCATCCCCGAGAGCCGGTTCGTGCACCTCGTCCGCGACGGGCGCGACGTCGTCCCGTCGCTCGTCGGGCTCCAGTACTTCCCCGACCGGTTCGCCGAGGCCGTCGTCTACTGGAGCGAGCGGGTCCGGCACGGTCGCGCCGCGGGGAGCGCCCTCGGGCCGGATCGCTACCAGGAGGTGCGCTACGAGGAGCTCGTCGCGGATCCCGAAGCGACCCTGCGCCGGCTCTGCAGCTTCCTCGACCTCGCCTACGACGACGCCATGCTCGACTACCACGAGCGGGCGGACGAGGTGGTCGCCGCGGTCTCCGAGCTGGGCCACCATCAAGGGCTCTGGCAGCCACCGACGCCCGGGCTGCGCAGCTG
Source organism: uncultured Acidimicrobiia bacterium (assembly GCA_963796755.1). Taxonomy (GTDB): domain Bacteria; phylum Actinomycetota; class Acidimicrobiia; order IMCC26256; family JAENVU01; genus Chersky-806. The sequence goes on from CAWCMX010000001.1 coordinate 1,709,960, forward strand.
GCGGGCCACCATGTCGAGCCACGACCAGGAGCTCTTCGAGCTGCTCGCGGGCTCGACGCTCGACGAGTTCGGCTACGAGCGCTCCGGGCTCGCCCCGTCGTGGCCGTCGCGCCTCGAGGCGCTGGGATGGCGCGGCCGCTTCCAGGTGGAGCGCCGGGCCCGATCCGGCCGGGGCCGGGTGCAGCGGGCGTGGGCTAGCGTTTCTCGGTGACGGGCCGCCACGAAGGGTGGCGACGAGGACCGGTTCAGCGACCAGATCCGGGTCGGGAGCCGACCGGAGGAAGGCGCCGTGTTGGAGGGGGACCAGGCGGCCGTTCCGGGTGCCGACGCGATCTTTCCCGTCGTGCTCGGGTGCGTCCGCTCCGGCACGACGATGCTGCGCGCCGTCCTCGACTCCCATCCGCGCCTCGCGGTGCCGCCGGAGTCGTACTTCGTGGTCCCCGCGCTCGAGCAACGGGCCCGGTACGAGGGCTCGGGCCCCGCAAGCGGAACCGTGGACCTGGGCCGGCTGTTCACCGACCTGGCCGCGGACCGCTCCTTCCCGGACTGGCAGCTCGGACCGGACGCTCTGGCCGAGGTCCGCGGGCGGCGGCCGCGCACCGTCGCGGCGGCGTTGCTCGCGCTCTACCGGGCGTACGCGCACCAGCAGGGCAAGCCGCGCGCCGGTGACAAGACGCCGTCGCACCTCCTGCACGTCGACCTGCTCGCCGCGTCGTTCCCGGACGCCCGCTTCGTGCACATCGTGCGCGACGGCCGTGACGTCGTGCCCTCGATCCTCGGCATGCAGTTCGGCCCCGACCGGTTCGCCGAGGCCGTGCTGTTCTGGGTCCGGCGGGTGGAGCGCGGCCTGGCCGGGGGCGTCGCCCTCGGGCCCGAGCGCTACCGCGAGATCCGGTACGAGGCGCTCGTCGCCGACCCCGAAGCCGTGATGCGCGACGTGTGCCCGTTCCTCGGGCTCGACTACTCGCCCGAGATGCTGCGCTACCACGAGCGGGCCGACGACCTGCTCGACGGGCTGCGGGCGACCCGTCACGTCCAGGGCGTGCGCCGGCCACCGACCCAGGGCCTGCGGGACTGGCGCACCGCGCTCGACCCGCACCACGTGCAGCTGTTCGAAGCCCTCGCCGGCGATCTGCTCGACCGGCTCGGCTACGAGCGCTCAGGCCTGGCGATCCCGAACCGGGTCCGGCTCGAGGCGCGGGCCATCCGCGTCGCGCACCAGCTCGATCGCCGGACGCTCACGTTCCGCACCCGCGTCGCGCGCAAGCTCGCGCGCCGGCCGGTGCCGGTGGCGGGGACGGTCTGACGATGCGCATCACGTTCCTCGGCCACGCCGGACTGTTCATCGAGACCGAGCAGGGGTCGATCCTGTGCGATCCCTGGTTCCATCCCGCGTTCTTCGCGTCGTGGGTGCCGTTCCCCGACAACGGGACGCTCGACGTGGCGCCGTTCTCGAACCCGGACTACCTCTACATCTCGCACTCGCACGACGACCACCTCGACGCGCGGTTCCTCTCCGAGCACGTGTCGAAGGACGCGGTCGTGATCCTCCCGGACTACCCGACCGACGATCACCACCGGACGCTGGCGGCGCTCGGCTTCCGCGAGTTCCTCCAGACCCGCAATGACGAGGTCCTCGATCTCGGCGGGCTGCGCCTCCTCACCAACGCCCTGGTCGCGCCGACGGACGGCGCGATCGGCGACTCCGGGCTCGCGGTGGCGGACGCGACGGCGACGCTGTTCAACCAGAACGACTCGAAGCCGACCGACTTCGACGCGTTGACCGGGTTCGGGCCCTACGACGCCCACTTCGTGCAGTTCTCCGGCGCGATCTGGTACCCGATGGCCTACCGGCTCCCGCTCGAGGAGAAGCAGGCGATGGGCCGGCGCAAGCGGGCGAACCAGCTCGCGGCGCGGCTCGCATGGTGAAGGAGATCGACGCGACGGAGTTCTTCCCCTTCGCGGGGCCGCCGTGCTTCCTGGATCCCGAGCTGTTCCACCTCAACGACCTCGGCACCGACGACTCGAACATCTTCCTGGACCAACGCACCGCGCTCGAGCACATGCGCAGCGAGGGCGTCGAGAACGGCGTGCTCTCGATCCCCGGCACGGTCGTCGAGCTCGACCACGGCCGGAGCACGGTGACGCACCCGGTGCCCGAAGCCGAGGTGATGCGCCCGTTCGTGGACAAGGAGCGCTACCTGCGCGAGTACCAGGTGCGCGTCCTCCCGGCGATCGAAGCCGAGAAGGCGACCTGGCCCGACCACGAGCTCGACATCGTGCGCGAGCTGGCGGAGTGGTGGGACCCGCTGCTCGCCGTCGCGGACCAGATCTGCGCGGGGGTGAACGGCCGCGTGCTGCTCCAGACGGAGGATGACGGCGTCGTCGTCGACTTCCTCGAACGTCGGGTCACCCGCTTCGACGACGAGCCCTGCCGCTTCCGCTTCTTCGTGCCGCGTGCGCTCGTCGAGTCGTGCATCATCCGGCGCGAGGTGGATTGGGTGAACTCACTGTTCCTGTCGTGCCGGTTCGAGGCGGAGCGGGACGGGCCCTACAACGAGTTCGTCTACAACTTCTTCCGGTCGCTCTCGATGGAGCGCACGGAGTACACCGAGCGGTACTACGCGGCGACCGCGGCGCCGATGGAGCTCTGGGAGGCCGGCGGCTACGCGATCCAGCGTCGGTGTCCGCACCTCAACGCCGACCTCACCCGGTTCGGCTCGGTCGAGGACGGGATCCTGACCTGCGCGATGCACGGATGGCGCTTCGAGCTCGCGAGCGGCCGGTGCCTCACGTCCGACGACCGCCGCCTCTACTGCGTGCCCCTCGACGATCCGACATCCTCGAGGTCTCCCTCGGCCGATTGACGCACGCCGGCGCGGCCCGGGGGCCGAGGGCGGATCGGGGAGGTCGGAGCGCGCGACCTAGGGAGCCTTGGTCGCGATGGGCGACGAGTTGTCGTCCGGCGCGGGTGCACCCTTGCCGTGCTGCGCGACGCACGGGCGCTTGTTGCGGTGCGCCACGATCGCCACCGGGCCGCGACTGATCGCGCTCGACTCGGCCGAGGCGACCACCCCGCGCTTGGGGTGCGGCGGGTTGATCACGACGGTGATGCACGGCGCCGCGAACGGGAGCTTGTTGACGTTCTTCTTCGCGCCTTCCCACCGGAACTGCGGGCCGTGCTGGCGGTGGTAGCCGAGCCACTCGAAGCCGCCACCGACCTGCACCGGCTCGTAGCCCTTGCGGACCGCCGCCTCGGCGACCTTCCACCGCGTGCCGTCGAACGACGCGGAGTCGACCGTGTAGGCCAGGCCGAGCAGCGCGAGAAGGACGATCGCGATCCCGGCCCACACCTTGCGCGGTCGGGGCGACCGCTCGGACTGCGGCTCGCGTTGGGTCGTGCGCAGCAGGAGGAACGCGAGGAGCGGGAGCAACGGGAGGGCGTAGCGGTCGTAGACCGGCAGGCCCGTCACCGTCGCGGCCGAGTACGCGATGACGAAGCCGACGATCGTGAGCCCCATGACCGCGACGAGCGGGTCGTTGACGTGGAGGAGGTCGCGCTCGCGCACGCGGCGCGGGAGGTCCATGGCGAACGGCACCGCGGCGAGGACGATCAGCATCCCCGCGAGTGAGCCGACCACGACGAGCAGGTCGAAGAGCCAGGCCGGGATGACGTCGGGCCGATTGCCCGCGAGCACCACGATCGAGAGCACGCCTTCGCGGGCGACGTAGTTGCCGACGAACGGCGACTCCGGCACCCGGAAGTACATGACGGTGAGCCAGACCGCCATGACCATGCTCAGCAGGGTGGTGACGTTGTTGCTGGCCCGCCAGGCGCGCTGGAAGATCTTGACCGGTCCGGTGAGCACGACCACCGGGAGCAGCAGCAGCCCGGCGAGTCGGAGGAAGCCCGCGTCCTTGATCAGGGTCCCGCTGATCGTGTGGATCGTCGGGAAGCTCGGCGACAGGCTCTTCGAGTCCGGCAGGCCCGACCACCAGTACAGGATCCCGAGCGCGGCGACGCCGAAGAACGCGGAGAGCACGAGGACGGCGCGCAGCCGGCGCCAGTCCTTGTCCGCCACCACCAGGCAGAGCGCGACGAGCACGACCGCGATGACCGGGATCACCGCGTACTGCCGGATCGAGACGCCGACGAACCCGAGCATCAGGCTCACGGCGAACCACGGCAGCGAGATCGGTCGGCGCCGGAACGTCATCGCGGCCGCCGGCGAGCGTGAGCATCTCGAACGTGAACGTGGGGACGTCGGTCATGAACGTCGGCGCGAGCGGTCCCCAGAGCGGTCCGACCGCGATCGTCGCCGCGACGAAGACCGCCCACCACGCGGGTCGCACGACGTGCCGGCCGATGAAGACCACCCCGAGCAGCCCGACGAAGCCGATCATCGCGGTGAAGAGCTGGACCGACTTGATGCTGTGCCCGGCGACCGCCGCGACCGGGGACGCGAGCACGACCTGGCCGATCAGGGTCATCGAGACCCAGCCGTTGAACGTCAGCTTGCCGGTGTCGACCCAGCGGAAGAGGGTGAGGAGATAGGACCAGTCGTCGCTCCTCGGGATGCCCAGCGCGCCCCAGTGCGATGCGATGGCCACCGGCACGCCGACACCGAGGACGGCCAGGAGCAGGAGGATGCCGAAGGTCTCGCCGACGCGGGGCCGCTCGTGGCGGCGCGGGCGCGAGGCCTGCTGGCGGCGGGGCTTTCCCTGGCGGCGCTCGCGCCGAGATGGCGTCGCCTGGACCTCGACGGACACCCCCCAGTCACCTCCCTCGCCGCGGCCGCCCCCCGTCGCCAGCTCACGCTGGTCGACACGGCTGCGAGGCCCGGCAAGGTACTCCATGAAATGCCCCCGGCGCCACGGTCCGTGAAACGGTACTTGCGGGTTCGGGCGTTGTGGGCGGGTTCGGCCATTCTGAGGGTGGTTCGAATGGGCGATTTCCATGCCTCGAAGTTCGGACTAGTCTTCAGCGTCTTGCGGGCATAGCCTGACGACCACGCGGCGTGGCGAGCCCGCGGGGGCAAGGACGAGGAAAGCCGGGGGGCGAACGGCGATATGGGACCGATGGAGTACCTGCGCATCTTGCGCCGGCGTTGGTGGGTCCTCTTGGTCGCGACCTTGCTCGGATTCGCCGTCGCCTTCGCAACGCAGCCGACGACCGCGGTGCCGCTCACCAAGGCACCCGCGCCGCTGTACACCGCGTACTCCACGATGATCTCGGACCCGCTCGCGAGCCAGGGCTCTGCGTTCGGTGTCCAGTGGGACAAGCTCTCGCTGCTCATCACCAAGGGCGACGTTCCCGAGGCCGTGGAGCGCCAGCTCGGCACGTTGCGCCTTCCGCCGACGTTGCAGCCCGCGGTGGCGCGCTCCACCAAAGGGTCGAGGAAGCGCGGCGCGGCGCGATCCGTCGCGTTCCCGTTTGCGACCGTGAGCGCATCACCCGATCCGTCGACCGGCGCGATGGTCATCAGCGCCAACTCGTACGACCGTCTGTACGCGGTGCAGATGGCGAACCTCTTCACGACCGAGCTGTTGCGCTACCTCAACAACGTCGGGGTCGAGCGGTACAACGCGACGATCGCTGGGCTCACCTCGCTGCGGAACAGCCTGCAGGCGCGCGTGAACGCGCTCAACGCGCAGATCCCCGCGGCGGCCGCCGGAGATCAGCCGGCCCTCATCAGCCAGCGCGACGCGGCGTCGAAGCAGATCGACAGCACCAACCAGACGTTGTTCCAGACGACGCAGTCGGGACCGCAGCAGCCGAACCTGCGCACGCTCGAGCCCGCATCCCCGGCCCGGACGCTCGTCGTGGTCAGCGCGGTGGCCCGGCCCGCGATCTCGAAGAGCCAGCGCACCATGATCGGTGCCGCGGTCGGCTTTCTCCTCGGCTTCGCCGGGCTGCTCGTCTTCGAGTTCCTGAACGCCCGCATCCGTGACGTCTCCGGCACCGAGGCGGCCGCCCGGATGCCGCTCGTCGCCGAGATCCCGGCGCTGAAGATGAGCCGCGCGGATCGCTTCCGGGTGCTGACCGCGGAGGATCCGGCGTCACTGATGGCCGAGGCCTATCGAAGTCTGCGCACATCGATCATCGCGATGTGGCAGCGGCACCCGAACGCGCACGGCACGGTCGGCAACGCCAACGGCGCGGGCAGCTCCGGTCCCGCGTGGCGTCCGCTGCGCACGCTGCTGATCACGTCGCCGGGGCCCGCCGAAGGCAAGTCCGTCTCCGCGGTGAACCTGGCCGCGACGTTCGCCGAGACCGGCGCGAGCGTGATCGTGATCGACGCCGACTTCCGGCGCCCACAGCTCGACCGGTACTTCCAGCGCCAGGCGGTGCCGAACCTCGGTGACCTCGGTCTCGACATGACCACCAAGGACTTCGAGGCCGTGCTCCAGGAGACGAACATCCCGGGCGTGCGGTTCGCGGCGAGCTCGCCGCCGAAGTCCTCGCCCGGTGTCGCGATGGCCACGGCGAAGGCCGCGGTCGTGATCGCGAAGGAGCTCGCCGACATCGTCGTCATCGACTCCCCGCCGCTGCTGCTCGCCAACGACGCGTCGGACCTCTCCACGTTCGCCGACGCGACGGTGCTGCTGGTGCGCGCGGGCTGGACGCGGCACAAGGCGGTCGCCGGCGCCGCGGACCTGCTGCGGCGGCTCGAGGCCACCACGGTCGGTGTGGTGCTCGTCGGCGCGGAGCACGGGGCGCACGACGGCTACTACGGCTACTACGGGTACTACGGCTACGGGTACGGCTACGGCCGGGGCGAGAACGTCGAGGACTCGTTGCGGCACCGGCTGATGCCGTGGCGCCGGCCGCGACCCGAGCCCGACGAGAAGTCGCGCCCCGAGGTCGGGGTCAAGGCAACAGGTGAGTCAGGTCCAGCCGAGCCGGGCAAGGGTGCCCCGACCGGTCGATCTGACGACGAGCCCTGGGTCTGATCCCGGGGCCCCGATCTGGTCACGTGACTGCTCTGGCTTCGGCTCCTGTTCGCCGAGCCCCGACAACGCTGTGGCGCGAGGGCGAGTTCGGCGTGGTGCTGCTCGCGGCCGGTGCTTCCGAGCCGCAGACGCTCACCGGCACCGGGCGGGCGCTCTGGCGGGCGTTGGCCCGACCGGTCACGCCGGCGGAGCTGGCGTCCGGGCTGGCCGCGCAGTTCGGGGTTGAGCCGGGCCGGGTCGAGGCCGACATCACTCCTGTGCTGGCTGAGCTCCTGCGCATCGGGGCCGTCGAGCCGGAGGAGGGGTGACCACGACCGGAGCCGCTGACGCCGTGGTGGGTGCGATCGCCGCCTACGGGCTTCCCGGCGCGCCGGCGCTTCCCGACGCCCCGCTCGCCGCGGCGGACTGGCGGGCGCTCTTCGACCTGGCCACCCGCGATCGGCTGACCCCGCTGCTCGCGGGCGCGGTGGCCGACGGCGCCCTCCCGACGTCGGCCCGCCAGCACGAGCAGGTCACCGCGGCGCACGAGCAGGCCATGCGGCTCTGCGTGCTGCTCGAGCGGACCCTGATGGTGACTGCAACTGCCTTCGAGTCATCGGGAATCATGTACCGCGTGCTCAAGGGTCCTGCGGTCGCTCACCTCGACTACCCGGATCCGGCCCAGCGCGCCTTCGGGGACGTGGATGTGCTCGTCGCCTCCGCCGCGTACGACGACGCGCTGGCGGTGCTGCGCGCGTCCGGCGCGCAGCGGCGCTTCACGGAGGTCCGCCCGGGGTTCGACCGCCGCTGGGGCAAGGGCGCGTGCGTGGTCGCCGCCGACGGCACCCAGATCGACGTGCACCGGACGTTCGTCGCCGGCCCGTTCGGGCTCACGATCGATCTCGACGAGCTGCTGCTCATGCCGGAGTGGGTCGAGATCGGTGGCGACATCTTCCCGGCGCTCGACGGCGAGAGCCGGTTCATCCACGCGTGCTTCCACGCCGCGCTCGGTGATCGGGTCGCGCGCCTGGTCGCGCTGCGCGACGTCGCCCAGATGATCCTCGTCGGCGTCCTCGACCGCGACCTCGTGATGGCCCGCGCCAAGCGCTGGCGCGCCGAAGCGGTCGTGGCGCGTGCGATCCGGCTGACGTGGGCGCGCCTGCGGTTGGCGGAGAGCCCGTGGTCGACGTGGGCCGCCGAGCACCAGCCCGATCGCTTCCAGTCCCGCGCGTTGCGCGCGTACACGTCGGAGTCCCGGACCTACGCGACGCAGGCTGTCGCGGGGCTCGCGGCCGTCCGCACCATGCCGGAGAAGGTCGCGTACATGCACGCGCTCCTGGTCGCCGAGCCCGAACACCTGGCGACGCGCGACCGGAGCTACCGCCGGCGGATCCAGCGCGCGGCGCGGCGTTCGGCGCGACGCGGAGCGAGTCATGAGCTGGGCCGACCCGCACGCCGTGCCGCCGCCGAAGCCGACCGGCGGCGACATCCTGCGCAGCGCGCCCCGGTGGGTGCAGGTGCTCATGATGGTGCTCACCGCGGTGTGGGTGATCATGGTCCTGGCGATGCTGTTCTCGGGGTCGTTCAACCTCCTCGGGTTCTGCATCCAGCTCCCCCTGCTCGCGCTGATCACGATTCCGATCGCCCGCCGCATCGCCCGCACGGACCGCGATCCCGAGATGGTCTGGTTCGTCATGGCGGCCTTCTCCGCGAAGATGCTCGGCGCGCTCGCCCGCTACTACTTCACGTACGTCGCGTACGTCAGCGCCGGTGACGCGGAGGAGTACAACGCGGCCGGGAAGTACCTGGCGCCGCTCTACCGCAGCTTCAATTTCAGCTACGACGTCGGGCAGGTCCCGGGCACCGGGTTCCTGAAGTTCGTGACCGGCGTCCTCTACGCCGTCGCGGGCTCGTCGAAGCTCGGCGCGTTCATGGTGTTCGCATGGTTGGGGTTCATCGGGCTCATCTGCTGCTGGCGTGCGTTCAAGCGGGCGGTGCCCCACGGAGACGCGCACCGGTACGCCCTGCTCGTGCTCTTCCTGCCGTCGTTGCTCTACTGGTCCTCGGCGTTGGGCAAGGACGCGTGGTGCGTGATGGGCCTCGGCATCTGCTCGTACGGCGTGGCGCGGATCATGACCCGGAAGCCGGTCAGTGGACTGCTCATCCTGGTGCTCGGAATGGCAGCCGTCCTCATGGTCCGACCCCACGTCGCGCTCGTCGTGGGCGCCGGCCTCGTGCTCGCGGCCATGCTCTACAAACCGCACCGGAAGTCGCCACTCAACCCCATCGTGCGCGTGATCACGTTCGGCATCCTGTTCGTGATGATGGTCATCCTCATCTCCCAGACCGAGTCGTTCCTCGGCGTGGAGAACCTCGATCAGGAGACGGTGAACGCGCAGCTTGCCCGCGCGGAAGGCCGCACGACCGACGCCGGCTCGAGCTTCACGCCCGTGCACGTCAACACGCCGCTCGACTTCCCCTACGCGACGGCCACGGTCCTGTTCCGGCCGTTCCCCTGGGAGGCGCACAACGCGCAGAGCATCGCGACCGCGCTCGAGAGCATGTTCCTCATCGTGCTGACGATTCGCGGCTGGCGTCGGCTCTTGTCGATTCCGCGGGAGCTGCGAAGATCGGCGTACACCTCGTACTGCCTCGGCATCCTGCTGGTGTTCGTGTTCGCGTTCTCGTCGTTCTCCAACTTCGGGATCCTCGCCCGGGAACGATGTCAGGTCATGCCCTTCTTCCTCGCGCTCATCTGCCTCGAGCAGTTCAAGAAGAAGGATCCGCTCGCGCCTCCCGGGAACGGGCCGGGTGACCTGAGCCTGCTCGCGGTGACGCCCGAGGACCCCTACAAGCGATTCGACCCGCCGGACCCGGATGATCCGACCGCGCCGCCCGGCGCGGCCGAACATGGCTGAAGCCGCGGCCGCGGTGCGTCGCCTGCTCGACGCGGGCGCGTCGGGTCACGAGACGCCGCGCCTGGCCCTGCTCGGCTTCGACGTGGTCCTGCGCACGCCCGACGCGGCGCTCGCCGAGTACCTGACCGAGCTCTACGCGGCCCTGCAGGTCGAGGGGACGGCCGAGCACGTGCTCACGCTCTCGTCGACCGGCGGCGCCGGCACGGACGAGACGACGCGCGGCCCGTGGGCCGTCCACCTCGACGCGACGCGGATCCTCGCCACCCCCGCGCCGTCGGTCGCGCTCCACTACCTGCTCTGGGAGGCGAACCGGCAGGCAATCGACCGCACGCCTGATCTCGTCCTGGTGCACGCGTCGGCCGCGGTGTTCGACGGCATGGCGGTCGTGCTGCCGGGACCGATGGGTGCGGGCAAGTCCACGTTGGCCGCGGCGCTCGTGCGGGAGGGGCTCGGCTACCTGACCGACGAGGTCGTCGCGCTCGATCCGGCCACCGGCGTCGTGCACCCGTACCCGAAGTACCTGTCGCTCGGCGGTGCGCTCGCGCACCTGGTGCCCGAGCCCCCGGAGGCGATCCGGGGCTTCCTCGGCGACCAGACCTTGGTGACGCCGGACGCGATCCGCGCCGGGGCGGTCAGCGGCCCGGCCCGGCCGCGGCTGGTCGTGACGCCGCGGTACGAGCGCGGCGCAACGACGACGCTCGAGCGGCTGCGCCCCGCGGCCGCGCTCGTCGACGCTCGCGCGAGCACGCGTTCCACATCGAGCAGGACGGGCAGCGGACCCTGGACGTGCTCGCCGCGCACCGTCGAGGAATCGGCGTGCTTCGAGCTCGTGTCGGGGAGCGTCGAAGCCGCGACCGCTGCGCTCATGGAGCTGCTCGGCGCGGTGCGGGAGCCGATCGGGTCATGACCGCACCGCACGCTCGTCAGGACGTCGCGGCGGCGACCCTCGACGGCGAGACCGTCATCCACCGCCGGGGCCGCGTCCACCTGCTGGACCCGGTGGCCACCCTCGTGTGGCGCTGTTGCGACGGCGACGCGTCGGTCGACGAGATCGCGGCGGAGCTGGCCGACAGCTTCGGGACCTCCCCGGCCACCGTGCGCCGCGACGTCGGCGCTTCCGTCGACCAGCTCGCCTCGCTCGGGCTCCTCGACGACGCAGCGGCGGACGCCGCGTCGGGGTCGGCGCCCGGCGTGGACGAGCCCGAGCTCCTCATCGACCCGCCGGGGTCGTGCGCGAGCTGCGCGGAGCGGCCATGGACGTTCCGATCGTCGTACCGGGTGGCCAGCCGGGTCGTGACCGTCGGCACGAACAGCCCGCGCGCCGACGCGGCACTGCGCGGCGCGCTCTCGGCTCACCTCGTGCCCACACCCGGCCGCGCGGGAGTCGATCCGCCGTTCTTCGGCGTCGAGGTGCACGACGACCCGCCGGAGTCCGGACCCCAACCGCTGCACCTGCTCCATCGCGGCGACACGATCGCGGCGCGCAGCCGTCACCCGGACCGCATCCTGCGCGCGTTGGTCGCGCACCTGGCGAGCTACGACGACGGTGCCGCCGCGCACCCCGCGGTGAACGGTCTCGTCGTCGGGCGCGACGGTCGGGCGATGATCGTGGCGCATCCGGCGGACCCGATCCGGCTCCGTCACACGCTGGCTCGAGTCGGCGTCGGCGTCGCCGACATGCCGGTCGCGCTCGTGGACCTGGGAACGGGCGAGGTGGTCGTCGGCGCGCCCGGTCTGACCGTCGACCTCGCACCGATCGACGCCCTCGCGGTCGAGACCGGCGAGCTCGAGCCCGAGCCGTTGCCGTGGGGCCGCTACACCGTCGTCGCGATCGGCGTCCCGGGCACTCCCGGACCCTCCGCCGCGCTGCTCGCGCTCGGGCCCGAGGTGGGCGATCACCGCGACCACGAGCGGACCATCACCACCCTGCTCGCGCTGCTCGACACCGTCCCCGTCACCGACGCCGTCGCGCCCGGCGCGATCGGAGACCGCCTCGCCCCCGGCTCCCCTCCGCCGGTCTCCGGCTGACCGGCGCCCGGCTACCCTCTCGGCGGTGCGGACGTCAACGCTGCGGAACGTCGCTCGCAATGCGCTGCGGCCCCACTACCTCCCGGTCATGGCGAGGAAGGTCGCGGCCCGCCTGCGGCCCAGCCACCGGGATGCCGCGATCGAGTGGGCCGACGCCCGGGCGGAGGGCGTCGCCGACTTCGCGGCCGCGCTGGATCCCGAGCTCTGGGCCGAAGCCGAGGCCTGGGGTGCCGAGTTCCGCGTTGTCGCGCGCGCCCGCCTCGACAACGCGGCGGTCCCGCTGGCCGGCGCGGGCCACTTCCAGCTCGTGCACTTCCTCGTGCGCTACCTGAAGCCCAACGTCGTGCTCGAGACGGGCGTCGCGGCGGGGTACACCAGCCAGGCGATCCTCTCCGCGCTCGCGAAGAACGGCCACGGCACCCTGTACTCGAGCGACTTCCCGTACTTCCGACTCGACGCGCCGGAGCGGTACGTGGGCTGCCTGGTCGACGACGACCTCCGGGCCGGCTGGCACCTCGGGCTCAACGGGGACCGGGCGAACCTGGCCGAGTTCCTCCCCCAGATCGACCAGATCGACTTCGTCCACTACGACTCGGACAAGAGCGTCGAGGGTCGCGAGTTCGTGCTCGACGCGATCCGGTCCCGCCTGAGCCCCGACGCGGTGCTCGTGATGGACGACATCGACGACAACACGTTCTTCCGCGACTGGGTCACCCGCACCGCGACGCCGTGTCACATCTTCGGCGGCGGCCGGAAGTTCGTCGGCCTGACCGGCCTCTAACCCGAGCCGCGCAGCTCCGCGAGCAGCGCGTCGGGATCGGCGAGGAGCCGGGCGCGCAACGCCAGGTAGATCTCGCGGTTCTGCGCCGCGAGCTGCGCTTCCTGCTTGCCCCGTACCCGGTGCAGGACCGAGCGCTTCGCCTTCGCCGCCGCGCCCTGACCGACCGGGACGCGCTCGAGCGGGCGGGTCAGCCGGTGCACCGTGGACTGCTCCAGGTCCTTGCGGAACAGCTTGCCCCGCCCGATGCCGCCGAGATGGAAGACCGCGTCGGCGTAGATCCCGCCCATGAGGTAGTGCGGGTCGACCGCGTTGGAGCGCAGCAGCCGGCCCCAGGGCAGGCCGGCCGCCCACAGCGCGTACCCGAGCTGGATGCCGGTGTCGGCGCGCTGGTCGGTGGCGTGGAGGAACGCGCGGAACTCCGGCGTACCCGTGGAGTCGGGCGAGAAGCTCGGCCCGAAGCGTTCGAAGAACTCGCGCCGGGCGAACGTGCACGACGGGTGGGGCAACGCGGCGTCGCCGTTCTCGAGCCGCAGGATCGCCGCGAGGCCCGACTCCTCCGGCGCGGCGGCCGCGACCACGTCCACCCAGTCGTCGCGGACCGGGAACGAGTCCACGTCGAGCGTGCAGAGGTGGGTGACGCCGGCCTCCAGGGCGCGCGTCACGAGGTGGTCGAGCTGGAACGCGTGCTCGCGGCTGCCGCGCAGCTCCGTGTCGGGGGTGTCGCACACCACCACGTTCGGAGCCGCGTCGAGGAGTGCCGCGCGGCGACCGAGGCCCGGTTCGCGGCCATGAAGACCGTCATCGGGACGTCGGTGTGCTTCGCGACGCGTTCGAGGTGGAGCTCGAGGAGCGGAAGGTCCTCGTCGTCCTTGAGGTAGCAGACGACGAGGATGCCGAGCTGTCCGACCTCGGGGGTTGTGGCGTCGGCCACCGGCGCCCTAGAGCGTCTCGCCGTCGAACGTCCGGCCGCGCAGCACGCCCTTCGCGTCGAACACCACGGAGGAGTGGCGGCAGATCTCGTCCGGGTCGAACTCCGGGTGGTCGACGAGCAGCACGACGAGGTCGGCGTCGCTCAGGCTCTCCGGGCTGAACTCGACCAGCTCCATCTCGAGGCCGGGCTGGAGCACCGCCGGGATGTGCGGGTCGCAGGCGCGCAGCTCCGCGCCGAGGGTCGCGAGCCGCTCCGCGACCGCGATCGACGGCGACTCGCGCCAGTCCGACGTGGCCGCCTTGTACGCGATGCCGAGCAGCAGGATCTTCGTGCCCCGCACCGCGCGCGAGTGGCAGTTGAGCAGCGCGGTGATCCGGCGCACGACGTAGTCGGGCATGTGCTCGTTGACGTCGTTCGCGAGCTCGACGAACCGGAAGGACTGGCCCGAGCGCCGCCGCACCCGCCACGAGAGGTAGGACGGGTCCACGGGCAGGCAGTGGCCGCCGACCCCCGGGCCGGGGGTGAAGCGCATGTACCCGAACGGCTTGGTGGACGCGGCGTCGATTGCCCGCCAGATGTCGACGTCGAGGTCCCCCGCGAACATCGCGAGCTCGTTGACGAGCGCGATGTTCACGTGCCGGAACGTGTTCTCCAACAGCTTCACCAGCTCGGCCTCGGCCGGCGAGCCCACCGGCACGACCTTCTCGACGAGCGCGCCGTAGAACGCCTCGACCCCGCGCAGCGACTCCGGGTTGATGCCGGAGACGACCTTGGGCGTGTTCTCGAACGACCACGTGGGGTTGCCCGGGTCGATGCGCTCGGGCGAGTAGCCGAGGAAGAAGTCGACGCCCGCGACGAGGCCGGATGCCTCGAGCAGCGGGCGCAGCAGCTCCTCGGTCGTGCCCGGGTACGTGGTGGACTCCAGCACCACCAGCGCGCCGGGGCTGAGTGCCCGCGCCAGCGTCGCGGCCGCGGACTCGACGAAGGAGAGGTCGGGCGCGCCGTCGCGCAACGGCGTCGGCACCGAGATCACCGCGACGTCGAAGCCGGCGAGGTCCTCGACCTGGTCCGTGGCGACGTACCCCGCGCGCAACGCTGCGGCGATCCGCTCGCTCGGAACGTCCTCGACGTAGGACCGCCCGGCGCGCAACGAGTCCAGCTTGGTCGGGTTCAGCTCGTAGCCGGTGACGCGGAAGCCGGCCTCGACCGAGCGCATCGCGACCGGGAGCCCGACGTAGCCCTGACCGACCACGACGACGTGCGCGTTGCGCTCGTCGATCCGTTCGAGCAGCGGTCCCACTCCCCCCGGTCCCCCCACCGTGCTCATTACGGGCAGCAGTACACGAAGATGATGTTCTCGATCAGCAGCGACGGGTCCTTGTCGAGGTCGTCGGCGCGGGGGTTGGGGAAGATCAGGCGCCGGCCCGCGTCGTTCGGGTCCGGCGGGTTCGGGTCGACGAAGAACTCCGCGTACTGGCCCTTGCACTGCGCCCACCCCTGCACCGCGCGGCACTGGTGGGTGGCCGGGTCCGGGCCGTCGACCTCCGGGAGCGTCACGGCCCAGGCGTCGTCGTTGGTCTGGGTGAGCATCGGCAGGACGTCGGGGTACCGCACCGGGACGTCGGGGTTCGTGTCGAGCCAGCTCTTGATGCCCGGCGGGATGTTGTCGGGCGCACCCGCGGCGGCGGCGCCCTGCGCGGCCGCGAACGCGGCGTCGTGCGGGTCGACCGGCGCGGGCGCCGCGCCCGGCGTGGTGGTGGTCGTCGTGTCCGGGAAGAGGCCGAGGCCGTCGGGCGTCGGGGTCGTCGTGGTGGTCGTCGATGTCGCGGCGGCCTCGGCGGCGGCGATGTCCGCGGCGCGAGCGGCCGCGGCCGGGTCGTTCGACGCGGGCGGCCCGGTCACCGGCGGCGTGGTGGTGGTGGTCGTGGTCGTGCTCGTCGACGTGGTGGAGGTGCTGGTCGTGGTCGACGTGCTCGTCGAGGTGGTCGTCGACACGCTCGCAGCCGCGGAGGCCGAGATGTCGTCGTAGCCGTCCATGCCCGCGGGGAATCGCACGGGCCGGACGCCGAGCGGGTCGACGCGCGACGACGAAGAAGTCGGTGCAGGGTCGTTCGGTGCCTGCGGCGCTGGTGGCGTAGGCGCTCGCGGTGCGGATCACGGGTGCGGCCCAGACGACGCCGGCGGCGACGGCGCCGCGCGCGAGGAGCTGGCGTCGGGAGAGCCCGTCCTCGTTTCGCTCACTGTCCGCAGGCATGATCGCTCCCCGGCTGTGACCAGCCCCGCCGCAGGTCACGCACAGCGCCCTGAGGGTTTGCCAAGGTACCACGGGCGCCGCAAGTGGTACATCCGTCCACCCCGCATCCCACCGTCCGTGACCAATGGTGTCGCATCGCTTTCCGGAGTCGGCACGGTGGCCTTTCGGGTTGAGGGGCGGGGTGCGAGCGGCCCGATGTCGCCGACCATATCGTCCACGAAACGTGGTGCTGAAACCACGCTTCGCGAGGTTTCGAACGCGGCGTGACGGAGCGTGACGAAGTTCCGATGAAGTGATGGACGTGTGACGGAGGTCCTGTTACCGTCCCCGGCGGGGGGAAGCCGAATTCACCGATCCCATTGCAGAACGCTGCAGTGTGGTGTGAACGGGTGTCTAGGCCCCCATACCGCACACGTCGGACAATGGGAGAGGTCAGAATGATTCGTAAGTTTGCAACGGCTGCCGCGGCGGGGGCCCTTGCCCTCGGCACGCTCGCAGCCTTCGGAGTCGGTTCCGCGAGTGCTGCGGCACCTCCGGTGCTCGGCGCGGTCACGCACTCGAGCATCTCGTGCAACATCACCGCGAAGGCGACGCTGTCGCCGAGCCTGAAGAACAACTGGGTCCAGTCGCAGCACTCGAGCGACACCGACGCCGCGGTCCGGGCCGTGCCCAACATTCAGTTCGCCTCGACCGGACCGGTCGGTGTCTCCTCGAAGGCCAAGGGGACCTGCTCGGGCACCGCGACGGACGGCACCCACACGTTCACCGCGACGAGCATCAAGGAGGGCCTCGCAGTGCACACGCCCGCCGTGGACAACCCGCCGCTCAACAACAACGGTGGCGACACGTGCACGGGCCTGCTCGCAGGCACCGCGTCCGAGGACGTCGCGGCCACGTACACGGCGTCGATCACGCTCAAGGGTAGTGGCGCGAAGGTGGCTCCCTTCACGATCACCGGGGCCACCGTCACGCCGCACGGTCTCGGGTTCGAGATCGCCGGTGGTACGACGAGCGCGCCGTTCGCCGGTGCGGCCGGGTCCGCCCAGGCCAACGTCGACGGTGCCACGATCGTCGCGGTGACCGCGGCTCCGCCGACCTCGACGTCTCCGAAGGCGGCGAGCAAGTGCCAGCCGAGCTTCAAGGAGAAGGCCGGTGTCGTCACGGTGAAGGCGCCGAAGGGCTTCTCGAAGATCGTGGTCGCAAGCGGCACGTTGACGCTGACCAAGTAACGCAGCACGTCGAGCTTCGGCTCGAGCAAAGCGGTGAGGGGCGGGGCCTTCGGGCCCCGCCCCTCTCGCGCCCCGGATCTGACCGGGCGACGCCCGATTTCTGCCCTGGCCAGCGTCCCGGCGCCTTGCTACCGTCCGGGGCAGGGGGGAATCCGGGTCATCGGCCTCGTTGATCCCAAGCGCCAGGGATGACGGTTCGGCCGACACGGGTGCACGGCCCCCCGACTCGGCGCACGTGACGTCGGACCGACAGGGGGGAACCACATGTTTCGTAGGATCGCTACGGCTGGGGTCGCGGGAGCACTCGCTCTCGGCGGGCTTGCAGCCTTCGGCGTGGGCGCGGCTTCCGCGGCCACGGTGATCACCGCAGGACCGGGCAGCCACATCAGCTGCAGCACGGTGAAGTCCAAGGCGACGATCTCGCCCGCGTTGAAGGACAACTGGGTGAAGGCGGACCACTCGTCCGACCCGGACCCGGCGTTCCGCAACATCCCGGACACGACGTTCGCGTCGCTCGGCCCGGTCACGGTGGCCGGCAAGAGCTCGATCAGCGGATGCACCGGAACCGTCGTCCAGGGTGCCAACACCGCCACCGTCAAGAAGATCACCGTGTACCTCACCGGTGACCCGGCCCACCCGGGCCTCGCGAACCCGGCCACCTGCGCCGCGTTGGTGAACCCGGCTCCGCCGGCCCCGACGGACAAGAAGTACGCGATCGACGCGCAGTTCAAGTCCGGCACGAAGGGCTTCAGCATCGCGGACATGCATGCGACCGACGTGTCGCTGACCCAGGCGGGCGTCGGCTTCGACGTCGGCGGTGGCACGATCACCGGCTCGTTCGCCGGTGGCACGTCCACCTCGCACGTGAACGTGGACAGCAAGACGATCACCGCGTTCCTCTCGTCGTCCGGCCTCGGCCACGTGGTGACGAGCACGAACCCGTCGACTGGTGCCAAGCCGTGCCAGGCCTCGGCCAAGAACAAGAAGGGCGTCTGGTCGCTGAAGCCCCCGAAGGGCATCACCAAGATCGGCGTTGCTTCCGGGACGTTTGTCGCGGACCGCAGCTAGCCCGAACACTCGAACAACTGGAAGGGAGGCGGGGCCTGCGGTCCCCGCCTCCCTTCGCGTCCGGAACCTCCCGAAGGTCGTGACCTTGGATCGCTTCCGCATCGTCGGCGTCGTCGGCTTCGCGATCGCACTGGCGGTGACGCCGGTGCTGGCCGACGCGGCGTTGACCGCGGCGTCGACCGCGGCCGCCACCGCGGTGACGGTGCCCGACTCGATCGACCACACCGGTACGACCGACGTGACGGACGCGCTGAACCTGTTCCTCGCGAAGCTCGCGCCGGGGACGACGGTCGAGTTCCCGAACGCGGGGCGCTACAAGGTCGACGGCACGCTCGTGCTCCCGAACCGTCACGACGTCACCGTCGAGGGCCACGGCTCGACGTTCTTCGCGGTGACCGACGGCTCCGGAGTGACACCACCGCGCGGCGGCCAGCGCGCGAGCTGGCCCCGCCTCCGCCAGGAGTGGCGGATCCGGGGGGGCGGCGGGATCACCCTGCACGACCTGACGGTGACGGGCGCCAACGCCGAAGGGCGGGGCCACCCCCGGCGCGTACGTGCCGCGCCTCGAGGGCCAGGCCGGGATCGCGATCCAGCGCACCGCGGGCGTCGTGCTCGACTCGGTGCACGTCAGCAACACGTACGGGGATGCCGTCTACATCACCGGCGGCGCGACGAACGTGACGGTTCGCAACAGCACGCTCGAGAAGACCGGCCGCCAGGGCGTCGCGATCGTCAACGCGCAGCACGTCACGGTGGAGGGCAACCAGATCCGTGACGTCGCCCGGTCGGTCTTCGACCTCGAGCCGCCGGGGCGAGCGCGGGTCCAGGACATCCACCTGAGTCAGAACACGGTGGGGGACTACGTGAACTTCCTCCTCGCCTCCGGTGGGGGCGGGCCGGGGGTCGGCGACGTCTGGCTCCAGGGCAACCACGTCGACGGCGGCCACGGGGTCTCGGTGTTCGCGGGCATCGAGGGCCAGCGCCGGACCGGCTACCACGTGCTCGACAACACCGGCACCGGGGCGCAGCGCCCGACCGGGGGCACCGGCCGGGCCGGGCTCCTGCAGCTGCGTCAACCTCGACCAGGTGGAGATCCGGGGCAACCACCAGCCGTCGCCGGGGTGCCGGCGATCTCCGCCGACCGGGTCTGCGGGCTGACCGTGAGCGGCAACGACTTCCCCGGCGCGAGCACCCAGCAGCAGGTGGTGCGGGCCTGCGGGGCGGCCGCACCGGCACCGCGGGACCCCGAAGCCGTCCCGGACCACCGCGCCGACCGCGGCGAGCCCGACCACCGCGGCCCCGAGCCCGGGCGGGGGAGGCGGCGACGACCTCGGGGGTCTCCTGCTCGCGGGCCTGGTGGGGTTCGCGGCGGGCCTGGGCGTGGCTGCGGCGGTGTTCGCAGCGTGGCGGCGCGGCCGCGCCTCGGGCGCGAGCTGATGCCGGGGCGGATTTCCGGGCCCTAGATTTCCCTCGGCGGCCCAACGGAGGTATCCTTCCGGGTCGCCCTTTCTTTTTTGGCGTGCCTTGCGCGCGCCCCCAGCCCCCGGTGGTGCACCGTAGCCAAGCCCAAGGACGACACGATCCTCGTTGAGGGGACGGTCATCGAGCCTCTCCCCAACGCCATGTTCCGTGTCGAGCTCGAGAACGGACACAAGGTCCTGGCGCACATCTCCGGGAAGATGCGGATGCACTACATCCGGATTCTCCCGGGCGACCGCGTCCAAGTCGAGCTCACGCCCTACGACCTGAGTCGGGGTCGCATCACCTACCGGTACAAGTAGTCAGAGGAACCAGATGAAGGTCCGTCCGTCGGTCAAGCCGATGTGTGAGAAGTGCAAGGTGATCCGCCGCCACGGTGCGGTCCGGGTCATCTGCGTGAACCCGCGCCACAAGCAGCGGCAGGGTTGAGGAGCTAGCTGATGGCGCGCATTTCCGGAGTCGACATCCCCCGCGAGAAGCGGCTCGAGATCTCCCTGACCTACATCTTCGGCATCGGCCGGAGCACGGCCGGGACGATCTGCCAGCAGACCGGCCTCTCGCCCGACACCCGGGTCCGCGACCTGACCGAGGACGAGGTCGCTCAGCTGCGCGCGTTCATCGACTCGAACCTCAAGATCGAAGGTGACCTGCGCCGCGAGATCGCGGGTCACATCAAGCGCAAGATCGAGATCGGGACGTACCAGGGGATCCGGCACCGCCGGAACCTCCCGGTGCGCGGCCAGCGCACGCGGACGAATCGCGCGCACCCGCAAGGGTCCGAAGCGCACCGTGGCCGGCCGCAAGAAGGCCCGCAAGTAGCCAGCGGGCGACCGGGCCTCACCGGGCCCCCAGTTCGACACGACGAGCGGTAGAGAGCGAGCGCAACAAGATGGCAAAGCCTGCACCGGGCGGACGACGCCCGCGTCGCCGTGAGCGAAAGAACATCAGCCACGGCATCGCGCACATCAAGTCGTCCTTCAACAACACGATCATCACCATCTCCGACCAGCAGGGGAACACGCTGGCGTGGGCGTCGGCCGGCAACGTCGGCTTCAAGGGCTCGCGCAAGAGCACGCCGTTCGCCGCGCAGCTCGCGGCCGAGACCGCGGCCCGCCGGGCGATGGAGCACGGGGTCCGCCGGGTGGACGTCGTCGTGAAGGGCCCGGGCTCCGGTCGCGAGACCGCGATCCGCTCGATCCAGAACACGGGCATCGAGGTCCTCGGCATCAAGGACGTCACCCCGATCCCCCACAACGGTTGCCGCCCGCCGAAGCGACGGAGAGTCTGATGGCGCGTTACACCGGACCCGTCTGCCGCCTCTGCCGGCGCGAGCGCATGAAGCTGTTCCTCAAGGGCGCGAAGTGCGACACCATGAAGTGCCCGATCGAGCGGCGTCCCTACCCGCCGGGCATCCACGGTCGCGGCCGCATCCGTGAGAGCGAGTACATGCTCCAGCTGCGCGAGAAGCAGAAGGCGCGCCGCATCTACGGCCTGCTCGAGAAGCAGTTCCGCAACCTCTACGCGCAGGCGGCCGGCCAGTCCGGCATCACCGGCGAGAACCTGCTGCGGATGCTCGAGCAGCGCCTCGACAACGTCGTGTTCCGGGGCGGGTTCGCCTCGAGCCGGAACCAGAGCCGCCAGTGGGTGCGCCACGGCCACGTCACCGTCAACGGCAAGCGGGTCACGATCCCGTCGTTCCAGGTTCGCAAGGGCGACGTCGTTGCGCTCTCGCCCAAGGCCAAGAACATGATCGTCGTGCGCCACAACCTCGACACGATCGACCGGATCGTCCCGCAGTGGCTCGACGCGCTGCCGGCCGAGGCCCAGGTGACGGTGCGCGAGCTGCCGCTCCGCGAGCAGATCGACGTGCCCGTGCGCGAGCAGCTCATCGTCGAGCTCTACTCCAAGTAAGCAATCCCCCCGCCTCGGGCGCAACGCGCGCCCGTCCAGAGGAGTTTCCATGCTCATCATCCAGCGCCCCGAGATCGAGGCACTCGAGCCCGAAGGCAACACGCAGCGATTCGTCATCTCGCCGCTCGAGCCCGGCTTCGGTCACACCCTCGGCAACAGCCTGCGCCGCACGCTGCTGTCGTCGATCCCCGGCGCCGCGGTCACCCGCGTGCGCCTCGACGACGCGCTGCACGAGTTCGGCACGATCAAGGGGGTCAAGGAGGATGTCACCGACATCATCTTGAACCTCAAGGACCTCGTGCTCACCTGCACCTCCGAGGAAGAGGTGCCGCTGCGCCTCGACGTGCGCGGCCCGAAGGAGGTCACCGCCCGGGACATCCAGACCACCTCGGACGTGGAGATCCTCAACCCGGACCTCCCGCTCGCGAGCGTCAACGCGACCGGCCGCCTCGCGCTCGACCTCAGCGTCGAGCAGGGCCGGGGCTACGCGTCGGCGGACAAGACCAAGCGCGCCGGCGCCCCGATCGGTGAGATCCCGGTCGACGCGATCTTCTCGCCGGTGCGGCGGGTCGCGTTCGAGATCGAGCCCACCCGGGTCGAGCAGGCCACGAACTACGACAAGCTCACCCTCGAGATCGAGACCGACGGTTCCATCTCGCCGCGCGAGGCGCTCGCCTCCGCCGGTGCGACGCTGCGCAACCTCGTGGCACTGGTCGGCGACCTCTCGGCCGAGCAGGAAGGCCTGGAGCTCGGCGAGGTCTCGCCGGTCACCGCCACCTCGCCCGACCTCGAGCTCGCGATCGAGGAGCTGGACCTCTCCGAGCGGCCGCGCAACTGCCTCAAGCGGGCCCGCGTCGACTCGATCGGCCAGCTCGTCCAGAAGACCGAGGACGACCTGCTCGCGATCACGAACTTCGGCCAGAAGTCGCTCGACGAGGTCATCCAGAAGCTCGACGAGCGTGGCCTCTCGCTGCGCATGAAGGACTGACCCGAGATGCCCGCACCGAAGAAGGGTCCGCGTCTCGCCGGAGGGCCGGCGCACCAGCGCCAGCTGCTGGCCAACCTCGCCGCGAGCCTGTTCGAGGCCGAGGGCATCACGACGACGGTGTCGCGGGCCAAGGCGCTGCGTCCCTACGCGGAGAAGCTGATCACCAAGGCCAAGAAGGGCGGCGTCCACCAGCAGCGCCAGGTGGTCTCGACCATTCACGACCAGGCGGTCGCCCACAAGCTCTTCGCCGAGATCGCGCCGCGCTACGCCGACCGCAACGGCGGCTACCTGCGGATCCTGAAGCTCGGCCCGCGCCCGGGCGACAACGCGCCCATGGCGCGCATCGAGCTCGTCTAGCGCTCCTCTTGCCCCGTCGTTCTCGGCACGCTGAACCGCGCCAGGCGCGGTTGAACGTTCCGAGAAGCCTTGGTGGGGGCGTCGAGCGGTGACGTTGTTCGAGGCGAACGACCAGGGCGCGGGGCCGGCGGTCTGCCGGCTGCTCATGGCGTACGACGGCGGCGGGTTCCGCGGGTTCGCGGTCCAACCCGAGCAGCGCACGGTCGAGGGCGTGCTGACCAAGGCGCTCAACCAGGTGCTGCACGGCGAGATCGGGATCACCTGCGCCGGCCGTACCGACGCGGGCGTGCACGCGTGGGGTCAGGTCGTCTCGTTCGACGCGACGCCCGGCCTCGAGCCCGACCGGCTGCAGACGTCGTTGAACGGCATGCTCGGCCCGGAGATCGTCGTGCGCGAGGCCGAGCTCGTCGCACCCGGGTTCAGCGCCCGGCGGACGGCCACCTGGCGGCGGTACCGGTACACGATCGTCAACCGGCCGTTCCCCGATCCCTTCCTCGCCCGCTACGCGTGGTGGGTGCGCCAACCGCTCGACCTGTCGGTGCTGCGGCTCGCGTCGGATCCGTTCGTCGGTCGGCACGACTTCGCGTCGTTCTGCCGGCCGCCGACGATCGGGGGGAAGTCGCTCGTGCGCCGGGTGCTGGAGTCGGAGTGGACCGACCTCGGTGACGGGTTGCTGCGCTACGAGGTGCGGGCGTCGTCGTTCTGCTGGCAGATGGTGCGATCGATGGTCGGCACGATGGTGGACGTCGGGATCGGGAAGCGGAAGCCGGGCGAGATCATGGGGATCCTGCGTCAACGGGATCGGTCCGCGGCCGGCGAGCCCGCGCCGCCGCACGGTCTCTGCCTCTGGGACGTCGGCTACGAGTGACGGCGGCCCGGAGGTCGCCGGTGGTCACCCGGTGGTCGCGCCGTTCAGGTCGCCGGAGCCCGTCGGGTCGTTGCCGGGGACGTGCTTCGTCACCTGGAGCGCGAGCAGCGAGTCGGCGCCGGCACTCCCACCGCTGTAGACGACGACGTCCCAGTGCTTGCCGATCGCGGTGTACGCGCTGAACACCGCGGCGGCCGCGCCGGCGGGATGCCGACGACTGGATGCGGTACCCGGCGTGGGTGATCCTCGCCTTGTAGCTCTTCGCGGCCGCGGCGGCGGCCACGTCCCCGCCGGGGATCGCGAACGACAAGGTGTACGCCTGGTCCCCAGCCTTGCCCGACGCGATCGCCGCCTTGAGCGTGCCGCCGGGGAGTGGGACGTCGTCGTTCGGGAAGCTGGCCGGGAGCTTGGCGTCACCGACGCTGATCGAGTTGTCGCCGTCGGTCGCGGTGACGTGCTGCTTGTCCTTGGAGACCTTCACGTTGCTCGCCGCGCTCCCGCCGGAGCTGCAGCCCGCGAGCAGCCCTACCGCGAGCGCGCCGGCGGAAGCGGTGATGAGGAGACGCCGCACTCAGAACCCGATGGTGGTGGGTGTGGTGGTCGACGCGGTGCCGCCGGTCGCGCCCGGCGCGGTGCTCGGCGAGGTGTCGCCGATGCCGGCGATCCCGCTCGTGACCTGGCCGTGCGTGTGCACCTGCACCGAGAGCGTGGCCCGCTCCCGCGGGCTCGCCTTCCCGCTGACCACGGCGACGTCCCACTTCTTGCCGATCGCGTCGAACTGCGTGATCCCGCCGTCGCTGCCGCCGATCGAGCTGTAGTCCTTGATTGTGAAGCCGGCCCGCATCAGCCGCCGGCGGTACTGGTCGCCGGCGTTGATCCCGTTCCGGCCGCCGAGCGCGTAGGTCATCGTGAACGACGCGTTCGGCGGGTTCGCCTCGGCCACGACGGCATTCAGCTTGCCCGCGACGGGGAGCGGCACGCTGGCCGGGAAGTTCTTCGGGATGACCGCGTCCTTGCCGAAGCGCACCGAGCTCTGGCTACCGTTCTCGCCCTTGACCGTCTGGTTGAACGCGGGCGCGGCGCTGCTGCTCCCGCACGACGTGAGCCCGCAGCCGGTGATCAGGAAGATCGCCCCGACGCCGAGCGCGGTGCGGAGCGTCCGGCCGTACGTGAGGTTCATCAGGATTCGCCCAGGTAGAGGAAGGAGTAGGCCTCGTCGCGGAACTGGAGGCCGGCGGCGCGCAGGTTGACGTCCCAGTCGCCGCGCACCGACGGGTTGTTCTCTTCCATGCCGTGGTCGGCGACGAGCACGAACGCGGTGTCGTCGAACGCCCCGGCGGCCTCGACCGCCTGGAGCACCTCGCCCAGGCGGGCGTCCGAGTCGCGGATCGATGCGGCCGCCATCTCGGAGTGCGGGCCGCCCTCGTGCATCGCGGAGTCGGTGAGCGTGAAGTTCACCCACATGAACCGGGGCGCGGGGTAGTCCACGTCGCGGTAGCGGCCGCTCCAGATGCCGCAGGCCTGCTCCGTGCCCATGTGGTCCACGACCGAGGACCACTGGTAGTCCTTCGACGGGCGCACGAAGCGCTCGGTCGTGTGGGGCAGGCCGAACGGGTCGTCGGGGATCGGCGGCACCTCGCCCCGGCGGAAGAAGTCGAAGGTCGAGAAGCCCGCGCCGATGTCGCAGGGCTCGTTGACCGACGCGGTGAAGTCGTCCGCCCAGGTGCGGGTGACCGCGGTGTGGATCGATTCCGTGCCGGGGCTGACCGTCTTCATCGCCCAGGGCCAGGTGGCCGAGGAGTTCGTGATGATCTGCTCGCCGGTTGCCCGGTCGAACCACGCGTTGTTCAGGATCCCGTGGTGACCGGGGAGGCGGCCGGTGATGATCGACGTGTGGTTCGCGAGCGTGACGGTCGGGAGCCCGGCCATCGCGCCGTGCTCGTAGGCGGTGCCCATCTCGATCAGGCGCGCGACGTTCGGTGCCTCGCCCCGCGCGGCCATCGCGTAGAGCACGTTGGGGTTCGTCCCGTCGAAGAGGAACCCGACGACGTGCTTCGGCCGGCCGGCGTCCAGGTCCAGGACGTCGAAGCGGACCTCGCCGTCCTGGCCCGCGAGGTAGGTGCCGTCGTCGTGCGGCGCGCATCCGAGCAGGTGGGCGATGGTCGGGGCCACGTCCACGAGCCGGCCGGCCGCGGGACCAGCCCGTCGGTGCGGATGCCCTTGCCCGCGATGACGAACGGGGCCCGGGCCTGGACGACGCCGAGCGACCCGTGCTCACCGAGGTGCCCGCCCTGATCCTCCCAATTGTGCGCAGCGGAGTGGATCACGCAGAGGTCCGGCGCGGCGGGGTGGTCGAAGAGCTGGGCGATCGTGTCGTACGCGAAGGGGTAGGCGTTCTCGGCCCGGGTCGGGAAGCGGTGGGCCAGCTCGTCGTCGAGCCCGGCGAACTTGTCGGTCGACTGGTCCGCGAGCGGGTCGGCCCCGGTGGAGGCGACGAGCTCGTAGCCGTCGGGACCGGGCCCGGTGCGGCGGAAGACGGTGGTGCCGTCGTGGGTGAGCGCCTCGTAGTGGCCGTCCCGGCTGAGCAGGACCATGTCGACGATGGGATCGAGGCTGCTGTCCAGGAGGACCGCGAGCGCCTGATCCGCCTCGGCGGCGAGGTGGTCGGGCAGCCGGTGGGCGGCGTCGGTGGAGGTCACGGCGTCAGGGTAGCCGCCGATTGCCGCTCCTGGGCCCGCGCGAGTAGCATCTGCGGTCGCGTTCGGAGCCTGAATTCCGGCCCGAAGATTCATGCGGTAGGCCAGCCGGTCGCCGTTCTCAGAAGAACGAGTAGGACCCGTGCGGACCTTCACCCCCAAGCAGTCCGACATTCAGCGCGCGTGGCTCGTCATCGACGCCGAGGGCATGCGGCTCGGCCGGGTCGCGACCGAGGTCGCGACGCTGCTGCGTGGCAAGCACAAGCCGATCTGGGCGCCCAACGTGGATGTCGGCGACCACGTCGTCGTGATCAACGCCTCGAAGCTCGACGTCTCGCTGCGCAAGAGCTCGGACAAGCTGTACTGGCGCCACTCCGGGTACCCGGGCGGGATCAAGTCCGAGTCGCTCGAGCGGCTCATGGAGCGCGCACCCGAGCGGGTCGTGAAGCTCGCGGTCAAGGGCATGCTGCCCAAGACCCGGCTCGGCCGTTCGATGATCAAGAAGCTCCGGGTCTACGCCGGCCCGACCCACCCGCACTCCGCCCAGCTGCCGCAGCCGCACCCGCTGTCGCCGCGGGTCTCGTCGTAGATCTCCCGAGAGGAACGCTTCCGTTGCCCAAGCCCCTGCTCCAGACCACCGGTCGCCGGAAGGAAGCCGTCGCGCGCGTGCGGCTGCGTCCCGGCACCGGCAAGCTCGTGGTCAACGGGAAAGAGATCGAGCAGTACTTCCGGATCGCCACGCACCGCATGGCGGCCACCGAGTCCCTGCGCATCACCCAGACCGCGGACGTGTACGACGTCGACGCGACGATCCGGGGCGGCGGCATCAGCGGCCAGGCCGGTGCGCTCGGTCTCGGCATCGCCCGGGCGCTCGTCACGCTCGACCCCGAGGCGCGTGCGGCCCTGAAGAAGTCCGGGCTGCTCACGCGCGACGCGCGGGAGAAGGAACGGCGCAAGTACGGCCTGAAGAAGGCCCGCAAGGCTCCGCAGTACTCGAAGCGGTAGCCGACGCGGCCAGGCGGCCGGCGCCGTTGTCATGACGCTCAAGTTCGGAACCGATGGAGTGCGCGGCGTTGCCGGCGTGGAGCTCACCGTCGAGCTGACCACGGCACTCGGTCGCGCCGCGGTGCGCGCGCTCGGGGCGACGGAGCCGTTCCTGATCGCGCACGACACGCGCCGGTCGGGGCCGATGCTCGAAGCCGCGCTCGTGGCCGGGATCTGCGCGGAAGGTGGCTCGGTGCGGAGCCTCGGCGTGCTGCCGACGCCCGGCCTCGCCGGTGCCTGCGTCGTCGGCCGCGCGCCCGGCGCCATGATCTCCGCCAGCCACAACCCGTACCCGGACAACGGGATCAAGTTCTTCGAAGCCGGTGGTCGCAAGCTGCGTGACGAGACCGAGGCGCGCATCGAGGCCGAGCTCACTGCGATCCTGGTGGACGGCTCGGCGCCGCACGTCGGGATGGACGTCGGGCAGGCCGGCGTGGCCGACGGTGCGCTCGAGGAGTACGTGCAGCGGATCGTCTCCGCGGTGGGCCCCGACGCGCTGCACGGGCTGACCGTGGTCGCCGACTGCGGCAACGGCGCCGCGTTCGCCGCCGCGCCGCGGGCCTTGCAGCGGCTCGGGGCCGAGGTCGTCGTGCTCAACGTGGAGCCCGACGGTGCCAACATCAACGACCGGTGCGGCTCGACCGACCCGAGCGGTCTCGTCCGGACGGTGCTCGACGTCGGTGCGCAGGCCGGGCTCGCGTTCGACGGCGACGCGGATCGGCTCGTCGCGGTCGACGAGCGCGGTGGGCTGGTCGACGGCGACCACATCCTCGTGATCGCCGCGCTGGACCTGCAGGCGCGCGGCCGTCTGCGGGGCGACGCGATCGCGACGACCGTGATGGCGAACCTCGGCCTGCGGCACGCGCTCGCGGCGAGCAACATCGCCGTCGTCGAGACCCCGGTCGGTGACCGCCACGTGCTCGCCGCGATGGAGGAGCACGACCTCGTGCTCGGCGGCGAGCAGTCGGGTCACATCATCTTCCGGGACCACACGGTCACGGGCGACGGTCCGCTCGCCGGCATCCTCCTGCTCGACGCGATGGTCCGGGCGGGGGTGCCGCTCTCGCAGCTGGCCGCAGTGGTGACCAAGTACCCGCAGGTGCTGCGCAACGTGCGCGTGCGCGAGCGCGCGGGCCTGGACGCCGCCGATGGGTTCTGGGCCGAGGTGCGCGCGGTCGAGGGCGACCTCGGCTCCGAGGGCCGGGTGCTCGTGCGCCCGTCGGGGACCGAGCCGGTGGTGCGGGTCATGGTGGAGGCGAGCGACGAGGCCGTCGCCGGGGCCGCGGCGGACCGACTGACCACCGCCCTCGAGGCCGCCCTCGGCACCCCGGCATGACGCTTCCCGCCCCGATCCATCCCGCCCCGATCCATCCCGCGTCTGTGCCAAAAGCCGTTGTAGGCACGGCTTTCGGCACGAACGGCGGAAGGGGTGGGGACGGATGAGCGGGATGGATTGTGTGCTGGCGATCGACCTGGGGACATCGGGGCCGAAGGTCGCGCTCGTGGCCGAGACGGGCGCGGTCGTCGCGAGCGAGTACGAGCCGACCCGGCTGATCCTCACCGACGACGGTGGCGTCGAGCAGGACCCGGACGACTGGTGGCGCGCGATCACCACCGCGACCCGCCGGATGATGGCGCGCGGGACGGTCGCGGCCGACCGCGTGATCGGCGTCTGCTGCACCGCGCAGTGGCTGGGCACGGTGGCCGTCGACGGCGCGGGCCGGCACCTCATGAACGCGATCATCTGGATGGACGCGCGTGGCGCCCCGTACATGCCGGACATCACCGGTGGGACCGTCACCATCCAGGGCTACGAGCCCCGCAAGATCACACGCTGGATCAAGGTGTCGGGTGGTGCCCCCGGGCACTCGGGCAAGGACCCGACCGCGCACATCCTCTGGATCAAGCACCACCGACCGGACGTCTACCGGGAGACCGCGACGTTCCTGGAGCCGAAGGACTACCTGAACCTCCGCCTCACCGGTCGCGCGGTCGCGTCGGTGGACTCGATCGCCGGCCACTTCGTCACGGACAACCGCGACCTCGACCACGTCGTCTACGACGACCAGCTGATCGAGTTCTCGGAGCTGGACCGCGCGACCCTGCCCGACCTCGTGCGCGCGGTCGACGTCATCGGCCGGCTCCGCGAGGACGCCGCGGCCGAGCTCGGGGTGCCCGCGGGCATCGAGGTCGTCGCGGGGACGCCGGACGTGCAGTCGGCCACGATCGGATCCGGCGCGCTGGAGGACTTCCAGGCCCACCTCTACCTCGGCACGTCGTCGTGGATCACGTGCCACGTCCCGTTCAAGAAGACCGACCTCTTCTCGAACATGGCGTCGCTGCCCGCCGCGGTCCCGAACCGCTACTTCGTCGGCAACGACCAGGAGACCGCGGCGCGTGCCTCGGGTGGCTGCGCGACAACGTGCTCTGGCCCGACGACGGCCTGGGCACCGGCCCCGCGCCCGACGGACGCGTTCGCCGCGCATCGACGCGCTCGCGGCGACGGCCCCGGTGGGCAGCGGTTCCGTGATCTTCACGCCGTGGCTCAACGGCGAGCGGACCCCGGTCGACGATCACAACCTGCGCGCCTCGTGGATCAACCAGTCGCTCTCGACGACGCGGGCCGACCAGGTCCGGGCGGTGCTCGAAGGCGTGGCGTACAACACCAAGTGGCTGCTCGGCGCGGTCGAGAAGTTCGTCGACCGGCGCCTGGACCCGATCCGGGTCATCGGGGGCGGCGCCACCTCGGAGCTCTGGCGCCAGATCCACGCCGACGTGCTCGACCGCACCATCGAGCTGGTCGTGGACCCGCAGGCCGCGAACGTCCGCGGCGCGGGGTTCGTCGGCCTCGTCGGGCTCGGGCGGGCGACGTTCGCGGACCTCGGGGCCAGCGTGGCGGTGGGCGCCGTGCACCGCCCCGATCCGGCCGCGCGAGCCGTCTACAAGCCCCTCGCCCGGGAGTTCAAGGCCTTCTACCGGCGCACCAAGTCGATCAACGCCCGCCTCAACGGCTAGATCCGGCCGGTAGGATCTCGGGTTCTATGTGCGGCATCGTCGCAGTCGTCCGGCGCCCGACCGACCGGACACCACCCTCTCTGTCCGAGCTGGCGACCGAGCTTCGGCGCGCCTCCGGCCACCTCGCCGACGCGTTCGACGGCGGCGCGCCGGCCGGACCGCTCGCCGAGGCGGCCGCGCACATCGAGGCGGTCGACGCGGCGCTGCGCGGCGTCGCCGGGGTCCGGGCGCTCATCGACGACCCGGCCGGGCTCGCGGTCCTGACCCGCGAGCTCACGACCCAGCAGGAGGCGCTCGTCCGGCTCGAGGCCCGGCTCGACGCCGAGGGTGCCGTCGACCCGGACGAGCTCGAGACGATCAACGCGGCGCTGGTCCGGGCCAAGGACAGCGGTGTGGGCGGTCGCCCGGGACCGCATCCGCGCCGGTCGCGAGGTCGAGGCGCTCGCGGACGGCACCACCGCGCCGGCCGCGATCGAAGGGTTCACGTCGGTGCAGGTCGCGCTGAGCCGCGATCGACCGGCTCGAGGTGCGGGGCCGGGACTCCGCCGGCCTGCACCTCTACGTGCGCGACCACGGCCTGGACCTCCAGAGCCCGGAGAACGCCGCCGCGCTGCGCGAGCGCGTCCCGGGACCCGTTGTTCCGTTCCGGCGCGGTGCGCTCACCGGACGGCGCGTTGAGCTTCGTCTACAAGGCCGCGGCCGAGATCGGTGAGCTCGGCGACAACGTCGCCGCGTTGCGCCGCGCGATCACGAACGACTCGTTGCTCCACCGCGCGCTCGACAACGCAACCGCGCGGGTCATGGTGCTCGGCCACACACGCTGGGCGAGCGTCGGGATCATCTCGGAGGCGAACGCGCACCCGTTGAACCACGAAGAGGCGGGGATCGCGAACGGTGACGGCGCCTACGTCACGGCTGCGCTCAACGGCGACGTCGACAACTTCGGTGAGCTCGTCGCGCTGTACGACCTCGCGATCCCGCCGGAGATCACGACGGACGCGAAGGTCATCCCCGCGCTCGTGCGCCGCCGGATCGACGCGGGCGAGACGGTCATGGAGTCGTTTCGCCGCGACCGTCGCCGCGTTCGAAGGCTCGGTCGCGATCGGCGCGCACGCCGCGGCCGACCCGGACCGCGTGATGCTCGCGCTCCGGGGGAGTGGCCAGGCGCTGTACGTCGGGCTGGCCGACGACTGCTTCGTCGTGGCGAGCGAGCCCTACGGCCTGGTCGAGGAGACCTCGAGCTACCTGCGCCTCGACGGTGAGACGCCGGGCAACCCCGAGAACCCGGGCGCGAGCCGGGGTCAGATCGTCGTCCTCGACGCCGCCGGCGCCGGGACCGTTGCCGGCATCGAGCGCATCTCGTACGACGGCACCACGCTTCCGGTGCACGCGGACGAGCTCGTCACGCCGCAGATCACCACCCGCGACATCGACCGCGGTGACTTCCCGCACTACCTCCTGAAGGAGATCTCGGAGGCGCCGGCGTCGTTCCGCAAGACGCTCCGGGGCAAGATCGCGGAACGCGACGGCGTGCCGGTCGTCGAGCTGCCGCACGAGACGTTGTCCGAAGATCTGCGGGCGAAGCTGCGCGCGGGAACGTACCGCCGGGTGCTCGTCATCGGTCAGGGCACCGCGGCCGTCGCGGGCCAGAGCCTGGTCGCCGCGCTGCAACGCGCGCTCGGCCCGTCGCACGCCGTGACGGTCGAGGCCCTGCTCGCCACCGAGCTGTCGGGCTTCCGGCTCTCGGCGGACATGGCCGACACGCTGGTGATCGCGATCAGCCAGAGCGGCACCACCACCGACACGAACCGCACCGTGGACCTCGCTCGGGCACGCGGCGCGACGGTCCTCGCGATCGTGAACCGCCGCAACAGCGACCTGGTGGACCGCACCGACGGCGTGCTCTACACGTCCGACGGTCGCGACGTGGAGATGAGCGTCGCGTCGACGAAGGCGTTCTACTCCCAGGTCGCGGCCGGGTTCCTCCTCGCGTTCGCCCTCGCCGACGAGCTCACCCTGGGCCACTCGGAGGACCGGGTCACGCTCCTCCACGCGCTGCGTGACCTGCCCGCGGCGATGGAGCAGGTCCTGGCCCGGCGCGCGTCGATCGGGGTCATCGCGCAACGTCTCGCTCCGGGCCGGCGCTACTGGGCCGTCGTCGGCAACGGGGCGAACCGGATCGCCGCGCACGAGGTGCGGATCAAGCTCTCCGAGCTCTGTTACAAGTCGATCGCGTGTGACGGCACCGAGGACAAGAAGCACATCGACCTCTCCGCGGAGCCGCTGATCATCGTGTGCGGCGCCGGCCTCTCGGGATCCAACGCGGACGACGTCGCCAAGGAGCTCGGGATCTACCGCGCGCACAAGGCCGCGGCGGTGGCCGTCGTCGATCAGGGCGACGACCGGTTCAGCGCTGCGCTCGAGACGATCGAGGTGCCGGCGGTCCACCCCACGCTCGGCTTCGTGCTCTCCGCGATGGCGGGCCACCTGTTCGGGTACGAGGCCGCGCTCGCGATCGACGCGTCGGCCCATCCGCTGCGCGAGGCCCGGGCCGCGATCGAAGCCGTGGTGACGGCACCGCGGGCGCCGAGCCGGTTCGGGATGGAGCGCCTGGGCCAGCAGCTCGAAGGGCCCGCGTCCCGCTTCTTCGACCAGCTCCGTGGCGGCTTCTACGACGGCTCGCTCGAGGCGGGCACCGCGGTGCGGCTGGCCTCGCTCTTCCGGTACGCGACCCGCGTGCTCCCGCTCGACGCGTTCCAGGTCGAGTACGGCAAGGTCGGCACGCCGGGCACGGTCGTCGAGGACCTCACCGGGCGCGTTGACCGCGGCGATCGAGGAGCTCACGCGGCCCGTCGACGCGATCAAGCACCAGGCGAAGACGGTCACCGTCGGCATCTCGCGCTCCGACGAGACGCTGCTGCAGGTGCCGTTGGTGCAGCAGGTGCTCGCGGCGGGCGCGGCTCGCGACGGGCTCAGCTACCGCGTGCTGCGCACCCTCGTGGACCTGAATGCCGCGGTGGACCAGGTCACCGGGTTCACCCGCTACAGCATCGAGGGCGACCCCACCACCGACGACGCCACGATCAGCGTCGTCGACCAGGGCGGCAGCGCGATGCAGCTGCGGTCGCGCACCGCGGACAACCCGATCCTGCGGGGCACGAAGCAGATCGTGGCGGCCGAGCGCGAGGTCACCGTGACGCGCGGGCGCAGCGACGGGCGCACCGTCGTGATCGTCCCCGAGGTGAAGGGGGCCCAGACCGTCGGGCTGACGCTGCTCCAGCTCGATCTGAAGGACCGGGTCCCCGCGGACGTCGCCCACGCGGTCCTGTCGGGCTATCGGAACCGGTACGCGGCGCTCCGCGGTGCGTTCACCGAGACCGAGCTCAGCTTCGACGACCAGCGGCTGGCCGAGACCGACCTGGTGGACCTGCTCACGGTCCCCGTCTACGTCCTCGCCGACCGCTGGCGCACCGCCGGCTGACCCCACCTGGCAGGGTTGGGGTATGACCGGGGAGATGCTGGGGATCGGGACGGACCTCGTGGAGTGCGACCGGTTCCGGCTCGCGCTCGAGCGGCGGCCCCGGATCGCGGAGCGGCTCTTCAGCGACGCGGAGCGGGAGTACGCGTTCCGCCACATCGAGCCGGTCCCACCGCTCGCGGCGCGGTTCGCGGCCAAGGAAGCCGTGATGAAGGCGATGAGCGTCGGGCTCTGGAAGTTCGCGATCCGCGACGTCGAGGTCATCCGCCTCCCGAGTGGCCAACCCGAGATCCGCCTGCACGACAAGGCGGCCGCGCTGGCGGACCAACGCGGCGTCGGGAGCTGGCTGCTCACGTTGTCGCACGTCGACAGCATGGCGATCGCGGTCGCCGTGGCCCTCAAGTGACGCGGCGCGCATGAAGCCGCTCGTCACCCCGGCGGAGATGGCGCTCGCGGACCGGCGCACGATCGCGGCCGGCACTCCCGTCGAGGTGCTGATGGAACGCGCCGGGTCGCGCGGTGGCGTGGAGCGTCCGCCAGGCCTGCCGCGGGGTGTACGCCCGGCACGCGATCGTCGTGTGCGGCAAGGGGAACAACGGCGGGGACGGACGGGTCACCGCGCGGGCGCTCCAGGCGTGGGGGATGCGCGTCGCGGTGTTCGCGCTCGAGGCGGGCATCGACCGCACGCGGTTCACCGCGCGCTCGGACGTGCCGACGTCGTGGTCGACGCCATGTTCGGCACCGGCTTCCGCGGCGCGCTCGCAGGCGACGCGGCCTGGGTGGTCGGAGCGATCGCCGCCGCGCCGGTGCTGGTGGTGGCCGTCGACATCCCGTCCGGAGCCGACGGGCTGACCGGCGCGGTCGACGGGCCCGTGATCACCGCCGATCGCACGGTGACCTTCGCCGCGACGAAGCCGGGTCTGGTCTTCGAACCGGGGCGTGCGCACGCCGGCGTCGTGACCGTCGCGGACATCGGCATCGACGTGGGTCCGGTCGCGGCAGGCATCACGGAGCAGTCGGACGTCGCCGCGTGGCTCCCCGCCGCGCAAGCCGAGCACCCACAAGTGGGAGGTCGGCGGGGTGATGGTGGTCGGCGGCACGATGGGGATGACGGGTGCGCCGATGTTCGTGAGCCACGCGGCGATGCGCGCGGGAGCAGGCATCGTCTGGTGCGGGATGCCCGGCGAAGCGGCGGCGGCTGCGGGATCCGGCACGGAGGTGATCACCGTCGCGCTGCCGGCGACGCCCGACGGATCCCTCGACCCGCACGCCGCCGGCGCGGTGCTGCGCGACCTCGGGCGCTTCGGCGCGGTCGTGATCGGGCCCGGGCTCGGCGGTCACGAAGGCGCGCAGACCGCGGTGAGCCAGCTCGTCGCCGACGCGCCCGTTCGCGATGGTGCTGGACGCCGACGGGCTCAACGCGCTGCGTGGGGACCTCTCACCCCTGCGGGTCCGGCACACGATGTTGACGACCCCGACCGTGCTCACTCCGCACGACGGCGAGTACACGCGGCTGGTGGGCGAACCGCCCGGAACCGATCGGATCGACTCGGCCCGCCGGTTGGCCACGGCCGCCGACGCGGTGGTCCTGCTCAAGGGCTCGGCCACCGTCATCGCCGAGCCGGGTCCCGAGGGCCGGGTCGCGGTCAACACCACCGGTGGGCCTTGGCTGGCGACGGCCGGCACCGGCGACGTGCTCAGCGGCATCGTCGGGCGCGTTCCTGGCCCGGGGGATGGGGGCGTTCGAGGCCGCGGCCGCCGCGGCCTGGGTCCATGGCCGAGCCGCGGACCGAGCCGGGCATACTGGGATGATCGCGGGCGACCTGATCGCCGCAATCCCGGTCGCGCTCCCCGAATAGCGGGACAATGGGCGGCCGAACCGCCCGCCACCTGCGGCACCGACCGCACTTCGACCTGGAGGCCTGATGCCCAGCAGCACCCCCGTGACCGACGTGATGACGCAGGACGTCGTCACGCTGGCGCCCGACGCGTCGCTGGCGGATGCCGCCGACCTGCTCGCCGAGAAGGGGTTCGGCGCCGCCCCGGTCGTCGACGCCGACGGCAAGATCGTCGGGCTGCTCCGCGACGAGGACCTGCTGATCTCGGAGGCGCGCCTCCACCTGCCCACCACGATCGCGATCCTGCCGGGCATCGAGTTCACGCTGCCGAGCTCGTTGCGGCGCTACGACGAGGAGCTGAAGAAGGCGGCGTCGTCCACCGTCGCGGACGTGATGGAGAAGGACTTCAAGCACGTCGCGCCGGACGCGGACGTCGCCGATGTCGCGACGATGATGCACGAGCACGACGTCACCCACGTCCCCGTCGTGAAGGACGGGAAGGTCGTGGGCATCGTGGCGCGAGGCGACATCGTCCGCTATCTGGCCTCCACGACGTGACCCGCGGGCGTCAGCTTCTTTCATGAGCGAGCGGTACCGCGCGGCCTGGGTGGAGATCGACCTCGGCGCGGTGCGCGAGAACGTCGCGACGCTCGTGCAGGTGGCCGCGCCCGCGCAGGTCCTCGCGGTCGTCAAGGCCGACGGCTACGGCCACGGCGCGGTGCCCGATCGCACGGGCCGCGCTCGAGGCCGGCGCGACGCTGGCTCGGGGTCGCGCTCGTCGAGGAGGGTGTTGCGCTCCGCGAGGCCGGGATCGACGCGCCGATCCTGGTCCTGTCGGAACCGTCGCCCGATGCCGCGTCGGCGGTCGTCGCGCACCGGCTGACGCCCGTCGTCTACACGACCGGAGGGATCGACTCGCTCGCGAAGGCGGTGGCCGACCTCGGCACCGGCGACCCTCTCGCCGTGCACCTCAAGGTGGACACCGGGATGCACCGGGTCGGCGTGGCTCCCGAGGGAGCGGTAGCGCTCGCACAGCGAGTCGACGAGCGGACCGAGCTCGTGCTCGAGGGTGTCCTCACCCACTTCGCGATCGCCGACGAGCCCGACGACCCGTACACGTCCGAGCAGCTGGAGCGCTTCCACGCGGTCCTCGCGACGACCTCGACGCGGTGGGTCTGCGGCCACCCTTGGTGCATGCCGCGAACTCGGCCGGTCTGCTGGCGTTCCCCGACGCGCGCTTCGATCTCGTGCGGGTCGGCATCGCGATCTACGGCATCCCGCCCGCGGCGGAGCTCGCCGATCGTGCGGTGCTGCGGCCGGCGCTCTCGCTGAAGGCGAGCGTCTCCCACGTGAAGACGCTCGCCGCCGGTGACCGGCTCTCCTACGGGTTCCGCTACCGGGTCGAGCGCGCGGCTCGGCATCGCGACCGTTCCGATCGGGTACGCCGACGGCGTTCCCCGCAACCTCGCGGCGGTCGGGGGCGAGGTCGTGGTGGGTGGCCGCCGGCGCCCGGTCGCGGGCACGGTGACGATGGACCAGCTCATGGTGGACGTCGGCGACGACGACGTCGCGGTGGGCGACGAGGTCGTGCTGATCGGCCGCCAGGGCGACGCCGAGGTCACCGCGCAGGAGTGGGCCGAGCGCCTGGGCACGATCGCCTACGAGATCGTCTGTGGCATCGGTCCCGCGTGCGCCGCGGAGCTATCACTGATGGCCGGCCGCGTCGATGCGCACCCTCGGGTTCGCCGCGGGCGTCGCCGCGCCACGCTGGCCGGGGCGGCGTACACGACCGAACGGGTCGCCGCCGCCCGGCTCCGGCGCCACCCCGACGACGAGGACCGCGTCGACGAGCTGGTGCCGGCCTGTTCGACGAGATCCGCAGCCTGCCGAGCCACGACGGCGGGGCGATCAGCGTCATCAGCCGGGGCGAGGGCCCACCGATCGTGCTCTCCCACGGCGTCACGCTCTCGGTGCGGACCTGGGTCAAGCAGATGGACGTCGCTGCCGGCCGCGGGGTTCCGGACGATCGCGTTCGATCACCGGGGCCACGGCGCGTCGACGGTCGGCGAGGGCGGCCACACGCTGGACACGCTCGGCGGCGACGTCCGCACGGTCGTCGAAGGCCTCGACCTGCACGACGCGGTGCTCGTCGGGCACTCGATGGGTGGCGTCGCGGTGCAGCTCTTCTGCCTCCGGTACCCGGACATCGCGGCCGAGCGGGTCGCCGGGATCGTGCTGCTCTCGACGTTGTCGCGCACGGCGCTCAGCGGCAGCCCCCGGTTGGTCCGGGTGATCGACCGGATCGCGAACGCGGTCCCGGAGGCCGGCGGGGTGCTCGGCTTCGCGAACCTCGGGTTGCTCATCTCGCGGATCGGGTTCGGCCGGAACCCGCAGCCGAGTCACGTCGAGCTGACCCGCCAGATGATCCTGGCGTGCGCGCCGGAGACCCGGAAGGGCGCGCCGAGGACCACTGTTCGGCATGGACTCTGGCGGAGGAGCTGCCGAAGCTCACGGTGCCGACGCTCGTCATCTGCGGCACGCACGACGTGCTCACTCCGCCGGCCGAGGCCCGCCACATCGCCCGGTCGATTCCCGGCGCCCGGCTCGAGATGCTCGCGGGCGCCGGGCACATGGCGATGCTCGAGCAGTCCGAGACCGTCGACCGGCTCATCGTCGACTTCGCCCGCGAGGTCCAGGCGGGAAGCGCGCGGCGCGCCAGCTCGGCCCGATGAGCGGGTCGATCACCGACGTCCCCGGCGTGAAGGCGGGGAACGTCACCCTCGATCGCACCGGCGTGACCGTCGTGCTCCTGCCCGAGCACACCATCGGGTCGTGTGAGGTGCGCGGCGGTGCGCCGGCATCGCGCGAGACCGCGTTGCTCGAGCCGACGAAGCTGGTCGAGCACGTCGACGCGGTGGTGCTCACCGGGGGTTCGGCGTTCGGGCTCGCGACCGCGGACGGTGTGATGAAGTTCCTCGCCATGCGTGGTCGTGGCTTCCGTTCGAGCGCCGGTCCGGTGCCGATCGTTCCCACCGCCGCGATCTTCGACCTGGTCGTCTCCGGAGGTGCTCACCCGAGCGCAGTGGACGGCGCGGCGGCCGCGGTCGCGGCCGAGTCGGGCGATGCGCTCGGCACCGGTCGGGTCGGGGCCGGCACCGGGGCGACGGTGGGCAAGTGGCGCGGCGGGCACCACGGTGTTCCCGGGGGGATGGGGAGCGCGTCCGTGCGCGTCGGCGACGCGACGGTCGGTGCGCTCGCGGTGGTCAACGCGATCGGCGACGTGATCGGCGCCGATGGGTCGATCATCGCCGGGTCGAGCGCGCCGGCGGAGGTGGAGGGCTACCCGGACCCGCCGCTCGGCCCGGGGGAGAGCACGACGCTCGTGGTCGTGGCCACGGACGCGACGTGCTCGAAGGTGCAGTGCCAGCTCCTGGCCCAGAGCGCGCACGACGGGCTGGCCCGCGCGTTGGCTCCCGTGGCGACCCGGTTCGACGGCGACATCGCCTTCGGCCTCGCCACCGGCGCCGTGGCCGCGCACTTCGACCGGCTGCGGCTCGGCGTGGTCGAGGCGGTCGCCGCGGCGGTCCGTTCCGCCGTCGCCTGAGCCCGGAGCCCGCCCCGCCGGGGCTCTCCCTCTCGCCACGGTCCTCGGTGCTATCACCCGCCGCGCGAGGCCGAATGGCCTGAACTTGGGTATTTCGGATCATTTGCCGGGCAACTTGAGCAGTTTCTCCGGATTTGTCTTTACGGGTGACCACTCTGAGTGTTACAAAATCGTCCGTCACTGGGAAGCAACCGATCGATGAGGGGCTGGGCAATGCGAACCACGATCAAGTCTCGTCGTGCGCTGGGCGCCGTTGGCGCACTGAGTGCACTCGCACTGGCGCTTGCGCCAATTGCGATGTCACCGACCACGGCAGGAGCGGCGTCGTCGACGCTGATCCCCGCGGGGTCGACGTGGCGCTATCTCGACAACGGGTCCAGCCTCGGTACCGCGTGGCGGGCGACGAGCTTCAACGACAGCAGCTGGGCGCAGGGCCCGGCGCAGCTCGGCTACGGCGACGGCGACGAGGCGACCGTGGTGTCGTTCGGGCCGAACTCGGCGAACAAGTACCGCACGACGTACTTCCGCCGTGCGGTCACGATCGACACGAGCACGCTGAACTCCGTGACGCTGAACCTGCTCCGGGATGACGGCGCGGTCGTGTACGTCAACGGCACCGAGGTCGTCCGGAGCAACATGCCGTCCGGGACGATCACGAGCAGCACGGACGCGTCGACGGCGGTCACGGGTGCGGCGGAGAGCCAGTTCCTGCCGTTCACGATCCCGACGTCCGCGTTCGTCGACGGTACGAACGAGATCGCGGTCGAGGTCCACCAGGACTCCGGCGGTGACCCCGACCTGAGCTTCGACCTGTCGCTCGTCGCGGACGTCACCAGCGGTGGTGGCGGCGGCGGCGGCACCGGTGCGACCGGCGCGACGGGTGCCACTGGCGCCACGGGTGCGACCGGCGCGACCGGTGCCACGGGTGCGACCGGTGCCACGGGCCCGATCGGCCCGATCGGTCCGCAGGGCCCGGAGGGTCCGATCGGACCGCAGGGTCCGGCCGGTGCCACGGGTGCGACCGGTGCCACGGGCGCTGCGGGTGCTGATGGCACCAACGGGACCAATGGCACTGACGGAGCTCCGGGTGCCACCGGTGCCAACGGCGCTGACGGTGCGGTGGGTGCGACGGGTGCGACTGGCGCCACGGGTGCTGATGGCACCAACGGGACCAACGGCTCCGACGGTGCGACTGGCGCCACGGGTGCGACCGGTGCCACGGGTGCTGACGGTGCGGTGGGCGCGACCGGTGCTGCGGGTGCTGATGGCACCAACGGGACCAACGGCTCCAACGGCGCTGACGGCGCCACGGGTGCGACTGGTGCCACGGGTGCTGCGGGTGCTGCGGGTGCCGACGGTGCGGTGGGCCCGATCGGTCCGCAAGGTCCGCAGGGTCCGGCCGGTGCCACTGGCGCCACGGGTGCTGCGGGTGCTGATGGCACCA
Source organism: uncultured Acidimicrobiia bacterium (assembly GCA_963796755.1). GTDB lineage: Bacteria > Actinomycetota > Acidimicrobiia > IMCC26256 > JAENVU01 > Chersky-806. The sequence continues at coordinate 1,750,824 of CAWCMX010000001.1, forward strand.
ACGGGACCAACGGCTCCGACGGTGCGACTGGCGCCACGGGTGCTGCGGGTGCTGATGGCACCAACGGGACCAACGGCTCCGACGGTGCCGACGGGTGCGACTGGTGCCACGGGTGCTGACGGGTGCCGACGGTGCGGTGGCGCCACGGGTGCTGCGGGTGCTGATGGCACCAACGGGACCAACGGGCTCGGTCGACGGTGCCACGGGTGCGACTGGTGCCACGGGTGCCACGGTGCCGACGGGTGCGGTGGGCGCCACGGGTGCTGCGGGTGCTGATGGCACCAACGGGACCAACGGCGCTGACGGTGCGACTGGTGCCACGGGTGCGACCGGTGCCACGGGTGCGACGGGTGCTGCAGGTGCCAACGGTGCGGTTGACCGGAGGCCGCAGGGTCCGCCAGGGTCCGGCCGTGCCACGGGTGCGACCGGTGCCACGGGTGCCGACGGTGCGGTGGGTGCGACCGGTGCTGCGGGTGCTGATGGCACCAACGGGACCAACGGCGCTGACGGTGCGACTGGCGCCACGGGTGCGACCGGTGCCACGGGTGCTGCGGGTGCCGACGGTGCGGTGGGTCCGGAGGGTCCGCAGGGTCCGGCCGGTGCCACGGGTGCGACTGGCGCCACGGGTGCTGCGGGTGCTGATGGCACCAACGGGACCAACGGCGCTGACGGTGCGACCGGTGCGACTGGCGCGACCGGTGCTGCGGGTGCTGATGGCACCAACGGGACCAACGGCGCTGACGGTGCCATTGGCGCCACGGGTGCGACTGGTGCCACGGGTGCCGACGGTGCGGTGGGTGCGACCGGTGCTGCGGGTGCTGATGGCACCAACGGGACCAACGGCGCTGACGGTGCGACTGGCGCCACGGGTGCGACTGGTGCCACGGGTGCTGCGGGTGCCGACGGTGCGGTGGGTCCGGAGGGTCCGCAGGGTCCGGCCGGTGCCACGGGTGCGACTGGCGCCACGGGTGCTGCGGGTGCTGATGGCACCAACGGGACCAACGGCGCTGACGGTGCGACCGGTGCGACTGGCGCGACCGGTGCTGCGGGTGCTGATGGCACCAACGGGACCAACGGCGCTGACGGTGCCATTGGCGCCACGGGTGCGACTGGTGCCACGGGTGCCGACGGTGCGGTGGGTGCGACCGGTGCTGCGGGTGCTGATGGCACCAACGGGACCAACGGCGCTGACGGTGCCACTGGCGCCACGGGTGCGACCGGCGCCACGGGTGCCGACGGTGCGGTGGGCCCGCAGGGTCCGCAGGGTCCGGCGGGTGCCACTGGCGCTACCGGAGCTACGGGTGCCGACGGTGCGGTGGGTGCCACGGGTGCTGACGGTGCGGTCGGGCCGGCTGGTGCTCAGGGCCCGCAGGGTGACGTCGGACCGGCTGGTCCCAACGGTGCCACTGGCGCTGCTGGTGCCACGGGTGCGACCGGTGCGAACGGCACCGACGGTGCTCCGGGTGCTGCGGGTGCCACGGGTGCCACGGGTGCCACCGGCTCCAACGGTGCTCCGGGTGCCACCGGTGCCACTGGTGCCAACGGCTGCCAACGGCTGCGACCGGCTCCAGCGGGCTGACGCCGCTCGCCGGCGGTGGAACGGCTAGCACCGAACCTCACAGAGTACTTCCCGTACGGCTCGTTCAACCAGAACACGACGGAGTCGAGCGTCCGGGTGCCTTCGGCGGTGGCGGGCACGCTCAGCGGCTTGAGCGTGGTCTTCAACCAGTCTCCCGGTACGAGCTCGAACGACACCTACACGATGGCCGTGATGCAGAACGGCGCTGCAACCGGCGTCACCTGCTCCATCGTCGGGACGACCGCGACGACGCTGCCAGGACCTGATCGACACCGTGACGGTCGTTGCCGGCGACACGCTCTCGCTGCGGGCGGCGCCGAGCAACACGCCGTCGCATGCACCGATCGTGACCTGGTCGGTGAAGGTCGGCTAGCGCCGAAGGAAACACCAGGAACACAGCGTCAGCAAGCGGCGGGCCTTCGGGCCCGCCGCTTCGCGTCTCCGCACTACTTTCAGCCCCGTTTCGGCGTGAGTTGACGGTGCCAGGGCAACGCGAACTCACGCCGAAAGCAGTGGTTCCGGCTCGGGCGGTCGCTCAGGGGCGCTGGGGCTCGACCGGCGGTCGGGCCGACGCTTCGGTCGCGGCGCGTTCGACGCGTGCGACCCGCTCCTCGAGCAGCGCGTTGGCCTCGCTGAGCTCGCGGATGGCCTCCTGGTGACCCGACAGCGAGACGGACAGCTGGAGGGTGATGAGCAGGACGAACGCGAGGCCGACGCCGGCCAGCAAACCGGTCGGCGTGATCGGCAGGGACTGGGAGATCCCGCCGACGGCGACGAGCACGAGGCCCGCGCCGACCAGGAGGATCGAGACCGCCATCCACCCGAGGGCGTAGCGCAGCGACAGGAGCTGGCGGCGCGAGAGCGCGAACACCGCCGCGAAGATCCCGACGCCGCCGAGTGCCACGAGCGCGGACTGGAACCCGACATCGCTCACGTGATGCTCCAGCTCACGAGATGCCCCGTTCCCACAGGGTCATCTGGACGCTGTGCGGTCCGGACGGGCGGTGGCTCTGCAGCCAGAGCGCGCAGCGGCACGCGGATCAGGTACCAGATCGACTCGAGCGTCGTCGCGCTCGACACTCCCGCCGGTGCGCGGCCGCATGTGCACGCCGATCTCGATGACGTGCCGGCCCGAACGGCCGGCGCGGGCCAGCGCCTCGATCGTGTCGCCGAGGTACTCGGCCGGGTAGCTCGCCGCGAAGGAGCCGAGCAGCGGACCGCCGATCGCTCGGAACCCCGAGCGTCGCGTCGGTGATCGGGCGTGCCCGCGCGGCTGGAGGCGAGCCGCGCGAAGTGGTGCATCGCCAACCGCCGGGCCGGGCCGACCCGGTAGTCGCTCGTCGGATCGGAGAAGCGCGAGCCCACGACGAGGTCCGCGCCGGTCGCGTGCATGGTCTCGAGCAGGCGGGCTGATCTCGCTCGGATCGTGCTGGCCGTCGGCGTCGCACTGCACGACGACGGCGTAGCCCTCGGTCACGGCGATACCGGAAGCCGCACCGGAGCGCCCCACCGACGCCGAGGTTCACGGGGAGGCGCAGCACGGTCGCGCCGGCGATCGCGGCGACCCCGCCGTCTGGTCGAGCGAGCCGTCGTCGACCACGAGGGCGGGATAGCCCTGTGCGCGGACGTACCTCGTGCACGACCGCGGCCGACGCTCCGCTCTTCGTTCCACGCGGGGATCACGACGAGCACGTCGTGGCCCGGCGCGCCGGCGCTCGGCCACGGGCGGCGCGCTCATCGGGTGCCGCGTGCCGGGAGCGACGGGCGTGGCGCAGCCGGGGCCAGACGCGGGGCACGACCGCGAGCGCGATGAGCGCGAGCGCGCCGATGAGGAAGAGCTCCCAGTAGTAGCCGAAGGGCACGTACTGGAACTGGATCCGGTGCGTGCCCGCAGGCACGGCGACCCCGATGAAGCTCGGCGCGAGCATCTGTGTCTTCGCGGGCTTGCCGTCGACGGTCACGTGCATGCGCGGGTCGTACGTCGACTTCAGCATGACGACGGCCGGCCGGTTCGCCACGACCTCACCGCCGAAGATGCCCTGGTCCGGCTCCGCGTACTGGACGGTCACGCTCCCGGGGCTCCCGGCGGGCCGACGCCGTTCGGGGTTCGTCGGCGGCGCCGCCGGGTCGCCGCCGAACGCGATCACCGGGATCTGGTGCTCCGCCGGCCGCGTCCGAGGCCGAGGAAGTCGCGGGTCCGGGTCGAGCAGGTCGGTGCGATCGGCGGTGATCGCAGGAGTGGTGTCGACGACCTCGAGGTACCCGCTCGGTGTTGACCTGACCAGAGCGTCCAGCGGCCCTTGGTCGCGACTCGCGTGGCGGGGACCTTGGGCTCCTGGTCGGTCGGGCAGGATGACCCAGCGCACGTCGAAGAGGTCGTAGTCCGAGGGCTTGGCGTCGTCGAAGGCGGTCTCCGCGTCCCCGCTCAGGGACAGGGTCGCGGAGCGTGAAGCCGAGCTCGTCGACGTCGGCGTCGAGCAGGTACGAGTACCCGGGCACCGACCCGATCGCGATCGCCTTGCCGCCGTTGCTCGCCGACCCCGCGTAGACCCGCCCCTCGCCGTAGGACCCGGCTTGCCGCGCCAGCGCCTCGAAGTTCGCGCCGTCCGTCCGGTCCGCGACGCGCTGCTGGTTGATCCAGTGCGCGCCCTCGGCGTCGAAGCTCGCGATGAACCGCCACGCGGGTGCGATCACGATGAGACCCGACGACCGCGACCGCGCCGGCGATCAGCACCGGACGCAGGCTCGGTCGCCAGGTGCGCGCCCGGGCGTAGATGCCCTGGGTGAGCCACGACGCGCCGAGCCCGGCCAGGAGGAGGCCGCTGAGGTGCACCCCGATGATGAAGCGGTGCAGCAGCAGGTCCTGGCTGCCGGGCAGCAGGTTGACGACGAAGCCGATCGTGTCCCGACCGCAGAGGAGCAGCACGGACACGACGAAGAACGTGAGGATCGCCCGCGCCCGCTCGTCACGCAGGAAGCGCCAGCCGCAGAGGATCGCGCCGACCGCGACGAGCAACGAGAAGATGGGGAAGCGGGCCAGGTCCTGCGTCGCCCCGGATCCGTCGAAGATCTTGCCCGTGAACAGCCACTCGATGACGTTCTTGCCGCCGTACGAGTTGAACCAGAAGGTGCCGACGTTGAACTGGGTGCGCAGCGCCCACTTGCTGTCGACCAGCAACGGCACGATCACCCAGGACGCGGCAGAGCGCGCCGCCGATCCCGACCGCCACGGCCCGGCCGATGCGTCGCAGGATCTCCCGGGGCTGGAGCAGCACCCAGATGCCGAGACCGATGATCGCGAGGTACCCGGTGAGGAAGTGGCAGGCGATCGTGAGCCCGAGGAAGAGGGCCGCGACCGCGTACCCCTTGCCCTCGGAGACCGCGCGCCAGGTGAACACGAGCGCGAGTGGGAAGAGCCACATGCCCCAGAGCTGCGACCAGATCCCGTTGCCCCGCCAGACGTAGCTGAAGTGCTCGTACCCGTAGCCCGTGACCGAGGTGATCAGCGGCGCGAGGACCGCGGTCGTCGCCGCGGTCCAGCGATTGAAGCCGAACAGCCGGACCGTCCAGTAGATGCAGAGCGGCCAGAAGGAGAGGAGCAGGTACGCCGCTCCACGCGACCGTCCGTTCGGCGCCGAAGACCGTGGCGAACGCGCCCGCGATGATGTGCGGGAGGCTCTGGTAGTGGTGGAACTGCGCGAGGCCCATCTGGAGCCTCGGGTACCAGCCGTCGAAGACGAGCTGGCCGGCGTTGAGCCGTTGCTCGGCCCAGCGCACCATCGAGATGTGCACCGTGGTGTCGTTGAGCTGCACGACATGGCGCAGCTCGGTGCGCAGGACGATCAGGTTGAACGCGATCGGGATCGCGACGAACAGGAGCGGCGCCAGCTTGCGCCAGTCGGGATGGGTGAGCCAGGCGCGGAAGCGCCGCAGTGGGCACCGCCCGTCGCCGGCGACGGCGGCGGGCCGGTCGAGCGCCCGTGGCCGGATCCGTCGACCGCGGGGTTCGCTGGTCTGGTCCTTGACGATCGTCACGTGGCTGGCCCCCGAGTGGGAGTGACGGGCGAATGCCGCCGCGATCAGGCGCTGGTCGGCTTGGCGTCCGCCGGGATCCGGCTGGCCAGCTTCGGGTCGAGCCGGGTCGCGGTCGTGAGCGCCGTGTTGGCCGCCGCGGTCTGGCCGGTCTGCGTGGAGCAGGAGGCCGAGGTTCAGGAACGCGGCCGCGAACTTCGGGTTCGCCTGCGTCGCGCGGGTGTAGAGCGTGATCGCCTCGTCCTTGGCGCCTGCCGCGGTCCGGATGATCGCGAGGTTGTAGAGCGCCGGCGCGTAGTTCGGGTCGATCGCGATCGCCTGTGCGGTAGTTGGTCTCCGCCTTGGCCTTGTTGTTCGCCTTCTGCTCGATCAGGCCGAGGTTGTAGTAGGCGAACTTGTTCTTCGGGTCGACCTTGAGCACCGCGTCGAACTTCGCCGTCGCGGCCGAGGTGTCGCCCTGCACCTGGGCCTGGAGGCCCTGGTTCAGGAGGTCGCTCGCCTGCTTGGCGCTGCTCGTGGAACTGCGCTGCCCGCCACACGCCGCGAGCACGCATCCCGTCGGCAGAACCAGGGCGGCGACCCGCAGGCCGATCCGGCCCTTCATTGCCTGTACCTCGTGCATCTTCGGCATCTCCCCAGCCATGGACAATCCACTCACGATCGCAACGGGCACGGGACCATGGGGCCCTCGCACCATCTCCATGCATCGACCGGTCCCGGCTCCGGGCCTGAGGGCTGTTTCGCCACCGGGTCCCGGCCTTGATCGCGCCGGTACCCTGGTGCGTGTCGCTCTCGCTCGACGCCCCCCAGTTCTCTTCGTTCGAATCGCTCCGCGCGACCGCGCTCGGGTGCACCGCGTGCGGCCTCCGAGACCCGGACCCAGGTGGTCTTCGGCGTCGGGGACCCCCGGGCCGAGCTGCTCTTCGTGGGCGAGGGCCCGGGCGAGCAGGAGGACCTTGCAGGGCGAGCCGTTCGTCGGGCGGGCCGGCCGGCTCCTCACGCTGCTCATCGAGGGCATCGGCCTGACCCGGGCGGACGTCTACATCGCGAACGTCGTGAAATGCCGGCCCTCCGGGCAACCGGGATCCGCAGCCCGTCGAGATCGAGACCTGCCGGCCCGTACCTCGAGGCCCAGCTCGGCCTTCATCGAGCCGGCGGTCGTGGTCACGCTGGGCAACTTCGCGACCAAGCTCCTGCTCCGGACCAAGGAAGGCATCACCCGGCTGCGGGGCCAGGAGTTCCCGTTCCGTGACGGGGTCCTCATCCCGGTGCTCCACCCCGCCGCCGTGCTGCGCAACACCGGGGCGAGCCTGCCGCCGACCCGCGCCGACTTCGTGACCATCAAGCGCGCCCTCGCCCGCGCCCGCGCCGGCGCATGACCATCCCCGACCCCGCCCCCCAGCCTTTTGGCGTCGCAAGACCACCGCAGAGGTGTTCGAGCGACGCCAAAACGGGGTCTTGATGGAGATCTGCTCGCGGTCGGCTTCCGAGACGCTGGCGCTCGGTCGGCGGCTCGCGGGGCTGCTGCGCGGCGGGGACGTCGTCGTGCTCTCCGGCGACCTCGGCGCGGGCAAGACCGTGCTCGCGAAGGGGATCGCCGCGGGGCTGGGCGTGACCGAGCCGGTGGTGAGCCCGACGTTCACGATCGTGCGTGAGTACGAGGGGGACGTCCCGCTGCTGCACCTGGACGTGTACCGCCTCGACTTCCTGCAGGAGGTCATCGACCTCGGCCTCGACGAGCTGCTCGACGGTCACGCCGTGATGGTGGTGGAGTGGGGTGAGGCGGTGAGCGCGCTGCTGCCGCCCGAGCGGCTCGAGGTCGCGTTGATGCTGCTCCCGCCGGAGGAAGCGGACGACGACACCCGGGTGATCGAGCTGCACGGCGCCGGGCGGTCGTGGCTCGAGCGGGAGACCGCGCTCGCCGCGGCCGTCAACGGTGGTGCCTGAGTGCTCGTCCTCGCGATGGACACAGCCACGCCCCGAGTGAGCGTCGCGATCGGCCGCGACGGTCACGTGCTCGGTGACCTGAGCCTCGACGGGGGGCGGCGGCACGCCGAGCAGCTCGTGCCCGCGATCGAGTACCTGCGCCGGGAGGTGGACGTCGACCTCGACCAGCTCGCCTTCGTCGCCGTCGGTCTCGGCCCCGGACTGTTCACCGGCCTGCGGGTCGGGGTGACGACCGCGCGGATGATGGCGCAGGTCCTGCGGATCCCGATGGTCGGCGTCCCGACGCTGGACCTGATCGCGTACCCGCTCCGGCACACGAACCGCACGGTGGTGTCGGTGGTGGACGCCCGCCGGCGTGAGGTGTTCTTCGCCTGCTACCGGCCCGTGCCGGGAGGCGTGCAGCGCATCACGGACTACGACGTCTGCACGCCCGACGGCCTGGCCGGCGAGCTCGCGGCACGCGGTGAGGACACGCTGCTCGCCGGCGACGGCGCGCTCCGGTACGCGGCCGAGCTCGGCGGGCTGGACCACGTCGAGCTGGCCGGCCCGGCGGCCGCGCTGACCGAGCGCCGCGGCGCTGGTCGAGCTGGCGACCGCCCGCTACGAGCGGGAGGAGTTCAGCCCACCGGGCGACGTCCATCCGCTGTACCTTCGCCGCAGCGACGCGGAGATCGAGTGGGATCGGAAGGAAAGGGCGTAGTGGCAACGGCGAAGTTCCGGGACCCGGAGCCGCTCATGGTGCACGTCGTGGCGATGAGGCGGCGCTACCTGCGCTCGGTGCTGAACATCGAGAACCAGGTGTACCCGCGGCCCTGGACCATGTCGCTGTTCCTGAGCGAGCTGGGGCTGCGAGGCACGCGGGCCTACTTCGTCGCGAAGGTCGGCCGCGACGTCGTCGGGTACGCGGGGCTCATGGTCACGGTGGACGAGGGCCACATCACGACGATCGCCGTCGATCCGGCGTGGCACCGGCACCAGATCGGGACCCGCCTGCTCCTCGCGGTGACCCACGAGGCGATCGCCCGCGAGGTCAACGCGCTCGACGCTCGAGGTGCGGGTGAGCAACGAGCCGGCGCAGGCGATGTACCGCCGCTTCGGGTTCAGCTCCGTCGGCGTGCGCAAGGGCTACTACGCGGAGACGAACGAGGACGCGCTCGTCATGTGGGCCCGCAACGTCGACACCGAGGAGTACGCGCAGCTGCTCGCGAGGATCGACGACGGCATCGACGGCGAGACGATCTACGAGCCGGTCCGGCGTTGGTAGCGATCCTCGGGATCGAGACGAGCTGCGACGAGACCGCGGCCGCGATCGTCGACGACGGCCACGACATCCGTTCCAGCGTCGTCTCCAGCCAGGTCGATCTGCACGCGCGCTTTGGTGGCGTCGTCCCGGAGATCGCGAGCCGCAGCGCACGCGGAGCTCGTGAGCGGGGTGGTGGCCGAGGCCCTCGTGGAGGCCGGCACCAGCTTCTCGGAGATCGACGCGGTGGCCGCGTGCCACGGCCCCGGGCTCGCGGGTGCGCTGCTGGTCGGGGTGAGCGCGGCGAAGGCGTTGGCCCTGACCCTCGACGTCCCGTACGTCGGCGTGAACCACCTCGAGGCGCACCTGCACGCGGCCTGGTTGGAGAACCCCGACGTCGAGCTGCCACTCGCGGTCCTCATCGTGTCGGGGGGTCACACGATGATCGTCATCGTCGAGGAGGACGCGCGCTACCAGCTGCTCGGCCAGACCGTCGACGACGCCGCCGGCGAAGCGTTCGACAAGGTCGCGCGGTTCCTCGGTCTCGGGTATCCCGGCGGCCCGGCGATCGACCGGCTGGCCCGTCAGGGCGATCCCCACGCGATCGCGTTCCCCCGTCCGATGCGCAACGACGGGTTCGACTTCTCGTTCTCCGGGCTCAAGACCGCGGTGATCAACCACGTCCGTCGCGCCCCTGACGTCGATGTGCGCGATGTCGCCGCATCGTTCCAGGAGGCAGTGGTCGACGTGCTGCTCACGAAGCTGGTGGCCGGGGCGGAGGCCGCGGGGCGCGCACGCTCGTGATGGGCGGCGGCGTCGCTGCGAACTCGAGGCTCCGGGCCGGGCTCGCCGCGGTCGGCGGAGGCATCGGGCCGCCAGGCGCTGCTCCCGGAGGTCGCGCTCTGCACGGACAACGGGGCGATGATCGCCGCGACCGCGTGGTGGCGGCTGCGCAGCGACGGGCCGACCTCGCTCGCCTGCGGCGCCTTCCCCTCGCTCCGGCTCCCGACCCGGGACTGAACGACCCGCCGCCGGGGTTTGCCTGCGCAGGGGTCGGGTGTTACCGTGATTTAGCACTCGCAATCGCCGAGTGCTAACGATCTGATCTACCGGACCCGAGCCCGTCGTGGCCGTCCCAGGAGGCACCACATGAATCTGCAGCCCCTCGATGACCGCATCGTCGTCCGCACCGCGGAGGCCGAGGAGACCACGGTGAGTGGCCTCGTCATCCCGGACACGGCCAAGGAGAAGCCCCAGCAGGGTGAAGTGCTGCGCCGCGGGCCCGGGCCGCCGGTCCGACGACACCGGCGAGCTGATCCCCCTGGACATCGCCGTGGGGGACACGGTCGTGTACTCGAAGTACGGCGGCACCGAGATCTCGGTCGAGGGCGAGGATCTCCTCATCCTCTCGAGCCGTGACGTCCTGGCCAAGGTGCTGCCGGCCAAGGGCAAGGGCAAGAAGTAACTCTTTGTAACGTTTGGGCCGATTCGGCCCCGCTGACAACTTTCCCGGCGAAGCGGCGTCTACTTCAGGCGCCGCTTCGTCGCGTCGAACAACTCTCCGAGCCGTGCTGTCGCCGCGGACGCCGTGAGGGTTTGGAATCGATGCTGAGCTCCTGCAGAGGGACCGAGACGCCCGGGGACGGGTGCTGACGTGGGCCTCCTGAAGTCGCGCAAGGACGCGGGCAAGGAATTCGCCCAGTACGTCGACGCGGTCGAGAACCCGCCCGAGCTCGACGACTACGTCGAGTCGGAGGGCCTCGCTGACTCGGACGCGCTCCCGACGTCCGTGAGCGTCCAGGAGATCGAGGCCCAGCTCTCGGCGCGCCGGCGCCGTGCTCGCGGCCAAGGAGGCGCAGACGCCGGAGCCCACCTCGGCCCCGGAGTCGCATGCCGCGGCCGACTCGCCCCAGCAGCGCAAGCGCCTGGGTGAGGTCCTCGTCGACCAGAAGCTGCTCACACAGGCCCAGCTCGAAGACGCGCTGGCCGGGCAGGCCGGGTCCGGGAAGCGACTCGGCGAGTACCTCGTCGACACGGAAGTCCTCGACGAGCGCGACCTCGCGACTGCGCTCGCCCACCAGTTCAGCCTCGAGGTCGTCGACCTGCGGCGTGAGATCCCGGCCGAGGACGCCGTCGAGTCCCTGCCCGAGGAGAACGCGCGCGAGTGGCTCGCGATCCCGCTGCGGCGCACCGAGTTCGGCTACGACGTCGCGGTCGCGGACCCTTCCGAGCCCGCGCTGGCCGAGAAGCTGCGCGACGCGCTGCGCCAGCCGGCGAAGCTCTACGTCGGTGGCGTCTCGGACGTACGCCGTGCGATCGACGTCGCGTACAAGGCGACCTCGCGCGTCGGTGAGCACGTGCGCGTGTTCGAGGCCCGTGCGCTGGCGCGCCGGGCCGAGCAGGTCGAGGAGACCGTCAGCCAGACCGTCGACCAGAACGCCCCGATCGTGCAGGTCGTGAACCTGATCCTCTCGCAGGCGGTCATGGAGCGCGCGTCCGACGTGCACATCGAGCCGATGGACGACCGGCTGCGCATCCGGAACCGGGTCGACGGCGCGTTGCACGAGGTGCTCTCGCTGCCCGTCGACATGGGCCCCGCGCTGGTCAGCCGCATCAAGGTCATGGCCAACATGAACATCGTCGAGCGCCGGCGCCCGCAGGACGGCCAGATCGAGGTGACGATCGACGGCGTCCCGCTCGACGTCCGGGTGGCCACGACCGCGACCGTGCAGGGCGAGAAGTGCGTGCTGCGAATCCTCGACAAGCGGCGCGCGCTCTTCCGACTCAGCGATCTCGGCATGCCGCCGGACATGCTCGGCACCTACGAGCAGCTCGTCAGCTCGCCGTACGGGATGGTCATCTGCGCCGGGCCGACCGGGAGCGGCAAGACCACGACGCTCTACGCCACCCTCTCGCAGATCAACAGCGACGAGATCAACGTGATGACCGTCGAGGACCCGGTCGAGTACGTCTTCCCGACGGTCAACCAGATCCAGATCAACGAGCAGGCCGGCGTGACGTTCGCCGGCGGGCTGCAGTCGATCCTGCGCCAGGACCCCGACGTGATCCTCGTCGGCGAGATCCGCGACGTCGAGACCGCGCGCATCGCCGTGCAGTCCGCGCTGACCGGGCCACCTCGTCCTCTCCTCGATCCACGCGACCGACGCGGTCTCCGCGCTCCACCGCTTCCTCGACATGGGCATCGAGTCGTTCCTGATCGCGTCGTCGATGCTCGGCGTCATCGGTCAGCGCCTCGTGCGCCGGATCTGCCCGGAGTGCAAGGTGCCGTACGACCCGACGCCGGACGAGGTGGCGGTCTGGGACAAGTCGGGGATGCCGCCGAAGACCGCGTTCTTCCACGGCGAGGGCTGCGTCTTCTGCGTCGCAGACGGGATACCAGGGCCGCATCGGGGTCTACGAGGTCCTGAAGGTCACCGACGAGATGAAGTCGCTGATCGTCGGGAACGCAACCCATGACCAGCTCAAGGAGCTGGCGATCGAGCAGGGAATGATCACGCTCCAGGACCAGGCCTTGCGCCTCGTCGAGCGGGACGTGACCACGGTCGCCGAGATCTTGCGCACGATTTACGTTCTCTAGACGGGCTGAGGCAGACCGAAATGGCACAGTTCAAGTACCTGGCAGTCGCGCAGGACGGCACCAAGCTCAAGGCCACGGCTGAGGCGATGAGCGCGGACGCGTTGCGCAACGAGCTCATGGGCCGCCAGCTCGAGGTCATGAAGATCTCGCAGAAGCGCGGCTTCAACAAGATCGAGATCACGAAGCAGAAGGTCAAGCGGCAGGAGATCATGCACTTCTCCCGCCAGATCGGCGCGTTCGTGCGAGCGGGCATCCCGATCGTCGACGCGATCCAGACGGTCCGGGAGGGCACCGAGAACGAGCGGTTCCGCGACGTGCTCCAGGACATCGGCGAGCAGATCCAGTCGGGAGTCCCGTTCTCCGAGGCCCTCGCCCGCCACGGCGACGTCTTCCCGAACTACTACATCGGGATCCTGCGCTCCGCGGAGATCACCGGCCAGCTCGACGTCGTGCTCGACCAGCTGTCCTTGTACCTCGAGCGCGACCTCGAGTCGCGGTCGCAGCTCAAGTCGGCGATGACCTATCCGCTGATCGTGCTGGTGATGTCGCTCGTGACCGTGGTCATCCTCGTGGGGTTCGTGCTGCCCCGGTTCACCGGGTTCTTCAAGGAGTTCGACGCCAAGCTCCCGCTGCCGACCCGGATGCTGCTCGAGTTCTCGGACTTCACCCAGCAGTGGGTAGTGGTGATCGTCGGGGGTGGAATCGCGATCTTCGTTTCGCTCTACCTCTTCCTGCGCACGGATCGCGGCAAGCTCATCAAGGATCGCCTGTTCCTGCGCATGCCCGTCGTCGGCGACGTCGTGCAGTACGCAGTCATCGAGCGCTTCTGCCGGATCATCTCCGCGATGATGAAGGCCGGCGTCCCGCTCCCCGAGGCCATGCAGGCTGCGATCGAGGGTGCGAACAACAAGGTCTACGAGGCGCGCGCTGATCACCGCCCGGGAAGCGATGCTCGAGGGCGAGGGCATCGCCGGGCCGATCACGGAGACCGGTCTCTTCCCGGCCGCGGCGACGCAGATGCTGCGCGTCGGTGAGGACACCGGAACGTTGGACGCGCAGCTCGACTCGACCGCGAACTACTACGCCCGGCGAGCTCGACTACAAGCTCAAGAAGCTCACGTCCCTCGCCGAGCCGGCGATCATCATCTTCATGGGCGTCGTCGTCGGCTTCGTCGCCGTCGCGCTCGTCTCGGCCATGTACGGCGTGTTCAGCGCCCAGAAGACCAAGTAGCTGATCGCCACCGTAGTGATGCACTCCGTCTCCCGCCCTTTCTGGCCGTCCCCGGGTTCTTCGCCTCGCGCCGAGGGGCTCGAGCGCGGCGAAACGCTGATCGAGATCATGGTGACGGTCGCGGTGATGGGCATCGCCATGGTCGCGATCCTCTCCGGCTTGTGGGGCGTCCTGCGCGTCGGCGACTTCAACAGCAAAGCCAGCAACGCGGATCTCGTGCTCCGCGACTACGCGGAGACGTTGAAGGCCGACGGCCCGACCACGATCGGGTCGGCGAGCTACGACGCGACCTACCTCCCGTGCACCACCCTGGGGACCGGCGGCACCTACCCGGCGTACACGGCGCCGGCGCCGAACACGAGCTATCCCGCGACGATCACGAGCATCCAGTACCTCAACGGGTACAGCGGCACGAGTCCCGTCTGGCGGCCCCAGAGCCAGGGTTGCCCGCCGGGTGGGGACCAGGGCCTTGAGCAGCTCACCCTGAGCGTCTCGAACCCGACCTCCGACACGGGGCCGCACAGCACGGAGACCGTCAACATCATCAAGCGGGACACCGCGGGGGAATCGTGATGGCCGCGCTCCTCCACCGGGTGTTCGGCCGTCTCCGCGCGCGATCGCGCGCGGGCGCCGGGACCGAGCGCGGCTTCACGCTCATCGAGGTCGTGGCCAGCGTCGTGATCCTCGGCATCATCGCAGCCCCGCTCGGGATGGCGATGGTCCTCGGCTTCCGCACCGCCTTCAGCCAGCAGGAGAGCATCTCGCGCACCTCGGACGTCCAGCAGCTGAGCTCCTACTTCCCCTCCGACGTGCAGAGCGTCGACGCGCAGGGAGTCAACCCGACCGACGCGAACAACTCTGCGATCTGCCGCGAAGACCCGACCGCGGACCAGACGTCTCTCATCACCTTCGTGTGGAACGAGGACCAGGGCATCAGCGGGCAGAGCATGGCGCGGTACATCGCCGAGGGGTCCGGCAGCTCGAGCAAGATCGTCCGCCGCTTCTGCCGTGGCGCGGCCGACCCGTCGCAGCCCGCGAGCTCCTCGAACGACTGGACGGACATCACCGTCGCGTCCCACTTCGGGACGGACAACCCGGCCCAGGATGCAGCCGACTACACGACCACCACCGATCCGAACGCGCCGAAGCCCGGGAAGCACACACCACAGTGCACGGACACGAGCTGCTTCATCGAGATCCACGGTGCCTACGACTACCGCCTCGACGCGAACCGTCGCGTGCCCGGCCAGAGCCCGAACGCGCTGCCGCCGGACCGCCGACCGACGTCCACGGTGTGCCCGGCAACCAGCGGGTGACCCTGTACTGGACCGATGGCGCCATCAACGGATCCGCAATCACCTCGTACACGATCGAGGACAACACTGGTGCTTCGACCGTGTACCCCACGAGCGATGCGAACCCGATCAGTGGCTCGACCGGCCTGCAGATCAACGGGCTCGCCAACGCCACGAGCTACAAGTTCCGGGTCAAGGAGACCACCAGTGCCGGGAGCTCGGCGTTCTCCGCCTACTCCGACGTGATCGTGCCGGGACCGACGACGCCGGACCCGCCGACGATCGGGACCGCGACCGCGAGCCCGACGGTGAACGGCTCGGCCGACGTGGCCTGGTCGCTTCCGACCGGGTACAACGACGGCGGCGCGAACCTGGTCGGCTTCCGGCTCTACGGGTTGAATTCGCCGGATGCGCCCGTGACCGTCGACGTCAACTCGCCGACGGCGACGACCGGCACCGTGACCGGCCTCAAGGACAACACCAGCTACACACTGCAGGTCGCCGCGCGCAACGTCTACGGCGAGGGATCGCCGTCGGCCGCGTCGAACGCCGTCCTGACGCTCCCGGGCAAGCCCGGGACGCCGAACGTGCAGTCCACCGGGACCGCCGGCAGCGTCGTGCTGACCTTCTCGTCCCCGACCGACGGTGACTTCGCGAACTTCACGAACTTCCGGGCCCAGGTGACCGGCCGCACCTCGGCCGAGACGGCCGTTCCGACGGCCACCGCCTGCCCGGACGGATGCGAGTGGCACCTGCTCGCTGACCGTTACCGGGCTCGGCACCACCGGCCAGACCTACAGCATCGCGGTCCAGGCGCAGAACGCCACCGGCTGGGGCACGCTCTCCGACCCGGCGACCGGCATCGAGCTGACGCCGCCGACGATCAGCGGCGCGGCGATCATGCCGGTCGGTGCTCCCGGTGGCGGTTACGTGGGCCCGAACGTGAGCTACAACGTCTACGCCAACGCCACCGATGCATCCGGCGTCGCGACGGTCACGGCCAACGTCAACAACATCACGGCCGGTCAGACCGCCGCGAGCCTGTCCAGCGCGGGCGGCCCGTGGACCGTCGGTGCCACCAGCTACGCCTACCGCACGACGACGCCCCTGACGGCCGGCTCGTCGCTGACCGCCGGCACGAAGTCCTACTCGATCACCGCGATCGACACGTTCGCGAACTCGGCGACCTCGAGCTTCAACGTGACCGGTGACGTCACCGCACCGACGGTCACCCTGACCAAGGTCGGCGCGACCACGCCGGCGTTCCCGTACTCGACGAATGCCGCCAGCATCGTCTCGGTCGGTGGCGCCTGCGGGAGCGCGAGCTCGCCGCCGGACAACCCGGTCGTGAACATCACGGTGACCGGTCCGTCGAGCCCGTCCGGCACCGCGACGTGCACTTCGGGGGCCTGGACCTACACGTTCGCCGGCCCGATCACGGCTGAGGGCTCCTACACGTTCACCGCGACCCAGAGCGACTACGCGGGCAACGTCGGGACCTCGGGCACCAAGGTCGTGAACCTCGACCGCACCGCGCCGACGATCAGCGCCTCGATCGCTGCCGCGACCTCCGACACGACCCAGGGCGGCTTCGTCAAGCCGTCCGGCACCTACTACGTCTACGCGAACGTCAGCGACCCGATCAGCGGCGTCAACACGGTCAACGCCAACCTGAGCAGCGTCACGACGAGCGGAGCCACGAACGTGGCGCTGGCCGCCGGCAGCTATACGGTCGGCTCTACCACGTACAACTACCGGAGTGCGTCGATGACTGCGTCGGCGGTGTCGGCGGGCACGAAGAGCTACACCGTGACTGCGGTCGACAACGCCACGAATTCGTCCGGGTGCGCAGCCGTTCAGCGTGGTCGTCGACGGCACGCCACCGACGATCTCCGGTTCAGGTCGTGGCGTCCGCCACCGACACCACGTCGGGCGGGTACGTCCGCACCAACGGCAGCTACTACGTGTACTCCAACGTCAGCGATCCGGTGGCCGGCGTCGCGACCGTCACCGCGAACGTGAGCAGCCTCACCTCGGGCGCGACCGCGACGACCCTGAGCACCTCCGGCGGTCCCTGGACGATCGGAGCGATCACCTACGCCTACCGGAGCGCGTCGCTCACCGTCGGATCGGCGGTCACCGCCGGCACGAAGACGTTCACGGTGACCGCGACCGACTGGGCCGCGAACTCGGTGACTTCGGGGACCATCAACGTGACCGTCGACAACACCGCGCCGGTCGTGACCATCACCAAGGTCAACGGTACGACGCGGACGTTCCCCTACTCCACGAACCAACGTCACGACCGTCGGCGGCACGTGCTCAACCGCCGTCGCCGACCGACCATCGTCACGTGACCATCACCGGCGCCGGCAGCGACTCCGGTACGGCGACCTGCTCCGGGGCCGCGTGGACCTACACCCTGTCGCGCGTCTGGAGCGGCGAGGGCATCGCGACGATCGCCGCGGCCCAGTGCGACGCGGCCGGCAACACGGGCACCTCGAGCAACCAGACCGTGATCATCGACACGACGGTCCCGGTCGTGACGCTGACGATCGCCGCCGACGGCAGGTGACGAAGGACACGACGCCGATCTGCTCGGCGGCACGTGCACGAACGGTCAGGGCAACGTCGTGGTCACGATCTCCGGTCCG
Source organism: uncultured Acidimicrobiia bacterium (assembly GCA_963796755.1). Classification (GTDB taxonomy): domain Bacteria; phylum Actinomycetota; class Acidimicrobiia; order IMCC26256; family JAENVU01; genus Chersky-806. The sequence continues at coordinate 1,768,400 of CAWCMX010000001.1, forward strand.
ACGAACACCAGCGTCGCGCGATTCGTGCTCGCGGGGCGACGTGGTCGGCGACGCCGCTCCACGCTGGCGCAGGGCGCGGCTACAACGCGACCGTTGCGACCCAGACCGACGCGGCGACCAACGTGGGTACCAGCTGCACGATACGCTCACCGTCGACACGGCGGGGCCGACGGTGTCGTCGGTGATCGCTTCGTCGACGACACCTCGACTGCCGGATACATCCGTCAGGGCGGCCGGTTACTACGTCTACGGGAATGCCTGCGACACGCTGAGCGGTATACCTCGGTGACGGCGAGCGTTACCAACGCACGACTCTGGCCAGCTCGGCGTCCGCGCCCATACGATCGGGCGGCCCGTGGACGGTCGGCGCGACGTCCTACGCCTACCGGAGCCCGGCCCTCACGGCCAACGTCGCTGAGCGCCGAGTTCAAGAGCTACATCGGTCGTGGCAACAGACGGCGGCGACGAACACCACCACGATCACCCGACGGTGACGGTGGACAACACCCCGCCCGCACCGACGGTGACGAGCGTGAACGGCTCGGTGCGGACTTCCCGTACTCGACCAACCAGACGGTCCTCACGGTGGGCGGTGCGTGCGGCAACGCGGCCGGCGACCAGACGCCGATCACGGTGACGATCGCCGGATCGTCGACCGCTTCCGGCACGGCGACCTGCTCGGGGACCGCGTGGACTTACACGCTGTCCACCGTGTGGGCGACCGAGGGCGTCTCGACGGTCACCGCGGCGCAGAGTGACGCGGCCGGCGGCACGGGCACGTCGACTACGCAGACGGTCACGATCGACAAGACCGCTCCGATCGTCAACGGCTCGACGATCGCGATGACCACCGACACCACGACCGGCGGGTTCATCAAGCCGAGCGGCAGCTACTACATCTACGCGAACGTCACCGACTCCGGCACCGGGGTCTCGAGCGTGACGGCCAACGTCGCGAACGTCACGACGGGCTCGACCGCGGTCACGCTCTCCTCGGGCAGCTTCACCGTCGGTGCGACGTCCTACAACTACCGGAGCGCGGCGCAGACCGCGAGCGCGGTCTCGGCCGGGGTGAAGTCCTACAGCGTCACCGGCAACGACGTGGCGGGGAACACCTCCGGCCCGCAGTCGTTCAACGTCACCGTCGACGGGACCGGTCCGACGGTCCCGACGTCGGTGATCGCGCCGGTCGGCGCCACGACCGGTGGCTTCATCAGCCAGGGTTCGCAGTACTACGTGTACGGGAACGCCTCCGACCCGGCGGGGGTCACGACCGTCACCGCCAACGTCGCCGTGACGAGCAACGTCCTGACGACCGGGGCCACTGCCTCCCCGCTCACGACCACGGGTGGTCCGTGGACGATCGGCGGCACGTCGTACGCCTACCGCAGCTCGGCGCTCACTGCCTTGTCGTCGATCACCGCGGGCTCGAAGAACTACCAGCTCACGGCCACCGACACCGCGACCAACACGACCACGCCCACCTTCACGGTGACCGTGAAGAACTCGGCGTCGGTGCCGACGGTCACGAGCATCAACGGGTCGGTCCGCACGTTCCCCTACGCGACGAACGCGAACGTCACGACCTTCGGCGGCACCTGCGGCACCGCCGCGGGTGACATCGCCACGGTGTCCGTGACGATCGCGGGGGCGGACTCCGAGACCGGCACCACCGCCTGCACCGCCGGCGCCTGGACCTACACCCTGACCTCGCCCTGGACGACCGAAGGCGTCTCGACGTTCTCGGCCTCCCAGTCCGACCTGGCCGGCAACACCAGCCTGTCGACGACGCAGACCGTCACGATCGACAAGACCGCCCCGGTCGTGGCGGGCTCGGCGATCGCGACGACCACGGACACCACGGTCGGCGGCTTCGTCAAGCAGGCCGGCAGCTACTACATCTACGCCCAGGTCAACAACTCCGGCGTCGCGTTGAGCTCGGTGACGGCGAACGTGACGAACGTGACGACGGGTCAGACCGCTGTGGCGCTGGTCGCGGGGAGCTACACGCTCGGCGCGACGTCGTACAACTACCGCAGCGCGGCACTGACGGCGACGACGCCGCTCACCGTGGGGGCCAAGAGCTACACCGTCACCGGCATCGACATCGCGACGAACACCTCAGGTCCGCAGACGTTCTCCGTGACCGTGGACAACACGGCACCGTCCGTCTCGACCGCGGCGATCGCGGCGTCCGGGTCCACGACAGCCGGCTTCGTCGGCTCGAGCATCCCGTACTACGTGTACGCCAACGTGACCGACACCGGCGCGATCTCGTCGGTGAACGCGAGCGTCACGAACATCACGACCGGTGCGAGCAGCGTCCCGCTGGTGGCCGGCAGCTACAGCGTGGGTGCGACCACCTACAACTACCGGAGCGCGCTCCAGACCTCGAGCTCGGGCCTCACGGCCGGCACCAAGGCGTTCACGGTCACCGCGATCGACGTGGCGACCAACACGTCGGGCGCCACCTCGTGGAACGTGACCGTCGACAACACCGCGCCGGCGGTGGCCACCACGAAGGTCAATGCGGTCAGCCCGACCTTCCCGTACACCCTGAACGCGACGGTCACGACCGTGGGTGGAACGTGCACCACCGCCGCCCAGGACTCGACCACGGTCAACGTCACCGTCTCCGGCGCCGATACCGACTCGGGCACCGCGACGTGCTCCTCCGGTGCGTGGACGTACACCTTCACGCCGGCATGGGCCACCGACGGGACGTCGACAGTGAACGCGACCCAGGCCGACTTCGCCGGCAACGTCGGGAACGCCACCGCCCGCTCCGTCACGATCGACAAGACCCCGCCGGAGATGCAGTCGATGCTGATGCAGGACACGAACAACAACGGCAAGATCGACCACGTCGTCATCGCCTTCGACGAGACGCTGGCCAGCTACACCGCGGGCACGACGCCGTGGACGCTCACCAACGTGCCGTCGGGCGGCACACTGTCCTCGGTCACCGTCTCCGGAACGACGGCCACCTTGAACCTCACCGAAGGCTCCGGCGCGGCTGACACCGCGGTGGGCAGCTTCAAGATCGCACTGGCGGCCAGCGCCACCGGCATCCGCGACTCGCTCGGCAACCAGTCCTCCTACGCCGCGACCGCGCCGACGGACGACGCCTCGCCGGTGCCTACGAGCATCGTGCTCAACAACAAGTCCGGCGGCAGCGCCGGCAAGATGGAGAGCGGCGACTACTTCACGGTGGCGTATTCGGAGCCGATCGACGTCTCGACGCTGTGCAACACGTGGACGGCCGACACGTCGAACCAGGGCCCGACGAGCTCGACCGCCTCGGTGGCGAACAGCGGCTCCGATCCGATCACGCTCGGCACTCCGTGCCAGGGCTTCGGCACGCTGACCCTCAACGCGAGCTACGGCTTGGGCGCGTACACGATCCCGTCGAGCCAGGTCAGCTGGAACGTGACGACGAAGACCCTCACGGTCGTGCTCGGGTCGCCGTCAGTGTCAAGCAGCACCGGGGTCAGCGCGGCGGTGCCGAGCTACACGGCGACCACGCTCAGCGACCCCTTCGGCAACGTGATGACCGGCACCTTCAACGGCACCTCCAGCCGGTTCTGATGACGAACGACCAGGAAACGACGATGACCGAACCGATGGTGAACTCCAAGAGCCGACGCCGGCGGGCGAGCGGGGCGCGAGCCTCATCATCGCGCTCGTGTTCATCTCCGTCTTCGGGATCGTGATCGGCTCACTGCTCGAGTACAACAGCACCAACTCGCTCGCGCACGCGAGCTACCGGGAGCTGCGGGCGCGGAACTACGCGGTCGACGGGGCGCTCGAAGGCGCGATCAACAAGGTGAAGAACGACCCGACGCATCGGGCTCGACCCCGCGGTCGACACGAGCTCGAGCAACGTCTGCAACCCGGCGAACAACCTGAGCGTGTTCACCCTCCCGGCGACGACGTCGCCGGCTGCGCCGGCCATGTCGGTCAGCTGCGTCGTCGGGTCGAACAGCGGGAGTGGCGTGCCGGACCACGTCGGTTCCTCGCCGCCGGATGCGGTGCTGACCCTCGGCGACCGCCAGACGAACGGCACGACGACCTCGCTCGGTGTGCGCAACGCCGAGCCGAGCCCCTACAACGGCAACGCGCCTTCGCTCCTCAACTCCGGATCCCTGCGCCGGGAACCGCCAGGAGCAGGGGATCCGGGTGAACCAGACGCTGTCCCCGAACGTCTTCTCGCTCGGTGGCACGCCGATCGCCTACCTGGGTTGCAACACCTCGTCCAACGCGGCCTCCTGGAACGTCACGGGCAACGTCATGTCGAACTCCACGATCTTCACGCGACCCTCGAACTCGGGCCCGATCATGGTGCCCGACACGAGTGGCAACTCGGGCAGCATCTGGGCGAAGTACGGCTGTGCCGGCACCGGCTTCTCGTGCTCGTCGACCGCGCCGACGACAGCCCAGCAGTCCGATCCCAACTACTCGGCGCCCGACATCTCCGGGCCTCACGGTGCAGAGCGTGCCGTCCGCATCGCTGTGCAGCACGGGCGAACCACGTCGTACCTTCAGCCCCGGGCATCTACACGGACGCCGCCGCGATGAACAGCCTCTTCGGCAACGCGGCGTGCAAGAGCGCGACCTTCTTCTTCCCACCGGTCCAGGACTCCGCGACCGGTGCGTACACGTCGACCGGCGTCTACTACTTCAACTTCCAGAACACGCACGACTGACCTCGTACCAGTGCGGTCAGGACTACAACTTCTTCGGGATCATCTCGACCCTGCAGCAGGACACGAACCACGAGTGGTGTGTCGGTGGCGCGGGATCGGACTACAGCGGCCAGCGGGTCGTCGCCGGCGCGCCGTACAACTGGGACCCGAACTCAGACCCGAACGCCGACCGAGCACGAGCGTCCTGACGCTCGCGCCGGCGTCGACGGCCGGCGACGGCCCGAGCCTGTTCTACGGGTTGATCCAGCAGCACACGCAGTTCTCGAACCCTTCGAACGCGAAGGCGATCGACGGTTCGCGTCGCGACCACATACGCGATGTCGTCGGGCCACAACGGCAGCAGCATCTGGATGGGCGGCTTCCCGGCGATGGCCCGTGGGGCCATCGGGCTCACTGCGAACATCGAGGTCGCGCAGGGCGGCGACGAACGTCGCGCAGATGAACGCCCCGACGGTGCAGGTCAACTACGGCACGAAGTACGACGACCCGTTCGGGCAGAAGCACTGCGGCCCGTACACCCTGGCCAAGCCGGCCGGCCGACGGCAGCATCGCCACCGTATCGCTCTCGACCGCCGACCAGGTCTGCCTCGCGAGCTGCCTGAACACAGGCGACGCAGGGGACCGGATCAACAACGGCACCGTCGCCTACAACGTGAGCCGCATCTCCGGTTCACCGACCGCGAAGCTCGACGGCGTGAAGCTCGACATCACCAGGTGCCGAACCAGCCCAACTTCCCCCGCATGCCGAGCGCGACCGACAACGGTGGTGACTGCGACCCGGACCAGCCCGGGGCGGAGTTCGTCTTCGGCGGGGACAGCCACATCTACGTCCCGAACGGTGGTCTCGAGATCTGTGCCGGCGTGAACTCGAGCAACCCGCTCACCGGCCAGGAGATCGGTGTCTACGGCATCCCCGCGGTGCCCCGCCTCGTGCCCGCGTCGAACCCTGCGAACACCGGGACGATCACGCTCCGCGACCAACGCGATGCTGATCAACGACGGCGGCGCGGGTCCGCCGCTGACGGCCGGGATCACGTACGGCGGCAGCATGACGATGCGGATGCCGAGCTACTCCGTGCCGAGCGGCACGACGATCACCGGCATCTCGTTGCGATCCGGATACGACTCGAAGAGCTCGACGCCGTCGTTCACGATCAAGAGTACGAGTGGCACTGTGCTCTGCAACACCACCGCGATGCCCACGACGAGCGGTGTGCAGGATTTCAACTCCGCACGATCTCACGTCGTGCCTGAAGGGCTCGATCGGCAACCCGTTCGACGTCACGTGGTGCGCGGGTGGCTCGAGCAGCACCTCCTGCACGGGCGCGACCACGTGCCCGCAGCTGGACGGCATGCAGGTCATCATCAGCCTCGGGCTCGCGAGCACGTCGAACCAGAACGTGCTCATCCCGGAGAACGGCTGCATCACCGCCTCGCCGAACTACTGGTACGGCACCGGCAGTCCCGACTGCGCGGTGCTGCGCTCGGACGCGACCTTCAGCACCGACCTCAGCTCGCGACTCGGCCGGATGTCGATCAAGGGCACGGTGTACGCACCGTCGGCCGCCATGGACATCGACGACACCGACGTCTACTACCCGATCGGCGGGCGCGGCATCATCGTCCGCCACCTCCGGATCCGGGGCTACCAGGCTCACTCCGGGTACGGGACGGCGGCGTTCTCCAACGAGGTCGACAAGAACCCGGTCCGATCGCAACGTGGCCTTCCTCGTCTGCCAGCAGGCCTCGGGCACGTGCACCGCGGCCAACGCCATCGGCCGCGCCGCCGTCACCTACGACGCCGGTCGAACAACCTCCCGACCGATCCAGTACTGGTCCGTCGCCAACAACTGACCCGGCTCGTTTCGGGCTCGTTTCGGGGCGTCTCATCGTCGCTGGAGCGACCCTGAAACGCCCCGAAACCGGTGATCGTGGTCGCGGGCGGGTAGCTGTCCCAGGCGGGCCGTACGTTGCGCCGATGATCGACGTGCGCATGGAAGCGCTGGCTGCGGGTCAACACGGGTTGGTGTCGCACGCCCAGGTGGTGGAGCTGGGGCTGACGCCGTCCGCGATCCGGCACGGATGTCGGACTCGACGGTGGCACCGCGTCCTGCCGGGCGTCTACCGCCTGTCCGGCGCGATCGAGACGCCGCAGCTCCGGGCCATGGCCGCGGTGCTCGGTGGCGGTCGCGCGGCCGTCCTCTCGCACGGGAGTGCGGCTGCGCTCCTCGGTCTTCCTGGCTTCGCGATCGACCCCGTGACGATCTCGGTGCCACGGTCGCGTCGTCACCTCGAGGGCGTCCGGATCGAGCAGTCGCTCGCGCTCCCGGAGCACCATCGGCGGCGCGTCGACGGCATTCCGTGCACTTCGGTGGCGCGGACGACGTTCGACCTCTGTGGCGACCTACCTCGAAAGCGTGCGGAGCGCGCGCTCGACAACGCGCTGTCCCGGCGGATGGTCACCGTCCCCGCGCTCTGGCGGGTGCTCGACGATCTCGCGGTGCAGGGTCGGGCCGGAACCGTTGTGCTCAGAGCGCTGCTGACTGAGCGCGGGCCCCGGTACGTCGCGCCGGAGAGTGAGCTCGAGGCGCGGTTCATCGCCCTCGTCGCACGCCATCACCTTCCCGCCCCGGAGCGGCAGGCGGATCTCGGCGACGCCGACTCGTGGATCGGGCGCGTCGATTTCGTGTGGCGTCAGGCTCGGCTCGTCGTCGAGGTGGACGGAGCCGCATTCCACGACGGGTGGGTGGATCGGCGCCGCGACCAAGAGCGAGACGCCCGGCTCGTGGCGACGGGATGGGCGATCCTGCGGTTGGCCTGGGCCGACGTCGTCGACGAGCCCGAGCGCGTCGCCGCCCGGATCCGGGCCCGGCTCGATCCGGACTCGATTCGGGGCGCGATCGCGTCGTGATGGTGACGCTCAGACGCCCCGAAACCAGTGAGCCGAGGGTCAGTGGGCGCTGGCGGGGGCGAGCATCGCCGGTGGGCGGATCTCGCCGGGGAACAGCGAACGGTCGCAGGCGTCCTCGTAGGAGACGAGCCCCTGCTCGACCAGGCTGTTGAGCGAGACCTCCATGGTCTGCATGCCCTCCCGCAGGTTGGTCGACACCACGTTGCGGATCTGGTGGGTCTTGCCCTCCCGGATCAGGTTGCGGATCGGGTGGTTGGCAATGACGATCTCGAACGCGGCCACGAGCCCGCCGCCGATGCGCGGCACGAGCCGCTGCGCGACAACCCCCGCGAGCGACGCCGCGAGCTGCACGCGGATCTGCTGCTGGCGCTCGGACGGGAAGACGTCGACGATGCGGTTCAGCGCGGTCGAAGCGTCGTTCGTGTGCAAGGTCGCGAAGACGAGGTGACCGGTCTCGGCGATCGTCAGCGCGAACTGGATCGTCTCGGGGTCACGCATCTCGCCGACCAGGATGACGTCGGGGTCTTCACGCAACGCCGACCGCAACGCGCGGGAGAACGAGTCGGTGTCGTAGCCGACCTCGCGTTGGTTCACCGCGGAGCGCTTGTGGACGTGCACGTATTCGATCGGGTCCTCGATGGTGAGGATGTGGCACTCGCGGTTCTGGTTGATGAAGTCGATGACCGACGCCTGGGTGGTCGACTTTCCCGAACCGGTCGGACCGGTCACCAGGATGAGGCCCTGGGGCAGGTGCGCGAAGTGCTCCATGATCGGGGGCAGCCCGAGCTCCTCCATCGTGGGGATCCGGTAGGGGATCGCCCGCAGCGCCATCGCCATCGTGCCCTGCTGGTAGTAGACGTTGGCGCGAAAGCGGGTCTGGCCGTGCCACGAGAACGAGAAGTCGACCTCCTTCTCCCGCCGGAACTGTGACGAGAGATCCTCGGTGAGCACGCCGAGGATCAGCTGGGCGGTCTCTTCCGCGCGCAGGGCCGGAAGGTCCGGGAGCGGGAAGAGCCGGCCGTCGACGCGCACCAGCGGCGGGGCGCCCGCGGTCAGGTGCAGGTCGGTGCCGCCGAGCCCCCACATCGCCTCGAGATAGGGGTCGATGGCCGAGACGTTGATCGGCACCATGGTCATCGGTGTGGCTCTCCCTGATCCTCTGCGGCGCGGCGTCGATCGAGGCCGCGTGGGGCCCACGGTGGGCCACCTGCTCCTTCCCCTAGGTCGGAGGTTCGGGGGGCGCACTTGAGCGGAGGGTGAGGTCTGGGCCCCGATTTTCCGGACATCTGGTCACACTGCGCGCGTATCGGGCAACCGGACTAGGTCGATCGACTCATTTCCCCTGGTCAGAGCAATCGCGGCATCAATATCTCTGTGAGGGTGCCGTTACTCTCCGTGATGCACGAAGCGCCCGCCGGGCTGCGACTGCATCTCTCCGTTACCTATCGCCACGGGGTACCCGGGCGGGAAAAGGAAGATTGCAGTGCTGAAGCACCTTCGCAAGAGCGAGGACTTCGGGCAGAAGAACCTTCTGGAGAAGGGCTTCACGCTCGTCGAGCTCCTCGTCGTCATCGTCATCCTCGGCATCCTGGCCGCGGTCGTCGTGTTCGCCGTCGGCGGTTCGACCTCCGACGCGCACGTCGAGCGCGTGCAAGACCGAGCTCAGCACGGTCAAGTCCGCCGTCGCGGCGTACCAGGCCAAGAACAGACGGCGCGAACCCGACCATGGCGCAGCTGACCGACTCGATCAACGGGCTACCTGCAGTCGGCTCCGACGGACTACGACCTCGGCGGCACCCCTCCGGACGGGTCCATTGTCCTGAGCACGCAGGGCACCGCTGACAAGTGCAAGCTCAGCTACTGATCAACCCGAACGACCAGAGTGCGACTCGGGGCCCCGGAGCGATCCGGGGCTCCGTCGCGTCCGGGCTACGCCTCGGCGGCCTGCTCGGTCGCGATGCGCTTCGCCCACGCGTAGTCGGCTTTGCCGTTCGGGCCACGCGGCACGGAGTCCACGACGAAGACGTGACGCGGGCGCTTGAAGCCGGCGAGCCGGCCACGCGCCGAGTCCGCGATGTCGTCGCTCGTCGCACTGTCGCCGTCGTTGAGCGCGACGACCGCGGCGATCACCTCGCCGAACCGGTCGTCGGGGATGCCGACGACCACTGCGTCCACGACCGCGGGGTGCAGCTTCACGGCTTCCTCGACCTCTTCGGGGAAGACCTTCTCGCCCCCGGTGTTGATCGACACGCTGCCCCGGCCGAGCAGCTCGATCGTCCCGTCCGCGGCGACCCGGGCCCAGTCGCCGGGGATCGAGTACCGCGCCCCATTGAACGTCGGGAACGTCCGGGCGGTCTTGTCCGGGTCCTTGTAGTACCCGAGGGGGATCGGGCCGCCGAGCGCGAGCAGGCCGATCTCGTCCGAGCCGGGCGTGATCTCGCGGCCGTCCTCGGTCAGCACCTTGGCGTGCTCGCCGATCTGGAACTTCGCGGTCGTCGCCGAGCCACCCGGGATGCTGACCTGGCTCGCGAACCCGACGCCTTCGCTCGAGCCGAGCGAGTCGAGGCAGATGCAGCCCGCACGCGCCATGAGCGCTTCCTTGACCTCCGCGGTCCACATCACGCCGGAGCTGATGATGACGCCGAGCGTCGTGAGGTCGTACGGCTTGCCGTCGGCCTCCGCCTGCTCGAGCGCGCGCACCATCGGCTTGCCGAACGCGTCGCCGACGATCGCCATCTGCGTGACGCCGTTGCGCTCGACGGCGCGCCACAGCTCGTCGGCGTCGAAGTGACGCGACTCGAGCGTGACGATCGTGCCGCCCATGGTCAACGCCTGGAGCGAGCTCATGAACCCGGTGCCGTGCATGAGCGGCGACGCGGGGAGGTGCACCGGCGTCGTGCCCTTCTCCTCGACCCGCGCCGCGATCGCGCCCGCACCCACCGGCCCCTCCTCGGGGAGCGCCTCGCCCGCGAGCCCGTAGACGAACGGCACGAGCGACATGAACAGGTCCTCGTTGCGCCACATGACGCCCTTCGGCATCCCGGTGGTCCCACCCGTGTAGAGGATGTAGAGGTCGTCACCGGTGGTCGCCGCGCGGCGCGGGGTCCTTCGAGGCGATCAGGTCCTCGTAGCGGAGCGCCCCTTCGACGAGGGGGGAGCCGTCGTCGACCTGCACGATCGCCTTCAGGGTCGGGATCTGCGCGACGACCTTCGCGACCTGGTCGCCGAGGGATCCGTGGAACAGGAGGATCTCGGTGTCCGAGTTGGTCAGGAGGTAGGCGAGCTCGTCCTCGAGGTAGCGGTAGTTGACGTTGACGGGCCCCGCGCCGCACTTCCAGGTCGCGAAGACCCCCTCCATGTACTCCGTGGAGTTGTAGAGGTAGCTCGCAACCTTGCCGTCGTCGCTGAGGCCGAGGTCCTTGAACGCCGCGGCGAGTCGCGCGGACCGGTCGTCCCACTCGCCCCAGCTGGTGATGCGCTCACCCTGGACGAGCGCGGGCCGCTGGGGCTGGGTGTCGGCGATCGACTCCCACGCTCTCGCGAAGTTCCATTCGACGGTCATCGTCCCCCCGGGTCTCCGTGTGACGTCGGTCGGTAGTCTGCCCCCGATGGCCGACGAACGCGAGGTCGAGGCGCCGTCCGGGCCCGCGCCGGAGGCCGTCGACCGACCAAATCGCGGTGGTCGCCAGGCGATCCCGCGCCCGCCCGGGCTCCGGGCCGGTGGACCGCCGCCGTGGGCCGGTCTCGACGCCGCAGGACGTCACTTCTCCCTCGCGGAGGTGCGCGACCGCCTCGCCCTCCTGCCGCCGGCGCGACCATCCGACCTCGATTCCCCCACCAGTCGCGCGGCCGCGGTGCTCGTCGCGATCTACGAGGCCGACGGCGAAGCGTGCGTGATCCTGACGAAGCGGCCCGACACGATGCCGTCGCACCGGGGCGAGATCGCGTTCCCCGGGGGCAAGCGGGAGGTGGACGACTCCTCGCTCGGCGCGGCCGCGCTGCGCGAGGCGCAGGAGGAGATCGGGCTCGCGCCCGAGTGGGTCGAGCTCGCGGGTGAGCTCGACAGCCTGAGCACCGTCGCCTCCCAGTTCACGATCACGCCGTTCGTCGGCCTGCTCGCCGCGCCGCCCGAGCTCCGGGCCGATCCCCGCGAGGTGGAGGCTGCGTTCGCGGTCCCGTTCTCGGAGCTCCTCGATCCCGGCGCGTACTGGGAGGAGAGCTGGAACCTGTGGGGCTCGTGGCGGCCGATGGCGTTCTTCGCACTGCCGGGCGAGACCGTGTGGGGCGCGACCGCCCGCATCCTCGCGGGGTTCCTGCGGTTCCTCACCGAGGACCGCGTTCGGGCCTGAGCCGCTCGGTATCCTGGGGCTGTCCCAATTGTCCGAGTAGGAGCGCGCCGTGCGGCTGGTGGGGGTGCTGATCGGCGTGGGGGTCGTCATCGGCCTGATGGTGCTCGTCATGGGTCGGCTCGACGCCGGGGGAAGTCCACGGCGAAGGATGTCGGGGTGAAGGTGCAGGCCGGCGGGGTCGTCGTCCCGACGTCGGGCGGCGCGACCGGCACCGGGGGCGATGCCGTCAGTGCCGCGCAGACCGTGGCCTGTGCGGCGGAGAGCGAGACGCTGCGGACCGCGGAGGACACGTATCAGGTCCTGAACGGCAAGTACGCGGACCTCGACGACCCTGGTCCGGTCGGGCACGATCCGCGCGCGTGACCAGGGCCTCTACGCCATCTCGTCGACCGACGGATTCGTGACCTATCACCTGGTCGGCGAGCACGGATGTCCGTGACCCCACACCTGTAGACTTCGGGATTCGGAGCGGGCGCGCGATGAGGGGAGTCACCCAGGGTGGAAGTCGAGATCGGCATCGGGAAGTCGGGTAGGCAGGCCTACGGCTTCGACGACATCGCAATCGTCCCGAGTCGGCGCACGCGAGATCCCGAGGACATCGACATCTCCTGGGACATCGACGCGTTCCACTTCGACCTCCCGCTGATCGGCGCGGCGATGGACGGAGTGGTGTCCCCCAAGATCGCGATCGAGGTGGGCCAGCTCGGCGGCATGGCGTGCCTGAACCTCGAGGGGCTCTGGACCCGCTACGAGGACACCGACTCAGTGTTCGACGAGATCGCGTCGCTCGACCCCGAGAAGGCGACGCGCCGGATGCAGGAGCTCTACAACGAGCCGATCAAGGAAGAGCTGATCGGCGCGCGCATCCGTGAGATCAAGGACGCCGGCGTCACCGCGTGCGCGTCGCTGACGCCGCAGCGGGTCGAGGAGTACGCGAAGCACATCCTCGAGGCCGAGCTCGACATCTTCGTCGTGCAGGGCACCGTCGTGTCGGCCGAGCACGTGTCGAAGGACCCGGCGCGCCAGCCGCTCAACCTCAAGAAGTTCATCCGGGAGTTCGAGATCCCCGTCATCGTCGGGGGCTGCGCCTCGTACTCCACTGCGCTGCACCTCATGCGCACCGGAGCCGTCGGCATCCTCGTCGGCGTCGGCCCGGGCCACGCGTGCACCAGCCGCGGCGTGCTCGGCATCGGCGTCCCGCAGGCCACGGCCATCGCGGACGCCGCCGGCGCCCGGATCCGCCACCTCGACGAGACCGGCGTCTACGTGCAGGTCATCGCGGACGGCGGCATGCGCACCGGTGGCGACGTGGCCAAGGCGATCGCCTGTGGCGCCGACGCCGTCATGATCGGCTCGCCGCTCGCCAGCGCGTACGAGGCACCGGGCCGCGGCTACCACTGGGGCATGGCGACCTTCCACCCGTCGCTTCCCCGTGGCGCACACGTCTACGCGGGCCAGAAGGGCACGCTGGCCGAGATCCTCGTCGGCCCCGCGCACGAGAACGACGGCACGCTCAACCTCTTCGGTGCACTCCGCACGTCGATGGCCACCACCGGCTACGAGACGGTCAAGGAGTTCCAGAAGGCCGAAGTGATGATCGCCCCGTCGCTGCAGACGGAAGGAAAGTCGCTCCAACGCGCGCAGCACATCGGCATGGGTCGCTAGCTCCAAGTGCCGGAGTCTGAACACGATCTCGTTCTCGTCGTCGACTTCGGAGCCCAGTACGCGCAGCTGATCGCGCGGCGCGTGCGCGAGGCGCACGTGTACTCCGAGATCGTGAAGCGCAGCACCCCGGTCGAGGAGATGCTGGCGCGCAAGCCGAAGGCCATCATCCTCTCGGGCGGTCCCGCGTCGGTGCACGTCGACGGCGCGCCGTCGATCGACCCGGCGATCTACGACTCCGGAGTGCCGGTCTTCGGCCTCTGCTACGGCGCGCAGCTCGTCGCCCGTGATCTCGGCGGCGAGGTCGCGAAGACGGGCCGCGGTGAGTACGGCCGCACCGAGCTGACCGTGAGCGCCCCGGGAGTGCTGTTCCGGGAGCAGCCGAACGACCAGGTCGTGTGGATGAGCCACTTCGACACGATCACCGAGGCGCCGCCCGGTTTCCGTGTGCTCGCGTCGACAGGGGACACCCCCGCCGCCGCGTTCGGCGATCCCGATCGGGCCATCTACGGCGTGCAGTTCCACCCCGAGGTCGCGCACACCGAGCGGGGCCAGGAGATCCTGAAGGCGTTCCTCTTCGACGTCGCCGGTTGCCGGCCGACCTGGACCAACGTCTCGATCATCGAGGAGCAGGTCGCCGAGATCCGGGCCCAGGTGGGCGACGCCCGGGTGATCTGCGGGCTGTCCGGCGGCGTGGACTCCGCGGTCGCGGCGGCCATCGTGCACAAGGCGATCGGCGACCAGCTCACTTGCGTCTTCGTTGACACCGGATTGCTCCGGCTGAACGAGGCGGAGCAGGTCGAGGACACGTTCCGGCGCCAGTTCAACATCGACCTCGTGCACGTGAAGGCGGGGGACCGGTTCCTGGACGCGCTGAACGACATCGTGGAGCCGGAGCGCAAGCGCAAGATCATCGGCGAGACGTTCATCCGGGTCTTCGAGGAGGTGGCGCTCGACTACGAGGACGCCGCCTACCTGGTGCAGGGGACGCTCTACCCGGACATCGTCGAGTCCGGCGGCGGCGACAACGCGGTGATCAAGAGCCACCACAACGTCGGCGGCCTGCCCGAGGACATGAACTTCGAGCTGGTCGAGCCGCTGCGCCACCTCTTCAAGGACGAGGTGCGCGCAGTAGGCGAGGAGCTCGGCCTCCCCGAAGAGATCGTCTGGCGCCAGCCGTTCCCCGGCCCGGGTCTCGGGGTGCGGATCATCGGCACGATCACGCCCGAGCGGGTGGAGATCCTGCAGCGCGCCGACGCGATCGTGGTCGAGGAGATCCGGCGCGCCGGCCTGTACCGCGAGATCTGGCAGAGCTTCGCGGTGCTGCCCGCGGTGCGGACCGTCGGCGTCCAGGGTGACGACCGGACCTACGCCTACCCGATCATCATCCGCGCGGTCACGAGCGACGACGCGATGACCGCGGACTGGGCCCGGCTCCCGTACGAGGTGCTCGAGCGCATCTCGTCGCGCGTGATCAACGAGGTGCCGGGCGTGAACCGCGTCGCCTACGACGTCACGAGCAAACCCCCCGGCACCATCGAGTGGGAGTAGCTCCCCAGCCCTCCCGCCGTTTGTGCCGTTCCCCGTCGTAGCGACGGCTTTCGGCACAAACGAAGAGTGGAAGCCGGGGTCGGTAGCGTCGGGGGATGCGGGCGCTGGTGCAGCGGGTGACCCGGGCGTCGGTCCGGGTCGGCGACGAGCTCGTCGGCGAGATCGGCGCGGGGCTCTGCGTCCTGGTCGGGGTGACCCACGACGACACCCCGGCCGACGCGGAGAAGCTCGCGGCCAAGGTGCACGGCCTCCGGGTGTTCGACGACGACACCGGGGTCATGAACCGCTCGCTGGCCGAGACCGGCGGCGCCGCCCTCGTGGTCAGCCAGTTCACGCTCTACGGCGACACCCGCAAGGGCCGGCGCCCGTCGTGGGTCGGAGCCGCGCCGCCGGAGCAGGCCGAGCCGCTGATCGAGGGATTTGTCGGCGCGCTGCGCGAGCTCGGAACCCCCGTCGAAACGGGCCGATTCCGGGCCGATATGGCGGTCGAGCTGGTCAACGACGGCCCGGTCACCCTGCTCATCGAGGTACCGAACCGGTAGCCTGACTCCCTCTGGATCGCATCGAGTCCTCCCACAGCATCTGGCTCTTCGATACCGAGCGAAAGCGGTTCCGTCGCTTGCCGCGCGGTGCCGACACCGACGCGCCCGCGCTCGACGCGGACTGGGAGCAGTACTTCGCACTGGAGCTCGACGACACCACCGGCGCGTTCACCGTGACGCTCAACGCGGACGGGACGCGGCTGCTGCGGGCGTTCCGCGACGAGTCCGTCACGGGCGTGGAGCGGCCGGCCCCACGGGACGACATCACGACGACGGAGCTGCGCATCCCGCGCCCCGACGCGTGACTCCGCCGTCCCAGGGCGAACACCTGTACGATTCACCTGTGACGAGCACGCAGACCGGGTTCGGGCGAGTGAGCGACGATCTGGTCGCCGGGCTGAACCCCGTCCAGCGCGAGGCGGTGATCGCCCCCGACGGTCCGGTGCTCGTGATCGCGGGCGCCGGGTCGGGCAAGACCCGTCTGCTCACCCACCGCGTCGCGTACCTGATCGCGGCAGCGCGGGGTGTCGCCGTTCGAGATCCTGGCGATCACGTTCACCAACAAGGCCGCGGGCGAGATGAAGGAGCGGGTCGCGGATCTCGTGGGTCCGGTCGCGCACCGCATGTGGGTCTCGACCTTCCACTCGGCGTGCGCGCGGATCCTGCGCCGCGAGGCCGGCCTGCTCGGCTACCGCTCGTCGTTCTCGATCTACGACCAGGCCGACGCGACCCGGCTCGTGGACTACGTCCGGCGCGACATGAACCTCGATCCGAAGCGCTTCCCGCCCCGCCGGCTGCAGGGCGCGATCTCCGCGATGAAGAACGAGCTCATCGGGCCGGAGGAGGCCCTCGCGAGCGCGACGACCCCGCCCGAGAAGCGCCTGGCCGAGATCTACGTCGAGTACCAGAAGCGGCTCGGTGAGGCGTCGGCGGCGGACTTCGACGATCTCCTCCTCCTCGTCGTCAAGCTGTTCCGGGAGCACCCCGACGCGCTGAGCCGGTGGCGCAAGCGGTTCCGCCACGTGCTCGTCGACGAGTTCCAGGACACGAACCTGGCCCAGTGGGAGCTCGTCCGGCTGCTCTCCGAGGAGCACCACAACGTCATGGTCGTGGGCGACGCGGACCAGTGCTTCGTGCCCGGCACCCTCGTCACGATGGCCGACCGCAGCACCCGGCCGATCGAGCAGGTGGTCGCGGGCGAACAGGTCCTCTCCAACTACGGCAACGGCGACTTCCGACCGGCCCGGGTCCTGCGCGTGCACCGGTCGCAGACCGCGGCGGGCACGAAGATCACCCTCGCCAGCGGCCGCGCGCTCACCTCCACCCCCGAGCACACCCACTTCGCCGGCCACCTCGCTGGTTTCGGGGCGCGTGGGGGTCGTCCGGGCGACGCGATCGCGCCCCGAAACGAGCACGGGGACGAGGACGTGGTGGTGGTGGCCACGTTGGCGCCGACGCGGCGGATGGTCGTCACCCTCTGCGACGAGCAGCGCGGCGCCCGCGCGTTCCACCGGGTCGAGCTGTTCGGGAGTGACGAGGAGGGTCGGAGCGCGCTCGAGAACGAGCTGGGCCTCTTCATCCGGCCCGAGCGGCGCGACACCGACTGGCGGTTCGAGAACGCGAGCTCGGACATGGCGGAGATCGTCGCGACGGTCGAGCAGATCGAGGCCGTCATCGACGTCGACGTGCAGTACACCGCGCGGCTCGCGAACCGCCGGGGTGCCGGTGCGACCAACACCGACCTCCCGTTCACCGCCGCCGCGCACGTGGAGCCGGGCATGGTGATGGTCAACGAGAACGGGGCGTTCGAACGGGTCGAGTCGGTGGAGCCGGTCGCGCTCGACACCGAGGTCTACGACCTCGACATCGAGCAGACCCACAACTTCGTGGCCGGAGGGATCGTCACCCACAACTCGGTGTACGCGTTCCGCGGCGCGGACTACCGCAACCTCCTGCGGTTCGAGGAGACGTTCCCGGACGCTTCGGTGATCGTGCTGGACCAGAACTACCGGTCGACCCAGCGCATCCTGGACGCCGCGAACGCGGTGATCGCCAACAACGCGGCCCGCCGGCCCAAGCACCTCTGGACCGAGCAGATCGGTGGCGAGCTGATCGTCCGCTACCACGCCGAGGACGAGCACGACGAGGCCCAGTACGTCGTGCACGAGATCAACCGGCTCGCGGACCAGGAAGGCGTGCGCTTCCGCGACACCGCGGTCTTCTACCGGACGAACGCGCAGAGCCGCGTCATCGAGGAGACGCTGGTGCGCGCCGGGATCCCGTACCGGATCATCGGCGGCACCAAGTTCTACGACCGGCGCGAGGTGAAGGACGCGGCTCGCGTACCTGCGCTCACTCGTGAACCCGGACGACGAGGTCGGGTGGAAGCGGATCGTCAACGTGCCCAAGCGCGGCGTGGGGGACACGAGCGTCCGCAAGGTCGAGGCGTACGCGCAGGGCGCGAACGTGACGTTCCGCGAGGCGCTGCGCGACGGCGCCGCGGCCGGCGTCACCGGCCAGCGCGCTGGGCGGGATCCGGGACCTGCTCGACGTCATGGGCGAGCTCGAGGCCGACGCCGAAGCCGGTGGGGTCTCGGGCGCGCTCGAAGGCGTCCTGAGCAAGACCGGCTACCTCGCCGAGCTCGAAGCCGAGCGCACGATCGAGGCGCAGGGCCGCATCGAGAACCTGGCCGAGCTCGTCGGCGTCGCCCGCGAGTTCGACGAGAACCTGGACGCCGGGAACACGTCCGCGCTCGTCGCGATCGCGGGCGTGGACGAGAACACCGAACCGCCCGTCGGCATGGCCCGGGTGCAGGCGTTCCTCGAGGCGATCTCGCTCGTCACCGACATGGACGGTGACACCGCCGACGAGTCCATGGTCACCCTCATGACCCTGCACAGCGCGAAGGGGCTCGAGTTCCCCGTCGTGTTCCTCACCGGGCTCGAGGACGGGATCTTCCCGCACATGCGCTCGCTCGGGGACCCGGAAGCGCTCGAGGAGGAGCGGCGCCTCTGCTACGTCGGGATCACCCGGGCCCGCGAGCGCCTCTATCTGTGCCACGCCTGGTGCCGGCAGCTGTTCGGCGCGACGGACTACTACCCGCCGAGCCGGTTCCTGGCCGAGATCCCCGAGGAGCTCGTCCAGTCCCAGGGCGAGCCCCGGTCGCGGCGCGGGACGGGTGCCGGTTCGGGCTTCGGGGCGCACCGCGACGCGGTGGTCGCGGCCGCGGTCGCGTCCGGCGGTGGCTCGGGCGGCGGTGGCTCGGGTGGCGGGATGGGCGGCGGAGCCGTCGGCAGCCGGGGGGCCGAGCAGCTCGGTCTGCACGTCGGCGACGACGTGACCCACGAGAAGTTCGGCGAGGGTGTGATCCTCGACGTGATCGGCGAGGGCGACAAGGCCGAAGCGGTCGTGCGGTTCCGGGACGCGGGGGAGAAGCGCCTGCTGCTGGCCTGGGCACCCCTGCAGCGCATCAACCAGTAGCGCGACGCCTCAGTCCGGCGCCGGCTTCTCGGCACGCTCGAGCACGACCGGCGTGCTTCAACGTGCCGAGAACAGAAGAGCGTCACCCTTCTTTCACGACCAGGTACCAGACCCGGTGCGCGACCTGGACCAGGCTGTCGCCGATGCGGGAGTAGCGCCGGTACATCTCGCGCCGGCCGGCGATCAGCCGGAGGTCCGTCTCCCCGGTGAGCTCGGACATCGCGCGGCGGTAGCAGTGCTCGAGATCGCGCTCGCAGCGGATGGCTTTGTCGGCCTCGTCGGTGGCGAGATCCTGGTCGGACTTGAGGTTCACGAACGCGGCGTGGAGGTGGCCCACCCCAGTCTGCAGGTGGCCGGCCATCTCCCCCATCGCCGGGTCCGGCTCGAGCTTCATGACCTCCGACTCGCGCACCGCGTCCTTCGCCCCGTTGAGCACCGTGTCGAGCCGCTCGGACAGCTCGTAGATGTCCTCGGGGTCGAGCGGCGTGCTGAACGCGGCGCGCAGCTCCTTGAGCAGCTTGCGGCGGGCCGCGTCCGCGTCGTGCTCGTACCTGCGCACCACCTCGTTCTTTTCGAGGTCGCCGCTCGACCACTGCACGAACACGTCGATCCCGTTGACGGTGATCTCGGACTGATCGAGCAGGAGACCGAGCAGATCCGGCGAGTAGGGGAGGAACCAGTGCTGCTTCACGTGAGATGCCTCCAGATCGGAGTGGCCACGGCCCCGAGCATGACGCACACGGGCATCGTGACCAGCCAGGCCAGACCGATGTTGCGCACGACCTGCCAGTGCACGTGATGCCAGCGCTCGCCGCTGCCGACGCCCGCGACCGCCGACGCCACCACCTGGCTCGTGCTGACCGGCGCACCGAGTGCGGACGCTCCGAGCACCACGATCGCGGACCCGGTCTGGCTCACCAGGCCGTCCAGCGGGCGCAACCGGAAGATGCCCATGCCGACGGTGCGCACGATCTTCCAGCCGCCGACGCAGGTCCCGATCGTCAGTGACGTCGTCGCGACGATCGTGACCCAGAGCGGCGCGCTCGTTCCGGTCGAGTGCTGGGTCGCGACGAGCATCACCACGATCACGCCGGTGGCCTTGGCCGCGTCGTTCGCGCCGTGACCGAACGCGAGGCCCGCCGAGCTGAACCACTGGCCCCAGACGATCGGCCGGCCGACCTCACGCGTGGCGCGGCGCAGTGCGAAGCGTGACGAGCGCGTCCCGGCGAAGCCCGCCAGCAGGCCGAGTGCCGGCGAGAGGACGAGGGCCAGCACCACCACGCCGACGGTGGCCCAGCCCACCGCGTCGAACCCGTCGGCGACCACTGCGGCGCCGACCAGCCCGCCGATGAGCGCGTGGGTGGAGCTCGACGGGAGCCCGCGCCACCACGAGAAGAGGTTCCAGACCAGCGCGCCACTGACCCCCGCACCGATCACCGCGACGACCTGGTCGGCCGGAACGTTCACGATCTTGCCGACCGTGTCCGCGACGGCCGCGCCGAGGACCAGCGGGCCGAGCAGGGTGAAGAACGCGGCGACCGCCAGTGCCGAACCCGGCATCGCGGTGCGGGTCGCGACGAGTGTGGCGACGGCGTCGGCGGCGTCATGCACGCCGTTGGTGAAGTTGAACGCCGTGGCGACGATGATCGCCGCGAGAAGCCCACCAGTCACGTGGGTGAGTCTGACCGGTGGCGGGTGCTCTACGAGCCCGCGGGGGGTGGGATGTTCCCGCTCACGTTCACGAGCAGCACGCCCTTCTGCGATCCGGACGTCGGGATCTTGGTCGGGAACCGGGCGAGCTGGTCGACCCGGATGGGCTGGTTGTGGCAGTCCACGAAGGTGTTGATCGACCCCCGCCAGCGCACGTTGCAGTCGGTCGTGCCCGGCTTCTTGATCTTGAGCGCCACGAGCTTGCCGTGCTCGAGGTCGATCCAGAACCCGCTGTCGCCGGTCTTGCCCGCGAAGGCGTAGGGGCCGCCGTCCTTGACCTGGGCCCGGAGGGTGGAGGCGAACCCGTACGGGATCGAACCCTTGATGTCGGGGTTCTTGGCCCGCCCCGTGACGACCAGGATGGTCCCGGCGATGAGGAGCCCGATGACGAGGATGCCGAGGGTCGTGACGACGATCAGCCTGGTGTCGCTCCGGCCCGATGGCATGCAAGGGGTGTACGCCCGCAGGCGGGCGCGAGTCCAACCCAACTCCCCCGTTGGCTGGGGATACGGGCCTGTGGATATGGTTTCGACCACATGCAGCGTCGGTATCGGGTCGTCATCGCGAAGCCGGGCCTCGATGGTCACGATCGGGGAGCCAAGGTGATCGCGCGGGCGCTGCGTGACGCCGGCTTCGAGGTCATCTACACGGGGCTGCACCAGACCCCGGAGCAGGTGGTCGAGACCGCGCTCCAGGAGGACGCCGACGCCGTCGGTCTCTCGCTCCTGTCGGGCGCGCACATGACCCTCTTCCCGAAGATCCTCGATCTGCTCCGCGAGCGCGGCCTGGCGGACGTGCTGGTCTTCGGCGGCGGGATCATCCCCGAGGCGGACATCCCCGGGCTCAAGGAGATCGGGGTCGCCGCGCTGTTCACGCCCGGCACGCCGCTCGCCACGATCGACCAGTGGCTCGAGTCCGCGCTCGACGAGCGGGAGGCGCAGCTCACCGGCTGACGCGTCCCACCGAGAACCCCCGGCGAGCGGCGAGCCGTCGCGCGCGTCGGCTTCCCCCAGCAAAAAGGTTGTGTGCCAGTGGACCTGTTCGAATATCAAGGCAAGCAGCTGTTCGCGCGCTACGACATCCCGGTCTCACCCGGCGAGGCCGTGACCGACGTCGAGGCCGCGGTCGCCGCCGCGAACCGCATCGGCTACCCAGTCGTGCTCAAGGCGCAGGTGCAGGTCGGCGGGCGGGGCAAGGCCGGCGGCGTGAAGCTCGCGTCGAACGAGGCCGAAGCCCGCGAGCACACGACGAGCATCATCGGGCTCGACATCAAGGGCCACATCGTCCACATCCTCTGGGTCGAGCAGGCGAGCGACATCGCCGAGGAGTACTACGCGAGCTTCACGCTCGACCGCGCCGCGAAGCAGCACCTCGGGATGCTGTCCGCGCAGGGTGGCGTCGAGATCGAGGTCGTGGCGGAGAAGGACCCGGACGCCATCGCGAAGATCTGGGTCGACCCGGTGGTCGGGCTCACCGAGAAGGCGTGCCGCGAGTGGGTCGAGCGCGCCAAGCTCAACCCGAAGGCCGTCGACGGCGCGGTCGACATCCTCGGCAAGCTCTACGTCGCCTACACCGAGGGCGACGCGGACCTCTGCGAGATCAACCCGCTCATCCTCACGCCCGACGACCGGGTGCACGCGCTCGACGCGAAGGTGACGCTGGATGACAACGCGGTGTTCCGGCACCCCGACTACGAGCAGTACGACGCGACGCAGGTGCGCGACGAGCGTGAGCAGGCCGCGCACGACAAGGGCCTGCAGTACGTCGGGCTCGACGGCTACGTCGGCATCATCGCCAACGGCGCCGGTCTCGCGATGTCGACGGTGGACATCGTCAGCCAGGTCGGTGGCGAGGCCGCGAACTTCCTGGACATCGGCGGTGGTGCGAACGCCGAGGTGATGACGGGTGCGCTCGAGGTCATCAACAACGACCCGAAGGTCCGCTCGATCTTCATCAACGTCTTCGGCGGCATCACCAAGGGCGAAGAGGTGGCGAACGGGATCGTCGAGGCGCTGAAGCGGGTGAACATCGAGTCGCCGATCGTGATCCGGCTCGACGGCACGAACGCCGACGAGGGCCGCGAGATCCTCAAGCCCCACCTGTCCGACCGGCTGCAGCTGCAGCCGACCATGCTCGAGGCGGCGCAGCGCGGTGGTTGCGCTCGCAGGAGGCAAGAGCAAGTGAGCATCTTCATCGACGAGACGACGAAGTTCGTCTACCAGGGGCTGACCGGGTCGCAGGGCCGCTTCTACGGGAAGCTCAACCGGGAGTACGGCACGCAGATCGTCGCCGGGACGAACCCGAAGAAGGCCGGCACCGACGTGGACGGGGTGCCGATCTTCGCGTCGGCGGCCGAAGCGGTGAAGGAGACGGGTGCTACCGGGTCCTGCATCTTCATCCCCGCGCCCGGCGTGCGGGACGCGGTGATGGACGCGGCCGAGGGTGGCATCAACTTCATCGTGGTGATCACCGAGGGCGTGCCTGCGCAGGACGAGGCGTGGTTCTACAACAAGCTCAAGGACGACTTCCCGGACGTCCAGCTGCTCGGCCCGAACTGCCCCGGCATCATCAGCCCGGGGAAGGCGAACGTCGGGATCACCGCGGGCCACATCGCCAAGGAGGGTGGGCCCGTCGGCATCGTCAGCCGCTCCGGCACGCTCACCTACCAGGCGCTCTGGGAGCTCA
The DNA here is from genome assembly GCA_963796755.1 of uncultured Acidimicrobiia bacterium. Lineage (GTDB taxonomy): Bacteria > Actinomycetota > Acidimicrobiia > IMCC26256 > JAENVU01 > Chersky-806. The sequence goes on from CAWCMX010000001.1 coordinate 1,791,997, forward strand.
AGCAGAAGGACATCGGCGTGACCACGTGCGTCGGCATCGGGGGCGACCCGGTCCCGGGCACCACGTTCATCGACTGCCTGAAGGCGTTCGAGGCGGACCCGGAGACCAAGGCCGTGATGATGATCGGCGAGATCGGGGGCTCGGCCGAGGAAGAGGCGGCGGAGTTCATCAAGTCCTCGATGACCAAGCCGGTCACGTCCTACATCGCGGGGGTGACTGCGCCCCCGGGCAAGAAGATGGGCCATGCGGGCGCCATCGTCTCGGGCGGCAAGGGGACGGCGAAGGCCAAGATGGAGGCGCTCCAGGACGCGGGCGTCAAGGTCGGCCTCAACCCCACCGAGGCCGGCGACCTCATGGCCGAGGTCGTCAAGACCCTCTAGCCCCTCTAGCCCCACCCCTCCCCTCTGGCTTTTGGCGTCACTTGGGACCCTCCACGGGTCCTAACTGACGCAAGAACCGTGGGTGGAATCGATCGGGACGGGCGAGCCGTCAACAGGTAGGTTGAGAATCGATGCGGATCGGGATCCTGGCATCCGGAACTGGGACCATCCTTCAAGCCCTGCTGGACGCGGACCTGCCCATCGTCACCGTCATCGTCGACCGTCCGTGCGCCGCCGTCGAGCGCGCGGAGAAGGCTGGAGTTCCCGTCGAGACCATCGCCCGCGACAGCTACGGCGCCGACTTCGACCGGCTCGCGTACACCCACCGGGTCGTCGACGCGCTCGACCGGCACCGGGTGGACCTGGTCGCGATGGCCGGCTTCGGGACGATCTTGGACAAGCCGATCCACGACCGGTACGAGCACCGGATCGTGAACACCCACCCCGCGCTGCTGCCGTCGTTCAAGGGCTGGCACGCGGTGGACGACGCGCTGGCCGCGGGCGTGAAGGTCACGGGCTCGACCATCCACTACGCCACGCTCGAGGTGGACGACGGCCCGATCCTCGCCCAGGAGGCGGTGCCGGTCCTGCCCGATGACACCAGGGAGACGTTGCACGAGCGGATCAAGGACGTCGAGCGCCGCCTCTATCCCGAGGTCCTCTGGCAGCTCGTCCGCGAGTCCGATGAGAAGGGTGAGGCCTAGATGCGCGCGCTGTTGTCCGTGTACGACAAGACGGGGTTGGTGGACTTTGCGCAGGGGCTCTCGGAGCTCGGGGTGGAGCTCGTCTCGAGCGGCGGGACGGCTCGTGCGCTCTCGGACGCCGGGTTGAAGGTCACCACCGTCGAGGAAGTCACCGGCTCGCCCGAGATGCTCGACCACCGGGTGGTCACGCTGCACCCGAAGATCCACGGCGGGATCCTCGCCGACCTCGGCAAGGAGTCGCACCGGGCCGACCTCGAGACCCACGGCATCACACCGTTCGACCTCGTCGTCACGAACCTCTACCCGTTCGCGAGCGATCCCGGCATCGAGCTCATCGACGTCGGCGGTCCGACCATGGTGCGCGCCGCGGCGAAGAACCACGCCTGGGTCGGCATCATCACGTCCACCTCGCAGTACGCACCGGTGCTCGAAGAGCTGAAGGCGAGCCGTTCGGAGAACGGGAAGTCGTCGCTGTCGGAGAAGACGCGGCGCGCGCTCGCACTCGAAGCGTTCGCGAGCACGGCCGCGTACGACGCGGCGATCGTCGAGTGGCTCTCCAGCCAGGAGGGGAGTGGGGAGGACCCGGTGCTGCCCCAGCACCTCGATCTCGTGCTGGAGAAGACCGACGAGACGTTGCGCTACGGCGAGAACCCGCACCAGCGCGGCGCGCGCTACCGCCTGCGGGGGACGACGAGCTGGTGGGACGAGGTCACCCAGCACAGCGGTCTCGCGCTCAGCTACCTCAACTACTACGACACCGACGCCGCGTGGATCCAGGTGCACGATCTCGGTGACCGCCCGGCGGTCGCGATCATCAAGCACGCGAACCCGTGTGGTGTCGCGGTCGCGGACGACCTCGCGACCGCGTACAAGCGCGCGTTGGAGTGCGACGAGCGCTCCGCGTTCGGCGGGATCGTGGCGCTGAACCGTCCGCTCGACGCGGCGACCGCGGCGCTGATGGTCGGCGGTCCGAACGCCGACGTGGTGATCGCGCCCGGGTACACGCCCGAGACGCTCGAAGCGCTGAAGAAGAAGCGCAAGAACACCCGGATCCTCGAGGGGCCGGCGCCGGAGTCCTCGGCGCGGGACCTGAAGCAGATCTCGGGCGGCTTCCTGGTGCAGGACGCGCCGTACTTCCAGGCCGGCCGGGACGAGTGGAAGATCGTCACCAAGGCGGCGCCGACGGCCGAGCAGTGGGCCGACGCGGAGCTGGCCTGGCGGATCTGCGGGCACGTGAAGTCGAACTCGATCGTGCTGGTGAAGGACGGCCAGGCCGTCGGCATCGGCGCCGGGCAGCAGAACCGGGTCGAGGCGGGCGAGATCGCGGCGAAGAAGGCGAACGGTCGCGCGGTCGGCGGCGCGTCCGCGTCGGACGCGTTCTACCCGTTCCCCGACGGCGTCGAGGCCGCGGCCGCGGCGGGGGTCGCGGTGGTGGTGCAGCCGGGCGGATCGATCAGCGACGAGAAGGTGATCGCCCGGGCGGACGAGCTCGGCCTGGCGATGGTGTTCACCGGCGAACGGCACTTCCTCCACTGATGGCTGCCACGCCGACCCCCGCGAAGCTGATGCCCGGCGCGCCCGTCGCCGAAGCCGTGTTCGCGGACCTCGAGCCGCGCATCAAGACGTTGCGCGACGCGGGCCACGAGCTCGGCCTCGGCACGATCCTGGTGGGCAGCGACTCCGCGAGCGAGGGCTACATCCGGATCAAGCAGAAGAAGGCCGCGGAGCTCGGGCTCGCGTCGCACCACATCCACCTGCCCGACGACGCGACCCAAGCGGACGTGCTCGAAGCGATCCACATGTTCAACGACAACCCGGCCGTCGACGGCTACCTGGTGCAGCACCCGACGCCACCGCAGATCGACTTCGACGCCGCGCTGCTCGAGATCGACCCGGACAAGGACGTCGACGGCCTGCACCCGGTGAACGTCGGCCGCCTCGCGCTGTCCATGCCCGGGCCGGTGTCGTGCACGCCCGCGGGCATCGAGGCGCTGCTCGCGTACTACGAGATCCCGGTCGCCGGCCACGAGGTGTGCATCCTCGGGCGCGGCACCACGCTCGGCCGGCCGCTCGGCATCCTGCTGTCGCAGAAGCGCCCGACCGCGAACGCGGCCGTCACGGTCGTGCACACCGGCGTGCCGGACTGGCCCCGGTACACGAAGCGCGCGGAGATCGTCGTCGCCGCGGCGGGCGTGCCCGGCATCCTGCAGCCCGAGCACATCACGCCCGGCTGCGTGGTGATCGGCGGCGGCGTCCGCTACGAGGGCCGCAAGCTCCTCCCCGACGTGGACGAGCGCTGCGAAGAGGTCGCCGGGTACATCACGCCGCGCGTCGGTGGGGTCGGCCCGACGACGATCGCGATGTTGTTCCGCAACGCGGTCGAGGCTGCCGAGCGCCGCGTGGGCCGCGCATGACGACCTGTGCGCTGTGCGGCACCGAGCACGCCGCCGCCATCCGCTGCCCGGAGTGCAACGTGGACCCGGGCTTCGGACCGGACCGCCCGTCCCCGTTCTCGGCCCCGACCCTGTGGGCAATGATGGGCGGCATCGCCGCGGTGTTCCTCGTCACGCTCGTCGTGGTGGCGTTCATCAAATAGACCCCGCCGCGCGCCGGCCGCACCCGTTCTCGCAATCCGTTCCTCGCAACCCCCCCAGCAGTCGTACCAACCCGAAGGAAGCAGATGCCCGAGAAGATCACCCTGACCGACGGAGTCCTGAACGTCCCCGACAACCCGATCATCCCGTACATCGAGGGTGACGGCACCGGCGTCGACATCTGGCCGGCCGCGCAGCTCGTCATGGACGCGGCCGCGAAGAAGCACGGCAAGTCGATCGAGTGGAAGGAAGTGCTCGCCGGGGAGAAGGCGTTCAACCGGACCGGCAGCTGGCTGCCCGACGAGACGACGGACGTGTTCCGTGAGTACCTGATCGGCATCAAGGGCCCGCTCACCACGCCGATCGGGGGCGGGATCCGGTCGCTGAACGTCGCGCTGCGCCAGATCCTCGACCTGTACGTGTGCCTCCGGCCGGTGCGCTGGTTCACCGGGGTGCCGAGCCCGGTGAAGCACCCGGAGAAGGTCGACATGGTGATCTTCCGCGAGAACACGGAGGACATCTACGCGGGTCTCGAAGTCGAGGAGGGAACGCCCGAGGCGGCGAAGCTGATCAAGCTGCTCAAGTCGGACTTCGGGTGGGACATCCGGCCGGACAGCGGCGTCGGCATCAAGCCGATCTCGGAGACGGGATCCAAGCGACTCATCCGCGCGTCGATCGAGTACGCGGTCGAAGCGCGGCCGCAAGAGCGTGACGATCGTGCACAAGGGCAACATCCAGAAGTTCACCGAAGGCGCGTTCATGAAGTGGGGCTACGAGCTCGTGCGCGAGGAGTTCGCGGACGTGGCCGTCGGCTGGGACGACTGCGGCGGCAAGCCGGGCGACAAGATCCTGGTGAAGGACGCGATCGCGGACATCACGCTGCAGCAGGTCCTGACCCGCCCGGACGAGTTCGACGTGATCGCGACGACGAACCTGAACGGCGACTACCTCTCCGACGCGCTCGCGGCGCAGGTCGGTGGGATCGGGATCGCGCCGGGCGGCAACATCAACTACGTCACCGGCCACGGCATCTTCGAGGCCACGCACGGCACCGCGCCGAAGTACGCGGGCCAGGACAAGGTGAACCCGGGGTCGCTGCTGCTGTCGGGCGTGCTGATGTTCGAGCACCTCGGCTGGCAGGAGGCGGCCGACAACATCGTGGCCGCGCTCGAGCAGACCATCGGCGAGAAGATCGTGACCTACGACTTCGCCCGGCTGATGGACGGCGCCACCGAGGTCAAGTGCTCGGAGTTCGCCCAGGCGATCGTCGACCGCCTGTAGCTCGGCCCGTTCCGGGCCGGACGCCGGGGCCGCAATTCGCCCCGGCGGCCGGACATCCGGCACCATCGACGGGGTCGAAACAGGGACAGGTCCGTGATTCTCGCCGAGCTCAACATCCGCCATACCCGCCGGCACATGCCGACGCGTCGCGTGGCGTTGGATGCGAGCTACCTGCCGATGAACGGCTCGGCGTACGGCGCCGCGCTGCTCTCGGCGGTGGTGGCCGAGAACATCGAGGGCCTCGACGACGAGCAGCGCGAGCTGCTGCCCCGGTTCATGAAGGCCGCGCTGGACGGCTTCAACGTGCCCCGCATCGGCCTGCGCTACCGGCTCCAGACCGACGTCCACGGGCTCGACCTCTCCCGGCACCGGCTGCTCGAGGACGCGGGCGTGCTGGTGGTGGAGCTCGACGTGCACGGCGCGCCCGTCGCCCCAGGTGATCGGCTCGATCATGGCCGCGGCCGCGATGGGCCCGACGACCCGGCGCAAGGCGTTGCGCGGCGATCGACGCGGCGATCGCGCAGCCGGGCGTGATCCCGGAGCCGTTCCTGGTCCGCCGCCTGCTGCACGGGGTGCCGAGCGAGCGTCCACCGATGGCCGCGTCGGGACCGGTCGGTCCGATCAACGGCGTCATCCTCCCGGACGCGGCGAGGTGGGCCGGCGTCCCGTCGGAACGGCGCTGGGCGATGGAGGTGCTCGGCCTGGGCGCGGACATGGAGCTCGACCGGACCGACATCCAGAAGCGCTTCCGCCGGCTCCTGCGCACCGCGCACCCGGACCACGGCGGCGAGTCGCGCGGCGCGGCCGAGCGGATCGCGGAGCTGACCGAAGCGCGCGAGCTGCTGCTCGAGGGCCTGGCCAAGCCCGCGCCGAGGCCGTCGGCCGCGGCCGAAGACGAGGACGAGAAGGTCAGCGAGTCGCGCTGAAACACCGCGGGCGCGGATCACGGGTCACCTCGCGATCGTTCGGGGGTGACGAAGCACTGGTTCGTACCGACGCCGGCGAGCCGCAGGTTGTGCGTGTGCTTGTACGCGTGATGGAAGTGACACACGCCGGCGAGGTTCGTGATCTCGGTCCGTCCACCTTCGGCCACCGGAGTGTTGTGATCGATCTCGAGATGTCGGCTCGCATGACAAGCCTGCAGTGCGCACTCGGGGTACAGCTCCTCGACCGCGGTGCGGAGCCGGGCCGGAATCGATCGGCCGAGGTGGCTCACCGCCAGCACGTCGGTCCCGTCGTGGATCAGGGCCTTGAGGAACGCGTCGTCGGCGAGGCGACGGGCGACGGCAACCGGGATCGGTCCGACCCCGACGATCTCGCACACCTCGCCCGCGACCGTGTGGCCACGGGTGAACGCCGTGTGGTCGACGCGAGCCACGACGGTGGCCGGCGCCCGAGACGGATGCTCGGCGAGCTGTGCCGCGGCCGAGCGATCCGCCATCCGGGTCATGGCGTCGAACGCCCGCGCATCCGGCGCCTCCCGCCGTTCCGCGATCCTCGCTTCCTCGAAGAGCTCGGCTTCGTACGGCTGCAACGCAGCCATCACCCCGGCGGTGAGCTCGAGCGGCCCTCGCAGCTCGAGCAGCCCTTCGACATCCGACAAGGTCCGGTGCAGCAGGTATCGATGGGAGCGCGCGAGCCCGTAGCGCTCTGCCTGATCGGTGGACACGGCGGCCTCGACCCGGGCACAGCGATCCTTCAGGCCCTTGACCCCCTCGGCTTCTGCGTGCGCCAGGAGCGCCCGCTCCGCGTTCGGATCCGCGGCGGCCGCTCTGGTGACGGCGTCGACCTGCACGTCCGACAACGTTCCGGAACGCAACGCGTCAGCGGTCTCCGGCAACGCTCCGAGTCGTTCGGCAGTCTCGAGTGTCGCCTTCGCGCGTCCGACCGTCGTCCGAGTGACGGATGCCATCCAGCTGCCGACGTCGCGAAACGCACCGCCGGTTGTCCACGCGCCGGTCTCGGCCACCCGACCCGCGGCGAGCGTTCGGCCCGCGGCCGCGAGCCGTTCGATCTCCGCGAACTCTTCGACCAGTTGCATCGCCTGCACACCGTCGAGGCCGGCCGGCTCGAGCTCCGCCACGAGAGAACGCAGCGACTCGAGTGAGTTCTTCAAGACATCGAACACGGCGCGCCTCCTCCCGAGCATCGAGCTGGAACACACGGGGGAAGAGGGCGGTGAGCGGGGAAGCTCTGAGCACTGTATCGAACATACGTTCGGGTTGTCAAGGGTCGAACACAGATGCTTTCGATCGCGTGCGTGAGAAACTCGCCGGCATGGCCAGCCCCCCCTCGATCGAAGCCGACCTCGTCCTGGCCCATCAGCTGGCGGACCTCGCTACGCAGATCGCGGTGCCGTTCTTCGAGTGGGGGGTGGAGACGATCGTGAAGGAGGACGACTCGCCGGTGAGCGAGGCGGACCTCGAGGTCGACCGGCGGCTCGTCGAGATGTTGCAAGCGCGAGCGGCCGGACGACGCGATCCTGAGCGAGGAGTCGGGCGAGCACGGCTCGTCGTCGCGACGGTGGATCCTGGATCCGATCGACGGGACGTTCAACTTCGTGGAGCAACGGCCGGCGTGGGGGACACACATCGCGCTCGGAGGTCGACGGTGAGGTGGTGCTCGGCGTGATCACGCGTCCGATGTATCAGCAGCGTTGGTACGCGACGCGCGGTGGTGGCGCGTTCAAGATCGACTCGTCGGACGGCGGGTCAGGCGAGCCGGAACCGGTGCACGTGTCGGGGACGGAGACGCTGGCGCAGAGCCGGGTCTGCCTGTGGTCGCACCAGACCGACGAGCGGTTGGAGGAGCTGCGGCGCGAGTTCACGGTGGTGCGGCCGGCGAGCCTGGACAACACCCTGCAGGTGATCAGCGGCGAGCTCGACGCGTTGATCGACAACGGAGGCCATGCGTGGGACCACGCGCCGGCAGTCATCCTGGTGCTGGAGGCGGGCGGGACGTTCCGCGATCCGGAGGGCGGTCATCGCCTCGACCTCGGCTTGTCGACCTACAGCAACGGTCTCATCGACGACGAGCTCCAGCGGTTCCTCGCGAGCTGAGCCGACCGTGCGGGGCGCGGGCCGGCGACGACGGGTCGGCGCCTCGCGCACAGAGTGGCAGCAGCATCACCCAGGGTCTGAGAAACCGAGACGTCCCGTTCGCGCCCTTGTTCACCCGCTGAGCGATGTGGTAGCAAACGCCGACTTCCGAAACGCGCGCCGGCAATCGCGGGCACGCCGACCGGTGGGGCAGGGGCAGGGCAGCAACAGCCGGCAGGGCTGCAGCAGAGCAGTGAGGGGCAGTGATGCAGGGAAGGCATGCACGACGGACGAGCCGACGAGCGCGGGTGACGCGGGTCGCGGCGACCGTGACCGCGTTGATCACGATGTTCGCGTCGATGTTGGGCGTCGCGCTCAGCAGCACGACCACGACGGCCTCCGCCGCGAGCGACAGCCTCGGGAGCGACTACTGGGTCGCGTTCATGACGAACTACACCGACACGCCCGCGCTCACCCTCTTCATCACGGGCCCGACCGCGACGACGGGAACCGTTGCGATCCCGAGCCTCTCGTTCAGCCAGGCGTTCTCGGTCACGCCCGGCACCGTGACCAGCGTCCCGATCCCGGCTGACGCGGAGATCGTGAACACCGACGTCGTCGAGAACCTCGCGGTGCATGTCACTGCCGCCGCGGAAGTCACCGTGTACGGCTTGAACCGCATCCAGGCGACGACGGACGCGTTCCTCGGCCTGCCAACCGACATCCTCGGCACGAGCTACATCATGCTCGGCTACGAAGGAACCTTCACCGACGAGACCGCGGTCGTCGGCACGCAGGACAACACGACGGTCACGATCACCCCTGTGGCCGACACGGGCACGCACACCGCGGGTACCCCGTTCACCGTCGCGCTGAACCAGGGGCAGACGTACCAGCTGGATGGCGCCGGCACCGGCACCATCGTCACGTCGGACAAGCCGATCGCGGTGTTCGGCGGGAACCAGTGCGCGGACATCCCGGTCGGGGTCGCCGCGTGCGACCACGTCGTCGAGGAGATGACGCCGACGACCGCCTGGGGCAAGAGCTTCGTGACCGAGCCGCTGGCGACGCGCACCGCCGGGGACACCTTCCGGTACCTCGCGAGCACGGACGGGACGACGGTCGACGTCAACGGCGCGCCGGTCGCCACCCTGAACCGGGGTCAGTTCTTCGAGCAGATCCTCACGGCCGCGTCGACGATCACGAGCGACAAGCCGATCCTCGTCGCCCAGTACTCGAACGGATCGGAGTTCGACGGCGTCACCTCGGACCCGTTCGAGGTGCTCGTCCCGCCGTACGAGCAGTTCTTGAACAGCTACACCGTGACCACCCCGGCGAGCGGCTTCGACACCAACTTCGTCAACGTGGTCGCGCCGACGTCGTCCGTCGGCAGCGTGACCCTCGACGGGACCGCGATCCCGGCCGCGAGCTTCGCACCGATTCCCGGGTCGACGTTCTCGGGTGCCCAGGTGAGCGTCGCGCTCGGCGCGCACACGCTGAACGGACCGCAGCCGTTCGGCACCACGGTCTACGGGTTCGCCGACTTCGACTCCTACGGCTACCCCGGCGGCCTGTCACTCGCGCCCGTCGCGACGGTGACCAACCTCGACCTCACGCCGGCGACCTCGACCGGCGCGGTGAACACGCAGGCGTGTTCGACCGCGACGGTCACGGACCAGAACAACGCGCCGGTGGTCGGCGTCCGGGTCGACTTCGCGGTCACCGGGGTGAACCCGGGCTCCGGGTTCGCCAACACCGCTGCGGACGGGACCGCACAGTTCTGCTACACGGGGACGGTGGCCGGTTCCGACACGATCCAGGCCGCGGTCGGGACCGTGACGGACTCGGCGAGTCGCACGTGGACCGCGGTCGTGCCGACGACGCACACCCTCGACGTGACGGTGACCGGTTCCGGGTCGGTCTCGTCGAGCCCGTCGGGGATCGAGCTGCCCCGGGACCTGCAGTGCGACGTTCCCGGACGGGACGGCGGTCACGCTCACGCCGACGCCGGCGGGCGGGTTCACGTTCAGCGGCTGGTCGGGCGCGTGCACCGGCTCGGGATCGTGCTCGACGACTTTGAGCGCGGACCGGTCGGTGACCGCGACGTTCACCGCGGTGCCGGTGACGCACACGTTGACGGTCTCCACGACCGGTTCGGGATCGGTGACGTCGAGCCCGACCGGAATCGAGCTGCCCGGGGACGTGCAGCGCGCCGTTCGCCGACGGCACGTCCGGTCGCGTTGAGTGCGACGCCGGCCGCGGGGTTCGTCGTTCAGCGGTTGGTCGGGCGCGTGCACCGGAACGGGCGCGTGCAATGTCTCGTTGAGCGCGGACGCCAGTGTCGAGCGCGAGCTTCGTGGCGACGAGCACGGGTGGCCTGGTCGTGACCGAGACCAGCGAGCCGACGACGGTGACCGCGGGGAGCGCGGTGCTCCACACGTTCACGGTGACGAACACAGGTGACGGTCCGCAGACGAACGTGGTGCTCGCGGCCACGTACCCAGCGGGCTCGACGGTGGTGCCGAGCAACCCGTCGCAGGGAACCTGCACGGTGACGGGGACGACGGCGACGTGCTCGCTCGGGACGATCGCGGGCGGTGCGAACGCGGTGGTGCCGATCGTGGTGACGGTGCCGGCCGGCTTCACCGGGCCGTTCGCGCCGACGGCGACCGTCGGTTCGGACCAGTCGCCGACGACGGCCGTGGGGGGCATCACCGGGACGGACACGGTGCCGCCCGGCAACGGTCAGGCGTTCGGCTTCGTCCCGCCCGGCGGGGCGCTCACGACGGGGGATGCCTCACCGGCGAACCCGACGGCGGGGAGCTTCACCCTGCCCGACACGGGTTCGGGTGCGGCGGTGTCGCTGACGACGCCGGACGCGCCGCGCGGGGTTCTGTGGGAACGCAACGTGCCGGGGCAAGCTGCTGACGCTCTCGCCGTTCACCGGGTACGACGATCCGACCAAACCGCCGGTGCTGGACATCAGCCTCGACTGGTCGGTGGTGCGGCGCTTCGGTCCGGCGTTCAACGTGTGGGTGCAGAAGGAGGACCCGAACGTGGCGCCGGTGCTGGTGCCGAACTGCCGGGTGGAGGACCACTCGGGTCGGCTCTGGTGGCACCACCACTGGTGGACGTTCCAGCGCGGCGCGACGGTCGCCAACCCGTCGCCGTGCGTGAGCAAGCGCTACATCGACCGGCACGGCGACTCGCACGTCGTGGTCCTCGTCCTGTCGGGCGACCCCAAGTTCAGCCGGAGGTAACCCTCTCGGGGACGCCCCCCGAGTTCGGCTGACCGAGCAGCCCCGGCACACCGCGCGCCGGGGCTGCTCTGTTGGGGGCCGTCGGGGGTGCGGCCTCAATCCCAGAGCTGGTCGAGGTCGGTGATCGGGCGGGCGCCGAGGGCGAGGAGGGCCTCGTTGCTCGGCCCGGCGCCGGGGCCGGTCCAGACCGCCACGTCACGGTCGTGATCGATGGCTTCGATCGCGCCGTCTTCCGTGGTGTCCTGCTCGCGGTCGGCCGCGACGACGAGCGTGGTCTCGCTCGAGGCGTAGATCAGCTTGTTGCGGCCCTTTGCGTTGGCGACGGTGTAGGCCGCGGCCGGTGGGTACGGGGTGGCGAGGCAGAGCCGGCCCTTCGCCGATCGCGGCGCGGAGCTCCGGCTCGCGCGTCACTCGGAGCAGCGACTCGGCGAGCAGGCGCGCCGTAACGACCGTCGGCTTCGAGCGTCGCCTCGAGGGCGAAGCGGTCGACGCCGGGAGAGGCGCCCGAGATGACGTCCCAGTCGTGCTCGACTGCGCGACGGGCCGCGTCCCTCGCCACCTCCGCGCCCTCGGGCGAGACCTCGCGGGATCCGACGATGCCGAACCCCGGCCCGTCGAGGATCTCGATCGGGCCGGCGACGTAGAGGACCGGTGGCGCGGCCGGACCGAGCCGGTCGAGGAATCGCGCCGGGTAGAAGGAGTCGACGGAGGCGAGCACCTGGATGCCGAGCTGCTCGAGCTTCTCCAGCTCGAACGCGCAACGACGGTCGCGGCTTCGAACCGGCCGACGAGGCGCGCCGCGAGCTCCGGGTCGAGCTCCGTCGACAGGTCGTCGACCGACCGGCCGAGCAGCGCCCCGAGATCGGCGACTTGCCCGCACAGCGCCCAGTACTCCCGGGCCCGGAACGGCTCGGCCCCGCAGTCGACGAGTCGCTGCGTGAGGAGGATCGCCGCCAGGGAAGCGTCGGCACGTCGGGCCATCGTGGGGGTGCTCGCGTTCAGTTGACTTGAGCCAGCACCGCACCGTAGACCGGCCCGCTTCCCTCGCTCCGGAGCAGCTGGGCCAGGACCGTCATCGTCCAGCCGGAGTCCCAGACGTCGTCGATCGAGCAGGCACGCGGTGTCCGGGATCGGACCGGTGATCGCGAACGCACCGCCGACGTTCTTCGCCTGCTGCGCGCTGTTCTCCATCTCGTCCTGCGGCGCGGTGTCCCGCACCTTCGAGACGACGGGCAGGAACGGGAGCCCGAGCTTCTCGGCCACCCGCTCCGCCAGCGACGCCACCAGCTCCGGCGCCCGACGGGACGGCACCGCGGTCACCCACTCGAACGGCGGATCTGGGTGCTGCGCGCCGAGCAGCTCGATCAGCGCGTGCGCGAGCTCGTCGGAGAACGCGCCCGCGGCCTTGTCGGCTTGGATCTGCGGGCCCCAGCCGCCGTCGCCCCAGCGGGCCAGCGCCCACCCGTCGGCGAGCTGCTCGGGCTTCGCGATGCGCGAGCTACCGGGCCACTGCTTGCGCGGCTGCAGCACCAGGTTCTTGCCCCGGAGGAACTGCTGCGCGTCGATGACCAGCGAACGGTCGAGCTCCATCGCCCGGGTGGTCCCGGTGCAGCGGCTGCAGCGACCACACGGCGCGGCCTCGGGATCGTCGAGCTCGTGGCGCAGGATCTCCATCAGGCAGCCGGTGCGTGTCGAGGTAGTCGCGCATCGTCTCCTGCTCGTGCCGGCGTTGCGCGGTGACCTGCTCGACCCGCTCCTCGTCGTAGGTCCAGGGTGCGAGCGTGCGCCGGTACTTGCGGCCTTCGCGCTCGACCGCGCCGTCGACCTCGAGGTTCTTCAGCATGCTCTCGAGCCGGCTGCGGCGGACGTTCACGGCCTGCTCGATCTCGTGGAGCGGCACCCAGTCGGCCGCGTCGGAGAGCAGGAGGACGACGGCTTCGGCCTGCTCACGGTCGGGGAAGGCGGTGCGGATGAAGTAGTCCTGGATGTCGCCGTCCTCGTGGCCGGCGAGGAGGATGCCCTCGGCCCGGTCGATGCCGCGGCCGGCCCGCCCGACCTGCTGGTAGTAGGCGATCACGGAACCGGGCGACTGGTAGTGCACGACGAACGCGAGGTCGGGCTTGTCGTAGCCCATGCCCAGCGCGGAGGTGGCGACGACGGCCTTGAGCCGGTTGGCCGAGAGGTCGGACTCGATGTCGAGCTTGGTGTCGGTGTCGGTCTCGCCGGTGTAGGCGCGGGCCTCGATGCCCTGCGTGCGCAGCCACTCGGCCACGCGGAACGCGTCGGCGACGGTCAGCGTGTAGACGATCCCGGTGCCCGGCAGCGTCGGCAGCACCTGGGCGAGCCAGGCCAGCCGGTCCGGCTGCGAGCGGAGCTCGATCGCGTCCAGCGCGAGCGTCTCGCGGTCCAGCGGACCCGCGGATCGTCAGCAGCTCCGCGCCGAGCTGCGCCTGCACGTCGGCAACGACCCGGTCGTTGGCGGTCGCGGTCGTTCCCAGCACCGGCACGCCCCGGGGCAGGAGATCGAGCACGCGCGCGAGGCGTCGGTAGTCGGGACGGAAGTCGTGACCCCAGTCGCTGATGCAGTGCACCTCGTCGATGACGAGCAGGCCGCGCACGGGGCGCGACCGACGGCAGCACCCGCTCGCGGAAGGCCTGGTTCGCGAAGCGTTCGGGGGAGACCAGGAGGCAGTCGATGGTGTTGGCCTCGAGCTCGGCGATGACCTCGTCCCAGACCTTCTGGTTGTCGCTGTTGATGGTGGCGGCGCGCAGGCCGCCGCGCTCGGCGGCCTGGATCTGGTTGCGCATGAGGCCGAGCAGGGGAGAGACGAGCAGGGTCGGGCCGGCGCCCCGGGCGCGCAGCAGCGCGGTGGTGACGAAGTAGACGGCGCTCTTGCCCCAGCCGGTGCGCTGCACGACGAGCGCGCGGCGACGGTCGGCGACGAGGGCGGTGATGGCTTCGAGCTGGCCGTCACGGAACTCGGCGGTGGGATCGCCGACGAGCCGGCGCAGGGCGTCGGTGGCTTCGGCGGCGAGGGGGGACTCGGTCATGGCCACCGACGGTACCGGGCGGCTGGGACAGTGACGTTCAGGTGGTCAGTTCGTGCCTCGAGCTGACTCATCCGCTGCCCGAGGAGTCGCCGAGCCTCATCGATGACGCAGCCGAGCCTGCACGGGCCTGGGACAAGGACGCTTGTGGGTCGACGTTCAGGCCGTGATGGCGGCGACGAACGGCCCGACCGTCTCCCGCACCTGGTCCACGGAAAGGGTGGTCAGGCTGGCGATCGACATCTGGTGCATCGCCCGGCCGGGGTGGGCCAGGATCTCGGCGGTGAGGACGGTGGCGATCATCGGCCCGAGGTCGTGGGGCGCGCCGGGCGACGGCGTGGCCGAGCGAGCCGTCGGTGTCGAACACCTCGATGAGGCGGAAGACGTCGTAGAGATCTCCGCCGTGCTTCGTCGCGCGCCTCTTCGCTTCGGGGTGGCCGACCGCGTGGCTCTTCGCCGCGATGAGTCCTGCGGGAGTGGCGACGGGGAGCTCGACGTCGTCTGCTTCCGCGCCGCGGGTCCCGATGCGCATGGTGGTCGCGGTGTCGAACGCGAAGCGGTGGCCGGCGACGAAGAGGCGGGTGGCGTCGTCGAGCCCGTCGAGGTAGTCGGGCGTGAGGGGGAGGGTGGAGATGACGTCGACCTCGAAGTCGCCGACCATGACGGTCTGCGTGCGGGTCGGGTCGCGCTGGCTCGCCGAGCACGTCGATGACGCCGGGGATGTCGTCTCCCGCGACGACGTCGATGTCACGCGTCGTGCGGTGCGCCTCGTCGCCGACGGCGAGTCTGAGGTTGACGGCAAGCCCGCCGACGAGCGCGAGCGGCGGGACGTTGGTGGCGGTGAGCTCGTGGAGCGCGTCGAGCATCGGCGCGAGCGCGTCGGGGACGGCGACGAACGGGACTGTGGCTAGGCCCAGACACGTGCGATGCCTTCGGGCTTCCACCTGTCGAGGATCTCGTGGCCACGGCCCGGGTCGCGGGCGAGGTCGAGCGCGAGGAAGAGCGGGTGCGCGAGCGGCCAGGGCTTCATCGCCCTTGGTGGTGGGGAGGCGGCGGGTGCAGACGAGCGATGTGGGCGCGGCGGCGACGATGGCCTTGCAGCTCTCGCGGTCGGTGTTGCCGAGCGATGCGTTGCGCGCGGCGCATCTCGGTCTGGGTCGAGCACCCAGAAGAACGGACGGTCGTCGGTGGCGAAGAGGGGAGCGCCGAGCTCGAGCGCGGCGCGGTCGCCGGCGGCGGCCCAGCCTTCGCGGTCGAGCTGGTCGAGCTCGTAGGTGAGCTGCTGGTTCGTCGGGTCGGGAAGCTTCTTTGACGAACGCGACCTTGGCGGGACGCCAGACGTCGGCGAGCGCCCAGAAGAGATCGGGGAGCGACGGCCGCCCGTCGACGACGAGACCCTGCGCTTCGAGCAGCTTGGCCGCGTTGCTGATCGCGGTCGGCGACATACCGATCTCGCGTGCGATGGCGCGGAAGGCTCGGCGGCTTCTCGGGTGCGAGGAGGAGTGCAGCGGCGTAGGACATCCCGGCACGACCGCGGATCGGGCCGTCGGAGCGCGGGGATGCGAGCGGGAAGTCGCTGTGTTCTTGGGCCCGGTCGAGCAAGCGGGTCACGGTCGACGAAGACGATGTCGAGCGAGCATGTCGGACCCTCGATGTGCGCACCGAATCGCCGGTCGAACCAGCTCCACCCCTCGTGGGTCAGGTAATCGCGAGCTTCCTCACTGATCTTGTTGCCGACGATGATGGTCTCACCCTTTGGGTGCTTGGTCGTCAGGTGCCTGACCTCGCCGAGACTCGCGGCGTCGATCGAAACAACCGTTGCGGTCCAGGCGTTGTCGGAAAGCCGAACCGAAACGGTCTGAGCTGAGCGCTCAGTCACCCCAAGCCCCGACGCTTCACCACCCAGGGCCAGCAGGTCCTGGAGGGCCAAAGCGGTTCGATCTTGCGGCGACAGCCGCGTAGTTGCCACGCCGCCAGCCTATGGCAACTATCCAGTGCCGACTGGACATCTGATTCGCACCCGTGCTCAACGGCCGCGTTTTCGGGGTCTTCGATCACACGACGGCAGCTGCGAAATCTGCGAACAAGTCGCCCGGTAGACGGTGGCGAAGCCGCCAGGTGATGCCGATGGGCCGTTCGCTCTCATGTGAGACGTGGGTGGCTGGGCCGAGGCACCAAAAGGAGCGATCTGCTGTACTGAGCCGAGCGAACAGCACAACGCTTGTTCCACGTTCGGCCTGTGTGACGTAGCGACGGCCGGTAGCGCTATCGAGAGAGGTCGAGGACTGACTTTCCCAATGGATCAGCTCTGGGCTGATCGCGTAGTCGCGGTACCGGGTGGTCGGCGAGAACGAACCAGCCGACTTGTCGAGGGTGAACGCGAAGAGGTCGCTCTGGCTGTTCTCGTCCCACCAGACGCCGGACTGCCAGGTGGGCGGTTTGACGCCAGCGCCAACGTCGAACACGGCCAAGATCTCTGTCCGGGTGTACCGGGCGTGGATGGCGAGCGGAACGTCGCGAATACCCAAAGCTGCAACTACGTGGTCGACGCGCTCCGGCAGCAGGTCGAGCAGCTCGACAAGCTCGCGCCGTACCTGTGGATGGCTCCAGAGCTCCGCGAGACCGTCGGCGATAGACGCAGGCGATCTGAGGGTGGTGAGTGAAGCGATCAGCATTCGTGCGAACCGCTGCTCACGATCGCTGGCGGTATTGAGATCAGGTGCGCTTGCCCGGTTCACCAGCGATCTGTATGTATCGAGTCGCTCGCGATCGTCGACGTGCAGGAGTCTCCCGATCGCACGGAGCGCCGCTTCCTCATGGGGGCCGGTATCGGCGGTTGGCAAGCCCGCCGCTCGACGAAGCGCGCTCCAGCTACGGTTGCTTGCGTAAACATCTTCAAGTTCGAGGCCGGTCTCTTCGAGGTACCTCGCGAGGGAAATGTCGCCGAGCGATCTCAGCTCGTTGCACTTCAGCGCGCCAGTCAGATGGAATCGCTTGACGAATACTTCGTAGGACGATGTCACGTGCGACCGGATCGAGCTCCATGTGACATCCGGCTGGCAGGAATGGGAAGTCAGACTCGATCTGGCGTTCGACATCGCGTCGGCTGCCTCCGAGTAGAGCTCGAAATCGGCGGTCGAACCTGAACTCGCGGCGATGATTGCCGACGAAGTCGAGCACTGTACACAGCGCCTTTCCGCGAGCTCGCCTCAAACCGCGCCCGAGTTGCTGCAGGAACAGAGTCGGGCTTTCCGTGGGACGCAGAAGCAGCAACGTGTCGATGTGCGGAACATCGATGCCCTCGTTGAAAAGGTCGACGGCGAAGACAGCGTTGACTCGTCCCGCTTCAAGGTCGCGTAGTGCTGCTGTTCGCTCTTCCAACGGGCTTTCTCCCCAGATTGCGATGGAGGGTATCCCGGCCGCACAAAATCGCTCTGCCATAAAGCGGGCGTGTGCGATCGTGACGCAGAAGCCGAGAGCTTTAATGCGTTGAGGATCACCCGTCTTGAGCCGCACTTGTTCGATTACCCGTCTTGCCCAGGCATGGTCGGCGGTTAAGACGTTGGTCAGCGCACCGGGGTCGTATCCGGAGCCGCGCTTCCCACGGCACCTCCGAGAGATCCGCACCGTCGTGGATGCCGTAATAGGAGAACGGGACGAGATACTGCTGGTCAATAGCGTCCCAGACTCGAAGTTCCGCTGCGATGCGCCCGCCGAAGAAACGCAACACATCGCGATCATCGGCACGCTCGGGAGTGGCCGTCAGGCCACTCCCGAGCGTGCCGATGATCGCGATGTGTTGCGTTTCTTCGGCGGCCGTGACGGGAACCGAGTCTGGGACGCTCTGACCAGCAGGGTGTCTGCGTCCCGTTCTGCTTGTTGCCGCATCCACGACGGTGCCGGATCTCTCGGAGGTCATGGACTAACTCGGATACGACCCCGGTGCGCTGAGCCAACGTCTTGACCCGCCGACCATGCCTGGGCAAGACGGTAATCGAACAAGTGCGGCTCAAGACGGGTGATCCTCAACGCATTAAAGCTCTCGGCTTCTGGATCACGACGCACACGCCGGCTTATGGGCGGAGCGAGGCCGCAGGAATCTCCTCCATCGCAATCTGGGGAGAAAGCCCGTTGGAAGAGCGAACAGCAGCACTACGCAACCTCGACGGGAGGACGAGTCAACGCTGTCTTCGCCGTCGAGCCTTTTCAACGAGGGCATCGATGTTCCGCACATCGACACGTTGCTGCTTCTGCGTCCCACACAACTCTGTTCCTGCAGCAACTCGGGCAGCGGGTTGAGGCGAGCTCGCGGAAAGGCGCTGTGTACAGTGCTCGACTTCGTCGGCAATCATCGCCGCGAGTTCAGATTCGACCGCCGATTTCGAGCTCTACTCGGAGGCAGCCGACGCGATGTCGAACGCCAGATCGAGTCTGACTTCCCATTCCTGCCAGCCGGATGTCACATGGAGCTCGATCCGGTGGCACCGTGAGCATCGTCCTTCGAAGTATTCGTCAAGCGATTCCCATTGTAGATTGGCACTCAACGGCTGCAAGATGGCTCGGGCGACGTTTCCTTCACAAGGGGTCCTTCGAAGAACCGGGCCTCAAAAACTGAAGATGTTTACGCAAGCAACCGTAGCTGGAGCACGCTTCGTCGAGCAGCAGCTGGACCCGCCGATACCCGGCCGGAAGCGGCGCTCCGCGATCAGGGAGCTTTCCTGGACGTCGACGATCGCGAGCGACTCGGATACATACAGATCGCTGGTGAACCGGGCAGCAGTCTCAATACCGCCACGATGCGTGGACGAGTAGGTTCGGCGCGATGCTGATCGCTTCACTCACCACCCTCAGATCGCCTGCGTGTCCTCGCCGACGGTACCGCGGAGCTCTGGAGCAATCCACAGGTACAGCACGAGCTTGTCGAGCTGCTCGACCTGCTGCCGGAGCGCGTCGACCACGTAGTTGCAGCTTCGGGTATTCGCGACGTTCCGCTTCGCCATCCACGCCCGGTACACCCGGACGGTGTTTTTTGGCCGCGTTCAACATTGGCGCTGGCGTCAAACCGCCCACCTGGCAGTGCGGCATGTGGTGGGACGAGAACAGCCAGAGCGACCTCTTCCTTAGCCCTCGACAGTCGGCTGGTTGCCGTTCTCGCCGACCACCCGGTCCCGCGACTACGCGATCAGCCCGGAGCCTGATCCATTGGGAAAGTAGATCCTCAACCTGTGTCGATAGCGCTACCAGCCATGGCTACGTCACACAGGCCGAACACGGAACAAGCGTTGTGCTGTTCGCTCAGCTAGTGTGAGCAGATCAGCTCCTTTTGGGGTGCCTCGGCCCAGCCACCCACGTCTCACATGAGAGCGAACAGGCCCATCGGCATCACCTGGCAGCTTCGCCACCGTCTACCGGGCGACTTGTTCGCAGATTTCGCGGGCTCCCGTCCGCGTGATCGAGAGACCCCGAACCGCGGCCGTCGAGCACGGGTGCGAATGTAATGTCCAGTCGGCACTGGATAGTTGCCATAGGCTGGCGGCGTGGCAACTCTACGCGGCTGTCGCCGCAAGATCGAACCGCTTTGGCCCTCCAGGACCTGCTGGCCCTGGGTGGTGAAGCGTCGGGGGCTGGGGGTGACTGAGCGCTCAGCTCAGACCGTTTCGGTTGGGCTTTCCGACAACGCCTGGACCGCGACGGTCGTTTCGATCGACGGCACAGTCTCGGCGAGGTCAGGCACCTGACGACCGAGAACCAAAGGGTGAGACCATCATCGTCGGGAACAAGA